>NZ_CP109427.1:4887416-6109270 GCF_036250695.1 Streptomyces sp. NBC_01497 | reverse complement strand
GCGCCGATCGCCGCCCACTCGGCCTCGGCCGCCAACGAGCGGGACGCGGTCCCCCGGCGGGTCACGAACGAACTGCAGACGGACTACGAGAACACCATCAAGAACGTGCTCCCCTCGGTCGTCCAGATCGAGGCGGGTAACGCGCTCGGCTCCGGCATCGTCTACGACAGCGCCGGCCACATCGTCACGAACGCCCACGTCGTCGGCTCGAAGAAGTCCTTCCGGGTCACCGTGGCCACCCGCGAGCAGCCGCTCACGGCCCGCCTCGTCTCCAGCTTCCCGCAGCAGGACCTCGCGGTGATCAAGCTGGAGTCCGTGCCCAAGGGACTCAAGGGCGCCAGATTCGGCACCTCCTCCAAGGTCGCCGTCGGTCAGATCGTGCTGGCGATGGGCTCGCCGCTCGGCCTGTCCAGCAGCGTCACCCAGGGCATCGTCTCCGCCGTCGGCCGTACCGTCACCGAGAGCGCCGGCCAGGGCGGCGGCACCGGCGCGACCATCGCCAACCTGGTGCAGACGTCCGCCGCGATCAACCCCGGCAACAGCGGCGGCGCGCTCGTCGACCTGAACAGCGAGGTCATCGGCATCCCGACGCTCGCCGCGACCGATCCCGACATCGGCAGCGGCGGCAGCGCGGCGCCCGGCATCGGGTTCGCCATCCCCGTCTCGACCGTGAAGACGGTCGCCGACCAGATCATCAAGACCGGCAAGGTCACCCACTCGGGGCGGGCCGCGCTCGGCATCACGGGCCGTACGGTGCTCGGCGCCGACCTGGAGCCGACCGGCGTCGCGGTCGTGAGCACGACCAAGAGCGGCGGGGCGAGGGCCGCGGGCCTCAAGGCCGGGGACATCATCGTCAAGCTCGGCAGCGAACGGATCACCGACATCGCCTCCCTGTCCGAGGCGATCGCGGGCGACAAGCCGGGCCAGCAGGTCACGGTGACCTACCTGCGCGGCGGAGCGTCGAAGACGGCGAAGGTCAAGCTCAGCGAGACGTGACGGGGCCGGCAGAGCAACCGCACCCGGGCCGCGCCGGGGAGAGCGGAGCACGGGCGGCGGGCCGCGCCGCCGCCCCGGCCGGCGCACGCCGTCCGAAAGAGACCCGGGGTATCGACGCGGGGGACCCTGTCCGGGGATGTACGTGAGGGGCGCCGCACGGACCCGATCCGTGCGGCGCCCCTCACCCGACGCGTCGCGGCGCGGTCAGTCCCGCTCCGCGTCCTGCGCGCCCTCCGCGTCCTCGGCGGCGTCCGCCGGCTCGGCCGGCTCCCCCTCGGGCGTGGCCTGCTCGGCGTGCAGGCTCATCGGGCCGTACACCTTCGTGTCGTCCTCGAAGAGCGAGGCCTGGTCGGCGCCGCCCTCCAGCAGTTCCTTCCACTCCTCGCCGATCCACGACTCGGCGTCGCCCTGGGTGGGAAACTCCTCGGCCCGCACGGCGGGCGTGACCTCCGTCCCGTCGGCCTTCTCGAACCGCCACGTCCACGCCATGTGCGCCTCCAGGTGCTCCCGGGCTGCTTTCTACCCTGATCACTGGTCACTGTTGCTGATAACTGCCGCTGATCACAGTTGCTGCCCGCAGCGTAGCCGGGCGCGCACCGTACGCGGTGTCGATGGAGGATCGTGGATGTGGAACTGACACTGCTCGGCACCGGAGCCCCCGAAGGGCTGCCGCGCCCCGAATGTCCCTGCGCCGTCTGCGCGGCCGCCCTCGGCGACGACGCCCGGGCCGCGACGGCGCTGCTGGTGGACGGGGTGCTGCTGCTCGACCTGACCCCGGGCGCCGCACTCGCCGCGGCCCGGGCGGGCCACACCCTCGGCCAGGTGCGGCAGGTCCTGCTCAGCCACCCGCACGACGGCCCCGCGATGGAACTGCCCCCGGGGCTGCCGAACGCGGGGCGGGTGGCGGACGGCCGGGTGCTGACCCTGCTGAGCGGGCACCGGGTACGGGCCGTGCCGATGGACGCTCCCGGCACGGGGTACGAGGTCGCCTCGCCGGACGGCGAGCGCCTGCTGTACCTGCCACCGGGCGGCGCGCCCGCGGGTCTTGAGGCGGAGCGCGAGCACCCCGTCCCGTACGACCTTCTCGTCGCGGACGTGACCGGGCGGCCCGACGCGGTGGCGCGGCTGCGGGACGCGGGCGCGATCGGCCCGTCGACGGACGTGATCGCCGTCCACCTCGACCACGACGTGCCCCAGGGGGCTGAGCTCGCGCGCAGGCTCGCGGCGGCGGGCGCGCGGGCGGTGCCCGACGGCACGACGCTCACCGTCGGCGCGTACCGCCCGGCGCCGCGGGTGCCCCGGCGCACCCTGGTGACCGGCGGGGCCCGCTCGGGCAAGTCGCTGGAGGCGGAGCGGCGCCTCGCCGCCTTCCCCGGTGTCGTGTACGTGGCGACCGGCGGGTCGCGCGGCGACGACCAGGAGTGGGGCGAGCGGGTGCGGGCGCACCGCGACAGGCGTCCGGCGTCCTGGCGTACGGAGGAGACCTGCGATCTCGTCCCGCTGCTCGCGCGGGACGGGCCGCCGCTGCTGATCGACTGCCTGTCGCTGTGGCTGACGGACGCGATGGACCGGATCGGCGCGTGGGACGACGCGGCCTGGGCGGGCGGCGGCGAGAAGGCGCTGCACGCGCGCACCGCGGAACTCGTCGAGGCGGTGCGCGCCACCCGGCGGACGGTGGTGGCGGTGACGAACGAGGTGGGCTCGTCCGTCGTACCCGCGGTGGCGTCGGTTCGGCGCTACCGGGACGAACTGGGCCGCCTCAACGCGACGTTCGCGGCGGAGTGCGAGCACCTGCTGCTGGTGGTGGCGGGCCAGGCGCTCCCGCTGCGCGGCTGATCCCGCGCCGCGCCGCCCCCACGGGATCCACGGGGACCTGCGGGGCCCCCGGCCGACCTGGGCCGGGTACTGTTCGGGCACATGAGCGCCCTGAATCTCGACGACTTCTCCGATCTGATCGAGCGCCCCGACAGCGGTATGCGACGGGACGCCGAGGAACGCAGGGAGCGGCAGTCCGTGCCGCCCGGGTCGCTCGGGCGCCTGGACGAGCTGGGCGACTGGCTCTCGGCCGCGCAGCGGTCCGTGCCCGTCAAGGCCGTCGCGCAGCCCCGCGTGGTGCTGTTCGCGGGCGACCACGGGGTGGCCGGGCTCGGCGTCTCGGGGCGGCCCGCCTCCACCGCGCACACCCTCGTGCGCGCGGCCCTGGACGGCGCGAGTCCGGGAGCCGTGCTGGCGCGCCGTGCGGGCGTCGGCGTGCGGATCGTGGACGCGGGCCTGGACTGCGACCCGGCGCTGCTGCCGGAGGAGGTCGTCCGCCACCGGGTGCGGCGCGGCAGCGGCCGGATCGACGTCGAGGACGCGCTGAGCGCCGAGGAGGCCGAGCAGGCCGTACGGCTCGGGATGCGGATCGCGGACGAGGAGGCCGACTCCGGCACGGACCTGGTGGTGCTCGGCGACTTGAGCGTCGGCGGCACGACCGCCGCCGCGACGCTGATCGCTGCGCTGTGCGGCACGGACGCGTCCGTGGTGACGGGGCGCGGCGGCGTGAAGATCGACGACCTGGCCTGGATGCGCAAGTGCGCGGCGGTGCGCGACGCGCTGCGCCGGGCCCGGCCCGTGCTCGGCGACCAGCTCCAGCTCCTCGCCGCGGTGGGCGGCGCGGACCTGGCCGCGGCGACCGGCTTCCTGCTGCAGAGCGCGGTACGGCGGATGCCGGTGATCCTGGACGGTGTGGTCTCCGCGGCCTGCGCGCTCGTGGGTCAGCGCGCCGCGTTCCGCGCCCCCGACTGGTGGCTCGCGGGGCACCTGACGGGCGAACCCGCCCAGGCCAAGGCCCTCGACCGGATGGCCATGACACCGCTGCTCGACCAGGGCGTCACGGTCGGCGAGGGGACGGGCGCACTGCTGGCCCTGCCGCTGGTGCAGGCCGCCGCGGCCCTGGCAGCCGAACTCCCGGAATCCGCCGGGGACACGGACACGCGCCAGGACCTCCTCGACGCGACCTGACGCTCCGCCGGGGCCGGAGTGCGGGCCGGCACCCGCGCCGGACGGACGGTCCGACGCAACGTCCGAACGCACGGTCCCGGAGGACGGCCGGCCGCACGCTCCGAACGGCCGGGCCGGGCCGACGGGAAGCTCTCGGGGAGCTCGCGCCCTCGCGCTCTCCGGCCGGACACGCGGGCGCGGGCCGGGCCCCGGTTCCCGCGCCGGCGACCGGGCCGCCGCCCGGGGCCGTACCCGTACCGCGCCCGGGCCCGTACCGTGGCCGCGTGAGCGTGCTGAATCTGTGGCGGCAGGGACTCGGCGAGGTGTCCGACGCCGTCTGGGAGCGCGACGAGCTGGAGATGCTGGTCCTCGCCGGCAACGGGCTGACCCGCCTCGATCCGCGGGTCGCCCGGCTGCGCCGCCTGCACACCCTGGACCTCGGACACAACAGGCTGCGGACGCTGCCCGGGGAGATCGGCGCGCTCGCCGACCTGACGCGGTGCCTGTACGTGCACGACAACGAGCTGTCCCGGCTGCCGCCCGCGATCGGCCGGCTCTCCCGGCTGCGGTACCTCAACGCCGGGGAGAACCCGCTCACCGAACTCCCCGACAGCGTCGGCGACATGGCCGCTCTCCTCGAACTGCGGGCCCAGCACTGCCGGCTGACCGGCCTGCCACCGGGGCTCGGGCGCCTCGTGGAACTGCGGGAGCTGTGGCTGCGCGGCAACGCCCTGGCGGCGCTGCCCGGCAGCCTCGCGGACCTGCGCGGGCTGCGCCTGCTCGACCTGCGGGAGAACCGGCTGGCGGACGTGCCCCGGGCGCTGGCCGCCCTGCCGTCGCTGCGGTCGCTCGACCTCCGGTCCAACCGGCTCACCTCGCTGCCCGGGTGGGTCGCGGAGATGCCCGCCCTGGACCGCCTCGACCTGCGGTGGAACGACCTGCGCGACGCGGAGGGGACCGTCGCGGCGCTGGAGCGGCGCGGGTGCTTCGTCCTGCGGTGAGCGGCGGCGCCGCGGCGCCGCTCGGCGGGGAGCGGAGCAGGCGCGCGGCGTCGGCCGCCGGTGCTGTCGGTACATCAGGTGGATGGAGCAGGCGGCGGGGATCGGCCACGGCATCAGGCCGGAGCCCGGTCAGCGCGGCAGCCCCGGCGGGGCCGGGGCGTCCGGCGTGCCGCCCAGCCAGTTCTGGAACGTCTTCCTCGGACCCGTCCAGCGGGCGTCGTGGTGGTACGCGCGCAGCGTGGCGCGGGCCCTCGCCCTGGGGCGGCCGCGGTAGAGGCGCTTCGCCCAGGGCGAGCCGGGGCGGGCCAGGCGTACGGCCCCGATCAGCGCGACGAACGGCACGAGCACGCCGATGAGTCCGAGCCTCGGCTTGCCTTTGGCGAACGTGACCACCGCGAAGAGGCAGTTGACGACGATCGTCACGATGGCCGTGGCCCGGTCCTGCTGCTGGTCCGCGGTGAGCGAGTCCACGCCGAGCGGCGCGAACCCCCCGAGGGCGAGGCCCGCGAGGGCCGCCGCCATCACCACCACCTCGACGCTCTGCCGGCCCTGCTCGGTCCAGTACACGTCGTCCAGGTGCAGGATCAGCGCGAACTCGTCGAGGACGAGGCCCGCGCCGACGCCGAAGATCACCGCGAAGACCGAGGCCGCCGCGCCATGGGTGCCGGTGCCGACGGCCCCGAAACCGCCCACCACCGTGAGCACCACACCCGGTACGACGTGGTGGATGTGCATGCCGCCCGGCGCCACGTTGCGGAAGGGGCCCTTGCCCGCCCTGATCAGCCGGGTCACGGTCCGCGTCAGCAGGAAGCACACGACGAACGAGAAGAGCGCGAGCAGCGCGGGCAGCTTGCCCGGCTCCACCACGTTCTGATGGAACCAGTGACCCATGCCACCCCTCGTTTCACCGGACGATACGAACCGTATGCGTAACTTATCCCGTCCGTCCGACGGGTGCCCCGGCTAGGGTGCGGCGGTGGCCGACTCCCCTACCGCGTCCGACTCCCCCGACCGCGCCGCACTCGGCGACGGTCTTCGCTTCGCCGTCGGCACCCTCACGGTGCTGCCGGTCCGCGTGACGCGCTGGGACCGGCCGGCCGCCCGTCTCGGGATGCTCGCCGCGCCACTCGCGGGGCTCGTCGTGGGCGCCGCCTCAGCCGCCGTGGCCACCGTGCTGTGGCTGCTGGGCACCGGTGCGCTGCTCGCCGCCGCCGGGGCGGTCGCCGTCCCCGCCGCCCTGACCCGGGGACTGCACCTCGACGGCCTCGCCGACACGGCGGACGGCCTGGGCAGCGGCCGGCCCGCCGAGGACGCGCTGCGGGTCATGAAGCAGTCGGACATCGGACCGTTCGGGGTCGTCACGCTCGTCCTCGTCCTGCTCGCCCAGACCGCCGCCGTGGCCCGGATCTACGACCACGGCCCGGCCCGCGCCGCCGTCGCCCTGGCCCTCGCCGCCGTCTCCGCGCGCGCGGTGTTCGCTCTCGGCTGCCGTGCGGGCGTGCCGGCCGCCCGGCCGGGCGGCCTCGGCGCAGCCGTCGCCGGGACAGTGCCTGCCCGCGCGGCGGTGCTCGCGCTGTCGGCCGTGGTCCTCGCCGCGGCGGCGGCGGGATCCGCCTTCTCGGCGTGGGACGCGGTACGGGACGGCCTGGCCGTCCTGTTCGCCGCGGTCGCCGCCGAGTTGCTCCTTCGGCACTGTGTGCGCCGGTTCGGCGGCATCACCGGCGACGTGCTCGGCGCGCTGTGCGAGACGGCGGCCACCGTCGCGCTGGTGGTGCTGGCCGCCGGCCCCTCGTAACGGGCCCTCTGCGGCACCCCGCGGCGCCCCCGCTCCCCCTGTCCAGGGTGCGAGACGCCTCACGTCAGCGGCGCGCGTAGGCTCTTTCCGGCGCAGGCAGGGCCGGTTTTACGATGCGCCGGGCAGGTCGGCCCATCCACCGACCGTCAAGAAACTTAACCGGAAGCGAGATTTCACCACCGTGACTGCTCTCACTCTCACCACGTCGGGCGCCGCCACGCTGCGCGCCGACGTCATCGTCGTCGGTGTCGCGAAGGGCGCCGCAGGACCCGTCGTGGCCGCGGGTGCCGAGGCCGTGGACAAGGGCTTCGACGGCAAACTCGCCACCGTGCTGGAGACCCTCGGAGCCACCGGCGCCGAGGGTGAGGTGACCAAGGTGCCCGCCCCGGCGGGCTTCAAGTCCCCC
Source organism: Streptomyces sp. NBC_01497 (assembly GCF_036250695.1). Lineage (NCBI taxonomy): Bacteria > Bacillati > Actinomycetota > Actinomycetes > Kitasatosporales > Streptomycetaceae > Streptomyces > Streptomyces sp. NBC_01497. The sequence continues at coordinate 6,102,090 of NZ_CP109427.1, read as the reverse complement.
GTCGTGCTCGCCGTCGGGCTCGGCCCGCTGCCGGAGAAGGACGAGGCGTTCGGCGCGGAGTCGCTGCGCCGCGCCGCCGGCGTGGCCGCGCGCTCCCTGACCGGCGCCAAGAAGGCCGGCATCGCCCTGCCCGTCGAGACGGCCGAGGACGTCGCGGCGATCGGCGAGGGCCTCCTGCTCGGTTCGTACGCCTTCACGGTGTACCGCGGCGGCGAGAAGAAGAAGACCGCGAAGTCCGGCGAGAAGTCCGCCGCGAAGGACTCGGCTTCGAAGCCGCCGGTCGGCGAGGTCGTGCTGCTGGGCGCGAAGCCGCGCGACAAGGCCCACAAGGCGGCCGCCGACCGCGCGATCACGCTGACGGAGGAGATCAACCGCGCCCGCGACCTGATCAACACTCCGTCGAACGACCTGACGCCCGAGGCTTTCGCCGCCATCGCCACCGCCGCCGGCAAGGAGCACGGCATCAAGGTGGAGGTCCTGGACGAGAAGGCCCTCGCCAAGGGCGGCTACGGCGGCCTGATCGGCGTCGGCCAGGGTTCCGCCAACCCTCCGCGCCTGGTCCGCCTGGCCTACACGGCCCGCGGCGCGAAGCAGAGCCTCGCCTTCGTCGGCAAGGGCATCACGTACGACTCGGGCGGCATCTCGCTGAAGCCGGCCGGCCACAACGAGACGATGAAGCTCGACATGAGCGGCGCCGCCGCCGTCCTCGCCTCCGTGGTGACCGCGGCCAGGCTCGGCCTGAAGGTCAACGTGACCGGCTGGCTCGCGCTGGCGGAGAACATGCCGTCCGGCTCGGCCACGCGCCCCGGCGACGTGCTGCGGATGTACAGCGGCAAGACCGTCGAGGTGCTCAACACCGACGCCGAGGGCCGCCTGGTGCTCGCGGACGCGATCACCCGCGCCGCCGAGGAGAACCCGGACGCGATCGTCGATGTGGCCACGCTGACCGGCGCGATGATGCTGGCTCTCGGTCTCCGCACATTCGGCATCATGGCGAACGACGACGCCTTCCGCACCGCGCTGCACGAGCTCGCGGGCGAGGTGGGAGAGGCCGCCTGGCCGATGCCGCTCCCGGCCGACCTGCGCAAGGGCCTGGACTCGCCGATCGCCGACCTCGCCAACATGGGCGAGCGGATGGGCGGCGGCCTGGTCGCCGGCATCTTCCTGCGCGAGTTCGTGCCGGAGAACACCACGTGGGCGCACCTGGACATCGCCGGGCCCGCGTTCAACGAGGGCGCGCCGTTCGGCTACACCCCGAAGGGCGGCACCGGCTCCGCGATCCGCACCCTCGTCGCGCTGGCCGAGCACACGGCGGCCGGCGACCTCGGCTGACCCTCGCGTCGCGCGAGTCCGCCCGGACCGTGAGGTCCGGCCACCGGGCCCGTACCGGATCACGTGCCCCGCGCGCGGAGGACGATCCGGTACGGGCCCGGCCGGCGTCCCGGGCGGTGCGGTGCGAACCCGCAGCCGCCGTGTGCGGGATCGCACCGGCGGGGTAGCGCGCCCGCCGCACCGGGGCCTCCGCCCCGGGCACCGCGGCATCCGGGGCAGCCCGCCCGCGCATGCAGCCGGCCTTCCCGCGCGTGCCGCTTCGGCCGCGACGGCCTCCGGCCCCCTGCCCGCACGAGCCCATCCCCCGCTTCGGACCGTCGGCGCGCGGGCGGGAACGGGCCGGCGCCCCGGGTCGGCCGCGCCCTCCGCTCCCCACCCGGGCCGCCAACCGTGCCCCGCTCCCCGCCGCCACCCGTGTGACCGGCGCAACGCCGGATTTCGCCCTCGCCGAAACCGGGGTGGGGCGCCGCCCGATCCGTCCGCCCGTACGCGGACACGACGACGTGAGTCCGCTCACCCGTCGCTCCGCAGCGCGGCCCCGCGTCCCACCGACCGCCGACAAGTGCAAAGATGGGTTCTCGGCAGGACAGGGCCCCCACCACAGGGCCGAAGAGAAGCGGCCGAACACCAGCCGTCCGGACGAGCCGAGACCCGCCCGGCGTACGGCGCACATGCATGGAGGAACGTGACGTGGCGAACGACGCCAGCACCGTTTTCGACCTAGTGATCCTCGGCGGTGGTAGCGGTGGTTACGCCGCGGCCCTGCGCGGGGCCCAGCTGGGCCTGGACGTCGCCCTGATCGAGAAGGGCAAGGTCGGCGGCACCTGCCTGCACCGCGGCTGCATCCCCACGAAGGCCCTGCTGCACGCGGGCGAGATCGCCGACCAGGCGCGCGAGTCCGAGCAGTTCGGTGTCAAGGCCACCTTCGAGGGCATCGACATCGCGGCCGTGCACGCCTACAAGGACGATGTCGTCGGCGGCCTGTACAAGGGCCTCCAGGGACTCATCGCCTCCCGCAAGGTGACCTACATCGAGGGTGAGGGCCGCCTGTCCTCCCGCACCTCCGTCGATGTGGGCGGCCGCCGCGTCGAGGGCCGCCATGTCCTGCTGGCGACCGGTTCCGTGCCGAAGTCCCTCCCCGGCCTGGAGATCGACGGCAACCGCATCATCTCCTCGGACCACGCCCTGACGCTGGACCGTGTGCCGAAGTCCGCGATCATCCTGGGCGGCGGCGTCATCGGCGTCGAGTTCGCCTCCGCGTGGAAGTCCTTCGGCACCGAGGTGACCATCGTCGAGGGCCTCAAGCACCTCGTCCCGGTCGAGGACGAGAACAGCTCCAAGCTCCTGGAGCGCGCCTTCCGCAAGCGCGGTATCAAGTTCAACCTGGGCACCTTCTTCCAGAAGGCCGAGTACACCGAGGACGGCGTCCGCGTGACGCTGGCCGACGGCAAGACCTTCGAGGGCGAGGTGCTGCTGGTCGCCATCGGCCGCGGCCCGGTCTCGCAGGGCCTCGGCTACGAGGAGCAGGGTGTGGCCATGGACCGCGGCTACGTCCTGGCCGACGAGTACATGCGCACGAACATCGAGACGATCTCGGCGGTCGGCGACCTCGTCCCCACCCTCCAGCTCGCGCACGTCGGCTTCGCCGAGGGCATCCTCGTCGCGGAGCGGCTGGCCGGTCTCAAGACCGTCCCGATCGACTACGACGGCGTGCCGCGCGTGACGTACTGCCACCCCGAGGTCGCCTCCGTCGGCATCACCGAGGCCAAGGCCAAGGAGATCTACGGTGCGGACAAGGTCGTCGCGCTCAACTACAGTCTGGCGGGCAACGGCCGGAGCAAGATCCTCAAGACCGCGGGCGAGGTCAAGCTCGTCCAGGTCAAGGACGGTGCGGTGGTCGGCGTCCACATGGTCGGTGACCGTATGGGCGAGCAGGTCGGCGAAGCCCAGCTGATCTACAACTGGGAGGCGCTGCCGACCGAGGTCGCGCAGCTCATCCACGCCCACCCGACCCAGAGTGAAGCGCTCGGCGAGGCCCACCTCGCACTGGCGGGCAAGCCCCTCCACTCCCACGACTGACGCGCTGAGCGGGCCGCGAGGCCGCAGCGCACAGTCAGAGCGCGCGACGAGACCACTACCGCACATCCGATAGGAGCAAGAGAAACCATGGCGGTTTCCGTAACCCTGCCGGCGCTCGGCGAGAGCGTCACCGAGGGCACAGTCACTCGCTGGCTCAAGGCCGAGGGCGAGCGGGTGGAGGCCGACGAGCCGCTGCTCGAGGTCTCCACCGACAAGGTCGACACCGAGATCCCCGCCCCGGTGGCGGGCGTGCTGTCGGCGATCAAGGTCGCCGAGGACGAGACCGTCGAGGTGGGTGCCGAGCTGGCCCTCATCGACGACGGCACGGGCGCCCCCGCCCCGGCCGCCGAGCAGCAGCAGGCGCCTGCCGCCGAGCCGGCGCAGCCCGCGCCCGCCGCCCAGCCCGCGCCCGCCGCCCAGCCGGCGCAGCCCTCCGCCGAGACCGAGGCCCCCGCCCCGGCACCGACCGCGCAGGCCGCGGCCGGCGGCAGCGGCGCCCAGGGCACCGACGTCGTCCTGCCCGCGCTGGGTGAGAGCGTCACCGAGGGCACCGTGACCCGCTGGCTGAAGGAGGTCGGCGAGTCGGTCGAGGAGGACGAGCCGCTGCTGGAGGTCTCCACCGACAAGGTCGACACCGAGATCCCCGCCCCGACCGCCGGTGTCCTGCTGGAGATCGTGGTCGCCGAGGACGAGACGGCCGAGGTCGGCGCGAAGCTCGCCGTCATCGGCGCGCCGGGTGCCGCCCCGCAGGCCCCGGCGGCTCCGGCTCCGCAGGCCCCGGCGCAGCAGCAGGCCCCGGCCGCACCGGCTCCGCAGGCCCCGGCGGCTCCGGCTCCGCAGGCCCCGGCGGCTCCGGCCGCCCCGGCTCCGGCTCCGGCTCCGGCCGCCCCGGCCCCGCAGCAGCAGGCGCCCGCGGCGCCCGCCCCGGCTCCGGCCGCCCCGGCCCCCGCGCCGCAGCAGGCCGCGCCGGCTCCCGCCCGCAGCGCGGCACCCGCGGCTCCGGCGGACGCCTCGGACGACGGCGCGTACGTGACGCCGCTGGTCCGCAAGCTCGCCTCGGAGAACGGCGTGGACCTCTCGACGGTCAAGGGCTCCGGCGTCGGCGGCCGTATCCGCAAGCAGGACGTCGTCGCCGCCGCGGAGGCCGCCAAGGCCGCCGCGACCCCGGCGCCGTCGGCCGCCCCCGCCGCTCCGGCCGCCGCACAGGGGCCGAAGCTGGAGGCGTCCCCGCTGCGCGGGCAGACGGTCAAGATGACCCGCATGCGCAAGGTCATCGGCGACAACATGATGAAGGCGCTGCACGGCCAGGCCCAGCTGACCTCCGTGGTCGAGGTGGACATCACCCGGCTGATGCGGCTGCGCGCGCAGGCGAAGGACGCCTTCGCGGCCCGCGAGGGCGTGAAGCTGTCCCCGATGCCGTTCTTCGTCAAGGCGGCGGCCCAGGCGCTGAAGGCCCACCCGGTCGTCAACGCCCGGATCAACGAGGACGAGGGCACGGTCACGTACTTCGACACCGAGAACATCGGTATCGCGGTGGACTCCGAGAAGGGTCTGATGACCCCGGTCATCAAGGGGGCGGGCGACCTCAACATCGCCGGCATCTCCAAGAAGACCGCGGAGCTGGCGAACGCCGTGCGCGCGTCGAAGATCACCCCGGACGACCTGGCCGGTGCGACCTTCACCATCTCCAACACCGGTTCGCGCGGTGCGCTGTTCGACACGATCATCGTCCCGCCGAACCAGGTCGCGATCCTCGGCATCGGTGCGACCGTCAAGCGCCCCGTGGTCATCAACCACCCGGAGCTCGGCGAGACCATCGCGATCCGCGACATGACGTACGTGGTGCTCTCCTACGACCACCGTCTGGTGGACGGCGCCGACGCGGCCCGTTACCTGACGTCCGTCAAGGCGATCCTGGAGGCCGGCGAGTTCGAGGTCGACCTGGGCCTGTGAGCCCGCTCGTCACCCTCGTCCGCTCAAGGTAGTCAGCAGTGCGGCAACGACGCCCCTGTCGGGACTCTCCGTCCTGACGGGGGCGTCGCCGTATCGTCGTCGCCATCGTCAAGAAGCGCCGGCTCCCGAATCAGGCACGCATCGGTGGCCCGCTCGCCAGGAGGAGCTGTCCATGACCCCGCCCGTCGTCCACTCGCTGCGCGAGCAGATCCGCGAGCACATCGTGGAGGGGATCGTCAGCGGCCGCTGGCAGCCGGGCGAGCGGATCGTCGAGCGGCGCATCGCGACGGAACTCCAGGTCAGCCAGACGCCCGTGCGTGAGGCGCTGCGCGAGCTGGAGAGCCTGCGGCTGATCGAGTCCGCCCCCAACAAGGGCGTGCGGGTGCGCAACCTCTCCGCGGCCGACCTGGAGGAGAGCTACCCGGTCAGGGCGGGCCTGGAGCAGATCGCCGCGGAGCTGGCGGCGGAGCGGCTCGCCGCCGACTGTTCGGCCCTGGAGCCGCACGTGGCGGGTCTCTACGAGGCCGACCTGGCCGGCGACGGCACCGGCCAGGTGCTGCACACCGTGGGCTTCCACCGGGAGCTGGTGCGGGCCGCGGGCAACAGCGTGCTGCTGCACACCTGGGAGGGGCTGGGCATCGAGGTGTTCACCGCGCTGTCGATCCGCTGGCTGGGCACGGTGCAGCAGTCGTACGCGGAGGAGCACCAGGAGCTGGTCGAGGCGTTCAAGCGCCGCGACCCGGGAATCGGGCCGCTGGTCAAGGTGCATGTACTCGGCTGCGCGCCGCGGCCGGACGGGTCCACGCGCCGGGGGTGAGCGCGTGGTGGCGGCCCGGCAGGGGGAGGCCCGTCCCGCGTGGACCGGTCCGCGTGGCAGCTCCGCCTCGCAGCTCCGCGTGGCAGTCGTGTGGCGGCTCCGTGCGGCGGCTCCGTCCGGCCGCGCTGCGGCCGAACCGACGGGCACGGGAGCAGCACCAGAGGATCAGTACCGCAGGAGCCACCCCCGGCGCCTGCCGGCCGACGTGGAACCGTCCCCGGCACTTCCCCGATAATCTTGGGGAGAGGTCAGACGGACGGTGACACTCACCCACGGGCCGACATCCCGAAATGCCCGGTTGATCTGCGAAAACGGCTTCCGCACCCCGTCACTGCGTGCCATTTGATCTGGCACGGAATGCCAATTCCATCAGATCATGCAACTTTATCCCGTCTTCCCTTTGATCGATCATCGATCAGAGACTTACAGTCAACCGTGGACTGCACAACAGCCCACCGCCCTGTCCTGCCAGACAAGGCCCAGAACCACCCCTCTGTGTTTGCTGTGTTTGGAAGGCGGCGACCATGCCCGACCCCGTAGGCAAGCTTCCGAGCGAGCTCGACCAGCTCCCGGACCGTGACGCCGAGGAAACCGCCGAATGGGCGGCCTCCATCGACGCCGTCACCGAGCATGCGGGCCCCCACCGCGCCGCGTACCTGCTGCGCAGGACCCTCGAACACGCCGGCGCGTCCGGCGTGTCGTTGCCGAAGCTCCTGGAGAGCGACTACGTCAACACCATCCCCACCGCCGCCGAGCCGGAGTTCCCCGGTGACGAGGCGATGGAGTCCAGGATCACCGCCTGGAACCGCTGGAACGCGGCGGCCATGGTCACGCGCGGCTCCAAACTCGGGCTCGGCGGGCACATCGCCACCTACGCCTCGGTGGCGTGGCTGTACGAGACCGGCTTCGAGCACTTCTTCCGCGGCAAGGACGGGGACGGCAGCGGCGACCAGCTCTACCTGCAGGGCCACGCCTCCCCCGGCATCTACGCCCGCGCCTTCCTCGACGGCCGGCTGACCGCCGACCAGCTCGACCGCTTCCGCCAGGAGGCGGCCGGCGACGGCCTGCCCTCGTACCCGCACCCGCGCCGGCTGCCCTGGCTGTGGGAGTTCCCGACCGTGTCCATGGGCCTCGGCCCGATCTCCTCGATCTACCAGGCGCGCTTCAACCGCTACCTGGAGCACCGCGGCATCAAGGACACCTCGGCCTCGCACGTCTGGGCCTTCCTCGGCGACGGCGAGATGGACGAGCCGGAGTCGACGGCGTCCCTGGCGCTCGCCGCCCGTGAGGGCCTGGACAACCTCACGTTCGTCATCAACTGCAACCTGCAGCGCCTCGACGGCCCGGTCCGTCCGAACTTCAAGATCGTGCGCGAGCTGGAGTCCCAGTTCCGCGGCGCCGGCTGGAACGTGATCAAGACCCTCTGGGGCCAGGCGTGGGACTCCGTCCTCGCGCAGGACGTCGACGGTTCGCTCGTGCGGCGCCTCGGCGAGACCCCGGACGCGCAGTTCCAGACGTACGCGACCCGCGACGCCGCCTACATCCGCGAGCACTTCTTCGCCGACGAGTCGCTGCGCCGCATCGCGCAGGGCCTGAGCGACGCCAAGCTGCTGGAGCTGTTCCAGAACTCGCGCGGCGGCCACGAGCCCCGCAAGGTGTACGCCGCGTACAAGGCCGCCCTGGACCACAAGGGCGGCCCCACGGTGATCCTGGCCCAGACGATCAAGGGCCACACGCTGGGCGCCGGTTTCGAGTCGCGCAACGCCAACCACCAGATGAAGAAGCTCACGGGCGCCGAGTTCCGCACCATGCGGGACCTGCTGGAGCTGCCCATCCCGGACAGCGCGCTGACCGGCGACCTCGTGCCGTACTGGCACCCCGGCGAGAACTCGCCCGAGGTCCAGTACCTGCGCGAGCGCCGCGCCGCGCTCGGCGGTCTCGCCCCGGCCCGCAAGGTCGTCGCGAAGCCGCTGCCGGCGCCGGCCGAGAAGCCGTTCGACGCCCTGAAGAAGGGCTCCGGCACGCAGGAGATCGCCACCACGATGGCGTTCGTCCGCCTGATCAAGGACCTGATGCGGGAGAAGGAGACCGGCAAGCGCTGGGTCCCCGTCGTACCCGACGAGGCCCGCACCTTCGGCATGGAGTCGCTGTTCCCCTCGGCGGGCCTGTACTCGCCGAAGGGCCAGACGTACGACCCGGTCGACCGCGACCAGCTCCTGTACTACAAGGAGGCGAAGAACGGCCAGATCCTCAACGAGGGCATCACCGAGGCCGGTTCGCTCGCGGACTTCACCGCCGCCGCCACGTCGTACGCGACGCACGGCGAGCCGATGATCCCGTTCTACATCTTCTACTCGATGTTCGGCTGGCAGCGCACGGGCGACCAGTTCTGGGCGCTCGCGGACCAGCTGGGCCGCGGCTTCGTCATCGGCGCGACCGCCGGCAAGACCACGATGACGGGTGAGGGCCTCCAGCACGCGGACGGCCACTCGCACCTGATCGCCTCCACCAACCCGGCGGCGCTGTCGTACGACCCGGCGTTCGCGTACGAGGTCGCGGTCATCGTGAAGGAGGGTCTGCGGCGCATGTACGGCCCGCAGGCCGAGGACGTCTTCTACTACATGACGGTCTACAACGAGCCGAAGGTGCAGCCGGCGATTCCGGCGGGCGTCGACGAGGAGTCGATCCTCAAGGGCCTGTACCGCTTCCGCACGGCGGACCTGACGGCGCCCGAGGCCCCGAAGATCCAGCTGCTGGCGTCCGGCACGGCGATCCACTGGGCGCTCGACGCGCAGAAGATGCTCGCCGACGAGTGGGGCGTCTCGGCCGACGTCTGGTCGGCGCCGTCCTGGACGGAGCTGCGCCGGGACGCGCTGGAGGCCGACGCGGCGCTGCTGCGCGGCGAGGAGCGCGTGCCGTACGTGAAGCGCGCCCTGGCCGGTGCGCAGGGCCCGGTGCTTGCGGTCAGCGACTGGATGCGGCAGGTGCCGGACCAGATCAGCCAGTGGGTCGAGCAGGACTGGTCGTCGCTCGGCACGGACGGCTTCGGCCTCTCCGACACGCGTGACGCGGCCCGCAGGCACTTCGGTGTCGACCCGCAGTCGGTCGTGGTGGCGGCGCTCGCGCAGCTCGCGCGGCGCGGCGAGGTCAAGCCCCAGCGGGTGGCCGAGGCGCGGGAGCGCTACGGCCTCTGACGGGTGCGAGGACCGTCGCCCCGGGTACTGAGGCGGGGCGGCGGCCGAGACGGAGCGGGAACGGTCAAGGCAATCCCCGGCGAGGAGCCGTGCACGGACTGTGCACAGTTCCTCGACGGGGATTCCTCCACGTGGAGGCCCTGTCGCGCTGCATGATGGTGGGATGCGCGCTGCCCGCCTGATCAAGATGGTGCTTCTGCTCCAGTCCAGACCCTTGATGACCGCGGCCCAACTGGCCAAGGAGCTCGACGTGTCGGAGCGGACCGTCACCCGCGACGCCCAGGCACTGTCCGAGGCCGGAGTGCCGGTCTACGCGGACCGGGGCAGGAGCGGCGGGTACCGGCTCGTCGGCGGGTACCGTACGGGCCTCACCGGCCTCGCCAGGAGCGAGGCGGAGGCGCTGTTCCTCTCCGGCCTGCCGGGCGCCCTGCGGGAGATGGGGCTCGCCGACGCGGCGAGTGCGGCGCGGCTGAAGGTCTCGGCGGCGCTGATGCCGTCGCTGCGGGATGCCCCGGACTCGGTGGCGCGGCGCTTCCATCTGGACGCCCCCGGCTGGTACCGGGAGCCGCGGACGCCCGAGCTGCTGCCGGTGCTGGCAGAGGCGGTCTGGGGTGACCGGCTGGTGTCGGCCGTGTACCGCCGCCGGGACGAGGCCGAGGAACCCCGCGAGACGCGGCGCGAGCTGGCGCCGTACGGGCTCGTACTGAAGGCGGGGGTCTGGTACGTGTGCGCGGGCCGGCGGGACGCCGACGAGGACCTCAGGGTGTACCGCGTCGACCGCTTCGTCTCGGGGGACATCCTGGAGGAACGTTTCCGCAGGGACCCGTCCTTCGAACTCGGAGCCTTCTGGGAGCAGCAAGCCGCGCAGTTCGCGCGGTCACTGCTGCGCTACGAGGTGACGGTGCGCCTCACCACCGCGGGCGCGGACGCGCTCCCCCGCGTGACGGACAGGGCGGCGGCGGAGGAAGCCCTCGCGAACGCCCCCGCACCGGACGACGAGGGCAGGATCACCGCGCGGATCGCGATGGAGGCGGAGGACGTCGCGTTCGGCCAGCTGCTCGGCCTGGGCCCGGAGGCGGAGGTCCTGGCCCCCGCCGCGCTGCGAGCCCGCTTCACCGAGGCGGCACGGGGACTGGCGGGGCTGTACGCGTAGGAGCCTCGGGACGGGCGGGGACAGGCGGGGACGAGAACGGCCCGCCGCCCACGCCCACCGCCCACCGCCGGGGCGCCCGCGTCGGCGGGTCAGCGGGTCAGCGGTAGTCCTCCGCGTCCACCTCCCCGGCGCCCTCGGCGGTCAGCGCCTCGATGAACGGCCATGCGTCAGGCGCGCTCCCGTCGGTGTCGGTGAAGCGGTAGACCTTCGCGAGCTGCCCGCTGGAGAGGGACCTGCCGTTCCAGCGGTGCCGGTCCTCGTCGGCGGCCAGGGCCGCCAGCGCCCGGCCCACGAAGACCGGGCTCTCCGCGATGGCGAAGGCCGGTTCCTCGGCGATCGCCTCACGCCAGTTGTCCTCCCGTACGCCGAAGTGGTCGAGCATCCACTCGGAGCGCAGAAAACCGGGCGTGAGCGAGACCGCCGTACAGCCCACGGGTCCCAGTTCCGCGGCGAGCCCCCGCGTCAGCCGGATCGGGGCGTACTTGGTCAGGTCGTAGAACAGGTTGCCGCGGTAGCCCTCGTTCGACTCCGCCGTGCCGTCCGTCACTTCCACGACCAGGCCGCCCCGGTGCCGCACCAGCAGCGGCAGCGCGCAGCGCAGGGTGATCAGGTGGCCACGGATCCCCAGGTCCAGCATGCGCAGGCCCTTGTCGAGGTCGAGTTCCCAGGCCTTCTTGCCGAACTCGATCAGGTGCTCGCCGCCCCAGATGTCGTCGACGAGGATGTCCAGCCGGCCGTGGTCGCGCTCGACACGGTCGACCACCGCGCGGACCTGGGCGGGGTCGAGATGGTCCGCGGGCAGCGCGACGCCCTCGCCGCCGGCAGCCGTGACCAGTTCGGCCGTCTCCTCGATGGTCTCGGAGGGGCGCCCCACCTCGCTGACCCGTTCGCGGGTGGTGCGTCCCGTCACGTGGACGGTGCCGCCGAGCGCGCCCAGCTGTACGGCCATCTGCCGGCCCGCGCCCCGCGTCGCCCCGGCCACCAGGGCGATCCGGCCCGTCAGTGGACGGCTGCCGGGTGTGCCTGTCGTCGTTTCCATGCGGGGAGAGTCCCAGGAAAACCGGACATCCTCCGTCGGGTATCGGGGGGTGTCGGCCCGGCACCGCGGGGCAGGGGCACGCGCCGCGCCCGGCGGGCCCTCGATGGGGATTCCGCCGGGATTCACGTATCCGGGCGTTGCCCGCGTGCGTTGCGGTGCCCGAGGCACGATGCTGGTCCCGTGATGGACGAGACGGACTTCTGGGAGATCGTCGACGGCACGCGCGAGGCCGCGGGCGGTGACGCGGAGGAACACGCGGACCTGCTGGTCGAGCGCCTGGCGCAACTCGACCCCGACGCCGTGCTCGACTTCGCCCGCCACTTCGAGTCGCGCTACAACCGCGCCTACCGCTGGGATCTGTGGGGCGCGGCGTCGATCCTGCTGGACGGCGCGAGCGACGACGCGTTCGACTTCTTCCGCTGCTGGCTCATCGGCCAGGGCCGCGAGCTGTTCGAGGGGGCCTTGCACGACCCCGACGACCTGGCCGACCTCCTGGAGAACTTCGACGAGGACGCGGACGGCGACGGCGAGGACCTCGGGTACGCGGCCGACGAGGCGTACGAGCAACTCACCGGTTCCGTCGCACCGGATCTCGGTATCCCGGCGCAGACGCGTGAGCCGGAGGGCACGGCCTTCGACATCGACGACCCCGAAATCCTGGAGGTGCGCTTCCCCCGGCTGTGGGAACGGTTCGGAGCCGACTCCTACGGGGGGTGAACTACCGTCCGGCCGCGGCGGGACGGTTCGGAGCCGACTCCTACGGGGGGTGAACTACCGTCCGGCCGCGGCGGCGTGATCCCCGCGGCGCCGCCAGGACCCGCGCCGCGGCGCAACCGTGGGGAGCCCGGTGCCGGGGGCAGGATGGCGGCATGAGAATCGCGGTCACCGGTTCCACCGGGCTCATCGGTACGGCACTCGTACGGTCCCTGCGCGCGGACGGGCACGAGGTGGTGCGCCTGGTCCGGCGCCCGCCCGCCGGGCCCGACGAGGTCCGGTGGGACCCGGGGCTCCAGCGGGTCGACACGGGCGGCCTGCGCGGCTGCGAGGCCGTCGTGCACCTCGCGGGCGCGGGCGTGGGCGACCGCCGCTGGACCGACGCGTACAAGAAGGAGATCCGCGACAGCCGACTGCTCGGCACCGCGGCCCTCGCCGAGGCGATCGCCTCGCTGGACGAGCCGCCACGTGTCCTTGTCTCCGGGTCGGCCATCGGCTATTACGGCGACACCGGCGAGCGCACCGTGGACGAGGACTCCCCGCCCGGCCACGGCTTCCTGCCGACGCTGTGCGTCGAGTGGGAGGCCGCCACGGCCGCGGCGCGGGAGGCCGGTATCCGCACGGTGTTCCCCCGTACGGGACTGGTGGTGGCGAGCGGAGGCGGCGCGTGGGGACGCCTGTTCCCCCTGTTCAGGGCGGGGCTCGGCGGGCGGATGGGCGACGGACGGCAGTACTGGAGCTTCATCGCGCTGCACGACCACGTGGCGGCGCTGCGGCACCTGATCGACACGGAGACGCTGGAGGGTCCGGTCAACCTGACCGCGCCGGAGCCGGTGACGAACCGCGAGGTGACCGCCGCGATGGGGAGGGTGCTGCACAGGCCGACGGCGTTCCCGGTGCCCGCGGCGGCTCTGCGGCTGGCGCTCGGGGAGATGTCGGGGGACGTGCTGGGCAGTCAGCGGGTGCTGCCGAAACGGCTGTCGGAGTCGGGATTCGCCTTCGCCTTCCCGACGGTGGAGGACGCCATCAGGGCGGCGGCGTGAAGCCCGGGGCGTAGGGACCCGTCAGGCCCCGGCCCGGGTCCTGTGCGTCCGAGCCGGGCCCGGGCGGGGGCGGTTCGTGGCCCGGGCCGAGAGCCTGTGGGTGATCCCTCGCCGCCCGCGCCGGGGCCGTCGGGTCGCTGCTCGCCACCCGAGGCGGGGCCGTCGGGTCACTCTGCTCGCCACACAGGCCGGGGCCCGTCGGCCGCCGTCCGGATCGGCGCGCGCGGCGGTGGGCGGGCGCGCGGGGCGGGAGCGGTGCGCGCGGTGGTGCGGCCGAGGGCGCTCAGCGCCTCGTGGCGCGCGCCGCCCATGCTCCGGTGCCCCGTCTCCGCGCGCGTGGGAAACGGGCTCCGCCGCCCGTAACCTCACCACGAACTCGGCCGATTCCAGGGGCTGTCGGGAGACCCCCGAAGGCCCGGCCGGCCGTGCCGACCTCGGGGAGGGGCACGTGCTCGAATTCACACCGCGCGTCAGCGTCAACACCATGGACTCCCGGACGGACGTCGTCGTCATCGGGGCAGGTATCGCGGGTCTCGCCGCAGCACACCACCTGGCGGCCGAGGGGCTGCGCGTCACCGTCCTCGAAGCCGCGTCCCATGTGGGCGGCCGTATGGCGACCGAGCGGGTGGACGGTTTCCTGCTCGACCGGGTGGGACAACTGCTCAGTACGGCGTACCCGGAGCTACGACGCACGCCGGGCATCGAAGCGGTGCCGCTGCGTCCCTTCGCACCGGGTTTCGCCGTGCACAGCGAGGGCCGGCGCTATCGGGCCGGTGTGCTGCACACCCCGAGGAGCACGCGGGGCGCACTGACCGCGGTGCGCGCCCTCGCGAGCGCCCCCTTGTCGCCGCTGCCGCCCCGCTCCGTCGCCCTGGACCAGGCGCGGCTGGGCGCGGCGCTCGGCCGCCTCGCGGCGACCCCGGCCGACCTGCTGCTCGCCCGGCCGGAGCGCACGGCGCGCGAGGCGTACACGTCACCGCTCGCCCGGCTCCTGCTGTCGGCGCTGCTGTACGACCCCGGGCTGACGTCCTCCAGCCGCTGCGCGGACCTGGCGCTGCGCGGCTTCGCGCGGGGAAGGCTGTGCGTACCGGAGGGCGGGGCGGCCGCGCTGCCGGAGATCCTGGCCGCGACGCTGCCGCCGGGGTGCCTCGTGCACACCGACGTGTGGGTGACCGACGCGTCGATCAACCGGGTCACGACGAAGGAGCACGGTGAGATCGCGTGCCGGGCGCTGCTGGTCGCGACCGGTGCCCGGGCGGCGGCGGAGCTGCTGCCGGGCCTGCGCGTGCCGGACTTCCAGGAGGTGACGGTCGTCCACCACGCGGCGCCCGAGGCGCCGCCGACGGGCGCATCGCTGGTGCTGGACGCCGACCGGCGCGGGCCCGTCTCGCACAGCGCCGTGATGAGCGCGGTGGACCCGACGCGCGCGCCCCGGGGGCGGACCCTCGTCTCGTCGACGGTGCTGGGGCCGCCGCCGCCCGACGCGGACGTGCTCCGGCAGCTGTCCCGGATGTACGGCGTGCCGACCCACACCTGGGAACTGATCGCGACGCACCACGCCCCGGAGGCCGTGCCGACGATGCGGCCGCCGCACGACCTGCGCCGGGCCGTGCGCCTCCTGGGCGGCCTGTACGTGTGCGGGGACCACCGCGACACGAACACGGTGCAGGGCGCGCTGTACTCGGGGCGCCGTGCGGCCCGCGCGGTCCTCACCGACCTGCGGACGCAGCGCACCCCCGCACGGCGCCGCACCGAACATGAGCCGGCCGTCCCCCTGCAGGCGGCTCTGGCCGCGGGGCCCGGGGAGGCCACCGAGAGCACCGAGACCGCGGCCTGACACCCACAGGACACCCCGCCCCCCGGTGCCGATGCCCGGGGAGCGGGGAACCAAGCACAGGGGCGGGAATCGGAGTCCCGGGGCGGGAGCCGCGCCCCGGGCCGCGGGCGCTCCCGCCCCGGGCCGCCGCAGGGCCCTCAGCGACGCGACGGGCGGCTGCGCGTCCCGTCCACGGCTCTGGTCGGACGCGGGGCACGGCGGCCACCGGGCCCCGCGCAGGGCCGTCTCCGGCGCCCGCGCGACCCGCGTCCCCCGCTAGCGCAGGGCCGACACCCGGTCCCGGTACGTCCGTACGGCAGCCGCGTCGCGGTACGGCTCCAGGCGCCGCTCGAAGTCCCGTACGTACTCCACCGCCCGTACGGAGCGCATCTCGGCCGCCGCGTGCGCGGCCTCCGCGCCGAGCGCGCACGCCTGGTCCAGCTCACCGAGCCCGAGGCGCGCCGTCGCGAGGACCACCGTGCAGAACAGCCGGCTCCTGGCCAGCTCGGGCGTGCGCAGGCTCAGCGAGCGCTCCGCGTGCTGCGCGGCGGCCCGGTACTGGCCGAGGTCCCGGTGGCAGTGCCCGAACTCGTCGGCCAGCTGCGCCTCGTCGAAGAACCGCGCCCAGTGCGGCACGTCGTCTCCCGGCCGTGCCGCCTCCAGGGCCCGCTCCGCCCGCAGCAGCGTGGAGGTGCACGCCCGCGCGTCCCCGAGGACGCCGTGACCGCGTGCCTCGGCCGCGTGGAGCAGCGCCTGCACCACCGGCGGCACCGTCACGCCCACGCCCTGCTGCGCCACCCGCGCGAGCTGTACGGCTTCCCTGCCGTGGCTGAGGTAGACGGCCTGGCGGCTCATGGTGACCAGGACGTACGCGCCGTACACCCGGTCGCCCGCGGCCTGGGACAGCCGCAGGGCCTGGACGAAGTAGCGCTGCGCGAGGCCGTGCGCGGCGATGTCGTACGACGTCCACCCGGCGAGCCTCGTCAGGTCGGCGACCGCGCCGAACAGGCGCCGGCCCACGGACTCCCCGTAGGCACCGCGCAGCATCGGCTCGGCCTCGTGCTCCAGGTAGCGCACGAGCGCCTGGCGCGCGTGTCCGCCGCCGTAGCGCTGGTCGAGGCTGCGGAAGAGTTCGCCCACCGAGCGCAGCGCGGCGATGTCGCCAGCGGTCACCCGCACACCGAGGCCCTGGCCCTGGACCTGGCCCGGGGCGTTCGCGCGTTCTCCTCGCGGGCGCGGCACGAGTGCGGACTCCAGCGGCCCGGCCGACGGCTGGGCGGGCACCCGCGCGGCGCCCGTGACGGCCCCGGCGGCGGCGCCCGCGCCCGGGCCGGCCGGACCGGCCAGCGCCCCCGCCACCGGGCGCGTGCCGGGCGGTGCCCCGCCGGCGGCCGGGCCCGTCCCGGGTCCCGGGTGCCCCACCCGCTCGTCCGGACGCCCGATCAGCCAGTCCCGGCTGGGGACCACCAGCCCAGCGGGCGTGAAGGCGATCTTGCGGAGTTCCGCGTGGCTGCCGGAGTCCTTCTTCCACAGGCCGCCGACGATGTCGACGGCCTCCTCGGGCGTGGAGGCGAACTCCAGACCCGCGTACACCGGGGCGCACGCGTCGAGGCCGAGGTCCTGCGTGGACAGGCGGCGCCCCAGTCTTCGGGTGAAGACCTCGGCGATCAGGGCGGGCGTCGTGCCTCTCGGCTGCTGGCCGCGCAGCCAGCGCGTGACCGACGTCTTGTCGTAGCGGAGGTCGAGTCCGTGTTCCAGGCCCAGCTGGTCGACCCTGCGGGCGAGGCCCGCGTGGGAGAAGCCTGCCTCCGCGATGAGCGCGGCGAGCCGGCGATTGGGATTGCGCTGGGGAGGTCGTTCCGACATCAGCTGTATGGTCTCCTGCCTTCCGGGCCCCGGGGCAGCCCCATACCATCGGCCCCTCACGATCGGCGTGAATTTAGCGGTAATAACCAACGCCACAGTGGCTTTCACCCTGGGTTCATCCGATCGTGTGAGGATCGGCCACAAGGCTGGAAAGCGCACCCAGAAACTGCGTCAGGCACATGCGCCGGACCGTGCGCCGGATCCCGTCCCTGTCGCGTCCGCCACCTCCCGGACCGCGCACCCACCCGCCGCCGTACAGTTGCGAGAGCGCCAGAAGGGCACGGAACGCCTCGGCGCACCGATAGCTCTAAGGAGGCACGGCCGTGGGTGACCTGCGGTACGTCCGTCTGGGATTCGGCGAGAACGCCGTCGAATACCTTCAGGCATGGGAGGAGCAGCGTCGCGTGCACGCGGCACGCGTCGCCGACGAGGTGCCGGACACCTGCCTGCTGCTCGAACACCCGCCCGTCTACACCGCCGGCCGCCGGACGCAGGAGAACGAGCGCCCGCTCGACGGCACCCCGGTCGTCGACGTCGACCGCGGCGGCAAGATCACCTGGCACGGACCCGGCCAGCTCGTGGGCTACCCGATCCTGAAGCTGCCGAACCCGGTCGACGTGATCGCGCACGTGCGCCGTCTCGAAGAGGCCCTGATCCGCACGGCCGCCGGCTTCGGCCTGGAGACGACCCGGGTCGAGGGCCGCAGCGGGGTGTGGGTGCTGGGCGACACCGTGGAGAGCCGCCCCGCCGCCACCGGCCTCGTGCTGGACTTCGACCCCCGGGTGCGGACCGACGAGTTCGACCCCCGCCTCAACGGCCCCGAGTACGCGCCGTCCAACGCGGGCCAGCGCCGCGAGGACCGCAAGCTCGCGGCGATCGGGATCCGGGTCGCCAAGGGCGTCACGATGCACGGCTTCTCGCTCAACGTGAACCCGGACAACACCTTCTTCGACCGGATCGTGCCGTGCGGCATCAGGGACGCGGGGGTGACCTCGCTCGCGTACGAGCTGGGCCGCGACGTGCGCGTCGAGGAGGTGCTGCCCGTGGTGGAGCGGCACCTGCGGGACGTCCTGGCGGAGGCGGAGGGCGACGCGGAGGCCGCGGAGCCCGCCGGTTTGGAGCGCGCGAGCGCCTGACCCCTCCCGAGCCGGGCGCCTCGGTCCCGGCCCTTCCGCTCCCCCGGTCCCCACTCCCGCCGACCACCGGCCGGACGGACCACCAGACCACGTAATTCACGGGCGTAACCTGGTATTCGCCGAAGAATCGAATGCCGCGCCAGCCAGAAAGAGGTGCCGGACGTGTCCGCTGTCGCACCCGACGGACGCAAGATGCTGCGTCTGGAGGTCCGGAACAGTCAGACCCCCATCGAGCGCAAGCCGGAGTGGATCAAGACCCGGGCGAAGATGGGTCCCGAGTACAACCAGTTGCAGAAGCTCGTCAAGAGCGAGGGCCTGCACACGGTCTGCCAGGAGGCGGGCTGTCCGAACATCTTCGAATGCTGGGAGGACCGTGAGGCCACGTTCCTCATCGGCGGCGACCAGTGCACCCGGCGCTGCGACTTCTGCCAGATCGACACGGGCAAGCCGCAGGCGCTGGACCTCGACGAGCCGCGCCGGGTGGGTGAGTCCGTCGTCACGATGGACCTGAACTACGCCACCATCACCGGCGTGGCCCGCGACGACCTCGCGGACGGCGGTGCCTGGCTGTACGCGGAGACCGTGCGCCAGATCCACGCCCTGACGGCCGAGCGGGCGTCGGGCGCGACCAAGGTCGAGCTGCTGATCCCCGACTTCAACGCGGTACCCGAGCAGCTGGCCGAGGTCTTCTCCTCCCGGCCCGAGGTGCTCGCGCACAACGTCGAGACCGTCCCGCGGATCTTCAAGCGCATCCGGCCCGGCTTCCGCTACGAGCGCTCCCTCGAAGTGATCACGCGGGCCCGCGAGGCCGGCCTGATCACCAAGTCCAACCTGATCCTCGGCATGGGCGAGGAGCGCGCCGAGGTCAGCGAGGCCCTGCGCCAGCTCCACGAGGCGGGCTGCGAACTGATCACCATCACCCAGTACCTGCGGCCCTCGGTGCGCCACCACCCCGTGGAGCGCTGGGTCAAGCCCGACGAGTTCGTCGAGCTGAAGGAGGAGGCCGACCAGATCGGTTTCTCCGGCGTCATGTCCGGCCCTCTCGTCCGCTCCTCCTACCGCGCCGGCCGGCTGTTCCAGCAGGCGATGGAGCGCAGGGGCGCCAACCTCGCGGGCGCAGGGGTACAGGCCGGCACGGCCGGCGCGGTACCGCCGGCCGTGTGAATCCGAGCACAAGCGGCTACCGGCGAGTAAAGGCATGACCGGGCGCGGCCCGTACGCATCCCCCAGGTGAGGGACGTGTACGGGCCGCGTCGGCGTTTTCGGCGGCCCCCGGTCCCACCCGTCAAGGTGTCATCGCGGTTTGACCGCCGGGTCACGCACTGGTAACACCGGTGAGTGACGCTGGATGCACACAGCGCGCACCCCGCGCCCGGGCACCCGTCGCACGCCCCGCCCGTTCCGTCTTGCCTCTCCCAGGGAGATCGCCATCATGCAGGCCGCACCGGTCCACCCGAGTGTCAGCCCGCTGGCCGCCGCGCGGTTCGCGCTGCGAGCCGCGGAGTCGCTGCTGCTGAGCGGCGGACAGCGAACGGCCCGACGTAACGCCTGGTCGGCGGTGCTTGAGGACCGCCGGGCCGCGCGGGACCGGGCCGAGGTCGAGTCCGTGATCGAGGCTGTGTCCGGCCCCTCTTCTCAGGCCACGTAAACTTCTGTACATGGCGACGAAGGACAACGCAGACTCTGCTGCGAACCAAGGGCGACTGAAGCAGATCGCTCTTACCTACAAGATGACCCGACGGGTCGATTCCAAGGTCGGCCTGGTCGTCGCGGGTGTAGGGATCGTCACCTTCGGCGTCCTCCTCGCCATCGGTTTCGTGATCGGCCACCCGCTCTACCTGGGCATCCTGGGCTTCATCCTGGCGTTCCTGGCCATGGCGATCATCTTCGGCCGCCGGGCCGAGCGTGCCGCCTTCGGTCAGATGGAGGGGCAGCCCGGAGCCGCCGCCGCCGTCCTGGAGAACGTGGGCCGCGGCTGGACCACGACCCCGGCCGTCGCGATGAACCGCAACCAGGACGTCGTGCACCGCGCGGTCAGCAAGGCGGGCATCGTCCTGGTCGCCGAGGGCAACCCGAACCGCCTGAAGACCCTGCTCGCGGCCGAGAAGCGGAAGATGGCGCGCGTCGTCGTCGACGTGCCGGTGCAGGACATCATCGTCGGTGACGGCGAGGGCCAGGTGCCGCTGAAGAAGGTGCGGGCCAAGCTCCTCAAGCTGCCCCGCGTGGTCGACGGCCCGACGGTGACGGCGACGAACGACCGGCTCAAGGCGATGGGCGACCTGATGAGCAACATGCCCGTGCCGAAGGGCCCCATGCCCGGGCGCGGCATGCGCGGTCGCTCACCCCGGGGCTGAGTCCCGCCCGAACCGTAAACCCGCCGCCCTCACCGGTGGGAGCCCGCCGCGGCGGAGCCACGGGGAGCCCTCGACGCCCCCCGGAACCGCCGCGACGCGCTCCCACCGGCCCGGCCCCCGGTCCCGCCCGGTCCCGGCGCCGCACGTGCCCGGTCAGGGCCGTGGAACCGCACTCGGTGTCCGGCCGGCCCGACCCGGGCCCACACCGCCCGGCCGTGGCCCCGGCCCGGCCGCCGTGGCTCCTGCGCGGACGCTGCCGGCATGGTCCCTGCGAGAAGCCGTCCGCCGCTTGACGCGGTACGGGCCCGCACCGGGGAATCCCCGCACCGCTCCCGCGCGCTCAGCGCCCGCCCCACTCGCTCCGCATCGTTCGCTCGCAGGCGTGCCCAGCCAACGGAGACACGGCCCGGAGAAACGACGCCGCCCGGCCCGGCTCCCGGCCGCCTGGGCCGATCGGGCACTTCATTCCCTGGCCCGTACGCGGAGGGCGCGAGGATGTCCCTCGGTCCCGTCTCCCCCCTTTCCCCCGGAGTCCCTTTCGCGCGGCCGCGCCGTCGCGCCGTCGCGCCGCCGAGAGCCGCATGCATTCCGACTGCCGCTCACGGGCAGTCGTCTTTCCACCCGTGGGCCCGACCGATGAACTCGTCAGCCATCGCCCGCAGTTCCCCACATCCCCGGAGGAGTTTCGCCGGCATCCCACGCAGCGTGTTCTCGACACGTGTTCCGTCGGGTCGGAAACAATCGCATGGGGGCGCACGCGATATACGGGCGGCCCGGGATACGGCCCGCCGAGATCTCCTAGCGGCGGCGCACGCAGTTCTGCCACATCCTCCGCCGCACATATCGGCGCGATATGACGTACAGGCGACTTCCCGCGCACGGGGGTTGTTTTCCCGGCGGGGAATCACCTTCCTCGCACGGGTGAAGATGTACTGGCGATTGAGGAGGTATTCATCCGGCTACCGCGACCTCCGCATGTCCGCGAGACTCCACGGTCCCCCTGCTCGCGCCAGGAGACCCACTGCGACCGGGCCCTCGACGCGGCCATCGATTCCATGGCCCACCGGAGCCATGGAAATACACACCGCGCCCCGACGTCATCACCGAGGGAAATACGGCACGTTCCTCGCGTACGCGCACGGGAGAAGAGGTCACTGGGCCGGCGGCGACGCGCCGGACCCACGCCCCCGGCCGGATTCCTGCGATAAGCCCAAGTCCCCACGGCGACAGGCCTGTTCGTGATAGATTTCCCTTAATTCGGGGATGCAGCACCAAGAAGGGGAAAGGCATGAACACCAGGAAAATCGCGGCCCGACGTCTCACCGCGGAGGAAGTCTCGCAGTTGGGCGTCAACGACAAGGTCTTCGTGTCGGCGGACATCGACGACCTTTCTCTCGAATGTTATGCCCCGGCCTCCCTCACACAGCCGGGCAAGGATTTCGAAGGAGGGTCCTTCAGCGCGAGGACCGTTTTCGGCGAGACCCTGCACATCCTTCCGGACAGTGAGGACGAGTCCGGCATCTGGATCGAGCACGACAAGGGAGAGGAGATCGAGGTCATCGAGAGCGCCGGTGTGCTCCTGGACCTCGCGCTCTTCGTACCCGGCGGAGACGCCGAGTCCCTGGGCAAGCTGTACGCCGCCGCCCGGAAGGCGTTCGGCGAAGGCGTCGTGCAGCGGTGGAACGAGGACTCCGTCTCCGTACCCGACGTCAAGATCGACCTCTTCGAGGAGCGCGCCCGGGGACGCAAGAGCGCCAGCCCCGAGCGCGACCGCCGCTTCGTGGACATCTACCCCACGCGCGCGAAGTTCCTGGAGCCCTCCGACGGCTGGCGGTTCGTCCAGGAGCTGCACAAGCCGGTCGTGGACGACACACCGACCATCTGAGCCTCCGGCCCCGGGCCCCCGGCGGCCCGGGGCCTCTCGTGTGCGTGCGGGCGCTGCAGTCGCCCCGCCCGGCCCTCCCGGAGGGCCACCACGTCATCAAGGGGCGGCGATTCACCGTCACACCGGTAGGGACGCACGCCGCGCGGCGGGCGACGACGGACGAGAGCCGGACGCGCACGGGGTCACGGGGTGACGAGAAGGGGCGGCCGGGACCACCGGCCGCCCCTTCTCCTCGCTCTCCCGCCGTACCCGTACTTCCCGCTCCGTGTCGGGCGCCGCGCGATCAGATGCGGACCTGGACGGCGCGCGCGAGCCGGTCGTGCAGGCCCCGGCCGTCGCGGTCCCAGATGAGGGCCGGCACCGCGAGGCAGAGCAGCACGCTGCGGATCAGGACGCGCACGACGCCGAGCCGCCCGCCGCCCTCCGCGACCACCCGGAGGCGGAACAGGCGCTTGCCCGGTGTGGAGCCGACCGTGCCGACCGTCAGGACACTGAGGACGAAGAAGACGGCGAGCGCCCAGTTCTCGACGGTGTTCGCGCCGCTGTGTGTGATCAGCCCGTACACGATGACGACGCACAGCACCCAGTCGACGAAAACGGCACCGAGGCGCCGGCCGAAGCGGGCGACCGAGCCGGGGCCGTCCTGCGGCAGGCCGAGCCGCTCTCCGCGGTACCCGAAGTCGACGCCCATGTCCTCGGCGGCCACACGGGGGCCGGAGAGCCATGACCCGATTGCATCCCTGTTGTCCACACGGCTACGGTACGCGCCCGCGCAACGGCAAAAAGCGGCCACCCCCCGAGCGCGGGACCCCCTTCCCGGCGTGCCGGTTAACGCGGACGAAACAAACGGGTCATGCTGGAGAAATGGCGGAAACATAGGCTCGCGGACACCATGTGCCCTTGAGCACGGGCCGAGGGACCCCGGCCCGATCGCCCGCTCACAGCCGAGTGTCAAGCCCCCGCCCCTCCCCGGAGCGGGAGGAGGAGGAGCTGGATGTTCCAGAACGCCGACGAGGCCAAGAAATTCATCTCGGACGAGGACGTCAAGTTCGTCGACGTGCGGTTCTGCGACCTGCCCGGTGTCATGCAGCACTTCACGGTGCCGGCGAAGTCGTTCGACCCGACGGAGGAGCTGGCGTTCGACGGTTCGTCCATCCGCGGCTTCCAGGCGATCCACGAGTCGGACATGGCGCTGCGCGCCGACCTGTCGACCTCGCGTGTCGACCCGTTCCGCCGTGACAAGACGCTGAACATCAACTTCTTCATTCACGACCCGATCACGGGCGAGCAGTACAGCCGCGACCCGCGCAACATCGCGAAGAAGGCCGAGACGTACCTCGCGTCGACCGGCATCGCGGACACCGCGTACTTCGGTCCCGAGGCGGAGTTCTACGTCTTCGACAGCGTCCGCTTCAACACGACGTCGAACGAGAGCTTCTACCACATCGACTCCGAGGCGGGTGCCTGGAACACCGGCTCCACCGAGGACAACCGCGGCTACAAGGTCCGTTACAAGGGCGGCTACTTCCCGGCCCCGCCGGTGGACCACTTCGCCGACCTGCGCGCCGAGATCTCCCTGGAGCTGGAGGCGTCCGGCCTTCAGGTCGAGCGCCAGCACCACGAGGTCGGCACGGCGGGCCAGGCCGAGATCAACTACAAGTTCAACACGCTGCTGCACGCGGCCGACGACCTGATGCTGTTCA
The DNA here is from genome assembly GCF_036250695.1 of Streptomyces sp. NBC_01497. Lineage (NCBI taxonomy): Bacteria > Bacillati > Actinomycetota > Actinomycetes > Kitasatosporales > Streptomycetaceae > Streptomyces > Streptomyces sp. NBC_01497. The sequence continues at coordinate 6,078,006 of NZ_CP109427.1, read as the reverse complement.
AGTACATCGTCAAGAACGTCGCTTGGCGCAACAACAAGACGGCGACCTTCATGCCGAAGCCGATCTTCGGTGACAACGGCTCGGGCATGCACGTCCACCAGTCGCTGTGGCAGGGCGGCACGCCGCTGTTCTACGACGAGCAGGGCTACGCGGGCCTCTCGGACACCGCGCGTTACTACATCGGCGGCATCCTGAAGCACGCCCCGTCGCTCCTCGCCTTCACCAACCCGACGGTGAACTCCTACCACCGCCTGGTCCCCGGCTTCGAGGCCCCGGTCAACCTGGTGTACTCGCAGCGCAACCGCTCCGCGGCCATGCGCATCCCGATCACCGGCTCCAACCCGAAGGCCAAGCGCGTCGAGTTCCGCGCGCCGGACCCGTCGTCCAACCCGTACCTGGCCTTCTCCGCGCTCCTCCTCGCGGGCCTCGACGGCATCAAGAACAAGATCGAGCCGGCCGAGCCGATCGACAAGGACCTCTACGAGCTCGCCCCCGAGGAGCACGCGGGCGTCTCCCAGGTCCCGACGTCCCTCCCGGCGGTCCTGACCGCTCTGGAGGAGGACAACGAGTACCTCCAGGCGGGCGGTGTCTTCACGTCGGACCTGATCGAGACGTGGATCGACTACAAGCGCACCAAGGAAATCGCCCCCATCCAGCTGCGCCCGCACCCGCACGAGTTCGAGCTGTACTTCGACATCTAGGATCGCCGCCGGTGAGGGCAGGGTTCTGCTCTCCCGGGCCTTCCGTGGGCCGTCGGCCGTGTTCTTCCCTGTCCGGAAGGCACGGCCGGCGGTCTTTTTCGTGGTGAACCGGTTCCGCCCGGTCCTGTTCGCCGCGCGAGGAGAAGCGCGGCGCGGTGCACGGGAAGGTGGCCCGTCATGGGCAGGTGACCCGTTGCGGATATCGCCCCGCGTCCGCTTTCCGTCCTCCCGCCCGCGACGAAATCCGATTCCGCGCCTCCGTCCGCGACAAAGGAATTCCGCGGACCGATCGCACGGGGCAGGGCAATAAGGCAGACGTAGGACGGCCACCCATTCAGTCGATGGGCAACGTCTTCGTCACCGCCTACCCTGTGATCGCATCAGCCGGCGCTGACGCCGGGCGGTATTTCCCTGTCGCTGCCATGGCCAGTAGATCCGAGCATCGGTCATCACCACCGGAGATCACGCATGACTGACCAGAAGAATCAGAACGAGGTGCCCAGGCGTAAATTCGTCGCTTTCTCCGCCGTGGGTGCGGCGGCACTCCTGGCCGGTGTGCCGGGGAGTGGGAGCGCGACCGCCGCGACCGATCCGGTGCCCCCCGGCCCCCTGCCCGACCCGTGCGCTCCCGCGCCTCCCGGATCAGGAGCCGCGCCCTGTCCCCCGGCGCAGTTCCAGCCCCTCTGCGGCCGTCCCACCGACGATGATCCACTGTGGCACGACGTCCAGTACTGCACCCAGGGAATCGTCCCGCCACCGCCGCAGCACAAGCCCGACTGCTTGAAAGTGACGACGAATTACGTCGTACTGCACGGCCGGCCCGAGACTCTGCACAACTATCTCCTCACCCCGAGCTGCCGGATCACGGGTATCGAATGCCCGTTCCTGGAGACCTCGGGAGTGGAGAACTACTGGAACGACGCCTGGGAGAACGCGCGGAGCGGGGGGAGTGTGCCGGTGCAGTACCCCAATATCGGAATCGGGATCAACTCGCAGACGGCCCGGCGTTTCGACCAGTTGCACCTTCACATGGCGGGCGTCCGGGCGAGTACGCAGAGGCGTCTGCAGGAACTGGAAATGATGGGCCGCATGGCCACCCAGCCCTCGCAGTGGGGAGCCCCGGCCAATCAGGTGGCCATCTCGGGTCCGCCGGGCGCCGGGGATCGCACGTACCGCGCACTCAGGCTGAACAGCCTCGGGCAGAACCTGTTCACGCTGCTGTACCGGAACGTAGTGGTCCCGGCCGGGCTGGACATGGCCCGTCAGACGCTGATCGTGGTGCCGAAGATGACGGCGGCCGGGTTCGCGGGCACTTTCTACGTCCTCAACAGCGACACGTCGCTCCACGACGGTACGAGCACCTGCGATTACCTGCTGGTGTACGGCTGACGCGCTCTCGGTGAGCCGAGGCTGCCCGGCGCTCGTCGCCCGCACCGGGGAAGGCCTCGGCTGGGGGTTGCGGCGAGGCATGTGCCGTCGCCCTGGGTACGGGCCGGGCACCCGGGGTGTCAGGCCCCCGGGTGTCCGGTCCGTACGGCGGTGAGCAGGGCGAGCGGCGTCGCCGCCGCCCACGCCTGCGGGGAGTTGGCATGCGGATAGGGCACCGGGCCACCGGGGTCGCCCGGGCCCGGGCGGGCGTGGCCGGAGAACACCTCGGGCATCCGGTGGCCGACGTGTTCCGAGGCCGCGAGGAGGCCCCGGGTGACGACCGCCGCCTCGTCGTGCAGACCGTAGCGGGCCATGCCGAGCACGGCGAGCGCGGTGTCGTGCGGCCAGACGCTGCCCCGGTGGTAGGACAGCGGGTGGTAGGGGTGCTGGCCGGCGGCGAGTGTTCTGATGCCCCAGCCGGAGAAGAAGTCGTCCTCGGTCAGCCGCCGGCCCACGCGCCGTCCGATGTCGGCGTCGAGGATGCCCGACCACAGCAGGTGGCCCGCGTCGGAGGCCAGCACGTCGGCGCGGCGGCCCCCCTCGTCCAGGGCGAGCGCGGGGAAGGCCGACTCCGGCAGGAGGAAGTCGCGGTGGAAGCGTTCCCGCAGATCCCCGGCGAGCGCCTCCAACTCCCGTGCCCAGGCCGTGTCCTGCCACACGGCGCGGGCCAGGGCGGCGGTACGGCGCAGGGCGTCGTACGCGTATCCCTGCGCCTCGGCGACCGCCACGGCCCCGGTCAGCTGAGTGCCGTCGGCGAAGCAGACGGCACCGGCGGAGTCCTTCCAGTTCTGGTTGAGCAGGCCCGCCTCGTCCGCCTCGTAGACGAGGTAGCCCCGGCCGCCGAGTCCGCCGTCCCCCAGCAGCCAGGCGACAGCGGCCCTGGCGTGCCCTTCGAGGCGCCGGGCCACCGCCGGGTCCCCGGTGTGCTCGGTGTACGCGTGGAGCAGTGCGAGGAAGAGCGGGGTGCTGTCGACGGAGCCGTAGTAGCGGCCGTAGGGCACCTGGCCGAAGTGGGCCAGTTCGCCGTGCCTGACCTCGTGCACGATCTTGCCGGGCTGTGCGACGCGCCCGGGTTCGTATGCCTGCGCCTGGGTGGCCGCGAGTCCCAGCAGGGTGGCCCTGGCGAGTGCGGGGCGGTAGGGCAGCGCGAAGAACGAGGTGATCAGGGAGTCCCGGCCGAACAGCGTGAGGAACCAGGGCACTCCGGCACCCGGCGGCGACACGCGTTCCCCGTCGGGTCCCTGTGCGGGCACGAGCAGCCCCGCGAGGTCGGCGAGCCCCTGCGCGCAGGCCTGCCGCAGGGCGCTGCCCGTGCCCTGCGGCGGGGGCGGGAGGTCGTCGCGGCGGATGTCCGCCTCCTCGGACCGCACGCGGTGCGCGACCTCGTCCGGACTCGCGGGTCCCGGCCGGCGGGGGGCGGGCGCCCCGTGCGGGCGGGCGGTCACCGTCACGGCCAGGTGCGCTTCGCCGCCCGCGGGCAGCGCCAGGCGCCAGGTCAGGGCCCGGCCACTCGTGCCGAGCGGGCGGACCTCGTCGGGCAGGGGACGGGCGGAGAGGGTCGTCGCGGAGTGCCATTCCGCACGCCGGTAGTGGAATGTGACGTCTCCCCCGGACTCCTCCACCTCGCGTACCGCGCCGGTCTTGTCGTAGGTGCGCCGGTCGGAGCGCAGTTCGAACTGGTCGGCGAAGTCCGCGTCGGCCTCAAGGACGAGCGTCAGCGTCATATCGTGCGCGACGTTGCTGGTCACCGTGGTGTGTTCGGTGAGGGTGCCCTCGTACAGCGCCTGGCGCCTGAAGATCACGTACGCCGGGGGTTCGTCCCTCGTGCCGTCCGGGGCGAGGACCGCGGGCCCGCCCGACCGGCCCCCGGGCGTCAGGATCCCGGGGGCGCTGCCGTCGACGAGGAGCCGCCAGCGGCTCAGGTGGCGGGCGTCGCGGACGAACAGGCCGTCCGGGGAGCGGCCCCGGGTCCCGGTGATGTCCCCGCCGGGGCCGAGCGCGGCGAACGTGGCGGCGTGCACGAGCAGTCGGCCCGCATGTTCGGCTGTCACGGCGCCTTCGTCCCGGCGAGTACGTCCAGGACCAGCGCGGCCGTCCAGCTGAAGCGGCGAGTGCCCCGGCCCTGCGCGGTGCGCGGGTCGACGTACTCGGCGAAGGACGACGCGCCGGCCGCGTCGAGCATGGCCTCGCCGAGCGCACGCGCCTCGGTCTCGGCGCCGTGCGCCCCAAGGCCCCTCTGCAGCAGCCAGTTGGTGTTGAACCAGGCGGGTCCGCGCCAGTAGCGGGCCGGGTCGTACGCGTCGGAGAGCAGGTCGAAACTCGGCACCATGGCCGTGTCGGTGCCGAGGCCGAAGTGCGCTCCGCCCACCGTGCCCACGAGCGTCCCGGCCACCTCGGGGGGCAGGTCCGGCAGCATCAGCGGCAGCAGTCCCGTCACACTGCGCCGGCGCACCGGGCGGCCGGCCCGGACGTCGTGGCAGAGGAACATGCCGTACTCCGGGTCCCACAGCCGCTCGACCAGGGCCGCGGAGAGCGCGGCCGCGCGGGCGCGGTGCGGATGAGGATCGGCGCCGGCAAGCTCCGCGATTGTGGCGAGTGCCTGCTCGGAGGCGATCAGCAGGGCGTTGAACCCGGGGTCCTCCACGGCGAACGCCCCCGGCACGTCGTCGCGGTAGCCGCCGTCGCGATAGTCCGTGGCGAGGCGTACGTAGCGTCCGTAGTCCACGTCCGTCGGACGGTCGGACGCGGTGCCCGCCACGAGGTCGGCCCGGCGGAACGCCGATACGGGCACCGGGTCCACGCTGGACAGCGGGCCGTCCCAGCAGGGGCTGTTGTCCATCCCGGCCTCCCACGGGTGGACGATCGACACGAGGCCCCGCCCGCCCAGGTCGCGCCGGGTCGCGAGGTACGCGTGCCAGGCCGCCAGACGCGGGTACAGCCTCCGCAGGAAGCCGCGGGCGCGGGAGGTGTCCGGATCGGCCTCGTGGACCAGTAGCGCGGCGAGCGCGTGGACCGGCGGCTGGACGATGCCGGAGGTCTCCAGGCCGCGGGGTGTGCCGGCGGTGCGGCTGGAGCGCCAGAAGTCCGGGCCGGGGAAGTAGGCCGCGTGCGGCACCTCGGGGTTGAAGACGATGTGCGGGACCCGGCCGTCGTCCCACTGCGCGCCGAGGAGCGATTCGAGTTCGCGCTGGGCACGCCGGGGCGAGACGTGGCGCAGCCCGATCGCGATGAACGCGGAGTCCCAGCTCCACTGGTGCGGGTAGAGGGCATGGGAGGGGACCGTGGAGGCCCCGGTCCAGTTGCCGAACAGGACGCGCGCCGCCTCGCGGGCGAGCAGGTCCCGGTGGAGCGGGCCGCGGTCGGCGGTGAGGGTCATGGACTCTTCGTGGGCGAGCGCCGTCATGCGCCGTTCCGGCGCAGGTGGGCGGGGATCGAGCGGACGGCGTCCAGCGGGTCGCCGGTGAGACGGCACTCCACGGCGAGGTAGCCGTCGTAGCCGATGGCGTGCAGGGCGCCGAGCCAGGCGGACCAGTCGAGGTGGCCGGCGCCGGGCTGGAACCGGTTGGAGTCGCTGACCTGCGCGTGCCCGATGTAGGGCGCGGCGGCGACGATCGCTCCGGCGGGGTCGCTCTCCTCGATGTTCATGTGGTAGCTGTCGATGCCGATCCTGACCGAGTCCAGGCCGAGTTCCCGGATCAGGCCGGCGGCCTGTTCGAGGCGGTTGACCATGTGGTCCTCGTAGCGGTTCAGCGGCTCCAGGAAGAGCGCCACGCCCTCCGACGCGGCGTGCTCGCCGAGTTCGGCGAGGCCTTCGAGGAGGACCGCCCGGTCCTGCTCCTCGCCGCGCGGCGGCTCGAAGGGCGGCAGGCGCCGCGAGAACATCCCGTACGAGGCGGGGGTCTGCGCGCCGAGGCCGCCGAGCGAGGCGATCACGGACAGCTGGGACTTCATCTGGCGGACGGCGTCCCGGCGCAGGTCGTCGTCGAAGGCCCCGAAGAAGTGGAGCATGTCGACGCAGACGGTCGGCATGACGACGCCGTCGGCGAGCGCCCGGCGCAGTTCGGGCAGCCGCTCCTCGAAGCTCAGGTCGCCCTTGCCGCGCAGTTCGATGCCGTCGTACCCGGCGGCCTGCGCGAAGTCCCACTTTTCCTGGAGGGTGTCGCCGGGCAGCAGTTGCTCCTGGCATGCGGTCTTGAGCACGGTGGTGGAGCCTCTCAGAACTCGAGGACGACCTGGAGGGCGTCGGCGGGACGCTCGTCCAGCAGGGTGTAGGCGTCGGCGGCGTCGGCCACCGGTATGACATGGGTGACCAGGGACTCCACGTCGACTCGGCCCTCGGCGACGAGGGCGAGGAAGGTGCGCTGCAGCCGTTCGACGCTCCAGCGGCCGGACAGCTGCGGCGGGACACCGCCGATCTGGGAGCAGATGAGCTGGACACGGTTGTGGTGGAACTCGTCGCCGAGCCGCAGCCCGACGCCGTCCCCCTGGTAGAAGCCGGAGGCCACGACCCGGCCGCCCACGGCGACGCAGCGCAGGGCCTCGTGCAGGGCGGGGTAGACGCCGCTGATCTCGATGGCGACGTCGGCGCCGCGTCCGTCCGTCGCGGCGCGGACGGCCTCGGCGACCTCGTCCGTGCGGGCGTTGAGGGTGTGGGTGGCGCCGTGGGCACGGGCCGTGGCGAGGCGTCCCTCCAGCGCGTCGACGGCGGTGACGCGGGCCCCGTTGAGCTGGGCGAGCCGCGTGGTGAGCAGGCCGATCACGCCCTGGCCGAATACGGCCACGTCCTCGCCGACATGGAGGTCGGAGGCCAGTACCGCGTTGTACGCGATGGCGCCGACACGGGCGAAGGTGCCGGCGAGCGGCGCGAGCCCGGCGGGCAGGGTGTGCCCGATCATGCGCTCGGCCGGTACGACGCCCTCGCTGCGGTGGCCCCAGATGCCCCAGGCCAGGTCGCCGACGGCGGGCAGTCCGGGGGTGCCGGCCAGTTCGGGTGAGACCTCGGTGACCTCGCCGACCTCGGAGTAGCCCCAGCCGGCGACCGGGTACTCCATGCCCGCCGCTCCTTCGCGGAACATCCGGGCCTCGGCGTCCCAGGTCCGTGTCAGGTACGGGTTGGTGCCGCGGTAGGCGGTGAGTTCCGTGCCCGCCGACACCCCGGAGTACCGCGTACGGAGGCGGAGGTGGCCTGCGGGCAGCGGAGCAGCGGGGTGCTCGGCGACCTCGACCTGTCGGGGGCCGGTGAATTGGACGACGCGTTCCACGTGGGGCTCCGAGAAAGGGTGCGTAGGGGTGCGGGGGTCGCGGCCGGGGAGGGCCGGCCGACGATTTACGTCGAAGATATCTCAGAGTTACGTCTTGTCAATACGCAAAAGTGGTGCTGAGATGCCTCAGTAGTCAGCATAAGTAGGGTGAGGACAAGCCATGTACAAGTGGATCCGCCCCATCGGGCGCCGCGTGCGCCCGACCCTGGCGGCAGGCCTGGCGGCGGCGGTGGGCGTGGGACTGCTCGCCGGATGCGCCGGGCGGACCGGTCCGGCCCGGCCGGACAACAAGATCACCGTGTGGTCGCAGGAGAACCTGCCACCGCAGATGGCCGCGACACAGAAGATCGTCGACCGGTTCGAGAAGCAGTCCGGCGTCCAGGTCAAGGTCGTCGGCGTGGACGAGAACCAGCTCCCGCAGCTGATCATGTCCGCCGCCGCGTCCGGCACCCTGCCCGACGTCATCGGCGGCGTACCCATCGGCCAGGTCTGGCAGATGTACACCAACGGCCTGCTCAACACCGACGCGGCACGCGACGTCGTCGACGGCCTCGGCCGGGGCACCTTCGACGCGAACGCACTCAGCCTCACCAGTGACGGCGCCCGCGACCTCGCGGTCCCCTCCGACGCCTGGCTGCAACTGCTCGTCTACCGCAAGGACCTGCTGGCGAAGACCGGGCTGCCCGCGCCCACCACGTACGCCGGTCTGGAGAAGGCCGCCAAGGCGATGAAGACGCCGAGCCGCGACGGCATCTCGGTCGCCACCGACCCCGGGGACGTCTTCACCCAGCAGAGCTTCGAGGACATCGCCCTGGCCGGCGGCTGCCAACTCGTCGACGGGGCAGGCAAGGTGGCCCTCGACTCACCCGCCTGCCGGACCTCCTTCGGCCTGTACGACCGTCTCGGCAACACCTACGGCGAACCCGGCACGCAGACCGTCGACTCGACCCGTGCCACCTACTTCGCGGGCAAGTCCGGAATGATCCTCTGGTCGACCTTCCTGCTCGACGAGCTGGCGGGCCTGAGGAACGACGCGCTGCCGAGCTGCCCGCAGTGCAAGGACGACAAGCAGTTCCTCGCCCGCAACAGCGGCGTCGTCACCTCGCTGGCCGCCGCGCCGGGCAGCAAGCCGGCCCAGTTCGGCGAGGTGGCCTCCTGGGCCGTGACCAAGACCGCCGAGACCGGCGCCTCGGAGAAGTTCGTCCGCTACATGCTCGACCAGGGGTACACCAGCTGGTTCGGCATGTCGCCCGAGGGCCAGATCCCCGTCCGCCACGGCACCGCCACCGACACCGACAAGTACCTCGACGCCTGGCGCGCCAGCACCATCGGCGTGGACACCCGCAAGCGGCTCGACCAGGCCTACCCGAAGGCGCTGCTCGACCAGTTGATCGCGGGCGTCGGCAACATGCAGCGCTGGGGCTTCAAGCAGGGCCAGGGCGCGCTCGTCGGCGCCACCAACGGCCAACTGCCCGTCCCCAAGGCCATCAGTGCCCTCACCGGCGGCCAGATCACCCCCGACCAGGCGGCACACCAGTCCCAGGACGAGGTCTCCGCACTCCAGAAGTCCCTCCAGTAGGCCGCCGGCCGTCCCCCGAGGAAGACGCATCATGAGCACTGCACCGGGCGTCGCGAAGAAGCGACGCCGACTCACCACCGCCCAGCGGGAGAACCGGGCCGGTCTGGCCTTCGTCAGCCCCACCTTCCTGGTGGTCCTCGTCGTCGTGGTCATCCCGATCCTGTGGACCGTGCTGCTGGCCTTCCAGCACGCCAAGCTCGTCGACATCCAGGGCATGGGGCTGTTCGGGAACTGGTCGCTGGACAACTTCACCGAGGTCTTCACCTCGCCCGGTTTCTGGTCCAGCCTGTTCACCACGCTCGCGTACACCGTCGGCGGCACCCTCGGCTCCGTCGTACTGGGCCTCGTCGCCGCGCTCGCGCTGCGCAAACCCTTCCGGGGCCGGGGCCTCATGCGCAGCACCATGCTCCTGCCCTATGTGGCGCCGGTCGTCGCCGTCGCCTTCGTCTGGCAGACCGCGCTGAGCCCCCAGTACGGCATCGTCAACCAGTGGGGCAGCAAGCTGCTCGGCTGGGACCACCCCATCGCCTTCCTCTCCACCCGGTCCTACGAGGTCGACGTCTTCGGATGGCACGTGGGCATACCGCTCGCCCTGCTCACCGTCATCGCCTTCGAGACGTGGCGGTACTTCCCGTTCGCCTTCCTCTTCCTGCTGGCCAGGCTCCAGGCCGTACCGTCAGGCCTCGAAGAGGCGGCGCGCGTGGACGGGGCGACCCCCACCCAGCGCTTCCGGTACATCCTGCTGCCGCAGCTGATGCCGGTGATCGCGCTGCTGTGCGTGCTGCGCTTCATCATGACGTTCAACAAGTTCGACGACGTGTACCTGCTGACCGGGGGCGGCTCCGGCACGGACGTGGTCGCGGTGCGCGTGTACGACTTCCTCACCGCGAACTTCGACGTCGGCGCCGCCGCGGCGCAGGCCCTGGTCCTGGCCGTCGTCCTGATGGTGCTGCTGGGCATCTACTTCAAGTTCTTCGCCAAGAAGGTGCAGGAGGAGGCGTGATGACCCGCGCACAGTTCGAGGAGCGCTTCTTCGGGACGGCCCGCTGGGTCGTCATCGTCCTGCTCGGCCTCATCACCCTGGTGCCCTTCTACTACATGCTGCTGCTGTCGGTGAAACCCATCGACGCCCTGCTGCTCGACCCCGGCTCGCTGTGGGTCTCGACCAAGGAATTCACGCTCTCCACCTACGAGAACGTGCTGCAGCCGACCTCCGACGGCGGCCAGGGCTTCCTGAAGCTCCTGCTCAACTCCGCGCTCGTGTCGCTGGGTACGGTCGTGCTGACACTCGCGGCGGCCGTCCCCGGCGCCTACGCCATCAGCAGGCTGCGGTTCTTCGGCGGGCGGCACGTCAGCGCACTGTTTCTGGCGGTGTACCTCTTCCCCTCCACGCTCCTCGCCGTGCCGCTGTTCGTGATGTTCGCGAAGGCCGGCCTCTCCGGGAGCCTGGTGGGCCTGGCGATCGTCTACATCGCGCAGACCGTGCCGGTGTCGATCTACATGCTGAAGAACTACTTCGTCACCATCCCCGCCAGCGTCGAGGAGGCCGCGGCGCTCGACGGCGCCTCGCGCCTGCAGACCGTACGCAAGGTGGTGCTGCCGCTCGCCCTGCCGTCCCTCATGGCCACCGGGCTCTACGTCTTCATGATCGCGTGGAACGAGTTCCTCTTCGCGCTGCTGTTCCTCGCCGCGGACCCCGACAAGTGGACGGTCTCCCTCGGCCTGCAGCAGTTGTCGAACGGCATCGAGGTGCCGAAGACCGTGCTGATGTCCGGCTCCGTCATCCTCACCATCCCCGTGGTCCTGCTGTTCTACGCTGCGGAGCGGCTGCTGACGGAAGGTCTGACCAGCGGCGCCGACAAGGGCTGAGGGCGCAGCGAGCACGCCGTGGCACAGCGACAGCGAGGAGAACGGACGACCATGCCGGCCAACCAGGCGAGCGCGGGACACCTGTTGCGGTTGATCCGCAGCGGACAGGCCACCACCCGGGGCGAACTCCAGCACGCCACGGGCCTGTCACGGTCCACGATCGGGCACCGGCTGGACCAGTTGTTCGGCGCCGGCTGGCTGCGTGACACCACCACCGCCTCCTCCACCGGCGGACGCCCCTCCGCTCGCCTGGAGTTCGACGCCTCGCACGGCGTCGTGCTCGCCGTGGACCTGGAGACCCGGCACGCCACCGCCGCCGTGCTCTCGCTCGACGGGGAGGTCCTCGCGCAGCGGTCGGCGCCGCTGCTCATCTCCGAGGGCCCCGACACCGTCCTCGACACCCTGGCCCGCTGGTTCCGCCCGCTCCTTGAGAGGGCGGGCGCCGACGTGTCACAGGTGTGCGGGATCGGCCTGTCGGTACCGGGGCCGGTGGACTGGGGCACCGGGCAGATCGTCCAGCCGCCGATCATGCCCGGCTGGGACCAGTTCCCGGTGCCCGCCCGGATGCGGCAGGCCTACGTCCGGCACGTCGACGCCGAACGCGGCGATATCCCCGTCCTGGTCGACAACGACGCCAACCTCATGGCGTACGCGGAGCAACGGCTGCACTACCCGGACTGTTCGGCCTTCGTCCTGGTCAAGATCTCCACCGGCATCGGCGCGGGTGTCGTCGTGGGCGGCGAGCCCTACCGGGGCATCGACGGCGGCGCGGGCGACATAGGGCACATCCGGCTGCACGACGCACCCGACGCCCTGTGCATGTGCGGTTCCTACGGCTGCCTCGCCGCCGTCGCCAGCGGCGGCGCCATCGCCGCGCAGCTCGCCGCCGCCGGCGTCCCCACCGCGTCCGGCTCGGACGTGCGCGAACACCTCGCCGCGGGGCAGCCCGACGCGGTGCGCCTCGCCCGTGAGGCGGGCCGCCGGGTCGGGGGCGTCCTCGTGACCGTCGTGACCGTGCTCAACCCCGGGGTGCTCGTCCTCGCCGGGGACCTCGCCGGCACACCCTTCCTCACCGGCGTGCGCGAACTCCTCTACCAGCGCGCCATGCCCCGCACCACGGCCCACCTGAACGTGGTCACGTCCCGGCTGGGCGACCTCGCCGCGTTGAGCGGCGCGGGCGCCATGGTGGTCGAGCACCTTTACGCCCCCGACCGCGCGGACACCCGGCTGGCCGACCTCAACGGGGGCTGACCACCGCCTTTTTCTGCACTGTCCGCTGTCAACTGTCAGCTGTCAGCTCGTCGGCTCTTCCGCTCTACCCCATTCCGGCGTCACCGCGTTGCCGCCTTCCCGTCTCCACCCCCTCCCGCCCGCCTTCCGCCCTCCCGCTTTCGCCCCTCCCGCCTTCCCTCTCTCCCGCCTTCCTCGTATCCCCTCCCCCTCCTCCCCCGAGCCCGGAGACCCCGTGCCACCGCAGAACGTGCCCCCGCCCCCGCACAGCTCCCCCACGCGGAACACCGCACCCCGGGACGTCCACACACGGTCCCCGGAACCGTTGCGCGTCGGTCTGGTCGGTGCGGGGCCCTGGGCCCGCACCATGCACGCCCGGATGCTCGCCGCCGGTCCCGAGACCCGCCTGAGCGCCGTCTGGGCCAGGCGGCCCGAAGCCGCCGCCGCGACCGCCGCCCCCTACGGCGCCGCCGTCGCCGCGTCCTTCGACGAACTCCTCGAACACAGCGAAGCCGTCGCGTTCGCCGTCCCGCCCGCCGTCCAGGGCGACCTGGCTCTGCGGGCGGTCCGGGCGGGGAAGGCCGTCCTCCTGGAAAAGCCACTGGCCGCCGACCTCGACACGGCGAGGCGGCTCGCCGACGCCGTCGCCGAGCAGGGCGTCGTGTCCCAGATGGTCCTCACCAAGCGATACCACCCCGTCACGCGGGCGTTCCTGCGCGACGCCGCGGGCCTCGACGTCACGGGGGCGCGCTCCTGCTACCTCCACGGCGCCTTCCTGGGTGGTGAGTTCGCGACCTCGTGGCGGTTGGAACAGGGTGCGCTGCACGACCTGGGCCCCCACCTGCTTGACCTGCTGGACGCCGCGGTGGGCCCCATCGTGTCCGTACGCGGCACCGGCGACCCGCGCCGCTGGATCGAGTTGACCTGCGAACACGAGAACGGTGCGGTGAGCCAGGCATCACTTTCCGGCGCCGTGCGCCTCCCCCGTGCCAGCACTCGCGTCGAGTTGTACGGCCCCGGTGCCGAATCCCTGGTCTACGACACGGCGGAGCTCGACCACGAGGAGTGCTGGCCCGTCCTGCGCCGGGAGTTCGCGGCGGCGGTGCGCTCCGGCACACCGACGACCCTGGACGCCGCTCGCGGGCTCCACCTCCAGCGGCTCATCGCCCAGGCCGCCTGACCGGGCCGCCCGCGGGTGCGTGAGGCGGGATCCAGGGCCGGGAGGCCGCGGGGACGTGCCGACGGCCGGGCACGTACGGGAGGCCGGGGACGTACGAGAGGTCGGGCACGTACGAGAGGTCGGGCACGTACGGGAGGCCGGGGACGTACGGGAGGCCGGGGACGTACGGGAGGCAGGCGGCGAGCACGGCACGACGGCGCAGGCAAGCCGTACGGGGTGTCACGGCCGTACGCGACCGCGTCGTCCCGGGCCCTGGGGAGCATCCCGGGGCCGCCGCCATTCGGAGGTGCGTGGACGGGCGGCGGAAGCGGGGCTCTGTGAGACTGCCGAGGTGGGCGGTGACCGATGATGGCGGGAGAGGCACAGGACGGCGGTTTCGACGAGCGGATGCTCGACGAGATGCTGGCCGAGGCGCACGACGCCGCGCCCATGGACCTGCCGCTGCTGGTGGGCCGGCTCGCCGGGATCATAGGGGTGGAACGGATCGACGTGTACCTCGTCGACCTCCAGCAGCGCTTCCTCGTCCCACTCGTGCCCCTCGTGAACGGGCGGCCCACGCTCGACATCGACTCCACCATGGCGGGACGCACCTACCGGACCCTCACTCTGCGCATCGAGGAGAGCCCCCACGACCGGCTGACGGCCTGGCTGCCCCTCGTCGACGGTGCCGAGCGGCTCGGGGTACTCGGCGTGAGCGCCGTGCGGATCGACTCGGTGGTGCTGCGCCGCTGCCGCATCCTCGCGTCCCTGCTGGCCATGGTGATCACGTCGAAGCGCGCGTACAGCGAGGCCTTCGCCCGCCTCACCCGGAGGGAGACGATGCGGCTGCCCGCCGAACTGGTTCGCGCCTTCCTGCCTCCGCGCAGCATCGCGAACCTGCGTGCCAGTTCGACGGCCGTGCTGGAGCCCGCGTACCAACTGGGCGGTGACGCGTTCGACCACTCGCTGACGGAGTCGACGCTGCACGCGACGATCTTCGACGCCATGGGTCACAACCTCGCCTCGGGTCTGGCCACGGCGGTGTCCATGGCCGCTTGCCGCAGCGCGCGCCGCGCCGCGGCGGACCTGCCGGAGATGGTCGAGTCCGTCGACCGGGCGCTCGCCCGCTGGCTGCCGGAGCAGTACTGCACCGGCGTCCTGGCCCAGCTCGACACGGACGAGGGAATCCTGCGGTGGTGCAACTGCGGCCACCCACCGCCCCTGCTGATCCGGGACGAGCGGGTGCTGGAGGGCGCGTTGGAGCGGCCGCCGGAACCGCCGATGGGCATGCCGTCCGAACTGTTCGACGGGGCCCGCACGGTCCACGAGGAGCGGCTGCGGCCCGGTGACCGGGTGCTGCTGTACACCGACGGTGTGACCGAGTCCCGCATCGTCGGGGACGTGCAGCTCGGGCTCCAGCGGTTCACCGACTCCATCATCCGGGCGACCGCCGCGGGCACCGTCCCCGCCGAGGCGCTGCGGCAGCTCATCCATTCGCTGCTGGACCGCCAGCAGGACGCGCTCCGCGACGACGCGACTCTCCTGCTGGTGGAGTGGCGGGCCCCCTCGGCATGACGATCGCACCGCCCGGCCGCATCAGGCGCCGTCCCGCGACAGCCGCAACGGCGGACCATCCGGTACCGGTAGCGGCTGCGGGGTGCCTTCGCGCGGCGCGTGCCGCGTATGCGGATCACGGGGGCGGGTAGCCGACCCCTGTCAGGGCATGCAAACAGGCAGACGCACAACGGGAGATGGCATGGTCCGCAAGGGTATGGGGCGTCGCACGGCGGCCCTCGCTATCAGTGGCGTGGCGGCCGTGGGCGTACTGGCGGGCTGCGGTCCCACCGGCGGGAACGCCAACAGCGCCGGTGACGGGTCCACTTCCCCCGCTCCCTCGGGTTCGGCGTCCGCGCCGGGCGCGGGCAGCGGGTCCGGCGGCGGGCAGGACGCGGCCGCCGTGCGGTCCGCGTACCAGAAGACCGCCGACGAGAAAAGCGCGAAGCTGACCATGAGCACGATGGTCGGCGGGGTCGGCGGCAACGGCTCGATGACCCTGCACGGTTCCGGCGTGATCGACCTCGCGAACGGCGGGAGCCAGGTCACGATGAACATCGGCGACCAGCAGATCGAGGAGCGGACGCTGGACGGCATGCTCTACGAGAAGCTGCCGGCGACCACCTCCCGCCAGCTGCTGCCCGCGGGCAAGACCTGGCTGAAGCTCGACCTGAAGAAGGTCGCGGGAGCCCTCGGCGGCAGTTCGGGCGCCACCGCCGGCATGACCGATCCGGCCGCCCCCTTCACGTACGTCAAGGGCCTGAGCGGCACGGACGTCACGAAGGTCGGAACGGAGACGGTGAACGGCACCCGGACCACGCACTACCGGGCCTCGGTCGACGTGGGGAAGCTGACACCCGGCAACACCGCGGAGTCGCGGCAGCTGCGGCAGCAGCTCGGTGACCGGCTGCCCGTGGACCTCTGGCTCGACGACCAGGGCCGGATCCGGCAGGAGGAGGTCAGGGCCACGGTGAAGACCGGTGCCGGTGCGTCCGCTTCCTCCTCGGCGTCCCCGGCGCCGTCCGCCGCGGCCGGGAAGGTCGCGCTCGACTCGAAGCTCCAGTTCACCGACTTCGGCACGAAGGCCGACGTGAGCGCGCCGCCGGCCGCGCAGACCGCGGACGTCACGGCGAAGCTCGCCCAGGGTGCGACGGAGGGTACGGCCGGCGGGTCGGCGGCGCCGAGCGGCACCTCGGGCTGAGCCGGCAGTCGCGGGTACGTATACGGGGGCGGGTACGTATACGCGAGCGGGTACGGGCTGCGTCGATCGGGGGCGCGGCCCGGCCACGTTCCACGGGTTTTCGGATCACGGGTCACGGGGCTGCGGGGGCTGCGGGGCGCCGAAGCGTGCCACGTAGTGCCAGACCTTCTTCACTGCCTGCGGGTCATACCACCCCGACCGTGCCGCCTCACCCACGACGCCCGGATCCAGTACACCCTCCCGCGCGATCCTGACTCCCAGGACCACGTACTCCCGGCCCCGGAACTCCGGATGCTCCCGCAGCACGCGCACCGGCAGCCGGTAGCCCGGGTGCCACACGAGCGGGCAGGGCAGGTGCCGCGCCGCCGCTTCGACAGGCGTACCGCGGTAGCACGCGTCGAGCACCAGCGCCTCGACGTCGGTGCCGATGCGCACCGGGCCGTGGATCTGCGCCTCGACGTGGCTGTCGAGCGGGTCGCGACCCTCCGCCACCGACTTCGCCACCAGCCGGTCGCCGCGCTCCACGATCCCGAAGTCCACCGGGCCGGTCGAGCTGTCCGGATAGCAGAAGGTGGTGCGGGCGAGTGTGGCGGCAGTGAGCCGGAAGTACGAAGAACCGAAGCGCGGGGCACCCCCGGCACCCGACTCCAGGAAGTCCAACGCACCGTGGACGGGCCGCTCGTCGGGCCGTGCCGTGTCGTAGGCGCCGTCGAAGATACGGCTCTCCCAGCGCCAACGGTCGCCGCCCGGACGGGCGGTGAGGCCGCCGTTGCTGGTACCGGTGACGAACTGCGCGTAGTAGATGCCGTCCCCGGCAATGGACGCGAGCACGGACAGGCCGTCACGCGCGAGCCGGTCGGGATGGAAGTTCAGCGTGACCCGCCACGCGGGATCGAGGGGCCCGCCCCGTGCGAGGGACGCGACATGGCGGACCGCGCGCACTCCCGGCTCCTCGTCGGCCGGCGCGAGGAGTCTGGGCAGATCCATACGGTGCAGTGTGTACCGCGCCGGAACCATCGCGCACCTCTCCCGACGCGGTGAGCGCCCGGCGGCCGACCGGAGCGTGCGAGGTATCGCGTGCGGCCGTACTGCCGGGGACCCGCGGACGGACCGTACCGGCTGACGCGTACCAACTGACGCGCACCGACTGGCGTTTACCGATTTACGTACCGACCGGAACGCGCCGGGCGGGACGCTCGGGGTGGGAGTCGCGGGGCGGGAGTCTCGGGCCTGGAGCGTGCCGGGCGGTGCCCGGCCGCGTCGGGCGCTCGGCACGTGTCAGGCGCTCGGCACGTGTCAGGGGCCCGTCGGAATGCTCAGTTCCGGGCGGTCCCACAGCACCGCGGGCGGGTGGGCCCTGCTGATGCCGGTGCGCCTCGCGCCGACGCTCGTGTAGAAGCCCTCCGCAGGGGGGTGCGACACCACGTGGACGTGGTCCGCGCCGGCGGCGCGTGCCGTCGCCTTCATGTGCTCCACGAGCCGGCGGCCGATCCCGCGTCCCTGCGCCGGGTCCGCGACGAAGAGGAGGTCGAGTTCGGGCTCGGGGGGTGTGAGCAGCAGGGCGTAGAACCCGAGGATCCGGCCCCCCGTGGTCGCCTCTCCCGTCCCGGCGGCCTCCACCGCCACGAAGACCTGGTGTGCCTCGATGTAGTCGGGGCCCACGCGGTACCCGGCGATCATCGACGCGTACGGGCCCTCGTACGCACGGGACGAGGTGACCAGGGCGGTGAGCCGTTTCGCGTCGCGTGCGGTCGCCCGCCGGATCGCGACTCCCGCCCCGCGGGTGACGCGTTGTGCCATGGGAGAAGTATGACGCAGCCGCACGTCGGAGCGGCGGGACGCTCTTGTCCACAGGCCGGGACGGTTGTCGGTGGCGGCTGGCACGATGAGGTCATGAAGATCTACAACTGGCGTCCCTTCCTCGACCGGTGGCGCGCGGACGCGTCCGCGGCACGGGACGCCTCGGGGGATGAGCCGGTCGGTCCGGTGCGGGAGCCGGGGTTCCCGCCCGCCGACGCGGCGCGCGTCGGCGCGCTGGAGGAGCTGCTGGGCGCGGAGCTGCCGCCGAGCTTCCGCTCGTTCCTGGCCGCGAGCGACGGCTGGCGGCCGCTGGGCACAGAGGTCGCGCTGCTCGGCACGGCGGACGGCAGCAGGTGGCACGAGGGCGCGGAGCCTGCGGAGCTCGCCACGGGCGTCGCGGACGAGGACGCGTCCGGCGAGCAGGTCCCGCCGGCCCGGATGTGGGGGCGCGCGCTGCAGCTGGCGGTGGGATCGGACACGACGGACGTACTGCTCGATCCGGGGGACGTGGACGCGGACGGCGAGTGGGCCGCGTACCTGTACCGGCACCGCTCCGGCGTCGCCCCGGAGCGGTACGCGTCCTTCCTCGATCTGATGCAGGGGCTGTTCCGGACGGCCCAGCGACAGTGGAGCGACCACCTCGGTGCCGCCTATGTCTCGGAGACGACGCGTGAGCTCGACACGGACACGGAGGACGCCCGGCTCGCGCTGCTGGCCGGGGAGGACGTCGATACGTGGCTGCCCGCGCTGAGCGACGCGGCGGAGCACGGCAGGCCCCGGGCGCGGGTCCTGCACGCGCAAGTGGCTGCCCTGCTCGACGCGCGCCCCCGCTCCTTCGCCGCCGTCACGGCTCCGGGGTGGATGGCGGGCGTGGCATCGGGGTGGGACGACCCGCTGCTGGTCAGGGAGTTCCTGCCCCTGGCGGCGTGGACCCGGGCCGGACACGCCCCGGACGCCGCTCCGGACACCCTGTTCGCAAGGTCGCTGGTGACCGCTGCGGGCGAGGACGGCACGGACACCGGCACCGGCAGCGGCACCGGCACCGAGGAACGGGTCTCGGTGGTCACCGCGACGCTGAGGGCCGTGCGGGAGCGTACGTACCGCTACGAGGGGGCCGGCGGGTTCGGCCAGGCAGCGGACGCGGCCCGGGAACAGGCGCGCTGGGGCGACACGGACGGCGCCTGGCGCACGCTCGCGGCCGCCCTGCCGCAGTGGGAGCCGTACGGCGAGGACCAGGTGGCGGCGGTCGGCCTGCTCGCGGACCCGGTACTCGGCCCGCTGATCACGCCCGAGCGGGGTCGCCTCATCCTGGAGACGCCGACGGCGGGGAGACGCCTGGGGGCAGACGCGGGCGCGGTGACGGAAGACGAAGGCGGCGGGGACCCCGACGGGCTGACCTGGCTGGTGGACGAGGACGGGCAGCACCCCCACGGCTACCGCTTCCTGTGCGTCGAGGGAATGGGGCCCGCCGCGCTGGCCGACCGGTTGGGCGGCGGCCCGCTGCCCGTCCCGTACGGGGCCTGCGACCTGAGCGGGGCACGGCCGGCCGGGGACCCCGCCCCGGTCAGGCTGGGGCACGCGGGTCCGGGCTGGGGCTTCGCCTTTGACGGCGCGCCGACGGAGCGCTTCCGGCCCGGCCGGCTCGCTGTTCCCGAGGAGGCGGCCTCCGCGACCGGCGCCGGGCGGGCGCTTGCCGTCTGGGTGGAGCGGGACCGCGGGAGCGACGGTCCTGGTGGGGTCTTCCACTTCTCCGCCGCGCGCGACGGGCGGCCCGCGTACGGGTTCACCTGGCGCGACGGCGGGTTCGAGCAGTGGGGTGAGCTGCCCCCGGGACTCGACCCCCGGACACTGTTCCCGGGGGCGGGCGTCCGAACGCTCGACCCGGACGACGAGTTCGAGGCGCTCCTCGCCATAGGGACCGTGTTCGGGATATCACTGCCGCGCTTCGCGCTCACGCGGGGGCGACTGGCCGCGACCGCCCCGCCGGCCTGGCTGCTGCCGCCCGCGCAGGACGGGCCGCGCCTCGTGGAGGGTCAGGGTCACCATGCCGGGCGATGAGTTCAGCCGGCCGCTGGTCGCCGCGCCGATCCGGACCAGGAGGCTGACGCTCAGGCCGCTGCGGATCGCGCACGCGACGGAGATGGCGCGCGTGCTGTCGGACCCCGCCCTCCACCTGTTCATCGGCGGCGAGCCGTTGTCGGCCGAGGAACTGCGGGCGCGGTACGGGCGCATGCTGGCCGGGCCGGACGACCCGGCGGTGTCCTGGTGCAACTGGGTGATCGAGCTTCGTGAGCGAGGGGATGGCGGAGAGCCGGGCACTCACCCGGAGCCCGTCGAGGACGGCGGGCCGCCGGTCGATGACGGCGAGCCGAGCGGTGAACGGGAGCCGGACGGTGATGGCGTCCGCGCGGGCGTCGAGGAGGGGGCCGGCGGTGGGCGGCTGGTGGGCACGGTGCAGGCGACCGTCACCGCGTCGAAGGCGGGACTCCACCCGGGTCGCACGGCCGAGCTGGCGTGGGTGATCGGCAGCGCGTGGCAGGGGCGGGGCATCGCGACGGAGGCCGCCCGGGGGATGGCCGAGTGGCTGGAGGGCCGTGGCGTGCGCACCTTCGTCGCCCATGTGGCCCCGGGCCACGTCGCGTCGGCCACGGTCGCGCGCGCCGTCGGGCTCGTACGGACCGGTGTGATGTACGACGGAGAGGACCGGTGGGAGCGGCGTCCGGACGGCGGGTGACCCGGCCGGGCGGGGTGGACGTGAGGGGCCCCGCCTGACGTCGGGCGCCGGCCGGGAGGACGCCGCCGCCCCGCTCCGGGTGGCACAGCAGACGGAAGCGGACATACCGTCGAACAACTATGCTGACCGCATGAGGAATGCGGTGCACCCCGGCATGGACGAGGTGAGCGTCACCGACGTGATGTCCGCGCTCAGCGACCCCATCCGGATGGGGATCGTCCGAGTGCTGTCGGACGGCGTGGAGCGGGGTTGGAGCGAACTGCGGGCCCCGGTGGCCAAGTCGACGCTCAGCCACCATCTGCGTGTCCTGCGGGCGGCCGGTCTGACGCGTACCCGCGAGGAGGGCACCCGGTGCTTCGTCGTCCTGCGGCGCCAGGAGTCACAAGCGCGCTTTCCCGGCCTGCTGGACGCCGTCATCACGGCGGCGGACCGGGACGGCGTGGGCGGTCAGGTCGGGCTGGCCAGGTAGGCGCCGCCACGGTGGTCGGCGCCGCCCGGGCGGCGCCGTGGGAGCAGGACCGTGCAGGCCCCACCCCCAACGGCCGCGACCACCGGACCAGCCGGTCAACGGGAGACCGACGCCCCGGCGGATCACCGGATCACCGGATCACCGAATCCACTGAGCCGCCGGCGCATCGGCCGCCCGGCGGATCAGCGGACCGGCGGATCAGCGGACCGGCGGATCAGCGGATCAGCGGATCAGCGGATCAGCGAACGGACCATTCCGCAGGTCCTGTCGGACGGCGGGTGCACACCGATGCGGGCCGCCGTGGCCCTGATCCGGCTGTTGTCGGCGTTGGCCGGGTGGTAGACGCCGGTGTCGAGCAGGGCTATGGCCAGGCGCATGGCCTTGAGCCTGCGGTTGTGCTCCTCGTACCACTCGCGGGGCTGGTTCGCGGGCAGGGGCAGACGCTTCAGCGGCGGCAGCGACGGCCCCGAAGGACGGGTCGTGGGACGGGCGCTCGCCCTCGTGCGGCGCGGCTTCGCCGGGCTCTCGGTGGGGTGAACCTGATCGGAGTGGGTTGTCTCGGTGGTGTGGTCGTTCGCCGTCTCCGGCATCGCGGCAGCGGCCATCGGTGACCTCCTAGCGGTGGCTGGCGCGCGGTCGTCCAGCTCTCCCGAACTCCCTCCATTTTACTGCTCCCCACTGACAATCAGCCCTGGCCAGAAGGGTTTTGGGGCTGACGTGACACCTGCGTCGAACGGTGCGGAACGGGGTCGGCAACGCGTCCGTGCCGGGCATGCGCCCCGACCCGCGGAGCGCGGTGACCGCCCCCCGCAGTCGTCCCGGTCCGTACGCCGGGGAGCACCCGGTCCCTCGCCGCCGGCCGGGTCCCGGGGGCCGGCCGGACGACGGGCCGCGAGTGCCGCCCTCGGCGTGACCCGGCGGAGGAGGACGCCCGGGGAGCCGCCCCCCGGGGGGCCCGGGAGCACCAACTCCCCGTCCGGTTACGCGTGCGCCGCGATGCTGCGCTCGGCGTCCGTGAGGATCTCCGTGACCCGTGCGCCGAAACGTACGTCCACGTCGTGCGGCCTGCCGGTCCGTACTGCTTCGAGCAGGCCGTCGATCGCCGACTCGAACGACTCCTGGGCGCTCCCCGTGCCCTCGGGCATGCGCTGCACGCCGTGCCGGCCGCTGAGCTCGAACACGTTGCCGGCGCCCGCCTGGGGGGCGCTCAGGCTGAGGGACACCGTGCTGGAGGCACCCGACGCGTGGCGCAACACCAGATGGGTGAGGTCGGGCTCCGTGCGTACGGCCGTCACATCCCTCACGTCACCGAGGATCGGCAGCAGCACCGACAGGGCGTGCGGACCGACGTCCCACAGGCCCCCCTTGTCGCGCCGCCACGGGGACGCGGCGAACGGACTGTCCGAGCCGTCGGAGTACAGCGAGCCGAGCCACTGCGCGTGCGCGGTGAACCAGTCGCCGGCCGCGGCCTGTTCGTCGATCCACCGTGACGTGATCGTCTCGAAGCGTGCGGTGAAGAACACGGTGGAGAAGACTCCCGCACGCTCGGCCGCCTCCACGACCTCGCGCGCGCCCTCCACCGTCGTGGCGACCGGCTTGTCGAGGAGCAGGTGCTTGCCGGCCGCGGCCGCGCGGACCGCCAGCGGCGCCTGGATGTCCGGCGGCAGGGCGAAGGCGACGGCGTCGCTCGCGGCGATCAGCGCGTCGACACCGTCGTCACCCGAGTACGCGGCGGTGCCGAGCGTGTCGGCGAGAGAGGCGGCGGCGTCCGGGCGGCGCCCCCAGACACCGCTGAGCTCTATCCCGGGGTGGGCGGCGAGCGCTGGGCCGTGGGTCATCTGGGCCCACGGTCCTGTACCGAAAAGTCCGATGCGTGACTTACTCATGCCGCTCAGTCTGCCGTGTCCGCGCCCGGCCCGGTCGCGCGGCACCCGTGTACCGGCGGTAGGCCCTTCATCTGTACCGGCGGTACGCCCCGCCCCCGCGTGCCGGCGGTCCGGCGGGGGGCGGGGCGACCCCGGCACGGCGGCGGTGCGAGAACCACGCGGGGGCGGCCCGGAGCGGCACGAGGACAGCGCGCGCGACGCGAAGCCGACTGGGAGGGACGCGGGTAACACATGGTTCACCACCGGGCAACGGCCCTGAAATGGCGCATTGCGAAGCTGCGTGGAGAGCCGCGGTGCACCGTACGTACGCCGGCCGTCCGCGCCACCGAACATGCGTACGTACGTGCACACCATGCAGAACGAAGGAAGCAGCCCGTGACGTTCAAGGCCGAGTACCTGTGGATCGACGGCACTCAGCCGACCGCGAAGCTCCGTTCGAAGACGAAGGTTTTGCGGGACGGAGACCAGCCGCCGGTCTGGGGATTCGACGGTTCGAGCACGAACCAGGCCCTGGGCCACGCCTCGGACCGGGTGCTCAAGCCGGTGTTCACCTGCCCGGACCCGATCCGGGGTGGCGCCGACGTCCTCGTCCTGTGCGAGGTCCTCGACATCGACATGACGCCCCACGCGTCCAACACGCGCGCGCCGCTGACCGAGGTGACCGCGCGTTTCGCCGCGCAGGAGCCCGTCTTCGGCATCGAGCAGGAGTACACGTTCTTCAAGGGCTCCCGTCCGCTCGGCTTCCCCGAGGGCGGCTTTCCCGCGGCCCAGGGCGGTTACTACTGCGGGGTGGGCGCGGACGAGATCTTCGGCCGGGACATCGTCGAGGCGCACCTCGACAACTGCCTGCGGGCCGGGCTCGGCATCTGCGGCATCAACGCGGAGGTCATGCCGGGGCAGTGGGAGTTCCAGATCGGCCCGCTGGCGCCGGAGGCGGTCGCGGACCAGATGTGGATCGCGCGCTGGCTGCTGTACCGCACGGCGGAGGACTTCGGGGTGTCGGCGACCCTCGACCCGAAGCCCGTGAAGGGCGACTGGAACGGTGCGGGCGCGCACACCAACTTCTCGACCCGTGCCATGCGGGAGGGGTACGCGCCGATCATCACCGCGTGCGAGGCGCTGGGCGAGGGCTCGAAGCCGCTCGACCACGTGAAGTCCTACGGCGCCGGCATCGACGAGCGCCTCACCGGCCTGCACGAGACCGCGCCGTGGAACGCGTACAGCTACGGCGTCTCGGACCGGGGCGCGTCGGTCCGCATCCCGTGGCAGGTCGAGCAGGACGGCAAGGGCTACATCGAGGACCGGCGGCCGAACGCGAACGTCGACCCGTACGTGGTGACCCGCCTGATCACGGACACCTGCTGCACCGCTCTGGAGAAGGCCGGACAGGCCTGACACCACCAAGACGCGGCGGGAGCCGTGGGGGCCGTGGGGGCCCCGGGGTACGTGGGGGGTGGCCGCCTGCACCGGTCACCCCCCACACTCATGCGCCCCTTCGTGCGACGCCGTCGCTACGGCCCTCCACCTGCGAGAACGTGAGGACGTCAACCGCCGATGACGCGACGGTGTTGCCAGCTACACCATCACTCCGGGGGGCTGCACGGCTGACGGGGCCCCGTCCCAGCCGACAGACTGGGACGCGGATCCGGGGGCCGGATCCGAGTACGGGTTCGCGGTTCGCGGTTCGCGGTTCGCGGTTCGCGGTTCGCGGGAGGATCCCTCCCGCGCGGGAGGGGATGGTCGGCATGGGGAAGATGATCCGGGAATCGCTGCGTGCGGTGGGCCGCGGGCTGCTGGTGTGCTTCGCCTCGCTCGTGGGCTCGATCACGCTGTTCGTCGTCGCCGTCCTGTCCATCGCCTTCATCCCGCTGGGCGTCGGCCTGTTCACCACGCCCGCGATCCTGGCCGCCGTGCGCAGACACGCGAACCGGCGCAGGGCCTGGGCGGTGGAGTGGACAGGGCTGCGGATCCCCGATCCGTACGGACCGTTCCCGCCGGCTGCCGGAGGCGGGTTCGCCGGGCGGCTGAAACGCACGTGGCTGCTGATGAGGGACCCCGGTACGTGGCGTGATCTGCGCTGGCTCCTGGTGGACATGACCGCGGGGTGCCTCAGCGCCTTCGTCGCGCCCGTACTCCTCGGCTACGGACTGCAAGGATTCGTGCTCCTGGGCGGGTTGTGGCGGGTCTTCCGGCACGACCCCTACTGGTACGGGTTCCTGCCGGTCTCGACGCCGGTGTCGGCGCTGTGCGCGGCGGCGCTCGGGACGGTCCTCCTCGCCCTCATGGTCCGCTACGCACCCGCCGTGCTGCGGGGCCACTTCGTCCTCACACGGTCGATGCTCGACCCGGGCCGTGACGCGGCGCTGACCCGGCGCGTGGAGCGCCTGACCGAGACGCGGCACGACGCCGTGGACGCCTCGGCGAGCGAACTGCGCCGTATCGAGCGGGATCTGCACGACGGCGCGCAGGCCCGTCTCGTCGCCGTCGGGATGGACCTGGGCACCATCGAGGCCCTCATCGAGAAGGACCCGGCCAAGGCCAGGGAACTGATCGGGCAGGCCCGCCGCTCCTCCGCCGACGCGCTGACGGAGCTGCGCGACCTGGTGCGCGGCATCCATCCGCCGGTGCTCGCCGAGCGCGGTCTCGGCGACGCGGTACGGGCGCTGGCCCTGCGCATGCCGGTCGGGACGGAGGTCACGGTGGACCTGCCGGGACGTGCCCAGGCCCCGGTCGAGTCGGCGGCGTACTTCACTGTCAGCGAGGCCCTCGCCAACGCCGCGAAGTACTCGGGCGCGGACCGGATATGGATCGACATCTCCCACTCCGGGGGCATGCTGCGCGCGTCGGTCACCGACAACGGGCAGGGCGGTGCCACGATCGGAAAAGGCTCGGGACTGGGCGGACTTGAGCGCAGGCTCGGTACATTCGACGGCGTACTGGCCGTCAGCAGCCCCGCGGGCGGTCCCACGCTGGTGACCATGGAGATCCCTTGCGAGTTGTCCTAGCCGAAGATCTCTTCCTCCTGCGGGACGGCCTGGTCAGGATGCTGGAGGCGTACGACTTCGAGATCCTCGCCGCGGTGGAGAGCGGGCCCGAACTCACCAAGGCTCTCGCGGAGTTGGATCCCGACGTGGCGGTGGTGGACGTCCGGCTCCCGCCCTCGGGCACGGATGAGGGCCTTCAGTGCGCCCTGGCCGCCCGCAGGGCACGCCCCGGGCTCCCGGTGCTCGTGCTCTCCCAGCACGTCGAACAGCTCTACGCGCGCGAACTGCTGGCCGACGGCAACGGCGGCGTGGGGTACCTCCTCAAGGACCGGGTGTTCGACGCGGACCAGTTCATCGACGCGGTGCGCCGGGTGGCCGGCGGGGGCACGGCGATGGACCCGGTGGTCATCCAGCAGCTGCTGAGCAGGCGTTCGCAGGACTCCACGGTCGGCAGCCTCACACCGCGTGAACGCGAGGTGATGGAGCTGGTGGCGCAGGGCCGCTCCAACGCGGCCATCGCCGCACAACTGGTCGTCACCGAGCGGGCAGTGGCCAAACACACCTCCAACATCTTCGCGAAGCTGGGCCTTCCGGTGTCGGACGACGACAACCGCCGCGTACTCGCCGTCCTGGCCTACCTCGACCACGGCAAGGGACAGGGACCGGGCTGACGCCGGGGCGCCCGCGGCCGGCGGAGACCCGGCCGGCGAACCAGCCCGAGCGGGAGCGGACGGAGGCGGCTTCGTGGTTCCGGCACCGCGTCCCGCGCCCCCGCGCCCCCGCCGCACTGGTGTGCGCACCCGCTGGAGTGACCATCCGACCATGGCCTCGTTGTCCTCCACGTGCGTTCCCACGATGCCTCAACCGCCCCGTCAGCCGTCCCCGGCCCCAACGGCCGCACCGGCGCCGCCGTCGACCCCGCGCACCCGCTGTCCGCGGTCGGCATCGACGAGGCCGAGGCCGCCCTTGTCGCGCACTACCCGCGTCTGGTGCGGCTCGCGTACCTCGTGCTCGCGCCGTCGCTGGGGCGCGGACGCCGGGTGCTCACCGCGCACGCGATCGTGCAGCGTTCGCTGCCGCGCGGCCGGGACAAGGACGTACGGCCCGCGCTGCCCGCGCCACGACGCACACCCGTGGACGCCGCGCAGGATCCGGGGTACGCGCTGCTGCGTGACCGGGTCGTGCGCCAGGCCCTCGACGCGGACCTGCCGCTGCTGCGGTTCGCCCTGCCGAAACGGTCGCAACTGCCGCCCGTCCTGCCGCGCGTCTGGGGCCTGCGGCTGGCGCCCCGCCAGGGTGGCGGCGCCGGCGAACTCGCCCTGGAGCACCGGCTCGCGAGTATGCCGGGGCCGGTGCGCGCCGCGTTCGTGCTGCGCGGTCTGGAGCGCCTGCCGGAGGCCGAGGTGCGGCGCGTGCTCGACGCCGCGGGGATCGCGGACCCGGCCACCACGGTGGCCTCGGCGGCGCGTGCCGCGGGCGACGGCCCGGGCGGCGGGGGCACGGGGTGCGTCGATCCCTCGCTGCTGCGCTCGCCCGAGTTCGACCCGTGTGCCCTGACGGCGCGCCCCACGGACCTGATCCGGCGCCGCCAGCACGGCAAGGCCGCGCTCGCCGCCGTCGCCGCACTCGTGGTGTGCGGGGCGCTGCTCGGGCTGCCGGGCGACGGCTGGGGCCCCGACGGGCCCGCCGCCCCCTCCTACGCGCTCAACCCGGCGGCCCAGGCGGCCCTCGACCCTGCGAAGGTGGTCCGGGTCGCGCCCACCGCGTGGCGCGAGGCACCCCGTGCGGACTTCTCGGTGTGGCCGGCGCGCGGCCCGCTCGTCAAGGACACCGAGCTGCTGCGCAGGGCGCTCGCGGTGTGGGCGCGTCCCGGCGGCTCGGTCGAGGTCTCGACCACGCCGGGCACGCCGTCGGGGCCGCCGATGGGCCCGCCGCAGCTGTTGTACGCGGGCACGGTGGACCGGGCGCGCGTGGTCCTGTTCTTCGACGGCCTGCGGGTCGTGCGGTACGCGGAGCCCGTCCAGGGCACGTCGGCCGCCGCGATCGACTTCGCACGGGCGGGCGAGGCAGGCGACGGCGCGTCCGACGCGGTCGTCGTGGACCGCTCGGACGGCAATGTGCGCTACCTCACCGCGCCGTGGGTCTCCGGCACGACCGAGCGCGACCTGCTGGCACCCGACGCCGCCGCGCTGCCGCTGCACCGCGCCGCGGACGGCGTGACGGACGCGCTGCGCAGTCCGGCCATGGCGAGCACCTGCACGTCGTGGGAGACCCTGGAGGTACGGGACGGCGGCGACGGCACGGCGGGAAGCGGGGACGGGGGCACGGGAGACCGGCGGCTGCTGAGCGATCTCGGGGAACTACTGCCCGCGCGGCTGACGGCGGGGTCCCCCGCGTCGCCCCAGGACGTCACGTCCGAGACGGCCCGCGCGTCCTGGTCCCGCACGGCCTGCCTGCTGCCGACGATGGGCGGGCACGGCGTGATGTCCGTCAACTCGTGGCGGTTCGCGCAGCAGGAGCTGCCGGACGGCGAGGGCACCGCGAACTGGGTCTGCACGCGCGGCGAGACGTGGCAGGGGGCGGACAGCAGGATCCTGGCGCAGTTCCAGGCACCGCTGCCGTCGGCGCCGTCGGCCTCGTCCGCCTCGGGACAGGGCGGCAACCCGGGCGCGATCACGGCGACGGCGACCGGGTCCCCGGCGTGCGGCCCGAAGGCGCCCGAGGCGCTCGCGGGCGCGCTCTGGAAGTCGAAGGCGGGCAACTGGTACCTGCTGGGGGCGGGCAGCGAGCAGGTCACGTCGCTGACGGCCTCGGGCGGGGCCCGGGCGACCGTACCGGGCCGCCTGATGGCCCTGCCGGCCAAGGAGGGCAGCCGGACGCGCCTGAAGGGCACGTTGGAGAACGGCGACTCACTGGACACGCTGCACTGACGGCCGTCGCGGGGCCGTCGCGGGGCCGTCGGCAACCGTCGGCGCCCGCCCGGTCGTCCACCGTCAGGCGCCGGGAACCCCGGGCCCACCAACCGGCCTCCGCACGCACGGTGCCCGGCTCCCGCCGCTCGCCCCCCGCGCCCCGGGTCCGCGCACGTCGGGTCGGCGCACGTCGGGTCCCACACCTCGGGCCCACACCTCGGGCCCGCACCTCGGGCCCGCACCTCGGGCCCGTCCCAACAGCGCGAGGACGCGCGGATACCCCGGACCACTCCCGCCCGCGAGCGGCGGTGGATACCAGGGGGCCCGTCGGCTACGGGAGGAGCCAGTCCGCGCCCAGTGCCGCCACCAGGACCAGGCCCAGGAGGTAGGTGCCGAGCCGCGTCCTGCCGTGGCGGCTCAGTTCGATCACCACGCCGCACAGCACCATCGCCAGCCCGTACACCCCCATCACCAGTACCGACTGGCTCTGTTCGAGGCGGATCCAGAGCAGGACGGCCATGCCGGCCAGGACCACCCACCCCATCGTGACCCGGATCATGCGCGCCTGACGGGGCGTCAGTCCCACCGCGACCGCCTCGTCCTCGGCGGCCACCGGCATCTCCTCGTGGTCTGATGAGCTCATGAACCGGGAGCGTAACGGACATCCACCCCAGCCCGCCCGTTAGGCTGGTCATATGACCACGGTGATGACCCCGCCGCCCCGGGCGCGGCGCAGGATGGGCGTCGAGGAGCGCAAGCGGCAGCTGATCGGTGTGGCCCTCGAACTGCTCGGCCGCCGCTCCCCCGAAGACGTCTCCATCGACGACATCGCGACCGCCGCCGGGATCTCCAGACCGCTGGTCTACCACTACTTCCCGGGCAAGCAGAGTCTGTACGCCGCCGCGCTGCGCCGTGCCGCGGACGATCTCGCCCTGCGCTTCGAGGAACCGCGCACGGGGCCGCTGGGCGCCCGGCTGCTGCGGGTCATGGGCCGGTTCTTCGACTTCGTGGACGAGCACGGTCCCGGCTTCGCCGCCCTCATGCGCGGTTCGTCGGCGGCCGGTGCGGGGCCGGGCGGCGCGGGAGCCGTCGTGGACGAGGTGCGCCAGGCGGCGTACGAGCAGATCCTCGGCCACCTCGACGCCGGCGAGAACCCGTCGCCCCGCCTGCGGATCGTCGTCAGGTCGTGGGTGTCGCTCGCCGAGTCGACGGCGCTGACCTGGCTCGACGGGCGCGAAGTCCCCCGCGCGGAGCTGGAGCTGCAACTCGTGCACGACTTCGCCGCGCTCGTCGCCGTCAGCGCCGCGCACGACGAGGGGATGGCGGCCCTGCTGCGGCGCGTCCTGGTCACGGAGCCGCCCGACGGGCCCTTCGCGGAGCTCGTCGAGCGCCTCGGACGATTGGACCTGGGACTTCACTGAGGAGCTGCGGCGGGCGGGCGTCCTGGTCAGGACGCCCCGCCCGCCGGGAACCGGCGGGCGTCCCTCGTCACACGTGCCCGTCACACGGAGCCCCCGGTAGCGCACCCGGCCTCCCCCCAGGGGCGGGCCGAACACTCGGGATTCACGCGTGGCTCACGCTGACGCGCAGCTCACGCCCGTCTCACGCTCACGCGTAGCTCACGCTCACGCTCGTGAACCCGAGCGAGTGCAGGAGCCCCACCAGCATCGCGGTCGTGTTGGTCTCGGCCCGCTTGGTCAGCTGGCTGTCCTTCGCCGCGTCGGTGATGTGCCGCGCGGCGAGCTTGGTCACGGCCTGTTCGCTGTCCGGGTTGTCGGAGAACAGGTCGCCGAGCCGGTCGAGCAGGCCCCGCTGTTTGTCGACGGTGTACGAACGGTCCGGGTCGAGCGCGGGCTTGCCGAGCTGCGCGTGCGGCAGCCGGATCGTGGCGGTGGTGCGGTCCGCGTTCGTCGTCACGTCGTTCTTCCCGATCCCGCTGAAGTCGACGTACGAGCCGACGGTGCCGGCTCCCACATACAGCGTGCGGGTGCCGCGGATCGCGTCCGGGAGGAACTTGGCGTCCTTCTGGAAGTCGACGACGACCTGGAAGTTGCCCTCCGCGGCCTCGTAGCGGTTCAGGTCCTGGATGGACTGGAGCAGCGTCGGTCCCGTCCTGTCGTGGCTCTGCTCCCCCAGCAGGTCGCCGAATCCGGGGAGCAGATGGATCCGGGTGCCGAGGAACAGCAGCGCGAGTACGGCGACGACGGCGATGAGCGCCGTGCGCCACCGGTGGGTACGCGGCGGGCGCGTACCGGTCCTGTCGTCTTCCGGGTGCGCTTCTGTGGACGTCATACCTGTCAGATGTCCCACCGGACGGCCTTCACGCCGCCGAACGGGTGCCGGTTCCGCTTCCGTTCTGCAACAGCCGTGTACGCGAGCCTCGTTGAAGGGCCCCCACACCGCCCGCCACCGGCCCTCGGACGACCCTCCCCGGCCTCCCAGCCGGCCCGGCCACCCAGCGGTCCTCCCCGGCTGCCGGCGGCCCAAGCCCCTGGTCAGCCCCTCTGCCCGCGTTCGGCTCCCGCCGCTCGTCGGCCCTCGTCGACCCTCGTCAGCCCTCCTCAGCCCCGCCGACCGCCGCCGACCCCCGGTCCTCGTCCGGCAGGTGGCCCTCCAGGGCCCGGCTCAGCCCCGTCCTGCCCTCGGCGACGAGGCCCCGGTGGAAGGCCTCCTCGTAGATGGCGCCGCCCACCGTCTCCCGGGCCCGGCGTTCGCAGTCCGCGCGGACCTCGGCCAGTTCGGGTGTGCGGCGCTGCGGGTGGCCGACCGTGTGCCAGTACGCCTGTCCCGTGCCGAAGGCGTGGGCCGCGCCCTCCCCGTCGCCCTGGGCGGCGATCGTCGCGGCGAGCAGGTCGAGGCCGAGTGCCGTGCCGAAGCTGTCGAGCAGGACGTCGCGGCCGCCGAGCATGGAGCGGGCATAGCCCTCGGCCTCGTGGGGCGCGCCGGAGAAGAGGTGGATCAGCCCCAGTTGGTAGTCGGCATAGCCCCGGGCCCAGTACTCGCCGCGCTCGACGCACGCGGCGCGCAGCGCCTCCGCCGTGGTGCGGGCCTCGGCGAAGCGGCCGAGCGCGGTCAGCGCGAAGACCTCCCCCACCCGGCAGCGCAGCAGGGACTGCGAGGCGAACAGGTCCCCGGGCAGGGCGCGCAGCACCTGCCCGGTCAGGACGTGCGCCGCGAGGGGGCGGCCCGCCATCAGGCAGGTGAGGCCCTGGAGGTAGCAGGCCGCGAGCGTGGACTCCCTCGTACCGTCCTGCCGGGCGGCGAGGGCGCACCGCTCGCCCAGCACGCGAGCACCCTCCAGGTCGCCCTGGAGTACGACGGTGACGCCGAGCGCCCACAGGGCGCGGGTGCGGTGCGCGCGTGGCCTCGGGTCCTCCGCGAGGCAGCGTTCGAGGTAGAGCCTGGCCTCGTGCAGGTGGCCGCAGCAGGTCCAGAAGAACCCGACCGCTCCCGCCATCTCCGTCGCGCGCCCGGGGTCGGTGGCGATCAGGTGGTTGAGCGCCGCGCAGAGGTCGGTGTGGGTGTCACGCATCGTGTGGTACCAGGCGACCTGCCCGGCGCCGAGCCAGCCCGCGTACGCCTGCCGGACGAGGTCCGCGTAGTGGCGGGCGTGCCGGTCGGCGAGCGACTCCTCCTGGCCCAGTTCCGCGAGCCACATGGCGCCGTACTCGCGCAGGGTGGCCAGCATCCGGTACCGGGGCCGGGCGCTGCGGCCACTCCCGCCGGGGCCCGGCGCGGCGGAGCCGTCCCCGCCGGCGGGGGCGGGCGTGCGGACGTCCGCGCCGGCGTTGCGGGTGTCACCCGTGAGGACATCCGTGAGGACATCCGGGCAGGCGTCCGGCAGCGCGTCGGTGCGGACATCCGCGGAGCGTCCGGTCGACGCGTCCGCGCCGACGTCTGTCCGTACGCGGCTGATGTCCACGTCCCCTGCCCGTACATCCCTTGTCCGTACGTCCCCTGTCCGTACATCCGTTGTGCGAGGGTCCGTTGTGCGTACGTCCGTCGTCGCATCCGTGGAGGGACCCGTGGACGCGTCGGCACCGGCATCCGTACGACGGACGACGGACTGGGCGACGAGTCCCGCGAGTGCGCCCGCCACGTCGTCCGCGCCGAGTGGGCCGTCCGCGCAGACGGCCACGGCGTCCTCGATCCCGAAGTCGCTCTGGAAGACGGACAGCCGCGCCCACAGCAGCCGTTCGAGCGGCTCGCACAGTTCGTGGCTCCAGCCCACCGCCGTGCTCAGGGCGCGGTGGTGCTGGGGCCACACGGTCCGGTCGACGAGCAGATCGAACCGGGCCGGGCCGGGCCGGGCCGGGCGCCGCGGCCCGGCCCGCTGTCCCGGACGCCGCCGCGGGGGCGACGATCCGCGAGCCGAGCCGGCCGGCGACCTCCTCGACGGTGTGGTCGGCGAGCCGCGCGGCGGCGAGTTCGACGGCGAGCGGAATGCCTTCGAGGACGCGGCAGATCTCCCCGGCGGCGGCGAGCGAGTCGGGGTCGTCCAGGCTGGTTTGCGGGGCCGCGTGGGCGGCGCGGTCCAGGAACAGCCGCAGTGCCTCCTCGTCCTCCCCTTCGAGCGGCAGCGGCGCCACGTCGAGGACACGTTCGCCCCTGACGCCGAGCGGCCGCCTGCTGGTGGCGAGGACGGTCAGGCCCGGAGCGGTGGTGGCGAGCTCGGCGACGAGGTGGGCGGCGGACTCCACGACCCGCTCGCACCCGTCGAGCACCAGCAGCAGACGCGCGTCCGTGAGGCGTTCACAGAGCGCGTCGACGGGTCCGCGCAGGGTGTGGTCGCGCAGCCCCACCGCCTCGGAGACGGTGGCGACGAGCCTGCGGTCGTCCCGGAGCACGGACAGGTCGGCCCAGCACGCTCCTGCCGCGTACCGGCCGGCGGCGTGCCGGGCGGCGCGCACCGCGAGCCGGCTCTTGCCCACGCCGCCCGTGCCCGTCAGGGTGACGATCCGGTTGCCTTGAAGCAGCCCGTCGAGCGCGCCAGTTCGGCCGAGCGGCCGACGAAACTGGTTGTCTCGTCCGGGAGATGACCCACCATGGGTTCATTCTGACCCGTCGGTGGCTGCCCGGCGGACCCCGTCGAGGCCCGGAGGGCGTCCGCCCGGCCCGCTCGGGGCGGCCCGGGCGAGCACCCGCGGGGACCGGGGCCCGCCGGCCGGAGCCCGGGGTTCCCCGGCCTCTTACGCGTCCGGCAGGAGCGAGAACCACACCGTGGTGTCCGGCGGGAGCACCGAGCCGCCCGCGTCGCCGGCCGCGATCCCGCCGCCGCTCGCCAGCAGTACCCGGCCGGGGGCGCCGAACGGCACGGGCTCGCCGGTGGTGTTGGCCGCGCAGACGAAGCCGGGCCGGGCGAACGCGACGACGCCCGCCGGCGCTTCGAGCCATTCGACGCCGCCGCCCGCGCCGAGCCCGGGATGGGCCCTGCGCACGGCGAGGGCCGCGCGGTACATCTCCAGTGTCGAGCCGGGGTCGGCGCTCTGTGCCTCGACGCTCAGCTCCGACCAGGCGGGCGGCTGCGGCAGCCAGCTGCCGCCGGCCCCGAACCCGTACGAACTGCCCTCGCGGGTCCAGGGGATCGGCACCCGGCAGCCGTCCCGCAGGCCGTCCTGGCCGTCGCTGCGGAAGTACGAGGGGTCCTGCCGCACCTCGTCGGGCAGGTCGGTGACGTCGGGCAGGCCCAGTTCCTCGCCCTGGTAGACGTACGCGGAGCCGGGCAGTGCCAGCATCAGCAGGCTGGCCGCCCGCGCCCTGCGCAGGCCGAGCACGCGGTCGCCGGGCTCGCGGGTCTGCGGGCCGGTGCCGGGCGGGTTCGCGAAGCGGGTGGCGTGCCGGGTCACGTCGTGGTTGGAGAGCACCCAGGTGGCGGGCGCGCCGACGGTGCCCATCGCGGCGAGGGAGCGGTCCACCACGGCCCGCAGCCGCGCGCCGTCCCAGGGGGTCTCCAGGTACTGGAAGTTGAACGCCTGGTGCAGTTCGTCACCGCGCACGTAGTCCGCGGTGCGTTCGACGGTCGGGGTCCAGGCCTCGGCGACGGCGATGCGCTGCCCCGCGTACGAGTCCAGCAGCTCCCGCCACGCCCGGTAGATGTCGTGCACGCCCTCCTGGTCGAAGAACGGCACGACCTCGCCCGAGAGCAGCCGCAGCCGGCCGCTGCCGCCGATGTCGGGCAGGCCGGGCGCCTTCACCAGGCCGTGTGCCACGTCGACGCGGAAGCCGTCGACGCCGAGGTCGAGCCAGAACCGCAGGACGGACCGGAACTCCTCCTCGACGGCCGGGTGTTCCCAGTCGAAGTCCGGCTGCTCGGGCGCGAAGAGGTGCAGGTACCACTCGCCCGGCGTGCCGTCGGGGTCGAGCGTGCGGGTCCAGGCGGGCCCGCCGAAGACGGACTCCCAGTCGTTGGGCGGCAGGTCGCCGTTCGGGCCCTTGCCTGGCCGGAAGTGGTACCGGGCGCGCGGCGCGGACCCCGGCCCCTCGGCGAGGGCCTGCCGGAACCACTCGTGCCGCACCGAGGAGTGGTTGGGTACGAGGTCCACGATGACGCGCAGGCCGAGCGCGTGCGCCTCGCGGATGAGCGCGTCGGCGTCGTGCAGCGTGCCGAAGACGGGGTCGACGGCGCGGTAGTCGGCGACGTCGTATCCGGCGTCCGCTTGCGGCGACGCGTAGAACGGGCTGAACCAGACGGCGTCCACGCCGAGGTCCCGGAGGTAGGGCAGCCGGGCGCGGGCGCCCGGCAGGTCGCCCATGCCGTCGCCGTTACCGTCGGCGAAGCTGCGCGGATACACCTGGTAGATCACCGCGCCGCGCCACCAGTCGGGGGCCGGGTCCGCCGCCGAGGCGCCGGGCAGCGCGGCGGGGGCGGTGCCGGTCCCGACGTCGGGGGTGGTGCGCTGCGCGGGCGCCTCGGCGGGTGTGCGCGCGGCCGGTCGGGCCACGGCGGGCCCCGGGGTACGGGCGGGGGCGTCGGAGGAGGCGAGGAGAGCGGCGTCGGCGGCAGAGGCGGCGGGCTGTTGGGTCATGTCGTCCCTGTCTTTCTGCGGGCGTTCTTCGGGCGATCTTCACGCGCGGGAGGCCGTTGCCCTCCGTGACGAGACCGTAACAGTGTGGACACAAGCCTGAAAGGGATTGCGCAATCTTTCAGCAAAGTTTCAGCCACTCACCGTGTCCCGCCCGCCGCATGCCGGTCCCGTACAGTCCCCTTCCATGACCGCACGACTGGCCGGGATCGCAGCGCACGCGGGGGTGAGCGAGGCGACCGTCAGCCGGGTGCTGAATGGCCGGCCGGGGGTGGCCCCGGGCACGCGTACGACAGTCCTGGCGGCGCTCGACGCGCTCGGTTACGCGCATCCGGTGCGCGAACGCGGGCGGGGCGGGGCCCTGATCGGTCTGGTGATGCCCGAGCTGGACAACCCGGTCTTCCCCGCCCTGGCCCAGGCGATCGGCACGGCACTGACGCGGCAGGGCTGCACGCCGGTCCTCGCCACGCAGGCGCAGGAAGGTTCCGCCGAGGACGAACTGACCGCGATGCTCGTCGAACGGGGCGTCCGCGGGGTCATCGTCGTGTCCGGCCAGCACGCCGACACCACCGCCGACATGGGCCGCTACGAGCGACTGCGGGCGCAGGGCGTGCCGTTCGTCCTGGTGGACGGCTTCTCGCCGGAGGTGCGGGCGCCCTTCATCTCCCCCGACGACCGCGCGGCGGTGCGGCTCGCCATGACCCATCTCGTCGCGCTCGGGCACCGGCGCGTCGGTCTCGCGGTCGGTCCGACGCGGTTCGTGCCCGTGATCCGCAAGACCGAGGCCTTCCTCGACGCGGCAGGCGCGTTGCTGGGGCAGCCGAAAAATGAGGCCGAAAAGCTCATCGGGCATTCGCTGTTCACTCTGGAGGGTGGTCAGGCCGCCGCGTCGGCGCTGCTGGACGCAGGGTGCACGGCGCTCGTGTGCGCGAGCGACATGATGGCGCTCGGCGCGATCAGGGCCGTCCGGCAGCGGGGCCTCGACGTGCCGCGCGACGTGTCGGTCGTGGGGTACGACGACTCGCCGCTGATGGCCTTCACCGATCCGCCGCTGACGACGATCCGCAAGCCGGTGCCCGCGATGGGGGAGGCGGCGGTGCGCAGCCTGCTGGAGGAGATCGCCGGTACACCGGCCCCGCACAGCGAGTTCATGTTCCTGCCGGAACTGGTGGTGCGGGGTTCGACGGCGTCGGGCCCCCGCGACGCGTGAGGAACCTGCACGCTCTCTCCGGCTTCTCCCGGGGGTCCGCCCGCGCCGCCCCGGCGGACGGCGAAGCAGGGACGCCCGTTCACCACGATGTCGCGCGGACTCGCCCCCCGATTGGTCATCTCACGCCCAAGGTGTGGCAAACGCGCGGTGAACGCGACCGAGGGGTGAGCGGTTCGGTGGAAGCGGTCTGGCAAACTCTGTTGTCATGGGTGAACCGACCGTGAACAGGCCGACGCGTCTCACGGCCGCGCCGTCACCCGCCGTTGCCGAGGAGGCGAAGGTGGCCGACTCGCCGCCGACCACGGGAGCGTCGGCCGTGCGAACCGGCGCTGCCGCGTCGAGTGCGCGTGGCTGGCTGCATCGCCGCAGGCTGCCGCGCAAGCCGCGCATCTGGTTCGAGATCCTGCTGATCGCGGCCGGTTACTGGATCTACTCCAGGATCCGCAACGCCGTGCCCGAACAGCGCACCCAGGCGCTGCGCAACGCGCGCTGGGTGTGGAGCGCCGAGCACCACCTCGGGATCGCCGTCGAGCAGTCGGTCAACCACGCCGTCAACTCGGTGACATGGGTGATCGTCCCCATGAACTACTACTACGCCACGCTGCACTTCATCATCACGATCGGCGTGCTCGTGTGGCTGTTCGTGGCACACCCCGGGCGGTACGCGGCGGCCCGGACGGTCCTCGGGGCCACGACGGTCGTCGCCCTCCTCGGCTACTACCTCTACCCCCTCGCGCCGCCCCGCCTGTTGAGCCGCCGCTTCATCGACACGGTGGCGGTCCACCACACCTGGGGCTCGGTGTCCTCGGGCGATCTGAAGTCGGTGTCGAACCAGTACGCGGCGATGCCGTCGATGCACATCGGCTGGTCGCTCTGGTGCGGGCTGACGATCTTCGCCCTGGCGAAGGCGCCCTGGGCCCGGATCCTCGGCATGTGCTACCCCGTGTTCACCCTGCTGGTG
This sequence comes from Streptomyces sp. NBC_01497, assembly GCF_036250695.1. Taxonomy (NCBI): domain Bacteria; kingdom Bacillati; phylum Actinomycetota; class Actinomycetes; order Kitasatosporales; family Streptomycetaceae; genus Streptomyces; species Streptomyces sp. NBC_01497. The sequence continues at coordinate 6,040,046 of NZ_CP109427.1, read as the reverse complement.
ATCGTCTCGACGGCCAACCACTTCTGGCTGGACGCGCTCGGCGGGATGCTCTGCCTGGCGTTCGGTTACGCGGTCTCGTACGCCTGGTACGGCACCATGCCCTACCGGCTGCCCCGGCTGGCGACGGAACCCCGGAGGCGGTCGGCGCACCCGGTGCGGGCCTGACCTGCGGCGGACGCCACCGCGTGGCGCGAAGGCCGCGGGCTCCACGGCCGTCCCCCGACCGCGGACGACGCGGCCTCACGTGAGCGGGACCGCCCTGGCGCGGTCCGCCCCGGGCCGGGCCGGTGCCCTCATGGGGCTCCGGCCGGCCCGCGGACGGTCAGGGGGTGTCGTAGCCGTAGAAGAGCTCTTCCATCACGGTGCGCGCCCGGCGCGTGGCACGCCGGTAGTCGTCCAGCATCTCGCCGACCCGGCCGGGTCCGTAGCCCAGGTAGCGGCCCACCGCGGCGAGTTCCCTGCTCTCCGACGGGAACGTGTCGCTCGGCCGACCGCGCACCAGCATCGCGCCGTTGCGTACGCGCGTCGCGAGCACCCACGCCTCGTCCAGTGTGGCCGCGGACTCCGGGTCGATCAGTCCGGCGTCCCGCGCGGCCATCAGCGCCGTCCTGGTCCGTGTGGTGCGCAGCGCCGGCAGTTCGTGGGCGTGCTTCATCTGCAGCAGCTGGACCGTCCACTCGACGTCCGTGAGGCCGCCCCTGCCGAGCTTCGTATGGAGGTTGGGGTCGGTGCCGCGGGGCAGCCGCTCCGACTCCATGCGCGCCTTGAGGCGGCGGATCTCGCGTACGTCGTCCTCGGACAGACCGCGCTCCGGGTAGCGCAGCGGGTCGATCAGCTGGACGAACCGGGCCCCGAGGTCCGGGTCGCCCGCCATCGGGTCGGCCCGCAGCAGCGCCTGGCTCTCCCACACCAGCGACCAGCGCCGGTAATAGGCCGCGTACGAGGCGAGGGTGCGCACTATCGGCCCGCTCTTGCCCTCGGGCCGCAGGTCCGCGTCGATCAGCAGCGGCGGGTCCGCGGTCGGCACCTGCAGGAGCCTGCGCATCTCGGTGACGACGGTGGACGCGGCGACGGCGGCCTCGTGCTCGTCCACGCCGTCCCACGGTTCGTGCACGAACAGGACGTCCGCGTCGGACCCGTACGCCAGCTCGTGGCCGCCGAAGCGGCCCATGCCGATGACGGCGAAGCGGGTGGGCAGCGTGTCGCCCCAGCGCTCGCGCACGGCGGCCCGCAGGGCGCCCGCGAAGGTGGCCGCGTTGAGGTCGGTCAGGGCACGGCCGACCCGGTCGACGAGCGCCCCGTGATCGCCCTCCGCCGGGCTCTCCTCCGTACCGTACGAGCCGACGATGTCGGCCGCCGCCGTGCGGAACAGCTCCCTGCGGCGCACCCCGCGCGCCGCCGTGACGCCTCCCTCAGCGGTGTCGGCGCGGCCCACCGCCGCGACGATCTCCTGTTCCAGGCCCTCCCGGCCGCGCGGGATCAGCCCCTCCGGGTCGCCGAGCAGCGCGACGGCCTCGGGCGCGCGCAGCAGCAGGTCGGGGGCGAGGCGGCCGGCGGACAGCACCCGGGCCAGGTTTTCCGCGGCGGCGCCCTCGTCGCGCAGCAGCCGCAGGTACCAGGGGGTCTTGCCGAGCGCGTCGGAGACCTTGCGGAAGCCGAGGAGGCCCGCGTCGGGATCGGCGGAGTCCGCGAACCAGCCCAGCAGCACCGGCAGCAGCGTCCGCTGGATCGCCGCCTTGCGCGAGACGCCGGACGACAGGGCCTCCAGGTGGCGCAGGGCGGCCACCGGATCCGCGTAGCCGAGCGCTTCGAGGCGCTGGCCCGCGGCCTTGGCGCTCAGGCGCGTCTCGCCGGGCTGGAGCTGCGCGACGGCGTCCAGGAGCGGCCGGTAGAACAGCTTCTCGTGCAGCCGCCGTACGACGGTCGTGTGCCGCCTCCACTCCTTGACGAGATCGGCGACCGGATCGGTGCGCAGGCCGAGGGAGCGGCCGATGCGGCGCAGATCGGCGTCGTCCTCCGGCATCAGGTGGGTGCGGCGCAGCCGGTAGAGCTGGATGCGGTGCTCGACGGTCCGCAGGAAGCGGTACGCCTCGTCGAGCTGCGCGGCGTCGATGCGGCCGACGTACCCGCCGGCCGCGAGGGCCTTGAGGGCTTCGAGGGTGTTGGGGCTGCGCAGCGACGCATCGCTGCGACCGTGCACCAACTGCAGCAGCTGGACGGCGAACTCGACGTCGCGCAGGCCGCCGGGACCGAGCTTGATCTCCCGTTCGGCCTGCCCGGCGGGGATGTTCTGCACGACGCGGCGGCGCATCTCCTGTACGTGGGGGACGAAGTGCTCGCGCTCCGAGGCCTGCCACACCAGCGGCGTGACGGCCTCCTGGTAGGCGGCGCCGAGCGCGGCGTCCCCCGCCACCGGGCGGGCCTTGAGCAGCGCCTGGAACTCCCAGGTCTTCGCCCACCGCTCGTAGTAGGCGAGGTGGCTGCTGAGGGTGCGCACGAGCGGGCCGTTGCGGCCCTCGGGACGCAGGTTGGCGTCGACGGGCCAGATGGCGCCCTCGACGGTGGTCTCCGAGCAGATCCGCATGAGGTGGGAGGCGAGGCGGGTGGCGGCACGCACGGCGGCGTTCTCGTCGGCCTCCGCACTGTTGTCGGGCACATCCCCGACGAAGATCACATCGACGTCGGAGACGTAGTTCAGCTCGTGCCCGCCGCACTTGCCCATCGCGATCACGGCCAGCCGGCACGCGGCGGCGTCCTCGGGCGCGGCGGCGCAGGCGATGGCGAGCGCGGCGCGCAGGGTCGCGGTGGCGAGGTCGGCGAGTTCGGCCGCCGTCTGGGCGACGTCCGTCGTGCCGCACACGTCCCTGGCCGCCATGGCGAGCAGGCAGCGCCGGTAGGCGACGCGCAGCTCGACCGGGTCGGCGGCCTCGGCGAGGCCCTGCTCGAACTCGGTGACGCCGGGGTGCAGATCGGCGGACTCGTAGGTGGCGAGGACCCGCCAGTCCGCCGGGTGCCGTGCCAGGTGGTCGCCGAGTGCCTCGGACGCCCCCATCACCCCGAGCAGCCGGTCGCGCAGCGGCTTGGCCGTCACCAGCGTGTCGAGGAGCACCTGTCGCTCGGTGCTGTCCTCGTGCGCCTCGGCGAGCCGGACGAGCCCGCGCAGCGCGAGATCCGGGTCGGCCGTCGCGCCGAGCGCGTCGAGGAGGAGGGGGTCGGCCCGTATGGCGGCGATGGCCGGCGCGTCGAGGAAACGCTCGGCGGCGGAAGGATCGGTGAACCCGTGCCGCAGCAGGCGCGTGAACGTGCTGCTGCGGCGGCCCGGCGCCGTCGTCATCGGGTCTCTCCTTGTCCGGTCGCCCTGCCCTTGGTCCGTATGCCGACGGTGTCCGCGATGCAAGACGGGTGTGTTTGGGGGCTGGGATCGAGACTAGTCCCGACGGGCACCGCACGGGAGCCGGTGGCCACCGGCCGCGCCGCGAGCCGGCCCTGACAGGACGCGCCCGGCGCCGGGCGGCGACGCGGGAACGACGCCGGCGCCCGGGTGGGCGGGAGGCGGCGATGCCCCTGACGGGCCCGCCCGTCCAGGGAGGCCCGGACCGGAGGCCGGGGGGCTCTGCCCGATCGTCCACCGGAGGCCGGGGCGCTCTGCCCGACCGTCCACCGGAGGCCGGGGCGCTCTGCCCGCCCGTCCAGGGAGGCCCGGGGCCGGCGGACGGGGCGTCAGTTCGCGGTCCGCTCCCGCCACTTGTTCGTGATGGGCAGGCGGCGGTCCTTGCCGAAACCCTTCGCCGAGATCTTCGTGCCCGGCGGGTACTGGCGGCGCTTGTACTCCGCCACGTCCACCATGCGCAGCGTCCTCGCGACGACCTCCTCGTCGAAGCCCAGCGCCACGATGGCGTCCTTGCCCTGGTCGCGGTCGACGTACAGCTCCAGGAGGCGGTCCAGCACGTCGTAGTCGGGCAGCGAGTCCGTGTCGACCTGGCCGGGCCGCAGCTCGGCGCTCGGCGGCTTGCTGATCGAGTTCTCGGGGATCGGGGGCGTCTGTCCCCGGTCCGCCGCGGCCCGGTTGCGCCAGCGGGCCAGCCGGAAGACGTCCGTCTTGTAGACGTCCTTGATCGGCCCGTACGCGCCGACGGAGTCGCCGTAGAGGGTCGAGTAGCCGACCGCCAGTTCGGATTTGTTGCCGGGCGCGAGGACGATGTGGCCCTCCTGGTTGGACAGCGCCATCAGCATCGTGCCGCGCAGCCGTGACTGGAGGTTCTCCTCGGCGAGGCCGGTGAGTTTGAGGGAGGCCATGTAGGCGTCGAACATCGGCTCGATCGCGACGGTCCTGAACGTGAGGCCGGTGCGCCGGGCCAGCTCGGCGGCGTCGTCCCTGGAGTGGTCCGAGGAGTACTTCGACGGCATGGAGACGCCGTACACGTGGTGCGCGCCGAGCGCGTCGCAGGCGATCGCGGCGACCAGCGCCGAGTCGATCCCGCCGGAGAGCCCGATGAGGACACTGGAGAAGCCGTTCTTCGCCACGTAGGCGCGCAGGCCGACGACGAGCGCCGAGTAGACCTCCTCGTCGTCGTCGAGGCGGTCCGCGTACCCGCCGGTGAGTTCCGGCTCGTACGGCGGCAGCGGCTCGGCCGACAGCGTCACGTGCTCGACGCGCAGCCCGTCGTCCACGGTCCCGGACGGCGGCTCCTGCGCGGCGGCCGGCAGGTCGAGGTCGAGGATCACACTGCCCTCGGCGAACTGCGGGGCGCGGGCGATGGTCTCGCCGTACCGGTCGACGACGATCGAGTCGCCGTCGTAGACCAGTTCGTCCTGGCCGCCGATCATCGCCAGGTACGCGGTCGTGCAGCCGGCCTCCTGGGCCCGCTTGCGGACCAGTTCGAGGCGGGTGTCGTCCTTGAGCCTCTCGTACGGCGAGGCGTTGATGGACACGAGGAGCCCTGCGCCGGCCGTCCTGGTGGCGGGCACCCGTCCGCCGTCCTGCCACAGGTCCTCGCAGATCGCGAGGGCGACGTCGACGCCGTGCACGCGGACGACGGGGAGCGTGTCGCCGGGCACGAAGTACCGGAACTCGTCGAAGACGCCGTAGTTCGGCAGGTGGTGCTTCGCGTACCGCAGGACGACCCGTCCGCCGTGCAGGACGGCCGCCGCGTCCAGCGGGGCCCCGGCGGGCTGTCCGTACCTGGGCTGTGCCGTCTCCGAGCGGTCCAGGTAGCCGACGATCACCGGCAGGTCGCCGAAGCCCTCGTCCGCGAGGCGGGCGGCCAGCGAGACCAGCGCCGCGCGGGACGCCTCGACGAACGACGACCGCAGCGCCAGGTCCTCGACGGGGTAGCCGGTCAGCACCATCTCGGGGAACGCGGCAAGGTGCGCCCCCTGCTCGGCGGCATGCCGGGTCCAGTGGACGACCGCCTCGGCGTTGCCCGCGAGGTCGCCGACGGTGGAGTCGATCTGATTCAGGGCGAGACGTAGTTGAGGCACCCGGCCAGTCTATTCCTCTAATCGTCTTTCTGACGCGATACCCGGCGGCCCCGCCCGCGCGGCGCGTCTGCCCCCTGCTACCGGCGCGTTTTACGCCGGTCGGCGAGCGGGCGGGCGGGCCGTCCGGCCGGGCCGGCGGACACGCTCCGGTATCCGCGGGCCCCGCGGGGCGGCAGTATGGGCAGCGTAGGCGCGCCAAGGGATTGCCGGGGGGCGCAACCTACCGGAAACCCTGCAATGGCATGCTCGGTTCCGCCACCTGTCCGTACAGACCGCCGGGGGCACGGAACGGCACCGGAGCAACCAGCCTGACCAGCAAGGATGAGTGGGATCGAGATGGATAAGCAGCAGGAATTCGTGCTCCGCACGCTCGAAGAGCGCGACATCCGCTTCGTGCGCCTGTGGTTCACCGACGTGCTCGGCTTCCTGAAGTCGGTGGCGGTCGCTCCGGCGGAACTGGAGCAGGCCTTCGACGAGGGCATGGGCTTCGACGGTTCGGCGATCGAGGGCTTCGCCCGCGTCTACGAGTCCGACATGATCGCGAAGCCGGATCCGGCCACGTTCCAGATCCTGCCGTGGCGCGCGGAGGCCCCCGGCACGGCGCGGATGTTCTGCGACATCCTCATGCCGGACGGATCGCCGTCCTTCGCCGATCCGCGCTTCGTGCTGAAGCGGATGCTGGCGAAGGCGTCCGATCAGGGGTTCACCTTCTACACGCACCCCGAGATCGAGTTCTTCCTGCTCAAGGACAAGCCGCTCGACGGCACGCGGCCCACCCCGGCCGACAACTCGGGCTACTTCGACCACACCCCGCAGGCCGTGGGCATGGACTTCCGCCGTACGGCGATCACGATGCTGGAGTCGATGGGCATCTCGGTGGAGTTCAGCCACCACGAGGGCGCCCCGGGCCAGCAGGAGATCGACCTGCGGTACGCCGACGCACTGTCGACGGCGGACAACGTCATGACGTTCCGTCTGGTGATGAAGCAGGTGGCGCTGGAGCAGGGCGTGCACGCGACGTTCATGCCGAAGCCGTTCTCCGAGCACCCCGGTTCCGGCATGCACACGCACCTGTCGCTGTTCGAGGGCGACCGCAACGCGTTCTACGAGTCGGGCTCGGAGTACCAGCTCTCGAAGGTGGGCCGGTCGTTCATCGCGGGCCTGCTGAACCACGCGGCGGAGATCTCCGCGGTCACCAACCAGTGGGTCAACTCCTACAAGCGCATCTGGGGCGGTTCGAGCCGCAGCGCGGGCGCGGGCGGCGAGGCCCCCTCGTACATCTGCTGGGGCCACAACAACCGCTCCGCGCTGATCCGCGTGCCGATGTACAAGCCGGGCAAGACGGGCTCCGCGCGGGTCGAGGTGCGCTCGATCGACTCGGGCGCGAACCCGTACCTGACGTACGCGGTGCTGCTGGCCGCGGGCCTCAAGGGCATCGAGGAGGGCTACGAGCTGCCGGCGGGCGCGGACGACGACGTGTGGGCGCTGTCGGATGCCGAGCGGCGCGCGATGGGCATCGAGCCGCTGCCGCAGAACCTCGGCGAGGCGATCGCGCTGATGGAGCGGAGCGAGCTGGTCGCGGAGACACTCGGCGAGCACGTCTTCGAGTTCTTCCTGCGCAACAAAAAAGCGGAGTGGGAGGAGTACCGCTCCGAGGTGACCGCATTCGAGCTGCGGAAGAACCTTCCGGTCCTGTAAACACACGATCATGACTGAGAACAACGAGGCGGCTCCGGACGCGCCGGGCGCGCGACCGGAGCCGGACCGGGCCGAGGCGACGGGCGCACCGGGCGTCCCGGAAGCCGGCGAGATCGAGCGGGCCGTCGCCGAGGCGGACCCGGGGGCCGGCAACGGGACGGTGACCGGCCCGGCGCCCGCCCCCGCCGCACCCGCACGGCCCGCCGGGCGTCCCGTCACCGTCGTCACGGGCGGCGTCCGGGGCATCGGCGCGGCGATCTGCGAGCGTCTCGCGGCGGACGGGCACGACATCGCCCTGGCGTACGTGAACGACGCGGACGCCGCGGCGCGCACCGCGAAGGCCGTTGAGGACGCGGGGGCGCGGTGCGTCACCGTCCGGGTCGACGTCTCGCGTGAGGGCGACGTGGACCTGCTGTTCGACACGGCGGTCGCCGCGCTCGGCCCGGTCACCGGCCTGGTGAACAACGCGGCGGTCACGGGCCCGCTCGGGCGGCTCGCCGACGCCTCGACGGACGTGCTGCGGCGCGTGGTCGACGTGAACCTGATGGGGACGCTGCTGTGTTGCCGGCGGGCCGTACGGGAGATGACGGCGGCGGGCACGGACCGCGAGGGCGCGTCGGGCGGCGGCCACGGGTCGTCGCGGGGTGTGATCGTGAACGTCTCGTCCGCGGCGGCGACGCTGGGCAGCCCGGGCGAGTACGTGCACTACGCCGCCACGAAGGCGGCCGTGGACGCCCTGACGCTCGGCCTGTCGAAGGAACTGGGCCCGGACGGCATCCGGGTCAACTCGGTGGCGCCCGGCCTGACCGACACGGACATGCACGCGACGATGGGCGACCCCGACCGTCCGGCCCGGATGGCGCCGGGCATCCCGCTGCGCCGGGCGGCCGCGCCTTCGGAGATCGCGGCGGCGGTGGCCTGGCTGCTGTCGCCCGAGGCGAGTTACGTCTCGGGTACGGTCCTGCGCGCGGCGGGCGGTCGCTGAACGACGCGCCGGGGCCGCAGCGGGTCCCGGTCCGGGGCCCGTCCGGGGCGCGGGAAGGCCCGCGCGAGGCGGCGGGGGGTTCGACGGCGAGTTCCCGGGCCGTCACCGGACGGAGGCCCGATCCCCGTTTGAAGGGCTCCGCCTGGCGGCGCTTGGCTGCCCGTCAGGCGGGCCCGGGGCGCACAGGCGCGCGTCACAGCTCGACGCGCGCCGCGATCGGCAGGTGGTCGCTGCCCGTGCCGGGCAGTGTCCAGGACGACTTCGGGTCCACGCCCCGCACCATGATCTGGTCGATGCGCGCCATCGGGAACGCCGCGGGCCAGCTGAAGCCGTACCCGTCGCCCGCCGCGCCCTGCGTGCTGCGCATCTGGGCCGTGACGGCGTCCAGGGAGCGGTCGTTCATCGTGCCGTTCAGGTCGCCGAGCAGCACGACCCGGTGCTGCGGCTCGGCGGAGATCGCCTCACCGAGGGCGTTCGCGCTGCTGTCGCGCTGGTTGGCGGTGAAGCCCGCGTGCACCTTGACCCGTACCGAGGGCAGATGTGCCACGTACACGGCCACCTCGCCGTGCGGGGTGGAGATCACCGAGCGCATCGCGCGCTTCCACCCGATGCGGATGTCGACGGCGTGGGTACCGCTCATCGGGTACTTGCTCCACAGCGCGACCGTGCCCTCCACGGCGTGGTACCTGTACGCGCCGGCGAGGCCCTTCGCGTACGTGGGCAGCGCGGCGGGTGTCAGTTCCTCCAGTGCGACGACGTCGGCGCCCGAGTGCGCCAGGTCCTTCGCCGTCCCCGCCGGATCGGGGTTGTCCGCGTCGACGTTGTGCGTGGCGACGGTGAAGTCGCCGCCCGTGGCCTCCTTGCTGACGACCAGTCCCCCGAAGAGGTTGAGCCAGAGCGCGACGGGCAGCACCAGCGCCACCAGCGCCGTCGCCGACCTGCGGACCAGCGCGAGCACCAGGACCACGGGGATGACGATGCCGAACCACGGCAGGAAGGTCTCGGCGAGACTGCCCAAGTTGCCGATCGTGTTGGGGATGTGCGAGTGCAGGGCCATCACCAGAGCGGCCAGGACGGCGACCAGGGCGAGCACGAAGCCCCTGCGCCACATGCCGGGCCGCCACCCCCGCCAGTAGGCAGAGCCGCGTCGGATTCCGGTGTTCCGCCCGTCCGTGGGGATCGTCACCGTCTCCGCCGTGTGCTCCTGCGTCATGAATACCCTCGCTGACTTCGCCCGTACGTCCTGTGGCCGGGCCGGATCCCGCCCGCGCACCCGCCCCGGATCTGTCCGACCCTAGGTGATGTGACCCTGCTTTCGCCGCCGCCTCACGACAGTGCCTACCGAGACCATGACGTGAGCGCGGGGCCCGGAGGTTCCCGGCACGCGATGGGGCCCGGATCACAGGGGTGCGCGGGAACCCAGCACTTCCCGCGCCCGCCCGCAGGTGCCACCATGGAAGTGGTCCAGGGACGCCGTCAGGGCGCCTTGAGATGACGAAAGGGCCTTCGGCCATGACTTTTCCCCCCGCCGAGTCCGCGCGGAACGAACAGGCTCCGACACCTGCCGACAGCAGCGGCAAGGCACTGTACGGCGGCAAGAGTTCCCGCAGGATCACCGTGCACGACATCACCGCCGCCAAGGAGCGCGGTGAGAAGTGGCCCATGCTCACCGCGTACGACGCGATGACGGCGTCCGTCTTCGACGAGGCCGGGATCCCGGTGATGCTCGTGGGCGACTCCATGGGCAACTGCCACCTCGGGTACGAGACGACCGTGCCCGTCACGCTCGACGAGATGGCGATGCTGTCGGCCGCCGTCGTACGCGGCACGAAGCGCGCGCTGATCGTGGCCGACCTGCCCTTCGGTTCGTACCAGGAGGGACCGGTGCAGGCCCTGCGCAGCGCCACGCGCCTGGTGAAGGACGCGGGCGTGGGCGCCGTGAAGCTGGAGGGCGGCGAGCGTTCGCACGAGCAGATCTCGCTGCTCGTGGCGTCCGGGATCCCGGTGATGGGGCATATCGGCCTGACCCCGCAGTCGGTCAACGCGATGGGCTACCGGGTGCAGGGCCGGGGCGAGGAGGCGGCCCAGCAGCTGCTGCGGGACGCCAAGGCGGTCCAGGACGCCGGCGCCTTCGCGGTGGTGCTGGAGCTGGTCCCGGGCGAGCTGGCGGCCGAGGTCACGCGCGGCCTGCACATCCCGACCGTCGGGATCGGGGCGGGCGCCCTGACCGACGCGCAGGTGCTCGTCTACACGGACATGGCCGGGCTGACGCCGGGCCGTGTGCCGCGCTTCACCAAGCAGTACGCGAACCTGCGCGAGACGTTGGGCGACGCGGCGCGCGCGTTCGCGGACGAGGTCGTCGGAGGAACGTTCCCGCAGGAGGAGCACACCTTCCACTGAGCCACTGCCCGCACCACCGGCGGCCCGCCGAACGTCCCCCGTCGGCGGGCCGCCGCATACCCGCACCCGGTCGGATTCCGGCCCCGGGCCGACCGCGGCGCACGGCCTGCCGCCGATACTCGGACATATGTCGGCGAGCTGTCGGCGATATGTCGGTGAGACCGCCCGTCCGGCCCGGGGTGTCGGTGGCATGTCGGTGCGCTGTCGGTGGCGGCTGGTCCCATGGTGGACATGACGCGAATCGACAAGAACCCGAGCGCCAGCCGCAGGGGCATCGCCGTCGAGGTGCGGGGGCTCGTCAAGCAGTTCGGCGGCCCCCAGGGCACGAAGGCTCTCGACGGGGTCGACCTCGACGTGCGCGAGGGCACCGTCCTCGGCGTACTCGGACCCAACGGCGCGGGCAAGACCACGCTCGTACGCATCCTGTCCACCCTCCTGCAGCCGGACGCGGGCTCCGCGAGGGTCGCCGGGTACGACGTCCTGCGCCAGCCCCGGCAGCTGCGCCGCACCATCGGCCTGACCGGCCAGTACGCCTCGGTCGACGAGAAGCTCTCCGGCTGGGAGAACCTCTACATGATCGGGCGCCTGCTCGACCTGCCCCGGCGCGAGGCCCGACTCCGCTCCGACGAGCTCCTGGAGCGCTTCTCCCTGACCGAGGCGGCCAAGAAGCCGGCCATGCAGTACTCGGGTGGCATGCGGCGCCGGCTCGACCTGGCGGCCTCCATGATCGGCCGGCCGTCCGTCCTGTACCTGGACGAACCGACCACCGGCCTCGACCCGCGCACGCGCAACGAGGTGTGGGACGAGGTGCAGCGGCTGGTCGGCGAGGGGGCGACCGTGCTGCTGACCACGCAGTACATGGAGGAGGCCGAGCAGCTCGCGGACGAGCTGACGGTCTTCGACCGGGGGCGGGTCATCGCCGGCGGCCGGGTGGACGACCTGAAGGCGCGGGTCGGCGGCCGCACGCTGAAGATCACCCCGACCGATCCCGGGGAACTGCCGCAGATGGCGCAGGCACTCGCCGAGACGGGCCTCGACGGGGTCGCGGGCGCCACGGCGGTGCCCGACGAGGGCGTGCTGTACGTGCCGATCCTCAGCGACGAACAACTGACGGCGGTGATCGGTGTGCTCGGCGGACGGGGCTTCTCGATCGCGCACATCGGCACGCACCTGCCGAGCCTGGACGAGGTGTTCCTGGCGATCACGGGCGAGAAGACGACGGGCGGCGCGCAGACCACGTGGACCGCCGAGACCGAGACTGAGGGGGTCGCCGTATGAGTACGACGTCTACGAGCGCGCAGACGCAGCCGGCGACGGGCCACGGCCCCTCGCACGGCCCCGGTTCGCCCTCACCCGCCCCGGCCTCCGCGCCGCGGCTCGCCTCGGCCCAGGCAGCGGACGACGGCAGGATCGGCCTGCGGGCGAACCTGCGGCACATCGGCGCCCTGGTGCGGCGCAACGTCCTGCAGATCCGCCAGGACCCGGAGTCGATGTTCGACGTCCTGCTGATGCCGATCATCTTCACGGTGCTGTTCGTGTACGTGTTCGGCGGCTCCGTCGGCGCGAGCCTCGGCGGTGACCGGCACGACTACCTGAACTACGTCGTGCCGGGACTGATGGCCATGATGGGCATGAACATCGCCATGGCCGTCGGCAGCGGTGTCAACGACGACTTCCGCAAGGGGGTCATGGACCGCTTCCGCACGATGCCGATCGCCCGCTCGTCGGTGCTGATCGCGAAGATCGTGGTGGAGATAGGCCGCATGCTGGTCGCCACGGCGATCCTGCTGGGCATGGGGTTCGCGCTCGGCATGACCGTGCAGACGTCGGTGCTGGGCCTGCTGGCCGCTGTGGGACTCTCCCTGGCCTTCGGCGCGGCGCTTATGTGGATCTTCATGCTGCTCGGCCTGACCATGAAGACGTCGCAGGCGGTGCAGGGCGTGGCGATGCTCGTGCTGATGCCGTTGCAGTTCGGCTCTTCGATCTTCGCCCCGACCAAGACGATGCCGGGCTGGCTGCAGGGCTTCACGGACTACAACCCGCTCTCCAACCTCGCGGACGCGGCCCGTGGCCTGATCGACGGCGGACCGGTGGCGCACTCCGCGCTGATGACGCTCGGCTGGGCCGCGGGGATCACGCTGGTGATGGCCCCGCTGGCGGTCCGCAAGTTCCGCAACAAGACCTGAGTCGCCGGGCCGTCCGGCGGGCGCCTCTGACGGCGCCCGCCGGACGGCCGGGGGAAACGGCCGGATGCCCGCCCTGGGCCGCGCGGGAGCGCGGCGCGCGGCGGGCCGTCGGCCGTGCGACAGGGCGCATCCCGCCGTACGTCACAGGGGGACGTACGGCGGACCGGCGGGGGCCGGCCGCGCGGGGGCGGCCCCCGGGAGGCGGCGGCGTGGTCCGGGCCACCCGGTCAGACCAGTGCCGTCGCCTCTTCCAGGGAGAGGACGGCGCCCGCCGCGCGGGCCTCGGCGTGGGCCGCCGCGTCACCCGACAGAGCGGTCAGCGTCTCCTTCTCCGCGGCCTGGAACACCTCCGCCTCGAAGGGGCTCCGCACGTGTCCCACCGGGAGCAGTGCCTCGTAGGCACCCAGCAGGCGTGCCGCGTCACGGGCCGTCCTGCCCGTCCCGGCCTCCGCGCCGGTCTCTGCTCCGGCTCCGGGCCGGGGTCCGGCCGCACGCGTGAGCGCGACACCAGCGAGGGCCCGCGCCGCGATCAGCACCTGCACCGCGCCCATCTCCGGGGCCATCAACCGCGCGAGGCGCGGGACGGGCTCCTCCAGCGACGCGCGGATGCGCTCCAGGGCCTGGCCGAACGCGCCGTCCTCCACGTCCAGCCAGGACAGTGCCGACCTGACCAGCCCCTGAAAGACCAGCAGGGGCCCGCTGCCGAACGACTGCTGGGCCGCGAAGAGCTGTTCGCGGGCTTCCTGCCTGCGCCCCGACCGGCCGAGCCAGGTCGCGAGGAAGACCCGGGTGATCGGCACCACGTCGTGGTTCGAGGTGCCGCTGTCCTCGGCGCCGTGCGCGTCCAGCACCTCGTGCAGCATGGCCTCGGCCTCCGCGCCCCGGCCCAGCTCGACCAGGTTCTGCGCGAGCCGCACCCGCAGCAGTTCCACATGGTGGAGCGCGCCGAGACCCTCGGCGTAGCGGACCGCCGCCACGTAGTCCGCCGCGGCGTCCGCGTGGCGGCCGAGCTTCTCGTACGCCTCGCCCCGCGCGGACAGCGACTCGGCCGTGCCCCAGGCGTCGCCGAGCCGTTCGAAGATGGCGAGGGCCCGCTCCGCGTCCCGGGCCGCCGACTCGGCGAAGGCGCCCCGGTTGGCGCGGAAGTTCGCCCGCATCTGCAGGATGCTCGCGAGGTCCCATTCGAGGCCGAACTCCTCGCACGCCCGCGCCGTTTCGTCCATCGCGGCGGTCACACCGTCCTCGTCGCCGGTGAACAGGAGCGCCAGGAGCCAGAACATGCCGGGAGGGCGGCAGGTCTGCGGCAGCCCGGCCCGGTAGACCCGGGCGACCGTGTGCAGCCACTCCTCGTGCCCGGCCAGCCAGACGCCGCCGGACAGGTCGGCGTTGAGCATCTCGAACAGCCGCACCTCCCGCCGCGCCTCCTCCAGCAGCTCGTCCGACATCGGCGGTGGCGCGTCGATGCACCGCTGGTGGATCGGCGGAGCGGGGCGCGCGGGTTCCGCGAACGGGTCGGGGCCCAGCTCACACGCGCCCGCGGCCCAGTGCCGCGCCTCCGAGCGCTGGTCGAGCATCTGCCAGTACCAGCTGAGGGAGAGCACGAGGCACAGCACCTCGTGTTCGTCGCGGGACGCCTGCGCCCTGCGCAGGGCCGTCCTCAGGTTCTCGTACTCCCGCGTGAGCAGGTCGAGCGCGGCGCGCTGACCGGCGCCGCGCAGCAACGGGTCGGTCGTACGGGCCAGTTCCCGGTAGTGCACCAGGTGCCCGCGCTCGGTGGCGGCCCGGTCGCCGGCCTCGTCCAGCCGCTCGGCTGCGTACTCGGCGACGGTCTCCAGCAGGCGGTAGCGCATCCCCGTGTCGGGCCGGGCCGCGGGCACGGCGACGACCAGGGACTTGTCGACGAGGGACCCGAGGACGGTGGCGATGTCGTCGTCGTGCGCGCGGGGACGGCTGCCCGGGGCCTCTGGGGTGCCCGCACGGTCCGGGGTCCCCGCATACTCCGAGGTATCCGCATGATCCGGGGTGTCCGCATAATCTGGGGTGTCCGTGCAGACGGCCTCGGCCGCGGCGAGATCGCACCCGCCCGCGAAGACCGACAACCGCCGCAGGACCGCCCGCTCGCTTGCGTCCAGCAGATCCCACGACCAGTCCACCACGGCACGCAGCGTCTGCTGGCGCGGCAGCACCGTACGGCTCCCCCGGCTCAGCAACCGGAAACGGTCGTCCAACCGGTCCGCGATCTGCCGCGGCGAGAGCACCCGCAACCGCGCCGCCGCCAACTCGATGGCCAGCGGCAACCCGTCCAGCCGACGGCAGATCTCCCCCACCGCCGCCCGGTCCTCCCCCGCCACGAACCCGGGCCGCACCGCACGCCCTCGCTCCGCGAACAACCGGAACGCCGCATCCACGCCCAACGCCCCCACCGGACGCACCACTTCACCCGGCACCCCCAGCGGCTCACGACTCGTCGCCAACACCGTCAATCCGGGGCACCGGGTCAACAGCGCCTCCGCCACCTCCGCCGCCGCACCCACCACATGCTCGCAGTTGTCCAGGATCAACAGCATCCGACGACGGCCCAGATGCTCCGCGAGGAGGGCGAGCGGCTCGCCCGCGTGCGGGTCGGCGGCGCGCAGCCCCTCGGCGCCCGCGCCGCGCAGTACGGTCTCGCGGGCCCTGAGCGCGGTGAGAACGGCCTCGGGGACGGTGGCGGGGTCCTCGACGGGGGCCAGTTCCGCCAGCCACACCCCGTCCGGGTAGGCGGGGCTGCCCGCGGCCTCGGCCGCCTCCTGCGAGAGCCGGGTCTTCCCGGCGCCGCCCGGGCCGAGCAGCGTGACCAGGCGGGCCCGCGCCAGATCCTCGTGCAGGGCCGCGATGTCCGCCTCACGCCCGACGAACGAGGTGAGCCGGGCCCGCAGGTTCCCCGGGACATGCGGGGGCCCCGCTTCGGGGGTGCGGACGCCTTCCGCGCCGGCGGTGGCCGAACCGGCGGCGCCGGCGGTGGACGAGCCGGAAGCCGTCCGCCCGCCGGGACCGCCCGTCCCGCCGCCGCCCGACGGGACCCGGGGCGTTCGCGGCGGGGAGGCGGGGGCAAGAGTGAGCAGCTCACCGTGGAGCGCGCGCAGTTCCGGGCCGGGGTCCGCGCCCAGCCGGCTCGCGAGCCCCTGGCGCATCCCCTCGTACGCCGCCAGCGCCTCGGCCGGTCTGCCGGCGTCGCGCAGGGCTCTGATCCGCAGCGCCTGGACACGTTCGTCGAGCGGGAACTCGTCGCACAGCGCGGTCAGTTCGGGCAGCACCTCGTCGGCCCTGCCGAGGGCGAGCGATGCGGCCAGGTGGGTGCGGTGCGCCTCCTTGCGGCGGGTCTCCCAGCGGGTGGCCTCGCTCGTACCATCCGGCAGGTCGGCGAGGGCGGGGCCCTGCCACAGCGCGAGGGCGTCCGAGAGGAGCGTGCTCGCCTTCACCGGGTCGCCCGCCTCCAGGGCTCGCGTGCCCTCGGCGGCGAGACGGGTGAACCGGTACGCGTCGACGTCGTCCTCGGCGGCGCACAGCCGGTAGCCGCCCTCGCCGGACTCCACCGCCGTGTGGCCGAGGGCCCTGCGCAGCCGGCCGATCAGGGCCTGGAGCGCGGCGACGCCGTCGGCGGGCGGGTCGCCGTCCCAGACCTGTGCGACGAGGGCGTGGACCGGGACCGTACGGCCGGGACGCACCGCGAGCGCCGCGAGCAGGGCACGCAGGCGCGCGCCTCCGACGGCGACGGGCGCGCCGTCGTCGCGGAATGCGTGGGTTGTGCCGAGGACTCGGTAGCGCATGGCGTCATTGTCCCCCAGCCGTCCCGGGGGACGGACGCCGCTGCGCCCCGGTTCACGGCCGCAGCGCGCCCCGCCGGGTGAGCGCCCAGACGAGCAGCGCCGCCAGTGACAGCGCGCCGCCGGTGACGCTCACGGCGGTCCAGCCGCCCGCGTCCCAGGTCATCGTCGCGACGACGGAGCCGATCGCGCCGCCGGCGAAGTTGCCCGCGATGTAGGCGGTGTTCAGGCGGCTGCGCGCCTCGGCGGAGATCTGGAAGACGCGGGACTGCGCCAGGATGTTCTGCCCCTGGATGCCGATGTCCAGCACGATGATGCCGACCACCAGCACCACCAGGACGTGCCCGCCGAACCCGATGACCACCCACGACACCAGGATCAGCACCCAGGCGAGGCCGACGCCCACCACGGACCTGCCCCGGTCGTGCAGCCGCCCCGCCCCCTGCGCGGCGAGCGCGCCGATGAGCCCGGCCACACCGAAGAAGCCGATGGCGGCGGTCGGGTAGTTGTAGGGCGGTCCCGACAGCAGGAAGGTCAGCGACGTCCACAGCATCGTGAACACCGCGAAGCCGAAGATCCCGAAGACCATGCTGATGCGCAGCTTCGGTTCGTGCGCGATCAGCGAGAACACCGACTTCAGCAGCGCGCGGTAGGACAGGGTGGTGGAGCGGGGCGGCAGCTTCGGGATGAACCGGTACAGCAGCCCGGCCAGCACGAGCGCGACGGCCGCCGCCACCAGGAACACCACGCGCCAGCTGAACGCGGAGGCGACGAGCCCCGCGAAGATCCGCGCGATCAGGATGCCGGTGAGGATGCCGCTGACGACGATCCCGACGACCTTGCCGCGCGACGCGTCGTCCGCGAGATCACCGGCGAGCGGCGTGAGTATCTGCCCGGCGACGGTCGTGACCCCGACGGCGATCAGGGCGCCCGCCAGCGTCCCGATGCCGGGCGCCACGGCGCAGGCGCCCAGCGCGAGCGCCGAAAGGACCATCATCACGGGGATCAGGAGGCGCCGCTGGCGCAGGTCGCCGAGCGGCACGATGAACAGGATGCCGAGCGCGTAACCGACCTGTGTCGCCGTCACCAGCAGGCCGACCGTGCCGTCTCCCACACCGAGGTCGCCGCCGATGACGCCGAGCAGCGGCTGTGCGTAGTAGAGGCTGCCGACCGCCGCGCCCGCGGCGATCGCGAACAGCACCAGCAGCGGGCGCGTCATGAGCGAGCGGCCCGGCGCGGGGGGTGTCCCCGGGCCGCCCGGCGGGCGCAGCCGGGCGGTGACGTCGAGGGAGCCGGTGGCGCCCGCCGGGTGCGGCGCCCCGCCCCCGTCCGCCCCGTGCGCCGGGCGGCCGTTCCCGCCGCCCGCCGTCACCGGGCGGCCCGCCGCCGGCGCGCCCCCGTCCGTGCCGCCGTCGCCCGTTCCCGCACGGTCCCCACCTGCCACCGCCACCCGCCGCCCTCTCCGTGCCGTGTCCCCGTCGCGGTACTCGTCGTGCCCGCGCCGTACGCCACGAGTCTAGAATTCCGCGGTGAACGCGATCCTCCCCACCTCAGGAACCCTGCGCGGCGCACTCGCCGGCCTGCTGGACGGACTGCCGCCTGCGCGGGCGGCGGCGGCAGTCGACCGGCTGATCGCCACGTACCGGGGCACCACCCCCACCCACACGCCCGTGCTGCGCGACGCGTCCGACGCCGCCGCGTACGCCGCGTACCGGATGCCGGCCACCTTCGAGGCCGTACGGGCGGCCCTCGGCGCCCTCGCCGACGCGGCACCCGGCTGGGCCCCGCGCAGCCACCTGGACGTCGGCGGCGGTACCGGCGCCGCCGTCTGGGCGGCGGGCGCGATCTGGCCCGGCGGGCGGCCGACGACGGTCCTCGACTGGGCGGAGCCCGCGCTCGCGGTGGGCAGGGACCTGGCGGCGGGCGTGCCCGCGCTCGTGGGTACCGCGTGGCGGCGGGCCCGGATCGGTGCGCAGGGCGGGGAGCTGCCGCCGAGCGACCTGCTCACCGTCGGCTACGTACTCAAGGAGCTGGCGCCGCCCGACCGCGAGGCGCTGGTGGCGGGCGCGGCACGGGCCGCGCGGGCGGTGGTGATCGTGGAGCCGGGCACCCCGGACGGGTACGAGCGGATCATGGCGGCACGCGACCTGCTGATCGCGGCGGGCTTCACCGTCGCGGCGCCGTGCCCGCACGACGGCGCCTGCCCGATCGAGCGCGGCGCCGACTGGTGCCACTTCGCGGCACGGGTCGGCAGGTCCTCGCTGCACCGGCAGGTCAAGGGCGGCTCACTGCCGTACGAGGACGAGAAGTTCAGCTACGTGGCGGCGGTGCGCGCGGGCGGCGACGACGAGGGCGGGACGGACGGCGGGCACGCGGATGCCGCCGCCGGTGGGCTCTCCCCCGCGCCGGCGCCGGCCCGGGTCGTGCGCAGGCCACAGCTCAGGAAGGGGCAGGTGCTGCTGGACCTGTGCACGGTGGAGGACGGACTGCGCCGCGAGACGGTGACGAAGCGCCACGGCGCGCTGTACCGGGCGGCGCGGGACACGGACTGGGGCGACGCGTGGCCGCCGCCCCGTCACACCCCCGGGGAGCCGGGGTCCGCGGGCGACTCAGATGCGTAGCTCCTGCGTGCAGCACTTCACGCTGCCGCCGCCCTTCAGCAGCTCCGACAGGTCGAGGCCGATCGGCTCGAACCCCCGCTCACGCAGGGGCCGCAGGAGCCCGGTCGCGGCGGTCGGCAGCAGGACGTGCAGGCCGTCGCTGACGGCGTTGAGGCCGAGGACGGCGGCATCGTCGCCGTCCACGACCAGCGCGTCGGGGTAGAGGCGGGCGAGGACGGACCGGCTGCCGGGCGAGAACGCCTCCGGGTAGTACATGATCTCGTCGGCCGCGTCGTCGAGCACGCACAGCGCCGTGTCGAGGTGGTAGTAGCGCGGGTCGACCAGGTCCAGGCCGATGACGGGCCTGCCGAAGAACTCCTGCGCCTCGTCGTGCGCGAGCGGCGAGCAGCGGAAGCCGCGCCCGGCGAGGATGAACGACGCGGTCACCGCGAAGTCGCCCTCGCCCTCGTTGACATGGGCGGGTTCGTGGATGTCGGCGTAGTCCCGGGCCCGGAACCAGGCGAGGTGCGCCTGCGCCTCCGCCGTACGTTCCTGGTGGGCGAAGCGCGCGCCGAGGACCCGGCCGTCGACGACGGTGGCGCCGTTCGCCGCGAACACCATGTCCGGCAGGTCCGGGTGCGGGTCCAGGAGCGAGACGGTGTGCCCGAGGGCGGTGTACCGGTCGCGCAGGTCCTCCCACTGCGCGACGGCGAGCGACACGTCCACCGGCTTGGCCGGGTCCATCCAGGGATTGATGGAGTAACTGACCCTGAAGTGGGTGGGCGGACACATCAGATAGCGGCGTGGCGAGGCGTCACGGGACACGGGGTCTCCTCACGGACAGTGGTGGCGCACGTCGTTGTGCGTCACCGCCATGGTCCGCCGCGCACCCCGCCCCGCGCTGCCATCCGTTCGGGTGGTTCCGGGGCACGGGGCCGGGACGGGCGGGCTGGTCGGCCCCCCGGCGGCGCCGGGAGGGCGGCTGGGCCGGGGCCGGAGGGTGCGACGATGCCGGGCATCACAGGCGGCGAGTGGTGAGGGGACCCATGGACGGCGGTAGGGGGACTTCCCGGTGGTCGGGGGAGCACTGGACGCGGCGGCTGCGGCGCGCGCTGCCGGGCGGGCGGGCAGGCGGGCGGGACGGGGAGGTTGCGGCGGGCGGGGCCGCGGCGCGGGAGGAACTACTGCTGGCCGCCGCCGCGGCGGGGCTGCCGCTCGCCCCGGCCGCGCACCCGCTGGGCCACCGCTGCTCGTGCGACCGGGTCGGGTGCCCCGCACCGGCCGCGCACCCGGTGTCGTCGGCCTGGGGGAGCCAGTCGACGACGGAGCCCGCACAGGTCGAGCGCTGGGCGCGGGCGTTTCCGGCCGCGAACTTCGTCACGGCCACGGGCCGGACGCACGACGTGCTCGACGTGCCGGCCGAGGCCGGAGCGCGGGCGCTGGAGCGGCTGGTGGCGCGGGGCGTCGAGGTGGGCCCGGTCGCGGCCGCGGGCGGGGACCGGATGCTGTTCTTCACGCAGACGCGCGGGAGGCCGCAGGACGAGGACGAGTGGTGGCCGTGCGCGCTGGACTGCCATCCGGAGACGATGGCGGAGCATCCGGGGCTGCGCTGGCACTGCCGGGGCAGCTACGTCCTGCTGCCGCCCTCCCGGCTGCCGGGGGAAGGGGGTGTGGCGTGGCTGCGCGGCCCCGGGCACCCGCGTCCGGACCCGCTGACCCTGCTGGGCGCGCTGACCGACGCGTGCGCGTGGTACGCGGCGCGGGAGGCGGACCGGGCCGCGGCGGAGGAGGCGGCCGAGGAGGCGGGCAGCGGCAGGCGGGCGGGGGCCCGCCGCTGAAGCGGGGCGCGGCGCGGCGCCGAGGGTCCCGGCTGTGCGCCGGCACCGTGGCGGGGCGCGATCGCGCCGGGCCCGTGCCCAGCGGGTGCGCGCCCAGCGACTTCACGAAGCCGCTGCGCCAAACCGGGCCCCGGGCCGAGTGCCGCCAACGCGCCAGGCGTCGGCTTGCGGCGGGACGTCGGGCGGCGGCATCGGGCCGGGCCTCGGCCCCGGGCCGAGTGCCACCAACGCGCCAGGCGTCGTCGTAGGGCCGGGCGTCGGCCCCGGGCCGAGTGCCGCCAACGCGCCAGGAGGCTTGCGGCGGGACGTCGGGCGGCGGATCGGGCCGAGTGCCGACAACGCGCCAGGCGTCGTCGTAGGGCCGGGCCTCGGCCTCGGCGTGTGGCCTCGGGCGTCGTCTCCGCTCAGGAACCCGTCGCGCCGGTCACGCCCTCCAGCCGGCTGACGATCGTGACCCGGCCCGTCTTGGGCACCTCCGCGGCCTGGCTCGACATCCACTCCTTGGTGAGCTTCGTGCGTGCCGTGCCGTGCAGGAGCGGCACCACGTCGGCGGGCACCTGGGGGCGGTAGCCGGAAGCCGTGGTCTGGCGCTGGTAGTAGCGCGTCGCGAAGAACACGAACGCGCCGCCGTCCTTCGTGGCCAGTCCCAGCGGCGTGAAGTCACCGTCGTTCAGGGGCTGGTCGACGTACTGCATGGTGCTGGCCGTCTGCTTCGCCGTCTTCGCGCGCGCGGCGCGCCACTGGTCGGTGTGCGGGCCGGGCGCGAAGTCGTCGGGCCGGCCCGTCTGCAGGTACGAGGCGTAGTCGGCGCTCAGTTCGGCCGGCCGCACCGCGAGGGCGCCGGCCTTGCCGGCGGCGGGCACCGCGTAACCGTCGGCGTCGGTGGCGAACCGGGGTATCGCTCCGGCCGCCAGGCTCGTGAGGTAGGCGGCCTTCCAGCCGGTGTCGGGGCCCTCCCGGACGAAGGCCACGAGCCAGCGCACCTCGTCGGCGCCGGTCCGCTGCTGTCCCGCGGGGGCCGTGTCGGCCACGAACCAGCGGGGCCAGCCCGCCTTCTTCGGGATCGTGAACTTGGCGTCGCCCAGCACCAGATCGCGGTGCTGCTTGTTCCCGTCCGGGCTCGTGATCGCGTGGGAGCGCAGCCCCGCCTGGTTGATCGCGCCCAGCGCGCCCGTGACCCGGCCCTTGTCCAGGGCCGGGTCGTAATTCTTGTCCGCGGCGTTGTACGCGGCGACGAAGGCGGTCAGGGCCTTCTCGGCCTCACTCCGCTTCACCGACGGGACGACCGCCAGTTCCCCGTGCACCGTCACGCATCCGCTCGCCGCCAGTGACAGCACCGTCGTGGCCGCCATCGCGAGCCACGCCGTTCGAATCGGCCTTCTCATCGGTCGTCTTCTGCTTCCCGGACCTCGTGGACCCAACCCGTCCGAAGAACCCTACCGGGAGGAGGAACAGCGCGAGGGTCGGTACCAGATAGACGAGCCACACCACGGCCTGGAGCAGGGTCGGGTCCGGCTGGAAGTTGAACACGCCCTTGAGCAGGGTGCCGTACCAGCTGTCGGGCGGAATCGTGTTGCTGATATCGAACGCCAGGTGGGTGAGGCCGGGCAGGATGTTGGCCTCCTGGAGGTCGTGGAAGCCGTACCCGACGACCCCGGCCGCCACGATCACCAGCATCCCGCCGGTCCAGGTGAAGAACTTGGCGAGATTGATGCGGATGGCGCCCCGGTAGAACAGCCAGCCGAGCAGCACCGCCGTCAGCAGTCCCAGTACCACCCCGATCAGCGGTGCGGGGGTGCCGTCGGACGACGCGCGGACGGAGGCCCACACGAACAGCGCGGTCTCCAGCCCCTCGCGGCCCACCGCGAGGAACGCGGTGGCGACCAGCGCCCCGGTGCCCATCTGGAGCGCCGAGTCGAGCTTGCCGTGCAGTTCGGCCCTGAGGTGGCGGGCCGTGCGGCGCATCCAGAAGACCATCCAGGTCACCAGGCCGACCGCGACGATCGACAGGGAGCCGCCGAGGCCCTCCTGCGCCTCGAACGTCATTTCCTGCGAGCCGAATTCGAGGGCGCAGCCGAAGGCCAGGGCCAGCACGACGGCCGCCCCGATGCCGAACCAGATCGGGCGCAGCGCGTCGCGCCTGCCCGTCTTCACCAGGTACGCGATGAGGATGCAGACGACCAGGCTGGCCTCAAGCCCCTCGCGCAGGCCGATCAGGTAGTTGGCGAACACATCGGGCTCCTTCCGCGAATGGGACGCACCGTGCTGTGCGTTCCGTGCCGCACGAGGGCCTTCGTGCCGTCGTGCGTGCTGCTCGTGTCGTCGTTCATGCGGCCGTCATGCCGTCATCAGCTCCCTGCCCCACCAGTCGTCCTTGTCACGGACGCCCGGCGGGATCGCGAAGACGGCGGAACCAACGTGTTGGATGTACTCGTTGAGCGCGTCGGCGCGCGCGAGGCGCTGCTGCACCGGGATGAACGCGTGCCGTACGTCGCGCTGGTAGGCGAGGAAGAACAGCCCGGCGTCCAGCCGGCCGAGGCCGTCGGTCCCGTCGGTGTAGGAGTAGCCCCGGCGCAGCAGCCGCGCACCGCCGTTGGACTCCGGGTGGGCGAGCCGCACATGGGAGGCGGGCGGCAGTTTCGCGAGGTCGGGCTTGTCGCGCTCGTGGGTGCCCCCGTACGGCGCGCCCTCGCCCTTGGTCCTGCCGAACACGTCCTGCTGGTCCTTCAGGGCGGCCCTGTCCCACACCTCGATGTGCATCGAGATCCGGCGGGCCACCAGGTAGGAGCCGCCGGTCATCCATCCCGGTCCTTCGTCCGCGCCGACCCACACGTCGTGGCCGAGGAGCGCGGTGTCGGTGCTCGCGATGTTGTCGGTGCCGTCCTTGAACCCGAAGAGGTTGCGTGGGGTCTGGGCGCCGGGGGTGGTGGACGACGTCTTGCCGAACCCGAGTTGCGACCAGCGGATGGCGACCGTGCCGAACCCGATCCGCGCGAGGTTGCGGATGGCGTGCACCGCGACCTGCGGATCGTCCGCGCACGCCTGCACGCACAGGTCGCCGCCGCTGCGGGCCGCTTCGAGGTTGTCGCCGGGGAACTTCGGCAGGTCGACGAGCGCGTCCGGCCGCCGGCCGTCCAGCCCGAAGCGGCCGTCCGCGAAGAGGGACGGGCCGAAGCCGACGGTGAGGGTGAGCCGCGACGGTTTGAGTCCGGCGGCCTCCCCCGTGTCGTCCGGCGGTGCCTCCGCGACGGCCGGTACCGCGCCGCCGCCGATCTCGCGCCCGGCCGTCATCCGCTCGGCGGCCCGCGTCCAGTCCTTGAGCAACTGGACGAGTTCCGCGCGGTCCTTGGTGGTCACGTCGAACGCCGCGAAGTGCAGGCGGTCCTGGACGGGGGTCGCGATGCCGGCCTGGTGGGCGCCGTGGAAGGCGACCGCCGCGCCGGTGTCGGCGGCCGACGTGGGCGCGGGGGCGTCGGAGGAGCCGCTCATCGCGGCCGCCACACCGCCACCCGCCGCGGCGGCGCCGAGCGCGAGCCCGGCACCGCCCCAGCCGAGCAGTGCACGCCGCGACGGCGCGGGGCGCTGCTGGTCCCGGCCGTCGTCGGGGTCCGGCGTCTGAGGGGAGGTCTCGTTCACAGCGGCTTACTTCACAACCGCTGCGGCGAGCTTCGACAGCGGTTCCGCCAGCGCGTTGACACCGTCGGACAGTCCCTTGCGCTGGGGCGCGGTGACCTTCGTATAGGCCAGGAACCCGTCGGAGCTGTTCGTGTCGTGGTACTTGGCGAGGAGCTGGTCGATCGCGGTGAACTGCTTGTCGAGTTCGGTGACGAGGGCGGGGTCGTTCTTCTGCGCGATCGGCTTGAGCAGTTCGTACGCCTTCTGCGCGCCGTCGACGTTGGCCTGGAAGTCGGACAGGTCGGTGTGGCTGTAGCGGTCCTCCTCACCGGTGATCTTGCTGGTGGCGACCTCGTCCAGCAGTTCCTTGGCGCCGTTGGCCATGGAGGTGGGGGTGATCACGGCCTTGCCCACACGCTGCTGCCAGTTCGCGAGGTCCGCGTCCAGCTGGTCGGCGAGCGCCTTCGCGTTCGGGGAGAGCTTCTTGTCCTGCCAGAGCTGCTTCTCCAGCGCGTGCCAGCCGGTCCACTTCTGGCCGGGCTCCAGGCCGTCGGCGCGGGTGTCGGTCTTCGGGTCGATGTCACCGAAGGACTCGGCGACCGGCTCGGTGCGCTCCCAGCCGACGCGGGACGGCGCGAACGCCTTCTGGGCGGCGGTGATGTCACCCGCGCGCACGGCGTCCGTGAACACCTTCACCTTGGGCAGCGTGTCGTCCGCCTGTGCCTGCGCGTACACGCGGTACGCGTTGACCGCGGCGTCCATCGCGGGGTTCCGCTTGGCGGCCGTCCCGCCGGTGACCGTGACCTTCTTGCGTATGCCCTCGCCCTTCATGCCGGGGATGCAGGCGATGTTGTAGGTGCCCGCCTTCACCTCGGCGGTGACGGTGGCGCGGGTGCTCGGGCCGAGGTTCTCCCGCTCGGTGGCGATCCGGCCGTCGGGGTAGAGGAGTTCGACCTCCGTGACCCGTGAGCCCTGGTTCTCGACGGCGAGCTGGAGGTGGCCGGCCGGGAAGGTCGTCTTCGAGACCGTGCAGGAGTCGTCCTTGGCGGTCACGTGAACGGCGCCGTCCCCGCCCTTCGCACCGCCGGAGGCGGCGTCGGTTTTGTCGGCGCATCCCGTGACGGCGGTCAGGGCGGCCACCGCCGCGGCGGCGGTGACGACGGAGAGACGGACAGGGCGCATGCGGGGCTCCACGGATGGGGTCGGTGCGACGACGGTTCGGGACGGCGGGCGTGGTGCGGTACGGCGGCGGTTCTTGACGCCTGTACTTCTCGTGTTCTTGACGACGGTGGGGCGTTGGTCCGTGGCGGCGGCCCTTGTACTGCGGTGTTCGGTGCTGCGGTTCGGTACTGCGGTGTTCGGTGCTGCGGTTCTCCGCGTTCGGTACGGCAACGCGGTACGAGGTGTCGCAACGGGGGCGGACCGGTCGGCCCGGTACACCCGCCGAAGCGAGGCATGCCTAACTTAACGAAGGCTTACCTGACCCAAAGCCGCACGTCCAGTGATCCGGATCTCATTTCTCACGTACCGGCGCATCGCGGTCACCGAACGGCCACGTGATCCATTAGCACAGGTCAAAATTTGGTCAAGCGATCCCCAAGGAGAGTCGGGCCGCGCGGGGATGCTTGAATTCCCGCGTGACAGACCAACGGCAGCGGGCAGAGCCCGTGAAGGACCTCGACGTCCTGCGGGTCTTCTGCGCCGCCGACGGGCGGCACGGCAACACCCTGGGGGTCGTCAGGGACGGCAGGGCGTACCGCGAGCGGCCGGCACGGCAAGCCCTCGCGGACCGGCTGGGGTACAGCGAGACGGTCTTCGTGGACGACCCGGAGCGCGGTGTGGTCGACATCTACGCGCCGGGCCTGCGGCTCCCGTTCGCCGGACACCCCCTCGTCGGCGCGGCCTGGCTGCTCGACGTGGAGTCGGTGCACGTCGAGGCGGGCGAGGTGTGGGTACGCCAGGACGGCGAGTTCACCTGGATCACGGCGCGTCCCGAGTGGGTACCGCCGCGCACGCTGCGGCGGTTCGACTCGCCCGCCGAGGTCGACGCGCTGCCCGCGCCGCCGCCCGGCGAGGGCTGGCTGTACGCGTGGGCATGGGAGGACGAGGCGGCGGGCCGCGTCAGGGCGCGCGCGTTCCCGCGCCGCGACGAGGTGATCGTCGAGGACGAGGCCACCGGCGCGGCGGCCCTCCTGCTGACGGCGCACCTCGGCCGGGCGCTCAACATCACCCAGGGCAGGGGCTCCCAGCTGCTGACGGCGCCCGCGCCGAACGGCGAGATCGAGCTGGGCGGCCGGGTGCGGTTCGCCGCGTGAGACGGGCGGATACCGGAGTCGCACCGGGTGGCGGCCGCCTGCGCGGGATCGCCCCCACGGCCCTGACAGTGAGCCGGCCCCCGGCTCCGCGCCGGGAGCCGTCCGGGCGCGCCGGGCGGGGCACGTGTGTGCCGGGAGGGGCACGTGTGTGCCGGGAGGGGCACGTGTGTGCCGGGAGCCGTCCGCGAGCGCCGGGCGGGGCACGTGTGTGCCGGGAGCCGTCCGTGTGTGCCGGTCACCCGGCGGGGCGGGCCAGTCGGCGCCCGAGGTCCGTCCGTTCGTAGAGCACCTGATGGCCGTGGCGCCGTGACGTGAGCAGCCCCGCGCCGCGCAGCACCGCCAGGTGCTCCGACACGGACGAGGCCGCGAGGCCGTGCCGGTGCGCCAGTTCCGTGGTGGACGCGGGCGCGTCGAGACCGGCCAGCAGCCGGGCCCTGTTCGCGCCCAGGAGCCGCCCGAGGGCCCGGACGGCCTCGGCGGCCCTCTCCCCCGCGGCCGTCCCCGCGGCGCCGGACCACTCGCCCCGGCCCCACAGCTGTCCGATGCCCCGCGCCGGATACAGGATCGTCGGCTGCCACGGCGGCGCGAAACCACTGACGACGTCCGGCCACACGAACACACTGGGCATCAGCAGCACACCTCGCCCGTCCAGCCGCTGTGTCACGGGGAAACCGGGAAACACGTCTCCCACCCGCAAAGTCCCACTGTCCGCCGACCACACCACCCGTGTGTCGAGGTCGGCGAAGAGCGCTTCGAGTCCCCCGGCTGCGAGCCGCCGGGACCGGTAGCCGATGTCGGCCTCCAACAGGCCCCGCAACCGGGGCCAGTCGGGCGCGAGCAGAGCCCGCCAGGCGCGCTCGGTGACATCGGCGAGCAGGCCCACGGCGGCGGCCGGATCCGCCAGCAGCCGCTGTCCGCGCGGCGATTCGAGCGCCCCGGGCGTGCACTGGAGCGAACGCGCCATCTCCACCCGGGCCATGGCCGGGTCGGTGGCCCGCATCCGTGCGATCTCGTCCTCGAACACTCCGGCGGGGCCGACGGGCGGCGGCCCGAGGAAATCGGGCGTGTACCCACGGCCCCGGGGCATGAACAGCCACAGGTCGGACAGGTCGAGTCCGTCCGCCACCGCCCGTACCCGGGCGAGCCACGCGCGGTGGTAGCGGTGCCGCCCGGTGCGGCGCAGCAGCCGCAGGGCCTCATGGGTCTGGCACAGCGGCGACACCGCGAAACGGCAGCGGGCCAGGTCCTCGGTGCGCAGGTGCAGGTGGAGCGGCATGGCGGGGGTCGTCTCCCGGCGGCGGTGATTCGGCTCAGGCCGAAAGAGTAGAGCGGGCGACACCGGGGCGGCGACGCTCCTTTCGGACGGACCGGCCCGGCCACCCCGGCCACCCGGCGCGCTCGCGTCCCGCCGGCGCCCCGCCCGCGTCCTGCTCGTGCTCCGCTCCCGTCCCGCTCCCCCCTGCGCGTTCCAGGAGGACCCTTGAGTGCCGATCCCCTGCCCGCCCGGCGCCCCGCCGATGCCCGCCTCACCGATACCGGCCCCGGCGCCGTGCGCGGGGCGCTCGCCGTGGCGGGCCTGATGCTCGCCGCGTTCACCTTCAACACCACGGAGAACCTCCCGGTCGGCCTGCTCGGCGACGTCGCGCACGATCTGCGCGTGCCGCTCGCGGCCGTGGGCGCTCTGGTCACGGGATACGGCGTCACCGTGGCCGTGTTCTCCCTCCCGCTGGCGCGCGCCATGCGCGCGGTGCCGCACCGCTACGTACTGGCCGCCGTCCTCGCCGTCCTGGTGGTCGCGAGCCGGCTGTCCGCGGTGGCCGGTTCGTACGGGGTGCTGCTCGGCGCGCGGGTCGCGACGGCGCTCGCGCAGGCGTTGTTCTGGGCGGTCATGGGTCCGGCCGCGGTGGGCCTGTTCGCCCCGGAGCGCAGGGGCCGGGTCATCGGGGTGCTGTCGGTCGGCGGGTCGCTGGCGACGGCGCTCGGGGTGCCCGCGGGCACCTGGCTCGGCCGGCACGGCGGCTGGCACGCGCCGTTCGCGGTGCTGGCCTGCCTCGGGGCGGTGGCGCTCGTACTCGTCGCGGCCTGCCTGCCGACGACGCGGCCCGGCACCGGCCACGCCGCGTTCGGTCCTGCGCCCGACCGGCGGGCGTTCGGTGTGGTGCTGGCGACGACCGCCCTCTCGGGCGCGGGCGCGTACACCGGGTTCACCTACATCGAGAAGTTCCTGACGGAGGTGAGCGGCTTCCCCGGCTCGGCGGTCGGTCCGCTGCTGCTGGTGTTCGGGGTCGCGGCGCTCGCGGGCATCGTGGGGGCGGGCCCGCTGCTCGACCGACTGCCCTGGGCGATGCTGGCGGTGCCCGTGGCGCTCCAGAGCGTCGCGATGACCGCCCTGTGGGCGGCGGGCGGCACCCGGTGGGCGGCGACGGCGGCGCTGGCGCTGCTGGGGGTGGCACTCGCGCCGGTCGTGATGGCGTCCCAGGCGCTGGTGCTGCGGGTGGCGCCCGGCCGCACCGAGACGGCCGTGGCGGCCAACTCGGCGGCGTTCAACGCGGGCGTGGCCCTCGGCGCGCTGACGGGCGGTCTGGTCCTGCCGCTGGTCACGGTGCGCGGCACGTTCCTGATCGGGGCGCTCTGGAGCGCGGTGGCGCTGGCGCTCCAGGCGCCGCGGGTGCGGCACCGCGCTCAGCCCGGGTAGAGCTCGCCCAGTTCGCGCAGGACCGCGCGGTTGAACTCGAAGGCGGTGCGGCACTCCTCCACGATCCGCAGTTTCTCCGGTCCGTCCACCGGCAGCGCGTCGAGGCTCGCCCGGTACGCGCGCTTGAACGCGGCGGGGTTGTCGATGCCGTCGAACGCGTAGAAACGTACGCCGTCGCCCCGGTGCGCGAAGCCCCACTGCTTGGCCGCACGGTCCCCGACCACCTGCCCGCCGGACAGGTCGCCGAGGTAGCGCGTGTAGTGGTGGGCCACGTAGCCGCCGTGCCAGGCCGCCGCGCAGTCCTCGATCCGGGCCGCGTAGGCGGCCGTCGCGGGCAGGGGCGCCAGGTCGCGACGCCAGTCGGGGCCGCGCAGGTACGCCAGGTCGCGGGCCAGCTCCGGCGTACGGGAGAGTTCCGGCCGCACGAAGGGACCGGCGACGGGGTCGGACGCGAGGCCGTCCCCGGTCGCACCGCCTTCGAGGGCCGCGTAGACGAACCACAGCTGCTCGGTGTACCGGGTGAAGGCGTCGAGCCCGAGCCTGCCGCCGAGGAGGCCGCTCATGAACGCGGAGGTGCCCGCGGCCTGGTGCTGCACGGCCGAGGCCTCGCGGATGCGAGTGGAGAAGGGGACGGTGGCTGTCGACACGGGCGGAACCTCCGGAACAAGGGGGACGACCGGACGGGACGGGACAAGGCAGGACAGCACAGCGAGCTTAGCTTAGCCTTACCTAACCGACCAGCCTCGCTCCTCTTGTGCCACTTCCCGACGCCCTGTCGGTAAAACCGTACCCCGGGGAGGAACCACGGCAAGAGGACTCACGGCAGGGTGAGGATCTCCGCCCCGGTCGCCGTCACGACCAGCGTATGTTCGAACTGCGCGGTGCGCCCGCGGTCCTTCGTGACGACCGTCCAGCCGTCGTCCCACATGTCGTGCTCGTACGAGCCGAGTGTCAGCATCGGCTCGATGGTGAAGGTCATGCCCTCACGGATGACGGTGGTCGCGTGCGGGCTGTCGTAGTGCGGGACGACCAGCCCGGAGTGGAAGGCCGTGTTGATGCCGTGCCCGGTGAAGTCCCGCACGACGCCGTAGCCGAACCGCTTCGCGTACGACTCGATCACGCGCCCGATGATGTTGATCTGCCGGCCGGGCCGTACGGCCTTGATGGCCCGGCTCAGCGACTCCTTGGTCCGCTCGACCAGCAGCCTCGACTCCTCGTCCACATCCCCGCACGGATAGGTGGCGTTGGTGTCGCCGTGCACGCCGTTGATGTAGGCCGTGACGTCCAGATTGACGATGTCCCCGTCCCGCAGCACCGTGGAGTCCGGGATCCCGTGACAGATGACCTCGTTGACGGAGGTGCACAGCGACTTGGGGAAGCCCCGGTAGCCGAGCGTCGAGGGATAGGCGCCGTGGTCGCACAGGTAGGTGTGCGCGACGCGGTCGAGCTCGTCGGTGGTCACGCCGGGCGCGATGTGCTTCGCGGCCTCCTCACGGGCGTCGGCGGCGATACGGCCCGCGATCCGCATGAGTTCGACGGTCTCCGCGCTCTGCACGTCCGGTCCGTCGTACGGGTCGGGCAGGGGCTTTCCGACGTACGGCGGCCGGGGAATGGCCGCGGGGACGGAGCGCGCGGGAGAGATTTTTCCGGGGACGAGAAGCTGCTGGCCAGACATGCGGCGAGTCTAACCAGCGTCCCGCCCGCACCGGCGGGGCAGCATGACGGATGAGGCGCACGGCACGGCACGGGGTAGGACGGCAGGGGACGCTACGGTCAGCACCCACAGCACGGACTCAGAGGGGAAGGGACGGACGATGGCCCTGTTCAAGAAGCGCACGGAGCCCAAGGCGGGCGAGTGGTACTACTGCCTCCAGCACAAGACGGTGGAGGAGGGGCTCCAGTGCCCCGCCAAGAACCGCTTCGGCCCCTACGCGTCCCGCACGGAGGCGGAACACGCGATGGAGAAGGTCAAGGAGCGCAACGAGGAGTGGGACGCCGACCCGCAGCGCCCCGACGGCGGCAACACGCCGGGCACCTGAGCGGACCGCCCCCGGAGCGGCGCCCCCGCGCCCGCCGCCCGCAGGGCCCCGGGACCGCGGGCCCCGGGACCGTCGCGGGGCCGGGGCCCGCAGAGGGTCCGTGGCCCGCGCGGGGGGCCGGAGCCCGCGCGGAGCAGCCCTGCGGGGGTCCGCGGTGCGGGGAGCGGAGAGCGGAGAGCGCCCCCGACGGGTACGGTCCCCCGGGGCCGGCTCCGGGGGACCGGTCCCGGGACCGCGATCCCCGGACCACGCTCCCGGCCCTCCCCGTCAGTCCGCCGCCACCGTCCGCCGGTCGCGGCGCGCCATCCACGCCGCCACCACGGCCCCCGAGACGTTGTGCCAGACGGAGAAGATGGCCGCCGGGAGCGCCGCCTCCGCGCTGAAGTGCGCGGTCGCCAGCGACGCGGCCAGCCCCGAGTTCTGCATTCCGACCTCGAACGCCATCGCGCGGCTGGCCGGCTTGCCCAGCCGGGACAGCGCGCCCGCCCCGTAACCGAGGGCGAGCCCCAGCCCGTTGTGCAGGACCACGGCCAGCAGGACCAGCGCCGCCGCGTTCTTGATCAGCTCCGCGCTGCCCGCCACCACCGTCACCACGATGAGCGCCACGACCAGCGCGGAGATCCACGGCAGCACCCCGAGGACCCGGTTCACCCAGCGCCCCGCGAGCAGGCGTACGAGCACACCCGCGACGACCGGCAGCAGCACCTGCTTGAGGATGTCCGTGACCATCGAGCCCGCGTCCACGTCCAGGAACTGGCCGGCGAGCAGCAGGGTCAGCGGCGGTGTGAGCAGCGGCGCGAGCACGGTGGACACCGTCGCGACCGACACCGAAAGGGCGACGTCGCCGCGCGCCAGGTACGCCACGACGTTCGAGGCCGTACCGCTGGGCGCGCAGCCCACCAGGATGACGCCGGCGGCGAGCTGCGGCGGCAGGCCGAGCAGGGTGGCGATCACCCAGCCGAGCCCCGGCATGATCACGTAGTGCGCGACCAGGCCGAGTCCCACCGCCCAAGGCCGCTTGGCGACCGCTTTGAAGTCGGGCAGGGTCAGCGTGAGTCCCATGCAGAACATGACGGTGCCGAGCATCCACGGGGTCGCCGTACCCCAGCCGGTGAAGGCCGAGGGCCGGATCATGCCGAGGGCGCCCGCCGCGAGGATGAGCAGCGGGAAGACCGTGACCGCCCGGTGGGCGGCCTTGTCGGTCCCGGACGCCGTCCCGCGTCCCGCGGACGCGCCGGGCGACGGGGACGCCCCGGAGTCTCCCGGCACCGGGTGCTGTGCGGGTTTCGCGGGCTCCGGGTGCTCCGGGGCCGCGAGGGGCCGGCGGGACGCGGCCGCGGGGGGCGAGGCGCAGGGCCCTGCGGCCCCGGCCGCACCGGGGGCCGTGGCGGGCCGGGCGGAGCCGGCGGGGGACGGGGACCGTCGCGCGGTCCCGTCGCTGGTCTGGTTCTGCTCTTCGGGTGACACCGGGGCATCGTAAAGATGGCACGTACATGCAGTCGGGGCGTTCCGGATCGTGGACGATCACGCACCCGCGCTACGCCCCCGCGACCTCCGGCGTGCCGGAAGGGCCCGCGACGGTCTCCGCCGCCACCCGCGCCGCCGCCTCCTTCTCCTTCTGGGCGCGCCTGCGCAGGGCGTCCGGATCGGTGTCCGCGTTGTAGCTCAGCAGTTTCGGCAGCGCCACCGCCAGCAGCCCCACCGCCGCCACGCAGGCGAAGCCACCGCCCCAGATCGCGGGGCGCGTGCCCGTCAGCCCCGCCGTGGTGCCCGCCCGTACCTGCCCGAGCTGCGGCCCGCAGCTGTACGAGAGGACCTCGATGCCCGCGAGCCGTCCGCGCAGCTCGTCGGGGATCGTCTGGTCCCAGATGGTGTGCCGGGCCAGTCCGCTGAGCATGTCCCCGGCCCCCGCGACCGCCAGGCACAGCAGGATGAGCCAGATGTGCGACATCAGACCGGCCGCCGCCATCGCGAGGCCCCAACTGCCCGCGCCGAGCGCGACCATCCGGCCGTGGCGGCGCGTCCTGGACGCCCAGCCGCTCGTCGAGGTCACGAGCATCGAGCCGAAGGGTATGGCGCTGTACATCAGCCCCAGCGCCCACTTGGCGTCCAGCTCGTCCGCGAGGAAGGGGAACAGCGTCACCGGGTACGCGAAGAACATCGCCGCGACGTCCATCGCGTAGGTACCGAGCAGTACCGGTTTGCTCCACGCGTAGCGCGCGCCCTCCACCACGCTGCGCAGCGACGGCCGCGAGGTCACGCCCGACGGCGGGGCGGGCGCGAGCCGCAGGCACATCGGCACGGTCAGCAGGAAGCCGATCACCGTCACCGTGTACGCCACCGGCAGCCCCACGTACGCGACGACCACGCCCGCGAGCGACGGGCCCACCACGGCGGCGAGCTGACCGCGCATGAAGTTGAGCGCGGACGCGGCCGTGAGCTGGTCGTGCGGGACGATCCGCGCGATCAGCGAGCCGAGCGCGGGCTGCTGGAGCCCGGACAGCGCGGAGACGGCCGCCGCGACCACGTACAGCGGCCACAGCGCGGGGTGCGGCAGCAGCGAGTTGGCCAGCAGGACCAGGGCCAGCACGCCGAGACCCGCCTCCGAGAGGAGGATGACCTTGCGGCGGTCGACGGCGTCGGCGAGCGCGCCCCCGTAGAGGCCGAAGGCGATCAGCGGCACGAGTTCGACCCCGCCCATCGCGCCGACCGCGAGCGGCGAGTCCGTCAGCTCCTTGATCTGCAGCGGCAGGGCCACCATCGTCATGGAGCTGCCGAAGGACGTCACGAGCCCCTGGAACCAGAGCAGCCGGAAGTCGGGCAGCGCGCGCAGCGGGGTCAGGTCGGGCAGGATCGCCAGGGCACGGCGGAAGAAATGTGGCACGAGGTGCCATGTTCCGTTCTCTTACGTGCACCGTGCAAGCGAAATCGGGGAGACGGTCAGGGGTACGGGAGTCACGCGGCGGCGCGAGCGGGCGTCACCAGCGGGCGGGCGGCGGTGCCGTGAGCCGGTCCGCGAGCAGGGAGAGCCGGTCCCTGAACCGGCGCCTGCCGCGCGCGGCGGGCCGTGCGGACTCCCCGACCGCAGCGCTCACCAGATGCTGCACTGTGTCGAAGTCCACACCGGCCTCCGGGCGCCGACCAGGGATCCCGGCGAGCCCGGCCGGCAGGACGCCCGTGCCCACGTCCGCGCCGGTGTCCGCCCCGGGAAGGCCCGCGGCGAGGCGCCCGGCGCCACCGGCCGGGCCGGCGGCGCGCGCGGCGCCTGCGCTCTCGTCCCACCCGCCGCGCCCGGCACCCCCGGCGCCGGCGGCACCCGCCACGGTCAGCGCCTCGTGCGCCAGCGCGTGCATCCGCGGGTCCCCGCCGTCCAGCGAGAAGACCGTCGCCCCGGCCCGCCGCGCCCCGTGCACCCGCTCCAGCAGCCCGGCGTCCGCCGGTCCCGGCGCCACCACCAGCAGCGTCTCGCCGCGCCCCGCCCCCTCCAGGCGGCCGAGCCCGACCATCAGGTGCGCGGGCGCGTCCGGCGGCACCTCGTGCCGTACGAGGGTGGGCGCGAGCTCCGGCTGCCCCGACCAGGCGGCCTCGTCCACGAGATGGGCGGCCAGGTGCCACGGCTCGTACCCCCTGGTCCCCACGAGTAGCAGGCCCCCGCCCCGGGGTACGACGCACGAGCGCAGCGCACCGGCGAACCCCCTGGCCTCCGAAGGCCATCGGGTGGCGGCGAGCACCTCGCGCAACAGGGCGACGCGTACGGCATCCATGGCCCCGCATCCTGCCGGAGGCCGGCGCCCAGCATCCCGGAGTGGCCAAGACCTCACCCGAAAGGGAAGGGTAGGAGCCATGACTTCCTCATCCAGCGATTCCGGCACCTCCGCGAACGGCTCGGCCGCCGGCTCCCCCGCTCCCAAGCCTCCCGCCAAGGACCCCTGGGAGCTGCCCGACGTGTCGGGTCTCGTCGTCGGCGTGCTCGGCGGCACCGGGGACCAGGGCCGCGGCCTCGCCTACCGGCTGGCGCTCGCCGGTCAGAAGGTGATCATCGGATCCCGGTCGGCGGAGCGCGCCCGGGCCGCCGCCGACGAACTCGGCCACGGCGTCGAGGGCGCGGACAACGCGACGTGCGCGAGCCGCAGCGATGTGATCATCGTCGCGGTGCCCTGGGACGGCCACGCGAAGACCCTGCAGTCCCTGGCGGAGGAGCTGACGGGCAAGCTGGTCGTGGACTGCGTCAACCCCCTCGGCTTCGACAAGAAGGGCGCCTACGCGCTGACGCCCGAGGAGGGCAGCGCCGCGGAACAGGCCGCGGCGCTGCTGCCCGGGGCGCGCGTGACCGCTGCCTTCCACCACCTTTCGGCCGTGCTCCTGCAGGACGCCGAGGTGGAGTCGATCGACACGGACGTGATGGTGCTCGGCGAGTCCCGGGCGGACACGGACATCGTGCAGGCGCTCGCCGGCCGGATCACCGGCATGCGGGGCGTCTTCGCGGGGCGGCTGCGCAACGCGCACCAGGTGGAGTCGCTGGTGGCGAACCTGATCTCGGTCAACCGGCGTTACAAGGCGCACGCGGGAGTGCGCCTCACGGACATCTGACCTCCGCGGGCCGGACGGGGACGGCGGAGCGGGCGGGGCGGATGGGGGAGACTGTGCGGGACCCGGTCTCCCCCGTCCGACAGGAGCAGCACCTCATGCCCCGCCTCGCCGTCTACGCCCTCGTCGTCTGCGCGCTCGCCGTCGCGGCGGCCGTGCTCTCCTTCGTCCAGGGCGACTGGATCGGCATCGTGTGGGTGCTCCTCGCGGGCCTGTCGTCCAACATGGCCTGGTACTACCTTCGGCGTGCGCGGACGGCAACGGCTTCGTCACAGAGGGGCTGACCTCCTCGACGAACGCCCGGCTCCCCCCGATAGCGTTGTCCCGGCCACGACAATCTTGCGGAACCGGGGGAGGGGCCGCCATGCCCTACGTCATCTTCTTCGCGGTGCTCACCGTCGTCTTTCCCAGCTGTTTCGTCCTGACGCAGAAACAGTTGGGACGGGCCCGGTCGCTGGTGCCGGCCGTCGCGTCGAGCGTCAGGGCCCCGGAGCCCCTTCTGGTGCTGCGCCGCGCGGTCTTCTTCGTCTGTTCGCTCATCGCCGTCGGCGGCCTGATCGCCATGATCAACGCTCATGACGCGGACACCTGGTCGGACGGCGAGGTCCTGGGGATCGCCCGGGACGCGGCGGACAGCCTCAGCGACGCCGACTCCGTGTCGAGTCCCGAGAGCGCGGTGAACGCCGCCGTCGAGGACGCGATGCGCGACGGGGATGGTCCGGGACTGCTGACGACCGAGACCTCACCCACCGTTCCGGACGACGCGGACGACGGCGCCGACAGCACCCGATACGTCATCAGCGACCACGGCCGGCATGCCGCCTGCCTGACGGTCACGTCCACCGAGGGCGCCCCGATCCTCGTCCCCGTACCGGGCGGCGCCGACCCGGACGACGCGGGCGCCTCCCGCATCGACACCTACGACCTGTCCGCCACCGCGGCGCGCGGCGCCTGCTGACGCACGCACGCGGTCCGGGCACACCGCGTCCGCACCCGCGCCGTCGCGCACGCGGGGTCACCACCGTCGCACGCAGGGGTGGGCCCGTCCGGCGGGAAGCGGCCACCGCTCGTTACGATTGACCCGTCCATGCCACGTCAGCGCCGCCCGGGGGTCCTTCCGTGTTCTCGATCGTCGCCGCCCTCCTGGCCCTGGCCCTGGTCCTCGGCCTGGCGATCCGGACCCAGCAGTTGCTGTGGCGGTCGCAGTCGTGGCAGCCCGCAGTCGCGTCGAGTGTGGGAACCCCGCAGAGCACCCTCCAGGTCCGCCGGGCGATCCTCGTGCTCTGCACGCTGTTCGCCATCGGCTGGCTCGTCGCCTCGCTCCACGTGCACGACGACGACACCTGGTCGGACGACGAGATCCTGGGGATCGCCGATGACGCGGCGTTCGACCTCAACCGCGGCGGCGACGTGACGGACTACCGGAGCTCGGTGACCGACGCCCTCGCCGACGCCGAGGCGCTGCGGGACGGTCCGGCCCGGAGCCTGAAGATCCAGCCGCTCGACGCGCCCGACGGCTCCGCGGACGAGGACGACGTCGACGACGTCCCTTCCACGACGCGCTACCTCATCAGTGACGAGGGCCGCAACCCGGCCTGCCTGACCGTCACGGTCGGCGCCGGGGACGACATGGACTTCGACGTTCCGGACGCGAGCGGTTCGGGATACGGCTCCGCTTCGGTCGACACGTACCGGATCTCCGCCCGCGCGGCCTCGGGCGGCTGCTGACGCCCGTACGGCCGCCGCCGTTCCGCACCGGCCCCACCGGCCTCAACTCCGCACCCTTGACGCCCCCTTCTCACACGCGTTCAATCAAGCCGTGAAATAAGGGCCGACCCACCGGGCCGGCGCAGTCCACGTGCAGTTCGGACGTCACGTGCCCGTACGGCCGTTCGTTCGGCTGGGCTCGCGCGCGCCGTCCGTCGTTGTCGAAGGGACGGCCATCTCGTGCCCCTTGATTTCCCCGAACTCCCCACTCCCCCGGCGCACCCCACCACCGATGACGCCTCCGCCGGCCCCACCGCCCCGGAATCGTCGAACCTGCGCAGACGGGGCTTCCTGCTCGCGTCGGGCGCACTCGCCGCCGGTGGCGCGGCGGCCATGACGACCCCGGCCGCGGCCGCGTCCACCACGACGGCGGAGCGGGCCGCCTCGGCCACGACGGCCGCGGCCGCCACTCCGCCGCCGCCCGCACAACACGCGGCGGGTGACCCCGATCTCGGGCCCAACGTCTACGTGTTCGACTCCTCCATGGACACGGACACCGTCCAGTCGACGCTGGACGCGATCTTCGCGCAGCAGAAGCAGGCCGAATTCGGTACCGGCCGCTACGCGGTGCTGTTCAAGCCCGGCGGCTACGACGTCGACGTCAACCTCGGCTACTACACCCAGGTCGCGGGGCTCGGCGCGCAGCCGGCGGACGTGACGATCTCCAATACCCTGCACGTGGACGGCGACGCCCACGGCAAGGGCACACTGACGAACTTCTGGCGCGGGGCGGAGAACATCCACCCGGTGCCCCGCAGCGGCACGGACCGCTGGGCCGTCTCGCAGGCCACCTTCTACCGGCGGATCTACCTGACCGGCAACCTCCAGCTGGACGACGGCGGTTACTCCAGCGGCGGCTTCATCGCGGACAGCCTGATCACGGGCCAGGTGTCCTCGGGCACCCAGCAGCAGTGGATCACCCGCAACTCGGTGGTCGGCGGCTGGCTGGGCTTCAACTGGAACATCGTCTTCGTCGGCACCGACAACGCGCCGGCGACCAGTTTCCCCTCGCCGCCGTTCACCAACGTGGCGCGCACCCCGGTCGTACGGGAGAAGCCGTTCCTGCACGTGGACAAGGCCGGCGCGTGGCAGGTGTTCGTCCCCGCCGTGCGCCGCGACAGCCACAACACGAGTTGGGAGGCGCAGCGCGCGGCCGGTACGGACGTACCGCTCGGCGACTTCCACATAGCGCAGCCGGGCGCGAGTGCGGCGGAGCTCAACTCGGCCCTCGCCCAGGGCAAGCACCTGCTGATCACGCCCGGGGTGTACCACCTCGCGCAGCCGCTGAAGATCACCGAACCCGACACGGTCGTGCTCGGTCTCGGTCTCGCCACGCTCATCCCCGACGGCGGTGTCACGGCACTCGACGTCGCGGACGTGGACGGGGTGAAGATCGCGGGACTGCTGGTGGACGCGGGGGCGCAGAGCAGCGACGCGCTCGTACGTGTCGGACCGGACGGTTCACGCCACTCCCACACGCACAACCCGAGCTCCCTGCACGACGTGTTCGTCCGTGTCGGCGGCGCGGGCGTGGGCAAGGCGAAGAACTCGATCGTCGTCAACAGCGACGACGTCATCATCGACAACACCTGGCTGTGGCGCGCGGACCACGGCTCGGGTGTGGGCTGGACGAAGAACACCTCCGACACGGGCCTGCTGGTGAGCGGGGACGACGTGACGGTGTACGGGCTGTTCGTCGAACACCACCAAAAGGCCCAGGTGAGCTGGTCCGGCGAGCGGGGCCGTACGTACTTCTTCCAGAACGAGATGCCCTACGACCCGCCCAACCAGGCTGCCTGGAACGAGGGCGCACACCGGGGCTGGCCGGCGTACGAGGTGGCGGACGGCGTGCGCGAGCACGAGGCGTGGGGGCTCGGCAGCTACTGCAACCTCACCAGCGACCCGACCATCGTCGCCGACCGGGCCTTCGCGGCGCCGCGGCGCTCCGGGGTCCGCTTCCACAGCATGCTCACGTTCTCGCTGGGCGGGGGGCAGGGCACGATCGCGCACGTCATCAACACGACGGGCGGGCCCTCGGACGCCGAGGTGGGACTCGCGAAGGTGACGAGCTACCCGTGAGCCCGCTCCCCCGCCGCTGACCCCCGGGTCCCCTGACCAGCCGACCCCTGGTCCCGAGGACGGACGGCGAACGGCGGGTGGCCCGGAGCGGCGAACGCTCCGGGCCACCCGCGCGCCGCGACGGCGCGGCACCGTGCCTCAGGACCCGAAGATGCCGGGGACGGAGCACATCGGGTTCGGCGATTTCCAGAACTGGAAGAGGTTCTGTCCGCAGTACACGGAGTTCTGGTCCACCCCGAGGTGCCCCAGGATCCCGTCGATCAGGTCGAAGAACGCGTTGTTGACCGTGCCCTGGTAGAGGACGACGAACACCGCGATCAGGCCGAACGGCGCGAACGGCGCGATCTGCCGGCGGATCTTCTGCGAGAGCCAGGGCTCGATCACGCCGTACCCGTCCAGCCCCGGTACGGGGACGAAGTTCAGCAGCGTCGCGGACACCTGCAGGAACGCGAGGAATCCCAGCGCCTCCCGGAACTGCAGCGGCATGCCGTCCAGGCCGCCCAGCCAGAACGGCGACGTGCACACGACGGCGAACAGCGCGTTGGTGAGCGGGCCCGCGGCCGAGATCGCACTGTGCTTCCAGCGACCCCGCACCCGGTCCCGCTCGATGTAGACCGCGCCACCGGGCAGGCCGATGCCTCCCATGATCACGAAGATCACCGGCAGCACGATGCTCAGCAGGGCGTGCGTGTACTTGAGCGGGTTGAGCGTGAGGTAGCCCTTGGCCCCGATCGTGATGTCCCCGCTGTGCAGGGCGGTGCGGGCGTGCGCGTACTCGTGCAGGCACAGCGAGACGACCCACGCGGACACGACGAAGAGGAAGACCGCGAAGCCCGCGTTGTCCGCGAACCCCGTCCAGACGCCCCAGCCGGAGACCGCCATGACGGCGGCGATCCCCAGGAACACGGGACTGATCCGCCTCTCGCTCTTACTGGTGGCGGTGGCACTGCTCATAGGGGCTCCCCCGGACGGCACGGGTGGTACTGGGGAGAACCGTACTGGGTGCCGGTGACAGCGCCGTCCGTACCCGGTTCCGTCACCGTGCGCGCTGCCGGCTCCCCGGGCCCGCGGGCCGCCCGGCCGGGCGTCCCCGCCGGGCGATCCGGCCTCCCCGCGGCCCCTCGGCCGGACCGGACCCCTCGCGCCGCCAGGGGCGTACGAGTGTGAGGAAGGCCACGGCCGCGCCCACCGAGCAGAACAGCTGGACGAGGGCCATCGGGACGGCCGTGTGTTCGCCCGCGACGCCCACCAGCGGGGAGGCGAGCGAGCCGAGGAGGAACGACGACGTGCCGAGCAGGGCGGAGGCGGAGCCCGCCGCGTGCGAGGCGCGGGTGAGGCCCAGCGTGTTCGCGTTGGCGTTGACCAGGCCCATGCCCGTCATCAGCGCGAACAGACCGGCCTCGACGGCGAGGATCCCGACGCGGCCGAAGACGCCCGTGGTCATGAGCAGCAGGGCGCTCGCGGCGGCCGTGATCAGCACGATCCCGCAGCCCATGATCTTGTGCATGCTGAACCGGCCCACGAGCACGCGCCCGTTGAGCTGGCCGACGCCGACCGAGCCGACCGCGTTGACGCCGAACAGGAGGCTGTACGTCTGCGGCGACGCGCCGTAGATGACCTGCATGACGAACGGCGAGGCGGACACGTACGCGAACAGCGCGGTGAACGAGAGCGTGCCGGTGAGCAGGTAACCGCTGAACGCCCGGTCCGCGAGGAGGCCCCGCATCGTGCGCAGTGCGGCGCCCACGCCGCCGCCGTGCCTGCGCTCGGGCGGCAGCGTCTCGTGCAGCCATTTCGCCGCGACGAGGGTGAGCAGCGCGCCCACGACGGTGATCACCACGAAGATGCCCCGCCAGTCGGTGAAGCGGAGCATCTGGCCGCCGAAGACGGGCGCGACGATCGGGGCGACGCCCGAGACCAGCATGAGGCTGGAGAAGAACCGGGCCATCGCGACGCCCTCGAACAGGTCGCGGGCGACGGCGCGGGAGATGACGACGCCGGCCGCCCCGGCGAGGCCCTGGACCAGGCGTACGGCGATGAGCACTTCGGCGTTGGGGGCCAGGGCACAGACGATGCTCGCGACCACGTACACGCTCATGCCGACGAGCAGCGGACGGCGTCGGCCCCATTTGTCGCTCATCGGGCCTATGACGATCTGGCCGAGCGCCATGCCGATGAGGCAGGCGGTGAGCGTGACCTGCACGGTGGCGGCCGGCGCGTGCAGCGCGTCGGTCACGGCGGGGAGTGCCGGGAGGTACATGTCGGTGGACAGCGGCGGGAGGGCGGTGAGACCGCCGAGCACGAGGGTGAGGAGCAGTCCGGCACGGCGGGCGGACGCGGCGGCGTCGCCCGGGCCGCGTACGGACACCGGGCCCTCGTCCTGGGCGGTCACCGGTCCTGGGCCGGAGGCGGCCCCGTCGCGCGGGGCGGGGACGGTCGTCGTGTCCGGGTCAGGGACGCGGCCCGCACCACAGGAGGGAAGGGGGGAGGCGCCGGGGGTGGTGCCGGGAACGGGACGGGGGCTGGGGGGCGTGGGCTCTGCGTTGACGGAAGGGCCGCCGGCCGGCATGACATCTCCTAGGTCGTCGAGTCATTTCATATGCTCGCAGCTGTCGACGGCTTCGGACGACAGGGAAAAAGGGAGCAGAACGTGACACGATGGGGCGTGGTGGCGACCGGCGGTATAGCGGCGCGGTTCACCCAGGACGTACAGGCGCTGGACGACGCGCGGGTCGTGGCCGTCGCGTCGCGGAACGAGGCGTCGGCGAAGACGTTCGCCGACCGGTTCGACATCCCGCAGGCGTACGGGGACTGGGCGGGCCTGTTCGCCGACCCGGAGGTGGACGCGGTGTACGTCGCGACGCCGCACTCCGCGCACCGGGCCGCGGCGGGCGCGGCACTGGAGGCGGGCAAGGCGGTGCTGTGCGAGAAGCCGTTCACGCTCAACACCCGCGAGGCGCAGGAGCTGGTGACGCTCGCGCGGGAGCGGGACCTGTTCCTGATGGAGGCGATGTGGACGTACTGCAATCCCGTGGTGCGTCGGCTGGTGGAGCTGGTGCGGGACGGGGCCATCGGCGAAGTGCGTTCGGTCCAGGCCGACTTCGGGGTCACTGGTCCCTTCGCCCCCGACCACCGGATGCGCGACCCCGAGCTGGGCGGCGGGGCGCTGCTCGACCTGGGCGTGTACCCGGTGTCCTTCGCGCAGCTGCTGCTCGGTGAGCCGTCCAGGATCCAGGCCGACGCACAGCTCTCGCCCGAGGGCGTGGACGTGAACACGGGGATGCTCCTCGGCTGGGACAGCGGCGCGGTCGCCGTCCTGACCTGCGGCCTCGACGGCCATTCCGGCACCCGCGCGACGGTCACCGGAAGCCGGGGCCGGATCGATCTGCCCGAGGGTTTCTTCGACCCGGACTCGTTCGTCCTGCACCGCGCGGGCGCGGAAGCGGAGGTCGTCCGCGCGCGGTCGGCGCTGCACGGCATGCAGCACGAGGCGGCCGAGGTGGGCGCCTGCCTGGCGGCAGGACGCACCGAGTCGTCCCTCGTCCCGCTCGCGGGCACGCTGGCGGTGATGCGGACCCTGGACGCCGTACGGGAGCGGCTGGGCGTCCACTACCCGCAGGAC
Organism: Streptomyces sp. NBC_01497; assembly: GCF_036250695.1. Lineage (NCBI taxonomy): Bacteria > Bacillati > Actinomycetota > Actinomycetes > Kitasatosporales > Streptomycetaceae > Streptomyces > Streptomyces sp. NBC_01497. Next base: position 5,996,333 of record NZ_CP109427.1, on the reverse strand, counting down.
GCCGGGCACTGACCGGCAGGCAGCGGGGTCATCCGGGACCGGGGGCGGCCTCGGTAGGAGTCCGTGCCCGGCGGGACCGGGGCGCCGGCCGGGGGCGGTCCCCCCCCGGGATCCCGGCCCGTGCCGCGGGCGGGGGTACGACGCTAGCCTCGGCTCATGACCGAGCCCCGCCGTACTCCGCCGCCCTCCCCGTCCGCCCGCGTGGCCCTCATCACCGGAGCCGGTTCCGGCGTCGGGCAGGCCGTCGCGCGTGAGCTCGGCGCCGCCGGCTGGACGCTGGTGCTCGCCGGGCGGCGGCGGGAAACCCTGGAGCGGACCAGGGACGGCATCGACGGTGTCCGGGCCCTCTGCGTCGCCGCGGACGTCTCGGATCCCGACGACGTCGAGCGCCTCTTCGGCGCCGCCGCCGGCTTCGACCCGCGCCTCGACCTGCTCTTCAACAACGCGGGCACCTTCGGTCCCGGTGGTGTCCCGTTCGAGGAACTCCCGCTGTCCGCCTGGCACAAGGTCGTCGCGACCAATCTCACCGGGTCGTTCCTCTGCGCGCAGGCCGCGTTTCGCCGGATGAAGGCACAGGACCCGCAGGGCGGCCGGATCATCAACAACGGTTCGGTCTCCGCGCACGCGCCGCGCCCCGGCTCCGCGCCGTACACCGCGACCAAGCACGGTCTGACGGGCCTGACCAAGTCGCTGTCCCTGGACGGCAGGCCGTACCGGATCGCCTGCGGGCAGATCGACATCGGCAACGCCGCCACCGACATGACGGACCGGATGGCGCACGGGGTCCCCCAGGCGGACGGGCGCCTGATGCCGGAGCCGCTGATGGACGTGGCCGATGTCGCGAGGACCGTACGGCACATGGCGGAGCTGCCGCTGGAGGCCAACATCCCGTTCGCCACGGTCCTCGCGACCGCGATGCCCTACATCGGCCGCGGCTGACCACGGGCGAGAACACCTCACGGCCCGGGCCGGTCCGGCGGGCCGGCGGCGGCCCCGGCCCGGAGCCCCACCCCGCCGCCCGCCGCCGGGCCCGCACGCCGGTCAGGTCAGGTCAGTACGCGGACCGGCGAGCCCGCCGCCCACGCCGCGATGTCCTCGACCGCGTCGCGGTAGAACACCTCGTACGTGTCCCGCGTGACGTACCCGACGTGCGGCGTCAGGAGGGCGTTGTCCAGGAACCGCAGCGGATGGCGCGCCGCCAGCGGCTCCTGGCCGAAGACGTCGAGCGCGGCGCCGCCGATCCGCCGCTCGCGCAGCGCCGCGAGCAGCGCGTCCTCGTCGACGATCGGTCCGCGCGAGGTGTTGACCAGCAGCGCCTTCCGCTTCATCGCGGCGAACTCGGCGGCCCCGACCAGGCCCCTGCTGCGGTCGCTGAGGACGAGGTGCACCGACACGATGTCGGCCCTCGCGAACAGTTCCTCCTTGGTGACCGCGCTGACGCCGTGTTCCGCCGCCCGCTCGGCGGTGAGGTTCTGGCTCCAGGCGATGGTCTCCATCCCGAAGGCCTGCCCGATCGCCGCGACGCGCACGCCGAGACGGCCGAGGCCGAGCAGGCCGAGTGTCCGCCCGTTCAGGTCGCCGCCGACGCCGGTCTGCCAGCCCCCCTCGCGTACGGAACGGTTCTCCGCCGGGATGTTGCGCACGGCCGACAGGATCAGCGCCCAGGTCAGCTCGGCGGTCGGCGCCGAGATGTAGCCGGTGCAGGAGACGGTGATGCCGAGTTCGCCGGCGGCGGCCACGTCGATGGCGCGATTGCCCTTGCCGGTGGTGACGAGCAGCCGCAGGTCGGTCAGCCGGCGCAGGAGTTCGGCAGGGAACGGCGTGCGCTCCCGCATCGCCACGGCCACGTCGAACCCGGCCAGTTCCCGCACCAGCGTGTCCTCGTCGGCGAACGGCTCGTGGAAGACGCGGACCTCCGCGTCGAGGGAGCCCCAGTCGGCGAAGGAGAGTGCGACGTGCTGGTAGTCGTCCAGAATTGCGATCCTCATGGGCCGAAACTACCCGCCACGGGCGAACGGGCAGCGGCGAGGCCCTGACGGTCCTGTCACACTGCGGGGATGGAGCAGCAGGAACCCGCGAGGCGTGTCCCGTCCGGCGACGACCCCTGGGCAGCCGTGGAGCGGCTGCACGGGTGGCTCGACGCGCGCGGCACGCTGCCCGCCGAACAGGAGCGCCTGCTGCGGCTGCTCAAGCTCACCGAGGAGACCGGCGAGGTCGCGGCCGCCGTCATCGGCGCCACCGGGCAGAACCCGCGCAAGGGGTTCACCCACAGCTGGCAGGATGTGGAAGCCGAGTTGTGCGACGTGATCGTGACGGCAATGGTGGCGCTGCGCACGCTCACCCCGGACGCGGCCCGGGTGTTCGCGGGGCACCTGCGGCGCGTGGACGAACGCTCGCGCTCCTGAGCGGCCCCGGGGGCCGACCCGGAGCGCGGGAAACGGCACCCGGTCCGGGCCCCGGTGCCGCGAGGTGGGACCCCCGTCGCAGCGAGGTGGGACCCCGGAGCCGGATGCGGACGGCGGGCCCCGAACCGGCCGCCGGCAACAGCGGGCGGCGGGCTCCCGGACCGGGCCCCGTAAGGCCCCGCCCTTGCCTCAGCTGACCGCGTGGTGCCACACCGCCCACAGGCCGTAGAGCGCGAAAGCGACCCCCACGGCCCCCAGCCCGTACGACACGAGAGGGTTCGAGCCCCTGCGCACCGCGTACCGGGGATACACCGCGAACACCATCAACTGGCTGAGCCACAGGGCGAACAGCGACGGCTTGATCAGGCTGTCGTAGAACGCGTCGGGATCGATCAGGCTGACCGGTCCCGCGACGACCAGCGCCGCGCCGAGCCACGCCGTACCCCGGCGCAGGGAGAGCCGGGTCACCACGGTCAGCAGCCGGCTGAGCGCGAGGTATTCGACCAGCATCACACCGACCACACTGACCGCGACCCCCACGCCGACGGCGACGGCCAGGGGGTTTCCGACGAAGACCCGCACGACCGACATGCCGGGGATGGGCGCGCGCAGGAACGCGGGATCGGCGGCGAGCGGGAACACCGCGACGATCACACCGGCCGCGACCAGCAGGTAACCGGCCACCAGGCCGCGCCGGACCGTGCGGGTGCGCGGCGCCACCACCTCGCCGCCGAGGAACAGCGGCAGGCTGCCGCACACGTACAGCAGTGCCGTCTGCCCGATGGAGGTGGCGAGCGGCCCCGCCTGCGCGCCCGTACCGAACGACGCGGCGGGGGCGGCGTGGTGGACGGCGACCCCGTCCAGGATCGCCACCAGCACCAGCTGTCCCGCGGCGATCACACCGGTCGTGATCAGTGTGACCGCGCGGCCCGCCAGCATCACCGCCGCGAGGAACACCGGGATCGCGATCTCCAGCGCGCTCTGGTAGGGCCGGATACCGGGCCACACCGCGGGCAGGGTGTCGTAGACGACGGAGCCCGTGGTGTCGAGCAGGTAGAGCACATAGCTGACGATCCAGATCGCCGCCTGCACCTGCGCGACGCGCCGGCCGGCCGCCGCCTCCACGAACGCGAACTGCCCGCCCGCGGACGCGATGTCGCGCGAGTAGCGCAGCCAGATCGCCAGCGGGAAGCCGAACACGACCGCGGCGGCGAGTACGGACAGCCCGGCGGAGCCGCCCGCGTCGGCGACGATCGACGGCGCGTACAGCGCGGCGAGCGCGAGCGGGCCGCCGAGCGAGGCCACCGTGACACCGAGGAAGGCCCAGGGCCCGATCGTGCGGCGCAGCCCGGTGTGCGGGTCCACACCGCCGGGCGCCGCGGCCGGGCCGCCCCCGTCCCCCGGCCCGGCCGCGGCGGAGCTCACGACCAGCCGCCACCGGCGTCGGAGCCGCTGCTGCCGCTGTCACTCGCGGTCGGCGCCGCCGTCTTGGTGATCTGCTTGCCGTCCGGTCCCACGAGCCACCACTTGGCGCCGAAGCCGTCCACGCCCTGGCCCTTGGTGTCCCCGGCGGCGGAGTCGCCGGAGAAGTAGTAGAGCGGGTGGCCCGCGTAGGCCACCTGCATCGTGCCGTCGGAACGCTTGACGACGGTCAGCTTGGCCGAGGTCACACCGGATCCGGCCTTCGGGGCGGCCTTGGCCGTCACCGGGGGCCATCCGCTCGCGCAACTGCCGTCGCAGGTGGACGCGGCGTGCGTGTCCTGGGCGAACAGGTACAGCGTCTTGCCGGAGCCGTCGGTCAGATAGGTGCCCATGTCGCCGCTCTTGGTGTCGATGCTCGACACCGCCGTGGCCGCCCCCGAGCCGGAGCCCGAACCAGCGGCGGCGGGCGCGCTCGCGCTGCTGCTCGGCGTGTCACCGGGGGCCGAACTTCCGGATCCCGAGGCGGAGTCGGAGCTGCCACCGCAGGCCGCCGCGAACGCGGCCACGGCCGCGAGCGAGAGGCCGAGGCCCGCGGTGGACGAGATCCGGCGCTTCCTGTTCCCACGCGTTGTCATCGAACCGTTCATCGAAGCTGTCCCCTCACGAGACGTGTACGAGAGCTCCACGCGGCCCTGCTGGCCGGGCTTCTCGTGCGCCGCCGGCGCCCCGTGGCGGGAACCGGGGTCCGGGTGGCGCGTCTTGTCCCTCACTACGTGGCGGCCCGGGACAAGCACTCAAGGGGCGCGATGTGACGTGGGCCACAGATCACGGAGTCGGCGTAGGGGTGCGCCATGCCCCACGGGCCCGTCGCAGCTCGCGACGGGCCCGTGGGGCACCCGGAACCTCGGGGTGTGAGGGGTATGAGGGGCTTGAGGGGCTTGAGGGGTAAGAGGGGCTTGGCGGCCGGAGAGGCACGCGAGCAGCCGGGCACCCGGAGCGCGCCGGGCACACCGGTCGTGGCCGGGCGCGGAACCAGCGCGTGCCGCTCCTGACGCCCCCGGGGCATCAGCCCGTGAGGTCACCCTCCCGCTCGTTGACCGCCGCGTAGTGCCGCAGCTTGTCCTCGTCCACCCGTACGCCGAGGCCGGGCCCGGTCGGCACCCGCAGCCTGCCGCCGGCGAGTTCCAGCGGCTCGATGATGTCGTCGGAGTGCAGGTAGTACATGGAGTCGATGGCGCGCGAGAGCACCGGGGTGCTGGCCACGACCGCGAGGTGCGCGGCGGTCGCGATGCCCAACTCGCCGCCGCTGTGCAGGTTCATGCCGAGTCCGAACGTCTCGCAGTGGGCGGCGAGCGCCTTGGTCGGCGCGATGCCGCCCCACTTGTAGACGTCACCGTGGATCACGTCGACCGCGTTCAGCCGCATCGCGGGCGCGAAGTCCTCGAACCGCACGACGCACATGTTGGTGCACAGCGGGATACGGACGCGGGCGTGCACCTGGCTCATGCCGTCGATGCCGCTGCACGGGTCCTCCAGGTACTCCAGGTCGAGCTCCTCAAGCGCGATCCCGGCCCGTACCGAATCAGGCACGGACCAGGCCGCGTTGGGGTCCACCCGCAGGTCGACGGCGGGCAGCGCGGCGCGCAGGGCACGCAGGATCGCCACATCGCCGTCCACGTCCGTGGTGCCCTTGAGCTTCACGGCGCGGAAACCGCCCTCTGCGACGACCCGGGCCGCGTGGTCGGCGAGGGCGCCGGGCAGCGCGTCCCGGCTCGCGCCCGGCGCGTCGGCGCGGGTGATGAGCGCGGTGATCGGCACCTCGTCGCGGACCGGACCGCCGAGCAGATCGGTCACGGACTGGCCGGTGGCCTTGCCCATGACGTCCCAGCAGGCCACGTCGAGGGCGGCGATGGCCGCGTAGCCGAGGTAGCCGTAGAAGAAGGGCACCATGTGCTGCTTGCGGTGGAAGGCCTCCAGGGCGAACGGGCTGGTCCCGATCAGGTCCTTCGCGATCGACCGCACGATCGCGGCGACCGGCCGGCCCCACATGGTCTCGCCCCAGCCCTCGACGCCGTCGTCGGTGCGGATGCGCACGACCGTGCGGGTCTCCCCGGTCTTGGTCTCGAACGAGCTGGTGAACGGGTTGACCAACGGGAGGTTGACCACCTGCACGTCGACGTCCGTGATCTTCATTCTTCTCCTTGGTGGGCGGGCGCGGGTGCGGGTGCGGCAGCGCCCGCGGGTTCGGGTGCGGGCTCGGACCGGAGCCCGGGGCGGGTGGCGGCGTCGAAGGCCCGCACGGCGCGGGCGAGTCCGAGGGCACGGGCGTCGAGGAGCCGGCGTCCGGCGTCCCGGTCGGCGCCGGACGCGTCGTCGGTGGCACCGCCGACCCGGGCCCACTCGCCGTGGCGTTCGGTGGTGAGCCCCGGATAGGGCGGGTTGTCGAACAGCGGAGGCGGTACGACGGGCTCGCGGGCCGCCACGGGCGTCTGGACGAGCCCCGGATGGGCGGCCAGCATCAGCGAGGTCTCGAACCAGCCGGCGTGACCGGGGGTCACCTCGGGGCGCTCGGCCGTGCGGGCACCGGCCTCGCCCGCGCCACCGGGCGCTTCGCCGCCGTCCGCCGTGACGGTCCAGTACGAGCAGGCGGCGAGCGTGACGCCCTCGGCCTCCGGCCGCAGCGCGAAGCGCTTGACGGCGAGGCGCATGATCTCGTCGTTGCCGCCGTGCCCGTTGACGATCATGATCCGGCGGCAGCCGCTGGTGACGAGCGAGCCGAGGAGATCGCCGAGCACAGCGGAGAGGGTCGGCGCGGACAGGGAGAGGGCCGCGGCGAAGAGGTGGTGGGGACTGTGCCCGTAGGGCAGGACCGGCAGTCGCAGCACATCGGTCCCAGGAGCGCCCGGGACCTGCTCCTCCTCGGCGAGGATCTCCAGTGCCCGGTCCACGACGGCCTCGACGAGCAGGGTGTCGGTGGCGAGCGGCAGGTGGGCCGCGTGCTGCTCCTGCGACCCGATGGGCAGGAGCGTGACGCCCTCCGCTCCCGCGGCACGGGCTTCGCGCCAGGGCAGCTCGGACATATTTCGTTGACTCACAGTGCTGTCTCCAGGAAACGCTGACGTGGCAGAGTTCGCGGCATGGCGCAGAGAACTACGCGGTTGCGGTTGGTCGAGCCCCGGGTCGAGGCGCCGGCGTCCGCGCCGGTGCGGACCCTGGGCGCCGTGGAGCTGGTGCCCGGCCGGGTGCGCGCGGCGGTGCTGAGCATGTCCGGCCGCGTGCTGGAACGCTCCGAGGCGGCGTACGCCCCGGGTGCGCGGGGGCGTGGGGAGGTCGACGCGGCGCTGGCCGAGGCGGCACGGGTGTTCGCCGCCCGCCCGCCGGCCGGCATCGGTGTGGCGGCAGCGGGCATCGTGGACCCGGCGGCCGGGCTGATCGTCGAGGTCAACGACGTGCCGGCGCTGCACGGGTACCCGGTGAAGGACCGCCTCGGCGCCCTGACGGGCGTGCCGGTACGGGTGGAGCACCGGGCCCGCCTCCAGGTGCTGGGAGACCGGTGGTTCGGTCCGGGCCGGGGCAGGCGGACGTTCGCGTCGGTGTCGACGGGTGAGGTCCTGGGCGTCGGCATCCTGTACGAGGGCGAGGTGCTGGCTCCCCAGGGCGGGCGCAGCGGCGCGCACATGACGGTGACGGCCGGTGACGAGCGCTGCACCTGTGGGAACACCGGCTGCTGGAAGACGGTCGCGACGACCCGCTGGCTCGTCGCCCGCGCGGCGGCGCTGGGCCTCGGCGCCGACGCCGGGCTGCGCTCGCTGGTGGCGCGCGAGGACGCCGCCGCGCGGGCGCTGGTGGCGGAGTACGCGGACAACCTGGTGCTGGGTCTGGTGAACATCCAGCAGTTGTTCGCGCCCGGCCTGTTCGTCCTGCACGGGGAGGCCAGGGAGGGCGGCGAGCACTTCCGCTCGCTCCTGGAGACGCGGCTGCGCGGGAACGTGGCGGCCTCGGGCGCGGAGCAGCCGAGAGTCGTGGTGGGGGGCGCGGACGTGGACGACATCGCGCTCCTGGGCGGGGCGGGGCTCGTCCTGTCCCACCTGTAGGCGGGGTGCGACGGCCCGGATCCGGGCACGCCCGAACCCCTGGCCGTACCCGCCGCCGCGCCGGAGCCCGACCCCGTACGCGCAGCCGGGGCCGACCCCGTACAGGGAACCGAACCCGCGCCCGGCTCCGTACGCGCACACCGCGTCGCCGCCGGACCCGTGTGCGCGCTCCCGCGCGCAGGGACCGAGGGGGTCGGGCCCGTGCCCGCCGCCGTGCCGGGGGCCCGGCGCCCGGCCCCCGGCGCGGCCGCGGCCCTCACTCCGTCACCACCTCGCTCCCGCGTCCGGCGGCGGCACGGCGGCGCCGGGCCGCGCGGGGGTCCGGGTCCGGCACCGCGTCGAGCAGTTCGCGGGTGTACGGGTCGCGGGGCGAGGCGAACACCGAGGCCGCGTCCCCCACCTCGACCAGCCGGCCCGCGCGCATCACCGCCACCCGGTCGGCCACCTGCCGGACCACGGCGAGGTTGTGCGAGACGAAGACATAGGTGAGTCCGTGCTCGCGCTGGAGGGCGGCGAGCAGGTCCAGGACCGAGGCCTGCACGGACACGTCGAGTGCGCTGGTCGGCTCGTCCAGGACGACCAGCCGGGGCGAGAGCGCGAGGGCCCGCGCGATGGAGATGCGCTGGCGCTGGCCGCCGGAGAACTCGTGCGGGTAGCGGTTCTGGATGCCGGCGTCGAGGCCGACGGACTCCAGGAGTTCGCCCACCCGCTCGCGCAGGCGGGTGCGGGCACCGCCGCGCCGGCCGCGCATCGCGGGGTCGTGCGTGACGAGCGGCTCGGCGACGATGTCGGCGATCCGCAGCCGGGGGTTCATGCTGGAGTAGGGGTCCTGCAGGACGACCTGCATCTCGCGTCGCACGGACCGCAGTTCGCCCGCCGACAGGGCCGCGAGGTCACGCCCGTCGAAGGAGACCGTGCCGGCGGTGGGTTCGGTCAGCCGCAGCAGCAGCCGGGTCAGGGTGGTCTTGCCGCAGCCGGACTCCCCCACGAGGGCCAGGGTCTCGCCCTCGTGCACGCTGAGCGACACACCGTCGACCGCGGCCACCCGGTGGCCGCGCCGCCCGCCGAACTCCTTGCGCAGGCCGGACAGTTCCAGCAGGGGAACACTGCTCATGCCGTCCGCTCCAATCGCGGCGTCGCGGCGAGCAACGCCCGTGTGTACGGGTCCTCGGGACGTTCGAAGACACCGAGGACGTCGCCGGACTCGACGACCTCCCCGCGGTTCATGACGACGACCCGGTCCGCGGTCTCGGCGACCACCCCGAGGTCGTGCGTGATCAGCACCACCGCCATGCCGTGCCGTGCCCTCAACTCGACGATCAGGTCGAGGATCTGGCGCTGCACGGTGACGTCGAGCGCCGTCGTCGGCTCGTCCGCGATGAGCACCTGCGGGCGGCCCACCAGCGCGGCGGCGATCATCACGCGCTGCCGCAGACCGCCGGACAGCTCGTGCGGGTACTGGCGGTAGCGGCGTGCCGCGTCGGGGATGCCGACCTCGTCGAGCGCGGCGACCGCCGCGTCGCGGGCCTCGGCCCGGGAGACGCCCTGGTGGTGCCGCAGCACCTCGGCGACCTGCGTGCCCACGCGTTGCAGTGGGTCGAGGCTGGTCATCGGGTCCTGGAAGACCATGGAGATCGCGCCGCCCCTGATGCGGCCGAGGCGCTTCTCGCCGCAGGCCAGCAGGTCCTCGCCGGCGAAGAGGATCCGGCCGCCCGCGTAGACGCAGGGCGGTTCGGGGTTCAGCCGCAGCACGGACAGCGCGCTCGCCGTCTTGCCGCTGCCCGACTCCCCCACCACGGCGAGCGTCTCCCCGGCGGCGACCTGCCAGCTGACCCCGCGCACGGCGTGCACGACGCCGGAGTCGAGCCGGAAGTCGACGCTGAGGTCCTCGACGGACAGCACGGGCTCCCGGAGGCCGGCCGGGTCCTGCCGCGGTGGCGGTGTGGTGGGTGGAGGTGTCATCGGCGGTACGCCTTCGGGTCCGCGACGTCCCGCAGGGCGTCTCCAGTGATGTTGACGGCGAGTGAGGTGAGCATCAGCGCGACGCCGGGGAAGACGGCGACCCACCACGAGGTGCCGAGGTAGAGCTGGCCGTCGGCGAGCATGGAGCCCCAGGTGACGGTCTCCTTCGGCACGCCGAGGCCGAGGTAGCTGAGTGACGCCTCGGCGACGATGGCCGCCGCGATGTGCAGGGTGCCGATGGTGGCGAGCGGTGCCATCACGTTGGGCAGCAGATGGCGGCGCATGATCGCGGGATCGCTCGCGCCGATCGCCCGCGCCTCGGTGACGAAGTCGCGCGAACGCAGCGACAGCACCTCGGAACGTACGACCCGGGCGTAGGAGACCCAGCCGGTGAAGCCGAGCACGAGGATCACGTACCAGAGCCCGGAGCCGAGGAAGCCGACGATGGCGAGCGCCAGCAGGATGGCGGGGAAGGCGAGTTGGACGTCGGCGAGCCGCATCAGCACCTTGTCGGGCCAGCCGCCCAGGTAGCCGGAGGCGAGCCCGACGAGGGTGCCGACCACCCCGGCGAGGAGCGCGGCGCTCGCACCGACGAGGAGGGACACACGGGTGCCGTAGATGACACGCGAGAGCATGTCCCGGCCGAGCTGGTCGGTGCCCAGCAGGTGGGCACTGCTGCCGCCGTGTTCCCAGGCAGGCGGCTTCAGCCGCATCAGCAGGTCCTGCGCGTTGGGGTCGGCCGGCGCGATCAGCGGTGCGCACACCGCCGCGATCAGCATGACCGCGAGGACGGCGAGCGCGGCGACGGCCAGTTTGTTGTGCAGCAGGGCGCGGACGGCGACGGCCCGGGTGGAGCGCTGCCGCACGGCACCGGGCGGGGGCGCGGTGGTGGCGGTGGCGGATGTGACGGTCATCGGGACGCCCTCACCCTCGGGTCGAGGAGGCTGTAGGAGAGGTCGACGAGCAGGTTCACCACGACGAACACGGCGGCGAAGAACATGACGGTGGCCTGCACGAGCGGGAAGTCGCGGTTGGAGATGGCCTCGATGGTCAGCTGTCCCACGCCGGGCCAGGAGAAGACCTGTTCGGTGAGGATGGCGCCGCCGAGGAGGCTGCCGACCTCCAGTCCGACGACGGTGATGACGGGCAGCGACGCGTTGCGCAGCGCGTGCACGAAGACGATCTTGAGGGGCCCGAAACCCTTGGCTCGCGCGGTGCGGATGTGGTCCGAGGAGAGCACGTCGATCAGCGAGGACCGCAACAGGCGGGCCACCACGGCGACGGAGTACACGGCGAGGGTGACCGACGGCAGGACCAGGTTGGCGAACGTCCCGTACCCGGACGCCGGCAGCGCGTGCAGGCCGACGGCGAAGACCAGGATCAGCAGGATGCCGACCCAGAACGGCGGGGTGGACTGGCCGAGCAGCACCCCCGCCATCACACCCCGGTCGGAGGCCCGGCCCCGGCGCATGGCCGCGAAGATGCCCGCGGGTACCGCGATGACCAAGGTCACCACGATGGCACCCGCGGCGAGTTCGAGGGTCGCGGGCAGCCGGGCGGCGAGGACGTGGCTGACGGGTTCGTTGTAGAACAGCGAGGTCCCGAAGTCCAGGCGCGGCAGCCCCCACAGGTAGTCCAGGTACTGCGTGATCAGTGGCCGGTCCAGGCCGAGGCTCGCGCGCAGCGTGGCTTCCTGGTGGGAGGTGGCGTCGGGCGGCAGGAGCAGCTTGACCGGGTCGCCGGAGAGCCGTACCAGGAAGAACGAGACGGTGGCCGTGCACAACAGGACCAGGACGGCGGTGCCGAGGCGGGTGAGGATCAGGCGCGCGACCCGGCCGCCGTCGCCACGCCGGGCGCCGGCGGTGTCCCGGGTTCCCGGGGAGGGGGTGGGAGAGAGCGTCACGCCGGTCATCGGGAGACCTCCGCGCTCGCCATGGACAGGACCCCGGCGGGGCCGGGTTTCCAGTGCGGCCGCTGGTTGCGGGCGAAGATGTTGTCGATCTGGTAGAGCGACACGAAGGGCGCCTCGTCCAGCATCAGCCGCTGCAGGTCGGAGAAGGCCTGTTTGCGCCGGGCGGGTTCGACGGCGAGTTCCTCGATGTCGACGAGCCGGTCGGCCTCCTTGCTGTGCCAGCGGCTCTGCCTGCGGTCGCTGCGTACGTTCGACTGGATCATGCTCTCGCCGTCCAGGGTCCATACGGTGCTCGCGGCCAGGTACATCGGGCCGAGGGCGCCGTGGTCGTTCGAGGTCAGCCGGTCCGCGTAGGTACCGGGGTCGAGGAGGTTCACCTTGGCGTCGACGCCGGCCCGCGCCAGCAGGCCGGAGATGGCCTCCGCGACGTTGGCGTCGATGTTGGAGGCGGTGAGCTGGGTGGAGAAGCCGTGCGGGTAGCCGGCCTCGGCCAGCAGCCTGCGGGCGGTGGCGAGGGAGCGGGTGAACGGCTTGAGGGAGGCGTCGAAGCCGAAGGCGCCGCGCGGGATCATCGCGGGGACCTCGGTGGCCTTGCCGCCGAGGACGGCCTTCACGAGCAGCGGCACGTCCACCGCGTGGTTGAGCGCCTGCCGCACCCGCTTGTCGTGCAGCGGCCCCTTGTCGAGGGTGTTGAGCGAGAGGTACGAGGTGCGGATGCCGGTGTAGCTGTCCAGGGACACACCGGTGTAGCCGTCCAACTGCTGGGCGGCGTCCGGGGTGAGGCCCGTGACGAGGTCGACACCGCCGCTCTGGAGGGCGGCCAGCGAGGAGGAGGCGTTGGGGGCCGGGGTGAAGACCAGCTCGTCGACCTTGGGGTGGCCTGCCCAGTGGTGCGGGTTGGCCCGCAGGCGCAGTTGGTGGTCGCGCTGCCAGCTGACGAAGGTGAAGGGCCCGGTGCCCACGGGGTGCGCGGCGAAGCCGTTGTCGCCGACGCGGGCCAGGTAGCGGGGCGGCAGGACCACCCCGCCGAACAGGGAGACCTTCTCGGGGATGATCGGGTCGTGCAGGGAGGTGTGCAGGTCGACGGTGTGTTCGTCGACGACGGAGACGCTCTTGACGTAACGCAGCTCGACGATGGGCGACTTGGTGGCCGGATCGAGCAGCCGCTCGATGCTGAACTTCACCGCCGCCGCGTCGCAGGGTTCACCGTTGTGGAACTTCACGCCGGGCCGCAGGGTGAAGCGCCAGGTCAGCGGTGAGGTGACGGTCCAGGTGAGGGCGAGGCCGGGGTGCAGGGCGCCGTCGAGACCGCGTGCGGTGAGCGTGTCGAAGATGTTGATCAGGGCGTTCATCGACGTCATGTCGCCCTGTTTCTGCGGGTCCATCGTCTTCGGGTCGCCGGTCTGGGACAGCCGCAGGACATTGCCTGCGTCGCTCGCGGGGTCGGCGCCGCACCCCGTGAGCAGGGCGGGCGCGGCGAGAGCCGGCACGACGAGGGCTCCCAGACGCAGCACGTCGCGGCGGGGCGGTCCGTCGCGGCGCGCCCGCCCCTGACGTATTCGTTCCATTGAACAGCACATCCGTTCCGTCAGATGGAATGCGGTTGGGTTAAGCTAAGCGACATGGGGAAACCGGTCAACACCCGTCGCAGCGCAGAGGAGCCCGTCAAGGGTCCGGTCGACAAGGCGATGGAGGTGCTCGAAGCACTGGTCGAGGGGGGCGGCGGCCCGCACCGCCTCGGGGACATCGCCCGGCGTACGGGCCTGACGAAACCGACCGTCCACCGCCACCTGCGCACCATGGCCGAGTACGGTTTCGCCCAGCCCGCCGAGGGCGGCAGCTACCGGCCGGGCCCCCGGCTGCTGGGCCTCGCCGCCGCCGCGCTCGACGCGGGGCGCGACCTCCGGCTCGCCCGGCCCGTCCTCGCCGACCTGCGCCGGCGCACCGGCCTCCTCGCGTACTACGCGGTGCGCGACGCCGGTGACGCCGTCTTCCTCGAACTGTCGGAGCCCGCGCGGGAGTACCGGATGAGCACCCGCCCCGGCGGCCGTGCCCCGCTGCACCACACCGCCGCCGGCCTCGCGATGCTGTCGGCGCTGCCTGCGGAAGAGGTCTCGGACGTGCTGGCCGGCGCCGCCCCGCCCCGCACGCCCGGCGCCGGAGCACTCGCCGAACCTCAGGACGTACGAGCGGAGTTGGCGGCGACCGTGCGGCGCGGCTACGCGCTGGACGACGAGTACGAGGAGGAGGACGCGCGCGCGGTGGCGGCCCCGGTGCTCGACGCGGACGGCCGGGCCGTGGGCGCGATCGCCGTGCGTGGCCTGACGTTCGCCCTGGACGACGCGGCCGTGGAACTGTTCGGGCCCATGGTGCGGGCGGCGGCGCGCACGGTCTCGGCGGGCCTCGGCGGGCCGCCGCGTCTGGGAGTCGTGCCCGCCGGCCGGGACGGGGGCCGGGCGTGAGCGCGCTGCGATCGATCCTCGAACAGGCCCGCACGCAAGGGGTGTTCTCCGGGGCGGCCTGGTCGGTGGGAACGGCGGACACCGTGCTCGACCGCGGCTGGACGGGCACCCGGGCCCGCCCGGTCACCCCGCGCCCACCCGCGGCGGGCGGCGCCGCACCGGACGGTGCCGCACCGGGCAGGCCTCGCGAGCGCGGTGCCGCCGCCAGCGGCCCGCACCCGCTCGACGGCACCGACCTGTGGGACCTCGCGTCGGTGACGAAGCCGGTGGTGGGTCTCGCCGTGACGGTCCTCATCGACCGGGGTGTGCTCGCCCTCACGGACACCGTGGGCGACCACCTCCCGCAGTACGTGGGGACGCCGCGTGCGCCGCTGACCGTCGCCCAACTGCTCACCCACACCTCGGGGTTGCCGGGCGGTGTGCCGATGTACCGCGATCATCCGACGCGCGCGTCCCTGCTCGCCGCGCTCGGCACCCTGCCGGCCGCCCCGCCCGGCACCCGGGTCGTCTACTCCTCGCAGGGGTTCATGCTGCTCGGGCTGATCGCCGAGGCCGCGTCCGGCACACCGCTGGACACCCTGGTCGAGGAGACGGTGTGCGCGCCGCTCGGCATGTCCGGCACGGGTTTCACACCGGACGCCGCGGGCCGTGCCCGGGCCGTCGCCACCGAGGACTGCCCCTGGCGCGGCCGGGTCGTCGTCGGCGAGGTGCACGACGAGAACGCGGTGGTGCTCGGCGGCGTCTGCGGCCACGCGGGCCTCTTCGCCCCGCTCGACGACATGGAGCGGCTGGGCGCCTCACTCGCGGGCGGCGCCAGGACACTGATGCGCCCGGACACCTACGCCCTGATGACGGCCCCGCACACGGACGGCCTCGGGCTGCGCAGGTGCCTGGCCTGGCAGGGCCTCGACCCGGTGGGCTCACCGGTCGGCACGGCCTTCGGCCCCGACTCGTACGGCCACACCGGATTCACGGGCACGAGCCTGTGGGTCGACCCGGCGGCCGGTCTGTACGCGGTGCTGCTGACGAACCGGGTCCACCCGACGCGGGCGGGCGAGGGCATCGCCGCCGTACGGCGCGCCTTCCACGACAGCGCGCACACCGCGTACGCCGTACGTGCCGCCGGGACCCGCCCGGGCCGCTGACGCGGCGGCGGGCGCCGCCGGTTCCTGACGCGGGGTGGTCGCGCGGCATTCCCGCTCCGGCCCCCGCCCGCGCACTACGCTCACCGGATGTCGCCGCCGACCGCGCCCTGGGCGCCCACCGACCCGGGTGTGCTGCGCCTGCCCTCAGGCCGCCTCGTGCGCGGCCGGGGCCTGCGCCACCGGCTGCCCGCCGGACCGGAGCCGACCTACGGGCTGTACCTGCTGGGCCGCCGCCCGCCTGCCGCGTCCTGGGAGGCGCACTGGCTGAGATGGCCCGACTTCCGCCTCCCGTCCGACCGTCAGGAGGCGGCGCGACTGCTGCGCGAGGCGTGGGAGCGGGCGCCCGGCGACCGCGTCGAGATCGCGTGCGGCGGCGGCCGGGGCCGGACGGGCACCGCGCTGGCCGCACTCGCCGTGCTGGACGGCGTCCCGGCGGGCGAGGCGGTGGCGTACGTGCGCGCGCACTACTGCGCGCGGGCGGTGGAGACGCCGTGGCAGCGAAGGTACGTCACGCGCTTCCCCGCGACGCGGGCCGGGACCCGGTGACGGGTACCGAGCCGTCCCGGGGCGCTCCCGCCCCGGGGCGGCCGGGAACGCCCGGCCCGGCCGCCGTCCCCGGGCCGGGGGGCCGCCACCGCTCCCCCGTACGGGCGACGCTGACGGGTCCTCGGACGACGCCGGCGGCGGGTCCGGGGACAGGTCCTTAGAGGGAGTCCGTCGGTACGGCGCGCCGGAGCGGCCGGTTGGCGGGAGGGCGCTACCCGCACGTGCGAAATCGGCGTCGATCACACCGCTCTGCCCGCAGGACGGGAACTAGTCGTCAAAACCGGGCGCGGACGCGACTCGGAACGTCTCGTCCCCCATGAGTGTCCGTGCCGAACCTCTGTCCCCGAAGGGCTCTGAGTTGCAGTACAGACACGTCTCGCCCCGGCGCGCCCGACTGACCGGTGCCGGCGCCCTCGCACTGACCGCGGCCGCCCTCCTCGCCGCCACCGCACCTGCCCACGCGGGGGTCGCCGCCCCCGCCCCACCGGGACCCGAGGGCATGTCGGCCGCCTCGGCCGGTTCGCTGGCGGCCCGCTTCGACGACACGTCGCAGGGGGTCTTCTACGACTCGACGCACCGCCGGCTCGTCGTCAACGTCCTCGACGAGTCGGCCGCCGACACCGTACGGGCCGGGGGCGCGACGCCCCGCCTCGTGTCGAACTCGCTGGTGGACCTGCGGGCCGCCGCCGCGACGCTGCGGGCCAAGGCCATGATGACCGGCACGTCCTGGGTCATCGACCCGAAGGCGGACAAGGTCGTGGTGAGCGCGGACCGCACGGTGGACGACGCCAGACTGGCCCGCCTGAACAGAATCGTCGACGATCTGGGCAGCCGGGCCGTGCTCGAACGAAACCCCGGCAGGCTGTCGGTGTTCCTCTCGGGCGGGGACGCCATCTGGGGCGACGGTGCCCGCTGCTCGCTCGGCTTCAACGTGGTCAAGGCGGGCGTCCCCTACTTCCTGACGGCGGGCCACTGCGGCAAGGCCGTCAAGACCTGGTCGGACACGGAGAACGGGGCCGAGGTCGCCCAGACCGAGACCGCGGTCTTCCCCACGCACGACTACTCGCTCGTCAAGTACACGAGCACCATCGCGCACCCCAGCGACGTCGACCTCTACAACGGCACGACCCAGCCGATCACCTCGGCGGGTGAGGCGCTGGTCGGACAGAGCGTGGAGCGCAGTGGCAGCACCACCGGGACCCACACCGGCGAGGTCACCGGTCTGGACGCGACCGTCAACTACGAGGAAGGAACGGTCAGCGGCCTCATCAAGACCTCGGTGTGCGCCGAGCCGGGCGACAGCGGCGGCCCGCTCTTCGACGGCTCCACCGCGCTGGGGCTGACGTCGGGAGGCAACGGCAACTGCGCCGCGGGTGGGGAGACTTACTTCCAGCCCGTGCCCGCCGCGCTCACGGCCCTGGGCGCCGAGATCGGCTGACGGCGGCGGGCGGCCACCCCGGTGGCCGCCCGCGCGGTGGTCCTTCGGGCGGCCACCGTGCCCACGCCCTGTCCCCCGCACGCCGTCCCGCGTCGGGGAGGGTGACGCCGCACTCTGCGTCGTGAACTCTGCATTGTGCAGCGATTCAGGCATCCTTGTATGTTTTGCCGCTTATGTCCCATGTGTGTTGTGATGGTCCCGCAAGGCGCAATACGTCGATTGAAAGGGGATGGTGGGGATGGCTTCCGTCGCACCCGTGACCCGCGAACTCACCGAGCTTCAGGACACGGACCTCGAAGCGGCCCTCAACCCACTCGAAGCAGGCGGCACCTTCCGCGACACGCGGGAGTGCGCGGCCCTGGCCCTGGCCAGTGGTGCGGGCTCGCTGCTGCTTTCGCCTCCGACCCCGCGGCCGAAGAAGGGCTGACGGAAGTCGATGACCGAGCAGCCAGGTACCTCCACCCGCCTGACGGGTGCGGTGCAGGAGCTCGCGTTCGAGGTGGTCTCCGCTCTTCGGGGCGGGGACCACTTCGGCGGTGTGTGCGGTGGTGCCGGAATCAGCGCGGACGACGGCCTGGGACTCGCGGCGGTGCGGGTTCTCGGTTCCGACGTTCTGCTCCCGAGCGTGCTGCTCGGCCGCCCCGCCGACAACGGTGACCTCACCCTGTTCCAGCAGGCCGTCACGGTCTTCCCACCGGGCTCCGACGCGCCGGCGGTCTCGGCGTGGAGCCACTGGGCGATGACGGACACCCTCCTGCGGCTCGCGGAGAGCCCGGGGACGGTCGGCACCCTCACCCGTACGGACCCAGCGCCGGACGACTCCGCTCCCGGGCCCCCGGGCGCCCCCGCCGACGGGCCCGCCCCCTGCGCCGAGCCGACCACCGACTGGCTCGACGACGCCCCCTGGCAGACACTGGGCCATCAGCTCGCGGTGCTCGCCGCACTGGCCGTGCCCGGTTCGGGCTCGGGGATCGCCCGGGTCGCCGCCCGCAGACCCGTCGACGTGGCGCGCGGGTTCGTACGGGCCGTGCGCCGCCGCGACTGGCTGCAGGCGGCCGGCACGGGCCGCTGGCTGGCCGTCGTGGACGGCGTGCCGAGCACGCTGGGCCTCGACGCGGGCCTGGAGTTCGTCGCGCGGATGGGCGCGGACGACTCGCGCGTCTCCCTCCACACGCATGTGGCCCAGGCCCTGCGGGCGAGGTCCGGAGCGTCGTGACGGCGCCCGCGAGGGCGCCCTCGGCACCGGCGGTCCGCACGGTCGGCGAGGCGGCCCTGCGCTGGGTCGCGGCGAACCGGTCGCAGTTCCGGCTCGGCGAGGACGCCCTCGCCCTGGACGGCGACGTCAACCGCACCTGGAAGCCCCTGGGTGAGCTGGCCCAGGTGTGCGTCTCGGTTCGCCGGGCCACCACGCCCGGCGATCCGCTGCACACCACCGCCTGCGACCTGCTGCGCCACGCCTGGCGGCTCACCGAGGACGGGGCGGTCTTCCACGAACTGCTGCGGCTCGAACCGTTCGGCACGTACGCCCTGGAGGTGTACGCGGCCTTCGCCTCCGCCGGCCTGCGGCACGCCGGCTTCGAGGATCTCGCCTCGGCCACGGTCCGCACCCGCGGCTGGCGCCTGACGGAACAGCTGCCGAACCGGCGGCTCGGCCTGCTCAACTCCGAGCGCCGCGCGGGCTTCCCCCCGCACCGGCCAGTGGCCGACGCGCTGCGCGCCACCTGGCTCGGCGGCCTGCCCGAGCCCTGGACGTTCGAGAACGCCTCCGGATACGCCCTCACGCACGTGGTCTTCCACCTCACCGACTGGGGCGGCGAGGCGGCGGGCGTCCCGGACGACATCGCCTCGTACCTCGGGCAGTGGCTGCCCGCGTGGCTCGACTCCTGCGTGCAGGACGACCAGTGGGACCTGACGGCGGAACTGCTCGCCGTGGCCGCGTCACTGCCCTCGCCGCCCGGCGCGGACCTGCTGGCCGGGGCGTGGTCGGCCCTGGCCGCCGCGCAGGACGCCGACGGCGGACTGCCCGAGATCGGACCGGGACCCGAGGGCCGCGCCGTACAGCGGGACTTTCGCGGCCGCTACCACTCCACACTCATGGCCGCCTTCGCCGCCGCGCTCACCCTCGGCCCGGCGGCCGGCAGACAGGGAGCGCCGGCATGACGGACGACACCCCGACCAGCGGTACCCCGGCGGGCGCAACCGCCGCGCGTGGCGGGCCCGGTGCCGGCACTCTCACCGCACCGGCACCGGCACCGGCGGACACCGCGCTCGTCCACACGGTCGGCGCGCAGGCGGTCGAGTGGCTGTACGCGCACCGCGACGGCTTCCGCCTCGACCCCGACGCGGACCCCGAGACGGGCTTCCTCGAACGGTTCAAGCCCATCGGCGAGCTGGCCATGATCGGCGCGGTGCTCTTCCGCGAGGGCGTGGCCGGCTCCCGTCAGTCGGACCTGGTGCGGCGGCTGCTCGACCATGTCTGGCACGAGGCACTGGACAGCGGGCACATGCTGGTGCGGGGCCAGCGGACCGAGCCGATCTCCCCCATCCCGTTCGAGGTCTATCTCCCGTTCCGGGAACTGGGGTACGCCGATCCCGCGGTCGAGGAGGCGGTCCGGCTCAACCAACGCCTGGACAGCTGGGCCGCGTTCGAGGTCAAACCGGTCCGCCGGCTGGGCCTCACCGCGTTCCGGCGCCGGTACGCGGCCCTGGCGGCGCCCGACGCGGCGGAGCCGGCCGGCTCGGGACAGGTCCCCGACCTGCACGCGGACCTGCGCCGCACCTGGCTCGCCGCGAGGCCCGAGCCGTGGACCGTCGAGGGCCACATCGCGTACGACATCACCCACACCGTCTTCCACCTCACCGAGTGGGGACGCGACCCCGGCGCGCTGCCCGGCGGCCTCGCCGACTACCTCGCCACCTGGCTGCCCGCGTGGCTGGACGACTGGCTGGACCTGGAGCGCTGGGACCTGCTCGGCGAACTGCTCGTGGTCGACGCATGCCTGCCCGCGGCGACGCTCGACGCACGCGCCTGGCAGGGCTTCGCCACCGCCCAGCGGCCGGACGGCGCGATGCCCGCGCTGCGCACCGTGCCCGAGGGCGATCCCGACCAGGTCTTCGACGCCGTGTACCACCCGACTCTCGTCGCGGCCTTCGCCTCCACCCTGGCCACGTCCCGCGCCATGGCGGCGCTGTCCGACGCCCCGCCGCCCGCAGCGGCGCCCGCGTGAGCGCCCCCTACGACACGCCGCGACCCGCGCGCCCGGCCGCCGCGGCGGACCGGGGCGCCACCGGCGGGGGGACCTCCGCCGTCGACGCCCTGACGGCGGCCCTCGACGAGGCGGTCCGCGCGGTGGACGCGCCGGACGTGGTCTTCGCCTGCGCGCGCCGCGGCCGCCGCGCCATCCGCTGCGGCGGTACGGCACCGGCTCCGCCGACCCCGCGCGAACTGCTGCGGTACGAGACGGGGTCGGCCTCCAAGCCGTACACCGGTCTGCTGCTCGGGCGCCTGCTGTCCGAGGGCGCGGTGGGCGCGGGCGACCCGGCGCAGGCGTACCTGGCTCCGGGACGCCGCCCCGGACCCCATCCCCTCACCCTCACGCACCTCATCACCCACACCTCCGGGCTGCCGTCGCTGCCCGCCGACCTCTACCCGGGCGCGCTGCGGCAGTGGCGGAGCAACCCGTACGCGCACTACCCGGCGGAACGCGTCGTCCGGGCGTTCCTCGGGGCCCGCCCCCGCCACCGGCCCGGTACCCGGTGGCACTACTCCAACTTCGGCGTGGCCGCCCTGGGCCACGCCCTCGCGGCGGCCACCGGGACCCCCTGGGAGAGCCTGCTCACCGACGGCGTCCTGGCTCCGCTGGGACTCACCGCCACGGCCCTGTCCCCCGCGGCCCCCGGCGCCGGGCCGGTGGACGCGACGGGCCACCGCGCGGACGGTCGGACGGCGACGCCCCCGCTGCTCATCGGGGGCTTCCAGGCCGCGGGGGCGGTCCGCGCCACCCCGGGCGACCTGCTCGCCTTCGTCGAGGCGCACCTGCGGCCCGCCGGCTCACCGCTGGAGGACGCCCTGCTCGCGATGCGGCGGGACGTGCTGGCACGCGGCCGGGGCCACCGCGACGTGCACACCCTCACCTGGTTCCGGCACGAGAGCGAGCACGGCCCCGTCTACTTCCACGCGGGCGCCACCAGCGGCCAGCAGGCCTTCCTGGGCTTCGCCCCCGGTACGGACACCGCGCTGGCCGCCGTCGCCACGCGGCGCTTCCGGCTCCGGGACACCTTCGTGGCGACGGCGTACGCACTGCTTCAGGCACCGCCGGGCGACGCCTGACCCCCGGCGCACAGCTGGGCGGCGCTCAACGGGAGGCGTTCGACCGGTGGCCGCGTGGATGCTGCGGCGCCGCGGCGGCGGCGTCGCAGCATCCACGGCCCTTCGGCCGGCCCCGCTTCCCGGTCGTCCGCGGGCTACTTCTCGACGCCGAGGGCGCCGGCCGCCCGGCTCAGCGGCAACGCGCCGGACCGCGCGGCCCGCGGAGGTCCCGACGAGAGCGCCGGACCCGGCAAGGCCACGCCGCCGCCGGTCTCACCGCCCGCTCCCGGACACGAGATCGCCGCCCAGACGGCCTTGCCGTCCGTGTCGGGTGTCGTCCAGCCCCAGGTCTCGCTGAGGCACTCGATGATGTGCAGGCCCCGGCCGGACTGGGCGTAGTAGTCCGGCTCCCTGACCTCGGGGACGGACGCGCTGTGGTCGCAGACCGCGAACAGCACGGTCCCCCGCCGAAGCAGCAGGCCGAGCCAGACGGCGGGCGGCGCGGAGGAGCGTGCCGCCGGACTCCCCGCGAGCCCGTAGCGCAGCGCGTTGCTCAGGAGTTCGGAGACGATGAGTGCCGCGTTGTCGACCAGCGGCCCCAGCGCCCAGTCCCTGAGCGTGAATCCGGTGAATCTGCGGGCCTCGCCGACCGCCCGGCCGTCGGCCGGCAGGGCGCGTGCCAGGCATCGGCCGGGGGCGGTCGCCGTCACGTCGTCGTACGGGAAGGCGTCGCGGGACACGCGACCCAGCAGACGGCCGACGGTCCCTCCCGGTAAGGCGCCGGACGGTCGGGACGTGGGGGGTGTCATCGCGATCTCCGTCGAGCAGTCATATGTCACTTGCAGGTGATCGGCACCCACTATCCCCCCGCGAAGGATGGCGTCGCAACTGCATCTGCAATTACAGTTCGGCAAGGCGCAATTGATTCCGCAAGTGCATCTGCAATTGCGGTCGCTGGCGCCAGGTCAGAACTACGCACAACCACAGGAGTGGGCGGAATGCGACAGATTGAAAACGGGACACGGTCCGACCTGATCGAGGGTGCCGCCTGGCGGAAAAGCAGGCACAGCGCCCCCGGCGGCAACTGCGTGGAGGTCGCGGCGCTGGAGGACGGCAGCATCGCGGTGCGCAACTCCCGCCACCCGCAAGGTCCCGCGCTCGTCTACACCCGCGCCGAGATCGCCGCTTTCGTCGCAGGCGCGAAGGACGGGGAGTTCGACCCGATGACCCTCTGAGGGTGTTCTCCGGGCACGACCGCCGCACGACCGCCGCACGGCCCCGGACGCGTTGACGTCGCGAGGACCGGGGGCGGGCCGCACGCGGCACCGAAGGCCCGAGAACTGACGCACCATCACCATAAGTGAACACAACTCGCCAGCTCTGAACGGTGAGTGACGGATCGATGGCCCGGAGTTCGCAAAAGCCCGGCCGGACCGGCGCTCCCGCTGTACGAGGACGGGCCCCGAGTGGAAGACTGGGGCCTCCATGTCCGCGTAGCCCCGTTCGGGAGTTGTCATGAGCGCCATACCGCAGCCGGGCGGCGAGCAGCCTTCGCTGAGGCGCTACCTCGACCAGCCCCGCATCGGTCCTACGGCCCTGCGCATCGTCCTGGGCGCCCGACTGCGCCGGCTCCGCCAGGAAAGCGGCATCACCCGGGTGGACGCGGGCCGGTCGATCCGCGCGTCGGACGCCAAGATCACCCGCCTCGAACGCGGTCAGGTCGGCTTCAAACAGCGGGACGTGGCCGACCTGTTGACCCTCTACCGCGTCCTCGGCGAGGACGAGCGGGCCGAGTACGTGGAGATGGCCAGGCAGGCCAACCTGCCGGGCTGGTGGCACCAGTACAACGACGTGCTGGAGGACTGGTTCGAGCTGCATGTCGGTCTGGAGGAGGCCGCCTCCCTCATCCGCTCCTACGAGGTCCAGTTCCTGCCGGGCCTGCTCCAGACGCAGGACTACGCGCGCGTCGTCACCCGCCTCGGCTACCCGGACTCCCCCATGTCCAAGATCGACCGGCTGGTCGAACTCCGGCTGGAGCGCCAGAAACTCCTGTACGTAGCGGAAGCGCCCATCCTGTGGGCCGTCCTGGACGAGGCCGTGCTGCGGCGCCCCTTCGGCGGACCCGAGGTGGTCCGCGCCCAGCTGGAGCACCTGATCAGGATGACCGACCGGCCCAACGTCACCCTGCAGATCGCCCCGTTCAGCGTGGGCGCGCTGGCCGCCGCCGGGACCCCGGTCACCCTCCTGCGGTTCGCGGAGCCCGACCTCCCGGACAAGATCTACCTGGAGCAGCTCACCGGCGCCATCTACCTGGACAAGCAGGAAGAGATCGACCAGTACTCGCTGATCATGGACCGGCTGAGCGCCGAGGCGAACCCGCCGCAGGACACGGTCCCGTTCCTCAGGTCGCTCCTCGACGCCATGTCCTGACGGACCGC
Organism: Streptomyces sp. NBC_01497; assembly: GCF_036250695.1. Lineage (NCBI taxonomy): Bacteria > Bacillati > Actinomycetota > Actinomycetes > Kitasatosporales > Streptomycetaceae > Streptomyces > Streptomyces sp. NBC_01497. Next base: position 5,972,200 of record NZ_CP109427.1, on the reverse strand, counting down.
GGTTGCCCTGCCCGGCAGCCGAGGCGACGACGCACTGACCGGCGGCCGATGCCGCGGCGTGCCGCCGGCGTCTCGACGTGCCGCCGACAGCCCGGCCGGCCACGCGGCCTCGTTCGGGCCCTGGACCCGCTCCCCGCACCCGTTCCCCTTGTCCGGTGCGCCCCGCGTGCCGCCTCCGTCACCGGGCTCCGGTACCGCCCGCGACGCCAGCCCCGGCCCGGGCTTCTGCTTCTGCTTCTGCTTCTGCTTCTGCTTCTGCTTCTGCTTCTGCTTCTGCTTCTGCGGCATCGCGTGGCCCGGACGCTCCCGGAACCCCGCGGCGGACACCCCGCCGGCCCGGCGGCCCGGGGCCCGACGGCCCGCGGTCGCCCCTCACTCACGGCGATCGGCCCGTTCCCCTGTGCGGCGCCCTCGCCCGCAGGCGCCGTTCCACTCCGACTCCTGGCCACTCCCTCCCCACCCGCGTCAGCGGCGTACACGGGAGCCCGACGCCCTGCTCCGCTTGCCTTCCGCTCCTTCCCGCCGAGGTGCCGTAGGCTCGTCATATTCATGGAAATGCCACAAAAGACCCCATGCCCCGACAGGCCCGCGAGCGACTCCCCCCGGGGAGTGGACCGGGATACCGCTCTCCGCCGAATCCCTGGAAGTGCCGACGTGAGGGATCAGGACAACAGTGGCGAGCGCATGCTCGCGGCGTTGCTCAAAGTCATCGGCACCACGGCACTCGACGACCTCCCGGACACGGTGAGCGAGCACGCGAAAGCAGCGGGCTTCACCGAGGTACGGATCTACGTCGGTGACGTCGAACGCCGCGCGCTCCACCTCATCGCCGGGGCGCGGACGGGGGCGGCCGTGGAGCGGGTGCTGAAGATCGAGGGCACCGACGCCGGCCGCGCCTACCAGTACGGCACGATCCTCCCGGTCGGGACGCCCCCGGCCGAAGGCGTCGCGTACTGGGTGCCGATGTTCAACGGCAAGGAACGCCTCGGCCTGATGTTCGTCGGCGCCGTCGAGGACGGCGAAACCGTCCGGGAGGACGCCACGGCGCTGGCGACCCTCGTGGCGCTGGCCGTCTCGACCAAGCGCGGGCACAGTGACACCTACGCGCGCCTCAACCGCACCCAGCCGATGAACGTGGCAGCGGAGGCGCAGTGGCAGCTGATCCCGCCGCGCACCTACACGGACTCGCGGGTGGCCGTCTGCGCCACGCTGGAGCCCTCGTACCGGATCAGTGGTGACGCCTACGACTACGCCACGGCCGGCTCACTGGTCTACATGTCGATCTTCGACGCGATGGGCCACGACACCGCCGCAGGCCAGACGGCGGCCCTCGCCGTCGCGGCTTCCCGCAGCGCCCGCCGCCGCGGCGCCGGCATCCCCGAGACCGGCGCCGTCATCGAGGAGGAGCTGGGCGGCCAGCTCGGTGACGTGCGGTACGCCACCGCCGTCCTCGCCGTCCTGGACACCGCCTCCGGGCTGCTGACCTGGGCCAGCTTCGGGCACCATCCGCCGCTCGTCCTGCGCGACGGGGCCGCGATCAAGCTGAAGTGCAGGCCCGCGTACCCGCTCGGCACCGGCCTGGGCGACCTGGAGACGACGCTCTGCCACCAGCAGCTACGGCCCGGGGACCGTGTCACGCTCTACACGGACGGCATCACGGAGGCGCGGCGCCCGCACGGCCAGGAGTTCGGCCTCGACCGCTTCATCTCGGTCCTCACCCAGTACCCGGACGACGGACTGAGCGTCTCGGAGACCGTCCGCCGCTTCTCCCACACGTTCCTCGACTACCACCAGGGCGAACTGCAGGACGATGCGACCGTACTGCTGTGCGAATGGCTGGGGCCGGGGCCACCGCTCGCGGAGTGAGGAGCGGGGGGAGCGGGGAGCCCGTCGAGCGGGTCGGAGGCCGGATCGTCGTCCCCAGAAATGTCCCCGGGGATCGGACCAGGCCTGACTCCCGGAGCCTTTTCCCAGGTCGGGCGTAAAAGCGGCAGACGAGTCGGCCTGTACGCCGGGTTCTGTCATCCGGTCGCCTCGCGGCGGCCGGAGAGACGGCCATCCATCTAGGACCGGCGTTGCCGCCGGTCTCGTGCGGTCTACCCGCGGACTCGGGCGGGCAGCCCTCGAACGTCCGCGCAGGGATCCCTCGCGGGGTCCCCTTTTGACCTTGCTCCGGGTGGGGTTTACCTAGCCGCCCGAGTCACCTCGGGCGCTGGTGGTCTCTTACACCACCGTTTCACCCTTACCGGGGGCCGAGGCCCCCGGCGGTCTGTTCTCTGTGGCACTGTCCCGCGGGTCACCCCGGGTGGGCGTTACCCACCACCCTGCCCTGTGGAGCCCGGACGTTCCTCGGCAAGATCAGTGATCTTGACGCGACCGTCCAGCCGGCTCGTCTGCCGTGCGGAACATGTTACCCGCCCGCGAGGAGGCGGGACGCGGTCCGTACCGGTGGCCCCGGGCACCGGCGGCCCGGGCGGTGGCCCGCGGCGTTCGCCTACGCTGGCGGGCGGGCGCGGCCCGCCGGTCGGCGCGTCCGTCGCACCCGCCACCCCCGAGGAGTCGCCGCCGTGCTCGTGCTCTTGCCGCCGTCCGAAGGAAAGGCCGCGCCCGGCCGCGGGGCCCCGCTGAAGCCTCAGGCGCTGTCGCTGCCGGACCTCGCCCCGGCGCGCGCCGCCGTGCTGGACGAACTGGTGGAGCTGTGCGCGGCCGACGAGGACAAGGCCCGTGAGGTGCTCGGCCTGAGCGAGGGGCTGCGCGGCGAGATCGCGAAGAACGCGGCGCTGCGCACCGCGGGCACCCGGCCGGCCGGGGAGGTCTACACGGGCGTCCTGTACGACGCGCTGGGCCTCGCCACGCTGGACGCGGCGGCCGGGCGCCGCGCCGACGCCTCCCTGCTGATCTTCTCGGGACTCTGGGGCGCGGTACGGGTCGGCGACCGCATCCCCTCGTACCGCTGCTCGATGGGGGTGAAGCTGCCGGGCATCGGGGCGCTCGGGGCCTACTGGCGCGCGCCGATGGCGACGGCCCTGCCCGAGGCCGTGGAGGCCGCCGGCGGCGGGCTGGTGCTGGACCTGCGGTCCTCGGCGTACGTGAGCGCGTGGCAGCCCAAGGGTGAACTGGCCGGCCGTACGGCGAGCGTGCGGGTGCTGCACTCCCGCCGGGACGAGGTGACGGGCGAGGAGAAGCGGTCCGTCGTCAGCCACTTCAACAAGGCGACGAAGGGGCGTCTCGTGCGTGACCTGCTGACCGCGGGCGCCGCGCCGAAGACCCCGGGGGCCCTGGTGGAGACCCTGCGGGAGCTGGGTCACACGGTCGAGGCCGAGGCGCCCGCGCGAGCGGGCCGGACGTGGCGCATCGACGTGGTGGTGAGCGAGATCCACTGACGGGGCGGTCGCCACGGGGCGCCCGCCCACGGCGACCGGATCCAACGCGTTGCATCCTGTGCAACGCGCGTTGCGTTATGTGCCCGTGGCGCGGCAGGATGTCGCCATGACCTCCGTGCTCGACCTCGCCCCCGTGATCCCTGTCGTCGTACTCAAGGACGCCGCGGGCGCGGTGCCGCTCGCCCGCGCCCTCGTCGCGGGCGGACTGCCCGCGATCGAGATGACACTCCGCACGCCCGCCGCCCTCGACGCCGTCAAGGCGATCGCCGCCGAGGTGCCCGACGCCGTCGTCGGCACGGGCACGGTCCTCACCCCCGAGGCGGTCACCGAGTCCGTGGCGGCCGGCGCCCGCTTCCTCGTGAGCCCGGGCTGGACGGACACACTCCTCGCCGCCATGGAGGCGTCGGGCGTGCCGTACCTGCCGGGTGTGTCGACCACCTCTGAGGTCGTGGCGCTGCTGGAACGCGGCATCACCGAGATGAAGTTCTTCCCCGCCGAGGCCGCCGGCGGGATCCCGTATCTGAAGTCCCTGTCCGGCCCGCTGCCGCTCGCGCGGTTCTGCCCGACCGGCGGCATCACCGCCGAGGCCGCGCCGAGCTATCTCGCGCTGCCCAACGTCAGCTGCGTCGGCGGCACCTGGATGGTTCCGCAGGACGCCGTCGAGGCGGGCGACTGGGACCGGGTCGAGGCGCTCGCCCGCGAGGCGTCCACGCTGCAGGACACCCGCCGGGTCTGACCCTCCCGGTCGCCGGGAGCGGTCGGGCACGCGCCCCGCCCGGCTCGCCACGGGGACGCCGTCGGCTTTCCACAGGAGCAACCGCCCTTCCACGAACCGGCGTTCGATGTCGGCGGCGGCCCGGGCATCAGCCAGCGCCTCCCCACTGAACACGCTGAGCCACGCGCTCACGAGCGGAAGTTCGGCCAACCCGGCCGCGCGCGCCCGGCCTTCAGGCGGGGGCGGGGCAGGGGCGGGGCGGGGGCACCGTCGCGTCATCCAGCCGGAAGACGTGAGCGGTGGAGCGACGAGCAGTTCAGACTCGGTCCGCAGCACGATGCGCTGCGGACGGCGATCCGCATCGAACTGGACCGGCTGTGCGGCGCGGGGCCTGACGTCTCGGACCCGCCAGGCCGCAGCCGCCGGCGGTGCGGACGCCGCCCGCACGCCGAGGCGCGCACGAAGGACCCTACGGGAGCGGCGGGCCCCCGGGCCCCTGTCACCGGTGCGGACTTCCCGGCGGCCGGAGCCCCCGGCAGTGCGGCGACGGCCCGCGCGGGCATCGGGCCGAGCAGGGGCACGAACGGGGGTGTCCACCCGAACAGCCCCGTCACAGGGCCCGCGTCGCGCCCATACCACCAGCCGAACCGCGTTCGGGCGCGCGTGCCATCGGGTCGTACGTGTAAGGACCGGCCAGGCGCACCGTCCCGCCGACGCCCAGCAGCATCGTGCACAGCGTCGCCTCCTCGTCGAGGAAGGCACCCGCCACGCCATGGAACTCCTCGACGAACTGGGCGAGTTGCCATGTCATGGCGAGCATGCCGCAGGTCCGCCGCGACGGGCGCCAACAGATCCCCGGGCCTTCGGGCTCCCGTACCCGGCGGGGCGGCGCGCGCCCTCAGCCGAGGTAGGACGTGTCGTTGAACAGGCGCACCGAGGCGTTGCCGTCCGCGTAGTACGCCACCACGGAGGTCGCGGCGGCCGAGAGCTCCATCCGGAACATCGACGCGGGCGGCGCGCCGAGCGCGAGCCGTACGAGCGTCTTGATCGGTGTGACGTGGGTGACGACGAGCACCGTGCGGCCCGCGAAGCGCTCCACCAGGCGGCGGCGCGCCGCCTCGACGCGCACCCCGACCGTGACGAAGCTCTCGCCGCCCCCGGTGGGCGCGGCCTCCGGCGAGGCGAGCCAGGCGGCCATGTCGTCCGGGTAGCGCTCGCGCACCTCGGCGAAGGTCAGGCCCTCCCAGGCCCCGAAGTCGGTCTCGCGCAGACCGTCCTCCACCGTGACGCCGAGGCCGAGGCGCTCGGCCACGGCACCGGCCGTCTCCCGGCAGCGGAGCAGCGGTGAGCAGACGATGTCCTGGATCGTGCCGCGCGCGGCGAGCGAGGCCGCGACGGCGGCGGCCTGGCGCCGTCCCTCGGCGGAGAGTTCGGGGTCACCGCCACCGCTGCCGGAGAACCGCTTCTCGGGGGTGAGGGCGGTCTCGCCGTGCCGCAGCAGGACGAACGTGGTGGGGGCGCCCAGGTCGGGGGCCGAGCCCCAGCCGACGGCGGGAGCGGAGGCGGACGAGGTCACGGCCACGGAGCCCGCGTCCAGGGCGGCCGTCGACGCGGACGGGTCCCAGCGCTCACCGCGCGTGCCCGCGTCCATCGCCTCGTTCGCCAACCGGTCGGCGTGCCGGTTGCGTTCGCGCGGGATCCACTCGTACGCGACCCGCTCACGCGGGAAGACACCGGCCGCCTCCTCGGCGAGCGCGCGCAGCTCCGCGTTCTTGATCTGCCAGCGGCCCGACATCTGCTCGACGACGAGACGGGAGTCCATGCGCACGCGGATCTCGGCGTCCGGGTCGAGAGCGTGCGCGGCGCGCAGGGCCGCGATCAGGCCCCGGTACTCGGCCACGTTGTTCGTGGCGACCCCGAGGTACTCCGCCACCTCCGCCAGGGTCTCACCGCTCACCGGGTCCAGGACGACGGCGCCATAGCCCGCGGGTCCCGGATTCCCCCGGGAACCACCGTCCGCCTCGACGTCGTACCTGGTCACCGCCACCACCCGTCCGCGCCGCCGCTGCTAGAGGCCCGAGTCCGCCGTACGTACGAGGATGCGCCGGCAGTTCTCGCAGCGCACCACGGTGTCAGCCGCGGCGGCGCGGACGTCGTTGAGCTCGGTGATGTTCAGCTCCAGCCGGCAGCCCTCGCACCGGCGCTGGTACAGGCGGGCCGCCCCCACGCCGTCCTGCTGGGCGCGCAGCTTCTCGTACAGCTTGATCAGGTCCGCGGGCACCGAGGCGGCGATCGCGTCACGGTCCTTGGACAGGCCCGCGATCTCGGCGTCGAGGCCCTGGGTCGCGGCGTCCCGGCGGGCGGCGGCCTCCTCCGTCGCGGCCTGCACGCCGGAGAGCCGGCCGGTGAGCTCGGCGACCCGCTCCTGGGCGGACTCGCGGCGCTCCATCACGTCGAGGACGACGTCCTCCAGGTCGCCCTGGCGCTTGGCGAGCGAGGCGATCTCGCGCTGGAGGTTCTCCAGGTCCTTCGGGGAGGTCGCGGCACCCGAGTCCAGCCGCTGCTGGTCGCGGGCGGCGCGCTGGCGCACCTGGTCGACGTCCTGCTCGGCCTTGGTCTGCTCGCGGGCGGTGTCGCTCTCCTCGGTCTGGGCGGCCACCAGCAGGTCACGCAGCTGGGTGGCGTCCTTGCCGAGCGCTTCGAGCTCGGCGTGCTCGGGCAGCGAGGAGAGGCGGTGGTCGAGCTGCGACAGCCGTACGTCGAGGGCCTGGACGTCGAGGAGTCGGAGCTGGTCGGCTGGCGCGGCGTTCAGTTGGGGGCTCCCGGTGGGTTCGTGGTCAGGGCGGGCGTCGGCGGCGCGGGGCGCGGCGACGACGCGAAGTGCGACGACCAAGGGTCGGTGACCGTCTCGGAGACGTGGACCCGCAGGTCCCATCCGTGGCGGTCGGAGATCTCGTCCAGCTGGGAGGCGGCCTGCTCGCACCAGGGCCACTCGGTGGCCCAGTGCGCGGCGTCGACCAGGCCCAGTGGGGAGTGCTGGGTGGCCTCGGAGGCCGGGTGGTGGCGCAGGTCCGCGGTCAGGAACGCGTCGACGCCGGCGGCACGCGCCTCGGCGAAGAGGCCGTCGCCGGATCCGCCGCTGACCGCGACCCTGCGGACCGGTGCTTCCGGGTCGCCCGCGAGGCGGACGCCCTGCGCGGTGGCCGGCAGGCGGTGCGCCGCGCGTGCGGCGAAGTTCCGCAGCGAGGTGGGAGCGTCCAGTTCGCAGACGCGGCCCAGACCGCGGCGGCCCGCCGGGTCGGTGGCGTCCGGGACCAGGGGCCCCACCACGCGCAGCCCGAGCGCGCCCGCGAGGGCGTCGGAGACGCCCGGATCCGCGGTGTCCGCGTTGGTGTGCGCGACGTGCAGGGCGATGCCCTGGCTGATCAGCGTGTGGACAACCCGCCCCTTGAAGGTGTCGGCGGCGACGGTGGTGGTGCCGCGCAGATAGAGCGGGTGGTGGGTGACGACGAGCTGCGCGCCGAGCGCGACGGCCTCGTCGACGATGTCCTGGACCGGGTCCACGGCGAACAGCACCCGCTCGACGTTCGCGCCGGGGTCACCGCAGACCGTGCCGACGGCGTCCCACTGCTCGGCGCGGTCGGGCGGCCAGAGCGCATCCAGCTCGGCGAGGACTTCGGACAGACGGGGCACGCCTGAAGGCTACCTGGCGCGGGGCGGTGCGCGTGCGGGGCGGTCGCGGGGGCTCCCCGCGGGGGCCGCCCGGTGCGGAGCCGGAAGGGTACGGACTCCGGCACGGCAAGGCGCCGGGACGGTACGGACCCCGGCACGTGCGGGTACCGCGGCGGGGGGTGGAGCGGGGGCGCGAGCCCCGGCGGGCGGCGGGGCACGCGGCGGCCCGCCCCCTGCCCGGGAGGTGCCGGGCAGGGGGCGGGGGCGACTACTTCACGAGGTAGCCGCGCAGGTCGTCGAGGACCGAGTACGCGGCGGTGACCCCGAGGCCGAGGTACCAGGTCTCGTCCTTGACCGTCTTCGCGTGCCCGTCCTTCACCGCGGGAAGGTTCTTCCACAGCGGGTTCGTCGTCGCCGCGTTCTCGTCGGTCTTCGACGCGTCGCCGTAGACGCCGCTGAAGATCCAGTCCGCGTTCGCCGAGTCGATCTTCTCAGGGCTGATCTCGGTCGCGAGCTCATGCTCCTGCTGGTTCTTCGGGCGCGGCAGGCCGACGTCCTGCAGGATCGTGCCGATGAACGAGTCCTCGCCGTACAGCCGCAGCCGGCCCGGCATGTAGCGGACCATGGAGATGGTCGGCTTGTCGGCGCCGAGGGACTTCTTGAGCCCGGCGACCTTCGTGTCGTACGCGGCGAGCTTCGCCTTCGCCTCGGCCGTCCTGTCCAGCGCGGCGGCGTTCAGGAGGTAGTTGGACTTCCACGTGTAGCCGGGCCGCACCGAGAACACCGTGGGCGCGATCTTCGAGAGTTCCTTGTACTTGTCCGCGGCGCGCAGCTGACTGCCGAGGATCAGGTCGGGGTGGAGGTTGGCGATCGCCTCCAGGTTGAGGTTGCTGATCGTGCCGACCTGCTGCGGGTGGCCCGTGTCCTTCAGGTAGGCGGGCATCGCCTCGCCCTGCTGCGTGGGCGCCCAGCCGACCGGCTTGATGCCGAGCGAGACGACGTTGTCGAACTCGCCGATGTCCAGGACCACGACCCGCTTCGGCTGCTTCGGGATGGTGGTCTTCCCCATCGCCATGGTGATGGTGCGCGGGAACTGGCCGGGCTTCGCGGTCGTCCCGAAGGACGCCGTCTTCTCGCCGGCCTTCGTGAAGTCCTTGCCGCCGGTCGCGACATCGGCCTTCTTGGCCGAGTCGTTGTCGCTCTTGCCGGACCCACCGCCGTCGGACGAGCCGCACGCGGCGAGGGACAGGGCGGCGGCGAACGCGACCGCGGCGAGGGCGCCGCGACGACGTATGGACATCTGTGCTCCTAGAGGGGCGTTTCAGGTAAGGCGTGCCTAACCTTAATCACATTCTCATTCGCCAGCACAAGCACCCCCACAACCCCCGGCAAATCCACCCGCCGCCACTCGTACGTGTGAAGACACCCGTCTCCCGTTGTTCGGCAGGAAGTACGAAAACTAGCTTCTTGGCCGGAGGTGACGCACCGATGACACCGATGACGGCACTCGTCGCCGAGACGAGGCCCACCGTGACGGGACCGACAGGCCCCCGGCCCACCGGAGCGACGGACCCGGCCGGGTCCGGGCCGCGCGGCGCGGCACCGTTCGAGAGCGACGCGGGAGCGAGGGACGCGGGAGCAGTGGACGACCCGGGCGCCACCGAGGCGGGAACGTCCGGGGACACCACGGCGGTACGGGGAGCGCGAGGGGCGCGCCCCGGCGCCGACCGGTCCCCGGCGGACGAACCGGCAGGAGCAGGCGTGACGCACGCGGCGACGCGACAGCCGGCGCACGAGGCGCGCGAGGCCGGTGGCGCATCCGCCGCCGCTGCCCGGCGCACCGACGGGACGGGGAAGTCCGCGCCGCTGCCGGGAGCGGTTCCGGGACCGGCGGGTACGGGACCGGCGGCGACCGCGCCCCGCCCGGACACCGCGCCCGCGAGAGTGGCCGCGCCCAGCCCGAACGCCGCGCCCCCGAGGGTGACCGCGCCCCAAGGGACGGCCGCGCCCGAGGAGATGACCGTGCCCGTACCGCCGCCGGCGCGGGCCCTCCCGTCCCGCCCGGCCATCCCTGCGGCCTCCTCGGCGGCCCTGACGGCCGCCGTGAGGGCCGGGGCCGCGCTCAGGGCCCCGGCCGACATCGAGGCCCCCGCCTTCGCGCCCGGCCCCCCGGCTCTCACGATCGCCGCGGAGGGCGGCTACGGGGCCCGTCTGGCCCCCGCGCGCCCCGTCGGGGCCCCCGCCGGGTCGCCGCCCGTCTGGTTCCCCGAGCGCTGGACCCTCGACGGGCCGGAGCCGTACGCCGTGCCGCTCCCCCTCGACCAGCCCGAGGAGGCGGACAGCCAGGTACAGCCGCTGGCCGACGGCCGGGTGCTCATCTGCCGCCGGGTGGCGGACACGTACGCCTTCTCGCTGCTCTACCCGACCGGCCCCGGCACCGGCGAGCTGGCGCTCGGCGCCGTCGACTGCCCGCTCATCACGCTGCTGCCGCCGGCTCCTGGCGGGGACCTCGTCTACGCGCTGGCGCCGGGCGCGCACACCACCGCGATCTGGCTGGTCGCGGGCGGGGCGTTCGGGCCGGAACTGGTCACCCAGGTGCCGGGCCGCTGTTCCGGCGGCGCCTGGCTGGACCGCTCGGGGCGGCTGCTCGCACTCGACCGGGAGGCCGACGGGGTGGTGAAGGCGATCGCCGTCGACCTGGGGCGTGGTGGCGAGACGTCACCCCTGCTGCAGATCACCGAGGACAGCGACGACCGGCTGCTGCTCGCCGACCCGGACAGCGGTCTGCTGCTGATCCGCTCGAACGCTCCGGGGCACGACAGGATCGGCTGGGGGGTGCTCGGCAGCATGCGCCCGGTCCGCTTCCCCGAGTGCCTGCGGATCGCGGACCGCGTGCTGACCCCGTTCGCGGTGCAGCCGGGCCAGGTGCTCACACCGGAGAGCTGCGCGGTGGCCCTGCGGGTCGACGGGCCCGACGGTACGTGTCTCGGCCTCTGGAGACCCTCGGGGCGGCGGCTGCGGCTGCTGTCCGCGCCGGCCGGCTGGCTGCCCGGGGCAGGCCTGTGGACCTCCGACGGCGTTCTCCGGCTGCCGTACGCGACGGCCGCCGCGCCGTGCGCGGTGGCGCAGGTGCGTGAGCCGGCCGATGTCCCCGGCAACACCTGCAAGGACACGCCGGATCCGGCCGGGGACAGGGATGCCGGCACGGCTCCATACGGCCCCGCCCGTACCTCGCCTCCCGCCGCGGGGGCGGCGCACAGGGAACCGGGAGCCGTCGTGGGGACTCCTTCCCTGTGCAGACCGGTTCCCCTGCAACAGGCGCCCCTCCAGCAACAGGGGGCGATGCGCGGGGTGTCGATCAGTGGCCGAGAGGTACGTGGCTAGAATTCGACCAGGGTGACGCGGTCGGGGCCGGGCGGACACCGTCGGTAGCCGCGCTGTGGGCGCGGTCGTCGTCGTGCACGGCGGTCGCCGACCGGACGCGACCCTGGGCCAGCACAAGCAGCGATCACAACGGGGTGACTTCCCACCATGTCCGAAGCCCGAAACGACACCGTCGAGGAGCGTCCGCGGTCCGCGGCCGCCGATCAGGGTGCAGCCGGGATCCACGCAAAGCACCGCGGGGGTGCCGCGGCCGCCGACGACTCGGCCTCGCAGGCGCACGGCAGACACCGCCGTCCCGCGAAGATCACGGTCTGACGGGCCGGGGGCCCAGCAGCAGACGACCACCTGGGAGGGGTCGTCCCGGCAGCGCCGGGGCGGCCCCTCCCGTGTCTGCGGGATGCCACCGGGCGGATGCCAACGGGCCGTGTGGGATGGGCCGTGTGCGGTGGGCCGTGTGCGGGCTCCTCTTGCGGGCGCCGACGGAGGTGCTTCGTGTGCGGGGGCGGTGCGCGGTAGGGCGCACGCGTGTGCGGTGGGCCGCCTGCGTGCGCCGTACCCGTGCGCCGTACCCGTGCGCCGTACCCGTGCGCCGTCGGCCGTCGGCCGTATCCGGGGCCCATGTGCTCGGCCCGCGCGGGCAGTTGCGGGTAGGCCGGCACGCGGCGCCACGGGGCCGTGATCGTCGGCGCATGACATTTGTACGGGGTGTTGGTGAACATCCGCATCTGCCCAGCGCGCCGGGCACCCCGTACTTTCGAAGACATGAGGCAGACAGCGGGCACAGCACCCGCCGACAGGGCAGCCGAGGCGACGGTACGGACCGTGCCGTCGGCGCAGGCGCCCGCCGTGTCCTTCGAGCGGGTACGGAAGTCCTTCGGCGCGGTGCACGCCGTCGACGGGATCGACCTGACCGTCCGGCGCGGTGAGACCGTCGCCCTGCTCGGGCGCAACGGCGCGGGCAAGTCGACGGCGGTCGGGCTGCTCCTCGGGCTCGACGAGCCGGACGCGGGCACGGTGCGGCTGTTCGGCGGACCGCCGTCGCGCGCCGTCGCCGAGGGGCGGGTCGGCGCGATGCTGCAGGACGGGCGGGCCGTGCGGCGGGTGACGGTGCGGGAGCTGGTGTCGTTCGTGGCCGCCACGTTCCCGCAGCCGCTGCCGGTGGCCGAGGCGATCGAACTGGCCGGGCTCGCGGGCCTGGATGACCGGCGGGTCGACAAGCTCTCCGGCGGCCAGGTCCAGCGGGTGTGCTTCGCCCTCGCGATCGCGGGCGGGCCCGAGTTGATCGTCCTGGACGAGCCGACGTCGGCGCTGGACGTGGAGGCGCGGCGGTCGTTCTGGGCCTCCATGCGGGCGTACGCGGACCGGGGCAACACCGTGCTGTTCTCCACGCACCACCTGGAGGAGGCCGACGCGTTCGCGGACCGCATCGTCGTCCTGCACCGCGGCAGGGTCGTCGCCGACGGCTCCGGTCGGCGGCTGAAGGAGTCCGCGGGCGGCCGGCTGGTCTCGGTCGAGCTGGCGGGGCGATCTCCAGACGGCCTGCAACACCTGCCGGGAGTCAGGGATTTCGAGGTGCGGTCGGGGCGTGTCCGGCTGCGTACGACGGACGCGGACGCGACGGTGGTCGCCCTCGCGGGGCTCGGCATGGTGCGGGACATCGAGGTGGCGGGGGCGACGCTGGAGGACGCGTTCCTCGCCCTCACCCGCGACACCGACACCAATACCGGCACCGGCACCGGCACCGGCACCGGCACCGGCACCGGCACCGAAGCGCACGGCACGAGCACAAGCGCGCACGCGGGCATCGACGCGGGCACGGAAGAGGACGCGGACGGCCCGCAGGAGCAGGGCCCGGGCTCCGGCGCGGGCGCCGACGACAGGCTGGAGGAGAGGGCATGACGGGGGCGAACCGCACGGAGCGGCCGAGAGGAACGATGAGACGCTACGTCCGCCTGGAGGTCCGGCGCACCCTGCGCGACCCCGGCTTCGTGATCTTCGGTGCGGGCATGCCGGTGCTGATGTACCTGCTGTTCACCCGTATCGGCCAGGGCGCGCAGCCCCCGGCGGACGCCGCGGCGTGGCGGATCAGCTCGATGATCGGTATGGCGGCCTACGGGGCGCTGGGGGCCGCGGTCGGCACGGGCACGGGTATCGCCGAGGACAAACAGCTGGGCTGGCTGCGCCAGTTGAGGACCACGCCGATGCGGCCTGAACGCGTGGTGCTGGGCCGGGCGCTCGCCGGGTCGGTGACGGTGCTGCCCGCGCTGCTGCTGGTGCTGGCGGCGGGCGCGCTGGTCAACGGGGTCCGGCTGGACGCCTGGCAGTGGCCGGTGCTGGTCGGCCTGATGTGGCTCGGGGCGCTGCCGTTCACCCTGTTCGGCATCGGCAACGGCTACCGGTTGACGGCGCAGACGACGGGTGTGCTCAACGTGGGCGCCCTGGTGGGACTCGCGGTGATCGGCGGGCTGTGGTTCCCGGTGGACCTCTTCCCGCACTGGCTGCGGACGGTCGCGGTGTACACCCCGGCGAACCGGTTCGCGGCGCTCGGCTGGTCCACGGCATCGGGTTCCGCGCCCGACGCGAAGACCGTGGCGGTGCTGCTGGGGTGGCTGGCGGTGTGCGGTTCGTACGCCGTCCTGTCCTACCGCAGGTCGGCGAGGACGACATGACACCGGGCCGCGAGCGGCGGGAGCCGCTGGTCATCAGGGACTTCCCTGTTCCGCCGTTCCCCGGCCTGCCGCGGCCCGGCAGGGGCCAGAAGGGCCGCGCGCGGCGGCCGGACCCGGCCGGCCCGACCGGGACTGCGGTGGTCACGGGCACTGACCCGGGGGCCGGCGGCGCCCCCGGCACGGGGCCGTACGACTGCCGCACGAGCGGCCGCAGGCCGGGTCCGCCGAACGGCTTCGCGATGATGCCGTGGCTACTGCTGGGCCTCGGCTCCTTCTCCAACCTCGTGCAGGGCAAGACGCCCGACCCGTGGATCGGTGTGATCGGCCTGCTGGCCTTCAACTCCCTCTACGTGTCAGTGGTGTTCCGGTCCTTCGTCCCGCGCAAGCGCAAGAGCCCCGAGATCCACTGGATGATCGTCGCGATGGGGCTGATCACGTTCGGCCTGGCGGGTCTCTACGGCGGTTCGTGGCTGCTGTTCCTGCCGCTGTTCGGGCTGGCCTGCGGCACGGTGCTGCGCGGCAGGTCGCTCGGCTGGGGCGCGCTGGTGCTGGGCTGCGCGGCGGCGGGTGTCGCCGCGTACCACGACGGGTGGGGCGCGATCGCGGTCGCCTACGGCACCGCGATCTCGATGATGGTGACCGCGGCGATCCTGACGCTGTCGGAGACCGTGACACAACTGCGGGCGACACGGCAGGAACTGGCCCGCTCGGCGGTGGAACAGGAGCGGCTGCGCTTCTCCCGCGACCTGCACGACCTGCTGGGGCACACGCTGTCGGTGATCGTGGTCAAGGCCGAGGCGGCCCGCAGGCTGGCGCCGGACCGGCTGGAGGACGCCCTGACACAGGTCTCGGACATCGAGTCGGTGGGCCGGCAGGCGCTGAGAGAGGTCCGGGAGGCGGTCACGGGATACCGCGAGGGCAGCCTCGCGACGGACCTCGACCGGGCACGCTCCGCGCTGGCCGCCGCGGGGGTCCAGACCGTCGTAAGGCAGTCGGGGCCGCCGCTGGAGCCGCAGACGGAGGCGCTGCTCGGCTGGGTGGTCCGGGAGGCCGTGACGAACGTGGTGCGGCACAGCGCGGCGGCGCACTGCGAGATCGTGGTGGCCGCCTCCGGGCAGCGGGTACGGGTGACCGTCACCGACGACGGGGTGGGGACGCACCCCGATCTGGTGGCCTCCTCGACGGGCACGGGCCTGAAGGGGCTGCGCGAGCGGCTCGCGGCCGCGGGAGGGTTCCTGGAGAGCGAACAGCGGGCGCCGGGCTTCCGGGTGACGGCCGACCTGCCCGCTGACGCCGGCGACGGACCGGGCCACGTCGGCGGCCCGGCCGCCTTCGCGGGGGACTCCCCCCTCGGCGGCGCCGGGGGCTCGGCCACCGCCGCGGGCGAGCCTGTGTCCCGGCGTCGCGGCAGGGACCTGTTCCGCCGCAGCCGGAGTTGAAGGAGCGGGCCCCGCGGACCGGGACACCGGTGCCGGGGCGCGCCCTAATCTGGGCGCATGACGGACACCCCGGAGCGATGTGTACGGGTCCTGCTCGCCGAGGACCAGGGCATGATGCGGGGCGCTCTCGCCCTGCTGCTCGGGATGGAGGACGACCTGGAGGTCGTCGCCCAGGTCGCCACCGGGGACGCGATCGTGGCCGAGGCGCTGGCGGCCCGGCCCGATGTCGCGCTGCTCGACATCGAACTGCCCGGCCGCAGTGGGCTCGACGCGGCGGCCGAGCTGCGGGAGCGGCTGCCCGCGTGCAGGGTGCTGATCCTGACCACGTTCGGCAGGCCGGGCTACCTGCGCCGGGCCATGGAGGCGGGGGCGGCGGGGTTCCTCGTCAAGGACGGCCCGGTGGAGGAGCTGGCCGGCTCGATCCGGCGGGTACTCGCGGGCGAGACGGTGATCGATCCCGGCCTCGCCGCCGCGGCGCTGAGCGCGGGACCGAGTCCGCTGACGGCCCGTGAACGTGACGTGCTGAACGCGGCGGCGGACGGCTCGACCGTCGCGGACATCGCGGGGCGGGTGCACCTGTCCGAGTCGACGGTGCGCAACTACCTCTCGTCGGCCATCGGCAAGACCAGCACACGCAACCGCATGGAAGCGGTCCGCGCCGCCCGCCGGCAGGGCTGGCTCTAGAGCCTGTCCCTCCGATCACGGTAGAGGCCCTGACCACAGGTGACCTGGTCATGTGACGGGTGACGGATATCGGGGAGACGCCGGACGGCGCGGCTGGGCAGAATGCGGCGATGGTCGATCACGTACGAAGTGCTTCGCGTCCCGACTTCCTCAGCAAGCCCGATCTGAGGGGGGAGCGGGTTCTGCTCCGGCCGGTCACGGCGGATGATGTGTCCGCGCTGATGCCGATGTTCCGGGACGCGGACGCATCACGGCTGACCGGCAGCCATGACAACGGCCGGCTGGATGAGGCGCGTCTGCGGACCTGGTACGGCACCCGTCGCGTTCAGGACGACCGGCTGGATCTCGCCGTGGTGGAGCAGTCGACGGGCACCGTCATCGGCGAGGCGGTCCTCAACGAGTGGAACCCGGGAAACGAAAGCTGCAACTTCCGCATCTGCCTGGTGCCCGGCACCTACGGACACGGCTCGGGCACGGAGGCGACCCGGCTGATCGTCGGGTACGGCTTCGAGCAACTGGGGCCGCACCGCGTCTCGCTGGGGGTCTACGCCTTCAATCCGCGGGCTCGTCGCGTCTACGAGAAGGTGGGGTTCGTCGCCGAGGGCGTGTTGCGCGATGCGCTGTTCTGGCAGGGCAGGCGGGTGGACGCGGCGGTGATGTCGATCCTGGCGCCGGAGTGGTTCCAGCACCGTGGGCGGCCACAAGCAGCTGGTCCTCCGTCGGTCTGACCGTGCCGCTTGTACAGGATCACTCGTTGTTCCGTTCATGGTGGGCCGGGGCATCCGACGGACGCCGCGTGGGCTGCGCCGGAGCCTCTGCTACCGGCGAGGGACAACCGATGTGGTCGCCGGCGGGGTCATCGCCAGGTGATCAACGGGATCATTCCATCGGCTCAGCAACGGGATGCGGTGGCGCGAGCTGCCTGAACCGCGCCATCGGACCCCGTCACCGGCTCGTCGCGGACGGAACGGCTCAGACCCGGCCCCCCTGCGTGATCCGCTGGGGGCGTCTGCGGGGCAGCCAGACGAGCATCAGCAGGACCGCCGCCGCGGTCACCCCGCAGCCGATCCTGAACGCCAGCGCGTAGCCGGCGGTCAGCGCGACCGGGTCCGTGCCGCCGCCGCTGCGCGAGGCCGCCGCCGTGGACAGGACGGCGAGGCCGAGCGCGCCGCCCATCGTCCTTGAGGTGTTGACGATGCCCGACACCAGGCCCGCGTCCTCGGGGGCCGCGCTGCCCGTGGCCAGCGCGGCGAGTGGGGTGCCCGACAGGCCGAGGCCCAGCATGATGAGGATGCCGGGGCCCATGATCGATGTCGCGTAGCCGCCGTCCGCGCTCAGCAGGGACTGCCAGGCGAACCCGCACGCCGCGAGGGCCCCGCCCAGCACCGCCACGTCGCGCGGTGCCATCCGGTGCATCATCACCGGCGCGATCTTGGAGCCGAACACGATGCTCAGCGAGCTGGGGACCAGCGCCGCACCCGCCTCGAACGGCGTGTAGCCCAGCACGTTCTGCGCGTAGACCGTCATGAAGAACCACACGGCGAAGCTCGTGGCGCCGAAGACGAACATCGCCGCGTTCGCCGCTGCGACCGCGCGCGTCCGGAAGACCTTGAGCGGCATCAGCGGCTCCCGCGTGCGCGCCTCCAGCACCAGGAACCCGGCCAGCAGCACCACTCCGCCCGCGAGCGGTACGAGCGTGGCCGCCGCGCCCCACCCGCCGCGCTCCGTATGCACGATGCCGTACGAGAGCACCGCGAGGCCCGCCGTCACCAGCACGGCGCCCGGCAGGTCGAGCCGCCGGCCCCGGCCGCCCCGGTGCTCGGCGAGCCACAGCGCCCCGCCCACCAGGACGAGCGCGCCCACGGGCACGTTGATGAGCAGCACCCAGCGCCACGACAGCAGGTCGGTGAGGGTTCCGCCGACGAGACCGCCGGCCGCGCCGCCCGCGGCGCCCACGGCCGCCCAGGTGCCCACGGCCCGTACCCGCGCGGGCCCGGCCGGGACGGCGGACGTGAGCAGCGTGAGCGTCGCGGGCGCGAGGACGGCCGCGCCCAGGCCCTGCACCGCGCGGGCACCGAGGAGTTGCCAGCTCTCCTGCGCGAGGCCGCCCGCGAGCGAGGCCGTCGCGAAGACCGCGAGGCCGAGAAGGAACGTCCGCTTCTGGCCGAAGAGGTCCGCGGCCCGCCCGCCGAGCAGCATGAAACCGGCGAAGGCGATCGAGTACGCGTTGAGCACCCACTGCAGGCCGCCCTCGCTCATCCCGAGGTCCGTACGCATCGACGGCAGTGCCACGTTGACCACTGACACGTCGAGCACGACGAGGAACTGTCCGGCGCAGGCGATGAGGATCACCGCCCAGGTGGGCACGGCGCGTGCGCGGCGCGAGGGGCCGCTCCGCGGGCCCGGCGGCCGTTCGCGGCCGAGGGGGGCCTGCGGCCGCCGTGCGGGCGGCTGTTCCCCCGCCCGTCCGCCTGCCCGGTCCTGGGTCCGGTCTCCTGCCCGGTCCTGAGCGGGGGCGTCATACGGCGCCGCCCCCGCCGAGGCCCCCGCGGGCGTCCGCGCTCCTCGCGCCTGCGCTTGAGACCGGCGGGGCTCCTGGTCCTGGGGTGTGTCCCGTACGGGTGAGGGCTCCTGCGCGGGCGGGTCCGGGGGCGTGGTGGTCATCCCGTCATGCTCGCAGCGGAGCGGTGCCCCTGACATCCGATTAACGGACCACCCGTGGGGGCCCTTGGTCGTACGTCCCGCGGTCGGCCCGCCCGGCCCGCCACCTCGGCCGCAGGCCCCTCCCAACGTGGGGGCCGCCGGGCGGAATAGCGTACGCACAGAAAAACGTTCACAAGGCACGCACAGGTGGGCCGAGGGCGCCCCGGCTGATGTCCGACGCCGCCCGGCCCGCCACGGAACCGCTGTCCCACCACGCCGGACCGCTCTCGGATCTCTGAGCACGACGGGACGGGCCCCACCCCTGCGGCCCGTCCCGCCCGACCGCCTCGACCCGTTCAACCAGTCCGCCCTTTTCCACCCGTTCGACCCCTGCATCCCTTCCATCCTGCTCATCCCTCCCATCCCGCCCATCCCGCTCGCGCCCTTCGCCCCGTCAGGGCGCTTCGGCCCTGCGAGGGCGTCAGACCCGCACCACCTGTCCGGCGTGTGCCGCACGTATCGCCCGTACCACCAGCCCGACCACCATCACCCGCACCGCCGGAGCGCACCCGAACCGTCGGCCGCCCAGCGCCATCCGCACCACCCGCATCACCGCAGCACCCGCACCACCCGCACCACCATCGCCCTGTCACTTCGCGCTTCACGGAGGCCGCACGCATGCCGCAGACGACGACCGATCATGACGCCGGGACGCTCCCGCCGGATCCCGGCAGGCGCCGGTCCGGCGCGGTGGTACCCGTCCTCGCCTTCGCGGGCATCACCGTCGCGGTGATGCAGACGCTGCTCGTCCCGGTCATCAAGGATCTGCCCACCCTCCTGCACACGGCCCCCTCGAACGCGACCTGGGTGCTGACGGCGACCCTGCTCGCCGGCGCTGTCGCCACACCGATCATGGGGCGGCTCGGCGATCTGTACGGCAAGCGGCGCATGCTGCTCACCAGCCTCGCGATCATGGTCTTCGGGTCGTTGGTCTGCGCGTTCACCGACGATCTGCTGATCATGATCGTCGGCAGGGCGCTCCAGGGGTTCGCGATGGGCGCGATACCCCTCGGCATCGGCATCATGCGCGACGAACTGCCGCGCGAGAAGCTCGGTTCCGCGATGGCGCTGATGAGTTCGTCCATCGGCGTCGGCGGCGGACTGGCCCTGCCCGGCGCGGCGCTCGTCGCGCAGAACGCGGACTGGCACGCCCTGTTCTTCGGTTCCGCGGGCCTCGGCGTCCTGTCCATGGGGCTGACGGTCCTCGCCGTGCCGGAGTCCCCGCTGCGCGCGCCGGGCCGCTTCGACAAGACCGGCGCGCTCGGTCTGTCCGCCGGGCTCGTGGCGCTGCTGCTGCCGATCACGAAGGGCAGCGACTGGGGCTGGGCCTCGCCCACCACGCTCGGCCTGTTCGGCCTCGCCGTCGTGATCCTGCTGGCCTGGGGCGTCTGGGAACTGCGCTCCGCCGCCCCGCTGGTGGACCTGCGCACCAGCGCGCGCCGCGAGGTGCTGCTGACGAACCTCGCGTCCGTGATGGTCGGTGTGGCGTTCTACGCGATCTCGCTGGTCCTGCCGCAGCTGCTGCAGCTTCCCAAGTCGACCGGGTACGGCCTCGGGCAGTCCATGGTGACGGCCGGTCTGTGCGTGGCGCCGCTCGGCCTGACGATGATGCTGACCGCCCCGCTGTACGCGCGGATAGCGGCCCGGCGCGGCCCGAAGGTCTCGCTGATCATCGGCATGGTCGTCATCGCGATCGGGTACGGCGGCGGGCTCGGCCTGATGAGCGCTCCCTGGCAGACCATCGTCATCTCGGTGATCGTGGGCGCGGGCATCGGGCTCGCGTACTCGTCGCTCCCCGCGCTGATCATCGGCGCGGTCGACGCGTCGGAGACGGGCGCCGCCAACGGTCTGAACACGCTGATGCGTTCGATCGGCACCTCGGTGTCGAGCGCGGTCATCGGCATGGTGCTCGCCCGTACCTCGGCCGACGCGGGCGGCGGCGTCGCGCTGCCGACACTGCACGGCTTCCGGATCTCCTTCGCGATCGCGACGGCCGCGGTGCTCGGCGGGCTCGTGCTCGCCGCCTTCCTCCCCTCCCAGCGGGCGGCGCGGGCCGCCGCGGCAGCGGGCCGTGACGCGTCCGCGGACGCGGGCGAGCGGCTGCGTGCCCAGGCGAGCGCGGAACTGCTCGCCGAGCTCGACCCCGACGCCGGGGCCACGGGCCGGCCGGTCTTCGCCTCCGGCCCCGCCACCACGCTGCTGGCGACCTCCGGCGGGTTCCGCGGCCTGGTCACCGGCGCCGACGGCCTCCCGGTCGCGCGGGCCACGATCACGCTGATCGACCGCAGGGGTCTGCAGGCGGGCCGCGCGATCGCGGGCGAGGACGGCCGGTACGACCTGGTGCCGCCGGGCGCGGGCGACTTCGTCCTCGCCGGGTCCGCGTCGGGGCACGGCTCCCAGGCCGCTTCCGCCGGGTACGCGGGCGACGGTGTGCCGGTGGACGTGGACCTCGTCCTGCCCGCGCCGCGTGCGGCCGTACGCGGCGCGGACCCGGCCTGACCCCTGACCCCTGCCCGGGGACGGTCCGCCCCGGCTCCCGGGCGGACGGCGCGTCGGCGCCGGCCCGGCGGGACCCCGGCCGCGATCCCGCGCCGTACGCACCGTCCCCTGTCCTGTGTCCTGCCAAGCCGCCCCCGGCGCCCGCGCGCCGGGGGCGGCTTGGCACCATGAGCCGGGCAGCCGCCACCGTACGCACCGCGACCACCAGGGAGTACGCCATGCCAGGGCCCGCGCCCGTCCCCGCACGGGAGACGCTCGACGCCTTCGAGGCGGCCAAGGGCTTCATGCCCCGGGACGAGGGACTCGCCCTGTACGCGGCGGCGGTCGAGGCGGGCGCCCTCGGGCTGCCGCTGCTCGAAGTCGGCTCGTACTGCGGGCGTTCGACCCTGCTGCTCGCCGACGCGGCACGGCGGACGGGCACCGTCGCGGTGACGGTGGATCATCACCGGGGCAGCGAGGAGCAGCAGCCGGGCTGGGAGTACCACGATCCGGAAGTGGTCGATCCGGAACTCGGTGTGATGGACACACTGCCGACGTTCCGCCGCACGCTGTTCCGGGCCGGTCTCGAAGACCGCGTGATCGCGCTGGTGGGCCGCTCACCGCGGGCGGCCGAGGTGTGGGGCCGGCCGCTCGGGATGGTGTTCGTGGACGGCGGGCACACCGACGAGCACGCGAACGGGGACTACGAGGGCTGGGCCCCGCATATCGCTCAGCGCGGCCTGCTGGTGATCCACGACGTGTTCCCCGATCCGGCGGACGGCGGGCAGGCGCCGTACCGGATCCACCGCCGTGCGCTCGCCTCGGGCGCGTTCGAGGAGACGTCCGTCACGCGCTCGCTGCGCGTACTACGCCGTATCGGACACGGCATCTGATGCCCGCCGCGCACGCCACTACCATCGCGCGGGTGCCTCTCCACCGAAACCCGCCGGCCCAGCAGTTCCCCGCCCGCCGGCCGCACCTGTCGGCCCTCCGTCGTCGCGGAGGCCCCTTCGCGGCGCGCCGACGGCTGCGCGCCGCGGGTCCCGTCCTCGCGGTGGCGGCGCTCATGTCCTGTGCGCTCACCGGGTGCCAGGGCTCGGGCGGTCCGGTGCACGCCGTCGGTACGGGCGGCGCGGCCGCACCCGGCTCCGCGACGCCCGCCACCGGGCACTCCTCCTCGGCGACGCCGGGTGCGCCCTCCACGGGCGCGGCGAAGGCGGAGCCGCTCGCGGGCAAGGTCGTCGCCATCGACCCCGGGCACAACCCGCACAACTACCAGCACGCCGCGGAGATCAACAAGCAGGTGAAGGTGGGCAACGGCAGCAAGGAGTGCGACACCACCGGGACGTCGACCGACGCCGGCTACTCGGAGGCCGACTTCAACCTGGACGTGGCGCACCGGCTGCGCGCCCTGCTCCAGGCGCAGGGCGCCAAGGTCGTCCTCACCTACGACGACGACCGCCCGTGGGGCCCCTGCGTCACCGAGCGAGCGGAGACGGGCAACAAGGCGAAGGCCGATGTGGCGCTGTCCATCCACGCGGACGGCGCCCCGGTCGGCAGGCGCGGCTTCCACGTCATCCTGCCGGGCCTGGTGGACCAGGGCGGCGCGGACAACGCGAAGATCCTCGCGCCATCGCGCAGGCTGGGCGAGGACCTCAGGGACGCCTTCCAGCGGGAGACCGGCACCGCCCGCTCCAACTACATCGG
Source organism: Streptomyces sp. NBC_01497 (assembly GCF_036250695.1). Taxonomy (NCBI): domain Bacteria; kingdom Bacillati; phylum Actinomycetota; class Actinomycetes; order Kitasatosporales; family Streptomycetaceae; genus Streptomyces; species Streptomyces sp. NBC_01497. The sequence continues at coordinate 5,949,366 of NZ_CP109427.1, read as the reverse complement.
CCAGGGCACCGGGTTGGACACGAGGACGGACCTGGGCGGGCTCAACCTGTCGACCGTTCCCAAGGTCTTCATCGAGTGCGGCAACATGCGGGACCCGAAGGACGCCGCACTGGTCACGAGCGCGAAGTGGCGCCAGCGGGCCGCACTGGGCATGGCCGAGGGCATCGACAGGTACCTGGAGTAGATTCCGGCGGGCGGACGGGGCGAGGGGTCAGGCGATACATTCGTAGCCACGCTCGGGGCGCCTTCCCCCCGCCCGCCCCCGAAGAGACCACTGACGAAGGACATTTACGTGAACATCCGCTCTCTCATGCGAGGCGACGGCGTGGTGATCGGGGCAGCGCTGTTGCTGTTCATCGCGTCTTTCCTCGACGTGGTCTCGGCCAGTGGTTTCGGGTCGAACGCGTGGGACAACCTCGGGCTCGCGATGAGCATGTACCTGGGCGGTGTCATCGGTGCGGCGCTGATCGTCTTCTCCCGCTCGTCGGCGCAGCCGCGCAAGGTCGCCGGGCTCGACATCCGCCAGTTCGGCGTCGCGCTGACCGTGTTCGCCGCGTGGACGGCGCTGTGGACGATCATCGACTTCGACGGCGGCGCCGGTGTCAGCCGCGGTGCCGGTATCGTCCTCGGCTTCATCGCCGCGCTGATCCTCGCGTTCGGCGCGGTCGCCACTCCGTTGCTGCCGGGCCTCCAGGCGCCGCTGGCGCCCACTCCCAAGCCCCAGGCGGCCCCGTACGGGGCCGGTTCCGCCGTCGGCGCCGGCTACGGATACCCGGGCGGCGGCCAGACGCCCTACGGCGCGCAGGGTCCCGCGTACGGGACGCCGGCGCCGAGTCCCCAGTCCCCGGCGGGCGGTCCGCCGGAGTTCTCCCCCTTCTGGTTCGCGGTGCCGGTCGCGCGGCCCCTGTACGGGGAGGACGGTTCGCCGTCCCCGATCGCCGAACTCGCCCCGGGTACCTGGTACCTGGCGGTGGAGCAGCGCGGTCCCGGGCTCGTCGCGCAGACCCAGGACGGGCGCAGGGGAATCCTCCAGGACACCACGGGCATCCAGCGCGGCTGACGTCCCGGAGCCTGCGGCTCCCGCGATCCCGCACTCCACGGAGCCCGGGTGAGTACCCGGGTGAGGGCCCCCACCGGCGGTGGGGGCCCTCACCCGGGCCGGGACCCGCGAGGCCGCCCGGCCGTCGGCCCGGGCCGTCAGCCGAACGTGGCGGTGTCCAGCCAGGACTCCAGCAGCCCCCGGTCGCCGGTGACCTCGAACAGCGCCGCGCGCGGCGGCAGTCGGCGCACCGCCCCCAGCAACAGCGCGGTGAGCGGGGCCCGTACGGCCGCATCGGCCTTCTCGTGGGCGTGGCGCCGGCGCACTCGGGGCCCGTCGATCTCGATCAGCCACTCCGCTCCCGGGACGTCCGCGGCCTGCATGCGGAGTGTGCCGGTCGCCCCGCCGGACGGCCCCGGCGCGTTCTCGGTGGCCGCGGTGAACTCCACGATCCGCAGCCACTCGTCGAGCGCGTCGGCCGCGAGGGCCGGTTCGACCCGGTACGCGCCGAGTGCGGTGTCGATCCCGTGCAGCGCGAACACCGCGTCGGCCCGGTGCACCAGTACCTCGTGGCACATGCGCCGTGCCCAGAACCCGGTGCTCGCGTCCCAGGCCCAGCTCCACACCACCGCCGCGGGACCCGCGGAGCGCAGTGCGCCCGCGAGGAGACGCGCGCTCCCGGCCAGCCAGCCCGTCAGTTCGCCCGCGTCCCCGGGGCCGTCGACGCCGGGCACGTCCCGCCGGGGCGGGTCCTCCTGCCCGCGCTGTTCCACGAGGTGCCAGATCCAGCGCAGGGACTCCCCGAGGTGGCGCACGAGTTGCTCGGTGTTCCAGTCGGGGCAGGTCGGCACACGGCGCCCGAGCGCGGCGGGGCCCGCGTCGTCGAGCAGCGCGCACAGGGCGTCGGCCTGCTCTACGATCTCGTCGCAGTGGCGTTCGTGGGTCAGGGGCGTCATGCCAGGACCGTAACCCGCTCTGCCGGTACGGGTCCCCGGCACCGGCCGCCGCGCCGCTCGCCCGTCGCCGGGGGCTCCGGCGCGGGTGCCGAAACGGGTGCCCGAGCCGTTTTCGAGCGCCCTAGCGACGCGCCGCGTCCGCCGCCCTGCCCGGCGTCCCGGCCGACGGCCCCGCGGGTACGGGCATCTCCGCGTCGATCCCCAGCGCGCGCCCGATCCTGGCGGGCACGTCGAACCCGACGATCAGCGCGACCACGACCGTCATGATCCCGGCGAGCAGTCCGAGGGATTTCCCGAGTCCGATGCTGCCCGCGATGGACGCCCCCGCGAGCGGGGCCACCGCACCGCCGAGCGCGCCGACGTTGTACGAGAAGCCCAGCCCCGCGGCCCGTACGCGGGTCGGGAAGTGATCGGCGATGTACTTCGGCAGCAGGCCGGAAATGCCCTGGCTGGTGGCCTGCATCGCGAACAGCAGGACCCACAGCAGGATCACGCTGCTCCCCTTGCCCAGCGCGAAGACGGGGAAGAGGAAGACCAGCGAGAGGAACAGCCCGCAGACGTAGGTGCGCCGGGTGCCCAGCCGGTCACCGAACAGGCCGGCCAGGCACGAGCCGACCGCGTAGCCGAGGCCGGCCCAGGTCAGCGCGTTGGACACCTGCCCCGCGTCGTACCCGAGATCGGTCTTGAGGTAGGTGGGCAGCAGCGAGGCGATCGGCCAGGAGTACAGGAACGCGCAGAAGGTGGTCGCCATCACCGCGATCATCACCGGCCACAGCCGCCCGGCGAGTTGCACACTGAACGCGACGAACGCGAGGACCACGAGCGCGACCAGCCAGGGGCCCGCGCCACCGGAGTTCTGACTGAACAGCAGGACGAGCGCCGCCGCGAGCACCAGGGTGAGCAGTGCGTTGACGGTCCTGCGCCCGGGGGCGAGCAGCACCGACGAGGTGGTGACGTCCGGCCTGTCGCCGACCTCGCGCTGCCATTCGGCGGCCTCGGGCAGCGAGCGGCGCAGGTAGAGGCTGAGGAGGATCGGGACGATGCCCAGGTAGAACAGCCAGCGCCAGCCGGCCTCCGGCACGATCAGCCGGTAGGCCTGCGCGGCGATGATGCCGCCGACGGGGTAGGCCGAGAGCAGGTAGCCGGTGGCCCGGTTGCGCATCGCCTTCGGCCAGGACTCCATCACGTACGTGGCGCTCGACCCGTACTCCCCCGCCATGCCGAGGCCCACGACGGCCCGGAACGCGAACAGCGACCAGTAGCTCCAGGCGAAGCCGCACAGCGCGCTGCCGATGGAGAACGCCACGATCGCGATGATCATCGCGGGTTTGCGGCCGAACCGGTCGCCTACAGCCCCCAGTACGAGCCCGCCGAGCCAGCGCGAGACGAAGGCGGCCGAGACCAGCGTGGCCGCCTTCGCGAGGTCGAGGTGGAAGCTCCTGGCGACGTCGGTGAGCACCAGGGTGATCAGGACGAAGTCGAGCCCGTCCAGCAGATAGCCGAGCCAGGCGGCGAAGAACGCCTTGCGCTGCTGCCCGGTGAGCCGGCGGAAGGACGGCGGGGGCTCGGGGGCGGCTGACGGCGTCGTTGCCACGGCGGGACCTCCAGAAGGCGGGAGACATAGGACATCCCATGTCCTATGAAGCAGCAAGTTAACCCGCTGGCGGCGCGGGTGCAAGGCCGGGAGAGCAACCACACGCCGCGAGGAGGCGCAGCGGCCCGCGCCTAGACTTCCGGTGTGGAGGACTCGGCAACACCCGCGACACCGGCAGCAAAGACACCCACGCCCCCCAGCCAGGCGCGAGCGCCCCGGCGGACCCGGCAGCCCCTGACGTCGCAGTCGTCCGCGCCGGTCAGACCCTCCGGCGCCCGGGCGAACCAGCGCGCGCTCCAGGCCGCGATCCGCGAGTTCATCGTGACGAAGGGGCTGGCCGCGGGCGCGCCGCTGCCCACCGAGTCGGAGCTGATGAGCGAACTGGGCGTGAGCAGGCACCCGCTGCGCGAGGCCATGAAGGCACTCGAAGCCGTCGGCATCGTGGACATCAGACACGGCTACGGCACCTACGTGGGCTCCGTGCCGTTCTCGGCCCTGGAGGCCGGGCTGAGTTTCCGTACGGCGCTGTCCGTACGCGGCGACCACGCCGACATCCGCGATCTGCTGGAGGTCCGCGAGGTGCTGGAGACCGGCCTTGCGGGCCGGGTGCTCGCCGCGTACGGCCGGCTCGACCTGGCGGCCCTCGAAGGGCACGTCAGCGCGATGGAGCGGGCAGCGCAGCAGGGCCGGTTCGCGCCGGAGGAGGACTGGGCCTTCCACGAGACCCTGTACCGGCCGCTCGGCAACACGCTGGTGCTCGACCTGCTCCAGGTGTTCTGGAAGGTCTTCGCCGCGCTGGACGGCGACCTGCCGCGGGCCCCCGACGCACCGGCCGCCACGGCGCGCTGGCACCGGGGCATCCTGGAGGCCCTGCGGTCACGGGACGGGGCCGCTCTGCACGAGGCCGTGGCGGGCCACTTCCGGGGCATCACGGCACGGCTGGCGGACCCGGCCGGCTGAGCCGCCGGCCGGCCGGATCCGCCCACCGCCCCCGGGCGGCGTCGTCGACGACGCCGCCCGGGGGCGGAACCGGAGCCTGGTGTCACCAGGAAGGGGTGGTGCCCGAAGCGCACGGTGCGAAGCGCTCGGTGTCAGAAGTGCTCGGTGCCGAAGCGCCGGTGACAGAAGCACTTGGTGTCAGAAGTGCTCGGTGTCAGAAGTGGCGGAGCCTGTTGGCGAGCCCGTGCCCCACGAACAGGTAGACCACGGCGGCCAGGCCGTAGCCCGCCACGACCCGGGCCCAGGCGTCATGGAAGGTGAACAGGTCGTACGACCAACCGGCGAGCCAACGGGCGGCGTTCTGGATGAAGTTCACCAGATCGTTGGCCCGGTTGGCGTCCAGCAGGTACATCACGATCCACAGACCCAGAATGAGGGCCATGATGTCGGCGATGACGATGATGATCGTCGCCGCGGAGCGGTTCCCACTGCGTGAATGTGTGGCCATGACCCTCGTGTTGCCCCTTGTGAGCCTGTGAAACCGGGCAGTTGGCACCGCGGGGCGGGACAGCACGGGCCGGCGCTCCGGCCGAAGGCGCTGCGGGTACCACCCGCCCCACGGCGGCCACCCGCCGGCACGGCCTCGGCCCACTGCCGCGAGCCGCCCGCCCGCACCGGAACACCACTGGCACGGAGGCCGCCCGTCCGCACCGAAGGGGTCCCGAAGCCGCCGGGGGCCCACCGCCACCGCCACCACGGAGTTCCACGCGCCACCGGCCGTATCCCCGGGCGGGAGCCGGGCTCCTCACCGGCCTCTCGGGGGGGGCCGGCCCGTGCCCCCACCACTCCCCATCGGCCCCGCCTGCGGCGGGAGCCGGGCTACCCGCAGCAGTCGGGCTCGACCCCGTGCGGCAGCCGCTCCCCGCCGAAGACCGCGGTGGTCGCCTCGTCGCCGCCGAGCGCGGCGACCGCCAGCAGCAGCGACGCCGCGGTCCAGGTGGTGAGTTCGGGCGGCCAGAATGCCTTCTCGCCCTCGAAGACGTACCCCGTCCAGTACATGCCGCCGGGCTCACGCAGGTGCTGGAGGGACTTGAGGACGTCGAGCGCGCGCCCCGACTCGCCCATCACCCAGAGCGCCAGGGCGAGTTCGCAGCTCTCTCCACCGGTGACCCAGGGATTGGGCACCACGCAGCGCACACCGAGGCCGGGCACGACGAAGGTGTCCCAACCCTCCTCGATGCGCGACTTGGCCTCGGCCCCGGTCAACGCGCCGCCGAGCACCGGGTAGTACCAGTCCATCGAGTACCGGCTCTTGTCCAGGAACCGCTCGGGGTGCGCGCGGATCGCGTGGCCGAGCGCACCGGCCGCCAGCTCCCACTCGGGCTGCGGCTCCTCGCGCTCCGCGGCGATGGCCAGCGCGCACCGCAGCGCGTGGTACACCGAAGAACACCCGGTCAGCAGTGCGTCGTGGACGGGCGTGCCGTCCGCCTCCCGCTTCCAGCCGATCTGCCCGCCGGGCCGGCGCAGCGTCAGGACGTACTCGATCGCCGCGTGCACCACGGGCCACATGACATCGAGGAACGTGTCGTCCCCGGTGGCCAGGTAGTGGTGCCAGATCCCGACGGCGGGGTACGCGCAGAAGTTGGTCTCCCGGTGCGTCTCGCACGGGCGCTGACCGTCGTCCCCGTCCTGGTAGGCCGCGTACCAGGAACCGTCGTCGTTCTGGTGGGCCGCGAGCCAGGCGTAGGCGTCCGCTGCCGCCGTGTGCTGCCCCGCCGCGTCGAGGGCCATCGCGGCCTCGACATGGTCCCAGGGGTCCAGGTGGTGGCCGCGGAACCAGGGGATCGCACCGTCGGGGCGCTGCACCGCCCGGATGCCCTCGACCGTCACGATGGCCTGACGTTCCGTCAGCACACCGGGCAGCACGAGGTGCTCGGTGCGGCCCGGCTCGGCGCTCGACAGGGTCACCAGCTCACTCCACGCCCGCGGCTGAGCGGGGCTTGGTCGCGTACGCCACGAAGCTCTTTCCGATCACGGGGTTCAGGAGCTGCTCGGCCGCCTTGGTGGCGAAGGGCTTCTTCATGATGTCCCAGACCAGCAGCTTGTGGTAGGCGCGCACGGGGAGCGCCTTGTCGTTGTCGACACCGAGGGCGCACTTGAGCCACCAGTAGGGCGCGTGCAGGGCGTGCGCGTGGTGGCTGCCGTACGGCTTGAGGCCCGCCTCCCGGATACGGCCGAGGAGTTCGTCGGCCTTGTAGATGCGGATGTGGCCGCCCTCGACCTCGTGGTAGGCGTCGGACAGCGCCCAGCACACCTTCTCGGGGCCGTACCGGGGCACCGTCACCGCGATCCGGCCGCCGGGACGCAGCACCCGCACCATCTCGGCGAGCACGCCCTTGTCGTCGTGGATGTGCTCCATCACCTCGGAGATGATGACGACGTCGAACGACTCGTCGGGGAAGGGCAGATTGAGCGCGTCGCCCTCCATGGCGGTCGCACTGGCGCCCTCCGGCGCCTCGCCCGCCTCCTTCATGGCGGCGAACCAGCGGGCGACCTCGCGGATCTCCTCGCCGTTGCGGTCCAGGGCGACGACACGTGCTCCGCGCCGGTAGCACTCGAAGGCGTGCCGGCCCGCGCCGCAGCCCAGGTCGAGCACGCGGTCTCCCGCGGCGAGCGGGAAACGGGTGAAGTCCACGGTCAGCACGGGGGCCTGCTTTCGCGGTCGGAGGCGGTTCGGTCAGGTGGGCAGTGCTGGGCGGGACGCGGAGTGCGTCCGGGGGCGCTCGCGCGCCGGCGCCCGGGTGGTACGCCGCCGGGGCTAGCCGACGGGGGTGCGCCGGCGGCGGCCGTCGCGTTCGATCGCCTCGCGGTACAGCCGCACGGTGCCCTCGGCGGCTCGTGCCCAGGTGAACCTGGCGAGGACCCGCTCCCGGCCGGCCGCGCCGAGTCTGTCCCGCAGCTCCGGGGCGTCGAGCAGCCTGCCGAGGGCGGCGGCGAGGGCGCCGGAGTCCCCCGGCGGCACGGCGAGGCAGGTCTCACCGTCCGGGCCGGCCACTTCGGGGATGGCGCCCCCGGTGGTGGCGACGAGCGGCGTGCCGGTCGCCATGGCCTCCGCGGCAGGCAGCGAGAAGCCCTCGTACAGCGAGGGGACGCAGGCGATCTGGGCGCCGCGCACGAGATCGACCAGTTCGGCGTCGGAGATCCCCTTGACGAACTCGACCGCGTCGCCGAGGCCGTAGCGGGCGATGGCCCGCGCCACCGGCCCGTCCTCGGCGCGCCTGCCGACAACCACGAGATGGGCGGCGGGGTGTTCCGTGCGTACCTTGGCAAGCGCCTCGACCAGGTGGACGAGTCCCTTGAGCGGGACGTCGGCGCTGGAGGTCGTGACGATGCGGCCCGGCACCTCGGGCACGGCCGGGTCGGGCGAGAACAGGTCGGTGTCCGCGCCGATGTGGACGACATGGATGCGGCGGGCGGGGACGCTCAGATCCTCGGCTATCTCCCGCTTCGAGGAGCCGGAGACGGTCACGACGGACGGCAGGCGGCGCGCCACCCGCTTCTGCATCCGGGTGAATCCGTACCAGCGGCGCACGGAGTAGCGCTTGCGCCGGTCGGGCGCGGCGTCCAGGTCGAGCCGGCGGTCGACGGTGATGGGGTGGTGGATCGTGGTGACGAGCGGCGCGCCGAGGTCGCCGAGCAGGCCGTAGCCGAGCGTCTGGTTGTCGTGGACGACGTCGAACTGCCCCGCGCGGGCCGTGAGATGGCGGCGGGCACGCAGTGAGAAGGTCAACGGCTCGGGGAACCCGCCCGTCCACATGGTGGCGACTTCGAGGGCGTCGACCCAGTCGCGGTACTCGTCGGCCTTCGGCGTCCGGAACGGGTCGGGCTGCCGGTAGAGGTCCAGGCTCGGCAGTTCGGTGAGCGTGACGCCGTCGATCTCGTCCAGTACGGGGTAGGGCTGGGCGCCGATGACCTCGACATGGTGGCCGAGGCGGGCGAGTTCGCGTGAGAGGTGGCGGACATAGACACCCTGCCCACCGCAGAACGGATTCCCCTTGTAACTGAGCAGCGCGATACGCAGACGGCTCCCGGGATCCGCGGCCGCCGCCGTGGCCTTGCCGCCCCGTGACGCCGATGCCCGGACCGGCGCCGCGGGCACGGGTGGCCCGGACGGATCCGGTGAGGCAGGGGACTCCGTGGCTCCAGCGGTCACTCCCGCACCCTTCCCACCGGCTCTTTGTCGACTTAACGTGTCGACGGAGCGTAACCGGCCACGGCGAGCGCGGACAAGTCACGGCAGGCCGACGACAGCCTCCGAATCTACCGGCTGGTAGCGGGCGGGAAGCAGCCGGATCAGGTGATTCCCACCACGCGCGCCCCGGCGCCCCCTCGTTCCCCTTCTCCTGCCCCTCCCCCGGCGGCCACGTACCCGCGGCCCACCCGCCGTCGTGAGGACACGCGGCAGACACGTCCGGGATGGCGGAACAACCGGGCGGCACCGTCGGCTTGCACCACTATGACGTCCATGAACCTCTCGAACACCACGGACTTCGGCACCATCGGTGTCTGGAGCACAGCGCTGCGCACCGCCAACCCGGAGCACGGCCGGCAGGTCACCGACGCGACGGCCGAGCTGGAATCCCTCGGCTACGGCACGGTCTGGATCGGCGGCAGCCCGTCCGTCACGGAGGCCCGCCCGCTGCTCGACGCGACGACACGGCTCACCGTCGCCACGGGCATCCTCAGCATCTGGGACCACAGCACCGAGGAGGTGGCCGCGAGCCGGGCCGAGCTGGAGCGGAGCCACCCCGGACGCTTCGTGCTGGGCCTCGGGGCGAGCCACAGCGCCCTGGCCGAGCGGTACGAACGCCCGTACTCGACGATGAAGGAGTACCTGACGGGCCTCGACACGGCGCCCGAGCCGGTGCCGGCGAGCGGGCGAGTCCTGGCGGCGCTCGGTCCGAAGATGCTGGAACTGTCCCGCGACCGGGCGGCGGGGGCACACCCGTACCTGGTGACGGCGGAGCACACGGCCAAGGCTCGCGAGATCCTCGGCCCGGACGCCCTCCTCGCGCCGGAGCTGAAGGTCGTGCTGAACCCGGACCTCGCGGCGGCGCGCGAGACGGCCCGCGGCTACCTCGGCTTCTACATGGAGTTGCCGAACTACACGAAGAACCTGGAACGCTTCGGCTTCTCCGCGGGGGACTTCGAGGACGGCGGCAGCGACCGCCTCCTGGACGCGGTGTTCGGGCTCGGCGACGCGGAGGCGATCGCGCGACGGGTCGGGGACTTCCTCTCCGCGGGCGCGGACCACGTGGCGGTCCAGGTGGTGACGGCGGACCCGCGCACGGATCTGCCACTGGCCGAGTGGCGCGAACTGGCGGGCGTCCTCCCGATGACCGGGGCATAACCCGACGGGGCCGGGGCCGGGCCGCGGCGAGGGCCTGAACCCGGGCCCGGACCTGAACGAGGCCCGGCCTGAACCGGGGCCGGGTCACGATCCGCACTCCCGGCCCCGGCGCGGGCCCCCGCCACCGACCCCCGAGCCGCTGCGCGGACACCACGGACACCCAGTCACCCGCCTCCCGCTCCCGGTCGTCCGCTCCCGCCGGTCGTCCGCTCCACGGCCCCGCTCTCCCGCTTTCTCAGGTTCCCGGCCCCCGGCCGGACGCGGCATCCGTACGGCCCCTCCCCCGAGCGCCCGGTCTGCCGGAGCCGGCGGCGGGCGGGCACCGGCCCCCGCCCGCACCTCGCGCCGCCCTCCCGGTGCGCCCGCCCGCGCGGGCCGCCCGCCCGCGGCGGCTCTCCGCTTCGCCGTCCCGGTAGAGTGGCCCGGTCCCCCCGCCGCCCCGTCAGGGAAGTCGCGTCCGCACCATGACCACCGCAGCCCGCCGCGTAGCCGCCGCTCTCGCCGCCTCCGCCCTGCTGTGCGGCGGCCTGGCTCTCTCGCCCGGCGCCGCCGAGGCCGCCACTCCCTCGCCGCACGTGAGCCACACCGCCCCCGCGGCACACGCCTACAAGCGCCGCCCCGCGGACGCCGGGCTCTACGGCGCCACGAACCCGGCCGCCGACGGCGTCACCCGCCAGTCGCTCGCCATGCTGGGTCTGTACGCGGCGAACATGCGGCCCGCCGGCTCCGCGATCCGGTGGCTCCAGGCGCAGCAGTGCGCCGACGGGTCCTTCACCCCGTACCGGGCCCAGGCGGCCGCGCCGTGCGCGCCCACCGCCGCCCGCGACACCACCGCGACGGCCCTCGGGATGCAGGCCCTCGCCAGCGTCGGCGGCCAGGGCCCCCGGCTGGTCGCGGCCCTCAACTGGCTGCGCACGCAGCAGAACGCGGACGGCGGGTGGGGCTCCGCGCCCGGCGCGCCGACGAACGCCTCGTCCACGTCCCTCGTGATCGGGACGATCGCGATGATGGGTTCGCGGCCGAGTTCCGTGCGCTCGCCCTTCACCGGCAACCAGGGGTACGACGCTCTCGTCGGTCTCGCCCTGCCCTGTTCCGTGAGCCACGGTGCGGGCGCTTTCGCCGCCGCCTTGGCCGCCCCCGGCCAGTGGCCGGTCGCCGACGCGCGCTCCACCGCCGACGCGCTGCTCGGCGGCATCGGCAAGCGTTACGTGGCCGCCCCGGTGCAGCCGGGCCCCGCGCCGGTGTGCGACCCCGCGGGCGCCGCTTCGCCGGAGGGCGTGGCGCGCAACGGCGCCGCGTACCTCGCGCCGCTGCTCACCCCGGCGGGCGCTCATCTCACGACCGCGTCCGGCGCGGCCGACCCGTCCGCCACGGCGGACGCGGTGGTGGCGATGTGCGCCGCCGGATACGGCCGCAAGGCGACGGGCGCGCTGCACTGGCTGGAGGCGAACACCGCCGCCTGGGCGAAGAGAACCGGCCCCGCCGCGTACGCCCAGCTGATCTTCGCCGCGCACACGGCGGGCGTGGACCCGGCCGACTTCGGCGGCGTCGACCTCGTCAAGAAGCTCGAAGCGACGGGCCCGCCCGCGGCTCCCCGGCCCGTGCCGAAGCCCACCGGCTCCGCCGCGGCGAGCGCGGGTGCGGGTGCGACCCCCGGCGCGGGCCCCACGGCCAGCCCGAGCCCCACACCGTCCGAAGCTGCGATGAACCCGGCCGCGGTCACTCCGGCGGCGGACGCCGACGACAGCCCGGTCCTGTCCGGCGCCGTCTGGTGGGTCGCGATCGCCCTGATCGTGCTGATCGCGGCCGGTGTGGTCGTCGTCAACCGGCGCAGCGCGCACGGCCGCCCGCGCGGCTAGGACCCGCCCGGGCCGTCATCCTGAGCCGCATGGCGGCGGTCGCTGCCGGCGCGGTGCCGCGGTGGGCATGGCCGCGCTCGTCGTGGCGAACTGCCAGGAGCCGGCCAGGAGCAGGTAGCAGGTAGCCGACGGCACTCCTGAAAACGCGTGGAAACAGATCCTGCGGGAAAAGTAACGGCCCAGCGTTGAAGGAACCGAAGGGCGCCGGGGCGGTCCCCGCCTTGGAGGAGCGGTTCCCTATCCGCTGTTACGGAGGCCGTCCCGACTCCTTGCACAGCTACCCGGCGCGGCGGCTCCCACCCGCCGGGACGGGAGCGGACATGGCGAAGGCGGCCGCCGTGGAGTCCGGGGCCGCCCTCACCAGGTAGGCATACGTTTTTTTACCAGCGGTACCAGCGGCTTCGCTTACCGCCACTGTGTGCGGCCGGGCGGATCAGGAAGCCCAGAGCCCACACGACGAGGACGATGATCGCGATCCACCACAACAGGTGGAGTGCGAAACCCGCACCGAAGAGAATGAGTGCGAGAAGAAGAACGAGCAGAATGGGAACCATAGTTATTACCTCCGGAAAGCCGTGTGCCCCCGGAGTGCCGTGCCATGTGCGGAAAACTGATCTCCTTTATTCGCTCCGTACTCGTCGCCCCCGACGCACTCCACCGTGTCGGGCGCGCGGGCGGCCGCGCCCCGGGCCCGCCCCCACAGCCCCCCACAACCCCTCATGCCGGGCTGTCGAAGCAGCGCTCCTGCTCGTCCGGTGCGGTGCGCCCCGAACAGCCCCTCCGCGATGCCCGCGTACGGCTCCCTGAACGCCTTCGCCCGGTCGTTGTGCAGCGGGTGCAGCCGGTTTCCGCGCGGTTGGCGGGTACGCCATGTACCCGACGCCGATCGCGTCGTTGGCCCCGCCGTCGAACAGGACGGGTTCCTCATGACGGGAGCGCTGGGCGCGGACTCCGGGGCACGGCAGGGACGCGCACCCCGTGAGGGGGTGCGCCCACCGCCACCTACCGTGGCGGGGACGGACTGCGCTCCGGCAGGTCGGGGCCGTCGCAGGGCCCGGGCGGTTCGGGTCCTTCCGCCGGTGCCGGGCGGTCCGGCAGGGCCGGGCCGCCCGCGCGCGAGCGGCCCGTGGACGGCACGGACGTGACCGGGAACGGGTCGGGCGCGAGCACCGCCGTGAGGTCCCTGCCGCTGATCCGCCCCACCCCCTCGCCGATGCCCGTCAGCAGTCGGCGCGGCCCGCCCAGCAGGTAGGTGAGGGCGAAGCCCGCGGCGACGACGGCCGCACCGCCGAACGCGTCCAGCACCCAGTGGTTGGCGGTGGCGATGATGGCCGAGAGCGTGAACAACGGGTCGAGCAGCGCGACCAGTTTCATCCACAGCTTCGGCGCGAGCATGATCACCGTGACCCCGCACCACAGCGACCAGCCGAAGTGCAGCGAGGGCATCGCCGCGTACTGGTTGGTCAGGGCGGTCATCGCGCCGTAGCTGGGATGGGCGAGGTCCTGGGGGCCGTGCACGGTGTCGATGAAGCCGAGCCCCGGCATCAGGCGCGGCGGGGCGAGCGGGAAGAACCAGAAGCCGACGAGGGCGAGCAGCGTCGCGAAGGAGAGCGAGGAGCGGGCCCAGCGGTAGTTCGCGGGGCTGCGCCAGTAAAGAACCGCGAGGATCCCCAGCGGGAACGCGAAGTGGAACGTCTCGTAGTAGAAGTCGAGGAAGTCCCGGAACCATCCGACGTGCATGACGGCGTGGTTGGCCCAGTGCTCGATGTCGATGTGGAGGGCCCGTTCCAGGGAGTGGACCTCCCGGCCGTGGGCCCGCGCGGTCGCGGGGTCGGCGGCGGCGGCGAGCCTGATCCAGGAGTAGGCGGAGTAGCCGACGCGGATGACGAGCAGTTCCAGCACCAGGTTCGGGCGGCCGACGAGCCGCCGCCACACGGGGGCGGCGAGCGGGACACGGCGGAACCTGGCCGGTACGGACTGCGCGTAATCGGTCGGCACGGGTCTGTCGAAGTACGGCGAGGTGCGGGACAGGAACGGCACCACGCACGCCGCGGCCAGGGCGGCGAGCAGCGGCACGTTGTCCCGTACGGGCTCCAGGGTGTCCATGTTCGGCAGCAGGACGGTGCCGGGCAGGGTCATCACGAGGACGACCACGACGGGCCACACGAGCCGGTCCCTGGCGCGCTGTCCCACCCGCCCGGCGAGCGCGAGCAGTATCCACATCAACTGGTACTGCCAGGCGGTCGGCGACACGGCGACTGCCACACATCCGGTGACGGCGACGGCGAGCAGCAACTGCCCGTCCTTCGCGTACCGCACGGCGCGCCGCAGGCCGGTGAGGATCACGGCGGCGGCGAGGACGGCGGCGAGCGCGATACCCCAGGGCCCGTGCGCGCCGAAGCGCAACAGTGCGCCGTGCAACGACTGGTTGGCGAGACCGGCGGCGGGTTCCCCGAGGCCGACCCCGGCGAGGTGGTGCACCCAGTACGTACGGGAGTCGGCGGGCAGCACGCCCCAGGCGAGCGCCGAGAAGCCGGCGAAGGCGGCCAGGGACGTCACGGCCGCCTTCCTGCGTCCCGTCAGCCACAGCAGCGGGACGAACAGCACCACCGCGGGCTGCAGCGCGGCGCCGAGGCCGACGAGCAGTCCCGCGAACGGTTCCCCGCGTGCGACGAAGCAGCCGAGCAGCACGAGCAGGACGGGGATGATGCTGGTCTGGCCCAGGTGGAAGCTGTTGCGCACGGGCAGCGAGACCATCAGCAGGCTGACCGCGACGGGCGCGGCCGGCACCGGGATCCGGCCGGGCAGGGCCCTCGCGGCGATCACCCCGACGGCCGCGACGAGGAGCAGGGTGCCGAGGGTCCAGGTGACGCCCAGGGCCTGTTCCGCGGAGCGGGCCAGCGGTTTGAGGACGAGTCCGGCGAAGGGCGTGCCGGTGAAGGTCGAGCCGTGGCCGTAGAGGGAACCGGTCACGTGCAGGACACCGCCCGGGCCGGTCCACGTCTCCAGGTCGATGAGGCGGCTGCCCGCCGGCTTGTCCAGCACGGCCGCCGCCTGGCGCACCGCGAGCACCGCCGCGACCACCCACAGGAGGGCTCGTGCCGCCACGACTCCGGTACTCACCCCTCTCGGTGCCGTACCGCCCCGCGCACTGCCCTCCGCGTTCGCCACGTCGCGACGACCTTCCTCTCCCGTCCGAAACCACCATCATTGCGGCCCGTGAGGCCCGAGCCTGGCACCGCCCTCGCCGAAAGACTCAGGCAACCCCCTCTTCGCCTGACTGTCATCCCGTTTTGACGCAGTGGAACACAGCGGGCCATCGCGTGGCGCGCACTTGACAGAACGGTCGAACGACGGGCCACCGGGCGCCGCGCGAGGGCGGGCCGGTCAACGGACGGGCCCGGGTCAACGGACGGGCACCCAAGCGGCCGACGGGCCGAGCCGCCGAGCGGCGCCGGGACGAGCCGTGGCGCCCACCCGACAGCTCGGCAGCCCGACGGCCCGGGCAGCCGGGAGGGGCGGGACCCGGGGTCTCGCCCCGGGTCCCGCCCCTCGGCCGGTCCGCACGCCGTCGGGTCAGAGCGCGAGCAGCCGCTCGGTCGTCTCCCGGTAGGTGCGCAACGCGAGCCGCAGCCGCTCCGTGTCGGCCTTCGCGTCCTTGCCGCCGCTGCCGGTGCGGGTGTCCCAGTCGGCCCGCAGGGCCCGCGGGCGCTCCTCCAGCGCGGCGGCGAGCTTGCGGGAGGCCTCCTCCAGCACGCATGCCGCTTCCTCGACGGAGCGGCCCGGGTCGTCGACGAAGTGCGTCAGCGCGCCCTGCAGTCGCCGGCTGAGCTCCTCGCTCTCCGCCTCGGGCATCAGCCGCCCCTCGGTCACGGCGGGTACGGCCTTGTCGAATCCCGTGCGGCCCGCGCCGGTGGCGCGGGAGGCACCTTCCGCGCCGACGGTGCCGGCCGTGCCGTTCCCGTCCCGCGCCGCGCTGTCGCGCAGGTCGCGCTCGCGGCTCAGGGCGCGCTCGCGCCGCACGATCCGCTCACGGTCGCCGTACAGGTCGCCGGTGCTCCGCGTCGAACGCGAGCCCGCGCCGTCCTGCCGGGCCTCCTCGGCCGCGCGGGAGGCGGGGGTGGGCAGTTCCTCGTCCACCCCGGCGAACGCCTCGCCGCTCAGCGGCTCGTCGCTCAGCGCCGCGTCGTGGCCACCGACGCCGTCACGGGTCTCACGGCCGCCGCGGCGGGTGGTGCCGACGGTGTCACCGTCGATCCCGTCGCGATCGGCCCGGCGCGGCTCGCGGGCCGCGCGGGGGCCACCGGTCTCGTCGAACCCGTCCGGTCCTTCGAGCGCGTCGGGGTCGGTCATGCCGGCCGCGCCCGCCTCGTCGGTGACGCCGCTCCGCTCCTCGCCGGGCTCGTTTCCCTGACGGGTCGTGTGGGGGGTCTCATTGGTCTTCCTGCTGAACATCAGGCACCGCTTCCCTTGGGTCGCACGGAGAAAGATTCCTTGCGGCCGGCGCGTCCCGCCAGCCGGCCACGACGGCCGCCCTCGCCGGGGCGGGCGACGATCAACTGCTCGAAGAGTCCGCGCGCGCCGACCATCACCTCGCGCAGTTCCTCCGTGTCCGCTCCGGCGCGCTCGCCCTGCTCCGGCCCCGCGGCGATCCGCATCCGGCGGTAGGCGTCCACCCGGTGCGCGTGGTGCACCGAGAGGGCGTCGAGCTGTTCGTCGTAGGCCTGCGGGCTGTCGGCGGCCGGGAAGCCGCGTGCCGCGGCGAGGTCCGCGATGAGCCGTTCCGCCTGGCCGACCGCCTCGGCGGGCGACTCCACGAAGCGCTCCTGGACCCCCGCCCACTGCGCGGTCCAGCGTTCGCGCTGCTCCGTCGAGAGGGGCAGGACACGCAGGTCGCCGTGGCGCGCGACCCGCTCCTTGAGTTCGTGCTCGGCCTCCGCGGTGTTGCCGTCGTGCCGGGCGACGGCCCGGTCGTACTCGGGACCGAACCTGCGCCGCAAGCCGGCCTTTCCGGTACCCCTGCCCGGTCCCAGGTACAGGACCAGGGCAACGACGATCACGAACACCACGATCAGGCCGACAACGATCAGGACTGTGGACATGAATGCCTTCCTGGTTGCCGGTTGCCGGGTGGTCCCGGGTCTCCCGTCGGTATGTGTACGAGTGCCGGCCTGTGCCGTGCGCGCTGTGGCACGTAACCGGCCGTCACCCTGCTCCTGGTTGCCCGTAATCGCGTCGCAAAACGGCCCCGTGCCCTGCTACACAGATGACGTGACGACTGTGGACGCCCCTGCCTGGTCCGTACGCCCCGAGTCGGCGGGAAGCCCGGACGCGACCCGGCTGCGGCGGGCCTACTACGCGGACGTGGCGGGACGGTACTGGCACCGGCCGGCGAGCGAGGCGGAGGTCGACGAGGGCACCGCGCAGGACCTCGCCTGCGGACTCGCCCCGCCCACCGGCGAGTTCGTCGTCGGCCGGTACGGCGCGCGGGCCGCCTCCTGCGGGGGCGTGCGGTTGCTGGACGGCGGGCGCGCCGAGCTGACCCGCGTCTACGTCTCGCCCTGGGCACGCTCCACCGGTGGTGGCGGGGCGCTGATCGCCGCGCTGGAGAGGGCGGCGCTCGGGCTCGGCGCCCGGGAGCTGGTGCTGGACACCCGGCTGGATCTGGTCGAGGCGCGCGGGCTGTACGTGAAGCACGGCTTCAGGGAGATCCCGGCGTACAACTCGGGGCCGTACCGCGAGATCTGGTACGGCAAAGGCCTCCTTCCTGTCTAAAAAGTGGAATCTCTTTGGCAGGTTTTGGTGCCCTTCTGTCCTTTTCGCGACCGGGACATGCGTCACGTACGGTCCGTGCGGCACCCGCCGTTCCCTCAGGGACTGCATAATCTGGGGCAGTTCAAGGGGAGGGGTTCCACGGTGAACGGACAGTTCTGCCGCTCATGCGGTACACCGCGCGTGCCGGGCGGTGGCGCGGGCTGCTCGTGCGCCGCGTGGACCGGGCAGGCGGCGCCGATACCGCCGCCGCTCCAGGCACCGCCGCACACCGCGGGGCCCTCGGCCGCCGCGGAGACCGCGATCCTGCCGGCCGTCGGGGCGGTGGCACCGCCGAACCCGTACGCCGGGGCCCCCGTTCCGGCTCCGCATGGCGCGAGTGCGCACGCGTACCCCCAGGTTCCCGCCCCGTCCCCGTACGCGGCGGTTCCCGCCCCCTCCTCGTACGCCGGGGCCCCCGTCCCGTCCCCGTACGCCACGGCTCCGGCCCCGTACGCCGCGCCGCTGCCCCCGTACGCACAGCTTCCGCAACCGGCGGCGGACGACCCGGCCTGGACGCGCACCGCCGAACGGGCGGAGACACGCACGGCCGAACTGGCGGCAGCCGAGGACTTCAACCCGCTGCACATCCGCCCGTACGTGACGCTGGACGAGAACGCGCGGGCCGTCGCGGAGCCCGCCACAGCGGGCCCGTTGCCGCCGCTCGCCGCAGCACCGCCGCCCCCGCCCGGCGCGATGCCGCCGCACGCGCCGCACCGTTCCGCCCACCGGGCGTCGCGCCGGCCGATGAAGGCCGTCGCACTCGGTGTGACCGCGGTGGCCGTGCTGAGCACCGCGGCGTTCGCGTCCGGGGTGTTCTCCAGTGGCGCCCACACCGACGAGGCACTCGCCGACACGACCCACACGGGTCTGCCCGACGGGAGTCTGCCCGACGGCGCCTCGACCGGCCCGGCGCAGCCGGCGGTCCGTTCCACACTGACCTCGCCGAACACGCCGGGACAGACCTCGAAGACCACGGCCACGACCGTGCGCGCCGCCGCGACCGGGCACACGGTCCCGACCGCCGGGCACCACGTGGACAGCGCGGCGGCCCACACGGACGGGTCCCTCCGGTACGGCGACAGCGGCGCCCAGGTGAAGGCGCTCCAGGAGAAGCTGGGCGCGATGTACCTGTACCACGGCCCCGACGACGGCTCGTACAACCAGCAACTGGTCGCGGCCGTCCGCATTTACCAGATGTACCGGCACGTGAGCGGCGACCCGTCGGGCGTGTACGGGCCCAACACGCGCCGCGCGCTCGCCTCCGAGCAGGCGCCGCAGGCCCCGCGGCAGAACACCACGCAGCACACCGGGCACACGCAGCAGACCGCGGCGCAACCGCGGCAGCAGTCGTCCGGCGGCGGACAGACGCACGACGCGCACACCGGCCACAGCTCGCACGGCGGCGGCCACACCGAGGCGCCGGGCGGGAACACGTACCCCGGCGGCCCCAGCGGCTACGGCGGCTACGGCGGCTCGTCCGGCGGCACGCACCACCACTGAACACCCGCGCCGACCTCCACCTCCAGGCATCACTGCCGGACCTCGCCACCGCCTGGCGTCACCACCCGGCGTCACCGCCGCACCGGGCATCACCGCCCGGACGCCGCGCGCCGGGAGCGCAACACCGGGGTCGCCGCACCGGGCCGGCCCGCGCGCGCGTCCCGGGGTGAGCACCGTCACGCCGTGTCCACGCGGGCCGGCGCCCGTTCCCCGGCGTTCATCTCCGGGGAGTGGCGCCGCGGGCCCTCCCGTTTGTACAGTGAGGAAACAAAGTGGTTCCGCCCGTATCTCCCTGACCGACGGGCGGGACCGCTTCTGTCGCGCCACTGCTTCCCGCGGGCCCCCGCAGGCGCCCGGGCCCGCTTCCGTCCCACCGTTGGAGCCCCCCGCATGCAGGCCACCACCTCCGAGACCGTCCTCACCTGCCGGGCCCTGCTGCTCGACATGGACGGCACCCTCGTCAACTCCGACGCCGTGGTGGAACGCGTCTGGCGGGCCTGGGCCGAACGCCACGGCCTCAAGGGCGACGCCATCATGGGGGTCGTCCACGGCAGGCAGGGCTACGCCACAATGGCCGCGCTGCTGCCCGAGAGGCCGATGGCGGAGAACTACGCGGAGAACGAGCGGATGCTCGCGCAGGAGACCGCCGACACCGAGGGCGTCGTCCCCGTGCCCGGCGCCGCCGCCTTCCTCGCCGCCCTCACCGGCCTGCCCCACGCGCTCGTCACCTCGGCCGACTCCGCACTCGCGACCGCCAGGATGGGCGCGGCCTCACTGCCGCTGCCCGCCGCGCGGATCACGGCGGAGGATGTCAGCGCCAGCAAGCCCGACCCGGAGGGCTTCCTCAAGGGCGCCGCCCGACTGGGCTTCGCCCCCGAGGACTGTGTGGCGTTCGAGGACTCCGACGCGGGCATCGCCGCCGCCCGCGCGGCGGGTATGCGCGTGGTCGGGGTGGGTCCCCGGGCCGCCGCGCTCGCGCCGACGGCGCACGTGCGCGACCTGACACAGGTGGCCGTGGAGCCGGACGCGGCGACGGGCTCCCTCACCCTGCGCTTCACGGCCTGACACCCGGCCCGGCACCCGACCCGACGCGGAACAAGGGCGGGCGCGCACCCTGATCGGGGTGTGCGCCCGCCCTTGTCCGTGCGGGTCCTCGCCGGACGCTCGCTCAGCCGGCGATCGCCTCGTACAGGCTGAAGCCCGCCAGCGCCAGCATCACCACTGCGGCGATCTTGGTGATCAGCCGCAGCGGCACGTGCTTCATCAGCGTCCTGCCGCCGAGGATGCCGAGGCCGCCGACCGCCCACAGGCCGAGGACGGCGCCGATGCCGACGGAGACGGGACTGTCGTAGCGGGCCGCCAGGTTGGCGGTCATGATCTGGGTCAGGTCGCCGAACTCGGCGACCAGGATGAGCATGAAGCCGGCCCCCGAGACCTTCCAGAAAGACTGGTCGGCGGGCGGCTTGACCTCCTCGTCCTCGTCCTCCCCCTTCTTGAACAGCAGGATCGCGGCGCCCGCCAGGAACAGGACGCCCACCACCCCCTGCACGAGCCGGTGGGGCAGCAGGGTCAGGACACTGCCGGCTGCGATGGCGAGCGCGACGTGGACGGCGAAGGCCGCCGCCACGCCCACGAACACGTACGAGGCCCGGTAGCGGGTCCCCAGCATCAGGCCGGCGAGAGCAGTCTTGTCCGGCAGTTCGGCAAGGAAGATCACGCCGAAGACGATCGCCATGACGGTGAAACTGATCACTGGTCGTTTTCCTCAATCGGTCGGTCGCACCGCGCCGAGAGGCGAACCGCACAAAGGGTCGACACGTCGGCACGGCAGCGTCGTCGGACCCCCGGCATACGCGCCGGTGGTGTGTCTACGAATCACTGCGGCCGAAGGTCTCGCTGACGCACCGGGTTACCGGTCGTCTCCGGGCGCCGGCCAGGTCAGGGACGGATCCCTGGGCCCAGCAGTATGTCGACGGTCCGGCGTAGAGCTACTCCCCTTCTGCATCCGCCACCCTACGTCACCGCCCGGGGCACCGGTACGGCCGAGGGGTCCCGGGTGGCACGGATCACGCAGGCCCTCTTGTCCTGACGTGAACACGACCCCAAGCTGTCATCCGGCGACCGCTTCGCGGACACCCCACTTCGCCACGCTGGTACCGGAGTTGTCCTTCGCACCCCCACCGAGGGAGTACGCACATGCCGCAGGTCTACGCGCGTCACACGAATCCCGCCCGTCCCGCTGCCCGCACCGAGCCCTCCCGGACCCGGCCCCTCGGGCTCCTGATGTCCCGCGGCGGCCTCGCCGCGGCCGCCGCGGCGCTCGCGGCCGCCGCCGGGCTGCTCACGGCCCCCGCGGCGCAGGCCGCCCCGCCCACCCCGGTGGCCGCGTCCACGGCGCGCACCTACCTGAGTGAGCTGACGGTCAAGACCGAGGGCTCCACCAGCGGCTACAGCCGCGACAAGTTCCCGCACTGGATCACCCAGTCCGGTACGTGCGACACCCGCGAGGTGGTGCTCAAGCGCGACGGCACGGGCGTGACGACCGACTCCGCCTGCGCCCCGACCGCGGGGTCCTGGCACTCGGCCTACGACGGCGCCACCTGGACGGCGGCGTCGGACGTGGACATCGACCACGTGGTCCCGCTCGCCGAGGCCTGGCAGTCCGGCGCCAGCAGCTGGACCACGGCCCAGCGGCAGGCGTTCGCCAACGACCTGACGCGCCCGCAGCTGATCGCGGTCACGGACAACGTCAACGAGTCGAAGGGCGACCGCGACCCGGCCGAGTGGCTGCCGCCGACCGCCTCGTACCACTGCACGTACGCGCGGATGTACGTGCAGGTCAAGCACTACTACGACCTGTCCGTCGACTCGGCTGAGAAGACGGCGCTCCAGGGGATCCTGAACGGCTGCTGAGCAGGCGGGACGCCGGGAGAGCCGGGCGGGCGGCCCGGGCCGAAGCAGGCGGGCCGCCCGGGCCGAAGCAGGCGGGCCGCCCGGGCCGAAGCAGGCGGGCCGCCCGGGGGCCGGCCGCACCGGCCCCGGGCGGCCTTCAACAGCCGCTGCTGAGACACCGTTCATGGCACGCCCCTTCGGCACCCCCGTGGTCGAAGAGGCGCGCCACCACCCGGTGCGCCACCACCCGGTGCGTCACCGCTCGGGCGGGGAGGCGGACGACGCCGGCCCCCGACGAGGTCCGGCGCCTTCCCCCTGGCCGCCCGGCGGCCCGAGGGCCGGGACGGTCCCGTTCACCCGGTGCGAACCGGCACCCGGCCGCACGGATGCGGCCGGGGACGCGAGCGCCCGGAGGTCACCCGGGTCCCGCGCGACGCCGGCGGCGCCGGATCAGCAGTCCGGTACGCCCGCGATCTTCGCGCCGCCCTTGATGAACACGTTGCTCATGTACAACGCGTCGCTGCCGCTGGGCAGTTCGACCAGCGACCACCAACTGCTCGTCCCCTGCGGCTCGGTGACCGTGTCGCCGGGGGTCTGACAGATGTCGATCAGCGTGCCGGGCCCGAACTCGGCCGGCGAGGGCGCGGAGACGTGCGGCCCGTTGTGCAGCCGCACATTGCTCGCCCAGACCGTGACCGGCACACCGGGATCGGCCTGGGACGGACTCGCGGAGGCCGAGGCGGCCGGTACCAGCAGCGCCGCCGCACAGGCGACGGCCGCGGCGGTGAGAACCGCCGTCCTGCGCGGGCGGGCCGGCGGGTGGCCGAAGGGACGGATCATGGGAACCCCGTTTCTGTCGTGCGGGCCGTACGGCCCGGTCGCGCGGTACACGTCAGGGCCGGGCCTCCCGTATGACACCCCGCCATGTGGCGTGCGTCACACACATCCTCACACGCAGTCGGGGACCGCGCCCGCGTCACGCGTGCGCACCCCGGGCAGCCACCCCGTCAGGCCGCCCGGCCCGCGCACCCGGTACCAGCGGGCGGACGCGTGGCCCGCCTCGTCCCGTACGGCCGTGCCCTCCACGGCGCAGCTCGCCGTCAGCCGGTCGCCGTTCCAGACCGCGCCCGCGCGGTTGTCCGGCGCCGCGTAGCGGGCGTGCGGGTCCACGGCGACCCGCAGCGCGCAGTCGGCCGTGCGGGGCCCCTGGCAGGAGCGCTCCACGTTGTAGACGGTGATCGTCACCGGTGTGGACCCGGCCGGCGGCACGGGCCCGCGCGCGCCGTCCGGCCGTACGAGCAGCCACGACCCGAAGGCGACCACGACGACCACCACGGCCGCCACCCCGGCGAGGACGGCCGGCCGGGCCGCGAACCGGCGGCGCGGGGGCGCCGGATCGGGCGCCTCGCGCACCCGCTCCCACAGGCCGCGCGGGACGGTGATCGCGCCGTCCACGGCGCGCAGCCGCTCGCCCAGCGACGCCGCCGGGCGCCCCTCCTCGCCGGAGCCGTGCACCTCGGGCGCGGTCATGACGGCCCGCCCTCCGCGTCCGCCCGGGTCAGTTCGGCGCGCAGCGCGCCGAGCGCTCGGGTCCGGTGCCGCGCGGCGGTACCCCGGTGCACCCGCATGATCCGGGCCGCCTGGTCGAGGGTGTAGCCGTCGAGGTCCATGAGGATCACCACGGCCGCCTGCCGCGCGGAGAGGCCGCCGAGCAGCCGGACCGCCTCCAACTCGCCGTGCCGCTGCTCCAGTCCGCCGTCCCAGCCGCCGGCGCCCCGGTCGCCGACGGTGTCGGGCGCGTCGGTCGGCACCTGCCGCGTCTCCTTCCTGCGCGCGTCGTGCACGGCACTGAGCATGGCCCTGAAGGCATAGGCGTACGGCTCGGGATGGCCCAGCAGCTTCTCCGGCCGCGCCACCAGTTTGAGGTACGCCTCGTGCACCGCGTCCTCCGCCGCCTGGCGGGTGCCGGCGAGCATGACGGCTCTGCGGTACAGCCGGGGCAGCAGACCGCAGAACAGGGTGTCGAACGGGCTCTCGCCCGTCGCGTCGGGGGCCATCGCCCGCCATGATTCCCGGTGCGCCGTAAGGGCGTTGCCGACCCGCGGCGCCTCCACAAGACCTACCCGACCGGATCGGTGTACGCCCAGCCGCTGACGCGTTCCACCTCGATGAGGATCACCGGCCCCTCAGGTCGCCGCTCCGCGTACTGCGGGTACTTGGCCGCCAGCCGCTCCAGCGCCCCGGCCCGCTCGGCGGTGCCGGCTCCGGTCCCGCCACCACCGGCCCGGGCCGCGCCCTCGCCGTCGCCCTCGCCGTCGCCCTCGCCCTCGCCCGCCAGCACCCGCGCCGTCCCGTCGGCCCGTGCCCACCACAGCCGGGCCCAGTCCTCGCTGTACTCGTCGGCCAGGACGCACACCGCGGGCCGCGCCTCGATGTTGCGCAGGCGCCGCAGGTTCCGGTGGCGCTTGGGCTTGTGGTCGACGGCGATGGCGATCCGGTCGCCGTGCGGGCCCTCGTACCACGCGAAGGTGGCGGGCACCAGGTGGGGCGCCCCGTCCGGGCCCACCGTGGCGAGCCGGAGCACCCGTGCCGCGCGAAGCCTGCGTGCCGCCTCTTCGTCGGTGAGTCGCATGGGGCCCATTCGTACCGTGTCCGGGCCCCGGTCCGGGAGAAGTCAGGGTCGCGCCCGGGCGATGTCGGGGCCCCGCCGGGCGCTCGGGGGCCCGCCGTGGGGCAGGAGGCAGGGTGTCCGTACCGTACGGGCGAACTGAAGGAGGCTGCTGGAATGACCGAGCTTCGGCTGGGGCCCGTGCTGCGGCACGTCGCGTGGGACGGATCGGGAACGGCGACCGTATGGGTGGAGGCCGGCGCGGCGAGCACCGCCGAAGTCCGGTGCGCGGACGGGGCGTCGGGGTCGGCACCGACGTTCGAGGTGGCGGGCCACCACTACGCGCTGGTACAGGTCGACGGGCTGACGCCCGGCACGTCCACCGCCTACGAGGTCCGGCTCGACGGGGAAGCCGTGTGGCCGCGCGAGGGCGCGGGCTTCCCGCCGAGCACGATACGCACGCCCGGCCCGGGTGATGCGGACACGCCCGGCACCGGGGAGGCCAGCGCCCTGACGCGGGCACGGGTCGCGTTCGGCTCCTGCCGGTGGGCCCGGCCCGCCAAGGACGGGCCCGACCCGATCGGCCCCGACGCCCTGGACACCCTGGCGCTCCGGCTCGCCGCCGCCGACGAGTCGGAGCGCCCTGACGTCCTGCTGCTCGTCGGCGACCAGGTGTACGCGGACGAGACCTCACCGGACACCCAGAAGTGGCTGCGCGGCCGCCGGGACCTGTCGCGCCCCCCGGGCACGCAGGTCGCCGACTACGAGGAGTACTCCCACCTCTATGACGAGTCGTGGGGCGACCCGGAGGTGCGGTGGCTGCTGTCGACCGTGCCCAGCTGCATGGTCTTCGACGACCACGACGTCATAGACGACTGGAACACGAGCGACGCCTGGCTCACCGAGATGCGCGCGACGAACTGGTGGGACGAGCGCATCGTGAGCGGCCTGATGTCGTACTGGGTCTACCAGCACCTGGGCAACCTCGCGCCGGCCGAACTGGAGCGCGACGAGCTGTACGCGGCGGTGCGTCACAGCAGCGACGCGACGTCCCTGGTACGGGAGTTCGCGCGGCGCGCGGACCGCGATCCGGCGTGCGCGCGGTGGAGTTACCGGCGTGACTTCGGCCGCACGCGACTGCTGGTGGTGGACTCGCGGGCCGCGCGTGTCCTGGCCGAGGACCGGCGGGCCATGGTCGACGAGGAGGAGACGCGGTGGGTGCGGGAGCAGGCACTCGACGCTCCCGGCTCCTACGACCACCTGCTGCTCGGCACCTCGCTGCCCTGGCTGCTTCCCCCGATGATCCATGACCTGGAGAGCTGGGACTCGGTGCTGTGCGGCGGCGGGCGGGGACCGCGCTGGGCGCGGCTCGGCGAGCGGCTGCGGCGGCGGGCCGACCTGGAGCACTGGGCCGCGTTCCCGCGTTCCTTCGAGGAGCTCACGGACCTGATAGCGGAGGTCGGCAGCGCCGAGCGGGCGCCCGCCACGGTCTGCGTGCTCTCGGGCGACGTGCACCACGCGTACATCGCGGAGGCCGCGTGGCCCGAAGGCCGGCCGGCCGCACCGGTCACCGCACGGGTGACGCAGCTGACGTGCTCACCCGTGCACAACTCCGTCCCGGGCTACATGAAGGTCACCTTCCGGGTGGGCTGGGCCGGTCTCGGCCGGTGGATCGGGCGGGCTCTGCGGTGGCACGGCCGGCTCGGCCCCGCCCCCGTGGCATGGAATCGGACGGGCGGGCCCTGGTTCGGCAACCAGCTGATGACGCTGACGCTGGACGGTCGCCGCGCGGATCTGCGCCTGGACCAGAGCCGGGCGCGGCAGGACGGGACCGCACACCTGGTGACGGTGGACGAGCGGACGCTGACGAGCGGCGGTCGCTGAGCGCCGGGACGCACCGGGTCCCCGGCCGGGGCCGGCCCCTCCCAGCACGGCGGGACCGGCCCCGCCGCATGGGTGCCGCGCCGGTCTCCGGCGGTCACTGACCGCCGGAGACCGGCCGAAGAGGGAGGCCGGGGCCCGCGCGGGGCGGCGCGCCGGCCGCCTGCCTCACCTCTCCCGGCCGGCCCATCGGTCACACCTGGCGACCGGTCGCGAGCGCCGCGTGACGCTCCGTCACCCGCGAGTCCCCCGGGGGAGCGCTTGTTGAACGGCGAACATCTCGAAGTGGACAACATCACGCACGGCGCGCGACCGGCCCACAGCAAGCGGGCGTACGCTGTATAGCTGGTAGGCCGGTTTCCTCGCTCCCCCGCGACGACGGGCGGCCGCGCATCAGGGCGCACACCACGCGGCACATCGGACGGCGTCCGAGGACGAGACGGAATCGGGGACCGGGCACCGTGCTGGAGAGTCTTGGGTCGCTTGCGAGCAGCCCGTGGATCTACGCCGTCGTGGCGCTCTCCGTCCTGCTCGACGTGTTCCTGCCCGTCCTGCCGAGCGGCGTGATCGTCGTGACGGCGGCCACCGCGACGGCGACGGCCGCGACCTCCACCACGGTGGCGCACGCCGCCGACAGGATGTCGAACACGGGCCGGCTCCCGCACGAGATCCCTTCCCTGCTGCTGCTCGGCCTCTGCGCCACCACCGCGTCCGTGCTCGGCGATCTGGTCGCCTTCAGCATCGCGCGCAGCGGCAGCGCCAGACTCACCTCCGCCATCACCCGCTCCCGCCGCCTCACCAAGGCCCACGAGAGCCTCGGCAGGGCACTCGCCGCGGGCGGTGGCGTCCTGGTCGTCGTCGCGCGGTTCGCACCCGCGGGCCGCTCGGTGATGTCGTTCGGCGCGGGCGCCTCGCAGCGCAGGACGAAGGACTTCCTCCCCTGGTCGGCGCTCGCCGGTGCCGCCTGGACGGTGTACAGCGTCGGTCTCGGCTACTTCGGCGGCCAGTGGCTCGGCGCGAGCTGGGTCGGCACGGTGCTCTCCGTGCTGGCGCTGTTCGGCGCGGGCGGCGTGGCCGCGTACGTCGTACGCCGCCCGAGGGCGGCCGCGGGCGCGGTGGCGCCGGTCGAACTGATCGGCTGCGACCCGGCGCAGGCCCCCGCCCCGGAGGCCGTGGCCACCCAGGCCGCCTAGGCCTTTCGGCGGGCGGGTTCAGCGCCTCGCCGCCGCCGGCTCCCCGGCTTCGGCGCGGGGCGCTGCGGCTCCCCGTACCTCCAGGTCCGCCAGGAGCCTCGCCGTGGAGGCGGCGATCTCCGCGACGGCCCGGTCGAAGACCTCGCGGTTGTGCGCGGCCGGGGCCCGGAAGCCGGACACCTTGCGGACGTACTGGAGCGCGGCGGCCGTGATCTCCTCCTCGGTGGCCTCTTCGGGGAGCGCGGGTGGACGGAGGGTCTTGATGCTGCGGCACATGCCTCCAGTGTGCCGCGCGGTGACCGCCTGGGTCAGCGGCCCGGCCCGGCCGGTTCCGGCCGGGCCGCGGGCGCGCGGGTGCTGTCCCGTACGACGAGGCGGGTGCCCAGCTCGATCCGGGTCTCGGGGCCGGCCTGGTCGGCGCGGGCGTCGGAGCGGCCCGCGCCCCGCTCGTCCGTGCGCCCCGCGGCGCGCTCCGCGCGCAGCCGCAGGAGCATCTGCGCCGCCTCCTCCGCCATCCGTACGAGCGGCTGGTTGACGGTGGTCAGCGCGGGGCTGGACCACTGCGCGAGCGGGATGTCGTCGTAGCCGACGACGGACAGGTCCTGGGGGACCTGGAGGCCCAGCACGCGCGCCGCCTCCAGCACCCCGAGCGCCTGCAGGTCACTGCCCGCGAAGATCGCCGTGGGGCGGTCGGGCCCGCGCAGCAGGTCGAGGGCGTGCTCCCGCCCGGACGCGACATGGAAGTCCCCGTACCGTACGAGCGCGGGGTCGGGAGTCAGGCCGGCCATGCCGAGCGCGGAGCGGAATCCGTCGAGCCGGGCGAGCGAGCAGAGCATGTCCTCGGGACCGGTGATCACGGCGATCCTGCGGTGGCCGAGGTCGACGAGGTGGCGGGTCGCGGCGAGGCCGCCGGCCCAGTTGGCCGAGCCGACCGAGGGGACGTCGGGCTCGGGGTCGCCGGCCGGGTCGACGATGACGAACGGGATGGCACGCGACCAGAGCTTCTTCTTCAGCTCGTCCGGCAGGGTCGAGAACACCAGGACCACTCCGAGGGGGCGGCGGCGCAGCACGCCCTCGACCCAGTCGGCACCGGGTGAGTGGCGGGTGCCGGTCTCGGTGAGCACGACGCTCATGCCGTTGCGCTGGGCGATGTTCTGCACGCCTCTGATCAGCTGCATCGACCAGATGCTGTCCAGTTCGTGGAAGACGATCTCCAGGAGCGGGGCCTCGGGCGGTGTCGGCGAGGACCGCCGGTAGCCGTGTTCGTCGAGCAGCTCCTCGACCTTGATGCGCGTGGGGGCCGAGACGTCGGGCCGCCCATTGAGCACCTTCGAAACTGTCGAGAGCGAGACTCCGGCCTGCGTCGCCACCTGGGCCAGCGTGGTTTTGCCCGCGCTCCTGTCATCTGCCATGGCTGAAGGATAGAGCAAGGCCGTTGGGTAACAGTTTGATTGCGCAGCGCTTCTTCGCAGGGTGGGCTGTTGACGGCATCGCACCCCAACTCTACGGTCGCGACCCATAGAGCTTTCGGTAATCTTGCCGACACTTTCGAAGGGGACGCGATGCGGATATCGATGCGGATGTCGCGGGGATCGACGCCGGCGGCGGGGCGGGCCGCGACGTCGGGGGCGAAGCGGGGAGCGGAACGGACGCGAACAGCGGTGGAGACCGCGTCGCAGCGGACCCCGGGCAGCGCGGCGCCGCCACGGGTCCGGCTCGTACGCACCGTCGCCTGCGGCGGCGCCGCCCTCCTGCTCGGCACGTCGCTGACCGCGTGCGACAGCGGCTCCGACGCGAGCGGAGCCAAGGAGTTCCACGTCCTCGTCTACGGCGACGCGGGCAACACGGTCGAGAAGCAGATCGTGGCCGAGTTCAACAAGACGTCGAAGGTGAAGGCCGTCCTCGACACGATCCCCGGCGCCGACTACCAGACGAAGCTCCAGACCATCATCAACACGCCGCAGGCGCCCGACGTCTTCTACAACTGGGGCGGCGGCTCCATCAAGCCGTTCGTCAAGGCCGGGCTGCTGATGCCGCTCGACGACGTCTTCACGAACGACCCGACGATCGGCGACCACTTCCTGCCGTCGGTCTACAACACCGCGAAGATCGACGGGAAGGCGTACGGCATCCCGATGCGCGGGACCCAGCCCGTCCTGCTGTTCAGCAACAAGAAGGTCCTCGCGAACGCGGGTGTCACGCAGCCCAAGACGTGGGACGAGCTGCTGGCCTCGGTGAAGAAGCTCAAGGCGAAGGGCGTCACCCCGATCGCTCTCGGCGGCGGCGACAAGTGGCCGACCATGATGTGGTACGAGTACCTCTACGACCGGATCGCGGGCCCCGGCCTCTTCGAGAAGGCCGTGGCGGGCGACAAGAGCGCGTGGTCGAGCCCCGACAGCAAGAAGGCGCTGTCCATGGTGCGGCAGCTGGTGGACGCGGGGGCGTTCGGCAGCAACTTCGACTCCGTGAAGTGGACCGGCGGCGGCTCGGCCCAGCTCCTCGCGTCCGGCAAGGCCGGGTTCGAGTTGATGGGGTCGTGGGAGTACTCCACGCAGAAGCAGGCGAGCCCCGGCTTCGCGGCCAAGGACCTCGGATACACCACCTTCCCGAGCGTGCAGGGCGGCAAGGGTGATCCGAACGACCTCGTCGGCAACACCAACAACTTCTACTCCGTCATGAAGAAGACGAAGCAGCCGGCGGCCGTCGCCAAGTTCCTGAAGCTCATGTACTCCGAGGAGTTCATCAAGGCGCAGCTGTCGATCGGCAACCTGCCCACCACGACGAACACCAGCACGTTCCTCGGCACCAGCTCCGACCCGGCGTACGCGAAGTACCAGCTGGACCTGGTCTCCAAGGCGCCGTCCTTCCAGATCTCCTGGGACCAGACCTACCCGCCGTCGCAGATGACGCCGATCTACCAGGCCATCCAGGAGTTCACCGACGGCAAGAGCGACGCCGACGGCTTCATCAAGGCCATGCAGGCCCTGGACGCGAGCTGACGGGCGGGGACGGAAGAGACATGACGTCCGCAGCCTCCCCCGCCGGCACGACGCCGGCGGGCCCGCCCCCCACGGCCGCGCCCCCGGCGCCGCCGGCCGGGGCGGTCCGCGCCCGCGCCCGCCGCGGCGCCCGGGGCGCGGCCCGGCCCGGCATCCTCTGGGCACTGCCCGCTGTGGTGTTCTTCGGCCTGTTCGCGCTGGTCCCGCTGGTGCTGGTGGCCGTGCTCTCGTTCACCAGCTGGACCGGGCTCGGCTCGCCGTCCTTCGCGGGGCTCGCCAACTGGACCAAGCTGTTCCACGACCCGGTGATGATCCAGAGCCTGTGGCTCAGCGTGCTGCTCACCGGGCTCGGTGTGCTGGTGCAGACGCCCCTGTCGATCCTGATCGGGGTGTGGGCGGCCGGCCGCCAGCGCGGGCGGGCCGTACTCTCCGCGATCTTCTTCATCCCGCTGCTGCTGTCGGTGACGGCGGTCTCGGTGCTCTGGCGGGCGCTGCTGGACCCGAACTTCGGGGTTCCCGCGCAGGCCCACTGGCTGTTCGGGGACGGCAACCTGCTCGGGTCCCGCACCGGCGCGATCGGTGTGCTGGTGTTCGTCAGCGCCTGGCAGTACACGCCGCTGCACTCGCTCATCTACCAGGGCGCGACCCGGGCGATCCCGGCGGTGCTCTACCAGGCCGCGGCGATCGACGGGGCGGGCCGGATACGGCAGTTCCTCCACGTCACGCTGCCGCAGCTGCGCAACGCGGTCGTCACGTCGGTGATCCTCATGATCGTCGGCGGCCTCACGACCTTCGACTCCGTGCTGATCCTCACCGAGGGCGGGCCGGGGACCGACACCACCATCACGGCGTACTACATGTACGACAAGGCGTTCAAGAGCTTCGACTACGGCACGGGCGCGGCGGTCGCGCTGCTGCTCGTGGTGGTGGCGACGGCCATCTCGCTGGTCGTGGTGCGGCTGTCGGGCTACGACCGGATGGCGGGCACACAGGAGGGGCTGTCATGACCACAGTGGTACGTCCTTCCCCGGCGGACGGGAGGAACGCCTCGCGCACGACACGGCGCGCGGCGACGACCGGGACCGCCGTCGGCGTACGCCCCAACTACCTCGCGGGTATCGGCGCGTTCCTGTGGCTGTGCGTGGTGGGGCTGCCGGTCTACGTGATGCTCGGCGCGACGGTGCGCACCAGGCCGGACTACACGGCGGGCGGCCCGCTGTCGCTGCCCGGCACGTTCTCGTTCCACAACTTCGTGCGGGACTTCCAGGGCGGTTTCGGCCGCTATTTCCTCAACACCATCACGGTCACCGCGAGCGTCGTGGCGATCGTGCTGCTGCTCGTGCCGCCGCTGGCCTTCGCGATCGTCCGCAACCGGGGCCGGGCGACGTCCACCGTCTTCCGGATGTTCCTGCTGGGACTCGCGGTGCCCGCGCAGGCGGTGATCGTGCCGATGTTCTACCTGATCAGCAAGGCAGGGCTCTACGACAACCTGATCGGGGTGATCCTGCCGACCGCCGCCTTCTGCCTGCCGGTGTGCGCGCTGATCCTCACCGGCACCATGCGGGACATCG
Source organism: Streptomyces sp. NBC_01497 (assembly GCF_036250695.1). Lineage (NCBI taxonomy): Bacteria > Bacillati > Actinomycetota > Actinomycetes > Kitasatosporales > Streptomycetaceae > Streptomyces > Streptomyces sp. NBC_01497. The sequence continues at coordinate 5,917,111 of NZ_CP109427.1, read as the reverse complement.
GCGGCGAGCTGTTCGAGGCGATGGCCATCGACGGAGCCGACACCAAGCGGGTCTTCTTCCAGCTCGTGGTGCCGCTGTCCAAGGGCGGCCTGTCGACGATCGTGGTCTTCTCCGCGCTGCAGGCATGGAACGGCTTCCTCTTCCCGCTGGTGCTGACCCAGTCCGAGAACTCCAAGGTGCTCACCCTCGGGCTGTACAACTTCCAGACCCAGTACGGGGTGGACATCCCCGCGCTGCTCGCCGCCGTGGTGCTGTCCACCGTGCCCGTCCTGCTCATCTACCTGTTCGCCCGCAGAGCGCTCGTCCAGGGCCTCATGGGAGTCGGAGGAAAGTGAACGACAACATGGTCTCCGAAGACCACGCGGACCGCGCGGCCCGCCGTGCCGCGCGGGTGGCGGAGCTGGTCTCCGCGATGACCCTGGAGGAGAAGCTCGCGCAGCTGTACGGGCTGTGGGCGGGCGCCTCCCAGGACGGCGCCGAAGTCGCCCCGTACCAGCACGAGATGGAGACTCCCCCGCGACTGGAGGAGCTGCTGCCCAACGGAATGGGCCAACTGACCCGCCCGTTCGGCACCGCGCCGGTCGATCCCGCGCTCGGCGCGCTGTCGTTGATGCGGACGCAGGCGCTGATCGCGGGCAAGAACCGGTTCGGTGTGCCCGCGCTCGCCCACGACGAGTGCCTGGCCGGCTTCGCCGCCTGGCGCGCCACCGCCTACCCGGTGCCCCTGTCCTGGGGCGCGTCCTTCGACCCGGACCTGGTGGCGCAGATGGCGGCGGCGATCGGCCGCGACATGCGCGCCGTCGGCGTCCACCAGGGCCTCGCGCCCGTTCTGGACGTCGTACGCGACGCCCGCTGGGGCCGGGTCGAGGAGACCGCGGGCGAGGATCCGTACCTCGTCGGTGTCGTCGCGACGGCGTACGTGCGGGGGCTGGAGTCCGCCGGGGTGATCGCCACGCTCAAGCACTTCGCGGGCTACTCGGCCTCCCGCGCCGGCCGCAACCTCGCGCCGGTGAGCATGGGCGCGCGCGAACGGGCCGACGTGGTGCTGCCGCCGTTCGAGATGGCGGTACGGGAGGGCGGCGCACGCTCCGTGATGCACGCCTACACGGACACCGACGGGGTCCCCTCCGCGGCGGACGGCGCGTTGCTGACCGGTCTGCTGCGCGACACGTGGGGCTTTTCCGGCACGGTCGTCGCCGACTACTTCGGGGTGGAGTTCCTGCGCACCCTGCACGGGGTCGCGGCGGACGACGGCGACGCGGCGGCGACGGCGCTCACGGCCGGGGTCGACGTGGAACTGCCGACCGTCAAGACCTTCGGCGCTCCCCTGCGGGAAGCCCTCGCCTCGGGCCGGCTCCCGCAGGAGACGGTGGACCGCGCGCTCACCCGCGTCCTCACCCAGAAGGCCGAACTGGGCCTGCTGGACGAGGACTGGTCACCGGTGCCGCCCGCGCTCGCGGACGCGGACACCGAGGGCGACGCGGTGGAGCGGCTGCGCGGGACCGTCGACCTCGACCGGCCCGCGAACCGCGCCATCGCTCGCCGGCTCGCCGAGGAATCGGTGATCCTGCTGTCGAACGACGGCACACTGCCCCTGCCGGGTACCCCGGCGGCTCCGGACTCTCCGGCCGCTCCGCCGCGGCTGCGGATCGCGCTGGTGGGGCCGCAGGCCGGCAGCCGGACCGCGGTCCTCGGCTGCTACTCGTTCCCCGTGCACATCGGGGCCCAGCACCCGGACCTCGCTCCCGGCATCGAACTGCCCACCCTGAGCGAGGCGTTGACGGCGGAGTTCCCGGATGCCGAGATCATCGTCGCCGAGGGCTGCGGAGTGGACACCCCCGGCACGGACGGCATCGCGGCCGCGGTCGCGGCGGCGCGGGACGCGGACGTGGTGCTCGCGGCGCTCGGCGACCGCGCGGGGCTGTTCGGCCGCGGCACCAGCGGCGAGGGCTGCGACGCACCCGACCTGACCCTGCCCGGCGCCCAACAGCCCCTGCTGGACGCCCTGCTGGATTGCGGAACCCCGGTCGTCGCCGTCCTGCTGGCTGGCCGGCCGTACGCACTGGGGCGCGCGGTGGAGGAGGCCGCGGCGATCGTCCAGACGTTCTTCCCCGGCCAGGAGGGCACGCGGGCGATCGCCGGTGTGCTCTCGGGCCGCGTGGACCCGTCCGGGCGGCTGCCGGTGAGCGTGCCGCGCCTGCCGGGTGCTCAGCCCTCCAGCTACCTCGCGGCACCGCTCGCGGGCCCCAGCAGTGTGTCGAGCATCGACCCCACCCCGGCGTTCGCGTTCGGCCACGGGCTGACGTACACCTCCTTCACCTGGTCCGGCCTCGCGCTTCGCACCCCCGTCGCGGCGACCGACGGAGAGCTCGCGCTGTCCTTCACCGTCCGCAACACCGGCGCGCGCCCGGGCACCGAGGTGGCGCAGCTCTACCTGCACGACCCGGTCGCCTCCGTCGTACGCCCCGTCCAACGCCTCATCGGCTGGGCGCGGTTCACCCTGGAACCGGACCAGCGGGCGCGGGTCGAGATGCGGGTACCGGCGGACCTGGCGTCCTTCACGGGCACCGAAGGGCGGCGGATCGTCGAACCGGGCGCGCTGGAGTTGCGGCTCGCCACGTCGGCCGCGGACAGCGGCGTACGGCTGCGCGCGGCGGCCGAACTGACCGGTCCGGTGCGCGAGGTGGACCACACGCGGGCACTGCACGCCGCCGTCACGGTGACCGTCGAGGAGCGGCCCTGACACCTCCCGCACCCCGGCGGCGCGTTGCCCGGTGCCTGCCCGCACGCGGGCTTTCGGGCACGCGCCGCCGGTGCGCGGGGTAAGGCGCCCTCCATTACCCGACGTTCGCGCCCCCATATCCAGGCGGGCAGCGATCGACGTCGGGCAGGAGCGGGCATCTTCCGCACAGTTGGAGAGGACGACTCCCCAGCGGAGCACAGCGTCTGGTACGGATGACGTACACAGGACGACGGTGGGAGCCACCCGTCCGTACGCAGTGAGTCCGCACGCAGTGAAGCCGCACGGTGCCCGGAGGAGACCGGATGGCCGCCACCAGTCGAGGGGTCGACGTATCCGCCTACCAGGGCGTCCAGGACTGGACCGCCCACAAGAACGACGGTGTCGTGTTCGCGTTCGCCAAGGCGAGCGAGGGCGAGCACACGCACGACACCCGCTTCGCCACGCACATCGCCGGCATCAAGGCCGCGGGGCTCGTACCCGGCGGCTACCACTTCGGCTGGCCGAACCAGCCCGTGTCCGTGGAGGCGGCGAACTACATCGCCGCCGTCAAGCCCCACGCGGGCAAGGGGTTCTGCCACTGGCTCGACCTGGAACGCTACAGCGACGGCCGCAACTACGCGGGCCGCTCCGCGGCCCAGATCAAGGCATACGCGACGGCGTGGGTCGCGACCGTGCGCAAGGCCTTCCCCGGCCAGCGGGTGGGCGTCTACACCTCGGGCGACGACCTCGCAAAGGGACACCTGCCGAGCGGCGTACCGCTCTGGTACCCCGCGTACACCTGGGGCACCGCGGCGGCCTCGTACGCGAAGGCCGAGGCCGCGCCGCAGCCGCACCCGTCCGGAGTGACGCCCCTCATCTGGCAGTTCACGAGCACCCCCCTGGACAGGTCGCTGTGCTACCTGTCCGCGACCGCCCTGCGCGCGTGGGCCGCGGGCACCGACGCCCCGGAGGACGACATGCCCCAGTACGTCAACCTCGGCCTGGCCGAGCCCTACACCATCGCCCCCGGCCAGGACTGGGACGCCATCGAGTTCACGAAGGAGTGGACCGACGAGGCCGGTGACCACGCCACCGACGGCAGCGTGTTCGTGCGCGGCGCGGCCCGCTTCACCGGCCAGGTCAGCCTCGTCGTCGACGGGGCGACGGCGGGCACGCAGATCCAGGTGCGCCAGTCGGAGGTGGACGCGAAGGGGACGTACGTCCTCGACCACCCCATCGCCGAGGTCATCGCCACCGAGGGCAGCACCTTCGCGACGGTCCCGATCACGAACCATCTCCCAGCGGGCCACGGTATGCGCATCCGCGTGAAGGCGTTCCAGCAGACGCCGCTCAAGGTGACCGCGGCGGTGGTCAAGGCCCTGGTCTGGAAGGGCTGATCCAGCGATCCGGTGGCGGGGTGACGTGGTGACCGTAGGACCGGGGCCGCGGCGATGTGCTCATACGACGGTCGGACGTCCGCGAGGACCGGCCTGCCGAGCCCCGGGCGCCGGGGTCCCCGTCTTGGGGGCCGAGCCACCGGGGCCCGCATTCCAGGCCGAACCGGCGGCTCCACCGCGGCCACCCGGACCACCCGATGTCAGCCCTGCGCGCCCGCCGCCCCGCGCAGGTCCCCGGCGCTCCACCCGGTGACGCGGGCGACCTCGGCCAGCGCTTCGGGCCCGGGGTCCTGCTGGAGCGCGGCGAGGGCCTCCGCCCGTACGTCGGCACGTGCGGCCTCCAGCGCCACCTCCGCTTCCCGGGAACGCTGGACTGCGAGTTCGAGCTTGGCGGTATCCATGCCCCCAATCTCCCACACGCGTAGCGGGCCCCGACCCGGACGACATGCGCAGGGCACAAGGGCCACGGTCCCCGCCCGCGCCCCCACGCCGTCCTACGATGCCGGGCATGATCCGCGCAGTAGTTCTCGACATCGGGGAGACCCTCGTCCGCGACGACCGGTACTGGGGCGCCTGGGCCGCCTGGCTCCAGGTACCGCGCCACACGGTGTCCGCCCTCGTCGGCGCGGTCGTCGCCGACGGACGCGACAACGCCGACGCGCTGCGTCTCGTCAGCCCCGGCATCGACGTCGCGTCCTCGAACGCGGCGCGCGAGGCGGCGGGCCGTGGCGAGTTCCTCGACGAGAGCGACCTCTACCCCGACGTACGGCCTGCGCTCGCCGAACTCAGGTCACGCGGGCTGCGGGTCGTCGTCGCCGGCAACCAGACCGCACGCGCGGGCGAGTTCCTGCGCGGCCTCGACCTGCCCGTCGACGTGATCGCCACCTCCGGGGACTGGGGGCACGCGAAGCCCGATCCGGAGTTCTTCCGGTGCGTACGGGACGCCACCGGCGTCGAGGAGCACGAGACGGTCCACGTCGGGGACCACCCGGCGCACGACATCTTCGCCGCCCACGCAGCCGGCTTTCGCACCGCGCACCTGCGGCGCGGGCCCTGGGGCTACTTCTGGGCGGACGACCCGGCCGTCGTGAAGACCGCGGACTGGTGCGTGGACAGCCTGACCGACCTGGTGGGCGCCCTCGCGGACTGAGACCCCGGGGCCCGTACCCCCGGCCGCCTTCCCGGCCCGCGCCGTACCCGTACCCGTACCCGTACCCGTACCCGTAGCAGCATGGCGCCTGTCCCGCGTAGGCGTACCACGCCCGCCCTGACCCGCTCTGCCGTGCGCGAGGGTGCTCATGACACCGTGAGGGTCATGAGCACAGCACACAGCATCGCGGAACGACGGCCGCGCCCCCGCCTCTTCGCACGGCGCGCGATACCGGGCGCGGCAGCCCGGTGACATCGACCGACAAGCCGTCCCCGCAGCCGGTAAGAACCGGCAAGGGCGTCGCGGACCGCTTCCGCCGCGTCGCCCTCGACACGCGTCCGCTCGCCATCCCTATCTACCGGCGCGTCCTCGTGGGCCAAGGGGCCTCGTTCGTGGGGACGATGGTCACCGGGGTCACCATCCCGGTCCAGATCTACGCCCTGTCGCACTCGTCGTTCTACGTGGGCCTCGCGGGTCTCGCCGGGTTCGTCCCCATCGTCATCTTCGGCCTGTACGGCGGCGCCATCGCGGACGCCGTCGACCGGCGTCTGCTCTACCTGTGGTCCTCGCTCGTGACCTGGGTGGTGACCCTCGCGCTTCTCGTCCAGACGCTCCTGAACGTGCGGTCGGTGCCGCTGATCCTCGCCCTGGTCGCCGTCCAGGGCGCCGGCTTCGCCACGTCATCCTCGACCCGCGGTGCCATCATCCCGCGCATCGTGCCGAGTGAACTGGTCCCCGCGGCGAACACCCTCAACTTCACGGTGGGCAACGTCGGCCAGGTCCTCGGGCCGCTCGTCGCCGGTCTCCTCGTATCGCTCCCGCACGGCTTCGCCTACTCCTACGGCGCCGACGCCCTGCTGTTCACCATCTCGCTGTACTCGACGTTCCGGCTGCCGCCCATCCGGCCCGTGGGCACCTCCACCCGGCGCGGGGTGCTCGCCGTATTCGACGGCCTCCGGTTCATCAGCCGCAACCCCGTCCTGCTCATGTCGTTCGGGGTCGACATCGCCGCCATGGTCCTGGCCATGCCGCGGGCCCTCTTCCCCGAGGCCGCCGCCGCGCGCTTCCACGGCGGGGTCGGCCTGCTGTACGCGTCGATCGCGATCGGGTCCGTCGTGGGCGGCCTGTGCAGCGGGTGGATCGGACGGGTACGGCGCCAGGGCGTCGCGCTGACCATCGCGGTGGCCGGCTGGGCGACCGCGATCACCCTGGCGGGCTTCGCCCACACCCTCTGGCCCGCGGTCGTCCTCCTCGCCCTCGCGGGCTCCGCCGACCTGGTGAGCTCCGTCTACCGGCAGACCATCCTGCAGACCTACGCCCCCGACGACATGCGGGGACGGATGCAGGGCGTCTTCACCGTCGTCGTGGCGGGCGGCCCCCGCCTCGGTGACCTCCGCGCGGGCGCCATGGCCGCCACCACCACGCTCAGCATCGCCTGGTCCGGCAGCGCCGTGCTGTGCCTCGTCCTGGTCGTCGTCGGAGGCCTCGCCGTACGCCCGTTCCGGCGCTACGACACCCACGCGGCGACGCCGGCCGTCACCGAGGGCGATGCCGCCGGCGCGACATGACGTCCCCGTGACCGGCGCCCTGGGGCCCGGATCCGGAGCCCGGGCAGGCGGTACGCGCGTACCCCGGCCTCCCCGCCCCGGGCCGGGGCCGCTCCCCCGGGCCCCGGCCCCGGCCCCCGGCCCCGGCCCCGGCCCCCGGACGGAGTGCCCCCGTTATCCGAGCGAGCCCACCACGTAGTCGCCGGCCGGCTGCTGGATCATGACGTTCCCGCGGTTGAACGCGTTGATGACGGCGATGCAGGACACGAGCGCCGCCAGCTGGTCCTCGTCGTAGTGCTTGGCCGCGTTCGCCCACGCCTCGTCGGTGACACCTCCGGCCGCGTCCGCGAGGCGCGTGCCCTGCTCCGCCAGTTCCAGCGCGGCGCGCTCGGCCTCGGTGAAGACAGTGGCCTCGCGCCACGCCGCGACCAGACTCAGGCGCACCGCGGTCTCACCTGCCGCGGCGGCTTCCTTGACGTGCATGTCGAGGCAGCCGGCGCACCCGTTGATCTGGCTCGCGCGGATCTTCACGAGCTCCTGCGTCGCGAGCGGCAGCGACGAGTCCGCGAGCGCCCTGCCCGCCGCGATGATGTGCTTCCAGACCTTGGCCGCGGCCTGGCCCTCGAACATGTTCAAACGGGCACCCATGGTGAACTCCTCCGTCGTGGTGATGCCTACACGGACATGACGGAACGGCTCGGCGGGATGTGACACGGCCGGGTGTGACCTGGGTCTCGCCCGGCGGCCCCGGCGGCCCCGGCGCCCGGTCGGGCCACCGTCCTACGCCGGACGACCCGGGACGCTCCCAGGGCCCGCGCGAAGGAGAGTCCCTGCTGCCTCGCGCGCGGCCCTGTACCAGGGGCGTCTCAGCCGAGGCTGGGGAGAAGCCCGGTGGCGGGCGCGGCCAGACCGGTCAGCTGCTGGAGCTGGTTGACCTGGTTGAGGCCCTGGAGCTGCGAGGCGAGCGTCGGCACCTGCCCCTTCTGGTCCGCGGGCATCCCGGCGGACGAAAGGTCGTTGAGAGTGTCGGTCACACTGACGCTCTGCGGCTGCATCAGGGGTTCCACGGCGGCGGCGGACGAGGCACCGAGACCGGAGGCGCCGGCGGCGATCGCGAGGAGGGTGGCGAAGTGTCGAGTGGAGATCATGCCCTCCACAACGCCCCAGCGGTCCTCAGGACACGGTGAGCCGGCCGCAACCACCACCTGGCGCATCGCCCGCACGCGGCGCCGGGGCCCCGGCCGGCCCGCACACCCGGCTCCCCGGCCCGCGCGCGCCCCGCCGCCTGCGCGCCAGGGAGGCAGCACCTCGGCGGGATCAGAGCGCCTCGATCTCCTTCACGATCAGCGCCCGCGCGGCCTGCCCGTCCACGACCATGCCGCGCGGTTCCTGGTCCCATCAGCCATCGACTCGGAAACACCCGGGGCCCCCAAGCAACCACGCGACGACGTGCGCTGAGCCGTCGACGGTTGTCACCGTTGGTCGTCGTCGTGCGGCATGCGCTGCGCGGAGACAGCCGGACATCAGCTCACTCACCTCTTGCGGCGCTTGATGGCCTTGCTCTGTTCCGCCTTCTTACGCCTCTGAGTTGCGTAGGCAGTCCACTCGCCTTGGTGCTCGAAGCACCGAGATGTTCCCTTCTTCGTCAGCCTTTGGCATCTGCCTCCGGCCTTCGTGGGCCAGCCGCACTTACCTTGCTTCCACTCCGCCATGTCCCCTCCCCGGGCATCAGCTCCACGAGCATTGCTCGACCGGAAACAGAGTCCCGTCCAGCGAGAGGCTGCGACAGGCGCGTCGGAGGACGCACGGAAGCGCAAAGGTGCAGAACGCCAAGGGGAGTATCTCCGACGCGCACAACTCCGGCGGCCATCAGCGCGCGGTTCAGCGACATGCTGCCGTGGGCTTCGGCGTGTCCGGCACACGCTCTACCGAGCGGGCACTCCCCGGGACCAGAGTTCCTCTGCGTGCTCGGCAAAGCGGAAGAACATCCCTGCGTCACCGACTCGGCGAAGGTGCAGGAGTGGGCTGTCGTGCCCGACGAGACGCGCCAGGTGGGGCGTGACGAGTGCGTCATCATCGAAGCGGAAGACGCTGAGGCTGACGTGGTTGACGGCATCCTCGGCGGCGCTGAAACGCGCCTCCAGGCCGTCGAGTTGGCCGAGGTGCGCCAGGTTCTCCATGGTGATCTTGATTCTCGTGCTCACAGTGAGCGCGACGTCTTCGATCACCTCGCGCTGGCGGGTCACTTCACCGTCGGGGTCACCCAGGAGGAACCGGACCCGGCACCCGGAATCCACCTTCCGCCGGAGTGTCTCGGTGAAGTTCGGCAACTGCGTGAAGAAGAAGTAGTTCGTGTATCCGGCGAGAAGCAGGTCCCCGGAGGTGCGAGCAACCAGCTCGCTCCACACCTGAGAGGGGCACGCACTGCGATAGGGGTACGAGTGCACGATCTCGCGGTCATTGCCGGTCTTCACCCGGTTGATCACGGCGCGGGGCCACAGCATGTCTTCATCGACTCCCAACGCCCGGCAGGCGTCTTCGCGGTTCCTGGCGTGCGGCACGAGCGCGGCATGCCTCCCCCTCAGCGTGCAGCTTCTTGCGCCCCTGGGCCTCCGGTCCTTCCGCGCTTCGAACTTCATGGCATCCCTGAGCTGGGGTGTTGCGACGACCACCAGAATGGAAGGCGTGGCGGTGGGGGCTTCTTCGTTTCTGGGGTGTCCTAGGGGCAGGGCTCTCCGAGCTTCACGGCTCCGAAATCCAGCAGTGTGCTTGTGGGGATCTTCTTCCCCGCCTTGAAGTTCTGGGTGCACACCTTCCAGTCCCGGTCGAGGATCTGGAAGCGGGCGGCCCCGGTGCTGTCGTGCGACTTCAGGAGGTAGAACCCTACGGCTTGGGCTTTGTCCTGTGCGTCCTGAAGCCCCATGCCCAGGAAGCTCGGGACGGACGTGCCGCTCGCGGTCACGGCGGGAGCCTTCGCTGTCACCGTCTTCGTAGCCGTGGCCGTCACGGTGACCGTCGGCGCCGGCTTCGCCTTGGCCACCTTTGCTGCCGGCCTGTCGGTGACCGTCGCGGTTGTGGTGACGGTTGGCGCGGGAGCGGACTTCGAGTCGGCGACCGTCGTGGTGCCGTCGCCACTACCGGCCGTACCGATCATGACGCCGATGAAGAACAGGACTGCGGCACCCGGGATGACATAGCGCTTCAGCGTCCAGCCCGGGCGCCGGCCGTAGTCCCGCTGAGGCGGCGCGGGCAGCGGCGGTCCCCACTGGGCCGTCTGCTGCAGGTCTCCCTGCGGCGGCATCGGCGGTTGTTGCTGGTTGTCCCAACTCATATAGACCCCCCAGGTCTGTGGAGAGATGACCGTAGCGCCCGGGTCTGACAGTGGATGAGTGGATCACTCCGGTCGTGGCCAAGCTGTGACGCAGCGATGGGGACGAAGTAATCGTCGGGTGGCGTCTGATAGACGCCCGGCGATCGTCGGCATCGGCGTGGCCCTCAGGGCCCGCGACTTCAGCAGAGCGTGGGCGCTTCGCCGTGAAGCGTGGCGGTACGCAGACCTGCTACCTCGGCAAACCGCGACGGCAGAGCGCGCTGGGGCAATACAAGGAACTGCTACTGGCGACACAGAGAGCAGCGCGCAAGGACGCGTAGTCGCACGTTATGCGCTGGTCGTCGCCTGAGACACTGGCACGCAGGCGGGTAGCTCAATGGGTAGAGAGCAGACGGGCTTGTCCCCAGTCGACGTCGGTTCAACTCCGGCCCCGCAAACCGGCCGTCCCTCGGAGGGCCGTTCGTCTGTCACCCTCCGGCCCGCGGCACGTCACCCGGTGCCATGTCGGCCCGGACGCGCAGGAGTCGGACCAGATGCCGCCACCGGCCCGAACTGTCGAATGCGACGTCGGCCCTCACCTCGACGACGTGGCTCATACTGACGAGCCTCACGTCCAGCTTCTCCCGCGATCCCCACGCCGCTGAGAACGTCCAGCGCTGCGATGGGCTTCCGGCGGGGGCGGGCGCCAAGAGCGCCCCGAGGTGTTCGCCGGCCTGGCGCGCCAGTTGCATGTTCCGACCCGCATACTGGAGGCGGTCGGCATCGTCGAGCCGGCCAAGCAGCACGAACGCCGGCCGATGCAGCGCACCGGTCACGATGCCGACGATGGCCTCGGTGGACGCGCGCGCCCGGTACTTCCGCCAACCCGGCCGGATAGCGCTCGGTGAGCCGCTTGAAGACCAAGCCCTCCAGGCCGACGGCGCCTCACTCCACCCATCCCTCGCTTCGTCCCGAAGCAATGCGTCCGACCCGAGGAGCTGCGGCTCAATGGGCTTGAATTGTGTGGCCTGTTCGCCCGAGTCCGCGGATGTCCGCGTCGGTACGGGGTAGTGGTAGCGCAGTTAGATAATCGGCCTGTGCCTCTACAGGCCGCGGAGTGCCTCGTACAGGTCGCCATAGGCTGTCCAACAGTCGATGCTGCCGTCTTCGTACAGGCTGCCCATGTACCAGTCGTCGTTTTGGACTGGCTTCACGAGGCACAAACTATGGAAGCCGAGCACGATTTCTGGTTGCAGTACCTCGTCGGCTCCGTCGAAGGCGACCCACTTCACCGCCCTGTTTGGGTCGAGGACAACAGCCTCGTGGTCCCCGGATACGTCGGCGATCTGCTGAAGGGTCCACCCTGGCGGTAGTCGCGCGTCTGGCATCCATGGATGATCTCATTCACCGGGTGTGGACCACCGCTTTAGCAGTGAGGTTGGGCGATCGCGGGCCCGAGCTGCGGCTTTCCTGGTTTGGCGTTGTGCGGCCGAACAGCTCGCTCTGTGCCCCGGTTCCCCGTGAGTCCCCGAACGTTCTGGCACGAGAGTGGCATGGCCCGATGACTGCGCCTGCCTCCTCGATACGGGCAACTCTCTGAGGTCTGGCTGGCGTCAGCGCGGACATTCGCACTGGGACCATCGCGTGCGGTCGCCGAGGCTGCTGTGCTTCTGCGCCTTACAGGCTAGGCGGGTCGTGCCCGGGTCGTGCCCCCTATCCTTGAGATCGTGGAGGACTCGGAAGCCTTTCGCGCCGCGGTCAGAGCGCATACGGCAGTCATCTTGAATGGCAAGTCTTCACCGTATGATGCGGCGTTGGAGATCTGGGCTCTTGCTGGGCGTCAGTGGCCAGGCGATGACGGTGACGAAGCGTGCGTTTCGCTCCAACTCGTCTGGGGCGCGTTGACCGATTGGGTCGAGCTCCGGCCTGCGGAAACGGATCAAGCCGAGACGCGCATGGTCGCGGCCGCCCGTGAGTGGCTGACCATCGAGGGTGACCGAGAGGCCGAAGTCCGGTACTTCGACCGCTGGATTTACGACATCCTCGGGTACGAGCATCCAGCTCTGCCCCAGGCCTAGTCCACGATCTTGAGGCACGAGGTCTTCCACAGCGCGCCAAACTGGCGTCCTCGTCTTGCCCGGCCGCAGGCGTGAAGGTGTGGCCTCATCTTTATCAGGTCGGTCAACAGGCCGGCCTGGTGCCGGTCGGCGCTCGCGTCGTCCAGGTGGAGCCAGCATCGACGTCAGCGACCGACCGGCGGTGATCGTGGCTGTTGGTGTGAGCCGTTGATGTCGTCTGGCGCCCGCGGTTTGACAACCGGCCCGCCTTGCCCCTGCATGCGCCGGTCATGTCGGCTCTGGCAGATTGAGCGCATGGAGTCAGCCACCGACCCTCGCAACCCTGCCGGCATCCGCGTGGGGGACATCTACGAGGACTGCTTCTTTCACCCGGTTTTGTGCACGGACATTGATGACGTCGCAGGACTGGTGCTCGGTGGCGTGTCGCTCATCGACGGCTCCTCCCCTCGAAACTGCGACGCTCGCTACTGCGATCCCGTGCGCATCCCCATCGAGGACGTGCAAGGCATCAAGCGGGACTTCGACGGCTACGTTCGGCGGCGCGCGGCGGACATGCGCGACGCGGGGCCCCCGGTTGAGCAGCCAGCCCAGTCGGATCAGAAGCCGAAGAAGTGACCTGGGACCGGGATCGGAGCCACCCACGCTCACCACGACGATGCCGGCACCCGCACAACGGGCCCCACCCCGGACGCATGAGCGCCCCCGCCGGAAGCATGTTTTGCCGGTGAGCTGCCGTGGCGTCTTCGGTCTCGACTCGTGGCCTCGGCCCCTTCCCCTCGGGGGCGCGCGTCGGCGCAGCGCGGGCGGAGCGGGCCGAAGGCGGCAGCGGCGCCCAGAGCGCAGCCGGGTGCCTTGATGAGGTAAGGAAACCTGTAACAACTCCCGCGCTCATTGCGGAACGACTCAATTCGTCGGCAGCGGCCCGCATATCGTCGTTGATGGCATCTGCTCCGGCGTGCGAGAACGCAGCGGCCTCGCCGGGCTTGTTGGCGCGGACGGCTGCGATCCTCTGTGCTGCGGGCGACTTCAATGGCCGTGACGGAGCCACTGATCAAGATGCACCGGGTGCGGTTTCATCAGCCCGAGCGATGCAGCGGGAACTCACACTGTGAGCCACCCCGACCGGATACTGAGAGGCGTCCCGATCGCGGCTGACCGTGCGCGTTGATGTCAGATCCGGGTACCGAAGGCTTCCCACCAGATGTCAAAGGCCCCCGACCATGATCGGTCGGGGGCCTTTGTGCTGGTGGGCGCGGACGGTTTCGAACCGCTGACATCTGCTTTGTAAGCCTGGCGCCCCTCGTCGGCGCGTCTGAGCTGGCCACGCCGCGTTTCGTGCTGCGGGCCTCGCTACGGGCTTCTGCGCCGTCGAGGACTTCAAGTGACCGTGGTTGACCGCTCGATCTGGCACGGATCTGGCACGCATCCCAACGATGACTCCTGCCTTGTAAGCTCAATCGAGGTGCTTGGTTCCCCTCCAACGATCAACGACAGCGCTGACATGGCCGTCCCAGATCGGCCGCCGGAATCCGTCGCCGTTGATGTCAGCAATGGATGTCAGGTGGCCCTCCGGCGGGAGGTCGAGCTCTACTGGCCCAAGGTCGCGGAGCTAACCAAGGCCGACGTGCCGCCGAGTCGGCAGCAACGGGAAGCTTGGGTCACTGCACAGTGTCGCCGGCCACGCCAACCAGACGGGTACGGACGAACTTCGCAACTCACCTGACATCCGATGGCTCAACTCATAAGATTTACGCATGCTGAAGCGCTTCCTGTACCTCGACGCAACGACGTTGGCGGACTACGTGAGTGCCCTTGAGGGCGGAATCCGCGAATCCCTTGAGCGGAAAACATCGACAGGGAAAAATGCGAGTGGTGGCGTGAAAGCCAGCGTCGTTGAGGCGGCTATCGGCCGAACGCGCGGCACAGAGGAATCTGCTAGTTTTACCGATACTCCACAGGCTCAATTTGAGCGCCTAATGGAACTTGCCAGAACCGAACCGAAAATAGCAGGCTGGGTTGATGTTGTGGACCCGGATATTGATCTTCAGGATATCGGAGTAGGTGCGCTCATCGATATCGAGTGTGACATCTACGTCCCGGAAATCGTTAAGGCCTTGACTCCGGACGGGGGGCTTGTTGAGGCTCTCGATAAGCTGGATGCACTGCTCCCCTTCGTGAGCATGTTCGATGCTACCGCAGCTCAGGGGCTGCCCAGTGAGGACGAACGCGATGCGTTTAGGGGGTTCGTAGGAGCCCTTGGAGGAAAGGCGCTAGTCGTTGGCGACCTTGACTCCTCGAATTGGCGTATCGCCGGGCAGCTCGAATCAGGCAACGTGAAGGGCGACATGGAGGGAACCGCTCGAATCACCGGAAAGGTCTCAAAGCGCTGGGGAGAGGGGCAATGGAAGCCTCTCCTTGCCCTCCCTGGGTCGTCTCTTATCTCACGCGAGCAAAGACGCGCCCTGGAGCGAACGAAGCCCAAGGAAGGTGAAGAAGACCAGTACCTCGAAGGCCCTGCCCTGATGCTAGATATTCTTGCTATCTACAGGTGATCCCTCCGGGGGTTACACAACCCTACCGATCGCCAGCCCCCACTTTCCTGTGCTCCCCTCCCGTCCGCCTTCGGCCCACACGTAGTGGAGCGGGCGTGGTTCATGGCGTCAAGGTGGAGCGCACCACTGTACGAACGACCTTGACGCCCTGGGCCGCGTCTGCTCGGCTCTGCCTGGGTCAAAGGTGGTCGGGATGGGCCCCCACGACAACCGCGACGATGCCAGCAGCCGCAGGACGGGCCCTCCCATCCCGGACACATGAGCGCCCCCGCCGGAGGCATGTCCTTGTCGGTGAGCCACCGTTGCACCTTCGGGTCTCGACTCATGGCCTCGCCCTATCCCTTGTGGGCGCGGGTCGGCGCAGCGCGGGCGGCGCGGGCCGAAGGCAGGAGCGAAGCGCACCCGGCGGAGCCGAGCACAGCCGGGGCTTGATGAGGTAAGGAAACCCGTAACAGCTCCCGCGCTCATTGCGGAGCGACTCGATTCGCTGGCAGCGGCCCGCACATCGCCGTTGATGGCATCTGCTCCCGCGTGCAAGAACGCAGCGGCCTCGCCCGGCTTGTTGGCGCGGCCGACTGCGAAGCTCTGTGCTGCGCGCGACTTCAATGTCCGTGACGGAGTCAATGATCAAGATGCACCGAGTGCGCTTCATCAGGTCCGGGATCCGGATGGCGAAGGCTCCCACCAGATGTCAAAGGCCCCCGACCATGATCGGTCGGGGGCCTTTGTGCTGGTGGGCGCGGACGGTTTCGAACCGCCGACATCTGCTTTGTAAGAGCAGCGCTCTACCCCTGAGCTACGCACCCGTGGATGAGGCATCAGGGTACATGGCCCATGGGCCCCGGCGGCAAACGCCGTGACCTGGGCGGGATGGGGGACCCGGCCAGCGGTCCGGGGCCGGGCCCGTGGCTGGGGCGAAACGGACGCGGCGCGTACCGAGGTCGGCGGGGACCGAGGGCACGTACCGAGGGCGCCGGCACGGAGGGGGCAGGCACGAGGTCGGCGGGCACGGAGGCGGCCGGGCAGGGAGGTCCGGTGGCACGGAGGGCGCCCTGACGGGCAGGCGCAGTGGGTGGGAGGTGCCCGGGGCGCCGGCCGGACCGGGGGTTAGCCCCACCCCGTAGACGGTGGGCGGCAGGATCGGCGCCGGGGGTCCTGGCTTCTACGGTGGGGGCACCGCCCGACGAGGGACGGTCCAACCTGGGGGAACGATCACTGTGACCACCGTCGCCGCACACCCACACCCACACCCACACCCACACCCGCGCCCACGCAGCCGCACCCGTGCCGTCCTCGCCGTCTGCGGGGTCGTGGCGATCGCCGCCACGGTCGGTGCCTGCGGTGCCGATCCGTCGAGCGCGCCCGTACAGAAGCACACCTTTGCGTTCACCGGTAAGAAGCTCACCATCGACGCCGACGATTCGGGCGTCCAGGTCGTGCCGGGCGACGTCACGGGGGTTCATGTGCAGCGGCAGGTCGAGGGCTGGGTGTTCCTCGGCACCGGCCCGAAGGCCACCTGGGAGCTGGACGGGGACACGCTCAAGCTGAAGGTGAAGTGCTCGGGCCTGGCGACGGACTGTTCCGCCCTGCACAAGGTGACCGTGCCGCGTGATGTCGACGTCACGGTCAGCAGCGGCAACGGCAAGGTCACCGCCTCCGGCTTCACGCGTTCCGTCTCGCTGCGCACCTCCAACGGGGACGCCGAGGTCCGGGACAGCTCCGGCCCGGTCAGCCTGAGTTCCGACAACGGCTCGCTCACCGCGCTCGGCCTGACCGGCAAGAGGATCTCGGCGACCACCAGCAACGGCGCGATCCGCCTGGGCTTCTCCACCGTGCCGGACCACGTCGACGTGGACAGCCACAACGGGCAGGTGCGGATCAACCTGCCGAAGGGGCACACGGCGTACGCGGTCGACGCCGGGAGCAGCAACGGCGGCATCGACATCGGGGTGCCGCGCGACGACGCGAGTCCGCACTCGGTGATGGCCCACACCTCCAACGGTCAGATTTCTGTGCGAGCTGCGAACTGACCGACCCGTGTGTTCGTCCTTGCCGGGTGGGACAATGAACCGGCAGGGCGAAACCGGCACGGGAGAGGCATGTGACATACGCGCATCCGCACTCTGGGGACTCCGCGGGCTCTGGAGCGGGGGCGGACGCCGTCCATGACCCGGGGGGCAGCGGCGATGGTGGCGGCGTCCGGGCCCGCACCGGCTCTCTTGGCGCGCGTGCGTCGTTCGCCGGCGGCCTGCGGGATCTGTGTGCGCTGGTGCTGTTGCCCGTTCCGCTGCTGGTCGCGGCCTTGCCGGCCGCCCTGGCGAGCGGTGGGAACGCCGGCGGCCGGCGCTGGTTCGGCGGTGGTCGCGGCGGCAGCGAGCAGCAGCGGGCGGCGGCACAGGCCGCGAAGGACGCGGCGGCCGAGTCGTTCTACGAGCTGGACACCGCCCAGCGCGACCTGCGGATCTCCATCGAGACGATCAGCGCGGTCGACAGTTCTCCGCGGGCCCGTAAGGCGCTCGACGACTTCGCCGCGATCGGCCGCAGGATCGACGAGGCGAGCGGCAACTACATCACCGCGGTGGACGCGCACGACCTGGACCGCCATGACCTCGACCTCGCGACGGCGACCCGCGCGCACAACGAGCTGACGAAGGCCAAGGACGAGCTGGACCGGGTGCGGGGCGAGCTGAACCGGTTCGCCGACGGGCTTGAGCCGCTGCTGGACAGTGCCGCGACCCAGCTGGCGCGTCTCGCCCCCGCGGTGGAGCGGGCGAAGCAGGCGCTCCTCGCCGCGAGCAACGCTCTCGATGCGGTGCGTGGCTCCGGACTGCGGGCGGATGATCTCGCGGCCCGGCTCGCCGCCCTCTCGCCGGAGCTGACCCGGCTCAACGAGGGGGCCGGCCGGCACGGCGTGAGCGAGACGCTCCAGCGCGCCGATCGCGTACTGCGCGAGGCGGAGGGCGTGCGGCGGGACGCCGAGCGCCTGCCGGAGCGGGCGCAGGAGATCGACCGGCGGCTGGTGTCCCTGCGTACGCGCGCCCAGGCGCTCACGAACCGCGCCGGCTCGGTCGAGCCGGTGCTGAGCGAGCTCCGGCGCCGGTTCTCCGCCGCGTGCTGGCAGGACCTCCAGTCCGTGCCCGCGCAGGCCGCGGAGAACGTGCGCCAGGCGGAGACCAAGCTGGCCGAGGCGGCCCGGGCCCGCGAGGAGCAGCGCTGGCCGGACGCGACATCCCTGCTCAGCACCGTACGGGCGCTGCTCAACGAGACGGACGAGGCGGTGTCCGCGGCGGGCGACCGCCTCCAGCGGCTGAACGCCGTGCAGAAGGACCCGCAGCAGGAGGTGGACCGGTCCCGTTTCGCGGTCCGCGACGCCCAGCGTCTGGCGATGGCGGGCCGCAGTACGCCCGACCCGCGGCACGCCAGGCCCCTGGACGACGCGGTGGGGCGGGTCGATCGCGCGCTGGCGGGCCTGGAGGGGCGCCATCCGGACTACTGGCACTTCCTGACCGAGATGGAGGCCGTACGCGAGACGGCGGCCCGCGTGGTCACGGAGATCCGCGAGGAACGCGCGGGCAGCAGCCACCTCCACCGCTGAGTCCTCGGCGGGGTTCCTCCCGTCCGCCTCGCGCAGGCGGGCGGTGCGAGATCCGCGCGGCCGGGCCCGGACCCGGTCGCGGGGGCGCGGTACCGGATACGCTCGGCCCATGCCTCGTTACGAGTACCGCTGCCGCACCTGCGGCGCCACGTTCGAACTCCGGCGGCCGATGGCCCAGTCCGCTGCCCCCGCGCCCTGCCCCGCCGGGCACGGCGACACCGTCAAGCTGCTCTCGACCGTCTCCGTGGGCGGTGCGGCCCAGGGTGGCGGCGCGCCCGCCGCGGGCGGCGGGGGCGGCTGTTGCGGTGGTGCCTGCGGCTGCGGCTGAGACCCGGGCCTCTGCGCGCCGGCGGCCCCGCCCCCACCCGCCACGCGGCCCCGGATCCCCGCGCCGGGCGGCCCCGGACAACCGGAGCCGCGTGGCCCGGTGTCCGGGGCCCCCACGTCTCAGAGCCCGTCTCGGAGCGTGCCCATCCGGCGCACCGATTCCTCAAGCAGCGCGGCGCTCGTGCCGAAGTTGAGCCGCGCCCAGCCCGGCGCGCCGTACTCCTCGCCGTCCGAGAGCCGTACCCGGGAGCGTTCCTCCACGTACGCGGCGACCGGAACACCGTCCGGCACCACGGACCGCAGATCGATCCAGGAGAGGTACGTCGCGGCCGGCGGTACGTAGCCGGGGCGCGCCCCCGCGTCCGGCACGTGCTCCGCGAGCAGCCGGGTCAGCAGGTCGCGGTTGGAGCGCAGATATCCGCGCAGGCCGGCGAGCCACGCGTCGCCCTGTGCGAACGCCGCCTGCGCGGCGAGCACCCCGAGCAGCGATATCCGGTAGGGCAGCAGTTCCGGCAGCCCGCCGAGCGCGGCGGCGGCCCCGTCCGTGACGGGGAGCATCAGGGCGCATTTGAGGCCGGGGATGTTGTACGCCTTGGACGCCGAGGTCAGGACGACCGTGCGGGCCCCGGGGCCCTGGGGCACGGTCGCGTACGGCACGAAGGCCGAGCCGCCGCCGTCGCCACCGCTGTCCCTCCCGCCGTTATCGGTGCCGTCTCCTGCCGCGGGGGCGTCGTCCAGCACCAGCGGCGCCCAGATCTCGTCCGCTATGACGGCGACTCCGTACTCGGCCGCGGCCTCGGCGACCGCCGCCAGTTCCGCCCGGTCGGCGAGGTGCCCGGTCGGGTTGTGCGGGTGGCACAGCAGCATCGCCGTGGCGCCCTGCTCGAACGCCCGGCGCAGTCCTTCGATGTCCCGGCGCCGGCCGTCGGCGGTGTGCAGCAGGGGTACGGGGACGAGCGTGCGGCCCGTCTCGCGCATGACCCGGAAGTACGGGCCGTACGCGGGCGTCTCCACGACCACCCGGTCACCGGGCGCGGTCAGGACACGCAGGGCCTCCACCACCCCGACCATCACCTCGGACACCGGCACGAACGCGGCCGGGTCCGGGTGCCAGCCCCACTGCCGGCCCGCGAACGCGGCGAAAGCCGCGGGCAGGCCGATCGCGTCGGGCGGGGCGTAGCCGAGGTCACCGTCGGCGAGCGCTCTTTCCAGCGCCTCCATGACGGGCGGGGCCGGGGCGAAGTCGGTCTCGGCGACGGACAGCGCGAGGACGTCCTCGGGCGCGCCGAACCACTTGGTGTTGTGGCGGCGCCGGAGCACGGCGGGGTCGACGGCGTCGAAGAGGGCGGAGGCGTGCGGCACGGTCATGTTTTCCTGGGGGTCGCGGTAGGAGGTACGGGCTGGCCGGAGCTGGGGGCGATCCGTCGACCGGCCCGTCGCCGGCTCCCCGGAACGGGGGCTTCCGGTCCGGACGCGCCGGCAAGGGCAGGCTATGCGTCCGCCCCCCGGCCGCGCTACGGGCGGTGCCGTTCAGGGCCCCGCCGAGACGGGCCGGGCCCGTCTCCGTACCCCCCGCCCGGCCCGTCCCCGTATCTCCCGCCCGGCCCCCGCGCACAAGCACGCGTCCGCTCAGGACGCGGCCTCCGCGAGGAGCGCGGTCTCGGCCAGGAACGCCCGCAGGATCTCCTCCCCCGCGAGCACCCCGGCCGTCCCGAGCGCCGTGACACCGGGCGCCGTCCAGCCCGCGTCGGCCAGTTCCCCGTGGCCGGGCCGCCAGGAACGGTCCGCCGCCGTCAGCAGGTCGGCGTCCAGGAGGGAGTCGCCGGCCGCCAGAGTGAGGTCCGCTCCCGCGCGCCGTGCCACCTCCGCCAGCGCCGCGCTCTTGGTCAGGGGCCGGGGCACCACGTACACCTTGCGGCCCTGGAGGGAGACCGTCCAGCCGCGCCCGTCGGCCCACTCGGTCAGCTCCTCCAGCCAACCTCCGGGTAGCAGCGTTCTGTTGACCACCGCGTACGCGAACAGGTCCTCCGCCACACGCCCCTTGAGCAGCCACGCGGGGTCCGCCGATGCCACCAGCCGCTCACTCACCTCGGCCAGCGGTGCGGTCTCCTCGGCGAGCCGCGCCGTGACCCGGGCCTGCCAGGCAGGGTCGGACACACCGTTCACCAGGATGTGGCCGCCGTTGGCGCAGATCGCGAACTCCGGCGGCGGGCACGGCAGATGGATCCGCGCGTACTGTTCGCGTGTGCGGGTGGTCGTCGGCACGAAGACCGTGGCGCGGGCGACGGCGTCCAGCAGCGCGGCCGCCGTCTCGGTGAGGTACGAGAGCGGCTTGCCCCCGTAGACCTCCACGCACAACAGCCGGGGCGCCGCCGCGTCCGGCATGCTCAGGTCCAGTGCGGCGGCGGAATAGACAAGAGTGCGATCCAGGTCGCTGGCGACCAGCACACGTCGGCCGGTCACTGCCCCGACACCGCCCTGCCGTCCGCGCCCGTCGCCCCACGGGTGAACTGGGGGTGAATCAATCCCACGCAGGTGTAGGGGAGTTCGTCGACCTCCTCGACCGGCACACCGCGCTGGCGCGCGAGCAGCCGGACATGGTCGAGGTCGGCGCCCGCGCCGCGCTTGGCGAGGATCTTCCAGGGGACGCGCCGCAGCAGGACACGTGTCGTCTCGCCGACGCCGGGCTTGACGAGGTTCACGTCGTGGATGCCGTACTCCTCGCTGATCCGCTCGACGGCGGCCCAGCCCGCCCAGGTCGGTGAACGGTCCGCCGCCAGCAGCCCCTTGACGTCCGCGTCGACGGTTTCGGCGACCGCGCCGAAGTGCGCGGACACGGAGTCCAGGAACAGTGCGGACACGTCCGCCTCCGCGAGGGAACGGTAGAACTTCGCGCCGTGGAAATCGTCCGGCCCCACCAGGTCGGCCCGCAGAACGGTCCGTGAGATAAGCCCGGACACCGTCGAGTTGAGGCAGGCGGACGGGATCAGGAAGTCCTCACGCGTGCCGTAGGTCCGCACGCAGCCACCCGGGTCGGCGAGCACCGCCATCTCCGGGTTGAATCCGTCGAACTCCGCTGTCGCGGCGGCCAGTTCGCGAGTGATGGCGCCCTTGCCCGTCCAGCCGTCCACGAACACCACGTCCGCCGGGTCGTGGTGCGCGGCGAGCCACCGCATGGCCGCGGTGTCGATGCCGCGGCCCCGCACGATCGACACCGCGTAGTGCGGCAGGTCCACACCGTGCCGGTACGCGGCCCAGCGGCGCATGAGCACCCCCACCGGTGTGCCGGCCCGCGCCAGTGAGACCAGCACCGGGCGGGGCGAGCGTTCGGCGAGGACGGTCTCGGTGACGGCGCCGACGGCCCGCGCGATGCGCGCCGCGGACGTGTCGAGCGCCGACCGGAACAGCTCCTGGTACGCGGCGCTCGGCTGGTACTCGACCGGCAGCGACTCGGCGTAGTGCGCGCCGCCGCTCTGGATGGCCTCCTCGCGCTCCTCCGTGGGGGCCTCCAGCTCCACGTCCGACAGGTCCTGGAGGAGCCAGCCCACCTCGTGGGGCGCGTAGGAGGAGAAGGCGGGGCCACGCAGTGGCTCGGGCAGCATGGTCGTGTCCTGACGCTCTGGTCGCTCTGGTTCTTCGGATGGTGCCGGTGAGCCCGACTGCGCGGCTCGCTCCGGTACGTAGGTGGGGATCACGGCCACCACCACCCGGTCCACGTGGGCCGCGAGTTGCGCCAGCAGCCCGCCCGGCGCGCTCAGTGCGGGCGTGTCGCCCGCCGAGTCCACCACCAGGACGGCGGCGTCGAATCCGCCACCGGCCACGTTGTAGGCGTACCGGCGGCCCGTCGCGTCCGCCGACCCGGCCGGGAAGGCCGGCGTGTCGTGGGCGGGGAACGCGAGCCTGCTGCGTATCGCGTAACCGGGGTCGTCGACCGCGAGCACCGGTGAGCGAGTCGTCGTCGAGTACCGCACCTCGACGCCCGGCACGGTGACTGTACGCGGCCGCGCCCCCGGGGCCGCGGCACGTGCCTGGCCGCCCGCGCCGGGTGCGCCGAGCGCCGTCTCCAGGTGTTCCGCGATCCGCAGCGGCGCGTACATCAGCTCCTCGAAACCGAGCACCAGCACGCGCCGGGCCCCCTCCGGCAGGGCCCTCGCGACCCTCGCCGCCATGCCGGGCAGCGCCGCGTCCAGCACCCGGCGGTGGGCGGGGACGAAACCGTGCCGTCCACCGTCCGGCAGCCCGTCCGGCCAGTGAAGGCTCACGCGGGTGAGTACGGCGGCCCGGGGCGCGGGCGCCGAGGCGAGCGCCGCGTAGGGCGGCGTCTGCGCGCCCTCGTGCGCCGCCACCAGCTCCCGGCCCCGCCGGAGCACGCCGTCGGGGAGCCGTACCGTGCCCGACGCCAGGGTCACGAGGTCGACCCGTGCCCCGATCTCCTCCGCGAAGGCGGTGAGCCGGCCCCGGTCCTCGGGTGAGCGCATGTCGACCAGCGCCACGATCACGTACCAGGGGCGCGGATAGCGGACGTGGAGCGCGCGGATGGTGTTCAGCACGGTGTTGCCGGTGGAGAACTCGTCGTCGACCAGTACCAGTGGCCCGTCGCCCGCGAGCAGCGCGGGGTCCTCCGGCAGCAGCAGGTGGGAGGTGGCGTGCGAGTGGGACTCCTCGAAGCCGCCCGCTCGTGCCACGCCCGCCACGGGCCGTCGCGTCGAGTGCAGGTAGGGGGCGTCGCGTACGCCGTCGGCGACGCTGTGGCCGAGACCGGTCGCCGTCTCCGCGTACCCGAGGATCACCGCCCGCCGGGTCGCGGCGTCGCCCAGCAGTTCCCGCACCCGCTCGCCGAGCCGTACACCGGTGCCGTGCACGACGGCGGGGCTCTGCGGCACGTGCTTGCCGAG
This sequence comes from Streptomyces sp. NBC_01497, assembly GCF_036250695.1. Taxonomy (NCBI): domain Bacteria; kingdom Bacillati; phylum Actinomycetota; class Actinomycetes; order Kitasatosporales; family Streptomycetaceae; genus Streptomyces; species Streptomyces sp. NBC_01497. Next base: position 5,893,538 of record NZ_CP109427.1, on the reverse strand, counting down.
TACGTTCGAGACCAGCAGGTGGGCGCGCTTGGGGTTGTCGCGCAGCGCCAGCCCGAGCAGGCCCGGCAGATCCGGGCCGCCGTCGAGCGCCACGCCGAGCCGGTCGGACACCCAGGTCCCCGACCAGGGGCCGGTCGTCGCCGGGCGGTCGTCGCCGCGCCCCATCGGCTCCTCCTGTACCGCCGTCACCGGCCGAGCCCCGCCGCGAGCAGTTCGACGAAACCGATGTCCTCGCGGGCCACGCCGAAGGCCTCGGCCCGCAGCAGCGTCCGCTCGGCCCACGCCCGGTGCGGCTTCACCTCGTTCATCTTGTTCGTGTAGGCGGAACGCAGCACTCCGCCGTCACCGCGCTCCGGCCGCAGGATGTCCCGCGCGTCCATGTACTCCTCGTGACTGACCACCGACAGCGCGTGCACCGGGATCACGTGCGACGGATGGATACACGTCTTGCCGAGCAGCCCGTTGGCCCGGTCCAGTTCGATCTCCCGCAGCAGCCCGTCGAGGTCGTGCTCGATCAGTGTCGTACGAAGCGACTCCGCGCGCCCCTCCAGGAAGGGGCTGCTGCGCAGCTGTGGCTTGAACATGCGCTCCTGCAGCCGGAAGTACTCCCAGACCGGCCCGGTGATGGTGAAGCCGCTGCGGTCCGCCCGGCCCAGCACGTTCACGACGTCGGCGATGACATGGGCGATGACCTGCACGTCGTACGCCGTCGTGTCGGCGGCGCGCCGCAGCCCGTACGCCGAGCAGAAGTCCGTCACGCCCAGTCGCAGCGCCAGCACGCGGGAGCGGTACTTGTCGACGACGGCCGCGATGTCGGCGAGCGTGCCGGCCCTCGTCTCCAGGTGCAGCAGTTCGGGCGACTCCAGGACGGGCATCGCGAAGAGGCGCCGTCCGGACGCGCTCTCGGCGGCGACCAGCGCCTCCAGGAACGGTTCGCCCCGCTCGTAGGTGAACTTCGGCAGCACGAACCCGGACAGCAGCCGCACGGCGGGACCGAGCCGGCGCACGAGATCCGTGATCTGCGCGGCCTCCCGGACGCGGATGAACAGCAGCGGGGTCTCGACGTCCCGCGTGTCCAGCTCGCCGAGCTGCGTCACGAGGTTGGCCTCGCCGACGGCCACCTCGCCGTCGCCGATCGAGTCCTCCAGGCACAGCACCATCGAGCGGACCCCGAGGCCGGTCTGCTTGACGATGTCGTCCGCGAGGCGCGGCCTGGTCGCGGGGCTGTAGAGCGTGGCGCCCAGGGCCGCCGAGAGCAGCCGGGCGGGCGCGTCGCCGGTGAACTCCACGGGCTGCCGGTGGAACAGCCGCTGCCGGTCCTCCGGCGGAATATGCCCGAAATGCCGCATCCGTTATCCCCCGTACTACCTGTAGCGCCGATCACGCCATTCGTTCACATGGCCGGTAATAGTACGTATGAATCCATGTCGTCGGTTCCCTCCGCTCGTGAAATCCTGGTTGCCGTCTCACGGCGCCCGGCCGTTGCCCGCGCGCACCAGGTCCGCTCCCCCACCGGTCCCCGACGGCTTCCCCGCCTCGCTCCGGTCACGCCTCGCCGCCCCGCCCCGGCCGCTGCCGCCCGCGTGCGGGCCGTAGGGGATCCGTACGCGATCCGTGGCCGGACTGTGCGCACCTCGTGGGCGGACCGCGCGGATCCGCGCTCTCCAGACGCCGCGTTGTCCCGCTCCGGCCCGGGAAGGCAGGATGGCCCGCATGACGCACGCGATGCTGAAGGGTTCCAACGTCCCGCTCGACGTGAGCGCCGTACGGGCCGTGCTGCGCTGGACCCCGGGCCCCGGGGTCCCCGACGTGGACGCGTCGGCGCTGCTGCTGGGACATGACGGACGCGTGCGGTCCGACGAGGACTTCGTCTTCTACAACCAGCCGCGCCATCCCTCGGGCGTCGTGCGGCGGCTGCCGAAGAAGCAGCGGTCCGACGGCTGGACCGACGCGGTGGAGGCCGACCTCGCCGCACTGGACCCGTCGGTCGACCAGGTCGTACTCGCCGCATCGTCGGACGGCGAACCGTTCGGCCACGTAGGGGATCTGCGGATCCTGCTGTACGACACGGCGGACCCCGAGGGCGATCCCGTCGCGCTCTTCGACGTACACCCGGAGACCGGCGAGGAGACCGCCATCATCTGCGGCGAGCTCTACCGGCGGGGCGACGGCTGGAAGTTCCGCGCCGTGGGCCAGGGGTACCCGACCGGCCTGGTCGGGCTCGCCACGGCGTTCGGCATCTCCGTGGACGAGACGGACACCGGAGGCGCCGTCGACGAGGACGCGACGCACGCTGCCGCGGCCCGTCCGGCCGGAGCCGACCTCGGCGGCTCCGGCGCGTCGGGCGACGGGTCGCCGGCCGGCCCGGCGAGTCCCTTCGCGCCGCCCGCACCGGCCTACGGATACCCGCACGCGGCGCCGCCCGTGCCCGCGGGGGACCCCGCCTACGGTTATCCCCAGCCCGCCTCGCCCCCGCCCTACGGCTACGGCTACCCCCAGCCCGCCGCTGCGGCGGCCCCCGCACCGGACCCGGCCTTCCGGCTCCCGCCGATGGGCCCGCAGTTCCTGCGCGACGCCTAGGCCGCCCAAGGCGTCACCCCGTCGGCGGCCCGTCAACGGCCCCGGCGGTGGGATCTCTTCACACGACCACGGCGTAGGCCAGGAAGAAGGCCGCGACCACCCCGGCGAGCACCAGGATCAGGGTCAGGGGCACCCCGGCCCACCCCCGGGACGTCTCCTGCCGGGGTCCGGCCTCGGAGGTGCTGCCCTCCGCGGGAGGTGTCTCACCGGGCGGCACCCCGCCCCCGGGTTCGAGCCCGGTGGTGGTGAGCGGATCGGGATCCGGATTGGCGGTTCTCATGACGACCGGGTACCCCTCGCGCGTTTTCCATGCCCGGCGACCGGCGGCGATGTCGGGAGGGCCGGTGTCACGGCAGGCGTGCGGGGCAGCCGTCCGGCGCTGCTGCGGGGCCCGGGAACACCGGGACGGGCAGGTGTGTTGGAGCGAGAGTGGCCACGGAGGGGACAGTGTCCCCGGGCTCCACCCCTCGCCCGTGGGGAAGATCGTTCGGCTGAAGCCCCACGGAGCCTTCCGCCGCGAGGCGACCGCCCTCCGTGACCACGCTCTCCCTCAGGTGGACCGGTCCCCGGAACCACCCCCGCTCCGGGCCCCGGTCCCCATGATCTCGCCCCCCAGCACCGGGTCCCAGCGCGACCGAGTCCCTCCCCCGGTCGGCCGCGGCGCTCCTGCGCCGGGTCCGACGCCTCAGGCCTTCGTCTTGTACCCCCGGCCCCACTGCAGGCCCCAGCCGTACAGCCGGTCCAGCTCGGCCTGGAAGCCGTAGACGAACTTGACCTCGCGGCGTACGAGCAGGTCGCCCTTCACGTTCTCCATCGAGAACACCGCGCAGGACCTGGCTTCCGGCGCGCGCTCGTCCAGTTCGATCTCGACGCGCGGGCCGTTGCTCGGGTAGAGGGTCACCGTCGCGTGCGTACGGTCGAACGCCGGCGTCTGGTCGTAGATGTAGGCGAAGAACAGCAGGCGCTTGATCTCGTCCCGGTGGTCGAGATTGACGAAGATCGTCTCGCCGGACGGTGCGCCGAACCTGTCGTCACCACTCAGCTTGATGTACGGGGCGATGTTGAGATCCCCGAAGAAGCCGCCCAGCGGCTGGACGACCCCCTTGCTGCCGTCCGACAGTTCGTAGAGGCAGCCGAGGTCCAGGTCGACGTTGACCATGCCCTGTGTGTGCGCCTGCACCACCTCGGGCTGGAACAGCTTGAACGGGTGGCGCAGCAGCCCGCTCTGCTTCGACCGGCCCTCGATGTCCGAAGTGCGCATCCGCCAGGACAGGTTGACCCGGAGGTTGCCCGTCGCCGCGTCCTGTTTGGACAGCGACACCGTCGGATGCCGCTTGGTCAGTTCGATGGAGTTGCTCGCGGCGCTGCCCGAATCGAACTGCGCCGCCCCTCCCCCTGGCCGCAGACCGTCCCAGAAAGACATGCTGACTCCCACCCTCGTGCGTCCGGCCTGAGACCACGGGCGGTCCTCGGGGCTTCGCCCGGGACCGTCCCGTAAGGAAGAGTTCCCGCACCCGGCCGCGCCGCACACCCCGCGACCCGCCCCCGGCGGGTCACACGGGGTCGCACGGAGTCGCACACGTGTCGCGCACGGGCATATCCGTGCGACATGCGCGCCGGGCAGGGCGCGGGACCGCGCCCGCGTCAGACCTGCGCGCCCGCCCGCTCCTGGGAGCCGCCCTGGGGGCCGCCGTCACCGCCGTCGCCGCGGGCCTCGATGGCCTTGTTCCTGCGGATGGACGACCAGAACGAGGCCCCGATGAGGACGACGCCGACGAGGCCCGTGACCACCTCGTTGATCTCGTGCTGGATGGTGACGAAGAGGATCACGGCCAGCGCGCCGATCGCGTAGTGCGCCCCGTGCTCCAGGTAGACGTAGTCGTCCAGGGTGCCCTGCCGTACGAGGTAGACCGTCAGCGACCGGATGTACAGGGCGCCGATGCCGAGGCCGACCGCCATCCAGAAGATGTGGTTGGTGATCGCGAAGGCGCCGATGACGCCGTCGAACGAGAACGACGCGTCGAGCACTTCCAGGTAGAGGAACATGAAGAACGCGGCCTTGCCGGCCATACCGACCGCCGAGATCGCGCGGCCCTCCGCGCGCGCCTTCTCCTGCTCCTCCTCCTCGCGTTCCTCCTGCTCCTCCAGGTTGTTCTCGAAGTGCCCGGAGAGACCGCCGACGACCAGGTACGTGATGAGGCCGGCGACACCCGCGAGCAGGACCGTCGAGGACTTGTCCACGCCATGACCCGCGCTGGTGTGCGCGTGGACGGCGAACGTGAGCGACGTGACGAGAAGGACGATCAGCGCGACGCAGACCGACAGCATGTCGACCTTGCCGAGCTTGGCGAGAGGCCGCTCGATCCAGGCCAGCCACTTGATGTCGCGGTCCTCCAGGATGAAGTCCAGGAAGATCATCAGCAGGAAGATGCCGCCGAACGCGGCGATGGCGGGGTGCGCGTCCGTGACCAGCGACTCATACCGGCTGGGGTCGTTGACCGCCAGCCGCACCGCCTCGACGGGGTTCACCTTGGCCGTGATGGCGACGATCAGCACGGGGAAGACCAGGCGCATACCGAACACGGCGATCAGCACGCCGATGGTGAGGAAGATCTTCTGCCAGAAGGCATTGAGCTTCTTCAGCACACCGGCGTTGACGACCGCGTTGTCGAAGGAAAGCGAGATCTCCAGGACCGACAGGATCAGGACGACGCCGAAAGCCTCCCACCCCCAGAACACGGCCGTGGCGGCCAGCGCCAGGACCGTGATGACCATCGGCCAGCGAAAGGTTTTCAGGATCACTGCTACCCCATCCGGTGATACGGGTTTTCCCCCGTGCAGAGCACTGCTTTACGCAACGTTGACCCCGAAGTCTAGGGCGATGCCCCGAAGGCCCGACGCGTACCCCTGGCCGACCGCGCGGAACTTCCATTCGCCACCGTGCCGGTACAGCTCGCCGAAGAGCATCGCCGTCTCCGTGGAGGCGTCCTCGCTCAGGTCGTAGCGGGCCAGTTCCTGGCCGTCCGCCTGATTGGCGACGCGGATGTACGCGTTGCTGACCTGGCCGAAGGTCTGGCGGCGATTATCGGCGTCGTGGATCGACACCGGGAAGACGATCTTGTCGCAGGACTCGGGCACCTTGGACAGGTCCACGAGCAGCGTCTCGTCGTCGCCCTCGCCCTCACCGGTGAGGTTGTCACCGGTGTGCTCGACCGAACCTTCGGGGCTTGTGAGGTTGTTGTAGAAGATGAAGAACTCGTCCCCCATGACCCGGCCCTCGCGGCACATCAGCGCGCTGGCGTCGAGGTCGAAGTCCGCTCCGGTGGTGGAGCGGGCATCCCAGCCGAGCCCGACGAGCACCTGCGTGAGGTTCGGTGCGGCTTTGGAGAGGGAGACATTGCCTCCCTTGGCGAGTGTGACGCCCATGGTGTTGTCCTCCCCGAGAGTGATCCGCTGCGATGCGGTGAAACAGGCAGTGCGGGTGGTGCGGGTGGTGCCGGTGCTACGGGTGGTGCCGGTGGTGCGTACGAGACGGCAGTGCGGGGCTGCCGTGGCGCGGCGGCACGGCCGGTACGGGCGCGCCGCCCGTGCGGGCAGGACGCGTTGACGTCCTGCCCATCGGGGTGTCCTTCATGCACTTCACGCCACTTCGACCCGAATCGGTTACCGGGCCGTGGCACGGGCGGCCTCCGCCGTATCCGCCGAGAGCACGTCCGGCGCCGCACGGATGAGGTGCGACGCCGGACGGAGAGCTGTCGTGCCTGGTGGAACGGGTGACGCCGGTCCGGCGACGGTCAGACGTTGACGCCGAAGTCCTGCGCGATGCCGCGCAGGCCCGACGCGTACCCCTGGCCGATGGCGCGGAACTTCCACTCCGCGCCGCTGCGGTAGAGCTCGCCGAAGACCATCGCGGTCTCCGTCGAGGCGTCCTCGGTCAGGTCGTACCGCGCCAGTTCGTTGTTGTCCGCCTGGTTGACCACGCGGATGAACGCGTTGCGCACCTGGCCGAACGACTGCTGGCGGGTCTCCGCGTCGTAGATGGAGACCGGGAAGACGATCTTCTCGATGTCGGCGGGGACCGCGGTCAGGCTGACCTTGATCTGCTCGTCGTCGCCCTCGCCCTCACCGGTGAGGTTGTCACCGGTGTGCTCGACGGAGCCGTCGGGGCTCTTGAGGTTGTTGAAGAAGACGAAGTTCGCGTCCTGGGTGACCTTGCCCTCGGCGTTCGTCAGCAGCGCGCTGGCGTCGAGGTCGAAGTCCTGCCCTGTCGTCGTACGGATGTCCCAGCCCAGACCCACGGTCACCGCGGTCAGGTTGGGCGCGGCCTTGGTCAGCGAGACGTTTCCGCCCTTGCTGAGGCTGACTCCCACGAGTCCTCCCATTGGTTGTCGGGGCCGGCGGCCGTGGTCAGCGGCAGCTGCCGCGGGCCTCGCGCCCCCTGGTGCGTTGCCATTCGGATCAACGTTTGGATCCTAGTGACCGGTTCCCGTCACCCGCGCGATTTCGCCGGCCGACGGCGCGAGCCCTGACGCGTTCCATGCACACGGAACGCGTGTATGCCCCACACACACGGGGAGGGGCTCGTCAGAGCTCGTCGAGGGCCTTCAGATACGCACCGCTGTCCCGGGCCTCGTGGACCGGGTTGACGACGCTCCAGCGCACGACGCCCGCCGTGTCGATCACGAACGTGCCGCGCACCGGCCGGCCCCGCTGCTCGTCGAGCACTCCGTACGCGCGGGCCACCTCGCCGTGCGGCCAGAAATCGGCCAGCAGCGGGAAGCCGATGCCCTCGCTGTCGGCGAAGGCACGCTGGGAGTAGACCGAGTCGACGGAGCAGCCGAGTAGCTGGGCGCCCCGCTCGGCGAAGGCGTCCGCACGGTCGCGGAGCTCCTGGAGTTCGCCCGTGCAGGTACCGCTGAAGGCATGCGGATAGAAGACCAGGACCACGTTGCGCCCGTCGGGTCCCCGGAAGTCCGAGAGCCGAACGGTCCTGCCGTTCTGGTCCTGGAGGGTGAGATCAGGCGCCGTGGCGCCGACCATGACGGCCATGAGGCGTGTCCTTTCACGGAGGGCGGCCTCTGCCCGCCGGCCGCCCGCACACCGACCAGCCTACGCACGGATCGGCGCATACGCCTGGACGGGTGAACCCCCGCCGTACACGTCGACGGCGGGGGGACATGTCCCCCCCGTCCCGGCCCCCGCTCGACGGAGCGCCACGGGGCCGGGCCGGGGTCACGGGTTCAGCGCTTGGTCTTCGCCGTCTTGGGCGTCACGAGCCGGCTGCCGGTCCAGTCCTTGCCTGCGTTGACACTCCTGGTCTGCGACAGGCCCGCCGTCTGGGCGGCCTCGTTGATGTCGCTCGGCTCGACGTAGCCGTCGCGCCCGGTCTTGGGCGTCAGCAGCCAGATCACGCCGCCGTCCTCGATCAGACCGATGGCGTCAACCAGCGCGTCCGTAAGGTCGCCGTCCTCGTCCCTGAACCAGAGGAGGACGGCGTCGGCAACGTCGTCGTACTCCTCGTCGACGAGGTTCTGGCCGGTGACGGCCTCAATGGACTCACGGAGTTCCGGCTCGACGTCTTCGTCGTAACCGATCTCCTGGACCACCTGTCCGGGCTCGAACCCCAGACGAGCCGCCTGGTTGGTCCGCTCCTCCGCGTGGTCCGCGGTCGCGCTCACGGATTGCCTCCTGATCATGTTTCGGTAACTGCTTCTGCTTCGCGCGCACGCGAAGCATTGGCCGTAGTCCACACGGACGCGACGGATCGCGCAAGTACCCGGCGGTCGAGACCGCCGAAACGGTGACGTTCCGGGCCTCTTCCCCGCGTTCCCGGGCGGTCGGGCAGCGACCCTCTGTAACGGCCGGAGCTTCTTTTCTCCATGTTTGCCATGGTATGCCGTGCGGCTACGCCATTCGGGTAGGAACCGCCGTAAGAGGGGGTCCCCGCCGGGCGTGGCTCGCGCCATGCCCGGCGAACCGGCGGCCAAGGGCCGGCGCGACCCGAGGACGGTGTGCGTACGCCGCCCGGGCCGTACGGGCACGGTACTCGCGCACCGCGCGCGTCGCGGCACGGCGTCCGCGACGGGCCCGGCGACGCGTCGCCGCGCCCCGCGGCACGGCGGCTCGACGCCGGCGGTTACCTCTCGGTAGAGGTGACGTCCGCGTGCGTCGCGGTACACGATGGGTGCGACGCATGAACCCCCCAGACAGAACAGACAGCGAGGGAAAAGCGTGGCTTCCGGATCAGATCGCACCCCGATCATCATTGGCGGCCTTCCCAGTCAGGTCCCGGACTTCGACCCCGAAGAGACCCAGGAGTGGCTCGACTCGCTCGACGCCGCCGTGGACGAGCGGGGCCGCGAGCGCGCCCGGTATCTGATGCTCCGGCTGATCGAGCGCGCGCGGGAGAAGCGCGTCGCCGTACCGGAGATGCGCAGCACGGACTACGTCAACACCATCGCCACCAAGGACGAGCCGTTCTTCCCCGGCAACGAGGAGATCGAGCGCAAGGTCCTGAACGCGACGCGCTGGAACGCCGCGGTGATGGTCTCGCGGGCGCAGCGCCCCGGCATCGGCGTGGGCGGCCACATCGCCACCTTCGCCTCGTCGGCGTCCCTGTACGACGTGGGCTTCAACCACTTCTTCCGCGGCAAGGACGACCACCGGGGCGGCGACCAGATCTACTTCCAGGGCCACGCCTCGCCCGGCATCTACGCCCGGGCCTTCCTCCTCGACCGGCTCAGCGAGGCTCAGCTCGACGGCTTCCGCCAGGAGAAGTCCAAAGCGCCCAACGGCCTTTCGAGCTACCCGCACCCCCGGCTGATGCCGGACTTCTGGGAGTTCCCGACGGTGTCGATGGGGCTCGGCCCGCTCGGCGCGATCTACCAGGCGCGGATGAACCGCTACATGCACGCGCGCGGCATCGCCGACACGTCGGAATCGCATGTGTGGGCGTACCTCGGCGACGGTGAGATGGACGAGGTCGAGTCCCTCGGGCAGCTGACACTCGCCTCCCGCGAGGGCCTGGACAACCTGACGTTCGTCGTCAACTGCAACCTCCAGCGGCTCGACGGCCCGGTCCGTGGCAACGGCAAGATCATCCAGGAGCTGGAGTCGGTGTTCCGCGGCGCCGGCTGGAACGTGATCAAGCTGGTGTGGGACCGCACCTGGGACCCGCTGCTCGCGCAGGACCGCGACGGTGTACTGGTCAACCGGCTCAACACCACGCCGGACGGGCAGTTCCAGACGTATGCGACGGAGACCGGCGCGTACATCAGGGACCACTTCTTCGGGGACGACCACCGGCTGCGCGCCATGGTCGAGAACATGAGCGACGAGCAGATCCTGCACCTCGGACGCGGCGGCCACGACCACCGCAAGGTGTACGCGGCGTACGCGGCGGCCAAGGCGCACCGCGGGCAGCCGACGGTGATCCTCGCGCAGACCGTCAAGGGGTGGACGCTCGGCCCGAACTTCGAGGGCCGCAACGCCACGCACCAGATGAAGAAGCTGACGGTCGACGACCTCAAGCGGTTCCGGGACCGGCTGCACCTGCCCATCGCGGACAAGGAGCTGGAGAGCGGCCTGCCGCCGTACTACCACCCGGGCCGCGACTCGGAGGAGATCCAGTACATGCACGACCGCCGCAGCTCGCTGGGCGGCTACGTGCCGACGCGGGTGGTGCGGGCGAAGCCGCTGACGCTGCCGGGCGACACGGCGTACGCGACGGTCAGGAAGGGGTCCGGGCAGCAGTCGATCGCGACGACGATGGCGTTCGTCCGGCTGCTCAAGGACCTGATGCGCGACAAGGAGATCGGCAGGCGCTTCGTGCTGATCGCGCCGGACGAGTACCGCACGTTCGGTATGGACTCGTTCTTCCCGAGCGCCAAGATCTACAACCCGCAGGGCCAGCAGTACGAGTCGGTGGACCGCGAACTCCTGTTGTCCTACAAGGAGTCGAAGACCGGCCAGCTGCTGCACGACGGCATCACGGAGGCGGGCTGCACGGCGTCGGCGATCGCGGCGGGCTCGGCGTACGCGACGCACGGCGAGCCGCTGATCCCGGTCTACGTCTTCTACTCGATGTTCGGCTTCCAGCGCACCGGCGACCAGTTCTGGCAGATGGCCGACCAGATGGCGCGCGGATTCGTCCTGGGTGCGACCGCGGGGCGCACCACCCTGACCGGTGAGGGGCTCCAGCACGCGGACGGCCACTCGCACCTGCTGGCGTCGACCAACCCGGGCTGCGTCGCCTACGACCCGGGTTACGGCTTCGAGATCGCGCACATCGTGCGGGACGGCCTGCGCAGGATGTACGGGGAGCCCACCGCGGGCGAGGACCCGAACGTCTTCTACTACCTCACGGTCTACAACGAGCCGGTCCAGCACCCGGCGGAGCCGGAGGATGTCGACGTCGAGGGCATCCTCAAGGGCATCCACCGCTTCCGCGCCGGCGACAAGGGCGAGATCCCGGCCCAGATCATGGCGTCGGGCGTGGCGCTGCCGTGGGCGGAGGAGGCGCAGCGGATCCTCGGCGACGAGTGGAACGTACAGGCCGACGTCTGGTCCGCGACCTCCTGGACCGAGTTGCGGCGCGACGCGGTGGCCACGGAGGAGTACAACCTGCTGCACCCGGAGGAGGAGCAGCGCACGCCGTACGTGACGCGCAAGCTCGCCGACGCGCGGGGGCCGTTCGTGGCGGTGTCGGACTGGATGCGGGCGGTGCCGGACCAGATCGCGCGGTGGGTCCCCGGCACGTACCAGTCGCTGGGGGCGGACGGCTTCGGCTTCGCCGACACCCGGGGCGCCGCCCGGCGCTTCTTCCACATCGACGCGCACTCGATCGTGCTGGCGGTCCTGACGGAGCTGGCGAAGGAGGGCAAGGTCGACCGGTCCGCGCTCAAGCAGGCCCTGGACCGCTACCAGTTGCTCGACGTGGCGGCGGCCGATCCGGGCGCGGCGGGCGGCGACGCGTAGGACGCGGGGCCGGGCACGGCCCAACGGAGCGGGGCCGGCACCTGAGGGTGCCGGCCCCGCTCCGTTGTCATGGCGCACACCGCGCGGGGGTCCGGCCGGCTCGGCGTGGTGTTCCGAGGACGCCGAACCGGCGCTGCCCCAGCGGGTGTTCCACCGCGGTCGGGCTCGCGGGAGTCCACCCGCGGCCTCACGAACGCGCCACGGCGGCCGGAGCGGGAGGCGGTGGGGGACGGCGGCAGGACCGCTGTCCCCCTGCTGCCGCCCGGGTCAGAACAGGGTGATCAGTGCCAGCACCGTGTCGATGGCGCCCAGCACCACGGCGATCACCGCCGGGATGTGGCGGTTGGACCACTGGCGGTTCATGGAGAGCCAGCCGGTGATCAGTGCGATCGGGCCGAGCACGATCCCGAGGACGAAGAACCCCGCGATCGCGCAGATGATCCCGATGATCCCGAACGTCGCGCGGTCCGGCCCGTTCCGCGGCCCCATCCGGCCGCGTGAGCGGGGGCTCATGCGCGTGCGGGTACTGCTGCCGAAGCCCGCCATGATTCCTCATCCTCCTGGAATTGCCGGCCTGTTCGGACCTTCGACCGTTCGCGTACCCCCCTTCGGCGCGCGCATGTTCCCCGGCCGTGAGACACGGCCCGGCCCACCGCCCCGGAGGGGGCGGCCGCCGGGGCGGCGGTCAGTGCTCCCAGATCTTGAAGGCCCGGATCCGGTAGGGCGCCCGGGGGGCCCAGGTGCCGTGGCCCGGGTACGTCTCGAACTCGCCGGTGTCCGCGCACGTCGCCGACTGGTACGCCGTCACGGGCCGTCCCAGGCGGTTGGCCAGGGAGAGGGCCGATCCGCCGGCCGGCAGGGCGACGCAGTCCTCGATCCCCACCCCCGTCAGTTCGTACGTGCTCCTCGCGCCGCCGAAGTCCTCCTCCGGCCACAGGCACAGTTCGCCCGCCGCACAGTCGCCGCCCCGCAGCGGAGCGGTGGCGGCCCCCGCGGGTGCCGCCACCGCGAGGGGCACCACCGCCGCCAGCAAGGCGACCGCAGCCGTCGTCACACGTCGCATCTCGATTACCCCCGTGATCGTCTTTGTCATGGTCGCGGCACCGCGGTCCGCGCTCCCGGCACTCGCCGCGGCGTCGTACGGACAGCCTCCCCGGTCCGGCCCCCCGAACAGGCAAAAGGCCCCGCCGAAACGATCCGGCAGGGCCTTCCCCGTTCGATAATTGACGGTACGTCAGCCGTGCGTTGACGTCAGATGTGTGCCGCTCCGGCCGCGGCGTCCGCGTTCTCGCCGCGCTTCGTCAACAGCGCGACGAAGATCGCCACGAAGCCCACCGCGGCGGCCACCAGGCACGCCAGCGTCATGCCCGACATGAAGGTGTCGTGCGCGACGGTCGTGATCTTCTCGGCGATCCCGGCCGGTGTGCCCTTGGGCACCGGGGCCGTACCGACCTGGACAGCCTCGGACACCTGCCCGATCTGACCGGGCTTCAGGGGCGGCAGGCCCGCGCCCGTCCACTTGCCCGGCAGTTCGCTGGAGACACGCGAGGCCATGACCGCGCCGAGCACCGCCGTACCGAGGCTGCCGCCGATCTGCATGGCGGCCTGCTGGAGACCGCCCGCCACACCGGACAGCTCCATGGGCGAGTTGCCGACGATGACCTCCGTCGCGCCGACCATGACCGGCGCGAGACCCAGGCCGAGCATGGCGAACCAGAGCGACATGGTGGCGGTGCCGGTCCCCACGTCCAGGCGGGACATCCCGAGCATCGCGAGCGTCGTGAAGATCATGCCGCCCGCGAGCGGGACGCGCGGGCCGACCTTGGTGATCAGGATGCCCGCGACCGGCGAGGCGACGATCATCATGCCGGTCAGCGGCAGGAGGTGCAGGCCCGCGTCGACCGGGCTCATGCCGTGCACGTTCTGCAGGTAGAAGGTGACGAAGAACAGCCCGCCCAGGAAGGCGATGGCCATGAGCGCCATCAGCACCACACCCGCGGAGACGGGGACGGACTTGAACAGGGTCATCGGGATCAGGGGTTCCGCGACCCGGTTCTCCCAGAGGGCGAAGGCGATGAAGCACAGGATCGATATCCCGATGAACGTCCAGGTCGTACCGGCGCCCCAGCCCCAGGTGGGGGCCTTGATGAGCGCCCAGACCAGGCAGAACATGGCCGCGGACAGCAGCAGGATCCCGAGGATGTCGAAGGACCGGGGCGCGTTCTGAGCGCGGTGGTCGAGCAGGATGAAGGCGCCGAGCACCAGCGCGACGACGCCGACCGGCACGTTGATGAAGAACACGGACTGCCAGCTGATGTGCTCGACGAGCACACCGCCGAGGATCGGACCGCCCGCGGTGGAGGCGCCGATGACCATGCCCCAGATGCCGAGCGCCGCGTTCAGCTTCTCGGCGGGGAACGTGGCGCGCAGCAGGCCGAGGGCGGCCGGCATCAGCAGAGCGCCGAACAGCCCCTGGAACACCCGCAGGGTGACCACCAGGGCGATGGTGTGCGACAGTCCGATGGCGCCGGACGCGGCGGCGAAGCCGACGACGCCGATGAGGAAGGTCTGGCGGTGGCCGAAGCGGTCACCGAGTTTGCCCGCGGTGATCAGTGCCACCGCAAGTGCCAGGAAATAGCCGTTGGTTATCCACTGCACGTCGGCGAACGAGGCGCCGAGGTCTTTCTGGATGGCGGGGTTCGCGATCGCGACGATGGTGCCGTCGAGGGCCACCATCATCACGCCGACGGCCACGGCGATGAGCGTGAGCCAGGGGTGGCCGCGCAGCCCCTTCTTGGACGGTGCCGTCGTCGGGGGCGCCTGATCGACGGTGGTCTGACTTGTCATACCGCTTACGCTAATGTCAGCGACTGACAGTTGACAAACCAATTCACAAGTCGGTAACTGTCACGTAGCTCACAAGCGCCCGGTCTACGGTGGAGAGAGAGCGTGACCTGCGAAACGTGGGAGGCACGGCCCCGCGGACACGCCCCACGACCACGGACACACCAGGAACAGAGCGAGGACCCCCCAGTGAGCGTCGGGCACGACACAGCGACGGAACGGCCGACGGGCCTGCGCGCGCGCAAGAAGCAGCGCACCCGGGACGACCTGATGCGCGTGGCCCTTGAGCTCTTCACCTCCCAGGGGTACGAGGCGACGACGGTGGACGAGATCGCGGACGCCGTGGAGGTCTCCCAGCGCACCTTCTTCCGCTACTTCGCGAGCAAGGAGGACGTCGCCTTCGGGATCGTCTCGCTGGTGGAAGGGCAGTTCGTCGAGCAGCTGCGGCTGCGTCCCGCGGACGAGGACCCGGTCCTCGCGATGCGCAGGGCCGTCAGCGCCGGCTGGGAGAGCGCGAGCGGGACGATCGAGGACATCGCCTCCGTGGAGCTGGTCATGAAGGCCTATCAGATGATCGAATCGACTCCGGCACTGCTCTCGGCGCATATGCGGCGCGGGAGTGAGACGGAGGAGGAGATCGTACGGATCATCGCCGAGCGCGAGGCGCTGGACGTCGAACGGGATCCGCGGCCGCGTGCCGCCGTCGCCGCCGTCTGCGGGGTGCTGCGGATGGCCGGCCGGGTGTGGGGCACGCCGGGCCACGAGACCAGCATCGAATCCCTGCTGGCGCTCACCCAGACATACCTTGACGCCCTGGCCCCGTCGCTGGGTGGCGAGTGGGCGACCGGGGACGGCCGCACGGACAGCCGCACGGATGGACCGGCACCTGTGTCCCGATGACATGTCCGTCGGTTAGCCTGACTCAAGATGTGACCTGTACGTGATCGGCACGTGACCTGTCTCACCCGTTCGGGTGTCGCCGGCGACGTGCTTTTTAGGGTGGACAGTCAGTGATTCCTTTCGCCTCCTCGCCCGCGCTCATGACGTGGCGGATGCTTCTGGCCCTCGCCGTGGTCTTCGTGATGCTCGCGACCACGGGCTGGACGGCCGTGCAACGAGGCCTGGGCACGGCCGATCCGCTCAAGGCCGCCGCCGCGTCCTGGCGCAAGGGGTCGATCGGGCACCGGCACTTGCCGAGCTCCCGCTCCTCGCCCCGCCGGCTCGCCGCGTTCTTCGGCTCGCTCACCGCCAAGGAGCGCTCACGGCTCGCCGACCGGTACCCCCTGGTGATCGGCAACCTCAACGGCGCGCCCGTGAACCTGCGCTACCGGGCCAACCGGCTCTCGCTGCGCCAGGAGGCCGCCGCCGAGCGCCACCGGGCGCACGACGCGGACCTCTCGCCCGACGGACGGGACCTGGCGGAGAAGACGGTGCAGCAGTACGACTCGATGCTGGAGCCCGGTCGCAACTTCCTCGCCTTCGACCCCTCGGGCAGCGGCCGGGTGGCCGAGGTCTTCGGGGACCTCTCCCACGCGCGGCGCATCTCCGTCGTCGTGCCGGGCGTGGACACCAACACACTGACGTTCCAGAAGACCGGCAAGTGGTACAGCGCACCGGCCGGCATGGGCTCCTCGCTGTACACGGCGGAGCGCGCCGCCTCTCCCGCGACCAGCACGGCCGTGATCGCGTGGGCCGACTACACCGCGCCCGCCGGCCTCGGCATGGACGCCGTCATAGGGACACTCGCCAAGGCCGGAGCCGTACGCCTCGCGGCCCTGACGCACGCCCTGCCCGGCACCGCGCCCGTCGCGCTGTTCTGCCACAGCTACGGCTCCGTGGTGTGCGGTGTCGCCGCGAGGAACCTGCCGAAGCGGGTCACCGACGTGGCCGTCGCCGGCAGCCCGGGCATGCGGGTGGCCAGCGCACGGGGGCTGCGCACACGGGCGCGCGTCTGGGCGATGCGGGACACCGGCGACTGGATCCAGGACATCCCGTACGTGGACGTCGTCGGTCTCGGTCACGGAGCCGACCCGGTGTCCCCGTCCTTCGGCGCGCGCGTCGTGTCCGCGGCCGGCGCGCAGGGGCACGCCGGTTACTTCCAGCCGGGCACCGCGAGCCTGGACAACTTCGCCGACATCGGCGTCGGTGACTTCGACGCCGTGGCATGCGCGGGGGACAATTCGGTCTGCCACGGCGGAATCCACGCCCCCCGGGCCGCCCGACGCGCGTAGATTTCCGTGCTTCGCCTGGAGACGTGCGGGCGAACGCCGCCTAACATGTGGCACATGGGTGATGTACTGGCCGGTATCCACGCCACCTGGGAGTTCGAGGGCGACTCCGTGCTCATCCGCTTCGGACGGGGCATACGGACACCCAAGTTGTTCCAGGTGCTGCGCGAACGGCGCGTCCCCCACGAAGCGCTGGCATCGGTGACGGTCTCCCCCGGCAGACGCGGCACGGTGGTCCTGCACGCGACGGTGCGCCCGGGCGCCGATCCGCTGATGGACGTGGCGGCCGGCCAGCTCAAAGAGGGCTGCGACCCCTACCGGCTGGTGCTGCCCGCCGGGCGGGAGACGCTCGCCGAGTACTACGCGCAGGAGTTGCGGCGTCTGCTGCCCGCTGCCGTGTCGGGCCCCGCGTCCGGCGCCGGAGTCCGGGCCGAGCCCACCGAACACCACCTCGTGGCCGCGCCCGGGCCACCGCTCGGCTTCAAGGCGTACGACGGCAGGGCCGCGTTCGACGGCCGGCAGGTGTCGTTCAGGTGGTCGTGGACGGGGGCGTCGACCGCGAAGTGGAAGGCCGGCGACCAGACGTTCCGCGTCGGCGACCTCCAGGGCGTCGAGTGGCGCTCCCCCGAGGGCCCCGACGGTTACCTGCGGCTGGTGCGCCGCGCCCCGGCTCCCGCGACCGGCCACGTCGCCGTCCCCGGCCGGCTCGCCGGCGAGGACCCGGAGCGCCTCCCGCAGCCCGACGCCGACCCGGCGGCCGTGGTGTTCGGTGTCGGCTACGGCCCGGTGCACGAGTCGCTGCCGTTCGCGGCGGCGGTCCTCGCGGCGGTGCGCGGCGGCCACGCGGCCCGCGCCCACGCCCCGGCGCCCGCCGTCGTGGGCACCGGGACGGCCGACCCGGCGCGCTCCGTCGCCGACCGCATCCGGCAGCTCGGCGAACTGCACCGGGCGGGCCTGGTGACGGACGAGGAGTTCACGTCCAAGAAGGCCGAGTTGCTCGCGGAGCTGTGACCACGGCCCCGGTGCCGCGCGTGCGGCGCCGGGTGGGCCGGCGGACGCCCGGTGCGGCAGCCCCGTCGGCCGTCTTCGGCCCCCTCGCCCCCGGGCCCGCCGGGTGGAGCGTGCTACTCGCGACCCGCCGAGGTGAAGGCCATGTCGGCGTAGCGCCCGCCCGCGACGCGCGAGGCGATGGGCTCCAGGACGTCGAGTTCGGCGGGCGTCAGGACGACGCGCGTGGCGGCCACGTTCTCCTCGACCCGCGCGCGGCGGCGGGTTCCGGGAATGGGCACGACGGCGACGCCGTGCGCACCCGCCCGCTGCTGCACCCAGGCGAGCGCCACCTGGGCGAGGCTCGCGCCGTGCCCTTGGGCGATGGCGCGTACGGGCTCCAGCAGGGCCGCGTTGGCGGCCGCGTTGTCGCCGGTGAAGCGGGGCTGCTGGCGCCGGAAGTCGCCCTCGCCGAGCTCGGTGTCCGCGCTCACGAAGGAGCCGGTCAGGAAACCGCGGCCGAGCGGGGAGTACGGCACGAGACCGACACCGAGTTCCGCCGCCGCCGGGACGACGTTGGCTTCGATGTCCCGGCTGAACAGCGACCACTCCGACTGCAGTGCGGCGATCGGGTGCACGGCGTGTGCGGCGCGCAGTTCGCCGGCGGTGACCTCGCTCAGACCGAGATGCCTGACCTTGCCCTCGCGCACCAGCTCCGCCATCACCCCCACGGTCTCCTCGATCGGGAACCGCACGTCCCGCCGGTGCATGTAGTAGAGGTCGATCGTCTCGACGCCGAGCCGCGTCAGGCTCTCCTCGGCGCTGCGCCTGATGTACGCGGGGTCGTTGTCGATGAGGCGTTTCGTGCGGTCCTCGGGGTCGATGCCGAGACCGAACTTCGTGGCCACCGTGACCTCGTCGCGGTGGGCGGCGAAGAACGGCGCGAGGAACTTCTCGTTCTCGCCGTCCGCGTAGGCGGCGGCCGTGTCGTACAGGGTCACCCCGAGTTCGAGTGCCCGCTCCAGTGTGGCGCGGGACTCGTCCAGGTCGCTGGGGCCGTAGGCGAAGCTGATGCCCATGGCGCCGAAGCCCTGGGGGCCGACTTCGGGGCCTTCGGCGCCCAGGCGTATCCGGGTGGGCTGTGAGGTGTCGCTCATCGGTGGGTCAGTACCTCTCCGACGCCTCGTGGGCGTCCGCGTAGAAACCGATCTTGTAGTCGAGTACCGCGACGGTGTCCTGGAGCTCCACGACCCTCGCGAGGACGTCACGGCGGGTGCGCACGAGCAGTTCCCGGCGCTCCCCGAACGTGGCGTCGCCCGCGCGGACCAGCTCGGCGTAGCGGACCATGTCCGCCACGGGCATGCCGGTGAGCCGGAGTTTGCCGACGAAGGCGAGCCAGTCGAGGTCGCGGTTGCTGAAGCGGCGCTGGCCCGTGTGCGACCGGTCGACGTGCGGCATGAGCCCGATCCGCTCGTACCACCGCAGCGTGTGCGCGCTGAGCCCGGTGAAGGAGACCACCTCACTGATCGTGTACTGGTCAGCGCCCTCGGGGCGCGGATGCCCGAGGGCCCCCGAGGCGCAGCTGTCCGTGCGGTCGGCTCCTATCGGCGTGCTCTCGGTCAGCGTCATGACCGACACGCTAATTCCTTGGAGTGCGCTCTAAGCAAGCGATATCCGCTACCGCGCCGGTCCCTTCCGTCCTACCCTGCGCGCCATGGACCGGATCACGCAGACCGCGTCAGGCCGAGCACCCGTCGTGCGCGCGGCGGTACCCACCGACGCCGAGGAGCTCGTACGGCTCCGCGCGATCATGCTGGACTCCCTGAACACCGCCCACGGCGACGACTCCTGGCAGCCGGCGAGCGTCGCCATCCTGCGCGGCGCGCTGGCCGTGCCGGGCGGCGACCTGACCGCGTTCGTCGTGGACACGCCACGGCGGCCGGGCGTACTGGCGGCCTGTGTGGTGGGCACGGTGGAGCACCGGCTCGGCTCGCCCGGCAACGACGCGGGGCTGAGCGGCCATGTGTTCAGCGTCGCGACGGACCCGGCGATGCGGCGGCGCGGCTATTCCCGCGCCTGCATGGAGGCGCTGCTCGGCTGGTACCGGGAGCGCGGAGTGCCCAAGATCGACCTGCACGCCTCGGACGAGGGCGCCCCGCTCTACGCCTCGCTCGGTTTCGTGCCGACGCGGGCCCCCGCCATGCGGCTGCTGCTCTGATCCGGCGCTGAACTAGGGTCGCGGGCATGGAGCGCCTGGAATCCTTGCAGCAGATCGAGAAGTGGCCGGTGCCGCACGCCGCAGCCGCCGTGGTGCGCGCCGACGGCAGCGTGGCCGGGGCGCACGGGCAGGGCGACCGGCGTTTCCCGCTCGCCTCGGTGACCAAGCCGCTCGCCGCGTACGCGGTCCTCGTGGCGTACGAGGAGGGGGCGATCGAGCTCGACGAGCCGGCCGGCCCCGACGGCGCCACGGTCCGTCACCTGCTGGCGCACGCGAGCGGCCTCGCACCGGACGAGCGGCGGGCGCTGTCCGCGCCCGGCACCCGGCGCGTCTACTCCAACGCCGGCTTCGAGGCCCTCGGCGAGCATGTGGCGAAGGCCACGGAGATCGCCTTCCCGGACTACCTGCGCGAGGCGGTGCTCGAACCGCTCGGCATGGCGGCGACGACTCTCCTGGGCAACGGCTCTCCCGCGCGCGACGCGGTCTCCACGGTGGACGACCTGACGCGGTTCGCGGCGGAGCTCCAGGCACCCCGGCTGCTCGACCCGCGCACGGTCGCGGAGGCGATGACGGTGCAGTTCCCCGGCCTGTCCGGGGTGCTGCCCGGCTACGGCAACCAGAGGCACAACGACTGGGGTCTCGGTTTCGAGATCAGGGGCACCAAGACCCCGCACTGGACGGGCGCCTCGTCGTCGCCGCGCACCTTCGGCCACTTCGGCCAGTCGGGCACGTTCCTGTGGGTGGACCCGGACGCGGGCGCCGCGTGCGTGGCACTGACGGACCGCGACTTCGGGCCCTGGGCCGTCGAGGTCTGGCCGCCGCTGACGGAAGCGGTGCTCGGGGAGCTGCGGACCGCCTGAGGGGAGGCGTGCCCGGCGCTCACGGACCGCCGGGTCCACCGGGTCCACCGGGTCCACCGGACCGCGTGCACGGGCATGCCGGACGCACCGGGCGCCCCACGCTTTCGCGCCGGGGTTCCCACGTGCCCCGCTCGGCGGCAGGGCGGCTCGGGCGCGTCCGTACCGCCCCGTGCCGGATGGGGCAGGCCGGGGGCCGGCCGGTCAGTCGCGTGAGCGCGTGTGCGCCGCGACGTTCCGCGTGAGCCGGCGCAGACTGGCGCGGGTCTGCTCGAACTCCTCGTCGTCCAGGCCCATGGCATCACCGATCGCCGCGGGGATCGGGCGTGCCCGCTCGCGCAGCGCGGCGCCCTCCTCGGTCAGCCCGATCCGTACCGTGCGCTCGTCGTCGGCCTGCCGCTCCCGTCGCAGCAGCCCGGCGGCCTCCAGCCGCTTCAGCAGCGGCGTCAGCGTGCCGTAGTCGAGCTGGAGCGCGCGCCGCAGCTCCTTGACGGGCACTCCGTCGTGTTCCCAGAGCGCGAGGAGGACGAGGTACTGCGGGTAGGTCAGACCGAGTTCGTCCAGCAGCGGCCGGTAGAGCGTGGTGACCGCGCGCGACGCCGCGTACAGCGCGAAGCACATCTGGTCGTTCAGCAGCAGCGAGACTTCCGGCTCCCCGCCTGCCTGTGCGGAACTCTCCGCATCCGGGCGCGCAGGGTCCGTCTCTGCTTCCGTGCGCATGATGCGCCCCTCTCTCCCCGCGTTCGGAGTCCCCCTCCGGCCGCGGATCTTCCAGCGTAGCCCCTCGCCCCCGATCCAGAAGAAGACAACTCCCTCGGAGGCGATCCCCTCTTACTCGATTACCTTGCGCACGATTTAAAAGCGTTCTAGTCTTCCAGGTGTCCGGACGGAAACCCTCCGTACGGATCCGCAGGCGGGACGCGCTTCGTCGCACCCCGTCGCCATGAGGAGAAGACATGTCCGAGAGCGCCGCCCCCGTCACCCCCGTACTCGAACCGGCCGCGGCTGCCTTCGCCGAGGCGACGTCCAAGCCGCCGTTCCTGTTCCAGCTGCCGCCCGCCGAGGGCCGCGCCGCGGTGGACGAGGTCCAGTCGGGCGACACCGCGAAGCCCGCCGTGGACGAGGAGTGGATCACCGTCGAGGGCGGACCGACCGGATCCGTACGGGTCAGGATCGTCAAGCCCGAAGGGGCGACCGGCACCCTCCCCGTCATCCTGTACATCCACGGCGCCGGCTGGGTCTTCGGCAACGCGCACACCCACGACCGGCTGGTGCGCGAACTGGCCGTCGGCACCGGCGCCGCCGTGGTCTTCCCCGAGTACGCGCTCTCGCCGGAGGCGCGCTACCCGGTCGCCATCGAGCAGAACTACACCGTCGCCCGGTGGATCGTCACCGCCGGGGCGGCCAAGGGCCTGGACGCCACGAGACTCGCCGTGGCCGGCGACTCCGTCGGCGGCAACATGACGGCGGCCCTGACGCTGATGGCCAAGGAGCGCGGGGACGTGCCCCTCGTCCAGCAGGTGCTCTTCTACCCGGTGACGAACGCCTCGTTCGACACCGGTTCCTACCACCAGTTCGCCGAGGGCTACTTCCTCGCCCGCGAGGGCATGCGGTGGTTCTGGGACCAGTACACGACCGACCCCGCGCAGCGCGCGGAGATCACCGCCTCCCCGCTGCGCGCCACCACCGACCAGCTGACCGGGCTGCCGCCCGCCCTCGTCATCACCGGCGAGGCCGACGTGCTGCGCGACGAGGGCGAGGCCTACGCGAACAAGCTGCGCCAGGCGGGCGTCCCGGTCACCGCCGTGCGCTTCCAGGGGATCATCCACGACTTCGTGATGGTCGACGCCCTGCGGGAGACGCACGCCGCCGACGCCGCGATACGCCTCGCCGTGGACACCCTGCGCCGGGCCCTGACCGCCTGAGACACGCCCCGGCCGTCCCCCGCGGCCCGTGCCCCGGGGGACCGCGCGGGACCGTGAGGGCCCTCGGTGGATCAGCCGGGCGGGGCCATCTCCCAGACCAGGACCTCGGAGCGGTCCTCGTCGTCCGCCCCGTGACCCGTCAGTTCGAGGCCGCGCGCCTCGGTGATCCGGGCCGAGTCGCCGGGCCTCAGCTCCTCGCCGTCGAGCAGCACCGCGCCGCGCACGACGTGGACGTAGAGGTACGCGCCGTCCGGCACCGCCGAGCGCTCCCCGGGCCCGAGGCGCCGGACGTGCAGCATCGCGCCGGCCTCGGGCAGGGCGTACGGAGTCGAGTCGGCGATGCCCCGCACGATGTCGTACGCGGGATCGCCGCCCGGCTCCAGCGGCGCCAGCCACATCTGCACGAAGACCAGCGGTTCGGGGCCCTCGTTGCGCTCGCTGTGCAGCACCCCGGCCGCGGAGGCGAGGCGCTGGAGGTCGCCGGGCCGCACGAGCGTCGTGCGGCCCGCCGAGTCGCGGTGCGTCAGCTCACCGGTGACCACCCAGGTGACGATCTCGGTATGGCTGTGCCGGTGCTCGTCGAAGCCCGCACCGGGCGCGAGCCGCTCCTCGTTGCAGGCGATGAGAGCACCGAAGCGCAGGTTGCCGGGGTCGTAGAAACCGCCGAAGGAGAAAGCGTGCAGGGAGGCGATACCAGCCGCCTCTTCCCCGCCGGGGTAGCGGTCCTCTGCGTACCGTACGGACATCACAGCCCTACGGTAGCCCCGGCCCCGCGCGCGCTTGTCCTGATGAGGCAGTCTTGTCCCGTGCCTCAACCCGCGAACGAACCCCATCCGCACGCCGCCACGCTGCGCCGTCTCGAACAGTCGTCGGGGCGGCTCGCCGCGAACGCCATCGCCCTCATGGACGAGACGCTGCCGTGGTACCGGGCGATGCCCCCGGAGAACCGTTCGTGGATCGGGCTCGTCGCGCAGGCCGGCATCGCCGCGTTCACCGAGTGGTTCCGCAGGCCCGAGCGGCCGCAGGCGATCTCGACGGACGTCTTCGGCACCGCCCCCCGCGAGCTGACCAGGGCGATCACGCTGCGGCAGACCGTCGAGATGGTGCGCACGACGATCGAGGTCGTGGAGTCGTCGGTCGAGGAGATCGCCGCGCCGGGTGACGAGACCGTGCTGCGGGAGGCGCTGCTGCTGTACGCGCGCGAGATCGCGTTCGCCACGGCCCAGGTGTACGCGCAGGCGGCCGAGGCACGCGGCGCGTGGGACGCGCGGCTGGAGTCCCTCGTCGTGAACGCGGTGCTCTCCGGGGAGGCGGACGACGGGGCCGTGTCCCGGGCGGCGGCACTCGGATGGAGCTCACCCGAACATGTGTGCGTACTACTGGGCACGGCGCCCGAGGGTGACAGCGAGCTGACGGTCGAGGCGATCCGGCGCGCCGCCCGGCACGCGAAGCTCCAGGTGCTGACCGGCGTCCTCGGCAACCGCCTGGTGGTGATCGCGGGCGGTTCCGACAACCCGCTCCAGGTCGCCAAGGCGCTGATCGGCCCCTACGCGGCCGGGCCGGTCGTCGCGGGACCCGTCGTCCCCGACCTGCAGGCCGCCACCCGCTCCGCGCAGGCCGCGGCCGCCGGACTGAAGGCGTGCTCGGCGTGGCAGGACGCGCCCCGGCCGGTCCTCGCGGACGATCTCCTGCCCGAGCGCGCGATCGCCGCGGACCCCGCCGCACGCGAGCAGTTGGTGGAGGAGATCTACAGACCGCTCGAAGAAGCGGGCTCCGCGCTGCTGGAAACACTGAGTGTCTACCTGGAGCAGGCGAGCAGCCTGGAGGGCGCGGCCCGCATGCTGTTTGTGCATCCCAACACTGTGCGCTACCGCCTGCGCCGTGTGACAGACGTCACCGGATGGTCACCCTCCGACGTACGATCCGCCTTCACGCTGCGAATCGCGCTGATTCTGGGTCGGCTCGCCGACGCGGACATCCAGTTCTGAGCTTGTAGAGTCTCCACAATTACCCCCTCGGTTCTTCGTCCCTGTCATCACGGGCGTCCAGGACCACCGACAAGAGAGAGTGTGAGAGTGCTCGTACTCGTCGCTCCCGGCCAAGGCGCCCAGACGCCCGGCTACCTGACCCCCTGGCTCGACCTCCCCGGCGCGGAGGAGAAGCTGCGGCGCTGGTCTGCCCTCATCGACCTCGACCTGGTCCACTACGGCACCGAGGCCGACGAGGACCAGATCCGCGACACGGCGGTCGCCCAGCCCCTGCTGGTGGCGTCCGCACTGCTGTCGGCGCGGCAGCTGTTCCCGGGTGACGGTGAGATCACCGCGGCCGTCGGCGCGGTCGCGGGACACAGCGTCGGCGAACTCGCGGCCGCGGCGCTCGCCGGGGTGCTGAGCGATGACGAGGCCTTGCGCCTGGTCCGTACGAGGGGGCTCGCGATGGCCGAGGCCGCCGCGGTCACGAAGACGGGTATGGCGGCGCTGCTGGGCGGCGAGCGGGACACCTCCGTCGCGCACCTGGAGCGGCTCGGCCTCACGCCGGCCAATGTGAACGGCAAGACCCAGATCGTCGCGGCGGGCACCATGGAGCAGCTCGCCGCACTCGCCGAGGACAAGCCCGAGGGCGTACGGCGTGTCGTGCCCCTCAAGGTGGCCGGCGCCTTCCACACCCACCACATGGCCCCCGCGGTCGACGCGCTCGCCGCGGCGACCAAGGAACTCGCGCCGCGCGACCCGGCCCTCCCGTATGTCTCGAACCGGGACGGGCAGACGGTCACCACGGGCGCCGACGCCCTGGCCCGCCTGGTGGGCCAGGTCGCCAACCCCGTGCGGTGGGACCTGTGCATGGAGACGTTCCAGGACCTGGGTGCCACCGCCCTGGTCGAGTTGTGCCCCGGTGGCACGCTGGCCGGTCTGGCCAAGCGTGACCTGCCGGGTGTCACGACACTCGCGCTCAAGACCCCTGACGAGCTCGACGCGGCCCGCACGCTGGTCGCCGAGCAGTCCACCGCGGCCGGATAAAGGAGCCTTCCGAGCATGTCGAAGATCAACCCCAGCAAGGGCGCGCCGTACGCGCGCATCATGGGCGTGGGCGGTTACCGCCCCACGCGCGTCGTGCCCAACGAGGTGATCCTTCAGACGATCGACTCGTCCGACGAGTGGATCCGCTCGCGCTCCGGAATCGCATCCCGGCACTGGGCCTCCCCGGAGGAGACCGTCGCCGCGATGTCCATAGAAGCGGCCGGAAAGGCCATCGCCGACGCGGGCCTTCGGCCCGAGCAGATCGACGCCGTGATCGTCGCCACGGTGTCGCACTTCAAGCAGACCCCGGCCATCGCCACCGAGATCGCGGACAAGATCGGCGCGGGCAAGCCCGCCGCGTTCGACATCTCCGCGGGCTGCGCGGGCTTCGGCTACGGCCTCACCCTCGCCAAGAGCCTCATCGTGGAAGGCTCCGCCGGACACGTCGTCGTGATCGGCGTGGAGCGCCTGTCCGACCTGACGGACCTGACCGACCGGGCCACCGCCTTCCTCTTCGGAGACGGCGCGGGCGCCGTGGTCGTGGGCCCCTCCGAGGAGCCGATGATCGGCCCCACCGTCTGGGGTTCCGAGGGTGACAAGGCCGAGACGATCCGTCAGACCGAGCCGTGGACGGCCTACCGAAACGGTTCGCCCGAGGCTTTCCCCGCCATCACCCAGGAGGGCCAGGCCGTCTTCCGGTGGGCCGTCTTCGAGATGGCGAAGGTGGCCCAGCGGGCCCTCGACGCGGCCGGTATCGGCCCCGCCGACCTGGACGTCTTCATACCGCACCAGGCGAACATGCGGATCATCGACTCGATGGTGAAGACTCTCAAACTGCCGGAGAGCGTCACGGTCGCGCGTGACGTGGAGACCACCGGCAACACCTCGGCCGCCTCGATTCCGCTCGCGATGGAGCGGCTTCTTGCGACCGGGAAGGCGAAGAGCGGCGACACCGCCCTCGTCATCGGCTTCGGGGCGGGTCTGGTCTACGCCGCGACGGTCGTTACCCTCCCCTAGGCACGATTCACCCGGCCACCGGCTCGGGACCGTACCGAAGTACAACCGCCACTATTGAAGGAGCGCCCGACATGGCCGCCACTCAGGAAGAGATCGTCGCCGGTCTCGCAGAGATCGTGAACGAGATCGCCGGTATCCCGGTCGAGGACGTCAAGCTGGACAAGTCCTTCACCGACGACCTGGACGTCGACTCCCTGTCGATGGTCGAGGTCGTCGTCGCCGCCGAAGAGCGCTTCGACGTCAAGATCCCCGACGATGACGTCAAGGAGCTCAAGACCGTCGGTGACGCTGCCGATTACATCGCCAAGCACCAGGCCTGACGTCCCCTCGTCGGAACTGATGGCACCCCGGTCCGGTCGTACCCCGGCCGGATCGAACGGCTGAGGCCACCCGGTGGTGGCGCCGTAAGAATTCAGCCCCTCTACACGTGGAGAAAGAATTCCAGTGAGCTCGACCAATCGCACCGTGGTCGTCACCGGTATCGGCGCAACCACACCACTGGGTGGCGACAGCGCGTCTACCTGGGAGGGCCTGCTCGCGGGCCGTTCCGGGGTACGCACCCTTGAGGACGAGCGCTACGCGGATCTGCCGGTACGGTTCGCCGCCTCCGCGGCGGTCGACCCGAGCGAGGTCCTGCCCCGCCCCCTGGCCCGCAAGCTCGACCGTTCGGCCCAGTTCGCGCTGATCGCGGCGCGCGAGGCCTGGGCGGACGCCGGTTTCACCGGCAGGGCCGGGGACGACACCTCGGTCGACCCTGACCGGCTCGGCGCCGTCGTGGCGTCCGGCATCGGCGGGATCACCTCGCTGCTCGACCAGTACGACTCGCTGCGCGAGAAGGGGCCCCGCAAGGTCTCCCCGCACACCGTGCCGATGATGATGCCGAACGGCCCCTCGGCCAACGTCGGCATCGAGATCGGCGCCCGCGCCGGCGTGCACACCCCGGTCTCCGCCTGCGCGTCGGGCGCCGAGGCGATCGGCTACGCGGTCGAGATGATCCGCACCGGCCGCGCCGACGTCGTCATCGCGGGCGGCACGGAGGCCACGATCCACCCGCTGCCGATCGCGGCGTTCGCCAACATGATGGCGATGTCCAAGGAGAACGAGGCGCCCGAGAAGGCGTCCCGCCCCTTCGACAAGACCCGTAACGGCTTCGTCATGGGCGAGGGCGCCGGCCTGATCGTCCTGGAGACGGCGGAGCACGCCGCCGCGCGCGGCGCCCGCGTCTACTGCGAGGTGCTCGGCCAGGGCATCTCCTCGGACGCCCACCACATCACGGCCCCCGAGCCGACGGGCGACGGCATCGCCGCCGCGCTGCGCCACCTGCTGGAGAACACCGGCCTGAAGCCGTCCGAGGTCGTGCACGTCAACGCGCACGCCACGTCCACCCCGCTGGGCGACCTCGGCGAGATCAAGGCACTGCGCAAGGTCTTCGGCGACGACCTCGACCACGTGGCGATCTCCGCCACCAAGTCGATGACGGGCCACCTCCTGGGCGGCGCCGGCGGTATCGAGACCGTGGCGACGATCCTGGCGCTGCACCACCGCATCGCCCCGCCGACCATCAACGTCACCGAGCTGGACGACGAGGTCGACGCGGACATCGTGCGTGACAAGCCGAGGGCGCTGCCCGAGGGCACCATCTCGGCGGTCAACGACTCGTTCGGCTTCGGCGGCCACAACGTGGTCCTGGCGCTGCGCACCCTCTGACGGCGCGTCCGGCGCCGCCGCACGGAAACGATTCGGGCCCCGTTCCCCCACGCTCGTGGGGGAACGGGGCCCGACGTGCGTCAGGGCGGCGCCGACGTCAGCGACGTCCGCGGGGCGCGCGCGGGTCCGACGTCCGCCGACGGTCCGCGGACCTCGCGGCGCCGGCCGGGTCGCGGACGGCCGGGGGGCGCCGCGGCTGTTCAGTCGTCGAAGCTGGCGAAGTAGGTGGCCGCCATGTCCTCGTGGCCGTGGCCCGAAGCCGCGGCGCGGCGGAACCGCTCGACTCCCGCCTCGGTGACGTCCATCCGCACGCCGGTGGCGTCGGCCGCGGCGACGATCAGCCGGGCGTCCTTCGCGGCGTTGTCGAGGGCGAAGCTCGGCGTGAAGTCATCGTTCATGATCATGCCGGACTTGGCGTGGAGGTAACCGCAGTCCATCAGGCCGCCCTTGATGGTGTCCAGGAACGCCTGGGGGTCCACGCCCAGGCCCTTGGCCAGCGCGACGGACTCGGCCGCGCCGTGGGTGAGCGCGAGCGTCCAGTTGTTGCAGACGAGCTTGAGACGGGTGGCGGCGGCCGTCGACCCGTCGTCACCGGCCCAGATCGTGCGCGCCCCGATCGCGTCGTGCACGGAGGCGAGCGCGTCACGGGCCGCCTGCGGCCCGGCGGCGATGGCCGTGAGCTTCCCGGCCTCCGCGGGCGCCTTGGTGCCGAGGACGGGGCCGTCGACGAAGACGAGACCGTGCTCCGCGCCGAAGGCGGCGAGCCGCGGCACGTCGTCCACCCCGACGGTCGTGGACTGCAGCCACACCGCACCCTGCCCGAGGCCCGGGGCCGCTTCCCGCATCGTCTCCAGCGTGGCGGGCCCGTCGAACAGCATCGTGATGACGATGTCGGCGCCCCTGACGGCCTCCGCCGCCGTGTCGCACACCTGGGCTCCGTCGGCGGCGAGCGGTTCGGCCTTCGCCCGTGTGCGGTTCCACACGCGCAGGCCGTGGCCCGTGCGCAGAAGGTTGCGGGCCATGGCGGCCCCCATGATGCCGGTGCCGAGCAGGGCGACGTTCGTGTGATCAGCCATGGTCACCACCGTACGGCCGTGGAGGCGGTGCCCGTCGCCCGGCGGGCCGCTCGGGCCGGGCCCGTTCCCGCGACCCGGCGGCGGGTCAGACGACCTGGTGCAGCCAGCGGACCGGGGCGCCCTCGCCCGCGTAGCGGAACGGCTCCAGTTCGTCGTCCCAGGGCTTGCCGAGCAGCCTCGCGATCTCCGTCTCCAGGACGCTCTCGCCACGCGCCGAGCGGGCCAGCGCGGCCCGCAGCCGGTCCTCCGGCACCAGGATGTCCCCGTGCACGCCCGTGACGGCGTGGAAGATGCCGAGATCGGGGGTGGCGCTGTAGCGCTCGCCCTCGGCCGCCGGGCTCGGCTCGGCGGTGACCTCGAACCTGAGCATCTGCCAGCCCCGCAGGGACGAGGCGAGTTCGGAGGCGGTGCCGGCCTGTCCCTTCCAGGAGAACTCGGCTCTCCAGGTGCCGGGCGAGGCGGGCTGCCTGATCCAGTCGAGCTGGACCCGTACCCCGAGCACGCCCCCGACCGCCCACTCGACATGGGGACACATCGCGCGCGGTGCGGAGTGCACGTACAGGACTCCACGTGTCGTCACCGGGACCTCCAGTGTGGGACGAGGTTCGCCTTCCCAGCGGCCTCAGTAAACATCATCGAAAGCAGAACTCCGCAAAACAGACAGGATGTGACGTGATGCAACCTATCGGAGCTGTGAAGATCGCGTGCCGCTGGTCGGACGATGAAAAAGTTACCGTGTGGCGCGGGTGCGGGGGTGACGTACCGTCGGTCCTGGGTCCGATTTACGCGAAGCTTTCACTCGCGAGGACGGGACGGACGGGCGCATAGTCCAGAGGCGGTTTCACCTGGCACGCGAGAGGGAAGGGCGGCGTTTCATGCGGTGGCGATTCCGAGGCCCGCGACGGCGGCCCGCGCGTACGGCGACCCCTCCGGCGCGTTCCCCGGCCCGCTCCCGGCCGCGCGGCGCCGGGGGCGTCGCGGTGGCCGCCGTGGCCGCGCTGCTCACGGCCGCCGGCTGTGGGGCGCACCCCCACGAGGCGGCGCCGCACCGCGCCACCCACGCCCCCGCCCCGGCCCCCGGGCCCGTCTGGAACACGAAACCCGCGTCCGTGGCCGCCGTCGGCGACTCCATCACCCGCGGCTTCGACGCGTGCGGGCTGCTGAGCGACTGCCCGTCGGTGTCCTGGTCGACGGGCACGGACACCGCCGTGGACAGCCTCGCGCTGCGGCTGCTGGGCCCCGCGGGCGCGAAGGCGCACAGCTGGAACGCGGCCCGCTCCGGCGCCCGGATGGCGGACCTCCCCGAGCAGATGACGAAGGTCGCCGCGCACCGGCCCGGCCTGGTGACCGTGCTCGCGGGATCGAACGACGCCTGCCGCCCCTCGGTCGCCGCCATGACTCCCCTCGCGTCGTTCCGCACGTCGTTCGAGACGGCGATGCGCCGGCTGCGGGCGGCGTCGCCGACGACCCAGGTGTACGTGGCGAGCCTGCCGGACCTGCGGCGCCTGTGGTCCACGGGGCGCGGCGACCCGCTCGGCCGCGAGGTGTGGAAACTCGGGATCTGCGCGTCGATGCTGGGTGACGCGGCCAGCGACAGCCCGGCGGCACAGCGGCGCAGGCAGAGCGTGTACGACCGGGTGGTGGCGTACAACGGCGTCCTCCGGGACGTCTGCGCGAAGGACGCGCGCTGCCGCTACGACGGGGGCGCGGTGTTCGACTACCGCTTCACGACGGCGCTGCTGAGCCCCTGGGACCTGTTCCACCCGGGCAGGACGGGCCAGGGCAAACTCGCCGAGATCGCCTACGCCCGTGTCACATCGGCGGATCCGGCCTCCTCGACACGCTGACGCCTCGTTCGGGACACCGGAATCGGGGGCTGTTCCTGGCTTCGGCGCCGGGCCGCGGTCGCGGCCCTCCGGGCACGGTCGGCGCGGCGGGCGGCGACGATCCGGCCGGCGGTGGGGCGGCCTCAGCCGGTGGCCGGGCCCGGGTCGCCGCCCCGGAGCAGGGTGAGGAAGTGGCGGAAGACCGTGGGCATGTCGACCGCCTCCGGGTCGAGCAGCCACTGGTACTGGAGGCCGTCCATCACCGCCGTGAGCAGCGGACCCGCCTGTTCCGGGGTCAGGCCGCTCGGCAGGCGCTCCCCGAACTCGTCGCGCAGCGACTCCGACATGTCGGCCCGCACCTGCTCGTAGCGGTGGGTGAAGAACGCCCGTGCCGGGTGGTCCTCCGTCACGCTCTCACCGAGCAGCGCGGAGAACGTCTGGACGATGCCGGGCCGCATGGCGTTGTAGTCGACCAGCGACGTGAGCAGTTCGAGGCGCCACCCCTCGCGCCTGCGCGGGCCGCCGCCCGTGTCCCACTGGTCGCGGTCCTCCAGCACCGCGACGAGCAGCGCCTCCTTGCTGGGGAAGTGGTGCAACAGCCCCTGCTGCGTGAGGCCGACCCGCTCGGCCACCGCCCCCAGGGTGGTGCCGCGGTAGCCGCGCTCCGCGATGACCTCCAGCGCGGCGCGCATGATCTCGGCGCGCCGCTCCTCACTTCTGGCTCTCGCCGCCATCCACCTCGGCCTTTCGGTCGGTCCCTGGTCAGGACCGTACGCCATGCGCGCGACCAGAAAATTACGAAGCGATAACGACACCTACTCAACTACAGGCTGCTGGCCCATCATGTAACCGTCGGTGGGGCCCTGAACGGTCATGGCCCCGCAGCCACCGGCCCCACCGGCCCAGTTTCCTCCCCTCCCGCTCCCCCGCGCGGCTCCCTCCTCTCCCCGCTTCTCCCCTCACCCCAGCCCCACCCCCGCACGCTCCCGCTCCCCCACCACCTCATCCGGTACCTGGAGGTCGGCCTTGACCGACGCACCCACCACCCCCGCCGACGACGCGCGGAACGAGAGCGTCGAGACAGCGCTCGCCAAACTCGACCTGGACGCGAAGACCCGGCTGCTCGCCGGCCAGGACCAGTGGTCGCTGCCCGAGATGCCCGAGATCGAACTGCCGTCGCTCGTCATGTCCGACGGCCCCGTGGGCGTCCGCGGCGTGCGCTGGACCCCTGAGGACCCGTCCGTCGCACTGCCCTCACCCACCGCGCTCGCCGCGAGCTGGGACCCGGAACTGGCCCGCCGCGCCGGGCGGCTGCTCGCGCAGGAGGCCCGCCGCAAGGGCGTGCACGTACTGCTGGCACCGACGGTGAACCTGCACCGCTCACCGCTGGGAGGGCGGCACTTCGAGTCGTACAGCGAGGACCCGTACCTGACCGGGGAGATCGGCACCGGGTACGTACGGGGTGTGCAGGACGGCGGCGTCGGCACGACGGTCAAGCACTTCGTGGCCAACGACGCGGAGACGGACCGCTTCACGGTCAACAACGTCGTCGCGCCGCGGACGCTGCGGGAGTTGTACCTCGCGCCGTTCGAGGCCATCGTCAAGAACGCCCGTCCGTGGGGCGTCATGGCCGCCTACAACACGGTCAACGGCTCCTCCATGACCGAACACCGCTACCTCCAGCAGACGGTGCTGCGCGGCGAGTGGGGCTTCGACGGCTTCATCGTCTCCGACTGGCTGGCCGCCCGCTCCACCGTGGGCGACATCCTCGGCGGGCTGGACGTCGCGATGCCCGGTCCGCGGACCGTGTACGGGGAGCAGCTGGCCGCCGCCGTACGGGCGGGTGAGGTGGCGGAGTCCGCCGTCGACGGAGCGGTGCGCAACGTGCTGCGGCTCGCCGCGCGCGTCGGCATCCTGCCGGGCGCTCCCGCCGTGGTCACCGAGCCGCCCGCCCCGGTGGACGGCGAGGCGCTGACCCGCGAGATCGCCCGCCGCTCCTTCGTCCTCGTACGCAACGAGGCACGCGACGGCCACCCGGCGCTGCCGATCGGAACGGCCCGCACCCCGAGGATCGCGCTGATCGGCGCGTCGGCCCGGGACGCCCGTATCCTCGGCGGCGGTTCCGCAACCGTCTTCCCCGCGGCTGTCGTCACGCCGCTGGACGGGCTGACGGCCGCACTGCCCGAAGGGTCCCTGACCTATACGATCGGCGCCGATCCCAACACCGAACTGGCGCTCGCCGCCGAGGGTTTCGACCTGCGGGCGACGGCGCGCTCGGCGGACGGCCGGGTGCTCGCCACGGTCGAGCTGCCCAACGGCCGGGTGCAGTGGGTCGGCAGCGACCTGCCGGACGGCGTGTCGTACGACGATCTGGACAGCGTCGAGATCACCGGCACGTTCACGGCGCGTGACACCGGCGACCACGCGTTCGGCACCCGTGGCCTCGGCGGCTTCACCCTCGCCGTCGACGGTGAGGTGCTCTTCGACGGCTACCAGGACCGGGGCGAGTCGTCCGACCCGTTCGAGGCGTTCTTCGGTGCGCAGACCGAGCGCGGCCGGGTGCGGCTCGCCGCCGGGCAGAGCGTGGACATCTCGCTGCGCGACACGGTCTACAAGATCACCGACGCGCCGATGAAGGCGATCGGGTTCTCGCTCCTGCACCTCGGTCCGCAGCACGACCCGGACGAACTGATCGCGGAGGCCGCGCTCGCGGCGGCGGCCGCCGACACGGTGGTCGTCGTGGTGGGCACGACGGAGCGCGTCGAGTCCGAGGGCTTCGACCGGAAGGACCTGCGGCTGCCGGGCCGCCAGGACGACCTGGTCCGGGCGGTCGCCGCAGCCAACCCGTACACCGTGGTCGTGGTCAACTCCGGTTCCCCGGTGGAGATGCCGTGGCGCGAGGACGTCGCGGCGGTGCTGCTGAGCTGGTTCCCCGGCCAGCAGGGCGGCGCGGCGCTCGCCGAGGTGCTGCTCGGCGCCGAGGAGCCCGGCGGCCGGCTGCCGACCACCTGGCCGGTCGCGCTGGCGGACGCGCCGGTGACGGACACCACTCCGACGGACGGCGAACTCCATTACGAGGAGGGCGTGTTCATCGGCTACCGGGCCTGGGAGAAGGCGGGGTCCGTACCGGCGTACCCGTTCGGCCACGGCCTCGGCTACACCGAGTGGGGCTACGAGACGCTCGACGCGACCCCCACGGAGGTCCGTGTCCGCCTGCGCAACGCGGGCGCGCGGCCCGGCCGCGAGGTCGTGCAGCTGTACGCCGTGCCCGGTACCGGGCAGGACCCGGCCGCCCCGGAGCGCCCGGCCCGCTGGCTGGCGGGGTTCGCCTCGGTGGAGGCCGCCCCGGGCGAGACGGTCGAGGTGAGTGTGCCGCTGCGGCGACGCGCCTTCGAGATCTGGGACGAGGGAACGGATTCCTGGTCGCTGATCGAGGGCAGGTATGAGATCCAGGCGGCACATTCCCTGACGGATGTCCGCCTGAGCGCCCCGCTGACCGTGGAGCGCTGAAACCCGGCCGTACGGCCTCGGGGCGGAACCTGACGCCGCCCCGGGGCCGTACGCGTCCGGGCGGAGCCTTGCGCGCCCCGGGCCGTACCCGCCTGCGGAAGCACCCGGGCGGTGGCCCCGCCGGTCCGGCAGGGCCTTTCCCGGTTACGTGCCGTCCGGGCGCCCGGACGGCGGCGCGGGTGCCGGGACGGGACGGGCGGCACCCGCCGGGGGCGGCACCGCCGCTCCGGCCGCGGGGGCACCGGGGCCGGCAATTCCTGAAGGGCCGGCGGCGGATTCCTCCTCCCGGGCCCGGGCCATCAGCGTCGCGCCCGCGACCGCGCCCGGCATCAGGAAGATCGCCACCACGGGTACGAGGAACGCCAGCGTGAGCGGCACACCGAAACCCAGCGCCATCAGGCGGCGGCCCTTGAGCCACGCCAACTGCTCGCGCGCGCCCACACGTCGGCGTTCCATGGCGACCGCCGTGAGTTCCTGGGTCAGGTAGAACCCCGAGACGCAGAAGCCGATGACCGGTACCACGGTCTGGCCCAGTACCGGGACGAAGCCGAGGGCGAACAGCACCACACCCCAGATCACCACCCGCACCAGCACGTACAGGCTGTTCTTGACGGACACGAGGATCTCGCGCCACCAGGGCAGGCCCGACTCGGGGACCACGCCGTCGCCGGACTCCGCCCGCTCGACCGCCTCCGACAGCGCCTCGTAGAAGGGCTGGCCGATCAGGAGGGTCACAGCGGTGAAGGTGATGACGGCGAGGAAGAGGCCGAGCGCGAACAGCAGGACCGTCATCCCGTCCCGGAACAGCCCCTGCCACGGCGACGCCCAGTCGTCGGCGAACGGTGTCGCCCACGACACCGCGTCGCCCCCGCCCCAGGCGAGGGCGACGAGCGCCCCCGCGTACACCAGCAGGCTCACCGCACCGGGCAGCAGGCCGAACCCGAACCACCGGCCGTGCTCCCCGACCCAGCGCTGGCCCTTCACCAGAAAGCGGAAACCCGCCCCGAGATCACCCATGCGGGCAACCCTAGCGGGGCGGGCCTGGTGGTGCTCCCGGCTCAAGGCCGGGCCGTCACACCGTCGCGGCGATCAGGCCGCGGACAGCGTCACCTCGATGTTGCCGCGCGTCGCGTTGGAGTACGGGCACACCTGGTGCGCCTTCTCCAGCAGGTCCTTCGTGGCGACGTCGTCGAGCGCCGGCACCGACGCGACGAGCTCGACCGCGAGGCCGAAGCCGCCGCTCGCGAGCTTGCCGATGGAGACCTTCGCGGTCACCGTCGAACCCTTGATGTCCAGCTTCTCCTGGCGGGCGACCACGCCCATCGCGCCCTGGAAACAGGCGCTGTAACCGGCCGCGAACAGCTGCTCGGGGTTCGTCCCCGCGCCGTTGCCGCCCATGCTCTTCGGGGGGTTGACCACGACATCCAGCTGACCGTCGTCCGAGGCGACCCGGCCGTCCCTGCCGTTCTCCGCCGTCGCGACGGCCGTGTACAGGGGCTCTATCTGCTCTACCGACATGTGAAGTGTGTCCGTTCTGCTTGTGCGCCGCGAGTCGCTCCCGCGATCGCGGCGGTCTGGAACCAGGTGAGTGGCCGGGAAAACGATCAGCCGAGGGAAACGATCATCTTGCCGGTGTTCGCGCCTCGCATCACACCGAGGAACGCGTCGAAGCCGTTCTCGATTCCCTCCACCGTCGTCTCCTGGTACTGGAGACGGCCGTCGGCGAGCCAGCCCGCGACGTCCTTGACGAACTCGGCACGCAGGTCCATGTGATCCATCACGATCATGCCCTCCATGCGCAGCCGCTTGGTCAGTACCTGGGCGAGGTTGCGCGGTGCGGCGGGCGGCTCGGTGGAGTTGTACTGCGCGATCATGCCGCACAGCGTGATCCTGCCGAAGTTGTTCATGCGCGAGATCGCCGCTTCGAGGTGCTCGGCGCCGACGTTGTCGAAGTACACGTCGATGCCGTCCGGCGCGGCGGCCTTGAGCTGTTCCTTGACGGGTCCGCTCTTGTAGTTGAAGGCCGCGTCGAAGCCGTACTCGTCCAGCAGGTGCTTGACCTTCTCGTCGGAGCCCGCCGAACCGATCACCCGCGAGGCGCCCTTGATCTTCGCGATCTGCCCGACGATGCTGCCGACCGCGCCGGCCGCGCCGGAGACGAAGACCGCGTCCCCTTCCTTGAAGGAGGCGGTCCGCAGCAGGCCCGCGTAGGCCGTCAGGCCCGTGACGCCGAGCACACCGAGGTAGGCGGGGAGCGGCGCCTTGGAGGCGTCCACCTTGACCGCGCGGCTCGCGGGGAACTCCGCGTACTCCCGCCAGCCGAGGCCGTGCATGACGTGGTCGCCGACGGCGAACCCGTCCGCCGCGGAGGCGATGACCTCGCCGATCGCGCTCCCGTCCATCGGCTTGTCCAGCTCGTAGGGCGGCACGTACGACTTCACCTCGTTCATCCTGCCGCGCATGTACGGGTCGACCGAGAAGTACAGGTTGCGGACCAGGATCCGGCCCTGCCCCGGCTCACCGACCGGGATCTCGCGCAGGGCGACGTCACCCGGCGACGGCCAGCCCTCGGGGCGGGCGATCAGATGCCAGGCACGGCTGGACGTGGGAAGTGCGGTCATGATCCGGGTACCTCCTGAAGGGGTGCGTGTGGGGTGCGGTGCGGATGCTGCGTGCGGATTCCTCAGGCGGGGGAAGTCCGAAGGCCGCCGGACCGGAGGCCGGTGCCAGAAGCTTCATCACCTGAAACAACCCTGCATCTTAATATTTCATGTTGTCAAGCAATTGGGTACCCTGGTGACCATGGCCACCTCCAGAACCGACCCGCTCACCCTCGAAGTCGTCCAGCTCATCGGCTCCGTCGTGGCCCGCTACTACGAGGAGTACGAGCACGCCGCCGCGGAGCACTCGCTCACCGGCGCACAGGCCCGGCTGCTGGGACTGCTGTCCCTCGAACCCATGGCCATGCGCAAAATCGCGCAGAAGCTGAAATGCGAACCCTCCAACGTGACCGGCATCGTCGACCGACTGGAGGCGCGCGGCCTGGTCGAGCGCAGGCCGGACCCGGCCGACCGCAGGGTCAAACTCGCCGCGGCCACCGCGACCGGGCTCACCACGGCCGCCCTGCTGCGGGACTCGCTCGACTTCGCGCGCGAGCCACTGGCCGAACTGTCGGACGCCGAGCGCCGGGCACTGCGCGACATGCTCCAGCGGATGCTCGGATCCGGGAACGGC
This sequence comes from Streptomyces sp. NBC_01497, assembly GCF_036250695.1. Classification (NCBI taxonomy): domain Bacteria; kingdom Bacillati; phylum Actinomycetota; class Actinomycetes; order Kitasatosporales; family Streptomycetaceae; genus Streptomyces; species Streptomyces sp. NBC_01497. The sequence goes on along the minus strand of NZ_CP109427.1, from coordinate 5,855,536 downwards.
CCCGACGGCGGCTGAGGCACCACCCCCTTTACGGACCGCGGCTCAGGGACCGGGCCCCGGCGACCTGTGCGTCAGCGCGGACCGGGCCCCGGCGAGCCGGGCGTCACGCGCACCAGATCAGGATCGGCCGGCAGTGGCTGTGCGTCGGCGACGGAGTGGGATCGTCCGGCGGGGGCGGCGCCGCGGGCGTGGTGGCCGGGGGTGCGCCGGGTCCTGTCGAGCCCGGCTCCGACGGGTCGCCGGGACCGGTCACCGGGCCGCCCGTGGGACTCGTCCCACCGGTACCGCCCGCCGTGGCACCGTCGCCGGGGGACGCCCCTGCCGTACTTGCGTCCGCGCTCTGGCTGCCGCTGGGATCAGGGCTCCCCGTGCCGTCGGACGCGGAGGGGTCCGCGCCCGCCGTGCCGGTGGTCGCTCCCCCGGGCCTGCCGCCCGTACCGGTGTCGTTCACCGGGGAGCCGGGGACGGCGGGTCTGCCCGTGGCCCCGGGGTCGCCGTCATAGTCCAGACCGGTGCTGTCGTCCGAGACACCGCTGCCTCCGCCGCCGGTACCGCCCCCGGGGTCGAGTGCCAACTGGGCGAGGCTGAGTGCGCCCGCGGCGAGCACGACGCCCAGCACGCCGATGAGAACCCTGCGCCCGCGCTTGCTGCGGGCCCTGCGCGGGGCCGGGCGGCGGCGACGGGCGGCACGGTGGTCGGTGCGCCCGGGCCCGTCGGGGCCAGGCGCGGTGTCACCGGGGCGGCCCTCGCCGTCCGGGCCGGGGTACTCCGCGTGGTCCGGGGAGTCCGGGGAATCCGCGTGATCCGAGTGAACCGGGTGATCTGCCTGGTCCGGGTGGTCCGCGTGGTCCCGGTGATCCGCCGGGTCGCCGTAGTCAGCCCGACCCGCGCGGTCCGCGTAGGTCGTGCGATCCGCCTGAGCCGGTCGGTAGGGGTCGCCCGCCGTTTGCGCGTAACCGTCTCGACGGGAGGGGTCAGCGCCCGCGGGCCGGGCCGGGACCTCGTCGGCGTGCTGCCGCGACGCGCTGTCGTCCGGCCCGTACGTTCCGTTCGCACCGGCGGCGCCGACGCCCCGCTCCTGTGGTGCGGCGGGCCGCGAGTCCCGCGCCGGGCTGGGGGTCCACCGCAGCTCCTCCGCGGACCTGCCGCATCCGGCGCAGGTCAATGCGCCGTTGAGGTGCCGTCGGCACTGATCGCAGTAGTCCATGGCGCTCGCAGGTTATGCGGCGCGATGACTCCGCAGACAGCCGCCCGTGTGGAGATCCTGTGCACAACCCCGCGTCCTGTACCGGCTTGTCCGATTGGAGATGATGGCGTCCATGATGTCGGGCAGCACTCCAGGCAGCGGTCCACCGGGCGCGTTCGGCCCGGGCGCCTTCCAGCTCGTCCTGCTGCGCAGGATGGCCGATCACCAGCCGGACCTCGTCGACGAGGCCCGGCGCGTGCTCGGCGCCTCCCGTGCCGACCTGCGCGAGGCAAACCGCCGTTGGCAGGCGATGGTGCGCTCCGCGCGCGGCCGGGGGGCCCGCGCGCGCTACCGGTCCGTGCTCGGCGAGCCGGAACGCGCGTTCCGCCGCAGAGTGGGTGATCTGGACTGCGACGCGCTCCAGTGGCCCGTACCGCTCTGGCCCGGCCTGCGCTTCGAGATCATGGTCGCGCCCGGCGGAGCCGTGTGGAACGAGTGGCTCGTCCGGGCGCCCGGTGCGCCGGGACCCACGCTGGTGACGGCTGCCGACCTGCGGCCGTGGGGCTGCACCGTGGACGAACTGGCGCGGGCCTTCCCGCCCGCCAGGCCCCTGGAGGGCACGGCACCGACACGGTTCGGGCTCGCGTTTCGCGCGCCGGCCGGACCGGGGGGCACGGACGCGGGCCGCCCGCGCACCGGCCGCTCCGGTGCGGGTCCCGTCCCGGCGGGCGAGGGCCCGTCCACCGAGGACACGCACAGGGTCGACCGAACGGAGTACGTCGCCGAGTTCACCTGGGGGCTCCTCCAGCGGTGGGCGCCCGCCTAGCGTCCGGGGTCCACGGCCCGGGGCCCGCGGCCGGGGCGGCCCCGGGGCGGTACGCCGACCGGCCCAGCCCAGCGCGCGCCGGGGCCCGTGGCGCAGCAGGCTTTTAGTATCGACCGGGGCCCGCGCCGCCGGTGACCGTCCCTGCCGCTCGGGAGATCCGCCGTGACCGTCAGTCTTGAGAACCTGCGCCGCTGCCACATCGCCGTGGACATGGGAGCCGCCCGGACCCGGGTCTTCGTGAAGGGGGCCGGTCTCCTCGTCGACGAGCCCAGCTGTGCCGCCATCAACACCCGTACCGGATCGCTGATCGCCGTCGGCACGCTCGCCGAACAGATGACGGGCCGTACACCCGACTACATCCGCGTCGTACGGCCCGTGACCGGCGGCACCGTCATCGACATCGAGATGGCCCAGCGCATGCTGCGCCATCTGCTCGGCGACAAGCTGCGCCGCCAACTGCGGCGCAAGCCCCGGCTGCGCGCCGCCGCCTCCACCCCGCACGACAGCGACCCGCTGGCCCAGCGCGCCGCGATCGAGACGCTGGTGGGTCTGGGCGCGAGCCGGGTGGAACTGGTGGACACGGTGATCGCCGCCGCCGTCGGCTGCGGCCTGCCCGTCGAGGACGCGACCGCCACGATGATCATCATGTGCGGTGCCGCGACCACTCAGGTCGCCGTCCTCTCGCTGGGTTCGATCGTCACGGCGCAGCGCATCCCGGTCGGCGGCAACGCCATCGACCAGGCCGTCATCCAGCACCTGCGCCACCACCACGAACTGGTGCTGCCGAGCCAGTCCGTGCGCCCGATCCAGCTGGCGCTGAGCGGCGACGGCCTGACGGCGGAGGGCCCGACCTCGATGGAGATCCACGGCCGGGACGTCGCCACGGGCGTGGCACGGTCGGTGAAGGTGGACACGGCGGCGGTGCGCGAGGCGATCTACACCCCGCTGACCGCCGTGAAGGACGGCATCGGACGGGTCCTGCGCGTGTGCCCGCCCGACCTGGTGGCGGACCTGGCCGACACGGGCATCAAGATGGTCGGCGGCAGCGCGCTGCTGCCCGGCCTCGACGCCATGCTGCGCGAGGCGACCGGCATGCCGGTCGCGATCGCGGATCGGCCCGACCTGTGCACCATCCTCGGCATGGGCACCATGCTGGAGGGCAGGGTCCAGCCGCTGGTCCTGGACCCGCTGGCCGAGGCCCACTGACCGCCCGCCGCCGTGCGAGGCCACCAGGAGGATCCCGCACCCGGGGCGTCCGGCGCGGCCGAGGGGGCCGGTGGTCCGGGGACACCGGGTGGGGCCTCCGGTGAGCCGGGTGGGCGCGGCACCCACGGGGTGAGCGGCGAGGCGGCGGAGCCCACGCGTGCCGGCCCCGCGTACAGCGACCGGCTGCCGGTACTGCTGGAATCGGTGCTCGGCATCGGCACCGACCTCGAACTCGGTGTCACGCTCCAGCACATCGTGGACGCGGCCGTCGAACTGGTCGGCGCCCGGTACGGCGAACTCGGCGTCGTACAGCCGGAGAGCGCACCACTGACCGAGCTGTTCTCGGCCGGCACGGACGACGGCGGTGCGCGGGCCGAGGTGCCGGTGCGGGTCGTGGACGAGGAGTTCGGCACTCTGCGCGTGAGCGGGAAGCGCGCGAGCGGGGACACCGCGGCGACCGGGGGCGGCCGGGCATACGGAACCGACGGACCTGACGAAGCTGACGAAGGCGACGACGGCGATGCGCGCGATACGGAAGCCGCGCACAACGCGCACAGCGCGCACGAGGGCGCGGCGGGCGACGACAGGGCCCGGGGCGGGGACGAGGACCGCGGAGGTAACGACCGCGGGAACGAGGACGGAGACGGAGACGGTTTCACGCCGTCCGACATCGTGCTGCTGCACACCCTCGCCGCCCAGGCCGGCATCGCGATCGGCAACGCCCGTACATACGGCAGGGCCCGCCAGCGCGAGCGGTGGATCCAGGGCGCGGCGGCCGTCACCACCGCGTTGCTGACCGGTGAGTCCGCCGAGGACGCCCTGACCACGGTGGCCGAATCGGCACGCGTACTCGCCGACGCGGACGCCGGGGCCGTACTGCTGCCGACGCCCGAGGGCGGGATGCGCATCGTCGCGGCGTCCGCGGCCGATCCGGCGATCGCCGACGGCATGGTCGGCACGACGATCCTGCCGGGCTCGGCGGTACTCACCCAACTGCTCGGCGGCGAGGCGGTGTTCCTGGAGGACTCGGCGACCGACCCGAGGATGACGACTCCGGTCCGTGGCCGGTTCGGGCCGAGCATGATGCTGCCGCTGCAGCACGGCGGCCGGCTGATCGGGACGCTGACCGTGCCGAGGTCCCGCGGCCGCCACCCGTACACGCCCGTGGACCGGTTGCTGGCCTCGCAGTTCGCCTCGCAGGCCGCGCTCGCGCTCGTCCTCGCCGACGCCCAGCACGACAGGGAGCGGCTCGCGGTGTTCGAGGACCGCGACCGGATCGCGCGCGACCTGCACGACCTGGTCGTGCAGCGGCTGTTCGCCACCGAGATGATGCTGGAGTCGACCCGGCGCAGGGCCGGCGCGGGCGAGACCGCGGCTCTCCTCGGCCGGGCCACCGACGAACTCGACTCGACCATCCAGGAAGTGCGCACCGCCATCTTCGCGCTGCAGCAGCCGCCGGCCGAGGCGCCGACGAGCCTGCGGGGCAGGGTCCTGCGCGAGACGGACGGCGCGGCGGCCCTGTTGGGCTTCCGTCCCTCCGTACGGTTCCTCGGCCCGGTGGAGTCGGCGGTACGCGAGCCCGTGGACGCGGCGCTGCTGTCGGCGCTGCGCGGCGCGCTCGCGGCCGCGCACCGCAGGAACGGGGTGACGGCGGTGACGGTCGAGGTGGACGTGAGCACCCGGCTGCCAGACGGGCGGACGGCGGTGCGGCTGCTGGTGGAGGACGACGGCGCCCGCGACGACGGCTCGGGCAGGGGCACCACGACGACCTGGCAGGCGCCGGACCTCTGAGGCGGGCCGCCCGGTGAGCGGGGCGGCGGAGGCGTGGTGGCGGGATGCCCACCGGTGAGCGGGCGGCGAGGCGCCCGAGGCGGTGCGGTCGGGGCCCGCAGGCCGGGGGTCCGGTCGGCGGCGGACAGTCGCCGCTCGTCAGATGCGCGGCGCGGCGCACGGTGGACGTTCTGGCCCTGGGCTCCGGGCGGCGCGGCTCGTCAGAGGGCCGCCGCGGCGCGCAGGGAGACCGCGAGACGGTCGGTGAACGCCTCACGCACCGACGCCTCGACGAGGTCCAGGGAGAGATAGGGGTTGAGGTCCTCCAACTCGACCAGCAGCAGCGCCCCGTCGGGCGCCCGGCAGGCGTCGACGCGCTGGATGCCGTGGTCGATCGCGTTCCACTCGACGAACCGCCGCGCGAAGGCGAGATCCTCCGTGCTCGGCTCGTACGCCGTGAGCTCCCAGCGGCGCCCCGGGTCCGGCGTGTGGAGGGCGTACTGGAAATCCCGGTCGACGAAGTAGAAGGACACCTCGTAGCGGAACGGTATGCGCGGCTGCACCAGCATCCCCGTGAGGTCCACCGCCGCCAGGGCGCCCGGCGCCACGAAGGACAGACCGAGGGAGTCGGCGCCGTCGACCGGCTTGACGACGTACTCCTCGGCGTCCGGCAGCAGAGCCAGGTCGGCGGCGCGGTCGACGGTCGGTATGACCGGGAACCCGGCGCGTGTCAGCTCCACCAGGTAGCCCTTGCCCGCCATGTCGCCCCGCCCGGTCAGGGGGTTGACCACCCGTGTCCGCCGGGCCGCCGCCTCGGTGCGGAACGCGTCGTACGCCGCCCGGTAGTCCAGCACGGGGCCGCTGTTGCGGACGAGGACGAGGTCGAAGTCCCCCATCAGGCGGGCCGCGTCGAGGGGGTGACAGAGCGCGACGGCGAAACCCCGTTCACGCAGCCGGGCGGAGAGCCGGATGTCCTCGTCACCGTAGCGGCGGCCGGCGGCCTCATAGCCGAGGTCGGTGACGTAGAGGATGCGAAGCATCAAAGAACACTACGGCACGCACGCCGAAGCGCCCCCGGCAGCCATGTTCACCTCCACATTCGGCGGGCAGATGACCCAGAGGTCCGACACAGTCACGGGGGGTGATGAAACGGGAGGTATCAACCATGTCCGGTATCGCGGGAGTCGACTACGCGTGGACGCACCCCGGCGGGGCCGCGCTCAAGGCGGCGGGCAAGAAGTTCGCCTGCCGCTACCTCAGCGACGACGACGGCAAGAACCTCAGCAAGACCGAGGCCAACGACCTGACCTCGCACGGCGTCGCGTGCGTGGTCGTATGGGAGACGGGCGCGCAGCGTGCCCTCTCCGGCAGCAAAGCCGGCGCGGCCGACGCGAAGAAGGCGGAACAGCAGGCGGCCGCTCTCGGCATGCCGCAGGACCGGCCGATCTACTTCGCCGTCGACTTCGACGCGAGCCCCGGCCAACAGGACGACATCAACGCGTACTTGGACGGCGCGGCCGGTGTGATCGGCCGCGAACGGGTCGGCATCTACGGCGGCTACTACCCGGTGAAGCGCGCCCTCGACGCGAAGAAGGTCAACTGGGCGTGGCAGACGCCCGCCTGGTCCGGTGGCCAGTGGGACGCCCGCGCTCAGATCCGCCAGGGCGCCCAGCAGACCATCGGCGGCGCGGGCTGCGACCTGGACACCGCGACGACGGACGACTACGGCCAGTGGGCGCCCCGCTGAGAGCCCGTGCGGCTCGGGCACCCAGGCGCTGGTGAGGTGGTCGGCCGCGGCCGGGGAGCCGCTCCGCCGCGCGCCCCGCACCGGTCCGGCGAGGAACCATGCGGTTCGGCGAGAAACCGGCCCGGCGAGGACCGTCCGGCCCCGCCAGGAACCGTCCGGCCCGGCGAGGGACCGCGCCGTCCCTTGCGGACCCGTGCGGTCCGGCCGCCGCCGCGCGTCCGCGCCGCGTCATTGGGTGGCCCACCCGCCCGTGGCGGCGGCCCGGTGGGCCCGCGACGGGCCCTGCACGCAGATGGGCGGCCCGGCCACGGGTCCCGGCGAGCGCGCCGCCGCGGGCGCCCGCTGTCCGCCGGAGCGCGGGCATGAGGTCGGCGTACCGTAGGACGTGCCCGTTTTCATCCGGTTTCGAATGGATCCGCGATGGATGTTGACCCCCTAGTGGCGCCCCTCACCGACCGGGACGTCCCACCGCGGCAGCACCCGCGACCGGGACCGTGTTCATGGCGCCCCTCACTCTCGAAAGAGGGTGGAGGGCGTTGAGGGGCGCCCGAAGCCCGGCGAGCATCCGTAGGCCGATGGGTGCCGGAAGCAATGCGGCGCGGCGCCTCCTGAAGCAGTCGTGGCGCCGATGCGGGATGGTGATGATCCCGTTCGTCCTGATCGCCGCGATCACCGTCGTGGACGTCATGGCCCCCGAGACCGTCCACCTGGGCCCGCTGCTCGTCATCGCGCCGGCGCTCACCGCCGCCGTGGCCGGGACGCGCATGACCGCCCTGGCCGGGGCGCTGGCGGTGGCCGCGCAGATCTTCATCGCCGTCTTCCATGGCGGGCTGGGAACGCCGAACCACGTGGCGCAGATCATCGGCCTGGCCGTCCTGTCCACCCTCGTGTACTTCGTGTGCATCGCGCGGGAGCGACGCAACCGGCAGCTCAACCGGGCACGTTCGGTGGCCGAGACGGCACAGAGAGTCCTGTTGCGGCCCCCGCCCCGGCGGATCGGGCCGCTGCGGGTCGCCTGGCTCTATCTGACCCCCGAGGACGAGACCCAGATCGGCGGGGACCTCTTCGCGACGGCCCGCGCCGCCCACCCCTCCACCCGGGCGATCATCGGCGACGTGCGGGGCAGCGGCCTGTCCTCCATCGGCGAGGCGTCGCTGGTGCTCGGCGCGTTCCGCGAGGCCGCGCACCGGCACGCCCACCTGTCCGAACTCGTCGCCACCCTGGAGGACAGTGTCTGCCGCAATCTCGAAGAGGTCGCCGACACCGGGCCCGATCCCGGTGAGCACTTCATCACCGCCCTCCTACTGGACCTCCCCGACCACGACTCCCACGCCGAGATGATCAATTGCGGACACCCACCGCCGCTGCTGGTCCACGACCGGGAGGTCACGGTCCTCAACGCGCGCCACCCCGCGCCTCCCCTGGGCATCTGCGCGCCGCCGCCCGCGACCGGGCCCCGCTCCGAGCCGTTCATCTTCGAACCTGGCGACCTGCTCGTCCTGTACACCGACGGAGTCGTCGAGGCCCGCTCACCGGCCGGATCCTTCTATCCCCTCGCCGAACGGGTCGCCACCTTCCCCGCCCGAGGGCCCGAAACCATGCTGCGACGCATCCACGAGGACCTGCTCGCCCACACCGGCGGCCAGCCCACCGACGACGTCGCCCTCCTGATCATCGAACGCGTACCTCCCCACCAGCTCGCCGACTCTCGTCACCAGCAGTTCCGCACCGCCGGGTCTCCCCCGGCCGGCCGCTAGGGAGCGTCCGCGATGCCGGCTCCGTCCGCCCTGCGCGCACGGCACAGGCCCGAGCCTGCGCGGCCCGAGGCATGGACGCCGACGCCCGGAGCTCCGGACGCGCCGTCGGGCGGGCGACTGGCAGCATCCGAGCGGGCCGCGCAGAGTGGAAGGAAAGCGACAACGGAACTGTGCCCCGGGCGGCGCCCGGGTGGACGGCGTGCCGATGGGAGCCGCCATCGCTGGTGACCGGCTGCCCCACTCCCGCCGGTTCTCGCCCGGCGGCTCCCGCCCGGCTACCCAAGTGCGCAAAAGTTCGTGAAAAGGCAGGTGCCGTACCCATGGACGATGAGACCAAGGCCTCTCTCGCTGCCGCGCTCGCGGGCGGCTACATTCTGGGCCGCACGAAGAAGGGCCGACTCGCTCTGACGACGATGACCTTCCTGCTCGGGCGTCGATTCGGCTTCGACCCGCAGCAGTTGGTGGTGGAGGGCCTGCGGCGGGTGCGTGAGGTGCCGCAGGTGTCCGAACTTGAGGAACAGGTGCGGGCGGAGGGCGTCGAGGCGGCGCGCAAGGCCCTGTCGTCCGTGGTCGGCCGGGGGCTGGAGTCGGTCACCGGCGGGATCAGCAGTCGCCTGCCGGGCGCGGGCTCAGTCCTCGGTAAGGAGGACGACGAGGACGACCGGGAGGACGCTGACCAGGAAGAACCGCGGGAAGAGGCCGAAGAGGCCCCCGAGGAGTCCGACGCGAAGCCGAACAGGCGGCGCCACCACCGGGATGCCGGCGAATCGGAACGTCCGGGTCCCTCGCGGGCGGCCGGGAAGAAGCGGAGCGCCCCGCATGCGGCGGACCGCCCGGCGAAGAAGGCGGCGAAGAAAGCGGCTCCGGCCAAGAAGGCGGCTTCCGCACCGGCCAAGAAGGCCGCACCCGCCAAGCGGGCCGCCCGGTCCGCTCCCTCCCGGCCTTCCCGCCCTGGACGCGGCGGCCGCTCCGAGGGCCGGAAGTGAAGAAGGAAGGGACTCGGTTGGCCGGAGGTCTCCGGTAGAAGATCCGGAGGTCCTCGGCAGGACTTGACCGGGCTCGGTCACAGGTGACCGGGTCCGGTCGACGCGTGCCGCAACCCGCACGACGTCCGCTACGCCCACGCCGCTACGCCACGCCCGATACACCGCGTCCGCTACGAGCCCGACGTCACCACGTGAAGCGACCCGGGTGGCCGAGTGGCCGGGTGGCTGGACATCGACTGGTCCGATGGACACCTCACATCCGTCACGTCACGTACGGAGTCAGGTGCCCGGATGGCCCGGCACGGGAGACATTCCCAGACCCGTCCGTGTCGTACCTCAGTGATGCGGCGGATCACAAGACCTGACGGTCGCCCGCTGACGCCCGCCCGTGGTGACCGCTCTCACCGCCCGCTCTCCTCCTGCGGCAACCGGAAGCGGCGTGCCTGATCCGTCGACTCACCGACGCGGCACGTGAGATGGCCGGACGCGTCCCGGGACACGCGGGACGACGACTCCGTCCGCGACGATCCGGCACAGGACACGCCGACCCGGGGCCGGGTCGGGTCGAGCTGCCGAGCCGGCCGAGCGAGTCGGCCGAGCGAGTCGGCCGGCGCTGACGTGGGGGCGGTCAGGCAGGTGTCGCGATACGCCGCTCCCCCACGGCGAAGACCCTCTTCGCGGCCGCCAGTCGAAGAGCGCTCAGGGTGGCTATCTGGTCCCGTGCCCGCTGCAGCAGCTCGTCGAGTTCGGACGTGTCGGAACGGCCCTCGTCCGTCGCGACCGCGAGCAACGTCCGCCACACGAGGCTCTTCCCCTCGACGCCGAGGCGGAGTGTCTCCAGTTCGACGACCGTGCTCAGCCCGGAACGCCGGTACACGACCCCGTTGGGCTTCAGCCGGCTCAACTTCTCGGCCGCCATGCCTCCGTAGATCTTGTAGCTGCGCGCGGACACACCGAGTTCCTCCATGATCCTCAGCAGGGACTGGCGGTCCTGTGCGATCTCCTCGGCGATGCGTTCGAGATCCGCACCGCGCGGTGAGCGACGGTGCTGGTTCGCGATGCGCCGCGCGAGTGCCACCCCGTACGTGGCTCCGGCCAGATGGTCGTTCAGATAGATCCCGAGCAAGTCGCGCTGCATCCTTCAGTCCTTCCCGCGCGCCCCCGACTCCGGCGCCGCCCGACGCCGGAGGGTCAGCGAGCCGGCGCCTTCTCGTCCTCGTCCTCGTCCTCTTCGTCCTCGTATTCCTCGCCGTCGTCCTCTTCGTCGTCGTCGTCGTCTTCGTCGTCGTCTACGTCCTCGTCCTCGTCCTCGAACTCTTCGTCGTCGTCCCGGTATTCGTCGTCGGCCGTGTCGTCGGCGTCTTCCTCGTCCGCCGGCTCGCCGTCGTCGTCGGCCGTGTCGTCGGCCTCGTCCTCGTCCTGCGACTCGGCGTCGCGCGCCTCCTCGTCCGAGCGCACGACCTCGCCGTCGCGGATCTCGCCGCGCCAGCCCTCGGCTTCTTCGTCGGTGAGGGTGACGTACCGCTGGAAGTGCTTCAGGTCCAGCCGCAGCCGCCGGCCCTGGGCCCTCCACAGGTTGCCCGTCTTCTCGAAGAAGCCCGACGGGTAGTACTCGACGACGGCCACGATCCGGGTCAGGGTCGGGCCCAGTTCGTGGAAACTCACCGCGCCGTTCGTGGATCCCTTGGATCCCTCCGAGGTCCATACGATCCGTTCATCGGGAACCTGTTCCTGGACGGTGGCCTCGAAGCTCCGGTTCGAAAAAGCTATCTTCACTTTCCACTTGCTCGTGATGTCGTCGTCCTTGGTGACGCTCTGCACGCCCTTGACGACATCGCCGAAGTCCTCGTACTGGGTGTAGAAGTCGTACACCGTCCGCAGCGGCATGCCGATGTCGAGGACCTCGATGATGTTGGTCACCTTCGGGTCACCGGCCTTGATGCCGCCGCCCTTCGAACCCTGGGCCGAGTCCTCCGCCTCGTCCTCGGCGTCCTCGGCCTTTCCGCCGGCGCCCTTCGCGGCGTCCTCCGCCTTACCGCCCACGAGGCCCTTGGCGGCGTCCTTCGCCTTCCCCGCGGCCCGCCCCGTGACCGACGACTCGGTGAGTCCCATCAGTGCGGCGGCCGCGGACATTCCCCCGACGCCGGCGGACGGGCCGCCGCCGAGGAGCCGTCCGTCGTTCTCCGCGACGTCCGTCAGGCGATCGGTGACATGGGTCAGTGCTCCGCTCGCACCTTCCGCGAGACGACCGACGGCGCCGTCGAAGGCCCGCGATCCCTCCTCCCGGAGAAGGCGCGCCATGAGTTCACCCAAGGGCGAGGAATTCTGTCGTGTGCCTGCCATTTCTCATCATCTCCGCTGCGTCCTGATCTTCGCCGGACAGTTTCCTGACGGCGTCATCCGGATACGGTGTGTGATTTGTTTCGGCCTGCTGCCGCGATGTCCGCCGCACGGCTGTCCGATCCCCCTGTGCCAGTGTGCGGGGCCCGCCCGGGTACGGCATGTCGGTCCTTTCACCGTGCCCCTTACGGTTGTTGAGCGGACAAGGAACCTGGCGGGGCCGTTGTTCCGCCCGGTATGCACACCGACGCGCAGCGTGCGCGACCGGCTTTCTCGCGACGGCCCCGCGCTGCCGATCCGCCACCTTCTGCGGGGAGATCCATGCCGCGGGCGGGAGGAGGACCCACCGACGGCGCTCCGCGGCGGACAGGTCGTTCGACCGGGCGCGTCGAGCGCCGCTGGAGCGGGATACCGGTCAGGCGGTCCGAACCGGCGGGGGCAGCGCCCCGGGCCCGTCCGGCAGGGGCAGCGCCGAGGTCACTGGACCCGTTCCCTGAACGGCGCCCGGGGCCGGGGTTCCGGACGCGCGCTGCCGCCTTCGTACCGCTCTCGCGGGCGACGGCCGCGCCGGCCGTCGTCCCGGCCGGGCAGGAAACGATCCTCCCGGCCGTCCGCGCGGTGGTCCCGCAGGAGCCCGGCGACATATCCGTCGCGCCGGGCCAGATAGCCGACGAGCAGGCCGGCCGCTCCTACGACGGCCACCACCACGAGCGCCCCGAAGCCACCGAAGTAGCCCGCGAAGCCCAGTGCCAAACCCGTGAGCAGACCGATCACCGTTGTGTTCATCGCTCTCTCCTGTCACGTGCCGCCACCTGCGCGGCGGTTCGACCTGCGCCGTACGGTCCACGGGCCGGCGTTCCCGCGGTGCGGCCCGGGCCGCACCGCGGGAGGAGACCGCCGGGGATCACGCCACCCGGTCGTCGTTCTTCGCGTCCTCGTCGTCGTCGCCGGGCAGGTCGACGTCGTCCACGACCACGTTGACCTCGACCACTTCGAGGCCCGTCATCCGGTCCATCGCCGCTATGACGCTGGCGCGGACATCCGCGACGACGTCAGGAATGGGCGCGCCGTAGTCCACGACCACGTCCAGGTCGACGGCTGCCTGCTTCTCGCCGACCTCGACCTGTACGCCGCGCGTCACGCTCGGGCGCCCGCCGGAGACCCGGTCGCGCATGCCTCCCATCGTCCGCGCCATGCCCGTCCCGAGACCGTGGATCCCCGGCACGTCGCGCGTGACCACGCCGACGATCTTCTCCGCCACGCTGTCCGCGATCGTGGTCCGCCCGCGTACCTCCGGCGCTCCGAGACCCTCCTTCATGGAACTGCCCGCCTTCTCCCCACCGGTCTTCCCCTGCGTGCCGGCGGCTGTGCGGTCTGTCATCTGCGTCATGACACCCTCCTGGGCGACGAGTGGGGCCCCGGATCAGCGACCCTCACTGCTTTAGACGCGCGGCGGACGAAATCCTCACGCCCTTTTCGTGACATACCTCACGTAAACTGGAGAAGAGGCTCGGGGCCGAACGACCCGGGCATGCGTGCGCAGCAGGGCGGTGCCGCCCGCGCTGCGCGGGGCGGTGGCGCGCATCCCTGGGAGTAACTGCGGGGAAGCGAGGCGCGGACGCCCATGCCGAAAGGCCCCTCCCTCGACCGGCGGCCGCCCGCCCGTCCGCCGCCCGTCGCCGGGCCGCCCCTGGCGCGCCACCGGCTCCACACGGCAGCCGGCCACGAAGCACCGGCGCGCCATGATCCCCCGGACGAATCGGGGGACCGCGGGGATCCGGCGATGCCGGCCGATCTGGACGACGAACTGCTGGCCGCGCGGGCGGGCGACGGCGACGACGACGCGTTCGCCGTCCTGGTGCACCGGCACAGCGCGGCGCTGCTGGCGCTGGCGTACGGGTTGCTCGGTGACCGGGCGGACGCGGAGGAAGCCGTGCAGGACGCCCTGGTGGGCGCCTGGCGGCGGTTGCCCGATTTCCGGGGGGACGCCGCTTTCCAGACCTGGATGTACCGCATTGTCACCAACCGGTGTCTGAGTGTGCTGCGGGCCCGGCTCCCCGTGGAACCGCTGGACGCGGTACCCGAGCCGGCGACACAGGACGTCGCGTGCCAGCCCGCGCGCGCTGCGGAGAGCGCCGCGACGAAGGACGCGTTGTCGCGGGCGCTGCGCAGGCTGCGTGCCGAGCAGCGGACCTGCTGGGTCCTGCGGGAGATCCAGGGCCTGTCCTACGGGGAGATCGCTCACGCCGTCGGCACGAGCGAACAGAGCGTGCGCGGCAGGCTGTTCCGGGCACGATGCAACCTGATGAAGGAGATGGCCTCATGGCGCTAGGCGATGCGGGCGCCACACCTCCCGGCGGCGGCACGGCCGCTGCCGAGCGGACCGGCGGCGCCGCCCGCCTCCGCGGGGGCGAGCGGCTGCCCTGTGGACGACTGGTCGGTGAGGTCTGGGAGCGGGCACGCGACAGCACCGGCCCACCCGACACGCACGCCGCAGGCTGCCCCTACTGCCGGCGGACCGTCGCGGAGCTGGCCGCGCTGGACACAGCCGTCCAGGCGCTGCGGGCCGCCAGGCCCGGCGGGACGACGGTCGCGGACCGGGTGATGCGCGCGGTGCGCGCCGAGGGACGACTCGGCCGGCTGCTCCCCCTCGATGACCCGGGACGCGACCTGCGGATCGCGGAGACCGCGGCGGCGGCCGTCCTGCGCCGGGCCGCGGACGGCGTTCCCGGCGTGCGCGCCGCGAGTTGCCGTCTCGTGCCCGGCGCCGACGGCGCCCGGCAGGTGGACATCGCGATGACGCTGGCGGTCGCCCTCGACGCACCGCTGCCGGCCAGGGCAGCGAGAGCCCGGCGGGCCGTCGCGTCCGCCGCCCGGCAGCACATCGGCATCGTGCCGGGCCGTATCGACCTGCGGATCGTGTCGGTGCTCGAACCGGTCGAGCTCCCGGCCACCGCCGTCCCGGCCCACCCGCCGCACCCGTCGCACCCCGCGCGTCCGTGGCGTCCGACGCACCCCGGGGGAGGCACGCCATGACCCTTCTCGATGCGGCCGACGTTCCCCGGGTCGCCGCCGAGGCGGCGCTCGCCGTACCCGGCGTGAGCGGCCTGCACCCGAGCCTTCGCTGGTCCCTGGCGGGCGCGGCCCAGCGGGTGCGTTCCCCCGGGCCGGTCTCCCCGTCCCCCGAATCCGGCGTCCGTGCCCGGCGCGACGGCCGAACCGGCGCCTGGCTCCTGGAGGTCCGCTGCGTAGTGGACGACGGCCGCCGGCCGCTGGACACCGCGCGTGACGTACGCGAAGGCGTCCGGTCCGCCGTCAGTGCCCACCTCGGTGACCGGAGTTCGCCGGGACCCGGGCCCGTGCCCGGGCCCGTACAAGCCCCCGGACCTGGCTCGGCCTCCGGACCCGAGCCGGTCAACGTGGTGGTCTACGTCACCCGTATCACTGTCCGGCACCGGTAGTCCTCGCCCCGCGTTCCGCCGCACCCCCGCCCCAGCTCCCGGCCGGGTACCAGCCGTTGGCCCCGAGCCGGTGGGCACACAGTTGTCGAACACCCCGGCCGCTGCCGCGCCCGGGCCGCGATCCGTACGCGTGTTTCGCCGCGCCACCCCGCCGAGTTCGGCCCCCCGGGCGCCGAAGTACTGTCCAGCAGGGTGCCGGGAGGGGCGGCTCCTCGCGAGCAGCCACTGCCGCCGCCCTCCCCCAAAAGCGCCGTCGAGCGCCTTTTCCGAAGCCTTCCGTCGCACGCCGTCCCCCGGGGAGGGCGGTAGTGCCATGCCGTACGCTTCGGCCGAGTGTTGTCTGATTCATGACTTCGATTCATGACTTCTTAGCACGTGAGGGGTATCGGCGATGAGCAAGCAGGAAACCACAGCCGGCCTGGTGAGACTGCTGTCCGCCGACCGCGAGGGCCTCGCCGACCAGTGGGTCGACAGTGTCGCGGGGTCCCTCAAGGGCCGCATCAGCAGAGCGGAGATCGCCCGGGAGCTGCGCGAGCTGTACTCGGCGCTCGTGGCGGCGCTGCGCTCGGGAGGCCAGGACCCCCAGAGCCAGGAGATGGCGGAGATCCGGGCGTTGCTGACCGAGCTGTCGCGCAACCGGGCCCGGCAGGGCTTCACCCCCACCGAAACCGCGATCAGCGTGCTCGCACTGAAGACGGTGCTCGAACCGGCGCTGGGGGACGGCTCAGCCGACGACACCCGGGCCTACCTGCAGTTGAGCCGGGTCCTCGACGATCTGGCGCTCTTCACCATGGAGACGTACACCCGCACCCGCGAGGAGATCATCAGCGCGCAGGCCACACAGCTCATGGAGCTGTCGACGCCGGTGGTGAAGCTCTGGGACGGTGTCATAGCCGTTCCGCTCGTGGGGACGCTGGACTCGGCGCGTACGCAGGTCGTGATGGAGAAGCTCCTCCAGGCGCTCGTGGACACCGGCTCCGAGCAGGCGATCATCGACATCACGGGGGTTCCCGCCGTCGACACGCAGGTTGCCCAGCATCTGCTGAAGACGATCGTGGCCGCACGGCTGATGGGCGCGGAGTGCACCGTCTCGGGCATCCGTCCGCAGATCGCGCAGACCATCGTGGCGCTCGGGATCGAGTTCGGTGACATCGTCACGAAGTCGACCCTCGCCGACGCCCTGCAGCTCGCGCTGAAGAAGTCGGGCGTCGACCTCGTCGCCCACAGGAGCGTCCAGCGATGAGTGAACGGGTTCCCGTTCTGCGGATCGGCGACATCCTCCTCGTCTCCATCCAGGTGGACCTGGAGGACCAGACGGTGCTGAACCTCCAGGAGGATCTCGCCGCCCAGATCGTCGCGCGCTCCGCGCGGGGTGTCGTCATCGACATCACCGCGGTCGAGATCGTCGACTCCTTCGTGGGCCGCATGCTGGCCACGATCGCCTCCATATCGCGGCTGCTCGACGCCGAGACCGTGGTGGTGGGGATGCGTCCCGCCGTGGCGATCACGCTCGTGGAGCTCGGACTGTCGCTGGGCGGCGTCCGTACGGCGCTCGACCTGGAGAAGGGGCTGGCGCTGCTGCGGCGGTCCGCCGGCGGCACGGACCCGCGATGACCCCCGCCTGGGCAGCCGATCAAGCGCCACAGACGCAGGCCATCGACCAGAACGACGACGTGGTGCGGGCGCGCCAGCAGGTCAGGACACTCGCCCAGCGGTGCAGGCTGACCCTGGTCGACCAGACGAAGTTCATCACGGCCGCCAGTGAACTCGCCCGCAACACCCTGGTGTACGGCGGCGGTGGAGCGCTCACGTCGGGCCTGGTCGAGAAGTTCGGAAGGCTCGGTGTCGCCGCGGTCTTCGAGGACTCGGGCCCCGGGATCCCCGACATCGACCTCGCGATGACCGACGGGTGGACCTCCGGCGGCGGACTGGGCCTCGGACTGAGCGGCGCGCGCCGGCTCGTCGACGAGTTCGCCCTGGACACCGAGGTCGGCCGGGGCACCATCGTCACGATCGTCAAGTGGGCGCGGTGACCACCTTGAAGGTCTTCGACCACGAGGACGTCGCGTGGTTCCGGGACGATGTCGGCCTGTCCTCGGCGGCACGGGGCGCGGCGGCGACACTGGCGCGCCGTGTCGGACTGGACAGCCACCGGGCCTCCGAGGTCGCGCTGGCGGTCACCGAGGCCGCGACCAACCTCCACCGGCACGCCAGCGACGGAGCACTGCTGCTGCGCGTGCTGCGGACCGCGAACAGCGCCGGCGTCGAGTTCGTCACCGTGGACACCGGCCCCGGCATGACGGACGTCGCGCAGTCCCTGCTGGACGGCACGTCGACGGCCGGGACGCTCGGCATCGGACTCGGGGCGCTGGTGCGGCTCGCCGACGCGTTCGACATCCACTCCATCCCGGGGCGCGGCACGGTCATGGCCGCGCAGTTCTGGCCGCGGGGCCTCGCCCCGGCCGGCGGCGCGACGGCGGCGCGACCGGACACCTCCGTCGCCTCCGGGGTCACCCGCCCCATCAGCGGCGAGACGAGTTGCGGGGACGCCTGGGCGGTACGCGTCGATCCCGGCGTCGACCACGACCCGAGGACCGGCCCGGCGCCCGGTGGCCCGGACACCGGCCGGCCCGCGACGTCCCGCACCCTGCGGGAAGGGTCCGCCGCCTCCCGCGACCCGTGGACGGGGACCTCCTTCCAGAGCACCTACGGTGGCGCGATCGCCCGGGACGCGTACCGGTCCACCGCGACGGCCGCCCCCCTCCCGGCCCTCTCGCCCGACCCCTCGCTCCTCGTCATGTTGTGCGACGGGCTGGGACACGGGCCCCTCGCCGCGCTGGCGAGTGAGGCAGCGGTCAAGGCGTTCCGGCAGAGCGCGGCGCGCCATCCCGAGGGCCTGCTGCGTGACATCCACACGGCGCTGCGCGGTACCCGGGGCGGCGCGGTCGCCGTGGCCAGGGTGGAACCGTCCGCGGGGCGCCTGCTGTTCTGCGGCGTGGGCAATGTGAGCGGCTTCCTCCTCACTCCCGACTCCCGCAGCGGACTGCTCTCGGCACCGGGCATCGTCGGCCAGCAGATGAGGAGTCTGCGGACGTTCGAGCTGCCCCTGAAGCCGGACAGTGCCCTGGTCATGCACTCCGACGGACTGACCGAGCGCTGGACGGCCGCCGACCTGCCGGGGCTGCTGCGCCACTCTCCTGCTGTGGTGGCAGGACAGTTGCTGCGTGAAGCGGCCGTCCGACACGACGACGCCGGAATCGTGGTCCTCAAGGGGGCGTGGTGAGCGTGCCACCCCGGGAGCCCGCTCCTCTCGCGGTGTTCGATCTCGCCTCGGCGCAGGACGTGTTCGCCCTGCGCCGCAGCGGGCAGAGCGCGGCGGAGGCGCTGGGCATGGAACGCCAGGACCAGGTGCGTATCGCCACCGCGCTGAGCGAACTCGGCCGCGACCGGCTCGGCTGCGAGGGGCTGACGGTGACCTTCACCCTGGTCCCCGCGCCGGTGTCCGCGCTCGCCGTCGTCTTCGAGTGGACGGTCGGCGAGGGCGCGGGCCCCGACCTGGAACCGGCGTCCCGCCTCGTCCACCGGGTCCGTTACGAACCCGGGCCGCCGCGCGGGCGGATCGTCGTGGAGCACCCGCTCCCGCCCGGCGCGGCGGGCGGGGACCCTGGCCGTGACCGGCGGGTACGGGACGCCCTGCACCGCCACGCGCCCATGACGCCCGCCGAGGACCTCCGGGCCCAGACCCGCGACCTGATCGCCACCCTGGAGGAGACGCGGGCGCAGCGCGAGGAGCTGCGCCGGCTCAACGAGGAGCTCGAAGAGACCAACAAGGGCGTGGTCGCCCTCTACACGGAGCTCTCCGAGGAGCTGGAGGAGACGAACAGCGGCGTCGTCGCCCTCCATGCCGAACTGGAGGAGAAGTCGCGGCGGTTGCGCGAGACCGGCGAGGCCAAGACGCGTTTTTGGACCAACATCAGCCACGAGCTCCGCACGCCGGTGAACGCGGTGGTCGCGCTGTCGCGGTTGCTGCTCACGCCGGGTTCCGGGCCGCTGAACGACGACCAGCGCCGGCAGGTGTCTCTCATCGACGCGTCGAGTCAGACCTTGTTCTCCCTGGTCAACGACCTTCTGGATGTGGCCAAGGCGGAGTCGGGCCAGGTGGAGATCGAGACCGCGCCGGTCGACCTGCGGACCCTCGTCGGTCAGTTGGCGGCCGTGCTGCGCGGCACGGGGCCCGCGTCCGAGGTCGTGCTGCTGACCCCCGACCCCACCACGCTGCCCGTCGCCTTCACGGACGAGGTACTGCTCACCCGCATCCTGCGCAACCTGCTCTCGAACGCCTGGAAGTTCACCGACAAGGGCGAGGTGCGGCTGGAGTTCGAGACGGACCTGACGCAGTCACCGCACTGGATGACCTTCACCGTCGTGGACACCGGGGTGGGGATGGAGGAGCCGGAACTGGCCCGGGTGTTCGAGGAGTTCTACCAGGTCCGGGGCCCGCACCAACGGGGCCACCGGGGCACGGGACTCGGACTTCCCTACGCCCGCACGCTGGCCGAACTGCTGGGCGGGACGCTCGTGCTGAGCAGTTCCCCGGGCGTGGGCACCCGCGCCGAGGTCCGGCTGCCGTTCCGGCCCGAACCGCCGGGCCCGCCTCCACCGGGGACCGCGCCCACACCCGACGCCGGGACCGCGCGGGTACCGGCGGCCCGGACCGTATCCGATGCCGTACCCGCGCGGGCGCCCGTACCCGCGGCGGCACCGGTACCGACGCCCGGTGCCGGGCCCGCGACCACGCCCGCGAGCGGGACACAGGACTCCGAGGTGGATCAGTGACCGACATCGCGAGACGCGACAGCGCGCCCGGGACCATCCTGGTGATCGAGGACGACGAGACCAACCTCTACATCCTCTCCAGCTGGCTCAAACGCGTCGGTCACACCGTGATCGGCGCCGCCGACGGCGCCCAGGGACTCGCTCTGCTCGCCGAGACCGGCACCCCGCTGCCCGACGCGGCGGTGATCGACGTCCAGCTCCCCGACATGACCGGGTTCGAGGTCTGCGAACGCGTCAAGGCCGAGGCCCGCACCACCGCGCTCCCCGTCATCCACGTGTCCGCCGTCGCGATCAGCACCGACGACCATACGGAGGGGCTGCGCCGGGGCGCCGACGCGTATCTCAACCAGCCGATCGACCCGGATGAGTTCCTGGCCACCGTCACGGCGGCCCTGCGCTACGCCCGGGCCCGGCGCCGGGCGGAACGGCTCGCACTGCGGCTGACCACGCTCAACCGGGCGACCCTGGACGTCTACCGGGCCATCGGTTTCCACTCCTTCGCGGCGTCGGCGACCCGCGGCGCGGCCGACCTCCTGTCCTGCCCGGCTGCGGCGATCTTCCTGAGCCCGCGGGGCCAGGCGGTGCACAGCTTCGCCGCCGGACCGGGTTCCGTTCCCCGCTCGATGCCCGCAGGACCCGAACTGCTCGCCCAGCTGGCCTCGTACACGCTCGGCAGCGGCACCGGGGCCGAGGTGCGGCTCATGCCGGGCACCCAGTGGCGCGCGCTGCTGCCCCTCGACCCGCTGGAGGGGGACGTCGCGCTGGTGGTGGCCCGCACCAAACTCAACCGGCCCCCCATCTGCATCGCCGTCCCCGCCCACGCGGTCGGTGGCACCGACGAGCGCGAACTGCTCCAGCAACTCGCCAACGCCTGCGCGCTCGCCCTGGAGGCACTGCGCACCTACAACGAGGAACACACCCTCGCGCTCGCCCTCCAGCGCACGTTCCTGCCGGACCGGCTGCCCTCGGTGCCGGGCACGGCGCTCGCCGTGCGCTACCGGCCGGCCTCCGACCACGCGGAGATCGGCGGGGACTTCTACGAGGCGCTGGAGACCCCGAACGGGCTGCTGCTCGCGGTCGGGGACGTGGCGGGGCACTCGCTGGTCGCCGCGACGGTCATGGGCGAGATCCGCCACGCGCTGCGCGCCTATGCCCTGGAGGGCCACGCGCCGCACCGCATCCTCGAACGGCTCGATGTCCTCCTCGGCCACACACGCCCCGGCCTGACCGTGACGCTGTGCCTCGTCCTCGTCGATCCGAACGGTCGACGGGTCCACGTCTCCAACGCGGGGCACATCCCGCCGCTCCTGCTCGCCCCCGACGGCCACGCCGCCTACCTCCAGCAGCACGGGCCGCTGCTGGGCCTCGCCCTGCCGCATCCGGCGCCGTCCGTGTACGACGTGGTGCCGGGCGCCCGGCTCCTGCTGATCACCGACGGGCTGGTGGAGGTGCGCGGTCAGGACCTCGACGACAGCCTCGCCTCGTTCCGCGCGGCCACGGCATCGGGACCCCGGGAGCTGGAAGCCCTCTGCGACGAGCTCCTTCGGACCTTCGGCGAGGACAAGGAGGACGACATCGCCCTGCTCGCCGTGCAACTGACTCCGAATTCCTGATCCGTGAACCCTGAGCCGCGAGCCGCGAGACGCGAGCCCTCGGCCCCGCGCCCGCCCCCTGCCGGCGCTGCGACGAGCGGCGCCACGCGGCGGACGGGCAGGCCCGAACGCAAGGGCGCGGTCGGGGGCCGGCGATCTCCCCGCGTCAGAACGTATGTGCGAGCCACACGACCGGGTCATCCTTCGCCGATCCGCTGGCGGATGCCGGTGCGGGCCGGTAGGGATGGTTTGTCGGCCGCCGGCGGATGCCTGGCCGAAGGTCCCTGACGGCCGTCGTTCTCCGGTGTGAGCGTGGCGGGTGAGTGCTTCAGGGGCCCGAGTTCCGCGGGGAGTCGCCGACGTCCGGTCCCCTCTCCCGCGGGCCCTCGGTCCGTCACCGGTTCGTCCTCAACCCGTACGTGTCCGGCGCTCCACCGGCCCTCGGCCGTCCTCCACCGGTCCTTCGCGTACCGGGGGCCACCCGGTACGCCCGCACCCCGGGGCCGCCGGCGGGCCGCCGCCTCCCCTCCCCGTTCGAAGGAGTCCCCATGACCTTGCCGCGCGGACAGCATCCGCCCGCCGCAACCGACCGGCTCGGCGTGCGGAACGCCTTCGACCAGGCCGTCGACGCGGTCTGTGTCGGCCGGCGTGCCCCACGGACCGAGATCGAGCTGTACGCCGCGATCCGCCGGGACTTCTGGCTGATCCGCATGTCGCGGACCGAGTTGACGTGCAAGTACGACCTGCCCGACCAGGTCATCGACGAGGTGCTCGATGTCCCCCGGTACTCCGCCGCCCGCGGCCCGTGGGAGATGGAACGGGCCCTGCCGGACATGCCGGGTGCCGACCGCGCGGCCCGGCCCAGTGCCGCGGACTCCCTGCTGACCCTGTTCGGCGCCGGACTCGGCGTCGCCGGCGTGCGGGCGTACGTGGAACTGCGCAAGGACGCGGCCGAGACCGAACGTGAACGGCTGCGCCAGCGGGCCGAGACCACGCGCGAGCACATCCGCCAGGCGGCCGGGACCGAACGCGAGCGCATCCGTCAGTCGGGGCCGCAGGCATCGGCCGGCCCCACCGGCCCCACGGGCCCCGCCGGTCCCGCCTGATCGGCGGGCCGGCTCGCGCCTTCCGCCGATCGCTTCCGGCGCCACGCCCGTTGCGGTCGGCCCCCGCCATGCGCCGCCCCGCGCCCGCCCGTTCCGCCGGACCGCTACGCGGCCGGCGCGTAATCGGGCAGGACGAGGGCAGACTTGGCGGCGCGGGCTGGTGCGCCGTATCGGCGACCCGAACGAAACGGGGTGTCAGCCTGATCGAGCCGACCGCCGAGGGGGCGGGTGCCGCCGACCGTTACGCGCGCACGCTCATCGGCTGGTTCACCGAGGCCGTCGCCCACTGGTCCGACCGGGACCGCGACGACCTCGGCCGGCTGCTGACACGCTTCGCCGACGACGTGACGGCGCACCTGGGCCACCTCGACGACGTGTCGCCGCCGACCGCGTGAGACGGCCCCGCCATCGGGCCGCCCGCGTGAGACGGCCCCGCGCTGTCGCGGGCGCCCCCGGCCGCCGGAAGGCGAGCGCCGTAGGCGTCCCGTCCGTTCCGCCGCGCCCGCGGGCGCCAGTCACCAGGCCCACACGCTCCACCGGGACCCGGCCGGCCACCAGCCCCGTACGCTCCACCGAGCGATCCGCTGCCCGGAACCGGCCGCCCTCATGCCGTACCGGTGAGGGTCCGCGCGACGGCTCGGCCGGAGGATCCGTTGACCCCCGCCATCGGCCAGGTGGCCGCGCCGATCAGCCAGACCCCCGGCACGGACGTGCGGTAGCCGCCCCTGTGGGCGGGAACGTGCCGTTGGGTGAAGGCCTGCGCGAGGGCGTTCGAGCCCGCCGCGTGGTCGCCGGGGCCGGCGTTGGGGTTCTGCCTCGCCAGGTCGGCGGGGGTCGTGATGTGGCGTTCCATGACGAGTGACGTGAGGCCCGGCACGTGCGGTTCGGCTTCGGCGAGAATGCGGTCGGCGTACGCCTGCGCGGTGTCCGGGCTCCAGCCCCGCGTCCCGTATCCCGTACCCGCGGCGTCCCCGGTGGGCGCGAGTGGGGTGTCGAGAACCTGCATCCGCACCACGGCTCGTCCTTCCGGCGCGCGCGTCGGGTCGACGGCGGTCGGTTCGTGCCAGGCGATGGAGGGGTGTTCGGGGAGCAGCCCCGCGTCGGCCTGGCGGACGGACGTGACCAGTTCGTCGAGGCCCCGGCCGAGGTTGATGGCGCCCCCGGCGTCGAGCCGGCCGTCCCGGAAGCGGGGCCGCGCGGACAGGGACAGGTTCATCTGGAAGCAGCCCCGCCGGTACCGGTACGCCGCCGCCTGCTCGCGCACGCCCGCGGGCACACCGGGCGTGTTCCTCAGCAGCCGGCCGTAGAGCAGGTCGGGTGTGGTGGAGACGACGACCGCCTCGCCGGCCTCGACGGCCGCCCCGTCCCGCGTGCGGACGCCGATGCCCCGCCCGTCGCGCACAAGGACCTCGTCGACGTCCACACCGCAGTGGACATCGCCGCCGCGTTCGGTGACGAGGCCCACGAGGGCGTCGGTGAGCCGTCCGCTCCCCCCGACGGGTGCGGGGTTGCCCCCGGCGAGCGCGGCCAGCGCGAACACCGTCCACAGGGCGCCGGCCGGCTCCTCGGGCCCCGCGCCGAAGTGCAGCGGCCAGGGCGCGGCGAGGCACCTGAGCTCGTCCGTCGCGAAGTGGTCCCTGACGAGGTCCGCCGCGCTCGTGGTGAGCAACCGGCCGAACGGCAGGGCGCTCTGCCTGCTGCCGTCGATCAGGCCGGCGAGTTCCTTCTGCGCACCGGCGCTGTCGAGGCCGGTGCCGAGCAGGCCGAACAGGGGCTGGACATAGGGGCCGACCGCATCGAAGAGGCCCTTCCAGCCCGCCGTCTCGCCGAGCCGCTCCAGTTCCCCGCCGAAGGCGGCGGGATCGACGGGAGCGACGGCCGACCGTCCGTCGGGCAGCGAGGAGGCACTGCCCAGCGGCGCCGTGGCGTACTCCAGTCCATGCCGCGCCAGGTGCGGGCCGAGCTCCGCCCAGACGGGCCCGCCGACGAATCCGGGGTGCAGGGCGGACCAGCGGTCGTGCAGGAAGCCGGGCGCACCCGGCTCGCTCGTTCTGACCCAGCCGCCGGGCTCGGACATCCTCTCCAGCAGGCACACGCTTCGCCCGGCATCGAGGAGAAGGGCCGCGGCGACCAGGGCGTTGTGGCCCGCCCCCACGAAGACGACGTCCGCCTTGTCTGGTATTCCGGAAATGTCATTCATGTCGTCGACGCTAGGAGGGGCCGTGGCCGGTGGCGCGCCCGGTGACCGCTGAACGGTCACGGCGGCAGACCACCCGCGGGCCGGTAACCACTATGCGGTCACGACGGGCACGGGCCGGCCACCACCGCCGGCAACCGCTGCGTGGTCACTGATCCGGGGAAGTGGAAGAATCCGTCCTGTGGATGCGGCGGGCCGAAACCCCGAAGCCGAGGCGTCCCGAACCGTCGTCTCAGGCGCCTTCGCGGTGCTCGGATCGCTGCGCGGACTGGGGTCCGCCCGCGTGAGCGAGGTGCAGCGCGCGTGCGGTCTGCCCCGTACGACCGTCACCCGCCTTCTCGCCCATCTCCGGCGCGCCGGAGCCGTGGAGCGCACCGGGGACCGCTGGCGGCTCGGTCCCGTGATCATGGAGCTGGGCGCCGAAGTGCCCGCGGAGCCACGGCTGCGCGCGGTGGCCCAGCGGCCATTGATGGAACTGGCGGGGGCGACCGGCGGGCTGGTGGCGCTGAGCGTCGACATCGGCGGCCGGGGGCTGATGGTGGAGGTGCTGCCCGGGGACCGGCCCGTCGCCCGCGCGCCGCGACCGGGCCTGCTGCACGAGGACGATCTCGCCGCGGTCGGCCTGCCCGTCGCCCGGCTCGCCGTGGTTCGCGCCCACGAGCGGGCACACACGGGAGACATGCGTCCCGTCATCGACGCGGGCGGCGTCGATCCCCGGGTCAGCTGCGTCGCCGCACCCCTGCGCCTGTCCCCGTCGGACACCGGCGCGGTGTCACTGATGCTGCCCGGAGGGGCCGGCATCCCCGACCCGATGGTGAACGCCACGCGGCGGACGGCGGGCAGGATCGCCACGGAGCTGTCGCGACCCGCCCTCACACCGCCCCGCCTCCCGGCCTCTGGCCAGGGACATGACGACCCATCGGATGTTTGATTCTGTTTCTTTGTTCGCGGTATTGACCGAATATTCAACACGTAGAGACACTGAGCCCCATCCTCCTCTGGTGAAGGGCGTCAACCATGCCCCGCGTGTTGACTCATGTGCGCAGACTCATCCCCCTCTGGGTGCTGGCCCTGCTGGCCGCCTTGCTGGCGTCGGGCGCGACGCCGGCCCACGCGGCACCCGCCACGTCGATCAGCGTCGACGGCAGCAAGAGCGGCCGCACCTTCGACGGCATCGGCGCGATCAGCGGCGGCGGCGGCAACTCCCGCCTGCTGACCGACTATCCGGCCGCCCAGCAGAAGCAGATCCTCGACTACCTCTTCAAGCCCGGTTACGGGGCCGATCTCCAGTTGCTGAAGCTGGAGATCGGCGGCGACGCCAACTCCACCGACGGCTCGGAGCCGTCGATCGAGCACACCAAGGGCAAGATCAACTGTGATGCCGGTTACGAGTTCTGGCTCGCCGAGCAGGCCAAGAAGCGCAACCCGGACATCGGCCTGTACGGGCTGGCCTGGGCGGCGCCCGGCTGGATCAACGGCGGGTTCTGGTCCACCGACACCATCAACTACCTGATCTCCTGGCTGGGTTGCGCCAAGCAGCACGGCCTGGACATCAGCTACCTCGGCGGCTGGAACGAGCGCGGTCACGACGCCGACTGGTACGTCCAGTTGCGCACCGCCCTCGACGCCGCCGGGTACTCCGGCGTGCAGCTCGTGGCCGACGACAGCGGCTGGGACGTCGCTGACGACATGGCCAAGGACCCGGCGTTCAACGACGCGGTGTCGATCATCGGCGCCCACTACCCCTGCCAGGGTGACGGCGGCCCCGCCGACACCTGCTCCAGCACCGACACCGCCAAGAACAACGGCAAACCGCTGTGGGCGTCCGAGAACGGCTCGCAGGACATGAACACCGGCGCACCCGCCCTGATCCGCTCCATCACACGCGGCTACGTCGACGCCAAGATGACCAGTTACTTCAACTGGCCGCTGCTCGCCGCGATCTACCCCAATCTCCCGTACTCCACCGTGGGCCTCTCGACGGCCGGATCCCCCTGGTCGGGCAACTACTCCATCGGCGAGAACACCTGGGCGACCGCGCAGGTCACCCAGTTCGCGCAGCCCGGCTGGAAGTTCGTCGACTCCGCCTCCGGCTACCTCGGCGGCTCGGAGACCAACGGCAGTTACATCACGCTGAAGTCCCCGGGCGGCAAGGACTACTCCACGGTCCTGGAGACGACCTCGGCCACCGAGGCGCAGACCGCGAACCTCACCGTGTCGGGCGGGCTGTCCACCGGCACGGTCCACGTGTGGGCCACCGACGTGAACAACCCGAACCCCGCGACGGACTTCATCCACACCCAGGACATCACCCCGAGCGACGGCGCGTACTCCCTGACGATGAAGCCCGGCTACGTCTACACGCTCACCACGACGACCGGCCAGGGCAAGGGCACCGCGACGCCTCCCGCCGCGCACGCGCTGGCCCTTCCCTACACGGACGACTTCGACCACGACGCCGCCGGCACGGAGGCGAAGTACGTCTCCGACATGCAGGGCTCCTTCGAGGTCCAGAAGTGCGCCGCCGGACGCCACGGCATGTGCCTGCAGCAGATGGCGGCCACCAAGCCGATCGAATGGCAGGACGACAGCGACGCGTTCACCCTCGTCGGCGACCCCACCTGGACGAACTACTCGCTCCAGTCCGACGTCGAACTGGCCAAGCCGGGCACGGTCGAGCTGATCGGACGCGCGGGCACCCAGAACCGCCCGCAGTCCCACCAGCAGGGCTACTTCTTCCAGATCAGCGACACCGGCGCCTGGACCCTCTTCAAGAGCGACGCGAACGGCACGCGCACGGTGCTGACCCGTTCCGCGACCACCGCACTCGGCACCGGCACCTGGCACCGGCTGGGCCTGTCCTTCAGCGGCTCGGCGATCACCGCGTCCGTCGACGGCAAGGACATCGGAACGGTCCACGACAGCAGCTACACCGCGGGGCAGGGCGGGCTCGGCCTCACGTCGTACGACACCGACCAGTTCGACAACCTCTCCTTCAAGAAGACGGCCGCCACCACCCCGGCCGCCTCGCTGGCGGTGACCCCGTCGGCGACGAGCGTCCAGCGCGGCAAGTCCCTGACGCTGTCCACCACCGTCACGGTGCCGTCGCACGCGAAGGCGGCGCAGGGCGTCAACCTCAGCCTCACGGCTCCCGGGTTCACCTTCGACGCGCAGCCCCAGGTGTTCGGCGAGGTGAAGCCCGGCCACAGTGCCGTCGCCACCTGGCAGTTGACGGCGCCCACGGACAAGGCGTCCACGGCGACGATCAGCGCGACGGCGACCTTCGCCCAGGGCGGCGTGGCGCAGTGGCTGCGGGGCGACACCCAGGTGGCGGTCACCAACCCGCCCCCGCCGACCGGGACCACCGACGTCAGCGACCTCGACTTCGTGTCGTCCACCAACGGCTGGGGTCCCGTCGAGCACGACCAGTCCGTCGGCGGCACCAACGCCGGCGACGGCACGCCGCTCACCATCGACGGCAAGGTCTACGCCAAGGGCCTCGGAACCAACTCGGTCAGCGATGTCACCGTCTACCTGGGCGGCAACTGCTCGAAGTTCACCACCACGGTCGGCAATGACGACGACGCCGGGAACTCGGGCTCCATGACCTTCAGCGTGCTCGGCGACGGCAAGACGCTGGCGGCCACGAAGACCATCAAGGGCGGGGACCCGGCCCAGCAGCTGAGCGCCGATCTCGACGGTGTGCAGAGCCTCGACCTCGTCGTGGGCGACGCCGGTGACGGCAACGCGTACGACCACGGGGACTGGGCGACGCCCACTCTCACCTGCTCCGGCTGAGAACCGCGCGGCACCTGCCCCTCAGCGGGTCAGGTGCCGCACCCGTCATGTGACGCCCGGGCCCGCGCACAGGGGCCCGGGCGTCGCGCGTGCCCGCACGGCGTCTCGCGTGCCCGCATCCGCCGTGCGACGGGTGCCGCACGGTGCCGTGCAGGGGAAAAGGCGGCGTGAACGCACCGCCCACTCGCGATTACCAACGCCCCTCGCGATAAACCTGATGCCGGCCGAGATCGCCGTATCGAGGTAACTCAGCAGCGGTTCCGCGCGAGTTGGGTCCGGGCGCCATTACCGTTCCCAGTGTTCCGGACGGATTGCCGGCGATTCCCCTCTTTTCCTCTTCCACCGGTCGGCGCGCCCGCGCCGATCACCTCCGCCGCGAAGGAGAACTCGCCCCGATGACCGTTGAGACCAGTCCGGAAGCGCAGCCGGCGCCGCCCCGCCAGTCCAGCCTGGGTACCGCGGCCGCCCGCAACCTGGCCACCACGACCAAGTCCGCGCCGCAGATGCAGGAGATCACCTCCCGGTGGCTGCTGCGGACGCTCCCCTGGGTCGAGACCAAGGGCGGCGCCTACCGGGTGAACCGCCGGCTGAGCTACACCGTCGGCGACGGGCGCGTCGAGTTCCTCCAGAACGGCTCCGAGGTCCGGGTGATCCCCCGCGAGCTCGGCGAACTGGCCCTGCTGCGCGGCTTCGACGACGTCGAGGTGCTGACCGCGCTCGCCGACCGCTGCGTCCAGCGGGACTTCGGCGCCGGCGAGGTACTCGTCGAGCGCGGCACCCCCGCCGACCGGATCCACCTGATCGCCCACGGCCGAATCGTCCAGAGCGCCGTCGGCAAGTACGGCGACGAGGTCCGCGTCACCACCCTCGCCGACGGCGGGTGCTTCGGTGAGAGCGCCCTCCTGGACGGCGACGCGAGGTGGGACTGCACCGCCACCGCCCAGACCGCCGGCACCCTGCTCACCCTGTCCCGCGCCGACTTCGCCGCCGTATGCGCGGCGGCACCGGGCCTCCAGGCACACCTCGAATGGTTCGGCTCGCTCTCCGACCGGCCGCAGACCCGGCACGGCGAAGCCGAGATCCCGATGTCCGCCGGCCACACCGGCGAAGCCCTGGTGCCGGGCTCCTTCGTCGACTACGAACTCCACCCGCGTGAGTACGAACTCTCGGTCGCGCAGACCGTTCTGCGCGTCCACAGCAGGGTCGCGGATCTCTACAACGGTCCGATGAACCAGACCGAGGAGCAACTCAGGCTCACCATCGAGGCGTTGCGTGAACGCCAAGAATACGAGCTCGTCAACAACCCGGAATTCGGGCTGCTGCACAACGCCGACTTCAAGCAGCGGATCCAGACCCATTCCGGCCCGCCCACCCCGGACGACCTCGACGAACTGCTCTGCCGCCGCCGCGGCACCAAGGTCTTCCTGGCGCATCCCCGGACGATCGCGGCGATCGGGCGCGGGTTCAACGCCTACGGCCTGCACCCGGACCACGTCGACCTCGGCGGCCAGCAGGTCCCGGCCTGGCGCGGCGTCCCGATCCTGCCCTGCAACAAGATCCCCATCACCAAGGAGAACACCAGCTCGATCCTCGCCATGCGGACCGGCGAGGAGAACCAGGGCGTCATCGGCCTGCGCCAGACCGGCCTGCCGGACGAGTACGAGCCGGGCCTGTCGGTGCGCTTCATGGGCATGAGCGAGCAGGCCATCATCTCGTACCTGGTCACGACCTATTACTCCGCCGCCATCCTGCTGCCCGACGCACTCGGCGTACTGGAGGACGTGCAGATCGCCCGCGGACGCGACTAGCGGGCCCGCTCGTTCGGCGACACGGCCGGCGGGCCGCCCGCCGACGCGGGCCGGCCACCGGTCCAGGTCCCCGGCCTGGCACGCGATGCCCGGCCCCCCGGGCAGCCCACCCACCTCACCAAGGAGTCACGGATGCCCGATCCCGGGCCTTCCTCTCTGCAGCCGAGCCTGCCCGCCGCCGCGCCGCCCCTTTTCGGGGCCCGCGTCCCCGCTCCCGCACCCGCACCCGGCACCGGACCGCCGGACGAGACGGTCGCCGGGCACGCACCGCGGGACACCGCGGTCGTCGGGGGAGCGAGCACCGCGCTGGAGCGGATCCTGTGCGGCCCGAGCGGTCTGGGCACCGCGGGTCTGCGTCCGGGCCGGCGACCGCAACCCCCCGCCCCTCCCGAGCCCGGGACACCGGTGGAGGAGACGGCTGTGGAGGGGACAGCGATCCCCGGCCTCTACCACCACCCGGTCCAGCCGCCCGACCCGGAGCGGGTGGCGGAGGTCAGCCGCAGGATCAAGGCCTGGGCGGTGGACGAGGTCCAGGCGTTCCCCCCGGAGTGGGAGGACCAGTTCGACGGCTTCTCCGTCGGCCGTTACATGGTCGCCTGCCATCCCGACGCCCCCACCGTCGAGCACCTGATGATCGCCACGCGGCTGATGGTCGCCGAGAACGCGGTCGACGACTGCTACTGCGAGGACCACGGCGGCTCACCCGTCGGACTCGGCAGCCGGCTCCTGCTGGCACACACCGCCCTCGACCCGCTGTACACGACCGGCGAGTACGAGCCGCACTGGGCGAGTTCACTCGGCTCGGACGGGCCCCGGCGCGCCTACCGCTCCGCCATGGAGTACTTCGGCCGGCAGGCCACCGACTCGCAGGCCGACCGGTACCGGCACGACATGGCGCGTCTGCACCTGGGTTACCTCGCCGAGGCGGCCTGGGCCGAGACGGACCACGTGCCCGAGGTGTGGGAGTACCTGGCGATGCGCCAGTTCAACAACTTCCGCCCCTGCCCCACCATCACCGACACCGTCGGTGGCTACGAACTGCCTGCCGACCTGCACGCCCGGACCGCCATGCAGCGGGTCATCGCGCTCGCCGGCAACGCCACCACGATCGTGAACGACCTGTACTCGTACACCAAGGAACTCGACAGTCCCGGCCGGCACCTCAACCTGCCCGTGGTGATCGCCGAACGGGAGGCCGCCTCGGACCGGGACGCCTACCTGAAGGCCGTCGAGGTCCACAACGAACTCATGCACCGCTTCGAAACCGAAGCAGCCGACCTGGCGGCCGCCTGCCCCGTCCCGAGCGTGCTCCGTTTCCTTCGGGGCGTGGCCGTGTGGGTCGACGGCAACCACTACTGGCACCGGACCAACACCTACCGATACAGCCTGCCCGATTTCTGGTAAGGAGCGCACTTCACCGTGACCAGCACCGAACTCACCACCGCCACCCCCGTATTCATCCCCGCTCCGGCGTCCCCGTACCAGGGCGACATCGCCCGCTACTGGGACCAGGAGGCGAGGCCCGTGAACCTGCGCCTCGGCGACGTCGACGGGCTCTACCACCATCACTACGGGATCGGCGACGTCGACCACGGTGCCCTCGGAGACCCCTCCGACAGCGCGTACGAGAAGAAGCTGATCGCGGAACTCCACCGGCTGGAGTCCGCGCAGGCCGAAGTCCTCCTGGACCACCTCGGTTCCCCCGGGCGCGAGGACACCGTGGTGGACGCCGGCTGCGGCCGGGGCGGTTCGATGGTCATGGCGCACCGGCGGTTCGGATGCAAGGCCGAGGGCGTCACCCTCTCCGCCAAACAGGCCGAGTTCGCCAACCGGCGTGCCCAGGAACTCGGCATCGAGGACCACGTCCGCGCCCGGGTGTGCAACATGCTCGACACGCCCTTCGCGACGGGCGAGGCCGCGGGCTCGTGGAACAACGAGTCCAGCATGTACGTCGACCTGGACGACCTGTTCGCCGAGCACTCCCGCGTGCTGTCCGTCGGCGGGCGCTACGTGACCATCACGGGCTGCTGGAACCCGCGTTACGGGCAGCCCTCGAAGTGGGTCTCCCAGATCAACGCGCACTTCGAGTGCAACATCCACTCCCGCCGGGAGTACCTGAAGGCCATGGCCGACCACCGCCTCGTGCCGCAGGCCATCGTCGACCTGACCGCGGCGACCCTGCCCTACTGGGAGTTGCGCGCCACATCGTCCCTGGTCACCGGCATCGAGGACGCCTTCATCAACTCGTACAAGGACGGCTCCTTCCAGTACCTCCTGATCGCGGCGGACCGCGTCTGAGCGACGCGGTCCGCCGGTGCCCCGGGTCCGTCCGCCGACGGACCCGGGGCACCGGCGCGGGCGCGTGCCCCGGCCGGATCGGAGGCGATGCCGGCGCCGGCGCTCCCGCCGACGCCCGTGCCGTGCCGTGCCGTGCCGTGCGATACGACTGATGAGGCCGTCCGGGTGACGCCTGCGCCGGTCCCGGGCATGTTCCTCGTCCGCCCCGCTACGACGTTCGCATGACCAAGATC
This sequence comes from Streptomyces sp. NBC_01497, assembly GCF_036250695.1. Classification (NCBI taxonomy): domain Bacteria; kingdom Bacillati; phylum Actinomycetota; class Actinomycetes; order Kitasatosporales; family Streptomycetaceae; genus Streptomyces; species Streptomyces sp. NBC_01497. Next base: position 5,822,389 of record NZ_CP109427.1, on the reverse strand, counting down.
CTGCGAGCCCTCGGCCTCGCCCTGCTCGCCGCGCTGCCCCTCGTCGCCGCCGGACCCGCCCCCGCGGCGACCGCCCGGCACCCCGCTCCCCACCCGGCCGCCGCGGTACGGCCGGTCGCTCCCGTGCCGGTGGGCACCCGCGTCCATCTGATCGACCCGGCCGAGGACAGCGGCGTCCACATCGCGGTGCACCTGAACCGGGACTACGTCCTCCTCGGTGAGAGGCGGGGCGACAGGGGGGACCGCGTCGTCTTCCACCGCAGGGGCCACGGCTACACCATCGAGCAGACCTTCTCCCACTACGTCCACCACTCCTGGTGGCACGCCGCGGGGGCCAACGGAGTCCGCCTCTCGAAGGAGTCGGACGCCACCGTCTTCGCGGTGTTCCCCACCCGGTACGGCCTGCTGTTCGCGGATGAGCAGGGGCGCTACCCGGCGATCCACCACAACGGCACGCGGTGGCTCAGGACCGCTTCCCGCCTCGACTCCCGCTCCTCGTGGGCCTACTTCCGCACGGAGCGGTGACCGCCCGTCCCGGACGGCCCCGGGGCCCGTACACCGATTCCGGCGCCCGTCCCCGCCGGCCGGGGGCGGGCGCCGGCCCGCAGGGAGCCGGGAGTGCGCGCCCGGCGGCTCCCGCGGCGCGGCGCAGGGCGCGGGGCGCGGGCGCGTCGTCTCCGGCTCGGCCACGATCGCGCGCACCGCGTGGGGAGGCCCGCCCGGGGGCACGGGAGCGGTCCCGGGTCCGACTCGGCGCCGAACGCGGGGCAGTGGGCGCTGTCCTCGTCCTCGACGGGGCCGCCGCCCTCCTGGGCGCCGATCGACCACCACGGAGGAAGCGGGGCCCTACGCCCGCCGCGTCGACGCGGGGCCCGGCGATCTAGACTGCAGGCCCGACATTCTCATTTTTTTCATTCCTCATATCTCCGCCGGGCAGGCGGCCCGAAAGAGAGCACCATGCGCATCCTCATGTCGTCGACCGCCGAGGCCGGGCATCTGCGCCCCATGCTTCCCTTCGCCCGGGCCTGCGTCGCCGCAGGGCACGAGGTCCAGGTCGCGACCCCCCGCTCCGCCGCTCACCTGGTGAAGGACGCCGGCCTCGGTCTCTGGGAGTGCGACGACATCGCCCCCGACGTGCTCGCGCCGTTCCACGACGCGATCGCCCGCGAGCCCGGGAGGATCAGGGAGATCATGGTCCGCCAGGTCTGGGGCGATGTCGCGGCACGGGCGTTCCTGCCCGGGGTCCTCGCCGCGATCGACGCCTGGCAGCCTGATGTGATCTTCCGCGACGCCGTGGAATTCGCCTCGGCGGTCGCCGCCGACCTGCGGTCGGTCCCCCACGTGCAGATGCTGCACAGCCGTACCGGCATTCTCCTGTCCGTACGGGACGAGGCCGCCGGGGCGGTCTCCCGGCTGCGCGAATCCGTCGGTCTTCCGCCCGACCCCGAAGGGCACTGCCTGCGCACGCCCTGCCTGACCCGGTTGCCGGAGTTCCTCGACGAGCCCTACACCGCGGCCCCGGCCGAGATCCACCGGTTCCGCACGGCCGGCGCGGGGGCCGTCGCCGAGAACCTGCCGCAGTGGTGGACGAACGGCGAGGACCCCCTCGTGTACGTCACCTTCGGCACCGTCCTCATGCGCGATGCCGTTCACCGGGCCCGGCTGCGGGCGATCGTCGAGGCCGTGGCGGACCTGCCCGTGCGCCTGCTCGTCACCTACGGCGGCAACCCCGACGAACAGGCCTGGCCTGCACTGCCCCCCAACGCGCACGTCGTGGACTGGGTGCTCCAGGAACAGGTCCTGCGCGAGGCGACCGCGGTGATCCACCACGGCGGGATGGGCAACGTCATGGAGGTCCTCTCCGCCGGGCTGCCGTCGGTGATCGTGCCGCACGGGGGCGACGCGCCGGGCAACGCGACGGGGGTGGCGTCGACGGGTGCCGGCCTGTCCGTGGACCCCGGCACTGACGCCCCGTTCGACGCGGCTCCGGTGCGTGCCGCTCTCGTCCGGGTGCTCTCCGAGCCCGCGTTCGCCGCCGCGGCGCGCCGGACGGCCGCTTCCCTCGACGCCCTGCCGCCGATCGAAGAAGCGGTCACCGTGTTCGAGAAGGCCCGACTGGCCTGACCGGAGGGTGGTGCGGGGGCCCGGGGCAGGTCTCCGCATGACCGGAGCGGCCTGCTCCTGGGGGCTTGGGAGGCCGTACGGGCTTCGCTGCGCGTGCGGGCTTTGACACGCGTACGGGATTCGACCACGTACGGATTTTGAGGCTGGGCGGGGCAGTCCTTGCGAAAGGGGCCCGCGACTCAGCGGAGGGGACAATGGATCCCGCGCGACGGCAAAACGTGAACCTGATCGCCCATCAGTACATTCGTTCGAGTGGGGCGGGTGGGACTCGAACCCACGGCCGACGGATTATGAGTCCGCTGCTCTAACCGGCTGAGCTACCGCCCCCACACGGCGCGTCGCGCACATGTGTACGCGCCGTCTGCCGCAGCATAGCCGGTCATACGATCTCCCGCCTCGGCTGGTCGGCATGCTCCGACCTTGAGGACCACGCTGCCTGCCCCGCGGTTCCGGGGAAAAGAAAAAAGGACCCCGAAGGGTCCTTTTGAGAAGTGCTCCCCCGGCTGGACTCGAACCAGCAACCCTCCGGTTAACAGCCGAATGCTCTGCCAATTGAGCTACAGGGGACCGCGCTCCCCCGACTGGACTCGAACCAGTAACCTGCCGGTTAACAGCCGGCTGCTCTGCCAATTGAGCTACAGGGGATTGCTGCGTCTGCGACGGGCATCGCCGGTCCGGGTCACCCAGGCGGCGCGTGCTCGCTGCGACACATACATTAGCGCAAGCAGGGGGGTGCTCCGCCAATCGGTATCGTGCCGGGTCACGTCGGGTGATCCCGGGCCGGACGGGGTAGGCGCAACAGCAACCAGGCAGCAGATGGTCCCCACGGTCCGACGCTAGGAAAGGGTGGCAGCCAATGAGGTACCGCCTCACGTTCATCGCGGGTCTGGCTCTCGGATACGTTCTGGGAACCCGCGCAGGCCGCGAGCGCTACGAGAAGCTGAAGAAGGCCGCGCAGCAGGTCTCGCAGAACCCGGCGGTGCGCAACGCCACGGAGACGGCCGCGCAGACCGGCCGCGAGTTCGCCGGCAAGGCGTACCACTCGGTGAGCGGCCGGGTCGAGGACAAGGTGCCCGCGTCCGTCGCGAACCGGGTGCGGTCGCTGCGCGAGCGCAACGGTCGTCCGGGCGAGGACGACTGGGGCAGCAGCAACACCTGAGCCTCGGGCCTGCTCCCCGCGCGGGCGGCCGGACAATCGGACATCAGGTCGGCGGGCTTCGACGGGCGTCGGGGCCCGCCGACCGCTGTCCGTAGAATCCTGTGCCATGGGAATAGTCGCCGGTCTCGACAGCTCGTCCGCGGCCACACGCATCGTCGTCTGCGACACCGACACCGGTGCCGTCCTGCGCCAGGGGTACGCCCCGCACCCGGTGGATCCCAAGGCCGCGGACATCGATCCGCAGGCCTGGCTGCTCTCCCTCGGTGAGGCCGCGTCCGGCGGGCTGCTCGAAGGCGTCCAGGCCATCGGCGTCTCCGCGCAGCAGCACGCCCTGATCGCGCTCGACCGGCAGGGCGCCCTGGTGCGGCCTGCGCTGCTCGGCAACGACAAGCGGGCCCAGGTCGCCGCGGCGGACCTGGTCGACGCCCTCGGCGGACGCCGGGCGTGGGCGGAGGCCGTGGGCGCCGTTCCGCAGTCCGGCCAGATCCTGGCGAAGCTGCGCTGGCTGGCCCGGCACGAGCCGGAGGCCGCTGAGCGGGTCGCCTCGGTGATGCAGGCGCACGACTGGATCGTCTGGCAGTTGCTGGGCAGGCCCGTGCGCCGCACCACGGACCGCGGCGGCGCGTCCGGAACCGGCTACTGGGCGGCGGGCACCGGCGCGTACCGGCAGGACCTCATCGAGCTGGCACTCGGCCACCGGATCGGCGTCCCCGAGGTGCTGGCTCCGGCCGAGCCCGCGGGCACGACCCCCGAGGGGCTGCTGATCTCGGCGGGTACCGGCGAGACGATGGCGGCGGCGTTCGGCCTCGGGCTCGTGCCCGGTGACGCGGTCGTCTCCCTCGGAGCGTCCGGGTCCGTGATGGCGGTGCACGGCGAGGCCCTGGCGGACCCGTCGGGCACGATCACGTCGTTCGCGGACGCCACCGGCATGCATCTGCCCGTCGTGCACATCAGCAACGCGGTACGGGCGCTGCGCGGCACCGCGGAGCTGCTGGGCACGGAGGACCTGGCGGAGCTGTCCGCGCTCGCCCTCAAGTCAACGCCCGGTTCATCCGGACTTGTCCTGCTGCCTTACCTGGAGGGCGAGCGGACCCCGCAACTGCCGCACACCGCGGGCACCCTGAGCGGACTGCGCCGCGAGTCGATGCGGCCCGAGCACCTGGCGCGCGCCGCCTTCGAGGGGATGCTCTGCTCGCTGGCCGACGCGATGGACGTCCTGCGCGGGCGCGGCGTTCAGGTGCGGCGGGTGTTCCTGCTCGGTGGCGCGGCCGAACTGCCGGCCGTGCAGGCCATCGCACCGTCGGTGCTGGGCGCGCAGGTCGTGGTGCCGCAGCCGGCGGAGTACGCGGCGCTCGGCGCGGCCCGGCAGGCGGCCTGGGCACTCGGGGTCGCGGGCGGCACGCTGTCGCCGGACACCCCGCCGGCCTGGCAGGGCGCGGCGACGCAGGTCTTCGAGCCGGGTGACGAGCTGCCGGTCGGCTCGGCCGTACGGCAGCAGTACCGCGCGACCCGCGAGCACATCCACCCCGGCGCCTTCGACGGGTCGGGGGCCGTGGGTCCGACGACGGGCGCGACGGGCGGCGCGGGCGGTGAGCGGGCCGCGGGGCAGGACGGTCCCGGGGAGCCCTCCCTCTCGTAGGACAGGTGCCCGGGCGCTCCCACCGGTCCCGGCCCCTGGATCTTCTCGCAGGTCCCGCCCCGGGCCCGCTCGCGGGCCTGCGCCCCGGGGACGGGTGCGGCGGCGCCGGGGAGCGTTGTCGTACCCCCGCCGTACAGTTTTCGGTGCACCCGTCGCAACGCTCCGTGCTTTGACCCGGCCTTGGCCATTCCACCGGCCCTCCCGCCGGAATTCCGTGGGAATCCGGGGCCCGGGTGCCGCAAGATGGGGGCGACCTCTGTCCGCCGACCCGGAGAGACTCCCGCGTGCTCCTACGACTTCTACGGACCCACCTCGCTCCGTACAGACGACCGATCGGTCTGCTGGTGGCGCTTCAGCTGCTCCAGACCGTCGCCACCCTCTACCTCCCCACGCTCAACGCGGACATCATCGACAACGGTGTCGTGAGCGGTGACTCGGGCTACATCCTGGAGTTCGGCGCGATCATGCTCGCCGTCTCCGTCGGCCAGGTGCTGTGCAACATGGGCGCCGTGTACTACGGAGCGCGTACGGCGTCGTCGGTGGGGCGTGACGTGCGCTCCGCCGTCTTCCACCGGGTGCAGAGCTTCTCCGCCCGTGAGGTGAGCCACTTCGGGGCACCCACGCTGATCACCCGGACCACCAACGACGTGCAGCAGATACAGATGCTGACACTCATGTCGTTCACGCTGATGGTGTCCGCGCCGATCATGTGCGTCGGCGGCATCATCATGGCGCTCAGCCAGGACGTGCCGCTGTCGTCGATCCTGCTGGCCGTGGTGCCCGTGCTCGCGCTCGCGGTGAGCCTGATCGTGCGCAGGATGCGGCCGCTGTTCCGGCAGATGCAGAAGAAGCTGGACAGCGTGAACCGGGTGCTGCGCGAGCAGATCACCGGCAACCGCGTCATCCGCGCCTTCGTCCGCGACGACTACGAGCAGGGGCGCTTCAAGACCGCCAACACCGAGGTGTCCCAACTGCAGTTGTCGACGGGCCGCCTGATGTCGCTGATGTTCCCGACGGTGATGACGGTGGTCAACCTGTCGTCGATCGCCGTGGTCTGGTTCGGCGCGCACCGTATCGACGGCGGTCACATGCAGATCGGCGCGCTGACCGCGTTCCTGTCGTACCTGATGCAGATCGTGATGGCCGTGATGATGGCCACGTTCATGTTCATCATGGTGCCGCGGGCCGAGGTCTGCGCCGAGCGTATCGAGGAGGTGCTGTCCACCGACTCCAGCGTCGTACCGCCGCTGAGCCCGGTGCGGGAGCTGCGCGCCCACGGCCACCTGGAGATCAGGGACGTCGACTTCCGCTATCCCGGCGCCGAGGAATCCGTACTCAAGGCGGTGACCCTCGCCGCGCGGCCGGGCGAGACGACCGCCGTCATCGGCTCGACGGGCAGCGGCAAGTCGACCCTGCTCTCCCTCGTACCGCGGCTGATGGACGTCACGACGGGCCAGATCCTGGTGGACGGGCAGGACGTGCGCGAACTGGAGGCGCGGCTCCTGGCGAAGACCGTGAGCCTGGTGCCGCAGAAGCCGTACCTGTTCGCGGGGACGATCGCGACCAACCTGCGGTACGGCAACCCCGACGCGACCGACGAGGAACTGTGGCACGCGCTGGAGGTGGCGCAGGCCAAGGAGTTCGTCACCAAGCTGGAGGGCGGTCTCGACGCGCCGGTCGCCCAGGGCGGCACCAACGTCTCCGGCGGCCAGCGGCAGCGGCTTTCGATCGCGCGGACGCTGGTGCAGCGCCCGGAGATCTACCTGTTCGACGACTCGTTCTCCGCGCTGGACTACGCGACGGACGCGGCGCTGCGTGCCGCGCTCGCGCGGGAGACCGCGCAGGCGACGGTGGTGATCGTCGCGCAGCGCGTGTCGACGATCAGGGACGCCGACCGGATCGTGGTGCTGGACGAGGGCCGCGTGGTCGGCACGGGCCGCCACGCGGAGCTGATGGCGTCCAACGACACGTACCGGGAGATCGTGCTCTCCCAGCTGACCGAGGCGGAGGCGGCCTGATGAGCGGCGCAGGACCCGGGCGGATGATGGGGGCCGGCGCGCCCGCACAGCGCTCCGCGGACTTCAAGGGGTCGGCGAAGCGTCTGCTGCGGCGGCTGACGCAGTACCGGTCGGCGCTGGTGGCGATGATCGCGGCGACCGTGGTGAGCGTGGGCCTGTCGGTGGAGGGGCCGAGGATCCTCGGCAAGGCCACCGACCTGATCTTCGCGGGTGTCATCGGCCGCTCTATGCCCCAGGGCTCGACGAAGGCGCAGGCGATCGCGGAACTGCGCACGCGCGGCCAGGGCTCGGTCGCGGACCTGTTGTCGGGTGTCGACTTCGTGCCGGGGCACGGCATCGACTTCGACAAGATCGGGACGACGCTGCTGACGGCGCTGCTGGTCTACCTGGCGGCGGGGCTGCTGATGCTGGTGGCGCAGCGGATGTCGATCCGGATCATCAACCGCACCGTGTACCGGATGCGGCAGGACATCCAGGCGAAGCTGGCCCGCCTGCCGCTGTCGTACTTCGACCGGCAGCGGCGCGGTGAGGTGCTCAGCCGCGCGACGAACGACGTGGACAACCTCGCGCAGACGATGCAGCAGACGATGGGGCAGATGGTCAACTCGCTGCTGACGATCGTCGGCGTCATCGTGATGATGTTCTGGATCTCGTGGCTGCTGGCGCTGGTCGCGCTGGTCACCGTGCCGCTGTCGGTGCTGGTGGCGACGAGGATCGGCAAGCGGTCGCAGCCGCAGTTCGTGCAGCAGTGGCGCGTCACCGGCAAGCTCAACGCCCACATCGAGGAGATGTACACGGGGCATTCGCTGGTGAAGACGTTCGGCCGGCAGGAGGAGTCCGCCGCCGCGTTCGAGGAACAGAACGAGCTGCTGTACGAGGCGGCGTTCAAGGCGCAGTTCAACAGCGGCATCATGCAGCCGCTGATGATGTTCATCTCGAACCTCAACTACGTGCTGGTCGCGGTCGTCGGCGGCCTCAGGGTGGCGTCGGGCGCGCTGTCCATCGGTGACGTGCAGGCGTTCATCCAGTACTCGCGGCAGTTCTCGCAGCCCCTCACGCAGGTCGCCTCGATGGCGAACCTCGTGCAGTCGGGCGTGGCGTCGGCCGAGCGGATCTTCGAGTTGCTGGACGCCGAGGAGCAGGAGCCGGACGGCCCGGAGCGCAAGATGCTCACCCCGCCGCGCGGCCGGGTCGCACTGGAGAAGGTCGCGTTCCGCTACGACCCGGAGAAGCCGCTGATCGAAGACCTGTCGCTGGCGGTCGAGCCCGGTCAGACGGTCGCGATCGTCGGCCCCACGGGCGCCGGCAAGACCACGCTGGTCAACCTGCTGATGCGGTTCTACGAGGTGTCGGCAGGGCGGATCACGCTCGACGGCGTCGACGTGCGGGACATGACCCGCGAGCAACTGCGCTCCGGGATAGGGATGGTGCTGCAGGACACCTGGCTGTTCGGCGGAACGATCGCGGAGAACATCGCGTACGGGGCCTCCCGCGAGGTGTCGCGGGAAGAGGTCGAGGAGGCGGCGCGTGCCGCGCACGCGGACCGCTTCGTGCGCACGCTGCCCGAGGGCTACGACACGGTGCTCGACGACGAGGGCTCGGGCGTCAGCGCCGGTGAGAAGCAGCTGATCACCATCGCGCGGGCGTTCCTGTCCGACCCGGTGATCCTGGTCCTCGACGAGGCGACGAGCTCGGTGGACACCCGTACGGAGGTCCTCATCCAGAAGGCGATGGCGCGGCTCGCGCACGGCAGGACGAGCTTCGTGATCGCGCACCGGCTGTCCACCATCCGCGACGCGGACGTGATCCTCGTGATGGAGAGCGGCTCGATCGTGGAGCAGGGGACGCACGAGGAACTGCTCACGGCGGGCGGCGCGTACGCGCGTCTGTACCAGGCCCAGTTCGCCCAGGCGGTGGCCGAGGTCGACTGACGGCGGCGCGGGCCCGCTGCCGTCATGGCACAGGGCGCTCCCACGGCGACGCAGTGATGCGGCGCGGCGGGGGCGCCCTCCGCTGTCTCCGGCCTCCGGCGCGAGCACGGCTCCGGTCCGGTACGGACGGGGCTCCAGTGCGTTACGGACGCGGCTCCGATCCGGTACGTCGGCGGCGCGGCACCGACGTGGGCGCTGCTCCGGTCCGCCCCGCGCCGTACCGGGCCGCCCCCTGGGCGCGGCGACGGGAGAGGGCCGGAGGGGCCTGTGCATGCTTGTCCGAATTGCGGGTAATCGGGTCGTAGGAGTGATCGAGACCACCATAAGGGGGTTCTCATGGCGGACACGTTCTACAAGCACGGAAGGCCGCAGCACCCCACGCTCCAGGAGGACAGGCCTCGCGGAGGCAGGTCCAAGGGTGTGAAGCATCAGGGCAGCTGGTCTGCCGGTGCCATCGTCCTCGTCATCGTTCTCCTGGTGATCGTGGGAATCGCGTTGTTCCCGTAGAGCTGTGAGATCGGGCCCCGCCCGCACAGCCGAAGCCCGCCTTCGGACCGGAGGGCGGGCTTCCTCATGCCCGGCGCCGGCGCCGCCCGGCGCCCTTCGAAGCCACGTCGGCCGGCGACCGTGTGCGCGTGTGCACCGTGTGCGCGTGGCCACCCGGTCCGCGCGGGTCAGTCGAGGTAGCCGCGGAGCTGGTCGGCGAGGGCGTGGTCGCGGAGCTTGCCGAGCGTGCGGGACTCGATCTGCCGTATCCGCTCCCGGGTCACGCCGAAGATCTGCCCGATCTCCTCCAGCGTGCGGGGGCGGCCGTCGGTCAGGCCGTAGCGGAGCTGGATGACCTTGCGCTCACGCTCGCCGAGCGTCGAGAGCACCGCCTCCAGGTGCCGGCGGAGCAGCAGGAACGCCGCGGACTCGACCGGCGACGCGGCGTCACCGTCCTCGATCAGGTCGCCCAGCGCGAGGTCCTCCTCCTCGCCGATCGGCGCGTACAGCGAGACGGGCTCCTGGGCGAGCCGCAGGACCTCGCCGACCCGCTCGGGTGCGAGTCCGAGCTGCGCCCCGACCTCGGCCGGCGTCGGTTCGTATCCCTGTTCCTGCAGCATCCGGCGCTGTACCCGCACCACGCGGTTGATCAGTTCGACCACGTGCACGGGCACCCGGATGGTCCGGGCCTGGTCGGCGAGGGCGCGGGACATGGCCTGCCGGATCCACCAGGTCGCGTAGGTGGAGAACTTGTAGCCGCGCGCGTAGTCGAACTTCTCGACCGCCCTGATCAGTCCGAGGTTGCCCTCCTGGACGAGGTCGAGCATGGTCAGCCCGCGGCCCACGTAGCGCTTGGCCACCGAGACCACGAGCCGCAGATTCGCCTCGATGAGACGGCGTTTGGCCATCCGGCCGAGGACGACGATCCGGTCGAGGTCCAGTGCGAGGCGCTCGTCCAGGCCCGGCACCGTTTCGAGCTTGTGCTCCGCGAACAGACCGGCCTCGACCCGCCGGGCGAGTTCGACCTCCTCCACCGCGGTCAGCAGCCGCACCCGGCCGATCTCACGCAGGTACTGGCGCAGCAGGTCGGAGGAGGCGGCGCCGGTGCCGACGTACGCCCCGGGGCGGCGCCCAGGGGGCTCCGGCACGTCCGGGACGTCGTGGGTGTCCCCCGGATCCCGCGCCTCGGGCAGGCCGGGGGCGCCGGGCCCGTCGGGTGTCCGGGAGGAGTGGGGCACGTCCGGTGCGGTCAGTGTCTGGGTCTGCACGAGGCGACCTCCAGATGGTCGCTGCCGGGCTCGGGAGTGTGCGGCAGCAAGAACCCGCCCTCAGTGTGGCGTACGGCACATCGCCGCCACGAGGGGCGTGCGCGCACTTTTTACCCGGCGCGCGGGAGGCCGTCGCGGCGGGCCCCCGGAGGGCCGGGAGCCACCGCGGACGGCCGGGGAGGCCGTCGCGGCCCACCACCGGAGGTCAGCGCCGCCGGCCACGGGGGCAACCCGGCGACGCCGTGGCAGGGCCCTGGGACGGCGCGCGGAGGCCGGGGACGTCACGCGTGGACCCGGGGAAGGGCTTCGGGTACAGGGCGCGGAGCCCGGGGAAGGGACGCGGCGGGTACGAGGCGCGGGGCCCCGGGAGGGGGCGCGGCGCCCGGGGCCGTACCGGCGGTGGGTGGCGGGGCTTACAGGGCGTCGACGCCGTTGTTTCGCAGGGCCTGACCGTACTGCTGCAGCACCCACAGTTCGCTCTGCACGGCCGCGTACTGCTGCGGGTCGCCTCCGTTGCCGAGGCGCGTCAGGGACGACGTGACGTCCTGGATACGGCGGTCGACGGCCCGGATGCGGACCTGCACGAGCTGCTGGCCCGCGTACAGCTCGTCGATGGTCTTGCCGCGGAAGACCTCCACGGCCAGCTCGGTCACCAGTTTGCGCACCGTGTCGTCGGGGGCCGCCTCGCGGACCCGCGCCAGGTAGTCCCGGACATCGGCGCGGCCCATCTCGGCGCCGCCCACCTCGTCGATGCACGCCCGCACCGCCGCGTACGGCGGGGCCGTGAACTCGTCGGTCTCGTAGGCGTCGAAGGCGGGCGTCACGAGTTCGGGGCGCTGGAGCGCGAGCTTCAGCAGCTCGCGCTCGGTCGCGTAGACCGGGTTGCGCAGGTACAGCGCGGGGCCCGAGGGCCCCCTGCGCTCATCGGGGCCCGGCCGGCCGGACCCGCCGCCGGGGCCGGTCCGACTCTGGTCCGCGCCCTGGCCCTGGCCCGGCCCCGGCGCGGGGCCCCGGCCGCCCCGGTCGCGGGCCCAGCGCGCCAGCTGGGACACGCGCTTGACGACGAACTGCGTGTCGAGGATGCCGAGCATCCCGGCCAGTTGCACCGCGACCTCGTGCTGCGACGCGGAGTTCTTGATGCGCGCGACGATCGGCGCGGCCTCGTCGAGCGCCGCCGCCCGGCCCGCCGGGACCTCCAGGTCGTAGCGGCTCACGATCTGGCGGATGGCGAACTCGAACAGCGGGGTGCGTGGCTGCACCAGGTCCTGGACGGACGAGTCGCCCTTGGCGAGGCGCAGTTCGCAGGGGTCCATGCCGTCCGGGGCGATCGCGATGTACGTCTCGGCGGCGAACTTCTGGTCGTCCTCGAAGGCGCGCAGGGCCGCCTTCTGGCCCGCCGCGTCGCCGTCGAAGGTGAAGATCACCCGGGCGCTGCCGTTGTCCATCAGCAGCCGGCGGAGGATCTTGATGTGGTCGCCGCCGAACGCCGTGCCGCAGGTCGCGATGGCGGTGGTGACCCCGGCGAGATGGCACGCCATGACGTCCGTGTAGCCCTCGACGACGACGGCCCTGCTCGCCTTGGCGATGTCCTTCTTGGCCAGGTCGACGCCGTAGAGGACCTGGGACTTCTTGTAGATGGGCGTCTCGGGCGTGTTCAGGTACTTGGGCCCGTTGTCGTCCTCGCGCAGGCGGCGCGCACCGAATCCGACGACATCACCCGAGATGTCCCTGATGGGCCACATCAAACGGCCCCGGAAGCGGTCGATCGGGCCGCGCCTGCCGTCCTGCGAGAGGCCGGACATGATCAACTCGCGGTCGGTGAAACCCTTCCCACGCAGGAACCGGGTGAGGTGGTCCCAGCCGGCCGGACTGTAGCCGACCTCGAAGTGCTCCGCCGCGGCCTGGTCGAAACCGCGCTCGGCGAGGAACTTCCGGCCGATCTCGGCCTCCGGGGAGTCCAGCTGCTCCACGTAGAACCGGGCGGCACTCACATGCGCCTCGACCAGGCGCGTACGCTCCCCGCGCTGGCTCGACGGGTTGTAGCCGCCCTCCTCGTACCGCAGCGTGATGCCGGCGCGCACCGCCAGGCGCTCGACCGTCTCGGAGAACGAGAGATGGTCGATCTTCATCACGAAGGCGAAGGTGTCCCCGCCCTCCTGGCAGCCGAAGCAGTGGAAGAGACCCTTGCTCGGACTGACCTGGAAGGACGGGGACTTCTCGTCGTGGAAGGGGCACAGGCCCTTGAGGTTGCCGCCGCCCGCGTTGCGCAGCTGGAGGTACTCGGAAACGACGGCGTCGATCGGGACCGCGTCCCGAACCGCCTTCACGTCGTCATCGTTGATCCTGCCGGCCACGCCTGAATCCTACGGGGACGAACGGGTACTCCCGCGCCGGGCGGGGTGCCCGGCATCCCCCGGGCGGCGAACTCAGCGCCCGATCCCGCCCAGCGGTACGGACGGGTCGGCGAGGGCCTGGGTGTCGGCGGGCACGCCCGAGCGGATCAGGCGCTGGATGTCCTCCGTCACATCCCACACGTTGACGTTCATCCCGGCGAGCACCTTGCCGCCCCTCAGCCAGAACGCGATGAACTCCCGCTTGCCGGTGTCCCCGCGCACCACCACCTCGTCGTACGCGCCGGGCGGCGCCCAGCCCGAGTACTCAAGGCCGAGGTCGTACTGGTCCGAGAAGAAGTACGGGACACGGTCGTACGTGACGTCCTGCCCGAGCATCGCGCGGGCGGCGACCGGACCCGCGTGCAGCGCGTTCGCCCAGTGCTCGACGCGAACCCGGCCGCCGGCCGCAGCACCCCACGGGGACGGCACGGACGCCACGTCGCCCGCCGCGTGGATGTCCGGGTCCGAGGTCCGCAGAGCCGCGTCCACAGCGATACCCCCGCCCTCGGCCCGGTCCGCGAGCGCGAGTCCCGCGGCCTCGGCGAGGGCGACCCGGGGCGCGGCGCCGATCGCGGCGAGCACATCGTGCGCCGGATGTTCCTCCCCGTCGTCCGTGCGGGCCGCCAGGACCACCCCGTCCTGCCCGACGATCTCGGTGAGCCGCGCGCCGAAGTGGAAACGGACTCCGTGCTCGGCGTGCAGGTCGGTGAACAACTGCCCGATCTCGGGGCCGATGACCCGGTGCAGCGGGGTGGCCTCGCCCTCGACGACGGTGACCTCCGCCCCGTATGTACGGGCGGCCGCGGCGACTTCGAGGCCGATCCAGCCCGCGCCCGCGATGACGATGTGGCCGTTGTCACGGCCGAGGGAGGTCAGGACCTGGCGCAGCCGCTCGGCGTGCGCGAGCCGGCGCAGATGGTGCACGCCGGCGAGCCCGGTGCCGGGGACGTCCAGCCGCCGGGGCTCGGCGCCCGTGGCGAGCAGCAGTTTGTCGTACCGCACCGAGCTGCCGTCGCCGAGGTGGACGGCGTGGCCCTCGCGGTCGACGGAGGTGACGGTCTGCCCGAGATGCAGCTCCACCTCGTTCTTCGCGTACCAGGCGGGGTCGTGGACGAAGACGCTGGAACGCTCGTCCTTGCCCACGAGATAGCCCTTGGAGAGTGCGGGGCGCTCGTAGGGGTGGTCGCGCTCGTCACCGATCAGGATCACTCGGCCGGTGAATCCCTCCACGCGGAGGGTCTCCGCCGCTTTCGCCGCCGCTAGACCGCCACCGACGATGACGAATGTGCGATGTGCGTCGACCACTTGATGCCTCCTCGTAGTGCTGCCGCCATCTGCGAGCGTCCCGCACGGAGCGTGATGGCGGAAGAGGGAGTGCTCCACGGGAGTGTCTTCTTGCCCCGTTTCGGACGGTGATGCCGGATACCACCGGTTCCGCACGAGCGTGTCCGGTGACGAGGGAGGGCCGGCGGCCGTCGGGGCGTGTGGGGGGGTCGGTGGTGAGCGGACGGTGCGTGGATCCTGTGCGGCCGGAGGGCAGCCGGCGGATGACGGATGGATGTCGAGTCGATCTTGCCGCATGCCGGGGCACCGGTGCGGAGGCGGGGCGGGCTGTGGAGCGCCGCAGGGCACCGGTGCTCAGGCGGGGCGGGCCACGAGGTGCCGCGGGGGCGATCACGTCCGGGCGGTCGGGGCGTGTGAAGGGCGGCTGGGGGCCGGGCTGTCGGCGTCCGGCCTGCGCCGGCCCGCGGACGGACGCGGCCGGTGGACGGCCGCGGCCGGTGGACGGACGCCGCGCCGACTGCGGGCTGCCGGACGCAGTGCCGGCTACGGGCTGGCGACGGCGGGCTGCCGATCGTGTCGTTACGGGCGGGTGGTGACGCGTGCGTGCAGAGCCCGGGCGGCCGCGTCCGTGAGAGAGGCGATCTGGTCCACCACGGCCCGTTTGCGGGCCGCGTCGTCCGCTGCCGCCTCGAACAGGGCGCGGAACTGCGGGTTCAGGCCGTGCGGCGCGCGTTCGACGAGCGTGTGCGCGAGTTCCGTGAGGACGACCCGCTGGTCGGCCCGGATCGCCTCCTGCTCGGGCCGCTGCATGACGTACCGGTCCGCCACCGCCTTGAGGACGGCGCATTCGAGCCGGGCGGGGCGCGGGACCACGAGCCGCGCACCGTAGCGGGTCAGCGGCCCCGGACCGTACGCGGCGCGCGTCGCACCCTCGGCGCTCAGGCAGAACCTGCCGATGAGCTCACTGGCGGCGTCCTTGACCCTGCCCTGGGCGACGGCCGAACCGTCGTAGACGTCGGGCCACCACTCCTGCGCCATCAGGCGGTCGAGCGCGGCGGACAGTTCCGCGGGATCGGTACCGGGGTCCGTGTAACGGCCCACGGCCACGGCCCAGATCGCCTGGCGCTCGGTGGGCGAGGCCAGGGCCGCGGGGTCGATGTACCCGGCGTACAGACCGTCCTCGAAGTCGTGGACGGAGTACGCCACATCGTCGGACCAGTCCATGACCTGCGCCTCGAAGCAGGTACGGCCCTCGGGGACGCCCTCGCGCACCCAGGCGAACACCGGCAGGTCGTCCTCGTACACACCGAACTTGACGTGGCCCGCCGGAGTGGCCGCGGGCGCCCCACCGCGCGGCCAGGGGTACTTGGTGGCGGCGTCGAGCGCCGCGCGGGTCAGGTTGAGACCCACACCCACCTGGGAGGTGCCGGGGCCGGGCGATGCGGGGGAAGCGGGAGCGGAGCCGTCACGGGGCCGGGCAGCGGCGCCGGGCGCGGCGAAGCGCTTCGGCTCGATCCGGGTGAGGAGCCGCAGGGACTGGGCGTTGCCCTCGAACCCGCCGCAGTCCGCGGCGAACTGGTCGAGAACGCGTTCCCCGTTGTGGCCGAAGGGCGGATGCCCCATGTCGTGGGAGAGGCAGGCCGCTTCCACCAGGTCGGGGTCGCAGCCCAGGGCCGCCCCGAGTTCACGGCCCACCTGGGCGCATTCGAGGGAGTGGGTGAGCCGGGTGCGCGGGCTCGCGTCCCACTCCTCGCCGGGCGCGCCGGGGGTGACGACCTGGGTCTTCCCGGCCAGCCTGCGCAGGGCCGAGGAGTGCAGGACACGGGCCCTGTCGCGCTGGAACGCCGTCCGGCCGGGGCGTTTGTCGGGTTCGGTGACCCAACGGGCCGTGTCGGCGGGGCCGTAGCGGCCGGCGCTGCCAGGGCCGGAGCCTTCGTGGGGGGAGGCTCCCCCGCCGGAGGAATCCGCGGAAGGGGAACCGGCGCCGGAGGAACCGGCGGAAGAGGGGCGGGACGGGGTGGAGCCGGAAGTGCCTGCCATGGTCCCGACGGTAACCGGAGCCGACGGGAAAGCGGTGCTCATCCCGGGTGCGGACCCGATCCGTACGGGGTGCCAACGGGGGCGACCGGGATACCGCCTGGACACCGGCGGGGATCACACAGCGCGCCGACCGGGTCGGGACAGGGCGCGCACAGACGGCTGTGGTGCCGATCGCGGGCGGCACCCGCCGCGGGCGGTCGTGACAGCCGTACGCAAGCGGCGGAACGAACCGCGCGGGGCCAGGGGGCGTCCCCCACGGGGGGAGCCGGCGAGCAGGAGGGGTCCGTTGTCACGCGGGAGGCCCGGGCGACGGCGCCGACGGGAACGCGCGGACGGTGGAGCGGCGGACGTGGTGGGAGGAGTGCAGGGCGTGCGAGAGGGACGGATGTCGCGGGCGGCGCGTTCACAACAGGCGAGATCCTGGAAAGAGACGGGACGTAGGGAACAGGCGGGATCTTCGCAACGGACAGGACGTTCACAACAGGCGGGGTCTTCGAAAGAGGCGGGACGTAGGCAACGGGTGGGGTCTTCGGAACAGGCGGGGCCTGCGCGACGGGCGGGACGGGCGGCGCGGGCACTGCGCGCGGTACGAGCCGCACTGCGGACACGGCGCTGGCAGCGGCGTCTGACCCAGGCGGTGATGGGGGTCTGCGCACTGGCGCTGGCGCCCGCCGCGTGGCTGCATCTGAGCACCGGCGACCGGATGCGGACGGTGGCGGACGTGCCCGCGACGGACGTCGCGGTGGTGTTCGGCGCGGGCCTGCGCGACGGCACTCCCACGGCGTACCTGGCGCACCGGCTGGACACGGCCGCGGAGCTGTACCGGACAGGGAAGGTGAAGGTGGTGCTGGTCAGCGGCGACAACAGCACCAAGGACTACGACGAGCCGGACGCGATGAGCGCGTATCTCGTCCGGCACGGGGTGCCGCGCGCCCGCGTCGTGGACGACTATGCGGGCTTCGACACCTGGAACTCCTGTACACGCGCCGAGAAGATCTTCGGCGTGCGGCGGGCGGTCCTGGTGACCCAGGGCTTCCACGTGCCGCGCGCGCTGGCGCTGTGCCGGGCGGCGGGCATCGAGGCGTACGGCGTCCCGGCGTCCGATCCGCACGATGTGACCTGGTACTACGGCGAGGCGCGCGAGGTCCTGGCCGCGGACAAGGCGTCACTCGACGCGATGCTACGGCCCGCCCCGACGTTCCTCGGCCCCAAGGACCACGGCGTCGCGCGAGCGCTCGCGTCCTCCTCCGCAACGAGTGGCTCCGGCTGAACGGCGCCCCTCCGGATCAGGGGCGGGCCCGCCAGTCGTCGTGCGGGACGCGGCGGCCGTGTGCGCGCAGTTCCGCGGCGAGATCCGGGGGAGCGACGTAGACCCAGGCCATGACCGTGACCCCGCGATCCGTGCGCGTCGGCCCGTACACCCGCTCGTACAGGTTGTTCCGTGCTCCGGGCACGGTGAAGCCCTCCAGCCGGTCCAGCGCCGCGAGCAGGCCGGCGTACGCACCGGGCGCGGCCGTCACCAGCTCGCCGGCCGCGGCGCCGAGGGTGCCGTCGGCCGCTTCCAGAACCGCGTACGGGTAGCCCGGCCCTTCGTACAGCGCTGCCCCCGGCAGGACGGCCGCGACCGGCGGGCCCGCCGTCCTGCCGCGCAGGAACGCGTCATGATGGGCGCCCCCGGCGCGGAGCGTGCCGTAGACGAAGAAGGGTGGCCCGGTCACGAGGTACGGGTCTGTTCCGCCACCCAGGCCAGGTAGTCCGCGCTCCCGCGCACGAGGGGCACCGCGACGATCTCGGGGGTGTCGTAGTCGTGTGCGGCACGCAGATGCGCCTCCAGCGCGTCGTACACGTCGTGGGTCGTCTTGAAGACGATCTGCCACTCCCGGTCCGTACGGAGGACGCCCTCCCAGCGGTAGACGGAGGTGACGGGCGCCGAGATCTGCGCACAGGCCGCGAGGCGGGCCGTGACGGCGCCGGCCGCCAACGCCTCGGCCTTGGCCGCACTGTCGGTCGTGGTGAGCACCACCAGGCACGAGTCGCCCGCAGGCGGGGTCGCTGGACGCGAAGCACCGGGGTCGGGCACGGAACGCTCCTTCGGTCGGGGCCGATGGGACACAGGACGGCAACGGTAGGGGACGAAGCGGCAGGGCCGAAGGGATCGCACGGTCGCCGGAGTCGCCGTGGTCGCCAGGGACCGCGGACTCCCCGGGCTCCGCGTCGTTCTGTGCCGTCCCGTGCCGTCCGGCCGTCCGGTGCCGTTGTGCCGTCCTCGGGGCCCGCGGCGGCGGGAGAGCCGGGGCGCGGCGACCGGCGGTCCGGCCGCGCTGCCGACCCTCGGGTCCGCGACGCCGAGGGGTTCCCGTTCCCGTGCCGAGGGGTTCCCGTTCCGGCGGAAGCGGAACACGTCACCCGTTCGGCGCGAGGCGGCCGGGATCGTGGCCGTGACGCAGGGAGCCCGCGCTGAACTGCGGCGATGCCGCGAGCCCTCCCAGGCCGGGCTCCCCCGGGGCGGCCATCTGATACGCCCTCAGCAGGCGCGGGGGCGTCCGCACGCCTTACCTCTGGAGAGGAGACACCACCCTTTCCCGGAGGACAGCATGCCCAGGACCGCCCGCACCGCCCGCCTGATGACCGGTGCCGCACTGGCCGCCGCGTCGCTCGGTCTGGCCGCCGCGGGCACGTCACCCGCGCTCGCGGGATCGCCGGGATACGGTCCCCCGGCCGCCGCCCCCGCGTCGGTCGCCCGCAAGGCCGTGCCCGTGCCCGGGCCCGTCGGGCCCGACGCGACGGCCCCGGGCACGGGCACAGGCACGGCGGTTGCCGGTGCGGGCGAGGACGACGTGGCACCGGGGTCGGACGGCTTGCCCCCCGACGACGGCGACCAGGCCCAGGACGACCCGAAGGCCGCGGCGAGCGCGGGTGCGGTGCCAGGTCACTCCGCGTCGCCGCCGCTCGATGCGGGGAGCCAGAAGCAGACCGGTCGGGTGGAGGACCCCGGGCTGCCGCCGGCGCCCGACGATCCCGGCGCGTCGCTCCTCCCGGGCGACCCCGAGGAGTCCGCGCGTCCGGCCGCCCCCGGGTACCCGGTCGGGCCCGCCGGATCCGACGACCAGGCCGGATCCGACGACCAGGCCGGATCCGACGACCAGGCCGGGCCGGCCCGGCCGGCCGGGCCGCCTTCCGGGATACCGCACGGCCACCTCCATACCGGGGTGGGCGGCAGTGTGCATGTCGATGTCCCCAAGGTCGCGGTGGGTTCGGCCGTTCTGGCCGGGTCCGCCGTGGGCGGGGTATGGCTCCTGCGTCGCCGGGCGAGCGGCACGCAGAGCTGACGGGCCGCGGATCCCACCCGCCGAATGCCCGCACCCGCCCCAAGTCCCCGCCCTCGTCACGCTTTTCGCTGACGCGGGCGGGGACCTCCATGCCACGGCTCTCCCGTCCGATCCGCCGCGCACGGCTGCGTCGGCCCCCGGCTGCACCGCCCCGCCGGCCGCGTCCTCGCCCTCTGCTTCGGCTGCGTCATCGGCCTCGGCCTCGGCCTCGGCCCCAGCA
This sequence comes from Streptomyces sp. NBC_01497, assembly GCF_036250695.1. Classification (NCBI taxonomy): domain Bacteria; kingdom Bacillati; phylum Actinomycetota; class Actinomycetes; order Kitasatosporales; family Streptomycetaceae; genus Streptomyces; species Streptomyces sp. NBC_01497. The sequence continues at coordinate 5,802,498 of NZ_CP109427.1, read as the reverse complement.
GCCGCGTCGTCTTCACCCACTCACCCGCTCCACCCGTTCATTCGGTCCGTCCCCGGTCCCGGTCCCGGCCCGGGCAGAAAGGGTCACGGCATGAGCGCCAACGGCGCCAAGGGCAGGGCCTGGGGGCTGGCCACGGCCGCCTGCGTCGGCCTCTGGCTCGTACAGACGGGGCTGCGGCCCGTGACACCACCCGCTCCGACGGTGACGCAGGCCTTCGCGGGCCACGCGGAGCCCGGCGGCGCGGGGCGCACGGCGGCGGTCCCCCACGCACGCCCCGGTCCCGCACCGCTGCCGGCGTCGGCACCCGTACGGCTGCGTATCCCGCGTATCGGCGTGGACGCCCCGATGGCGGGCCTCGGCCTGACCCGGGACGGGCGCCTCGACGCGCCCCCGGCCTCCCGCGGCGATCTCGCGGGCTGGTACGAGCGGGGGACGACGCCCGGCGCGAAGGGCACCGCGATCGTGGCAGGCCATGTGGACACGGCGCGCGGCCCGGCCGTCTTCTACAACCTGGGCACGCTCCGCAAGGGCGACCGGATCGAGATCACCCGGCGTGACGGGCGCACAGCGGTGTTCGGCGTGGACGCGGTCGAGGTCTACAAGAACAGCGCCTTTCCCAACCACAAGGTCTACGCGGCGGCGAACCGCCCCGAACTGCGCGTGATCACCTGCGGGGGCGGCTTCTCGCCGAGCACGGGCTACGAGGGCAACGTGGTCACCTACGCCCACCTCACCGGCGTCCGGGGCTGAGCCGCGACGGCGGCACGCGTCGCCGCCCGGCCGGACGGCCGGCCTCCCGAGGTGGCCGCGGCCGTGCTCCACCTGGCGTCGGCCGCCGCCACGGCCGCCGTGCGCTCGGACCTCGTGCCCGACGGCGGCGCCTGCGCCCGACGCCACCAGCACGCGGCCCCGGCACCGCCGAAGACCTCACGCCCGGTCGCGAACTTTTTCCGCCTCGTCCGCGACCCGCGCGATCAGCCGCAGCAGCGTCGCCCGCTCGTCCTCCTCCAGCGGTGCGAGGAAGACCATGTTCATGGCCTCCGTCCGGGCGGCGAGCCTGCGGTGTGCCCTCGCCCCCTCGGCTGTCGCGCGCAGCACGTTGCGCCGCCCGTCGAGTGGGTCCCGTACCCGCTCCAGCAGGCCGCGCCGGGCCAGCCGGGCGACGACGTCCGCGACCGTCGAGCGGTCGAGCCGTACCTCCTCGCCCAGCGTGCGCTGGTCGATGTCGGGCTTCTCCACCAGGGTGTTGAGCACGGCGAACTGCGGTGAGGTGGTCTCCTGCGAGACGAGCGTCGACCAGAGCAACGTGTGCGCCTGCTGGAGTCTGCGGGCCAGGTGACCGGGGTGCGTACTGAGATCGACCGCTGCCATGCGCCCCACACTCCGCTGTTGGATAACCGTGCCCAATACTTCATTTGCTCCGTGTACTGAGCTATTGACGACCGCCGAACTGCCTGGAAGTGTACGGGTTCAGTAGAGAACCGTCAGTACACAGAGCATTTTGAACAACGAGCACGCGGAGCGGTCACCGCTCCGGTGATCCGAGGAGAGAGAGGCCGGATGGCCGGGATGCGCAGCCTCCACGACGCCGTGGCGGAACTCGTCCACGACGGGGACACCGTCGCGCTGGAGGGGTTCACCCATCTGATCCCGTTCGCCGCCGCGCACGAGATCATCCGCCAGGGCATCACCGACCTGACACTCGCGCGTATGACCCCCGACGTCGTCTACGACCAGCTCATCGGGGCGGGCCTCGTCCGCAAGCTGGTCTTCTCCTGGGGCGGCAACCCGGGTGTCGGGTCGCTGCACCGGTTCCGGGACGCCGTGGAGAACGGCTGGCCCCGCCCGCTGGAGCTCGACGAGCACAGCCACGCGGGGATGGCCAACCGCTATGTGGCGGGCGCCTCCGGGCTGCCCTTCGCCACGTTGCGCGGCTATCGCGGCTCCGACCTCCCGACGCGTACGGACACCGTCGCGACGGTCGTCTGCCCGTTCACCGGCGAGGAGTTGGCAGCGGTACGCGCGCTCAACCCCGATGTGGCGATCATCCACGCGCAGCGCGCCGACCGCGCGGGCAATGTGCAGATGTGGGGCCTGACCGGCGTGCAGAAGGAGGCCGTCCTCGCCGCGCGGCGCTCGCTGGTGACCGTCGAGGAGGTCGTGGACGCGCTGGAGCCGCGACCGGGCGCCGTGGTGCTGCCGCACTGGGTGGTGGACGCGGTGAGCGTCGTGCCGGGCGGTGCGCACCCCTCGTACGCGACGGGCTACTCGGAGCGCGACAACGCTTTCTACACGGCGTGGGACGCGATCGCCCGGGACCGTGAGGCGTTCACGCGCTGGCTGGACACAGAGGTCAGGGGCGCGGCCGGCGCCGGGAGCAGCGAAGCGGAGGCGACCGTACGATGAGCGACGCGACCGGAGAGACATCGCGCGGCGGCAGCGACAACAACGGCACCAGCGGCGTCGGTGGCGTCGGTGGCGGTGTGGACCAGGACGCGAGGCGCGCCGGCGGTTTCACCAGTGACGAGCTGATGGAGGTCAACGCGGCCCGCGCACTGGCCGGTTCACGTACCTGCTTCGTCGGCATCGGCCTGCCGTCCACCGCCGCGAACCTGGCGCGCGCGACCCACGAGCCCGACCTCGTGCTGATCTACGAGTCGGGCACGATCGGCTCCCGGCCGACCCGGCTGCCGCTGTCCATCGGCGACGGCGAACTCGCCGACACCGCCGACGCGGTCGTCGCGGTACCGGAGATGTTCAACTACTGGCTCCAGGGCGGCAGGATCGACGTCGGCTTCCTCGGCGCCGCCCAGGTCGACCGGTTCGCCAACGTCAACACGACGGTCGTCGCACGCGGCGCGGACAGGCCCGAGGCCCGGCTGCCGGGCGCCGGCGGGGCTCCGGAGATCGCCGCGAACTGCAAGAAGGTCCTGCTCGTGCTGCGCCACACCCCCCGGGGTTTCGTCGGCACGCTCGACTTCGTCACGACGATGGGCCACGGCTCCGGCCCCGGCGACCGGGCCAAGTACGGGATGCGGGGCGAGGGGCCCGTCGCGGTCATCACGGACCTCGGCATCCTGCGGCCCGACCCGGCCACCTCGGAGCTGGTGCTGACCGAGACCCATCCCGGCGTCACGGTGGACCAGGTCAGGGCGGCGACCGGATGGGACCTGAAGGTCGCCCCCGACGTCGCCACGACCGCGCCGCCCACGGCCGGTGAGCTGGCCGCGCTGCGCACGCTCAAGGCCGCGGGGAGGAAGGCGTCATGACCACCCAGGACGAGATATCGGCGGAGATCCGGGCCGCGCGCGACGCGTACGAGAAGGGCCGCGCGGACGGCGCTCCCGCCGCCCACCACCCCTCGCGCTCCTATGCCCCGTACCGCAGTTCGGTGCTCCGCCACCCGCGGCAGCCGCTGGTGGCGGTCGCCGCCGACGGAGACCCGGAGACGGTCGAGCTGTCCGGTCCGGTGTTCGGCAGCACGGACGTGACCGCGCTGGACCGCGACCTGACCCGGCAGCACCACGGCGAGCCGCTCGGGGAGCGCATCACCGTCTCGGGCCGGCTCCTCGACGGGCGCGGCAGGGCGCTCGCCGGTCAGCTGATCGAGCTGTGGCAGGCGAACGCGTCCGGGCGCTACGCACACCAGCGCGACGACCATCCGGCGCCGCTGGACCCCCACTTCACCGGAGTCGGCCGGGTCCTCACCGGCGACGACGGCACGTACTCCTTCACGACCGTCAAGCCGGGCGCGTACCCGTGGCGCAACCACGACAACGCCTGGCGGCCCGCGCACATCCACTTCTCCGTGTTCGGGCAGGCGTTCACCCAGCGCCTGGTGACGCAGATGTACTTCCCAGGGGACCCGCTGTTCCCCTACGACCCGATCCTCCAGTCGGTGACGGACCGGGCGGCGCGGGAGCGGCTCGTCGCGACGTACGACCACGAGCTGTCACGGCCCGAGTTCTCGCTCGGCTACCGCTGGGACATCGTGCTGGACGGACCGTCCGCCACCTGGATCGAGGAGGGTCGCTGATGCCGGAGCCGACGTCCGCAACGCCATCCGTACCGACGTCCGGGCCGGCCCCGGCGCCGGTTTCCGCGCCGACGCCCTCGCAGACCGTGGGCCCGTTCTACGGGTACGCGCTGCCGTTCCCCGGTGGCGGTGACATCGCACCCGCCGGGCACCCGGAGGCCGTCACGGTGCACGGTCACGTGTACGACGGCGCGGGGGCGCCGGTGCCCGACGCGCTGCTGGAGTTCTGGCAGGGCGGCCCCGGCACGGGCCTGCCGGGATCGATGCGGCGCGACGGGGTGACCGGCGGGTTCCTCGGACGCAACGGCGTGGACTTCACCGGCTTCGGCCGGGTCCCGACCGACGCGGACGGGCACTACACGCTGCGGACCCTGCCCCCCCGGGTGCCGGAGCCGCTGCCGTATCTCAGCGTGTGCGTGTTCGCGCGCGGCCTCACCCACCACCTCTACACGCGGGTGTACCTGACGGACGGACGGGACGCGCTGCTCGGGGCGCTGGACCCGGCGCGGCGGGCGACCCTGGTGGCACGCCGCGAGGAGGGGCCGGCGCGGCACCGTACCTACCGCTTCGACATCCGCCTGCAGGGAGAAGGGGAAACGGTCTTCCTTGAGTTCCACTGAAGCCGGCGGGCTGTTCGGGCTGCTGACGTCGGCCGCCACGGATACGGCGGCCGAGTCCGCGACCGGCGACGCGGCGCTGCTACGGGCCCTCGTCGCGGCGGAGACCGCACTCGCCCGGGCACAGGGCGCGCCGCGCGAGGCCGTCGAGGCGATCGCGGCGGCCGGGGCCCGGCTGGACGTACGGGAGATGGCCCTGCGTGCCCGCGCGGGCGGCAACCCGGTGATCCCGCTGGCCGAGGCGCTGCGCGGCGCGGTCGGCGCGCCCTCGGCGCGGTACGTGCACCGGGGCGCGACCAGCCAGGACATCCTGGACACCGCGCTGATGCTGGTGGCAGCCCGGACACGGCGGCTGATCCTGGCGGATCTGGAGCGTACGGCGACCGCGCTGGCGCGCCTCGCGGCGGAGCACCGGGACACGGTGATGCCGGGCCGCACCCTGACGCAGCACGCGGTCCCGACGACGTTCGGGCTGAAGGCGGCGGGCTGGCGTTCGCTGGTCCTGGACGCCCGCGACCGCCTGGCGGCGGTACGGCTGCCCGCCCAACTGGGCGGCGCGGCGGGCACACTGGCCGCGCTGGGCGGCGCGGCCGCGCTAGCCCACGCGGCGGCGTACGCCCGGGAACTCGGCCTGACAGAACCCGTGCTGCCGTGGCACACCCTGCGCACCCCGGTCGCGGACCTGGGCTGTGCGCTCGCCTTCGCCTGCTCGGCCCTGGGCAAGACGGCCGTGGACGTGCTGACCCTGTCGCGCACGGAGGTCGCCGAGGTCGCGGAAGGCAGCGGCGGCGCTTCGTCGGCGATGCCGCACAAGGCGAACCCCGTGCACGCGACGCTGGTGGCGGCCGCCGCCCGGCAGGCACCCGCCCACCTGTCCGTCCTGCTCTGCGCGGTTCCGGCCGAGGACGAGCGGCCGGCCGGTGCCTGGCACGCCGAGTGGACCCCGCTGCGTGAACTCCTGCGCCTCGCGGGCGGTTCGGCTGAGCACACGGCTCAACTGGCGTCCGGATTGCGGATCTTCCCGGATCGTATGGCGCGCAACCTCTCCCTGACGGGCGGGTTGATCGTCAGCGAGCGCTTCGCGACGGAGCTGGGCAAGCAGGAAGTGGGGAAACTGATCGACCGCGCGGCTGCGGCGGACGCACCGTTCGCGGAGGTGGCCGAGGCGGCGGGCTTCGGGGACCTCCTGCCCCCGGAGCGCTGGTCGGGGGCGGCGGGCGCCCTGGTGGACCGCGCGCTGGAACGGACGTGACACGGGGATGATCAGGCACGGTCGCTCGGGCCCGGCTTCCGGCCACCGCACGGCCGCCCCGCGTGCCCTGGGGCCCGGGGCGGACGCACGGCCACCACGCCTGTCCTGCGTGTCGTATGTGTCCTACGGCCTTTCGGCCGCCGTACGCCGCGTCACGCATCCCACCGGCCCGGGCGGACGCCCCTTCCGGGACGACCGTCCGGGCTCTCCGTCCGGGTTACGGCAGCGAGATGTACAGGCGGTTGCCCGCCGGCCGGTAGCCGAGGCGTTCGTACACGCGGCGCGAGCCGTCGCCGGAGTACTCCAGCCACACCGACCCGGCGCCGGCGCCGAACATCGCCTCCGTCAGGGACGCGACGACCGCCGCCGCGACTCCCTGGCCACGATGGGCCGGGCGGGTGCCGACCCCCGCCAGTTCCGACGTGCCGACGGCCGGGGGCGAGCAGGAACCGCCGCCCGCGCACCCGCCGTCCGGGGTGCGGACGAGACGGACGGCTCCCCCGCGTTCCTGCGTGCGGCGCAACCGGGCGGCCCCCTCCGGCGAGGGGGCGAACTGGCCGTCGAACGCGTCGCACAGGGCGGCGTCGAGCACGGCGTACTCGTCGTCGGTGCGCGGGAGGTCCGCCGCGGGACCGCCGGGAGCCGGAGCGGTCAGGGTGCCCGGCGTGCAGACCAGGTAGACGTGCTCCTCCTCGGTGATGAACCCGGCAGTACGCAGGGCGGGTTCGACGGCGGGCGCGGCCACGGGCGCGAATTCCAGGCGGGGCTTCAGTCCGCGTGCGCGGAACTCCCCGACGAGCGCCGCGACATCGGCGGTGGTGGGTTCGGCGCCGGGCAGCGGCGTGGCGTAGTTGATGTACGGGCTGGTGGTGTCCGGGTCGAATCCCGCGACGAAGCCCGCGGTCTCGACGACCACGGGGCGGCGGCGGAGGTTGGCCACGGCGAAGTTCTGGACAGGGGTGTCCACGGTGTTGATCGACCTCACGTGAGAACAGAAGCGACAGGTGTCTCCCGGGCGTCACGCCGGGACGGTGCGCGAGGCACCGCACGTGGGGCCGCCGTGCCCGGTACGGGCAGGCAGGACGCAGAGAGCGGGAGCAGTGTCCGCTCAGTGCCGGGGGCGGCCGCTGAGGGGCGCCGGGTCCATAGGTCTTCGGTCCTAGCCGTGAGGTCGCGCACGGATGCGCGGGGAGGAGTGACGCCTCGCATCGTGCCACGCCCGGCGCGGACGGCACAAGGCAGTTTTCGGCGCGGGCGCGCGGCCCACCACGGGCTTTGGCGTACGGCGCGGGCGGGCGGCCCACCACGGGCTTTGCCGTGCGGTGCGGGACGGGCCCCGGGCCCGGTGGCGGTGGCGGTGGCGGCGAGCCCGGCGGTGGCCATGAGCCGGGCGGCCCTGAACCGGGCGCTCGTGAGCGGGGACAGGCTCCCGGGCCGAGCGGCCGTGAGCGGGGAGAAGGCGCACGAGGCGGGCGCCCCGCACGGCGCCCGCCTCTTCGTGGACCGGGGCCACCGGACCCGCGTCGGTGAGGGGGTCGCGGGTCCGGTGGCTCCGGTGGCTCTTTTTCGGTGACGCCGGGTGCCCCCGCCCGCCGTCCCTTCCGGTCAGGGGGGCGAACGGCCCCCGCTCGGACTCCCCTGTCACCAGGGGGTGTTACGCGCCCGACGCCGCCGCGCGGCCCGCCTCGAGGCGGGCGACCGGGATGCGGAACGGCGAACAGGACACGTAGTCGAGGCCCACCTCGTGGAAGAAGTGGACGGACTCGGGGTCCCCGCCGTGCTCACCGCAGATGCCGAGCTTGAGGCCGGGCCGGGTGGCCCGGCCCGCTTCCACGGCGTCCCGCACGAGCGCGCCCACGCCGTCGCGGTCGATGGTCTCGAACGGGGAGACGCCGAAGATGCCCTTCTCCAGGTACGCGGTGAAGAAGCTGGCCTCGACGTCGTCGCGGCTGAAGCCCCACACGGTCTGTGTCAGGTCGTTGGTGCCGAACGAGAAGAACTCGGCGGCCTCCGCGATCTGACCGGCCGTGAGCGCGGCGCGCGGCAGCTCGATCATCGTGCCGAGGGCGATCTTCAGCCGGGTGCCCGTCGCCCGTTCGACGTCCGCGATGACCCCCAGGGCCTCCTCCCGTACGATCTCCAGCTCCTGCACGGTGCCGACAAGCGGGATCATGATCTCGGCGCGGGGGTCGCCCTTGGCCTCCTTGCGCGCGGCGGTGGCTTCCGCGATGGCCCTGACCTGCATGGCGAACAGACCGGGGATGACCAGGCCGAGCCGGACGCCGCGCAGCCCGAGCATCGGGTTCTGCTCGTGCAGCTTGTGCACGGCCTGGAGCAGCCGCAGATCGTTCTCGTTGTGGTCCTTGCGGGACTCCGCGAGGGCCACCCGTACCGACAACTCCGTGATGTCGGGCAGGAACTCGTGCAGCGGCGGGTCCAGCAGCCGTACGGTCACGGGCAGCCCGTCCATGACTTCGAGCAGTTCCACGAAGTCGGCCTTCTGCAGCGGCAGAAGCTGGCCGAGCGCGGCGTCGCGCTCCTCGTCGGTGTCGGCGAGGATCAGCCGTTCTACCATCTCGCGGCGTTCGCCGAGGAACATGTGCTCGGTGCGGCACAGGCCGATGCCCTGCGCGCCGAACCGGCGGGCCCGCAGCGCGTCCTCGGTGTTGTCGGCGTTCGCCCGTACCCGCAGCCGGCGCCTGCGGTCGGCGTACGCCATCATCCGGTGCACGGACTCGACGAGTTCACCGGCCTCCTCCGCGCCCGCGTGCATCCGTCCCTCGAAGTACTCGACCACGGGCGACGGTACGACGGGCACCTCGCCGAGGTAGACCTTCCCGGTGGAGCCGTCGATGGAGATGACGTCGCCCTCCTCGACGACCCGCGAACCGACGCTCAGACAGCGCTTCTTGGTGTCGACCTCCAGCTCCTCGGCGCCGCACACGCAGGTCTTGCCCATGCCGCGCGCGACCACCGCTGCGTGCGAGGTCTTGCCGCCGCGCGAGGTGAGGATGCCCTGGGCGGCGATCATGCCTTCGAGGTCGTCGGGGTTGGTCTCGCGCCGTACGAGGATGACCTTCTCGCCGGAGCGGGACCACTTGATGGCCGTGTACGAGTCGAAGACGGCCTTGCCCACGGCGGCGCCGGGCGACGCGGCGATGCCCCGGCCGAGGAGGTCCCGCTTCGCGTCGTCGTCGAAGCGCGGGAACATCAGCTGGGCGAGCTGGGCGCCGTTGACGCGGTGCAGCGCCTCGGCCTCGTCGATCAGGCCCTGGTCGACGAGCTGGGTCGCGATACGGAACGCCGCGCCCGCCGTGCGTTTGCCGACCCGGGTCTGGAGCATCCACAACGTGCCGCGCTCGATGGTGAACTCGATGTCGCACAGGTCGCGGTAGTGGTTCTCCAGCGTCCGCATGATGCCGAGGAGCTGGTCGTAGGAGACCTTGTCGATGGTCTCCAGGTCGGCGAGCGGCACGGTGTTGCGGATGCCCGCGACGACGTCCTCGCCCTGCGCGTTCTGCAAGTAGTCCCCGTAGACGCCCTGGTGGCCGCTGGCGGGGTCACGGGTGAACGCGACGCCGGTGCCCGAGTCGGGGCCGAGGTTGCCGAAGACCATTGCGACGATGTTGACGGCCGTGCCCAGGTCGCCGGGGATGCGCTCCTGGCGCCGGTAGAGCTTGGCGCGGTCGGTGTTCCAGGATTCGAAGACCGAGCGGACGGCGAGGTCCATCTGCTCGCGGGGGTCCTGCGGGAACTCGCGGCCCGCCTCGCGCGAGACGATCTTCTTGTACACCTTGACGAGCTTTTTGAGGTCCGCCGCCTCCAGTTCGACGTCGGTCGCCGCGCCGCGCCCGCGCTTCGCCTCGTCCAGGGCCTCCTCGAAGAGTGCGCCGCCGACGCCGAGGACGGTCGTGCCGAACATCTGGATAAGGCGGCGGTACGAGTCCCACGCGAAGCGCTCGTCGCCGGCCTGGGCGGCGAGGCCCGCCACGGAGTCGTCGGAGAGGCCGACGTTGAGCACCGTGTCCATCATGCCGGGCATGGAGAACTTGGCACCGGAGCGCACGGAGACGAGGAGGGGGTCGTCGCTCTGGCCGAGCTTCTTGCCCATGGTCTCTTCCAGGGCGGCGAGGTGCGCACTCACCTCGCGGCGCAGCGTGGCCGGTTCACTGCCGGAGGAGAGGTAGACCTTGCACGCCTCGGTGGTGATGGTGAAGCCGGGCGGGACGGGCAGGCCGAGGTTGGTCATCTCGGCGAGATTGGCGCCCTTGCCGCCGAGCAGCCCCTTCATGCCCTTGTTGCCCTCGGTGAAGTCGTAGACGTACTTCTCCGAGGCCGCGGCCTCGGCCTTGCCGCTCGTGCCCGCCCGCTCGGTCTGCTCCGCGGGCGCTGTCTGCTCCGACTGCTCCGCCGGCCGATCTTTGTTTTCCGACACGGTCTCGACTCCTCGGGACGCGGTGGCTGCCCTGACGGCGAGGAACATACCCAGATCAAAGGCTTCTGGAGATGTCCACCTGTCTGTCATACGGCCATAACCACCCGTCCGCCACCGGATCTAAAGCGTCGTCGGGCGGCCGGGCCACTCCGGCTCCTTCAGGACACGAAGGGACAATGACTCCCCCATGACGCCAACCGCTCATATGAGCGATGACAACGACGTCTGAGTTCACGTGTCGAACGCCGAGGAGGTGGCACTGGGTGCCACCCCTTCGGGCTCAGAAACGGGCCGCGAGTGCTCATATGAGCAAAACGCGAATCATACGTGGCGAATATCACGCCCCCTATGGCCTAAAGTCGGCGGTCAGACAGGTGGCGAGTTCCGCGGGTCCCACCCCTTCGAGGCTGCTCGTGAAGTACCGGCCCTCGCCCTCCTCCACGGGCAGCAGCGACGGTACGACGAGCACCGCGCACCCGGCCGCGCGGGCGGACGCGGTGCCGTCCGGGGAGTCCTCCACGGCCACGCAGGCGCTGGGCGGGACTCCGAGCCGGCCGGCCGCCGCCAGGTAGGGATCCGGGTGCGGCTTGGTCCGTTCGGTGTCGTCGGCCGAGAGCGTGAACGCGAAGCCCGCTCCGGCCAGCGCGCCACCCACCACCGAGTCGACCACCGCCCGCGGCGAGGCACTCACCAGTGCGAACGGCACATCGGCGGCCCGTAGAGAGGCCAGCAGCTGCCCGACGCCCGGGCGCAGCGGAGCGCCCGCGTCGACGCGCCGGAAGAAGGCGGCGGTCAGTTCGGCGGCGACGGCCTCGACGCTCGCCGCGGTCCCGGCGGACCAGGCATCGGCGCCACCGGCGCCCGCCGCGCCGACGGCCCCCACGAGGTGCGCCGCGGTGTCCCGGACGGCGCGGCCCACGACCTCGGGGGCGTCGTCGTCGCCCAGTTGGTGACCGAGCGAGGCCGCCACCTCGGCGGCGGTGTCCCACCACAGGCACTCGGTGTCGACGAGGGTGCCGTCCATGTCGAACAGGACCGCCGCGAGGGCTCCGGGAGCCGCAGGGGCGCCTGAGACCACGAGCGGACCCTCCGTGGCCGCGGCGACGACGGCCGGGGCCTCCTCGGCGCCGACGCGGCCACGCCCGCCGGGCGCGCTCCCGGTGGCCCGGAGGTCGCTCACGCGGCCTTCCCCGCCCGAGCCGGGGCGACGACGAGGACCGGACGGTTCGCCGGGGCGACCGTGGCGCGGACCCCCGGCGCGAGACCGGCCGCATCGCGCGACGCCACATCCGCCTTGACGGTCGTGCCGTCCGGCAGATCCAGCAGGATGCGGGTCACCGAGCCGAAGAAGGACGCGGCGACGACGGTCGCGGTGCCCCCCGGGTCGGGCTGCGCGGTGACGTTCTCGGGCCGGATCAGCACCTCGACCGCCCCGCCGCCGCCCACCGCGGGCGCCTCGCCGTCGACCGGCAGTGCCACGCCCAGGACCTGGACGCGGCCGGGGCCTGCCAGGACACCCGGCAGGCGGTTCATCGTGCCGACGAACTCGGCGACGAAGGCGGTCGCGGGCCGCTCGTACAGCTCCGCCGGCGTCGCGCACTGCTCCAGGCGGCCGGCGTTCAGCACGGCGACACGGTCCGCCATCGACAGGGCCTCCTCCTGGTCGTGCGTGACGAAGATCGTGGTGATGCCCAGGGACAGCTGGAGCCGCCTGATCTCCTCGCGCAGCGTGAGCCTGACCTTCGCGTCGAGCGCCGACAGCGGTTCGTCCAGCAGCAGCACGCGGGGCCGCAGCGCCAGCGCGCGGGCGAGCGCGACACGCTGCTGCTGCCCGCCGGACATCTGGTGCGGGAAGCGGTCGCCGTGCTCGGGCAGGCCGACCAGGTCAAGGAGTTCGGCGGCGCGCTCGCGCCGCTCGGCCGCGGACACCTTCCGTACGCGCAGCCCGAAGGCGACGTTGTCGCGGGCGCTGAGGTGCGGGAAGAGGCTGTACGACTGGAAGACCATGCCCGCGTCGCGCCGGTTGGCGGGCACCCGCGTGATGTCCTCGCCGTCCACCAGGACGTCACCCGCGTCGGGGTGCTCGAAACCGGCGAGCACGCGCAGGGCGGTGGTCTTGCCGCAGCCCGACGGGCCGAGCAGCGCGAGCAGTTCACCGGGCCGCGCGGTCAGGTCGAGCCCGTCGAGGGCGACGGTGGGACCGAACTCCCGGCGCAGGCCGCGGAATTCGACCAGGGCGCCGGCGGCGGCCGGGGGCCGTCCGTCCGCCGCGGGGGCGGTGGACAGGGTGGATGTGGCCATGGGAGGGACTACTCCTTGCCGGAGGGGGCGGGCAGGGGGGCGGCGGCACCGGGTGCCGGGGCCGTACGGGGGGCCGGAGCCGTGGCGGAGGCGCCGGAGGCGTCCGGGCCGGACACCCGGGAAGCGGGCCCGCCGCTCACCCCGGCGCCGCTGTCCGCGCGGGCACCGGCGCGCGACAGGACGAGCAGCAGCGCCCACGCGATCAGCAGGCTCAGCAGCGACACCGCGACGGACATCTGTGCCTGGTCGCCGGAGATGGTGACGATCCAGACCGCGAACGGCTCGTAGCCCAGCAGTGCGGCGATGGTGTACTCGCCGAGCACCAGCGCGAGCGTGAGGAAGGCGGCACCGGCCAGCGAGGACCGCAGGTTCGGCAGGATCACCCGCCAGAGCGTGTAGGGCATCGAGGCACCGCAGTTGCGGGCGGCCTCCACGAGCGTCGTGACGTCGACGGCACGCAGACCCGCGTCGAGCGAGCGGTACACGAAGGGCAGCGCCAGCACCACGTACGCGAAGACGAGCACCAGCGGGAACGACTGGTTCTGCACAGCGAGGAAGGTCTGGTACAGCGGCGTCGTGGCGAGGTGGTCGGGCCCCCACTTGAGGACGCTCTGCAACCCGCTGACCAGCGCGATCGGCGGGACCACCAGCGGCAGCATGCAGACGATCTCGACGACGGGCCGCAGCCGCGGCGCACCGAGGCGCACCGCGACCATGGCGGGCACGGCGATCAGCAGCGAGAGCACGATCGTCGCGGCGGCGAGCCCGAGCGAGAGCAGCAGGCTCCGGCCGAAGCCGTCGGCCGAGAAGATGCCGGTGTACGCGTCGAAGTTCACGCCCTGGCCGGAGACATGGACGGTGAAGACGAACGACGCGAGGAGCGGGACGAGGAAGTAGACGCCCGCAAGGCCGAGTACGGCACCGCGCCACACGCGCGGCCGCCCGCGGCGGGCCCGGGCCGGGCGCGCGGCAGGGGAACCGCCGCGCCGGGACACGTCCTTCGGGCCGGCGGGCGCGGTGTCCGCGCCGTCCGCCGTGGGGGTCAGTGCAGCCATCGGGTGCTCCGTCGCTGGAGGGGCAGGTAGACCGCCATGACGAGCCCGGCGATCACGATCATGTCCGCGCTGAGCGCGAGGGCCACGTTCTCCTGCCCGACCTGGACGTTGCCGGAGAGCGCGTCCGCGATCTTCAGCGTGACGAGCGGCACGGAGCCGCCGACCAGCGCGGCCGCGGTGGCGTACGCGGCGAACGCGGAGCCGAACAGCAGCACGAAGCCGCCGAGCAGGGTGGGCGCGAGCACCGGGATGCCGACATGACGCCAGAACTGCCCGGTGGTGGCGCCCGCGTTCTGCGCGGCCTCCCGCCACTGCGGGCGCAGCCCGTCCAGCGCGGGGACGGAGACGAGCACCATCAGCGGGATGAGGAAGTACAGGTAGATGACGACGAGACCGGGGAACGAGTAGAGGCTCCAGCCGGCCGAGCCGAGGTGTGCGATCTGGGTGACGACGCCCGAGATGCCGAGCGTGGCGACGAACGCGAACGCGAGCGGCACACCGCCGAAGTTGGCGAGCACGCCGGACGCGGTCAGCACCGACTCGCGCAGCGCGCCGCGCCGCGAGGTGACCACGGCCTGCGCGATCAGCATGCCGAGCACACAGCCGATCAGGGCGGTCAGCGCGGACAGTTCGACGCTGCCGGTCAGCGAACCGAGGTAGGCGCCGTGCAGCGACGTCGACAGGTTGGCGCCGGTCGCGTGCGTGGCGCCGCCCTGGTCGGTGGTGAGCGCCCCGTACACGACGAAGCCGACCGGCAGCCCGAAGCAGACGGCGGCGAACACGAGCAGCGGGAGGGTGCCGAGCCAGGAGCGCGACCCCCGCCGCCGACGGCGGCTGCCGTCGGCGGCGCCCGGTACGGGCTTGCCCGGCGCGGCGGGCAGGGTGTCGGACGGCATCAGGAGACGGCCTTGTCCCAGTTCTGGGCGAGGACGCCCTTGACCTTGTCAAGGTCGCTGGAGGCGGGGAAGGACGGGGTTCCGGTGACCTGCGGCAGCTTGGCGACGAACGTCTTGTCGGCGGAGCCGTCGGCGGTCATCGAGGGCAGCAGCACGGGACGCGCGTACCCCTTCAGGAACAGGTTCTGGCCGGTGGTGCTGTAGAGGAACTCCATCCACAGCCGGGCGGCCGCCGGGTGCGGCGCGTCCTTGTTGACCGCCTGCGAGTAGTACTGCGCGTACTGCCCGTCGGTGGGTACGGTGACCTTCCAGTCGACGCCCTTGGACTTGAACTCGTCGGCGTAGGAGGCGTTCAGGTAGTCCCAGTCGATGGAGATGGGCGTCTCGCCCTTCTCCACGGTGGCCGGGGTGGACTCGACGGGGATGAAGTTGCCGCTCTTCTTCAGCTTGCCGAAGTAGTCGATACCGGGCTGGATGTCGGTGAAGCCGCCCTTGTTGGCGAGGGCCGCCGCGTACACGCCGCCGAAGGCGGAACCCGACTTGTTCGGGTTGCCGTTGAGGGCGACCTGGCCCTTGTACTCGGGCTTCAGGAGGTCCGCGAAGGTGGTGGGGCAGACCTTGACGCGCTTGGCGTCGCAGCCGATGGAGATGTAGCCGCCGTAGTCGTTGTACCAGAGGCCGTTCGGGTCCTTCTGGGCCGTCGGGATCTTGTCGAAGCTCGCGACCTTGTACGGGGCGAACAGGCCCTGCGAGGCGCCGCTGCGGTCGAAGGGGATGCCCAGGTCGACCACGTCGGGGGCGCGGTCCTGGCCCTTGCGGGACGTGATCGCGCTGATCTCGTCGGCGCTCGCCGCGTCCGGCGTCTCGTCCTTGACCTTGATCTTGTACTTGGCTTCGAACTGCTTGATGATCTCGCCGTAGTTGGCCCAGTCCGGCGGCAGGGCTATCGCGTTGAGCGAGCCCTCCTTCTGAGCGGCGGCTACCAGGGCGTCCATACCGCCGAAGGCGGCGGCCGAGGTCGCGGTCGACGCCTTGACGCCGCCCGCGGACGCGGAGGTGTCCGCGGCGTTGTCCTGCTTGGCACCGCACGCGGTGAGCGCGGTGAGGGCTGCGGTGCTGAGCGCCACGGCGGCGATGAGCCGGCGGTGGTCGCGCACACGGATTCGGGTCACGCTGTGTCTCCCGTAGGGCATGGGGATGGAAGGCCTGTCCGGGCCTCACGGCCCCACTTGTTCAGACAAGCTGGAATCAGTTCGCCCGGTCGCGGTGACCGGGGAATGAACGGGGCATGGCCTCTCGCGGTCAACGCACGGAAGACGGGACGGACGACACAACGACCGACATATCCGTGCTTGGCCTACCTGACATCCCGACAGAAGGGGACACCGGGACGGCGTCACCGCTGAACCCGGGTGCGGTTAGAGTTAAGGACCCGGTACGTGGTGGGTACCCGTATCTGTGTACAGCCGACCATGGACCATCCGTACGGCCGAGGGGGACGCGTGAGCGGTTCGCGCTACGTGGAGATAGCGGAGGCGCTGCGGCAGTCGATCCTCGAAGGGGAGTACCCGGTGGGCGGGCTGCTGCCCTCGGAGAGCGACCTCGCCGAGCGGTGGGGAGCCTCCCGGGGCACGGTGCGCCAGGCGGTGGGCCTGCTCGCCTCCGAAGGGCTGATCGGTTCGCGGCAGGGCGCGCGCCGGGTGGTGCTCCGCCAGGAACGGCGGCACAGCTTCGCGCAGTTGAACAGTTTCGCGCAATGGGCGCAGGCCATGGGGTGCGAGGTGTCGAGCCGCATCCTCGACCGCGCGACGCGGCGCCCGAGCGCCGAGGAGGCGTCCCGGCTCGGGGTGGCACAGGACAGCGACGTCCTGTGCGTCCTGCGGCTGCGGCACCTGGACGGCGAACCCGTGCTGGTGGAGCGCACCGCCTACACCGACTGGGTCGCGCCGGCCGTGCTCGGCCTGCCCGTGGACTGCGTCTCGATCATGAACAGCATCGCCGAGGAGGCGGGCATCGTGGCGCACTACGGCGAGCACCTGATCGACGCGGTCGCCGCGGGCAGCCAGGACGCGCGCCTGCTGGGCGTACGCCGGGGCAGTCCGCTGCTGCGGCAGCGCTACCTCACATACACGGCGGCGGGGCGTCCCATCGAGTGGACGGACGGCCGCTACCTGCCGGGGAGTGTCGCCTTCGCCGTGAGCAACTCGGCGGCGGCGACTCCGCTGGAACGGCACGCCGGCCCGTCCGTGACCCCGCACCCGGCACGGACGCCCTGAGTCATGACCGGGGGGCCGGTGCGGTCCCCCGGCACCCGGGCGTCACGGCGCCTTCGGGGGCGGGGTCCCTCCTGGCCGGCTGTGCGCTTCGTCGGTGCGTCCTGCCGGATCGGCGGGATCGGCCGGATCGGCGGGATCGGCCGGATCGGCGGGATCAGCCGGATCCGTTGCCGCGAGTGCGGCGAGCAGGCGCAGCTTCTCGTCGCTGTCGCTGCCCTTGTCGGGGTAGTACACGACGAGGATGACGTCGTCGACGGGGAGTTTGTCGCGGTGGAGCCGCAGGTCACCGACGACGGGGTGGTGGACGGTGGCCGTGCCTCCGTCGAGGTCGCGGACATCGTGCCGGGCCCACAGCGTGCGGAACCGTCCGCTGGCGAGGGCGAGCTCCCCGACGATCTCGACGAACCGGGGGTCGTCGGTGTCGTCCCCGATGCTCGTGCGCAGCGCGGCGACGAAGCCCGCGGCGGCTCTGGGCCAGTCCTGCTGGAAGGCCTGTTCCTCGGGATCGAGGAAGAGCGAACGCATCCGGTTGTGGCCGGGGCGCAGACGCGGGGAGAGCGCGACGGCCGGCGGGTTGGAGGCCAGGACGTCGAACGCGCGGCCCTCGACGAACGCGGGGATCTGCAGCTGGGCGAGGAGCTGGTGCACCCGGTCCGGCACCTGCTCGGGCCGCTTGCGTCGCGGCGCCCTGGGGCGTGCCGCCGTGAGGCCGAGCAGGTACGTCCGCTCGACGTCGTCGAGACGCAGGACGCGCGCGAGTGACGCGAGCACCTGGAGCGAGGGGTTCTTGTCGCGGCCCCGCTCCAGGCGCAGGTAGTAATCGGGGCTGATGCCGGCCAGCAGGGCGACTTCCTCACGGCGCAGGCCGGGCACGCGGCGGTTGGCGCCGGGCGGGAGCCCCGCCGCCTCCGGGGAGACCAGCTCCCGCCGGGCGCGGAGGTAGCCGCCGAGCCGGCTGCCGGGATCCTCATGCTTCATCCGTCCACGGTAGTGCGGCACGCGCCCCGGAGAGGGGGCCCTGACAGGACCAGGGAATCAGGGGGCCTCACCCCGTCCGGCGGGCACCGTCGAGACTTTCGGCATCGCCGTTCGAGAAGGACCGCGATCGTCTGCGCCGGGGACGCGCTCCTGAACGCCGCCGGCGCACACCACCGAAGGGAAGACCCGTGGATCTCTCCAACCGCACCGTCCTCGTCGTCGGGGGTACGTCCGGCATCGGCCGGGAGCTGGCCCGGCGGTTCGCCGCGGCGGGCAGCACCGTGGCCGTCGGCGGCCGCAACGAGGAAGCACTGTCGCATCTCACCGACGAAGGCATCGGCGCCTTCCCCATCGACGTCGCCGACGGTGCCTCCGTCGCACGGGCCCGTGACGCCGTCCTCGCCCGGTATCCCGCACTGGACACGGTGGTGACCATGTCGGGCGTCATGCTCCTGGAAGACCTGCGCGACCCGGCGCACTTCGAGGCGGCACGCACGACGATCGAGACCAACCTGCTCGGCACCATCCGGGTCATCGACGCGTTCACACCGCACCTGGTCGGGCGCGGCGCGGGCGACTTCGTGACCGTCACCTCGGGCATCGCCTTCCTGCCGTTCCCGCCCATGCCCACCTACGCCGCGTCGAAAGCCGCGGTGCACGCCTACTCCGAGGCGCTGCGCGCACAGCTCGACGGCACCGGTGTCGGAGTCGTCGAACTCGTCCCGCCGGCCGTCGCGACGGCGGGCCCGGACGGGGTGAACCCGCAGGGACTGCCGCTCGACGACTTCGCCGGCGAGACCATGCGGCTGCTCGCGCAGGAACCCACCCCCGACGAGATCCTCGTCGAGGGGGTCCTCATGCACCGCTGGGCCGAGCGGGACGGCACCTACGCCGGCCTGGTCGCGCAGCGCTCCCGGGCCCTTGCCATGCTGCCCGGCCGCCAGGGCTGACCGCGTCCCCGGACGGGGGCAGGGCGGCGTCCCGGGCTCAACCGCCGCTCTGCGCGCCCCGGCCCCCGCCCGCGCCTTCGTCACCGGACTCGGCGTCGCCGGCGTCCCCGTCCGCCCGGTCGCCGCGCGCCCTGCGGACCGCCTCGTCGCTCTCGTCCAGTTCCCGCCGCCACGCCATGGCGCGCGCGTCCCTGCGCCCGGCCACGGCGCCCGCGGCAGCCGTCCTGGCCGCGCGGTCCGGCCAGGAGCCGAGCGCGACTCCCGTGCCGAGCACGGCCATCAGCACCGTGATGACCAGGGTGGACAGGTTGTGGCGGGCGAGGTCCAGAACGTTCTGGCCGACGGCGCCGAGCGCCTGCGCGTCCTCCGGGTCGGCGGGGTCGTACACGACGGTCGTCGCGATCGCCGCCTCGTCGTTCAGCTTGCCCCGCGGCACGTACAGGGAGGACGCGACGGACTTCTCGCCCACCAGCCACGGCACCTTCCGTGTGTCGGTGAAGTCCAGCCGGACCGCGGACGTTCCGCAGGAGTACGACCGGCCGCTGCCGCCGCAGTGCGTCATGACACGGGCCTCACCCGGCACGCGCGTGCCGTGCGTGCGCAGGTCGGCGAGCTCGGCGCGCCCCTGGACCACCATCTTGATCTGCCCGGCGAGCGAGAGCGCACCGAGCACCGCGACGACACACGCCAGTACGGGCTTCCACCACAGCCGGACCCGTTCCACGGCACCCCTCCCCCTCGACGCGACCACGCTAGCGCAGCACGGGAACAGCCCGCTCCCGGCCCCGCGCCGCTTCCCGCGCGCCCGGCGGGGCCAGGCGCGGGGCCGTCAGCGGGCGGGGCCGTCAGCGGGCGGGGTCGTGCAGGGCGCGGTCGGGCGCGCCGAACCGCCCGGCCGCGTTGGCCGCCTGGTGCCAGTGGGGGTAGATCAGGCCGGGCGCCCTGACCTTGTCGAGCCGGTCGACGTCCTCGGACGACAGGGCGAGTTGCGCCGCGCCCAGGTTGTCGGCCAGCTGCTCGTCCCTGCGCGCTCCGACGACGAGAGAGGTGACCGCGGGCTTCGCGAGCAGGTACGCGAGGGAGACCTGCGCGGGCGAGGCGCCGTGGGCGGACGCGATGTCGACGACCGTCTCGACGGTGTCGTACAGCTTCTCCTCGTCGCGTACGGGCGGCTCGCTCCACTCGGTGAGGTGGCGGCCCTCGCTCGCCTGCCCGCCCCGCCGGTACTTGCCGGACAGCAGCCCGCCCGCGAGCGGGCTCCACACCAGGACGCCGAGCCCCTGGTCGAGCGAGAGCGGGACGAGTCCGTACTCGGCGTCCCGCGAGCGTGCACGTGGTAGCTGTCCAGGTGGTCCGTGCCGAGGCGGCGCAGGCTCCGTTCGACCTGATCCAGGATGTGCCCCCGGGACAGGCCCTCGTCGTTCGGGCCCTCCCCCACCCTCATCCGTACCTTGTCGGAGATGAGCACCCGGTCGCGCCGGCCGGCGAGGGCCTCGCCGACGATCTCCTCGGACGCCCCCGACGAGTACATGTTGGCGGTGTCGATCAGGTTCACGCCGGCGTCCAGGCACATGTCGATCTGCCGCTTGGCGCCTGCCACGTCCGTGTTGCCGATGGCGCCGAACTGGTCCTGCCGCCGAACGTCATGGTGCCCATGGAGAGCACGGAGACGCGCAGGCCGGATCGTCCGAGTTGCCGGTACTCCATCGTGGTCCCTCCCGGTCGCGGAACGCCGGGAGTGGACCGGCGTACCGGGCGCCTACCACGCGAGGGGGCGCCGAACCGTCACCCGGTGCCGCGTCTTCCTCCGACGGGACGCGGGCCCCGTCTTCGTCCGGCGGGACGCGGGCCCCGTCCGTATCCCGGCGGGACCCGCGGGCGCTCTCAGCCGCCGGACGTGTCGAGTTCCGCGCCCGCGTCGATCCCGGCGCAGTCGTAGGGGTCCTTCAGCCAGCCGTCCGGGAGCACCACGCGGTTGTTGCCCGACGTCCGTCCGCGCGGGCCGTCGGCCCCGGCCGGCCAGGGCTGGTCGAGGTCGAGGCCCGCCAGCAGTTCGTCGAGCTGGGCGAGGGACGACGTCACCGCGAGCTGCCTGCGCAGCTCGGAGCCGACCGCGAAGCCCTTCAGGTACCAGGCGACATGCTTGCGGAAGTCGATCACGCCACGCGTCTCGTCGCCGAGCCACTCCCCGAGCAGCTGCGCGTGCCGGTGCATGACGGCCGCGACCTGGCGCAGGGCGGGGCGCGTCATCTCGCCGGTGCCTTCGAACGCGGCGACCAGGTCCGCGAACAGCCAGGGCCGTCCGAGGCAGCCGCGGCCGACCACGACGCCGTCGCAGCCCGTCTCGCGCACCATGCGCAGCGCGTCCTCGGCCGACCAGATGTCGCCGTTGCCGAGTACGGGGATCTCCGGCACGTGCTCCTTGAGACGGGCGATCGCGTCCCAGTCGGCCGTGCCTCCGTAGTGCTCCGCCGCGGTCCTGCCGTGCAGGGCTATCGCGGTGATGCCCTCGTCGACGGCGATCCGGCCGGCGTCCAGGCTCGTGAGGTGGTCCGCGTCGATGCCCTTGCGCATCTTCATCGTGACGGGCAGCGCGCCCGCGTTGGACACCGCCTCGTGCAGGATCGCGCGCAGCAGCGGCCGCTTGTACGGGAGGGCCGAGCCGCCGCCCTTGCGGGTGACCTTGGGCACAGGGCAGCCGAAGTTGAGGTCGATGTGGTCGGCGAGGTCCTCGTCGACGATCATCCGCACCGCCCTGCCGACGGTGGCCGGGTCGACGCCGTACAGCTGGATCGAGCGGGGCGTCTCGCCCGGGTCGAACCGGATCAGCTGCATGGTCTTCTCGTTGCGCTCGACCAGTGCGCGTGTGGTGATCATCTCACTGACGAAGAGGCCCTTGCCGCCCGCGAACTCCCGGCACAGCGTGCGGAAGGGCGCGTTCGTGATTCCGGCCATCGGCGCCAGAACCACGGGAGGCCTTACGGCATACGGCCCGACGGACAGCTGTGCGGCCGCCCTCTCGGCGGGCGTGGTCGCGGTGAGGGTCTCGGTGGTCATGGCCCCATTGTCGCGTATCGCGCGGGGTGCCCCGCGCGAACCAGGTGCGTCGTACATGAAGGTCATTAGTTTTGCGTACTATCGATGTATGCCCGAGCTCAGCCATCGCAGGCGGATGCTGGTGCTGGCGATCTGCTGCATGAGTCTGCTGATCGTCAGCCTCGACAACACCGTCCTCAACGTCGCCCTGCCCTCCATGCAGAGGGAACTGCACGCCAGCCTCTCCGGGCTGCAGTGGACCATCGACGCGTACACCCTCGTCCTCGCCTCGCTGCTGATGCTCTCGGGCTCCACCGCCGACCGGATCGGCCGCCGCCGCGTCTTCAAGACCGGCCTGGTGATATTCACCCTCGGCTCGGCGCTCTGTTCCGTGGCGCCCAATCTTCAGACGCTGGTCATCTTCCGGATGATGCAGGCCATCGGCGGTTCGATGCTCAACCCGGTCGCCATGTCGATCATCACGAACACCTTCACCGATCCGAAGGAGCGCGCCCGCGCCATCGGCGTGTGGGGCGGCGTCGTCGGGCTCTCCATGGCGGCGGGACCGCTGATCGGCGGGCTGCTGGTGGACTCCGTCGGCTGGCGCTCGATCTTCTGGGTCAACCTGCCGATCGGCGTGGCCGCGCTCATCCTGACCTGGAAGTTCGTGCCCGAGTCGCGGGCCGGGAAGGCCCGCAGGCCCGACCCCGTCGGCCAGTTGCTGGTCATCGGCGTGCTGGCCGGTGTGACGTCGACGATCATCGAGGTCCCCTCGGCGGGCTGGACGTCACCGCTGATCCTCGCGCTGATCTGCCTGGCCGTTCTCTGCCTCGTGGCCCTCCTCGTCTACGAGCCCCGGCGCCCGGAACCCCTGATCGACCTGCGGTTCTTCCGCAGCGCCCCGTTCAGCGGCGCGACGGCGATCGCGGTGTGCGCCTTCGCCGCGCTCGGCGGCTTCCTCTTCGTGAACACCCTGTACCTCCAGGAGGTACGGAACCTGAGCGCCCTGCACGCCGGCCTCTACCTGCTGCCGATGGCGGCCATGACGGGCATTTGCGCGCCGCTCTCCGGCCGGGTCGTGGGCAGCCGGGGCCCGCGCCCCTCGCTGATCATCGCGGGGGTGGGGATGACGGTGAGCGGGGTGCTGTTCGCGGTGCTGGACGCGGAGGCGCACACACCGCTGCTGCTGCTCGGCTACGTCCTCTTCGGCTTCGGGTTCGGCTGGGTGAACGCGCCCATCACCAACACCGCGGTCTCCGGCATGCCCCGCTCCCAGGCGGGGGTGGCCGCCGCCGTCGCCTCCACCAGCCGCCAGATCGGCTCCACCCTGGGCGTGGCCGTGCTCGGCGCCGTGCTCGCGGGCGGCGTCGCCGCCTCCTCGGGCCACGGCAAGGCACCGGCGTCGTACATCCACGACTTCACGGACGCCGCCCGCCCGGCCTGGTGGATCCTGACGGCCTGCGGCCTGGCCGTCCTGGTCCTCGGCATCGTCACCAGCGGCGACTGGGCGCGGCGCAGCGCGCAGCGCGCGGCGGCCCGCTTCGAGCAGGACGCACCGCCCGCGTCGGCCGCGGCGGGCACGGGCTCCTCCCGCGCCCTGTGACGGCCCTCGCCCGGCCCCGCTCCGGGCGCCCGCGCGACCTGCCCTCAGCGGTGGACCGCTCGAAGGGTGGCCCCGCTCAGACCTTCACGAGTGGCCGCGCCTCGCGCGCCGCCGCGTCCCGGCCCGCGGCCCGCCTGCTCGCCCGCAGGTCCCGGGCGTACGCGTGCAGCCGCACCAGCCGCTCGCGGCTCTCCTCGTCCGCCGGTACGTAACTGATCAGGGCGGGCCCGCTCTTGGGCCCCAGCCACAGCGGCGTCTGCTCCAGCCGCAGCCGCCCCACGACCGCGTTGTCGAAGCGCTTGCTGAGGCCGCCGTTCGATTCGACCTCGTGCCGGTCCCATGCCTCGCGGAACTCCGCGGACGCGGTGCGCAGCCGCGACAGCAGGGCCTTCCACGCCGGGTCGTTCAGGTGCTCCGCCATGGACGCGCGGAACTTCGCCGCCATGGCCCGCTGCGCCCCCACCCGGTCGGCGAGCGAGGCGCGCCAGTCGTCGTCGGTGAAGGCGAGCCAGAGGCAGTTGCGGTCCTCCGGGGCCAGCGCGTCCAGGTCGCGCAGCAGCACGCCGTACGTGCTGTTGTAGGCGAGCAGGTCGTACCGGCTGTTCTGCACGGCGGCGGGGAACGGCTCCAGTTGCTCCAGCATGCCGCGCAGCGCGGGCGTCACCTGCGGGCACGGCGTCGTCGGGTCGGGGTCCACCGCGCCGCCCAGCGCGAACAGGTGCCCGCGCTCCACCGGGTCGAGCAGCAGGGCACGGGCCAGCGCGTCCAGCACCTGCGCGGACACCTGGATCTCGCGTGCCTGCTCCAGCCACGTGTACCAGGTCACGCCGACCGCCGACAGGTGCGCGACCTCCTCGCGGCGCAGTCCTGGGGTGCGTCTGCGGGCCCCGCGCGGCAGGCCGACCTGCTCGGGGCCGATGCGCTCGCGCCGGCTGCGCAGGAACTCGGCCAGCTCCTGGCGCCGGACGTCCGGCGACTCGTGTCCGTTCCCGCCGCGCGCCGGTGCGGTCGTGGTCGTCGTGGTCGTCGTCATAGAGTGCAGTCTCCCCCCTGGCTCACCCTGTTACCAGGTAGTTCTTGTACCAGGATGAAGAGACTCTGGTACCTGTCTGCGCAGTGGGCGATCGTCAATGCCATGACCAAGGCATCCACCTCCGCCGTCACCGCGAAGGCCACCACCGTCGGACCGGCGGGAAAGGCCGCCCCCGGCACCACCGGCGCGCACGCCGCCCCCGGCGGGCCGGGCGACAACGGCGCGGTCGTCCACCGGCACGGCGCCGTCCTCGGCTCGCTGGGCCTGTTCACGGTGCTGCTCGGCGCCGCGCTCCCCCTCATCGACTTCTTCATCGTCAACGTGGCCCTGCCCACCATCGAGCACGACCTCGGCGCGAGCGCCGCGCTCCTGGAACTCGTCGTCGCCGGGTACGGGCTCAGCTACGCGGTCCTGCTCGTCCTCGGAGGCCGGCTCGGCGACATGTTCGGCCGCCGCAGGCTGTTCATCGCCGGCATGGCGGCCTTCGGCCTCACCTCGCTCGCGTGCGGCCTCGCACCCGACGCCTGGTCCCTCGTCGGCGCGCGGGTCGCGCAGGGCGCCGCGTCGGCGCTGATGCTCCCGCAGGTCCTCGCCACCATCCACTCCTCCACGACCGGCCACCGCCGGGCCCGCGCGCTGTCCATGTACGGCGCGACGGCGGGCCTCGCCATGGTCGCGGGACAGATACTCGGCGGCGTGCTCGTCGCGGCCGACATCGGCGGTTCCGGCTGGCGCGCGATCTTCCTGGTGAACGTGCCGGTCGCCGTCGTGGGCCTGTTCCTCGCCGTCCGCACCGTGCCGGAGACCCGCTCGCAGGCGCCCGCGCCGATCGACGTGCCCGGCACGCTGCTGCTGGCCGCCTCCCTGACCTCGCTGCTCGCCCCGCTCACCGAGGGCCGGGCCGCGGGCTGGCCGCTGTGGACCTGGCTGTCGCTGGCCGCGTTCCCGTTCCTCGCCGGCGCGCTGTACGCGGTGGAGCGGCGCGCCGACCGGGACGGCCGGACCCCGCTGGTGCCGCCCAGCCTGTTCCACCAGGTGTCGCTGCGGCGGGGGCTGATCCTCGTCGTGCCGTTCTCCATCGGCTTCGGCGGCTTCATGTTCGTCTTCGCCGTCGCCCTCCAGCAGGGCCTCGGGATGGGCGCCGTCGCGGCGGGGGTCGCGCTGGTACCGCTGGCGGTGGCGTTCTTCGCCGCGTCGCTCGCCGGCCCCCGGCTGATCCGCCGGTACGGCAGCCGCGTCGTGCCCGCGGGCGCCGTCCTGCAGGGCCTGGGCCTCGCGCTCATCGCGTTCGCGGTGTGGCGGGACTGGCCCTCGCTCGGCACGCTCGCGCTGCTGCCGGGCACCGCGCTGGCCGGTCTCGGCCAGGGCCTCCAACTGCCGGTGCTGTTCAGGATCGTGCTCTCCGACGTCCCGGCGGAACGGGCGGGCGTGGGCAGCGGTGTGATGGTCACGACCCAGCAGTCGGCGCTGGCGCTCGGGGTGGCCACGCTCGGCTCGCTGTTCCTGACGCTGTCCGGCACCGGCGCGGCGCACATGGGCCATGCGCTGATCGTGACGCTGCTGACGCAGTTGGGGCTGGTGGTGCTGACGGCGGTGCTCGGGCTGCGGCTGCGGCGCCAGGTCTCCTGAGCGCCGGGCCTCCTCGGCCGGCTCCCCCGCTCCGTGAGCGCCCGGCTCCTTGGGCGCCGGGCCTCCTTGGGCGCCGGGCCTCCTTGGGCGCCGGGCCGCCTGGCAGCACGGGGCCGGGATCGCGTACGTTCGCGATCCCGGCCCCGTCGTCCTCTGCGCGCCGTGCTCCGGTGCCCGCTACCGGCGGTCAGGGACGGCGCCCCGGCTCAGTTCTCCGGCTCGCTCTCCTCGGAGGCGGCCGCCGGTCCCTGCCCCGCGCGCTCGCGCATCTTGCGCAGCAGTTCCTGCTTGCGTTCGGCGTCCGACGCGCGGTCCTCGGTGCTCGGTCCTGTTCCCTGCCCCTCCGAGCTGGGCAGCTTCTTACGCTGTCCGCCGATGCCGAGCAGGTTGTTGCGGCTCTTGGCCACGGGTATCTCCCGAAGTGATGTGAAGTGGTCAGACGATGCGGTGGGCGGCGCGGGACCGCGCACCCTCACTCGTAGTGCTGGAAGAACATGCCCGTGATACGCATACCGCGACGCTAGCAGCGAGGCGGACGTGCCCGTACCGGATTATCCTCCGCGCCGATCCGGTGGGCGCGCGCAGGGCCCGCCCCCACCGGGGACGGGCCCTGCGCGCGGCGCCGTGGCCGCCTGCTTCAGCAGCCGAGGAGACGAGAGCCCAGGTACGTCTGGATCTGGTCGAGGGAGACGCGCTCCTGCGCCATCGAGTCGCGCTCACGCACGGTGACGGCGTTGTCGTCCAGGGTGTCGAAGTCGACCGTGACGCAGAA
The DNA here is from genome assembly GCF_036250695.1 of Streptomyces sp. NBC_01497. Taxonomy (NCBI): domain Bacteria; kingdom Bacillati; phylum Actinomycetota; class Actinomycetes; order Kitasatosporales; family Streptomycetaceae; genus Streptomyces; species Streptomyces sp. NBC_01497. The sequence continues at coordinate 5,775,629 of NZ_CP109427.1, read as the reverse complement.
CGGCGTGCCGATCTCGTCCTGGCGGCGGTAGCGGCGGCCGATGGCGCCCGCGTCGTCGAACTCGATGTTCCAGTTGCGGCGCAGGTCCTCCGCGAGGCCCTTGGCCTTCGGGGACAGCTGCGGGTTGCGGGACAGCGGCAGGACCGCGACCTTGACCGGCGCGAGGCGCGGGTCGAGGCGCATCACGGTGCGCTTCTCCATGACGCCCTTCGCGTTGGGCGCCTCGTCCTCGTTGAACGCGTCGAGCATGAACGCCAGCATGCCGCGGCCTACACCGGCGGCCGGCTCGATCACGTACGGGGTCCAGCGCTCGCCGGCTTCCTGGTCGTAGAACGACAGGTCGTGGCCGGACGCCTTCGCGTGCGCGTTCAGGTCGTAGTCCGTGCGGTTGGCGACGCCCTCCAGCTCACCCCACTCGCTTCCGCCGAACTGGAAGCGGTACTCGATGTCCGCGGTGCGCTTGGAGTAGTGGGAGAGCTTCTCCGACGGGTGCTCGAACCAGCGCATGTTCTCCTCGCGCATGCCGAGGCCCGTGTACCAGTTCCAGCGCTGCTCCAGCCAGTACTCGTGCCACTTCTCGTCCTCGCCGGGCTTGACGAAGAACTCCATCTCCATCTGCTCGAACTCGCGCGTACGGAAGATGAAGTTGCCCGGTGTGATCTCGTTGCGGAACGACTTGCCGATCTGGGCGATGCCGAACGGGGGCTTCTTCCGCGAGGTCTGCTGGACCTGCGCGAAGTTGGTGAAGATGCCCTGCGCGGTCTCGGGCCGCAGGTAGGCGACGGACCCGGAGTCCTGCGTCGGGCCGAGGTGCGTGGTCAGCAGGCCGGAGAACTGCTTGGGCTCGGTGAAGGTGCCCTTGTTGCCGCAGTTCGGGCAGTTGAGGTCGGCGAGGCCGTTCGCGGGTGCCTTGCCGTGCTTCTCCTCGTACGCCTCTTCAAGGTGGTCGGCGCGGTAGCGCTTGTGGCAGTACGTGCACTCCGTGAGCGGGTCGGTGAAGGTCTCGACGTGCCCGGACGCCTGCCAGACCTCGGTGGCCAGGATCACCGAGGAGTCAAGACCGACGACGTCCTCGCGCGAGGTGACCATGTAGCGCCACCACTGACGCTTGAGGTTCTCCTTCAGCTCGACCCCGAGCGGCCCGTAGTCCCAGGCGGCACGCTGACCGCCGTAGATCTCACTGGACGGGTAGACGAAGCCACGGCGCTTGCTCAGGTTGACGATGCTGTCGATCTTGTCGGCGGCCACGGTGCTCTCTTCATTACGATGACGGCGAACGGCGAATACCTCAGATTAGCGGCGGCCTCACCCCCCGGATCAAATCGGCGGCGGCTGGCAGAATGGAGGGAGCCGTGAGCCACGTACCGAGGAAGCCCGACGAAGCCGAGGAGGCATCTGTGACGACCGCGCACAGTGACGGACCCGCCGTACGCGGCAGGTCCACCCGTCAGCGTGCGGCGGTCGCGTCCGCACTGGACGACGTGGAGGAGTTCCGCAGCGCGCAGGAACTGCACGACATGCTCAAGCACCGGGGCGACTCCGTCGGCCTGACCACTGTCTACCGTACCCTCCAGTCCCTCGCGGACGCGGGTGAGGTGGACGTGCTGCGCACCACGGAGGGCGAGTCCGTGTACCGGCGGTGCGCGAGCGAGTCGCACCACCACCACCTGGTGTGCCGGATGTGCGGAGCGGCGGTGGAGGTCGAGGGACCCGCCGTCGAGCAGTGGGCCGACGCGGTCGCCGCGCAGCACGGGTACGTGGGGGTCGCCCACACCCTGGAGATCTTCGGTACGTGCGCGGACTGCGCCGGCAGGTGATCTGACGGGCGCCGGCCCGGCGCGGCGGTGACCGTCCGTGATGGGCGGTCACCGCCGTCGCGTCAGCCGGCCTCCGGGGCCTGCGGCTGCTCGCCCTTGTTCGGCAGCGCCCCGCCGAAGCGGCGGTCACGCTGTGCGTACTCCAGGCAAGCACGCCACAGGTCACGGCGGTCGAAGTCGGGCCACAGCACGTCCTGGAACACCATCTCCGCGTAACTGCTCTGCCAGATCAGGTAGTTGGACGTGCGCTGCTCACCGCTCGGCCGCAGGAACAGGTCCACGTCCGGCATGTCCGGGTAGTACATGTACTTGGCGACGGTCTTCTCGCTGACCTTCGCCGGGTCGAGGCGCCCCGCCGCCACGTCGAGCGCTATCGCCCGCGCGGCGTCAGCGATCTCCGCGCGGCCGCCGTAGTTGACGCAGAAGTACAGGGTCATCGCGTCGTTGTCGACGGTCTGCTCCTGCGCGACCTGGAGCTCCTGCACCACCGACTTCCACATCTTCGGCATACGGCCGACCCAGCGGATGCGGATGCCGAGCTCGTTCATCTCGTCGCGGCGGCGGCGGATCACGTCGCGGTTGAAGTTCATCAGGAACCGCACCTCGTCCGGCGTGCGCTTCCAGTTCTCGGTGGAGAAGGCGTACAGCGACAGGTTCTTCACACCCATCTCGATGCACCCCTTGAGAACGTCCATCACGACGCCCTCCCCCACCTTGTGACCCTCGGTGCGCGGCAGCCCGCGCTCCTTGGCCCAGCGGCCGTTGCCGTCCATCACGACGGCGACGTGCTTGGGGACCAGCTCGCCGGGGATCTTCGGCGGTACGGCGCCGGAAGGGTGCGGCTCCGGCGTCTTGTACTCGTGGCGGGAACGCCCCATGAGTCGTGCCATGCCCCGTGCTCTCCTGACTTCGCGACGTTGTGCCCTGCTCCGCCGACCTCGCGGGCAACCACTCAAAAGCGGCCCTGACCTGCGATTTCTACGCGATTGACGGCCCCGGGGCTGCGGGTAAGGGTATTCCGCCCCGGGCCCCTGGGGCCACTCGGGGTCGACGTGCCCGCGCTGCGTCTAGGCCCGGGTGGCCCTGCGGGGCGCGTTGCCCGTGTCGACGTACTTCAACGAGCGCAGGCCACGCTCCAGGTGCCAGTGCAGGTACGCGGAGACCAGGCCGCTGCCCTCGCGTACGTGGCGGTCCTCGCAGGCGTCCGCCGTGGCCCAGTCGCCCGTCAGCAGCGCGCTGAGCAGCGCGACCGCATCCGAGGAGGGGACGACACTGCCGGGGACGCGGCAGTCGCCGCAGACGATGCCGCCCGCCGCGACGGAGAAGAACCGGTGGGGACCGTCGAGGCCGCACTTCGCGCAGTTCTCGAAACTGGGCGCGTAGCCGTTGACCGCGAGCGAGCGCAGCAGGAACGCGTCGAGGATCAGGTGGGGCGCGTGTTCCCCGCGGGACAGGGTCCGCAGGCCGCCGATCAGCAGCAGGTACTGCTGCACCGCGGGCTCGCCCTCGTGGTCGGTGAACCGCTCGGCGGTCTCCAGCATCGCGGTGCCCGCGGTGTAGCGGGAGTAGTCCGTGACGATGCCGCTGCCGTACGGCGCGATGGTCTCACCCTGGGTGCACAGCGGCAGACCGCGGCCGATCAGTTCGCTGCCGCGCGCGAAGAACTGCACGTCGACGTGGGAGAAGGGTTCGAGCCGCGCCCCGAACTTCGACTTCGTGCGCCGCACCCCGCGCGCGACGGCGCGGACACGCCCGTGCCCGCGGGTCAGGAGCGTGATGATGCGGTCGGCCTCACCGAGCTTCTGGGTCCGCAGTACGACGCCGTCGTCCCGGAACAGACTCATGCGGTCCATTGTCCCGTACGCGAGCGCCCGTACGGCGCGGGGGCCGCGAGGTACGGCGGCTCACCCCGGTACGGGCCTCACCCGGTGGCCGGTCCCGCGATCCGCAGGGCGAGGGACGGGCACTGGCTGACCGCGCGGCGCGCGGCGGCCTCCTGCCAGGGCGCCACATCGGCGCCGTGCAGCATCGGATAGCCGTGCGGGCCGAGTTCGACGAGGCCGGGGGCGACCTCCGCGCACAGACCGTGTGCCGTGCACCGCGACCAGTCGACGGTCAGCCGTGGCCGGTGCTCGCGCGGCAGCGGGAGCGCGCCGCGTACGGCTCTGCCGCAGCCCGTTCCCGTCGTGTGCGCGCGCACGTCGTCGGCGAAGACGTCCAGTGCCGTGTGCACGAACCGCGCCGTGCCGTCGGGGTGGGCGCACGCCCCGTTGCCCACCGCCGAGCCGAGCGCGCGGCGCACGGCGGCCTGCGCCTGCGGGCCCGCGCCGCCATGAGCGATCCGCTCCAGCGCGGCCGACGCCTCGGGCAGACCGCGCTTGCAGGGCCCGCACTGCCCCGCGGACTGCGTGGCGAGCCAGCGCAGTACGCGGGCGGTTTCGCCGAGCGGGCACGTGTCGTGCGGGAGCGCGACGACGGCGCCCGCGCCGAGCGTGCCGCCGGCCGCCGCGAGGCCCGCGCGGGAGACTTCCACGGCCCGGGCGGCCTCGGGGCGGAGCCACGCCCCGTGGTACCCGCCGACGAGCACGCCCTGCCCGGGGTCCGTGTCGCACGAGGTGAGGACGGTGGCGAGCCCGGCCCCTGCGGGCACCTCGACGACGAGGGGGTGTCCGCCGAACCGGTTCACGGTCAGCAGGAGCGTGCCGGGTTCCTCGGCGGTGCCCACGACCGCGTAGGCGTCGGGGCCGAGGCGGGCGGCGAGGGCGAGTTGGGCCCACGTCTCGGTGTTGCACAGCAAAGTGGGCCGGCCGCCGACACCGCCGGGGCCGCCGTCGCTCGCCCGCGCCGCGCGGGTGGCGGGCAGCGCCGCGTGCCCGCCGATGGCCGACACCTGCGCGCTGGACTCGCCGGAGACGAACCTCTCGGGAACGCACACGATCCGTACCGGGCAGGGAGCGGTCCGGCTCCGCTCGGCGACGGCCGCGGGGAGCGACACCTCGCCGGGCCCGCCCGCCGCCACGGTCACCACCACCTCGTGCGCGCCGAAGGCCTCGGCCGCGAGCAGCGCGCCGTCGAGCACCAGGTGCGGGGCGCGCGTGAGCAGCGCCTTGTCCTTGGCACTAGGCGGCTCGCCCTCCGCGCCGTTGACCACGACGACGGGGGCGACGGAGCGTGCTCCGGCCGCCCGGAGGACGGCGCGCGCCTTGCGGTGGAACGGGAAGCCGGCACCACCGCGTCCGCGCAGTCCGACGCGCTCGGCGAGCTGCGGCAGCGACGTCGGTCCGTAGTGCGGCAGCGGGCCGTGGGTGCCGCGGTGGGTCCGCCAGTCCAGCCTGCGGTACACGTCCATACCGGCGGTCAGCCGGGCGGGGCCGAGCCGCCGCACCTCGTGGATGTACAGCTCCGCGGGTCCGCTCATCGGGTCACCGCCCGGTCGTCGGGCGGCGGGGCCCCGGCACCGCGCCCCCGGCCGCCCCGGTGTCCCCGGGCCCGGGGACCCACGCCCAGGTCTGGTACGAGGGAGCGGTCAGGCGTCCCGGGTCGACCGGCCCGGTGGCGTACTGGCCGGTGCCGTACTGGCTGGTCCCGTACTGGCTGGTCCCGTACTGCCCGTTGCCGCGCCGCACTGTCGGGGATCCGGTGTCGAACGATCCGACGCCGGGCGATCCCGTGCCGGGCGATCCGGTGCCGGGCGCATCGGGGAATCCCGCACCGTACGCCCCCGTGTCGTACACCGCCTGCCGCTCGAACCCGCCGCCGTGGCCCGGCTGCCGGACCGTCGCGAACTGCCCCGTGTCGAAGAAGGTCTGTTGCGTCGCGGCGAACTGAGCAGTCTCCGCGGGCGGTTGCCCTGCGGCGGCGAACCCGCCGGTGTCGTGGGAATACCGCCCGCCGGAGTACTGCCCCGTCGCGAACTGCCCCGTCGCGAAACTCCCTGTCGTGAACTGCCCGACGGTGCGCGTGTGGGCGGTGGTGTGCCGCGCCACGAGGGGTATCTGGCCGGTGTCGAAGAGACGCTCCTGGACGACGGCGAACTGCCCGCCGGGGTACGGCTCGTGAGCCGGTGCGCCCGCGAACGCCCCTGCCTGCACGGCGACGTGGGGGGTGCGGTCGGTGTGCGCCGGACGAGCGGACCCGCCGGTACGTGACGCGCCGCTCGCCGCCTGCCCGGGCCCCGGCCGCGCGAGAGACAGGGCGTCCAGGGCGTCCAGCGTGTCCTGGTCGACGGCGCGCGGTTCGTAGGCGCGCAGCCCGGTGCGGGCGCGCCGGGGCCCGTCCGTGCCGGTGACGAAGGCGAGCACCCGGACCAGCAGCACCAGCAGGACGAACCCGGCGCAGATCCCGTAGCCCCAGAGCACGAAGGGCTTGGCCGGCCGGCCCGCCGCGAGGCCGTGCGCGAGGCCGAACGCCCAGCACACGTACGCCGTGGCGTGCAGGACGCGCCACGTACCCGGGCGCGGCCGGGCCGCGAACCGGCCGCGTACGGCACCGGTGATCGCGGCGATGACCATGAGGTAGGCGGCCGAGACGCCGAGGCCGACGGCGAGGCGCGTACCTCCGGCGAAGGGAAGCAGGGCGGCGACCAGGGAGATGTGCCCCTCGCCCACCTTGACCGCGATGTGCACCACCAGGCAGCCGAGAGCCGCCACGGCCGTCCCCCGGTGGGCCTGTTGGGCGAGGACGCGCCACTTCGGTGTGAGGAGCGAGCGGTAGGCGGCGAGCAGGCCGCACACCACCGTGGCGGTGAGCGCGAGAAGTGTGAACACACCGACGAAGAAGTCGAGGAAGGCCACGAGTGCGCTCTCCACGTGCCCGAGTGTGCCCTGCGCCAGGACCGGCTGGACGGCGGCCGCCAGGACGACGAGCCCGCCGACGCCCGCGCCGGCGGCCAGCGGGAGTACGGGCGACTCGCGCCGTGCGGTGTCCTGGCCGGGTGTGGCGGGCCGCACGGCGGCGTTGGAGCGGCGCGTCCTTCGTGGATGGTGTCGCACGGGGGTAGGGCCAGCCATCACGTGACCTCCGGGTCCTGGTGTGCGTCATGGCGTGATGCGGTCATCCCCCGTTCACACCCGAGGAGGTGTCGTGACCGTCCGCGGGCGCAACTGTGCCCGAACCGTGATGTCCCGTCAACGTTGGGAACGTGCGTCACTCGCACCACAGTTGACGACCGGACCATCACCCATCGAACTCGACAGCGTTGTCTTCCTCCCGCCGCACCACACCCCGCACTGGCCCGGTCCGGCACCCGCAGGTCACCACGCGCCGGGCACCGCGATCCGCGTCACGGCCCCGGCGGACACCCCGTTCCGCGATGACCACCCGCGATGTGACCGACGTCACCGTGCGTGAGGGGTTACCGGTAGCGTTCGATCAACGAGCCATCGCCCGCGCGCCGGTCGTGCCGGTGCTCGGCCCGTCGCATGCCGCGTGCGGCGGGGGCCAGGGTCCGGCCGTGGCCTGGGTCAGGGTCAGGCCGGGTCCGAGGGGACGGGAGAGCCGCCGCGCGCCGTCAGGACGGCGTACGGGACGCCGCCGCGAGCAGCCGGGCCGTCACGTCGGGCGCGAGTTGGAGCGCGCCGCCGACCGTCGCCAGCACCTCGCGCTCCGCCGGGCTGTACGCGCCGTCCGCCAGCGCCACGCGTGCCGCGCCCATGACGATCGACTCCCGGCCCGCCGCCGCCAGATGCGGCGCCAGCGGTTCCAGCGCCTCGTGCAGTTCGATGGCGAGGGCCGCGCCGCAGGGTCCCGGGTCGGAGACGAACCGGCCGGTGTCGGCGGCGAGCGCCTCGACGAGGTCCGTCAGCTGGTCCTCGGTGCAGTCATCGAAGCCTGCCGCCCTGACCGTGATCACAGCGGTCTCCCGGACCGTGCGCGACGCGGTGCCCCCCGCCGCCAGGACCGCGAGCGTCACGGTGTGGACGGCGTCCCGCAGCATCGCGGAGAACCGTGCCGTGGTCGGGTGGTCGAGGACGTCCAGGCCGAAGTGGGTGCGGCAGGCGCCGCATTCCACGACGGGTCCCGCGCTGCCACGCGCCATCAACGGGACGCCGAGGAAGGTGAAGCGCCGACGGCCCGTACGGCGGCGGTAGTTGCGGTCGCCTCCGCAGTCGGGGCAGAAGAACTCGCCGTCCCCCACGGTGCTCCACGAAGTGTGCATGCCGCAGAGGCGCACTTTCCGGCCGCTGATTCCTTCAGCTCGCAGCACGTCGCGCACCTCCATAACGGTTCGGCATCGTCGCCGTGGACGTGATGTTAGCCACATCCCCGTAACTACGTCAGTACCCCGTAACCAGTTCACCAGACATGGCCGAACCCCGCCCACCGGAGCCGATGGGCGGGGTTCGGAAAACCCTCAGGTCAGAGGCTGTGCACGGAAAGTCATACTGTGATCACCCCAGGCGATGTCACCACGGGTGATCACCCGCCGTCGGCGTGATCAGCGGCCCGCGCGGTTGACCGCGGAGACGACGGCCTTCAGCGAGGCGCGTGTGGTGTTCGCGTCGATGCCGATGCCCCACATCACCTTGCCGTCGATCGCGCACTCGATGTACGACGCGGCCTGCGCACGAGCACCCTCGCTGAGGGTGTGCTCCTGGTAGTCCAGCAGCCGGGCGTCCACGCCGACGGCGGCCAGAGCCTCGAAGAAGGCGGAGATCGGGCCGTTGCCCGTGGCGGTCAGCTCGTGCTCCTGGCCGTCCACCGCGGCCTGCACGGTCAGGGTGTCGCGACCCTCCGTGTCCACCGTCGACTGACCGGAACGCAGCTGGATCCGGCCCCACTGATTGTCCGGATTCGGCAGGTACTCGTCCTGGAAGGCCGCCCAGATCTCGGCCGGCGTGACCTCGCCGCCCTCGGCGTCGGTCTTCGCCTGGATGATCCGCGAGAACTCGATCTGCATGCGGCGCGGCAGGTCCAGGTGGTGCTCGTTCTTCAGGACGTACGCGATACCGCCCTTGCCGGACTGCGAGTTGACGCGGATGACCGCCTCGTAGGAGCGGCCGACGTCCTTGGGGTCGATCGGCAGGTACGGGACGTTCCACTGCATCCGGTCCACGGTGACGCCCTGCGCGGCGGCGTCGGCCTCCAGCGCGTCGAACCCCTTCTTGATGGCGTCCTGGTGGGAGCCGGAGAAGGACGTGTAGACCAGGTCGCCCGCGTAGGGGTGGCGCGGGTGGATCTCCATCTGGTTGCAGTACTCGCTGGTACGGCGGATCTCGTCGATCTGCGAGAAGTCGATCTGCGGGTCGACGCCCTGCGAGAAGAGGTTCATGCCCAGGGTGACCAGGTCGACGTTGCCGGTGCGCTCGCCCTGGCCGAACAGGCAGCCCTCGATCCGGTCCGCACCCGCCATCAGCGCGAGTTCGGCGGCGGCGACGGCGGTACCGCGGTCGTTGTGCGGGTGCACGGACAGGCACACGTACGGGCGGCGGGACAGGTTCCGCGACATCCACTCGAACCGGTCCGCGTGCGTCGACGGCGTTGAACGCTCCACCGTGGCAGGCAGGTTGAGGATGATCTCGCGGCCTTCCTCGGGCTGCCAGACGTCCATGACGGCCTCGCAGACCTCCAGCGCGAAGTCCAGCTCGGTGTCCGTGAAGATCTCCGGGCTGTACTGGTAGCCGAAGGTGGTCTCGGGGCCGAGGATCTTCTCCGCGTACTCCATCACCAGCCGCGTGCCGTCCACGGCGATCTGCTTGATCTGGTCCTTCGTACCGCCGAAGACGACGCGCCGGAACGTCGGCGCCGTCGCGTTGTACAGGTGGACGGTGGCCCGGTGCGCGCCGCGCAGGGACTCGACGGTCCGCTCGATCAGCTCCTCGCGCGCCTGGGTCAGCACGGAGATCGTCACGTCCTCGGGGATCGCGTCCGGGTCCTCGATGATCGACCGTACGAACGCGAAGTCGGTCTCGCCGGAGGCCGGGAAGCCGACCTCGATCTCCTTGTAGCCCATGCGGACCAGCAGGTCGAACATCTCGCGCTTGCGGGCCGGCGACATCGGGTCGATCAGTGCCTGGTTGCCGTCACGCAGGTCGGTGGAGAGCCAGCGCGGCGCGACCGTGACCCGGTTCTCGGGCCACGTGCGGTCGGGGATGTCCACGGCGTCGTACCGGCCGTACTTGTGGATCGGCATCCCGGAGGACTTCTGGGTGTGCGTCGCGTTCGTGATCGGCGTCTGACGAGACATGGGGCGAAGGGCTCCTCGTGGTGTCCGCGGAGGTCCGTGAAGGACCTTGAGGTCCGCGCGAGACTGTGGGACGGCCGACGGGGCGGTGGATCACCGCAGCACCGAACTCCGCGGGGAGGGGGCCGACCTACGACAACAGACCCTCGCCGCGGCAGCTAAGGAGAAGCAGCCCGTAACGCATGATGTCGGAACTGTATCCCACCTGCCCCGACGGCAAGAGTCCCGTATCAGCATGCGGGACCCGGCGGCCGGAACGCGCGCGGGGCGCCCGGGAGCACGGCGTGATACGGGTCACGGGCGGCGGCTGCCCACGTCAGCGGCGGTGTGACGCGGACCACTTCGGCGGGGGATCGCGGCGCCCCGCCGGGACACACCACGGCGCCCGCGGGCGGGACCCGCCGCGGACGCGTGCGACACCGGCCCGGCCCCGTACGGGCCGGACACGGCCGGGTATACGGCGTAGCTGCTTCCCGTACGGACGGGACGCCCCGAACGGGCGGCCAAGTCCGCGGGTGTGCGGGTGTGCGGGTGTGCGGGTGTGCGGGTCAGAATCCGAGCTTGCGCAGCTGCTTGGGGTCGCGCTGCCAGTCCTTCGCGACCTTCACGTGCAGGTCCAGGAAGACCGGCGTGCCGAGCAGCGCCTCGATGTGCTTGCGGGACTTCGTCCCGACCTCCTTGAGCCGGCTGCCCTTGGGGCCGATGATGATCCCCTTCTGGCTGGGCCGCTCGATGTACACGTTGGCGTGGATGTCCACCAGCGGCCGGTCCGCGGGACGGTCGGTGCGCGGCAGCATCTCCTCGACCACCACGGCGATCGAGTGCGGCAGCTCGTCCCGTACGCCTTCGAGCGCGGCCTCGCGGATCAGCTCCGCGACCATGACCAGCTCCGGCTCGTCGGTGAGGTCGCCCTCGGGGTAGAGCGGCGGGCTGTCCGGCATCAGCGGTACGAGCAGATCCGCCAGCAGGCCCACCTGCTGGTCCGCCACCGCGGACACCGGCACGATCTCCGCCCAGGTGAAGCCGAGCTCCACGGAAAGCTGGTCGATGGCGATCAGCTGCTCGGCGAGCGTCTTCGAGTCCACCAGGTCGGTCTTCGTGACGACCGCGACCTTGGGCGTCCTCTTGATCCCGGCCAGTTCCTTGGCGATGAACCGGTCGCCGGGGCCGAGCTTCTGGTCGGCGGGCAGACAGAAACCGATCACGTCGACCTCGGCCCAGGTGGCGCGCACGATGTCGTTGAGGCGCTCACCCAGCAGAGTGCGCGGCTTGTGCAGGCCCGGCGTGTCCACCAGGATCAGCTGTGCCTCGGGGCGGTGGACGATGCCGCGGACCGAGTGACGGGTGGTCTGCGGGCGGTTGGAGGTGATCGCCACCTTCTGGCCCACCAGAGCGTTCGTGAGAGTGGACTTGCCCGCGTTGGGGCGGCCGACGAAGCAGGCGAAGCCCGCCTTGTGGGGTGCTTCGGCCGTCTCGGACCGTGGGGTGATGACGCTCATGCGGGCCATTGTCCCCGATCGCCGCCCCTTCGCCGACCACCCTGCCGTGTCAGCGGGGCTCAGCCCGCCGTGACCGACGAGCGGACGGTGCCGTCGGGGCCCGCGAGGAACACCGGCGTCGCGGCGCCACCGAGGTCACGGACGGCCGCGCGGTCCTCGTCGGCGAGGGCGTCCGCCGCCGAGACCACGGCCGCCGCCTCCAGCGAGGTCGCGCCGCTCGCCACGGCCATCGCGACGGCCGTACGCAGGGCGCTCAGCCGCAGCGAGTCGAGAGCGACCGTGCCGGCGACGTACGTACGGCCGGTCTCGTCGCGGACGGCCGCGCCCTCGGGCACACCGTTGCGGGCGCGGGCGCTGCGCGCCAGCGTGACGATCTTGCGGTCCTCGGGATCGAGGGCGACGGCTTCCTGACCTGGTCCGGTGCTCTGTGTCATGGGCCCGAGCATAGGGAGCGGGTCCGGCGCCGGATGTGCGCGGGGCGATCCGGACGGCGGGCGCGGCGGCAGCGCGGTCGCCCCAGGTCCCGGCGGCGGCGCGGTCGCCCCCGGTTCCGGCGGCGGCCCGGTCGCCCCCGGTTCCGGCGGCGGCCGGACCGCCGCGCAGGCAGGCGGGGTTCGAGGGACGGCGTTGAGCCGGGGCGTACGCGCGTGCCGCCGGTCCGCGTGGGTACGGGCGGGAACCGGGCGTGCCGGTCCGCGCCGGGGCCGGACGCCGCTCGTCGGCGGCGGCCGGCCCCGGCCGGGCTCCTACCTCTTCGCCAGGGTGAAGTCCGCGCCTGTCGTGCCGTTTTTGATGATCTTCACCTTCCGGGTGTCGGGCTGGTAGCCGTCGGCGGCGGCGATCACCGTCAGCGGGTTGTCCTTGGCGGGCAGCCACAGCTGGTAGCGGCCGTCCGGGTCCGTGCCGAGCGTGAAGTCGCCGTTCTTCGTGTCGATCTGGACGACGGCGCCGGGCAGCGGCGCGACGGAGCCCGCCGCGTCCTTGCCGCTGACGGTGCCGGTCAGGAGTCCCCAGCCCGCCGGGGCCGTCACCGACAGGGAGACGGGTTCGCTGACCGAGCCGTACGGGATGTCGCTGTCGATCACCAACCGGGCCTGGTGCTCACCGAGATCGGCCGACCCCATGCCGGTGGCGTCGAGTGTCAGCTTCACCGTGACCGACCTGCCCGCGCCCACCGTGAGCGAGGACGCCTTCTCCGACAGCCACGGCACGTCGGCGTGCGGCTGGTCGTAGCCCGGGAGCCGGCTCACCGCGCTCTGCGGCGCGAGGAGTTCGTCCTCTCCTCCGATCACGTACCAGCCCGGTGCGGCGGCGGCGCCGAGCACCGGTGCCGCCAGGTTCGGCAGTACCGACCACGCGTCGCGCGCCGGGTCGTAGGAGAACGCCTGGTTGGTGATGGCCTGCGCGCTGAGCTGGTCGCCGCCCGCGACGAGCAGCTGCCCGTCGGCGGCGGTGGTGGCAGCTCCCCAGAAGTCGGCCGGCGCGTCGGCGATCGGCTTCCACTTCCCGGCCGCCGCGTCGAGCGCGTAGCCGGAGGCGGTGTCGGTGGGCTGGACACCACTCGGCTCGTCGGCTCCGCCGGCGCAGTAGAGCACGCCGTCCGTGGTGGCACACGACGAGTAGGAGACCGGACGCGGATACGGCGCCCCGGCCGACCAGCTGTCCGTCGCCGGGTCGTAGACCTGGACGTCCGTCGTACCGCAGTTCAGGACGTCGCAGCCGCCGACGACGTAGAGCTTGTCGCCGACCACGGCCGACCCCGACTCGCCGTATGCGGTGGGCTGGTCGGCGATCTGGGACCAGGCGCCGGTGGCCGGGTCGTAGACCTCGCCGCCGGCTATCGGCTGACCGGCCGCGTCCTTGCCTCCTGTGACGTACAGCTTGCCGCGGATGACGCCGTAGGCGGGGTTCAGCCGCCGGGTGGTGGCGTCGGCGAGCTTCGTCCAGGACGCGGACGACGCGTCGTAGGAGTAGAGCGAGTTGGACCACTGCCCGCCCGGCTGCTCGCCGAGTCCCGCGTAGAGCACACCGTTCACGACGGCGGCGATCCCGCCGTAGCCGGCGCCCGGCAGGTCCGCGGCCGGCTGCCAGGCACTGCCGCCGTCGCCGTCGCCGGAGGGCTCGGCGGAGCCGCCCGCGCGCGGTACGTTCGCGGCCCTGCCCGGTTCGGGGGCGGTCGTCGGGGTCAGCGTGGTGGCGGCGTGCCGCTCGGGAGCCGCGGTCACTGGTGCCAGTGGAGTGCCGGCCGTACCGACCGCCTGCTCGCCGAGCGCGAGGTGGGCCGGTGAGCCTCCGGTGTTCTCGACCGTGACGGACACGGTCTTGCTGTCGCCCCAGGCCACGTCGGCGCCGACCGCGCTCTCGTTCACCCGCAGCGAGGCGGGATGGAGTGCGAAGTCGGCGCTGGTGACGGTGTCGGCCTTGACGTTCACCTTCTGACTGACGGCCGGGTAGCCGAAGCCCGCGAGGTCGGCCGTGAAGGCACGCTTGCCGGTGGCGCTGGAGAAGGCCCAGTAGAAGCCGTCGCCGGTCGCGGGGTCGCCGGGCGAGGCGACGCTTCGCCCGGTGTCCGCCGGCGCGGTGGTGCTGCGGACGGTCGCTCCCGTGACGCCCTTGCCGGTGTTGGCGTCGCCGACCTGGCCGACCAGCAGACCGCCCGGCACGGTGGCCAGGGCGCGCGTACCGATGGCAACGTTGTCGATTTCCCAGTAGCCGGTCAGGCTGCCGGAGAAGTGGAAGCGGACCGTGACGTCGGACTCGCCCGCGTAGGCGGTCAGCGGCACGACCTCGTGCGAGGGCCCGCTCACGACGTCGGTGTGGTGCCACACCGTCTTCCAGGTGGCGCCGCCGTCGGTGCTCACGTCGACGTCCGCGGTCGGGTCGTCGAGCCGCAGGGCCGCGGGAAGCGACGTGTCGAAGTCCAGCTCCGGGGTCTTCTCCTTGCTGAAGTCGTAGGCGGGGCTGATCAGTTCCGTGTCGGTCGGGCCCCAGCCGAGGGCGTAGTCGTCGACGATGGCGAAGCGTCCGCCGCCGCCGGTCTGGTTGCCGCGGTTCAGCGGGTCGTCGAAGGCGAAGCCGCCGGCGTCCGTGTTGTTCTTGACCGTCCAGCCGCCCGGCGCCGAGGAGGTGTCGAAGGACTGGAGCCCGCCGCCGTGGTACGTGATCGCGTAGCCGGGAGCGAGGGTGGCGGTGGTGTCGAGCGGCAGGGCGAAGTCGGCCTCCCCGGACGCACCGGTGACGGCCACGGTCGCGTCGGCCGTGCGGTAGCCCGGGTAGAGCGCGGTGGCGTGCAGCGTGTAGGTGTGGTCAGCGGGGACCTTGACCGCGTAGGCACCGCTCTTCGGGTCGGTGAAGACCGTTCCGGGCACGCCGTCGAGGGTGATCTCCGCGTACAGGCCCCAGCCGTGGCCGCCGCCGTCGCGAACGGTCCCGGAGATGGTCCTGGTGGGTACGGCGGTGAGCGCCGCGTCCTTCGTCACCGTGTCGCCGTCGGCGAGGTCCAGGGTGCCGAGGTCGGCGTCCGCGTAACCGAACGCGCTGACCGACAGCGGGTAGGAACCGACCTGCGCGGCGATCGTCCAGTGCCCTCCGGCGTCGGTGGTGGCCTGGAAACCGCCCAGGGCCACGGTCGCTCCGGCCACCGGGGCGCCGGTGGCGGAGTCCGTCACCGTGCCGTCGACCGTGGCGTGCGGTCCCGGCTTGAAGCCCGCGGTGCCGTTCGGCGTGCCGAGTCCGGTGGGCCCGTCGTAGCCGACGCCCGCCGCGCACTCGTAGCGGGGCGTGCAGTCGGGCGTGGTGCCGTAACCGCACTGCCCCACGTTCGCGCAACTGGCGTTGTCGCCCTTGGTCACGTCGTTGAGCGCGCTCGGCGTCAGGTACGGGTACGACTGCGGATAGGTGGTCGCGACCGGGGACGCCGCCAGGGCGTAGACACCGGCGATGATCGGCGACGCGGCGCTGGTGCCGCCGAAGACGTTCCAGCCGCCGCCCGTGTACGAGTCGTAGACGGCCACACCGGTGGCCGGGTCGGCGACGGCGCTGACGTCGGCCACCGAACGCCCGGCGCAGTCCGCGTCGTTCTGGAAGGCCGGCTTCGGCTCGGCGACGGAGCAGCCCGAGCCCGGCGCGCCCCAGATCCCGACCGAGTTCACCGAGTTCCACACCGACTCGGACCAGCCGCGGGAGGTGCCGCTGTCCCGGGCGAGCGAGGTGCCGCCCACGGCCGTGACGTACGGGGACGAGGCGGGCCAGCTCACTCCGTACCCGGAATCGCCGCTACTGGCCACCACGGCGACACCCGGGTGGTTGAAGTACGCCTCGTCGAAGGCCCTGTTGCCGGCGCTGTCGTCGTACGCGCCCCAGGAGTTGGACACGTACTTGGCACCCAGGCCGACCGCGGTGTTCTCCGCCGCGCCCAGGTCCTCGTTGCTGGGAGCGTCCGCCTCGACGAGCAGGATGTGCGCCTTCGGCGCGATCGCCGAGACCATGTCGAGGTCGAGGGAGATCTCACCGGCCCAGTCGGGGTCCGCCTGCGGGTACGCGGCACCGCCGCGCTCGTCGGCCTTGCGGAAGCAGCCGTTCTCCGTGTCGCAGGCGGGAAGCCCGAACTGCGCCCGGTACAGGGCCAGGTCGGACTCCGCGGTGGGGTCGTCGTACGCGTCGACGATCGCGATCGTCGCGCCCGCTCCACCGTCGGCCGGCAGCGCGTAGGCGGAACGCAGATCGGCCGGAGAGAACCCGGCCGGTCCCTCGTCGGCACCCGCCGTGCCCGGCTGGAGCCCGAGCGAGGAGTGCACGTCGGTGCGGCGGATGGCGAAGCAGGCGGCGAAGCCCGGCTTGGGCTTCCCGCAGAGCGACTGCGTGGTGCCGCGTTCGGCGGACGGGCCGGAGGCCGCGGAGGCGGACGAGGAGGCCACAGGCGCGGCGGACGCGGCCTGGGCGGGTATCTGGAGCAGCACGAGAGCGAGCGAGAGGGCACCGGTCGCTGCGAGGAACCGGTGCGCTCGGCTGCGGCCGGACCGTATGTGCTCGGTCTGTACGTGTTCGGTCTGTACGTGTTCGGGCCGGTTCTCGGCCGCGCGCAGGGGGCCGGACAACAGGCGTCTGAGCCTGCCGGGCCCTGTGGGGACCGGTCTCGGGGTACGCATGAGGAACTCCACGGGGTGAAGGAGAACGAGGTGGTACCGGAAGACATGCCCGAGGCGGGGGGCAGGTGACATGCCGACAAAACGATCTCCCGCCGTACGTCAAAAGAATTCCACGACGAGGCAAACACATCACCATGAGCGGACCGGCGACGGGCGCTGACTCCCCTTCGAGCAGGGCGAGTTGAGATGCCATCACCCGACAAGTGGCCACGTTTCCCGTCATGCTCCAGCCGGCGGATACGAGGCCGCCCGGAGCGAGCTGCGCAACGCGTTCTCCTCCGCGACCCGTTCGCGGAGCCGCCGCAGCAGGACGGAGTCGCCGTCGGCCCCGGTCGCAGCCCCGGCGCCCTCGCCATCGGTCACGGCCGCGTCCCGGGCGGTGGCCGCCGCGCCACCGGCCTCGGCCTCGTTCCCCCTGTCCCCGTCCCCGTCCTCGTCGTCGCGGCAGCGCGGGCACGCGCACGGCGGGAAGCGCAAGGGGTTGAACTCGGGCCACAACGGACCCGGTTCCCTCACTCCGACCTCCGGCCAGGACAGCCGTTCGCGTCCCGGTGACGTCGGAGCAGCACCCGGCAGTCCACCGCCCTGCTGCGGTCATGCTCGGAGCGGGCCGCGACTTCGGCCCGTTCGAGTTCTCCGCAGGTCAGGCACGCGGACGAGGCGGCGCAGGTGTGCGCCGAGGCCAGCGCGCGTGATGGTTCCTGATCGTTCGGGGGGCCGCCCTCGGGACACACGTTGGCTCCTCTCCGTAGTCATTCCACTACCAAGGGCGTTCAGCGTGGCCTAGAGTCAGGACGTCTTCAACGTTTCGGGAAAGGACGAAAGGTCGGTGTCAGCACGGTGAACATCAAGGAGTTGGACCCGGAGAGGTCGCCACAGGCTGCCTTCGGTGCGCGAATGCGCCGGTTACGGATGGAGCGCGGCTGGACTCAGGATGAGTTGGGCAACCGGATCGGGTATTCCAGCACGCATCTGTCGTCCGTCGAAACGGGTCGCAAGATTCCAACCTTGCGCCTGGCGCGGCGCGCGGACGAGGCCCTGAACTCGGGCGACGTGTTCGAACGTGAATGGCGCGAGATGCGGCACGGCAGCCTGCTGGAGGGCTTCCCCGAGTTCATCGAGCACGAGAGCCGCGCAGCGGAGATCCGGCTCTACGAGGTCGGGGTCATGCCCGGTCTGCTCCAGACGCCGGAGTACGCGGCCGCCCTGGCCCAGAGCGCGGTCAAGCGAGGAGCCATCCCGCCCGAGCAGGCGGAAGAACGTGTCTCCTTGACGTTGGAGCGACAAGCCGCCATTGCCCGTACACCGCCACCCTTGGTGTTCGTGGTGCTGGACGAGGGCTGTCTCCTGCGGCCCGTGGGTGAACGCAGTGTGATGGAGGCCCAGTTCGCGCGGCTGATTGAGTTCGCCGAACTACCCACCACCGTGCTCCAGATCGCCCCGTTCGCCATGGGAACCCGTCGCCCATTCAATCTTCCGGTAACCATCCTCACCCTGCCGGACCGGTCGCTGATGTCCTACGCGGAGTCCGCCCAACAGGGCCATCTCGAACGCGACAACCAGTTCGTACTCCCCATATTGACGGCCTACCATCAACTCCAGGCCGAAGCACCGTCGCAGGCAGCATCCGTGGCCTTGATCCAGCAGGTAAGAAAGGGCACCCCGTGACGACCGAAACCCCGCGTTGGTTCACGTCCTCCTACAGCGACAACGGCGGCCAGTGCGTCGAGGTCGCCGCCAACCTCGCCGCCGCGCACGGCATCGTCCCCGTCCGCGACTCCAAAAATCCCACCGGCCCCACCCTCACCCTCCCCACCGGCGCCTTCACGTCCTTCGTAACGGGCGTCAAGGCCGGGGAGTTCGGCACCGCCTGACCACCGACCGGCCCGGCGCGAAAGCCCCGCCACACCGAACCCGGACGGCCCGGCGGGGCCTCGCCCACCATCCGCAAGGAAAGGGCACCCCGTGACGACCGAAATCCCGCGTTGGTTCACGTCCTCCTACAGCAACAACGGTGGCAACTGCGTCGAGGTCGCCGCCAACCTCGCCACCGCGCACGGCATCGTCCCCGTCCGCGACTCCAAGAACCCCGCCGGCCCCGCCCTCACCCTCCCCACCGGCGCCTTCACGTCCTTCGTAGCGGGCGTCAAGGCCGGGGAGTTCGGCACCGCCTGACCGACTCGACGCCTCCGTACCCGCTGTGCTGGGCGTCGCGAAAGTCCTGTGGCACGGCATCCTCGACGGCTACTGTCGATCGCGAACGGTTTCGATCTTCGACCTGCGTGCGAGCAGCGGCCTGAGCGAGGGGTGGAACATGGTCACAGAGAACACGGCGGTCGTGGTGGTCGGGGGCGGCCCCGCCGGGCTGACCGTGGCCGCCCTGCTGCGCCGCTGCGGCGTGGACTGCGTCGTGCTGGAGGTCCGCTCGCGCGAGCACATCGAGAAGCGGCAGCGCGCCGGGATCGTCGAGTACCAGGCTGCCGAGATGCTCGCCGGATGGGGCCTGGCCGACCGGCTGTTCGCGGGCGCACCGCGCTCAGGGCGTCTGGAGATCCGGGTGGACGGAACCGTCCACGTGCTCGGTGACGACGCTGTCGGCGGCGTACTCGTCCCGCAGCAGGTGCTCGTGCGCAATCTCATCGACACCGTGCTGGACGAGGGTGTCGACCTGCGCTTCGACGCGGCCGAGGTGAGTCTGCACGACCTCGACGCGGACCGGCCCACCGTCCGCTACCGCGACGCGGCGGGTGAGGAACACACCCTCACATGCCGTTACGTGGCCGGCTGTGACGGATTCCATGGTGTCAGCCGGGCCAGCGTTCCCGATGGCGCCCTGACGACCTCCTCCTTCGACCATGGCGGCATCGGCTGGCTCACGGTGCTGGCGGACACGTCTCCCTACCCGCACCCCATGCTGTCCGTCAGCGACGCCGGTTACGCGGCGCAGTTCGCGCGGGGCCCGGCGGCCAGCCGCTTCTACCTCCAGTGCGGGTCCGAGGACACGCCCGCGGACTGGCCCGCGTCGCGGATCTGGTCGGAGTTGCGCGACCGCCTCGGTGATCCCGGGCTGCCCACCGGGGCGATCACCGAGACGGAGGTGTTCGCTCTGCGCAGTGTGGTGCACGACCCGATGAGCTGGGGCCGTCTCTTCCTGGTCGGGGACGCGGCACACATCATCCTGCCGCTCGGCGGCAAGGGCATGAACCTCGCCCTACACGACGCCGACGTCTTCGCCCGGGCCGTACGCGCGGCGGTCCACGACGACGACGAGTCGGGGCTGCGCGACTACACCGGCGTCTGCCTCCGCCGTGTGTGGCGCTACATGGAGTTCTGCAACTGGCTGCTGGAGGCCACGCACGACTCCGGGGATTCCTCCCGGGTCGGTCCCTTCCGCCGGGGCCTCGCCCGCGCCCGTCTGGCGAGCCTGACCGAATCCCCCACCGTCGCCCGTCATTTCACCGACCTCATGGCCGGGATCGGCTGACACTCCCGGCGGCGGGCACCGGTCCACGCCCGCGGGCAGCTCCGCGTCGCCCCGTACGCCAGGATGGCGGCATGGAGACCTCTTCCGCGGACCACCCGCACACCGCCCCTCCCGTGTACGACCGGATCGGAGTCGGCTACCGCGCCGTCCGGCGTCCGGATCCCCGGCTCGCGGCGCTGTTGCGGAGCGCCCTCGGCGACGCGCGGACCGTCGTCAACGTCGGTGCGGGCGCCGGTTCGTACGAGCCGGAGGACCTGGCCGTGACCGCCGTCGAACCGTCGCAGGTGATGCTCGACCAGCACCCGGGCCCGGTGAAGGTACGGGCCGGGGCCGAGGAACTGCCCTTCCCGGACGGCTCGTTCGACGCGGCGATGGCCGTGATGACCGTGCACCACTGGAGCGACCTGGCGCGCGGCCTCGCCGAACTGCGCCGCGTCGCGCGGCGGCAGGTGGTCTTCACCTGGGACGTGTCCCATCGCCCGGAGCTCTGGCTGATGTCCGAGTACCTGCCCGAGATCCGGACGCTGGAGGAGGGCCGGTTCACGCCGGTCGCCGAGGTGGCCCGGCTGATGAGCGCGCACACGGTGCTGGAGTTCCCCATCCCGCACGACTTCACCGACGGTTTCCAGACCGCTTACTGGCGCCGCCCCGAGCAGTTCCTCGACCCGGCGGTGCGCGCTGCCAACTCGACGTTCGCGCAACTGCCCGCCGCCGTCGTCGAACCCGCCATGGAACGGCTGCGCGCCGACCTCGACTCCGGCGCCTGGGCCCGCCGCCACGCGGACCTGCTCACCCGCGAGAGCGTCGACTACGGCTACCGGGTGCTGATCGCCGACGCGGAGACCGCGACAGGATGACGGCCGCTCGTGGTCGCGGGTGACCGTCGTAGTCAGCACCCCGCAGCCGGCGGCTCTGCCCATGGATGACCGGCACTCCGGTGCCCGGCGGAAGATCCACGGTGCTGCGTCGCGTCAGTCGTCGACGGTGAACCAGCAGATATCCCCGGACTCGGGCAGGCGACCGAGGCCATCGATGGCGGACTTGATCCGTGAGAGCGTCTCGTCCCTGCTGGTGCCCCACGCGGTGAAGGGGCGATCGGGATCGTCCGTCAGATCCCCCGCCTCGGCACCCTGGGCCAGCAGATCGCCGACGATACGCACGAGCAGCCCCGTGCGCTCCTCCAGAGTGCGCCCCTTGCCGAGCAGCTTTCCGACCGTTCCCACGACCACGGAGAACCCGAGCCAGTCGTCATGCACGTACTCAGCCAGGTAGTCGAGTTCTTCGGTGTATTCCTCGTCGGTCGGCATGCTCATGTCCTCAGTGTTGCGGAATGTGGAGTCGCTTCGCGTCCAGGCCGTCCACGTCGTTCATGTCGATGGTGGGCCCGCCTGATTTGCTGAAAGGCCGGTAGGTCACGGTGGACGGCGGGTCGTCGGACAGCCGCCAGGTCTCGATGTCGCCCTTCGGAGTGGACTTGATGGTGGGCTCACCCAGGCGTTCCTGCAGCTCGGTGCGGGTTTGCTGGATTTGCTCCTCGGTCACCATACGGACGCCCTTGGCGTCCTCGGTGCCGATGAGGTTGCCGTCCTCGTCCGTCATGATGTCGCGGACCGCCGTGGACTTCTCCTCGTAGGTCTTCGGCACGTCCTCGTCGGCCGGCTCACCCTCGTCGCGGGTTTCGGTCTCGGACAGTTCCCGGTCGAGTGCCTCGTCGACCTCGGTGGTCTCCGCGTCGACGGCTTCGATCTCGGGCACGGCCTCCGCAGCCGCCTCCAACTCCGTGCCGACATCCGCGATAACAGCGGTGTCGATCTCCGCGATCGCCGCTTCCGCCGTCGCCTCGACACCACCGAGGATCGCACCGGCCTCCGCCCCGTCCAGAGCAGCCGCACCCGCGTCCGAAGCACCAGCCGTGACCACCGTCAGGAGCACGCCCACCGCCGTCGTCAGACCGACCGCGATACCCGCCCCGGCCAGCTTCTCCTCCGTACTGCTGTGCGCCTCATCAATGGCATGCGCGAACTTGTCACACGCCGACGCCAACTTGTCGCACGCGTCGTGCGCCGCCGACAGCGGCGCCTTCCCCGTGTTCCCGCCGTCCTGCCAGATCTTGGCCCAGAAACCGGCCATCGCACGCACGGAATCATCCGAGTTGTTGTCCGTCAGCGACTGCACCTGCCCGTGCAGAGCCCGACCGATCCCCTGGATCGCCGTGGACGCCGTCCGATAGGCGGTCGCGGCATCCCTGAGCTTGTCCTGATGCCCGTTCGGCCAGTACTTCGCGATGACCGAGGGCACCGACGAATGCCCCGGCCCGACCGCCGACGCCGGGTCCGGATACATGATGTCGGTGACCACCAACGGCCACGGATACAGCTTCGGCGCACCCTTGCCCTTGGCGGCATTCGAGTGGTGATCGGCCTTGAGATAGTTGTTGGCCGTCGTCACCAGAGCTTCCGAGGCCTGCCCGATCGCACGGATACCCGCGGACAGCGTGTGGAACAGCGCCTTGGCCGCCGGATCGTACTTC
Source organism: Streptomyces sp. NBC_01497 (assembly GCF_036250695.1). Classification (NCBI taxonomy): domain Bacteria; kingdom Bacillati; phylum Actinomycetota; class Actinomycetes; order Kitasatosporales; family Streptomycetaceae; genus Streptomyces; species Streptomyces sp. NBC_01497. The sequence goes on along the minus strand of NZ_CP109427.1, from coordinate 5,752,970 downwards.
CGCGCGAAGTTATGGCCGTAATCGTCGTTGCCCGCCATACCCGCCGCGCTCTGCAACGCCGCGTTCAGCGCACTCGCCGCCGTGTCGAGATCGTTCTGCCCCGTGGCGAACTTCCCCGCCACCGCGTTCAGATCATCCGGATACAGATCGATCGACTGGCTTCCGCCCCCACCACCATCGTCCGCCGGGCGGCTCACCGGCCACTCCGTGGCGGAGGCCCCACTGCCCCGGTCGAGATGCCGAGGCCGGCTTCAACACCGGGTTGCACGACTCGTCCCCCTGCTGCCGACGACGACGCCAAGCGTCACATCAACGAGCCCGAGGAACAAGGGGCCCCGGCGCCCGGCGAAGCAACGAGGCCGCACGCAGGGCCTCACCGCTCGGCAGAGGGAGCCGGAGGCACCGGTCCCTCGACCGCCCCGGACCCGACCGCCTCAAGCCCGGTCCAGCCGCAGCCGCGTGGCGCGCGGCAGGCCCGCCACCACCAGGTCGTAGCTGTCCTCGATCAGCTCGCGCACCATGCGCGGGGGAAGTCCGCCGACCGTCACGGTGTTCCAGTGGCGTTTGTTGAGGTGCCAGCCGGGGGCGATCGCCGGGTGGCCGGCGCGCAGCCGGACGGCTTCCTCCGGGTCGCATTTCAGGGAGACCTTCAGGGGCTCCTCGGCCGGTGCGCAGATCGCGAAGATCTTGCCCTCGACCTTGTAGACCGTCACGTCCGGGTTGCGCGGGAAGGGCGTCTCCTCGGTCGCGGCGCCGAAGTCCAGGCAGAACGCCCGCAGCGCCGGGGCTGTGAGCGCTCGGCCCGCGTCCCCGGCGCCCCGGGCGTGCGCTGTCACGACGGCACCTGGTCCCCCCGCTCGGCGGCGGCCGGGAGGGGCACCGCGAGGATGGTGAGGATCTTGTTGCGGCGGCCCGCCGGGTCCTGTGCCGTCAGGCGCAGCCTGCGGCCGTCCGGGAGGTCGATCTCGGCCGTCGCGCCCGCGATCGGCACGCGGCCGAGCGCCTTCGCGAGCAGTCCGCCGACCGTCTCCACGTCCTCGTCGTCGAACGCCTCAAGGCCGAAGAGTTCGCCCAGGTCCTCCACGTCGAGCCGTGCCGTCACCCGGTACGAGCCGTCGCCGACCTCCTCGACGGGCGGCAGTTCCCGGTCGTACTCGTCGGTGATCTCGCCGACGATCTCCTCCAGGATGTCCTCGATCGTGACGATGCCCGCCGTGCCGCCGTACTCGTCGATGACGACCGCGACGTGGTTGCGCTCCTGCTGCATCTCGCGCAGCAGGTCGCCCGCGTTCTTCGTGTCGGGCACGAACGAGGCCGGGCGCATCACCGTGGAGACCGGGTCGGACTCCGAGTCCCGGTTCACGTGCGTCTTCCTGACGAGGTCCTTCAGGTAGACGACGCCGACGATGTCGTCCTCGTTCTCCCCCGTCACCGGGATGCGGGAGAAGCCGGAGCGCAGCGCCAGCGTCGTGGCCTGCCGGATCGTCTTGTACCGCTCGATGGCGACGAGGTCCGTGCGCGGCACCATCACCTCGCGTACGAGTGTGTCCCCGAGTTCGAAGACCGAGTGCACCATGCGGCGCTCCTCGTCCTCGATCAGCGACTCCTGCTCCGCGAGGTCCACCAGCGCGCGCAGTTCCGCCTCGCTCGCGAACGGACCCTTGCGGAAGCCCTTGCCGGGCGTCAGGGCGTTGCCGAGGAGGATCAGCAGGGCCGGGACGGGACCCATGACACGAGCCAGCGGCAGCAGCACGTACGCGGCGGCCGTGGAGGTGTTCAGCGGGTGCTGGCGGCCGATCGTACGGGGCGACACGCCGACCGCCACGTACGAGACGAGCACCATCACACCGATGGCGACCAGCAGCGCCTCCCAGGTGGAGTCGAACTGCTTGACGCACACGTACGTGACGAGCGCCGCCGCCGCCATCTCGCAGGCCACCCGGACCAGCAGCGCCATGTTGAGGTAGCGCGTCGGGTCCGAGGCGACCTGCGCCAGCTTGGCCGCGCCCCGGCGGTTCGTCCGTACGGCCTCGGCGGCACGGAAGCTGGAGACGCGGGCGAGGCCCGCCTCCGCGCAGGCGGCGAGCCAGGCCACGACGATCAGCGCGACCGCCCCGATGATCAGTGAGGCGCTCACGACACGGTGGGCGCGGGCGACGGGCCCTCAAGCCCGTGCTCGGCCCGCCAGCCGTCCACGATGGCCGCCTGAAGGCCGAACATCTCGGCCTTCTCGTCGGGCATCTCGTGGTCGTAGCCGAGGAGGTGCAGCACACCGTGCACGGTGAGGAGCTGGAGCTCCTCGTCCATGGTGTGCTGCGTATCGGCCTCCTGGCCCTGCTTCAGGGCCACCTCGGGGCAGAGCACGATGTCCCCGAGGAGCCCCTGCGGGGGCTCCTCCTCGTCCTTCGCCGGCGGACGCAGTTCGTCCATCGGGAAGGACAGCACATCGGTGGGGCCGGGGAGATCCATCCACTGGATGTGGAGCTGCTCCATGGCCGCCTCGTCCACCACGATCACCGACAGTTCGGAGAGCGGGTGGATACGCATCCTGGTGAGCGCGTAGCGGGCGATGTCGAGGATCGCCTGCTCGTCGACCTCGGTTCCTGACTCGTTGTTGACGTCGATCGACATGGTGCGCTGGGACACTCCCCGGTCAGTGCCGCTGATCGTTTCCGGTGCGGCTGTCGTACTTCTCGTAGGCGTCGACGATACGGCCGACGAGCTTGTGCCGTACGACATCCTGCGACGTGAGGCGGGAGAAGTGCACATCCTCCACGTCGTCCAGGATGTCCTGGACCTGGCGCAGGCCGCTCTTCGTGCCCCCGGGCAGGTCGACCTGGGTGACATCGCCCGTGATCACGATCTTCGATTCGAAGCCGAGCCGGGTCAGGAACATCTTCATCTGTTCGGGGTTCGTGTTCTGCGCCTCGTCCAGGATGATGAACGCGTCGTTCAGGGTGCGGCCGCGCATGTAGGCCAGCGGGGCGACCTCGATCGTGCCCGCCGCCATCAGGCGCGGAATGGACTCCGGGTCGAGCATGTCGTGCAGTGCGTCGTACAGCGGGCGCAGGTACGGGTCGATCTTCTCGTAGAGCGTGCCGGGCAGGAAGCCGAGCCGCTCGCCCGCCTCGACGGCGGGGCGGGTCAGGATGATCCGCGTGACCTGCTTGGCCTGCAGGGCCTGCACGGCCTTGGCCATGGCGAGGTACGTCTTGCCCGTACCGGCCGGGCCGATGCCGAAGACGATCGTGTGCTTGTCGATGGCGTCGACATAGCGCTTCTGGTTGAGCGTCTTCGGCCGGATCGTCCGGCCCCGGCTGGACAGGATGTTCTGGGTGAGCACCTCGGCGGGCGTCTCCGTGCCGTCCGCACCGCCGCTCTCGCTCGCCCTGAGCATCGCGATGGAACGTTCCACTGCGTCCTCCGTCATCGGCTGACCGGTGCGGAGCACCAGCATCATCTCGTCGAACACGCGCTGGATCAGCGCCACATCGGGCGTACTGCCCGAGGCACTGATCTCGTTGCCCCGTACGTGGATGTCGGCGGACGGGAACGCCTTCTCGATCACGCGGAGGAGGGAATCCCCCGATCCCAGGACCGTCACCATCGGGTGCTTGGCCGGGACGGTGATCCGGGCCTTGGCCCGGTCCTGCGCGGGCTGCTGGGCTGTGGGTGTCTGAGTCATGGGCCGGCGCTGTGGCCTGCACATACCTCCCGTTGCAGGGTTCTCGCTGCTCGACAACCTCTGGAGTACCAGCGTACGACCCCGTACCGACATGCCCGAAGGACTTTTCGACCAGGAAGGGAACGCATCGGGAAAACTACGCCACGGTCACGCTCCCCACCCGGGCCCGCACCGTCCGTCGTCCCCCGCCACGCCGGGTCGCGGACGCACGCCGTACGTCAGGACGAGCGGCCGAAACCGATCGTCGGCACCGCGCGCCGCAGCGGCCAGGGCCGGGCAGGGGCGGGCAGCAGGGACGTCAGGAAGGCGTACCGGCGCAGGCCGTCCGGGTCCTGGCCGCCGTCGCTCTGCGCGTAGCTCCACCAGGCCGCCACCTCGGCCCAGCCGGGCGCCGAGAGGGAGCCGCCGAACTCCTGCACGGAGAGAGCGGCCGTGAGGCCGCCGAAGGCGAGCCGGTCGGCGAGGGGCCAGCCCGCGAGGGTGCCGGTGATGAAGCCCGCCATGAAGACGTCTCCCGCGCCGGTCGGGTCGAGCGCCTCGACCGCGATGGCCGGCACCTCGGCGGTCTCACCGGTGCGGCCGTCCACGGCGTACGCGCCCTCGGAGCCGAGCGTGACGACGGCGACGGGCACGTACGCGGTGAGCGCCCGGGCGGCGGCGCGCGGGCAGTCGGTGCGCGTGTAGCGCATCGCCTCGGCCGCGTTGGGCAGGAAGGCCTCGCAGTGCCCCAGATCGGAGAGGGCGCCCAGGTCCCAGCGGCCCGTGTCGTCCCAGCCGACATCGGCGAAGATCCGTGCCCCGTTCGCGGCGGCGGTCGCGACCCACTCCTGCGGGCGGCCGGGCGAAAGGGACGCGACGGCGGCCCGCGCGCGCGGCGGGCACTCGGGCAGCGCGCCCGCGGGCGGCGGCGCCTCGTGACCGTGCGAGACCATCGTGCGTTCGCCCTCGTACGCCATGGAGACGGTGACCGGGGAGTGCCAGCCCGCCACGGTGCGCGAACGTGAGAGGTCGATGCCTTCGCCCTGTTCGAGTGCGTCCCAGCAGTACTCGCCGTAGTGGTCGTCACCGAACGCGGCGGACAGCGAGGTCCGCAGGCCGAGCCTGGCCAGGGCGGACGCCATGTTCGCGACGCCCCCGGGGCTCGATCCCATGCCCCGCGCCCAGGACTCGGTGCCGCGTACCGGCGCGCTGTCGAGCCCGGTGAGGATGATGTCCAGGAAGACGGTTCCGGTCAGGTAGACGTCGCAGTCGGGGTCGCCGTGCGCCCTCAGCCCGCCCAGCGGGTCGATGCGCGGCTCCGCGCCACTGCCTCGTCCTGTCCTTGCCGACGTCTCTCCGGTGCGTTCACGTGGGATCACGGCGTGCTCCTGGTTGCGTGCGTTCCCGCCAGTCTGCCCGATCCGGTCATCTCCGCCGCGGCAGCGGCACGCGCATGAGGTCGTCCGCGACCGTGATGTCGCCGGTGAAGCCCGCCGCGCGGGCCTGCCGACCGAAGACGTCGGGGTCGTCGTAGCGCTGGGAGAAATGCGTCAGGACGAGGTGCCGGGCGCCCGCCTCGCGTGCGACGGATCCGGCCTGCCCGGCCGTCATATGACCGAAGTCCACGGCCAGCGCCTCGTCCTCGTCGAGGAACGTCGACTCCACGACCAGCAGGTCGCACCCCTCGGCCAGCACGCTCACGCCCTGGCACAACCGGGTGTCCATGACGAAAGCGAACCGCTGGCCGCGCCGGGCCCTGCTGACGTCCGCCAGCCGCACACCTCGCAGTTCGCCCTCGCGCTGCAGCACGCCGACGTCCGGGCCCGCGATGCCGTGCTCGGCGAGCAGGGCGGGCAGTATGGTGCGGCCGTCGGGCTCGGTGAGCCGGTAGCCGTACGCCTCGACCGGGTGCGAGAGCCGGTGCGCGTCAAGGGTGTACGCGGGCGTCTCGGCGAGCGTCACGAGCCCGTCGCCCGCGACGGGGCCCTGCGCGATCGCGACGCTCTCGCGGTACGACGTCGCGTACGCGAGCCGCTCGTAGAAGTGCTGCCCGCTCGCCGGGTAGTGCGCGGTGACCGGGTGCGGCACGCGGTCGAGGTTGATCCGCTGGATCACCCCGGCGAGGCCGAGCGCGTGGTCGCCGTGGAAGTGCGTCACGCACAGCCGGTCGATGTCGTGCGCGGCGACCCCGGCGCGCAGCATCTGCCGCTGCGTGCCCTCGCCCGGGTCGAACAGCAGCCCCTCGCCGTCCCAGCGCAGGAGGTAGCCGTTCTGGTTGCGCCGGCGGGTCGGCACCTGGCTCGCGGTGCCGAGAACGACGAGTTCGCGTACGGACATGGCGTCCGCCGCCCGCTATCCGGGAGGCCAGTTGAGGCCGCGCCCGCCCAGGACGTGGGCGTGCGCGTGGAAGACGGTCTGGCCCGCGCCACTGCCGGTGTTGAAGACGACGCGGTAACCGCCCGCGTCGACCTTGTCGTCGGCCGCGACCGCGGCGGCCTCACGCAGCACATCGGCCGCGATCCCCGGTTCCGCGGCGGCGAGGGACGCCGCGTCGGGGTAGTGCGCCCGGGGAATGACGAGGACGTGCGTGGGCGCCTGCGGGTTGATGTCCCGGAAGGCGACGGTGGTCGCGCTCTCGCGCACGACCGTGGCGGGCACGTCCCCCGCGACGATCTTGCAGAACAGGCAATCCGCCTGCGGTTCTCCTGCCATGATCCGGGCCCTCATCTCCTTCGCTCCGTACGTCGGGCATCGTATCCGTCCGGGCGCCCGGCGTTCGCCCCGCCCGCGCGCGCCGCCGGGCCCGTCCGGGCGCCCGACGGCCCGTCGCGACCCGTCGCGTCCCGTTCGACGCGCCGCACGTCGCCGTGGGCGCCGCCGGGCGCTTCGCGCGCGGTTCAGGACCAGCGGCCGGTGCGGGTCAGCAGCAGGGCCACGGCCGCCGTCCCCGCCGTGGAGGTGCGCAGGACACTGCCCCCGAGCCGGTACGGGGCCGCCCCCGCGGCGGCGAACGCGTCGAGTTCCTCCGGCGAGACGCCGCCCTCGGGACCGACGACCAGCACCAGCCGGCCCGCGCGCGGCAGTTCGGCCGTGGCCAGGGGGGCGGCGACGCCGCCGTCCTCGTGCAGCACGGCCGCGAAGTCGGCCCCGGCGAGCAGCCGGGCCACCTCGCGGGTCGTGGCCGCCTCCGTGACCTCGGGGAAGCGCAGCCGGCGGGACTGCTTGCCCGCCTCCCGCGCCGTCGCCCGCCATTTCGCGAGGGACCTGGCCCCGCGCTCGCCCTTCCACTGCGTGATGCAGCGGGCCGCGCCCCAGGGCACGACGGCGTCCACGCCGGTCTCGGTCATCGTCTCGACGGCGAGCTCACCGCGGTCGCCCTTGGGCAGGGCCTGGACGACGGTGATCCGCGGCGCGGGCTCCGGCTCCGTGCGGACCTCGGTGACGTCGACCAGCAGCCGGTCCTTGCCCTCGACGGCCGCGACGCTCCCGTACGCCCCGGTGCCGGCCCCGTCGGTCAGGACGACCTCCTCACCGGCCCGCAGGCGCCGTACGGACACCGCGTGCCGCCCCTCGGGCCCCTCCAGCGTGAGGGTGCCGGGGCGCAGCACGGTGCCCTCCCCCACCACGAAGACCGGCGCCGTCATGACGTACTCCCCAGATTCATCGCGGCGCGCGCCGCGTCCCCCTCGGCCACGAGCACCTCGACGAGCTGCGCCGCCGGCATGGGCCGCGCCATCTTGTGCCCCTGGCCCGCCCACAGCGCCATGGCCTGCGGGTCCCCGGCCTTCACCGCGGCCCTGCGCAGGGGCGAGGTCACATGGTGGACCTCGGGGTAGCCCTGGGGCGCGTAGGGGCCGTGCTCGCGCATGAAGCGGTTCACGAGCCCGCGGGCCGGGCGGCCGGAGAACGCCCGCGTCAGCTCCGTACGGGCGAACAGCGGGTTCGTCATGGCCTGCTTGTGCAGGTCCGGCGCGCCCGACTCGTCCGCGACGAGGAACGCCGTGCCGAGCTGCGCGGCCTCGGCGCCGAGCGCGAGGACCGCGGCGATCTGCGAACCGCGCATGATGCCGCCCGTCGCCACGACCGGCAGCGTCACGGCGTCCTTGACCTGGACGACCAGCGACATCAGGCCGATGCCCGCACCGTCCGTGGCGGGGTCGTCCTTGTGCGCGCCCTGGTGCCCCCCGGCCTCGATGCCCTGCACGCAGACCGCGTCGGCGCCGGACCACTGGGCGGCACGCGCCTCCTCGGGCGTCGTGACCGTCACGATCGTGTACGTACCGGCGCGGCGGAAGCGGTCGAACACCTTCCGCGGCGGGCAGCCGAAGGTGAACGAGACGACGGGGACCGGGTCGTCGAGCAGGATCGCGAGCTTGGCGTCGTAACCGTCGTCCCAGCCGGTCTCCGGATCGCCGAGCGGCGTGTCGTACCAGTCCGCCTCACCGGCCAGCTGGCTGCGGTACAGCTCCACGGACCCGCGGTCGGCGTGGCGGGTGCCCGGCATGAAGACGTTCACGCCGAACGGCGCGCCCGTCAGCCCACGCAGGTGCTTGATCTCCTCGTACATGCCGTCCGCCGTCTTGTAGCCGGCGGCCAGGAAGCCGAGACCGCCCGCGTCGGACACCGCCGCGGCCAGCTGGGGACAGGACGCTCCGCCTGCCATGGGGGCCTGCACGATCGGATACCGAAAGAGATCGGTCAGCGTGGAAGGCATGCAGGGAATGGTGCCATGCCCGTACCGGACCTCAGAATCGCCCTGACATCCGACATATGCCAGAGGCATGACCACCGGTCGTGGTGGTGAGCCTGGACGGAATGGTCATATTTCTCGCGTACACACGACGGTGAACCACCACTGCCGCGACACGCGCCGCACCCGCGGCACGCGGAAACCGGACGGCCGAGAAGAGGCCCCTGAGGAGCGAGGTCAGAAGCGGGACGCCAGAAGCGGGACGCATACGGAGGAACACGCTCGCCCACCGGCGGGCCCCCGAACAGGGCGGCACACACACCGGTGGGCGGCGGAACATCACGATGCGACGGCCGTCGAACGCGTCCGCGGCCGGGTCAGCCCCTGCCGCACCCGGCCGGCCCGGGAGGGGGCGACCCCCGGCCCCGCGCTCCCTGACGACAGGACAACCGCCGGACCCCCGGCCCGACCGCCTGCCTAACGACCGTTGAACGCATCCTTCAAACGGGAGAACAACCCCTGCTGCCCCGGCTGACCGTGCCCACCCGGAGGACAACCCCCGGACCCCCGGCCCGACACCGCCTAACGACCGTTGAACGCATCCTTCAAACGGGAGAACAACCCCTGCTGCCCCGGCTGGAACTGGCCCGTCGGGCGCTCCTCGCCGCGCAGCTTGGACAGTTCGCGCAGCAGGTGCTCCTGATCCGCGTCCAGCTTCGACGGGGTCGTGACCTCGACGTGGACGATCAGGTCGCCCCGGCCGCCACCGCGCAGGTGGGTCACGCCACGGCCGTGCAGCGGGATCGACTGGCCGGACTGCGTGCCCGGCCGTACGTCGACGTCCTCCACGCCGTCCAGCGTCTCCAACGGACACTGCGTGCCGAGCGCTGCCGCCGTCATCGGGATCGTCACCGTGCAGTGCAGGTCGTCCCCTCGACGCTGGAAGACCGCGTGCGGGAGCTCGCGGATCTCCACGAACAGGTCGCCGGCCGGGCCGCCGCCGGGTCCGACCTCGCCCTCGCCCGCCAGCTGGATCTTGGTGCCGTCGTCGACACCGGCCGGGATCTTGACGGTGAGCGTGCGGCGGGAGCGCACGCGCCCGTCGCCCGCGCACTCGGGGCACGGGGTCGGCACCACGGTGCCGAAGCCCTGGCACTGCGGGCACGGACGCGAGGTCATGACCTGGCCGAGGAACGACCGCGTCACCTGCGAGACCTCACCGCGACCGCGACACATGTCGCAGGTCTGGGCCGAGGTTCCGGGCGCCGCGCCCTCGCCGTTGCACGTGGTGCAGACGACGGCCGTGTCGACCTGGATCTCCTTCGTCGTGCCGAAGGCGGCCTCGTTGAGCTCGATCTCCAGCCGGATCATCGCGTCCTGGCCGCGCCGCGTGCGCGAGCGGGGCCCGCGCTGCGACGCCGTACCGAAGAACGCGTCCATGATGTCGGAGAAGTTGCCGAAGCCACCGGCCCCGAAGCCGCCCGCCCCGCCACCGCCGCCGTTGCTGGACAGCGGGTCTCCGCCGAGGTCGTAGACCTGCTTCTTCTGCGGGTCCGACAGGACCTCGTAAGCGGCGTTGATCTCTTTGAAGCGCTCTTGCGTCTTGGGATCGGGGTTGACGTCCGGGTGCAGCTCGCGTGCGAGCCGCCGGAATGCCTTCTTGATCTCGTCCTGGGACGCGTCGCGGCGCACGCCGAGTACGGCGTAGTAGTCCGTGGCCACTTACGACTCCGCCAGGATCTGTCCGACGTAACGTGCCACTGCGCGTACCGCTCCCATCGTTCCGGGGTAGTCCATGCGGGTCGGTCCGACCACGCCGAGTTTGGCGACTGCCTCGTCGCCCGAACCGTAGCCGACTGCTACGACAGATGTGGAAGTGAGTCCCTCATGGGCGTTCTCGTGCCCGATACGGACCGTCATGCCCGGCTGTCCCGCCTCGCCGAGCAGCTTGAGGAGCACGACGTGTTCCTCAAGTGCCTCCAGCACCGGCCTGATCACCAGCGGGAAGTCGTGTCCGAACCGGGTGAGGTTCGCCGTGCCGCCGATCAGCAGGCGCTCCTCGGTCTCCTCGACCAGGTTCTCCAGCAGGGTCGCGAGGACGGTGGAGACCGTGGGCCGGTCCTCCGCGTCGAACGACTCCGGCAGATCCTGCACCAGACGCGGCACGTCGGAGAAGCGCCTGCCCACGACCCGGCTGTTCAACCGGGCCCGCAGGTCCGCGAGCGCCACCTCGCCGAACGGCGCGGGGCAGTCGATCATGCGCTGTTCGACCCGTCCCGTGTCGGTGATCAGGACGAGCATCAGGCGCGCGGGCGCCAGCGACAGCAGCTCCACGTGGCGCACCGTCGAACGCGTCAGGGACGGGTACTGCACGACGGCGACCTGCCGGGTGAGCTGCGCCAGCAGGCGCACCGTGCGGCCCACCACGTCGTCCAGGTCGACGGCACCCCCCAGGAAGTTCTGGATGGCCCGGCGCTCGGGCGACGACAGCGGCTTCACGCCCGCCAGTCTGTCCACGAACAGCCGGTACCCCTTGTCGGTGGGGATGCGGCCCGCGCTCGTGTGCGGCTGCGCGATGTAGCCCTCGTCCTCAAGGACGGCCATGTCGTTGCGGATCGTCGCGGGCGACACCCCGAGCCGGTGACGCTCGGTGAGCGCCTTGGAGCCGACGGGCTCCTCCGTACCGACGTAGTCCTGGACGATGGCGCGCAGCACTTCGAGTCTGCGTTCGCTGAGCACGGCGCACACCTCCAGCGTTCGTCGTTCGTCGTCCCTCGTCGCGCTGTGCGACCGCTTTTGGCACTCGATCCGGTGGAGTGCCAGCTCCTTCCGAGCCAGTGTACGGCCGGGGGGTGCACGCGTAGCAAGGCAGTGTTCCACGCGATCGGGCCCCGGGTGCCCCCGAGGGCGTGAGAGGTTCCCCCCGGGGCCGCCCGGGCCCGGGACCGGCGCGGTGGCACGGACGTGAGGAGAGCGGCGCATGGGGAGCAGCGGACAGGGCCTGCCGGCCGGCGGCTGGGAGCGCCCGGCGCCGGGCGTGAGCCGGGTGCGGCTGCCCGGCTGGGACTGCACGGCGGGCCTGGTGGTGGGCACGGACGGCGCGCTGCTCGTGGACGCCGGCGCCTCCCTCGGGCAGGGCACGGCGCTAAGGGCGGCGGCACGTCGGCTCACCGGGGGCGCGCCCGTGACACATCTCGCACTCACGCACCCGCACTTCGACCATGTGCTCGGCGCGGGAGCCTTCCCCGGGGCCGCGGTCCTCACGGCGGCCGGGACGGCGCGGGAGCTCGGAGAGGCGCGGGGGCGGGACGCCCTGTACGCGGACGCCGTGCGCCACGGCCTGCCCCCGGCGCGGGCGCGGCGCGGGGCCGACGCCCTGGCTGCCCTGGCCGCCCCGGGCGGTCCGGGCGGTCCGGGCGGTCCGGGCGGTCCGGGCGGTCCGGGCGGTCCGGGTGACGTCGCGGGTGCGCGGGTGGCGGCCGTCCCGGCGAGCCCGGCGGCGCGATGGCGCGAGGTCGGGAGCGAGCCGTACGAGCTGGACCTGGGCGGGGGCGTACGGGCGGTCCTGGTGAACGCGGGGCCCGGGCACACCGCGTACGACCTGGCCGTGCTGGTACGGGGCGGGGACGGCCCGCCGGTGGTGTTCTGCGGCGATCTGGTGGAGGAGTCCGGCCCGCCGCAGGCCGGTCCCGACGCCTGTCCCGACCGCTGGCCCGCGGCGCTGGAGCGCCTGCTGCGGCTGGGGGGCGAGGACGCGCTCTACGTGCCGGGGCACGGCGCCGTGGTGGACGCGGCGTTCGTCCGTGCCCAGCGGGCCACGCTCGCGGCGGCCGGATCGCCGACGCCCTGACCGGTGGCGGGTGTCGCGGGGGGTCGCCGGGGGTTGTCGGGGGGCGTTCTGGGGCGGGTGTTCCGCTGACGGTGGTGCGGTGGCGGTGTTCGGGGCCGGGTGTTCCGGAGCGGCCCGACCGTGCCGGGCGCGGCGCGAAGGAGGGGCGGGGCCGGGACATCGGGCCGTGATCGGCATAAGGTCGGCGCGTGCGGAGTTACAGCCCTGATCTGACGCCCCCGTGGAAGCGCTCCACGCCCGTCCCCGAGGTCCCGGCCGAGGCCGATCTGGTCGTCGAGGAGGTGTCGAGCGGGTTCTGCGGCGCGGTGATCCGCTGCGAGAAGACCGCGCAGGGCCCGACGGTCACCCTGGAGGACCGCTTCGGCAAGCACCGCGTCTTCCCCATGGAGCCCGCCGCGTTCCTGCTGGAGGGCAAGCCGGTCACCCTCGTCCGCCCGGCCCCCGGCGGGGGCCCGAAGGCGCCGTCCCGCACGGCGTCCGGCTCGGTCGCCGTACCCGGTGCCCGCGCGCGGGTGGCCAGGGCGGGCCGCATCTACGTCGAGGGCCGGCACGACGCGGAGCTGGTGGAGCGGGTCTGGGGCGACGACCTGCGCATCGAGGGGGTGGTCGTGGAGTACCTGGGCGGCGTGGACGACCTCCCGGCGGTCGTCGCCGACTTCGCTCCGGGACCGGACGCGCGCCTCGGCGTACTCGTCGACCACCTGGTGCCCGGCACGAAGGAGTCCCGCATCGCGGCGGCGGCGTCCGGCGCGGACGTGCTCGTGGTCGGTCACCCGTACATCGACGTGTGGGAAGCGGTGAAGCCGTCATCGGTGGGCATCGCCGCATGGCCCCGCGTCCCCCGGGGCGAGGACTGGAAGACGGGCGTCTGCCGTGCCCTCGGCTGGCCGGAGAACACCGGCGCGGCCTGGCAGCGCATCCTCGCGTCGGTCCGCTCCTACCGCGACCTGGAGCCGGAACTGCTCGGCCGGGTCGAGGAGTTGATCGACTTCGTCACGATCGGCGGCCCCGAAGGACCCTGACGGCGGCCGTCCGCGCGCCGTGGTCCGCCGGGGACGTGCGCGGAGGCCGGCCGGGCGCCCTCAGTCCACCAGGTCCCTGATCACCGCGTCGGCCAGCAGCCGGCCACGCAGGGTGAGGACCGCATGGCCCGCCTCGTGGGAAGCCGGCTCCAGCAGGCCGTCCCGTACGGCCCGGTCCGCCGCGCGCAGGCCGTCCTCGTGCAGCAGGCCGAGCGGGACGCCCTCACGCAGCCGCAGTTCCAGCATGATCCGCTCCACGCGCCGGTCCTCTGCGGTGAGCAGCTCCCGGCCAGCGGCCGGGGTGCGGCCCCCGGCGAGCGCGGCGGCGTACGCGCCGGGATGCTTCACGTTCCACCAGCGCACCCCGCCCACGTGGCTGTGGGCGCCGGGGCCCGCGCCCCACCAGTCCGCTCCGCGCCAGTACAGCTCGTTGTGCAGGCAGCGCGCGGCCTCACCGGTGGCCCAGTTGGACACCTCGTACCAGGAGAAGCCCGCCGCGGACAGCACCTCGTCCGCGATCAGGTAGCGGTCGGCGTGCTCGTCGTCGTCCGTCATCGGGATCTCACCGCGCCGGATTCGGCGGGCGAGGCGCGTGCCCTCCTCCACGATCAGCGCGTACGCCGACACATGGTCCGGGCCCGCCCCGACGGCCGCGTCGAGGGACGCGCGCCAGTCGTCGTCGCTCTCCCCGGGAGTGCCGTAGATCAGGTCGAGGTTGACGTGCTCGAACCCGGCGGCACGGGCCTCGGCCACGCAGGCCTCGGGGCGGCCGGGGGTGTGGTTGCGCTCCAGGATCCGCAGCACGTCCTGCCGGGCGCTCTGCATGCCGAACGAGACACGGTTGAAGCCGCCCTCCCGCAGGGCCGCCAGATACGCCGGGTCCACGGACTCCGGGTTCGCCTCCGTCGTGATCTCCGCGTCGTCGGCGAGGCCGAACTCGTCACGGACCGCCGCGAGCATGCCCACCAGGTCGGCGGGGTCCAGCAGGGTGGGCGTACCGCCGCCGACGAAGACCGTGCGCACCGGGCGGGGGTCGTCGCCCAGCACCTTGCGGGCGAGGCGGACCTCGTCCGCGAGGATGCCCGCGTAGTTGTCACGCGAGGCGAGAACGCCGCCGGAACCGCGCAGCTCGGTCGCGGTGTACGTGTTGAAGTCGCAGTAGCCGCAGCGCGTCGCGCAGTACGGGACGTGCAGGTAGAAGCCGAGGGGCCGGTCGGCCGCGCCGACGAGGGCGGACGCGGGCAGTTCCCCGGTCTCGGGCACGGGGTCGCCGTCGGGCAGTGCGGAGGGCATGCCCTCCATTGTCCCGTACGCCGCGTGTTCCCCTGTTCCCCCGCTCCTGGGGCCCGCCGGGTGCTGCCCGGGAGACCGCGCGAGCCCGTGCGCCGGGGCCCGGACGCCCGGGACCCGGGCGCTCCGCCCGCCCCGTTCCCGCCGTCCGCGCGGCCGTCCGCTCACTCCGCCTGGAACACCAGCAGCGCCAGGTCGTCGTCCGGCGGCGCCCCGTCGAAGTCGTGCACCAGCCGCCGGATGCGCTCGGCCACGGCCTCCGCCGTCAGCCCCGCGCACTGGGAGAGGGCGCGCGCGAGCCCGTCGCCGTCGTCCAGCATCCGGCCGCCGGAGCGGCGCTCGCTCACGCCGTCCGTGACGCAGAGCAGGGTGTCCCCCGGCTCCAGATCGAAGGTCTGGCTCTCGTACGGGGTGTTCTCGGCGACCCCGAGCAGCAGCTGCGGCTCGGCGGCGGGCCGTACGCTCCCGTCCGGGCGCAACAGGAGCGGCAGCGGATGCCCGGCGCTGGCCACCGTGCAGCGCGCGCCACCGCCCTTGCCGCCGACGGGAAGGGGCACGAGCTCCCCGTACAGCAGCGACAGGAAACGCGGGTGGTAGCCCTCCGAGGCGCCGACGACGGGCAGTTCGGGCAGGGGCAGGTCCGTCAGCGGCAGCCCGGCCGCCATCGCCTCGCCCGCCGCCATGGTCTCCGCCGCGCTCGCCGCCGCCATCGCGGACGCGGCCTCCGCCGCCTCCGTCGCGTCGTCGAGCAGCAGCCGGTTGAGCCGGTCCAGCACCTCGCCCACCTGGTAGCCCTCCCGTCCCAGCAGCCGCAGCCAGGGCCGGGCGAGGCCGGTCACGACGGCCGCCTCGGGGCCGCTGCCCTGCACGTCGCCGAGCATGAAGCACCAGCGGTCGCCGGGGCAGTGGAACACGTCGTAGAAGTCCCCGCCCGCGAGTCCCTCGTCGCTCGGCTCGTAGACCAGCCCGCTGGCCACGCCGGGGATCCTGGCGACCTGGCTCGGCAGCAGTCCGCGCTGGAGCACCCGGCTGATGGTGGCCTGCCGGGTGTAGCGGCGCGCCGCGCCGACCGCGAGGGCCACGCGGCGTGCGAAGTCCTCGATCAGCTCGACGATCTCGTCAGGAACCGGCGCCTTGCCCGGTCTGCCGAGCAGGAGCGTGCCGACGGGTCTGCCGTTGGTCACCAGCCGGCAGGACAGGGTGACGCCCACAGGCATGACGTCGGGCCCGTCACCCGGCCCGGGAAGGGCCCCCTCGCCGGGGCCAAAGTCCTCCTGAGCGCCGGGACCCGGCCCCTGACCGGGCGCGTCGCCACCGGTGACGGCGGCGGTGCCCCGAACAGCGCTGCCCGTGCTGCCGGTTGCGTGGGAGGCCCGGCCTGCGGACAGCGGCCGGCCGCTGTCCGCAGGCCCCCCGTCGTACTCCGTGCCGGGCCCCGGGATCTCCACAGGACCCGGGTACGGCGGGTCCATGGGCCGGGGCGGCCGTCTCTCCAGCAGGGCGCGCAGCCCCTCCACGCGTGCCTCGTCCGCGTGCCACACGCCCGCGAGGCGGGAGGACGTACCCGAGCCGTCGAGCCAGACCGCGCACCACTCGGCGAGCCTCGGCACCAGCAACTGCCCGGCCAGCGCCGCGACCAGTTCCTCGTCCAGCTGGCCCGCCAGCAGGTCGGACGTCTCGGCGAGGAACGACAGGGCGCCGTGCCCGCGCCAGTCGGTCTCGGCCCGTGCGCTGCCGCCCCCGGCCCGGTCGGGGACCTCCTCGTCCGCCCTGACGGGCAGCCGGCCGGCGGTGCCCGTACCGTCGAGGGCGATCCGGGCCCAGACCGTCTTGAGCCCCGTCCGGTAGGTGACGCCCCAGCGCTCCGCCAGGGACGCCACGATCTGCAGCCCGCGTCCGTACTCGGCCGTGTAGGGCCCCGAGCGCCCGTACGGCGTCCCGGGGTCGGCAGGCGCCCGGGAGGGATGGTGGTCGGAGACCTCCACCAGCAGCCCGGGGGCCTCCTCCTCGGCGCCCTGCGCCACGGCCCAGTCCGCCGGGGGCCGTTCCGTGAGCCGGCAGCGCACTTCCACGGAGGTGCCGGCGTGCACCACGGCGTTGGTGACGAGTTCGTCGGCGATCAGCGCGGCGTCGTCGGCGATCAGGTCCGTGCTGTGTCCGCCGGGCGGGCAGACGGCACCGCTCGCGGCGCGCGGCGCCCAGGCGTCGGCCCCGGACTCCGCGAGGTGCGGGGACCCGGGGGCGGAACCGGCCTCCGCGGCGGGCCCCGGGGCGGCCCCCGCGGGCCCGGCTCCGGCCGGCCGGTCCCCCGGGCCGGTGTTCAGCGCCTCGCCGGCGGTCCCGACCAGCACCACGCCGTCCACGGCGAGGGGGTGGTGGTGCGCACCGAGCAGGGTGTCCCCGCCGTCCCGCGGAGCCCCGGCGGACCCACGGCACCCGGTGGTCCCGGCCGTCTCGTCGGCCCCGGGGCCCCCGGTGCACGCGGAGACCCCGGCCGGCTCAGCGTTCTCGGCGTCCCCGGCGAGCGCGGCGTTTCCAGCGTCCCCGGTGATCCCGGCGTCATCGGCGTCATCGGCGAACCCGGAGGATCCGGGCAGCCCGGAGGGACCGCCCGCCCCGGGCACACCCGCGCGCTCCCCGGGCACCTCGCCCCCACCGCCCGCGTTCGCGCCGCAGAAGGCGCACGGGCCCAGCAGGCCGAGAGCGGTCCATTCGGCGAGGGCGGCACGCACCAGCCGCCGCGCCTCCGCCGGGGCGACCGGGTCGCTCTCCAGACTGATACGGACGAAGGGCGGCGTGCCGGCCCCGGACCGTGCCCCGCGCGTGTTCTCGGGGTCGTTCGCACGCTGGATCGGAATGGGCCCCACTGCGGCTCCCGCGTCCGGTTGTGTGCTGCGTGTTCGATATCCCGGCACGGCACCCGCACCGCGTCGGTTGATTCGGCAAGGGTGGCAGACAGACTCGGCCCGCGTACGCCAAGTCACCTAAAAGGCCCGGGAGAAGGGCAGAGATTACGCACCCGGAGACCATCCTGGCCGGTCCGCGTAGAACATCCGTCTCACGCGGGTCCGCCCCGATTCGCGTACCGGCGTACGCAGGCGCACGCTCGGGGCGCCGCACGCGCGTGAGCCGCCCGGCCCCTGCGGACCGGACGGCTCACCGGGGGGACGGGCAGGCTCACACACACCGGGCGACGCTCACACCGGCACCTCACACATTCCGCGCGGCGGTACACGCCGGGCGAACACTCGGACCACGCGGCTCGCGGACACCGGGCAGCCCGTGTTCACGCCTCGCGCGTTCCCGCGTACATGTCCTCGATGAGGTCCTTGTACTCGCGCTCCACCACGGGCCGCTTGAGCTTGAGGCTCGGCGTCAGCTCGCCGTGTTCGATGTCGAGGTCACGCGGCAGGAGGCGGAACTTCCTGATGGTCTGCCAGCGCTGCAACCCGTCGTTGAGACGCTGGACGTAGCCGTCGATCAGCCGCTCCGTCTCGGGCGCCGCCATGATCTCGGCGTACGGCTTCCCACCGAGGCCGTGCTCGGCGGCCCACTGCGCGATCGTCGGCTCCTCCAGGGTGATGAGGGCGCTGCAGAAGTTGCGGCCCCCGCCGACCACCAGGATGTTCGAGACGAACGGACAGACCGCCTTGAACTGGGTCTCCACCTCCGCGGGCGAGATGTACTTGCCGCCCGACGTCTTGATGAGATCCTTCTTGCGGTCGGTGATCTTCAGGTATCCGTCGGTCGACAGCTCGCCGATGTCACCGGTGTGGAACCAGCCGTCGGCCTCCAGCACCTCGGCCGTCTTGTCCGGCAGCCCGTGGTAGCCGACCATGACCGCAGGGTTGCGGATCAGGATCTCGCCGTCGTCGGCGATGCGCACCTCGGTGCCCGGCATGGGCTTGCCGACCGTGCCCGTGCGGTAGGCGGGGCCCGGGTTCACGAAACAGGCGGCACTCGTCTCGGTGAGCCCGTACCCCTCCAGGACGGGCACACCCGCGCCGGAGAAGAAGTAGCTGATGTCGGGGGCGAGCGCCGCCGACCCGGAGACGGCCGCGCGGAGTCTGCCGCCGAACGCCTCCCGGATCTTCGCGAACACGAGGGCGTCCGCGACCTTGTGCTTCGCGGCCAGCGCGAAGGGCAGGGAGTCGTTGCCGGTGCGCTGGAAGTTCTCCTGCGAGACCCTCGCCGACTCGCGGGCGACCTGGGCCGCCCACTGGAAGATCTTGTACTTGGCCGAGCCGCCCGCACGCGCCTTGGCGGCGACGCCGTTGTAGACCTTCTCGAAGATCCGCGGGACGGCCGCCATGTACGTCGGCTTCACGACCGGCAGATTCTCGATGATCTTGTCGACGCGCCCGTCGACGGCCGTGACGTGCCCGACCTCGATCTGGCCCGACGTCAGCATCTTCCCGAAGACGTGCGCGAGCGGCAGCCACAGGTACTGCACGTCCTCGGCGGAGATCAGACCCGTCGCCGCCATGGCCTTCGCCATGTACGACCAGGAGTCGTGCCGCAGCCGTACGCCCTTGGGCCGCCCGGTGGTACCCGAGGTGTAGATGAGAGTGGCGAGCTGGTCGGCCTTGAGGGCGTCGATCCGCTGCCTGACGGCGTCGGGCCGGACGGCCAGCTCCCCGGCGCCGAGCTTCTCCACCGCGTCGAGGGAGAGCACCCAGCCCTCCGGGTCGTCCGGGACCGGCGTGGCGTCGGCCGCCTCGATCACCACGACATGGGCGAGGTCGGGCAGTTCCGCGCGGTGGGCGCGCACCTTGGCCAGCTGGGCGGCGTCCTCGGCGATCAGTACGCGACTGCCGGAGTCCGACAGGATGAAGACGGACTCGTCGGCGTTGGTCGACGGGTAGATGGTGGTCGTGGCGGCGCCCGCGCACATCACCCCGAAGTCGGCGAGGATCCACTCGATCCGCGTCGACGAGGCGAGGGAGACCCGCTCCTCGGGCCGCACGCCGAGCGCGATGAGCCCTGCCGAGATGTTGTAGACCCGCTCCGCGGTCCCGCCCCAGGTCAGGGAGTGCCAGTCGTCGGGGCCCGTGCCCGACGCGGGGGGCACGGGGTAGCGGAACGCCTCGGCCTCGGGCGTGGCGGCCACGCGCTCAATGAAGAGAGTCGCCACGGAGGGCGGCCGGTTCTCGATCAAGTTCTGGGTGTCGCTCACGGCTTCCTCCGGAACCGTACGGGTCGTACCGCACGATGCATCTGATCCTGAGACGTATGGCGTTCAAGTAACCGACCGACAAGTAGCTACCGATCGGTAATCAGACTAGGGCCCAGGTCGCACGCGCGTAAGAGGGGCGACATTTCCCACACACCGTGAGCGCCGAGCACAGGCCGGACACATGGCGGACATATGGGAGAGCCCCCGCGACGCCGTGCGTCGCGGGGGCTGACGAGACCGGCTCCGCCGGCCCGCCCCTGCCTACTTCTTCGCCTTGCCCGGACCGGAATCGTCGCTGGACAGCACCGCGATGAAGGCCTCCTGCGGCACCTCCACACTGCCGACCATCTTCATCCGCTTCTTGCCTTCCTTCTGCTTCTCCAGCAGCTTCCGCTTCCGGGAGATGTCACCGCCGTAGCACTTCGCCAGCACATCCTTGCGGATGGCGCGGATCGTCTCGCGCGCGATGACCCGGGAGCCGATCGCGGCCTGCACCGGCACCTCGAAGGCCTGCCGCGGGATCAGCTCGCGCAGCTTGGCGACGAGCCGCACCCCGTAGGCGTACGCCTGGTCCCGGTGCGTGATCGCGGAGAAGGCGTCGACCTTGTCGCCGTGCAGCAGGATGTCGACCTTCACCAGCTCCGCGGACTGCTCGCCGGTGGGCTCGTAGTCCAGCGAGGCGTACCCGCGGGTCTTCGACTTCAACTGGTCGAAGAAGTCGAAGACGATCTCCGCGAGCGGCAGGGTGTAGCGGATCTCGACCCGGTCCTCGGAGAGGTAGTCCATGCCGAGGAGGGTGCCGCGCCGGGTCTGGCACAGCTCCATGATCGAGCCGATGAACTCGCTCGGCGCGAGGATCGTCGCCCGTACGACCGGCTCGAAGACCGCGTCGATCTTGCCCTCGGGGAACTCGCTCGGGTTGGTGACGGTGTGCTCCTTGCCGTCCTCCATCACCACCCGGTAGACGACGTTCGGCGCGGTCGCGATCAGGTCCAGGCCGAACTCGCGCTCCAGGCGCTCCCGGACCACGTCCAGGTGCAGGAGCCCGAGGAAACCCACCCGGAAGCCGAAGCCGAGCGCCGCGGACGTCTCCGGCTCGTAGACCAGCGCCGCGTCGTTGAGCTGGAGCTTCTCCAGGGCGTCGCGCAGCTCCGGGTAGTCGGAGCCGTCCAGCGGGTAGAGCCCGGAGAAGACCATCGGCTTCGGGTCCTTGTAACCGCCCAGCGCCTCGGTCGCGCCCTTGATGTGGGACGTGATCGTGTCACCGACCTTGGACTGCCGGACGTCCTTCACCCCGGTGATCAGGTAGCCGACCTCGCCCACGCCGAGACCGTCGGCCGCGAGCATCTCCGGCGAGTTGGTGCCGATCTCCAGCAGTTCGTGGGTGGCGCCCGTGGACATCATCCTGATGCGCTCGCGCTTGCCCAGCTGACCGTCGATGACACGGACGTACGTGACGACGCCGCGGTACGAGTCGTAGACCGAGTCGAAGATCATCGCGCGGGCGGGGGCATCGGCGACACCGACCGGCGCGGGCACCTCCGCGACGACCTTGTCGAGCAGCACGTCCACGCCGAGCCCGGTCTTCGCGGACACCTTCAGCACGTCCTCCGGCTGGCAGCCGATCAGGTTCGCCAGCTCCTCGGAGAACTTCTCCGGCTGCGCGGCCGGCAGGTCGATCTTGTTGAGCACCGGGACGATGGTGAGGTCGTTCTCCATCGCCAGATAGAGGTTAGCCAGGGTCTGCGCCTCGATGCCCTGCGCCGCGTCGACCAGCAGGACCGTGCCCTCACAGGCGGCGAGCGAGCGGGACACCTCGTAGGTGAAGTCGACGTGCCCGGGGGTGTCGATCATGTTGAGGACGTGGGTCCTGCCCTGGTCCTCACCGGTGCGGGGCGCCCACGGCAGCCGGACGGCCTGGGACTTGATCGTGATGCCGCGCTCGCGCTCGATGTCCATGCGGTCGAGGTACTGAGCGCGCATCTGCCGCTGGTCGACGACACCGGTCAGCTGGAGCATCCGGTCGGCGAGCGTGGACTTGCCGTGATCGATGTGCGCGATGATGCAGAAGTTACGGATCAGCGCCGGGTCCGTACGGCTGGGCTCGGGCACGTTGACAGGGGTCGCGGGCACGCAGGGTCCTGATTCTTGAGGAGCGCCGCCCCGCCGAGGCCGCTCACGGTACGGAGGGGTGTCCGCACGGCTGACTTCCTTAGGGGCGCGTCGTCTCGTCTCGGGTCGACATCGGATCGGATCGATACGCAGCCTCCATCGTCCCACGACGGACGGCCCGCGACCGATTTGGGCCGGTCATACCGGGGCTGCTAGCCTGAACAGCTGTGTCTCGTGCGTCCGCGTACGCGGCACACACCCAAAGAAGATCACTCAAGATCACCGAACCTGCAAAGGCTCTTTCGTGGCGAACATCAAGTCCCAGATCAAGCGGAACAAGACGAACGAGAAGGCGCGCCTGCGCAACAAGGCCGTCAAGTCCTCCCTGAAGACCGCGATCCGCAAGACCCGTGAGGCCGCTGCGGCCGGCGACGTCGAGAAGGCCACCGCGGCCGCCCGCCTCGCCTCCCGCGAGCTCGACAAGGCCGCGTCGAAGGGCGTCATCCACAAGAACGCCGCCGCCAACAAGAAGTCGGCGCTGGCGTCCACCGTGAACGGCCTCCAGGGCTGAACGGTCCCGTTCGTGCTTGACCCGATCGACTGATCGACACCGGGCAGGACCCAGCGGGCCCCTCTCTCCCGCTCCCGCCCGGCACCCGGAGCCGCGCGCCGAACTGCGTTCGCCACGCGGGCGCGACTCCACCGGATGTACCTGACGTACGTGAAGGCCCCGGCCACTCCAGGCCGGGGCCTTTCGCGCGCCCGGGACGGTTTCCGTCCGACGGGCCGGGGACGGTTTCCGTCCTGCGGGCCCGGAAGTTTCCGTCCCGGGAGGCCAGGACGGATTCCGTTCCGCACGGCCGGGGACGGCTCCCGATCCGGGCGCCCGGGACGGGTCCCCGGAGGCCAGGACGGATTCCGTTCCGCGCGGCCAGGACAGCTCCCGATCCGGGCTCCCGGGACGGGTCCCGTCCCGGGAGACCAGGACGGATTCCGTTCCGCACGGCCAGGACAGCTCCCGATCCGCGTGCCCGGGTTTCCGTCGTCCGGAGCCGTTTCCCGACCGCAGGGAACCGCTTTCTCGTCGTCCGGAACCGTTCCCGTCAAGGACTCGCCCGCCCGGAGGCCCACAGGCGCAGCCGGGGGCGGGAACGGGGGCGGGGCCGGGGCGGGAGCCGGGGCCGGGCGGCACCCGGTCGCCAGCGGTACGGGCGAGGCACTCAGTGCCGGGGGTTCCGTGCCGGGCGGGGCCCAGTGGCGTGGGCGAGGAGTCAGTGCCGGCGGTTCCGTCACGGGCGGGGGGCTCAGTGCCGGGCGGGGGTTCAGTGGCGGGTGGTTCCGTGGCGGGTGGGGCTGAGTGCCGGGGGTTCCGTGCCGGGTGGGGCCCAGTGGCGGGGGCGAGGAGTCAGTGCCGGCGGTTCCGTCACGGGCGGGGGGCTCAGTGCCGGGCGGGGGTTCAGTGGCGGGTGGTTCCGTGGCGGGTGGGGCTGAGTGCCGGGGGTTCCGTGCCGGGCGGGGCTCAGTGCCGGGGGCGGGCCGCGTGGGCGATCGTGACGACCGCCTTCTCCAGGGCGTACTCCGGGTCGTCCCCGCCGCCCTTCACACCCGCGTCGGCCTCGGCGACGGCCCTCAGCGCGACGGCGACCCCGTCCGGTGTCCATCCGCGCATCTGCTGGCGCACCCGGTCGATCTTCCACGGCGGCATGCCCAGCTCGCGCGCCAGATCGGCGGGGCGGCCGCCGCGCGCGGAGGACAGCTTGCCGATGGCCCGCACACCCTGCGCGAGGGCGCTGGTGATCAGTACCGGCGCGACCCCTGTCGACAGCGACCAGCGCAGCGCCTCCAGAGCCTCCGCCGTGCGGCCCTCGACGGCCCGGTCCGCGACGGTGAAGCTGGACGCCTCGGCGCGGCCCGTGTAGTACCGGCCGACGACGGCCTCGTCGATCGTGCCCTCGACATCGGCGACCAGCTGCGACGCGGCGCTCGCGAGCTCCCGCAGATCACTGCCGATGGAGTCGACGAGCGCCTGGCACGCCTCGGGCGTCGCGGAACGGCCGAGGGCCCGGAACTCGGAGCGGACGAACGTCAGCCGCTCGGCCGGCTTGGTCGTCTTCGGGCAGGCCACCTCGCGGGCCCCCGCCTTGCGGGCCGCGTCCAGCAGCCCCTTGCCCTTCGCGCCCCCGGGGTGCAGCAGCACCAGGGTGATGTCCTCGATGGGCGCGCCGAAGTAGGCCTTGAGGTCCTTGACGGTGTCCGCCGACAGGTCCTGCGCGTTGCGTACGACGATGACCTTGCGCTCGGCGAACAACGACGGGCTCGTCAGCTCGGCGAGTGTCCCCGGCTGGAGCTGGTCCGATGTCAGGTCCCGCACGTCCGTGTCCGCGTCGGCGGCGCGGGCGGCCCGTACGACCTGCTGCACGACGCGGTCGAGGAGCAGGTCCTCCTGCCCGACGGCGAGCGTGAGCGGGGCGAGCGGGTCGTCGCTGGTTGTCTTCTTGGTGGCCATCGCTGCCAGCATGGCACGCCCCACCGACAGGACCCTTTCTAGGGCCGTTCGACCCAGCCGTCCCAGCCGGCTGCGTACGCGTCGAGGTCGGCGGGGGCGATGCGCCCCTCCGGATCCGAGACGAGCACCAGCCACTGGGCGTCCTCGGCGTCGTCCTCGCCGGCGAGGGCGTCCCGGACGAGCTGGGGCTCCCGCGTGGTGCCGAAGCGGTCCGCGAGTCCGTCGGCCGCCTCCTGCGCCGCGTCGCGGTCGGGCAGCACCAGCAGATGTGTCACGTCTTCGTCCATGCGCCGCACCTGTCGTCCTGTCGGCGGGGCCCGGCCGCCGCGGCACGCGCCACACCCGAACCGGGCTCCGTCCGTCCGGACGTCCCGCCTGTCTCCTGCTGTTCCTGCAGTCTCCTACTTGAACTGGAGTTCCGTGCCCTTGGGCACGATCTGGATCTCCAGTTCGATCTTGATGCTGGAGCCGACGACCGCGATGCCGCGTGCCAGCATCGTCTGCCAGTTGATCGTGTAGTCCTCGCGGTGGAGTTCGGCGGTGGCCCGTACGGCGGCCCGCGTCTCGTTCTCCATGCCGACGCGCACACCGCCGTAGGTCGCCTCCATGGCGACCGTGCGGGTGACGCCGTGCAGGGTCAGGGCACCGGTGATCAGCCAGGTGTTGCCGCCACGGTGCTGGAAGCGGTCGCTGTAGAACTCCATCGTCGGGTAGTTCTCGACGTCGAGGAAGTCGCCCGAGCGCAGGTGGTTGTCGCGCATCTGCACGTTGGTGTCGATCGACGCGGCGTCGATGACGACGTGCATCGCCGAGTCCTCGATGGCGTCACCGATGCGTATCGCGCCGGCGAAGTTGTCGAACCGGCCGTAGACGCGGGCGAGTCCGATGTGACGGGCGACGAACCCGATGCGGGAGTGGGCGGGTTCGATCTCCCACTCGCCGGGCGACGGCAGCGGCAAGGATGCCGCGGCCTGGAGCGTGATGTCGCCGAGGGAGGCCAGCGCGCCGCCTTCCGCGACCGTCGCACTGGCTCTGTACGGGCTGAAGCTGTCGGCGGACACCGCTACCCGGTACTCGCCGACGGGCACCATCGCCGCCACGCCGCCGAAGGGGTCGGTCTCACCGCTGAGGACCTTGCGGCCCTGAGAGTCGCTGACCGTGAACTCCGCGTTGCCGACGGGCTCGCTCACGGGGTCGAGCACACGGCACGTCAGCAGTCCCGCGCCAGGGGGCACGGAAAGTCCGGAAAGCGGGTTGTTCTTCTGGCTCGCGGCCTTCCGCCGACCGAACAAGCTGATCATTTTGACTACCCCTGTGCTCTGGACTCCTCAGGGCGTCCTGCCCTCAGACCCCTGAACGGATTGGCATTCGATCACTCTTGAACTGTTCGAGGCAAACGTAGGGAACGGTTGTGAGAATCCGACCGTCCGCTTCCCCGACGAGCCGATGATGGCAGACGTCCCCTTCACCGCGACGACCGGTCCGCCACACGGGACACCGCGCGTAGTGCCCGCCCCCTTCCCGTGATGGCGATTTCGCCGTCCGTGTCCGTACGCAACACCACCGCCCCTTGCGCCTGCAAAGCCCCCACCGTGCGGGGCGAGGGGTGCCCGTAGGGATTGCCTGCCCCGCACGAGATCAGTGCGAGGCGCGGCCGCAGGTCCCGCAGCAGGGCCGGATCCTGGTAAGCGGAGCCGTGGTGGGCGACCTTGAGGATGTCGACCTGTGGCAGCAGACCCCCGTCCCGCAGCAGTGCGCGCTGCGCCTCCGGCTCCAGATCGCCCGGCAGCAGCAGCGTCGGACCGTGACCGACTGTCACGAGCATCGTGACGCTGGAGTCGTTGGGCTCGCCCGTCACCGGGCCCGGCCCGGCCCGTGGCCAGAGCACTCGCCAGGTCAACGGGCCGACCGAACGCCGCTCCCCCGGCACGACGGGTACCACCGGCACTCCGGCCGCGGCGGCCGTGCGCCGGACGAATGCCGCTTCACCGGCCGGCTCCGCGAAGGTCGTCGTCTCGATCGCACCGACCGAGCGGCCGCGCAACACCCCCGGCAGCCCCGTGACATGGTCCGCGTGGAAATGCGTGAGCACGAGCAGCGGAACGCGTGCCACCCCGAGTTCCCGCAGGCATCGGTCCACCGGGACGGGGTCCGGCCCGGCATCGATCACGATGGCGCTCCCCGGACCAGCCGCCAGTACCGTCGCGTCTCCCTGCCCCACGTCACACATCGCGTAGGACCAGCCGGGCGGCGGCCAGCCGGTCATGTACCGGACGACGGGCGGCGGTCGCAGCAGCGCCAGGAGCAGCAGTACGGCCAAGCCCGCGGCCGTCCACGGACGGCGGCGCAGCCCGCGCAGGACCAGCAGCACGACGACCGTCACCACAGCGAGCAGCAGCCCGCCCCGCCACCCGCTCGGCCAGGTCGTCTCGGCGCCCGGCAGCGCGGCTCCCGCCCTGGCCACCCCGGCGATCCAGCCGGCGGGCCACCCCGCACAGCGGGCCAGCACCAGCGCGACCGGCATCGCCACCGGAGCGGTAACCAGCGCCGCGAAACCGAGCACCGTGGCGGGTGCGACCGCCAGTTCGGCGGCGAGGTTGCACGGCACCGCCACCAGCCCGACGCGGGCGGCGAACACCGCGACCACCGGTGCGCAGACGGCCTGTGCCGCGCCCGCCGCCGCCAGCACCTCCGCGAGGCGCACGGGCACCCCGCGCCGCACCAGCGCGGCGCACCACCGGGGTCCGACCGTCAGCAGCGCCCCGGTGGCGAGGACCGACAGCGCGAACCCGTAACTCCGAGACAGCCAGGGGTCGTAGAGCACCAGGGCCAGTACCGCGGCGGCGAGCGCAGGGACGAGTGACCTGCGCCGGCCCGTCGCGAGAGCGAGCAGGCTCACGAGGCCGCATGCCGCGGCCCGCAGCACGCTCGGCTCGGGCCCGCACACCACGACGAACGCCAGCGTGAGTCCCCCGCCGAGCACCGCGGTGATCCGGAGCGGAATCCCCAGCCGGGCCGCGAGGCCCCGCCGTTCCGCCCGGAGCGCGAGTGCGGGCGGCCCGATCAGCAGCGCGAGGACGATGTTCAGGTTCCCGCCGGAGACCGCGGTCAGATGAGCGAGGTCGGTGGCCTTGAACGCGGCGTCCAGTTCCGGCGGGATACGGGACGTGTCCCCCACGACGAGCCCCGGCAGCAGGGCCCGCGCGTCGGCCGGGAGCGGTTGTGTGGCCCGCCGGAGCCCGGCCCGCAGCCCGCCCGCGGTGCGCTGGGACCAGGAGGGGCGCCCGACCACCGCCGGGGCCGTCCCTGCCCCCGCAGGCTGCACCAGGGCGGCATGCCCGGGGTCGTCCTCGAAGGGCGGCGCGAGCCGGGCGGTGAACCGCAGCCTCGTGGACGGCAGCAACCCCCGCCACG
This sequence comes from Streptomyces sp. NBC_01497, assembly GCF_036250695.1. Lineage (NCBI taxonomy): Bacteria > Bacillati > Actinomycetota > Actinomycetes > Kitasatosporales > Streptomycetaceae > Streptomyces > Streptomyces sp. NBC_01497. Next base: position 5,725,246 of record NZ_CP109427.1, on the reverse strand, counting down.
CAGCCTGGTTGGCGCCGGGCTCGACGAACACGAGCACCGGCGTCCTCACCACCGCCGCGGGCCCGGCCCGCGACGCCACCTCCACCACGTCGGCGTCGAACATCAGCCGGGCGGCCCCGAGATGGTCCCCCGTGACCTTCTGGCGCACGGGACGGGGATCGGAGGTGACGGTCACCTCCACCTCCGCGCGCCCGTACCGGGCAGCGATCTCCGGGACCGGGCCGCGCCGGACGTCGGCCGCGTGCAGCCCTCCGGAGGCGGCACCCGCCGCCGCGCAGCACAGGGCAGCCACCAGGACCAGGCACCACGCCCGCGAACGCCACGCCCACAGCACGGCCGCCGTCGCCAGGCATCCCGCGACCGCCACGGCCGCCCAGACGCCCGGGACACCGACAGCGAGGGCCGCGGCCCCCCAGGCGGCCATCGCCGGCGGCACGAGCCGAAGATCGGCGGGAGCATCCTGGCGCGGATCCGCGTCCCCGAGCCGGTGTACCTGTACGGACCGGTCATCCGGACGTCCCCCGAGGTGTTCTCCGGGACGTTCCTCCGGATGCCCCTCGGGGTGTTGCTCCGGGCGCCGGGCCGTACCGGGCGCTCCCCGTTGTGTCATGGCCGCACCAGCGCCTGGAGATCGGCGAACCGCCGCTCGCCGATGCCGTTCACCTCGCGCAGTTCGTCCACACTGCGGAAACCGCCGTTCTGCGTGCGGTAGTCGAGGATGTGCTGCGCCAGCACCGGGCCGACGCCCGGCAGCGTGTCGAGTTGCTCCAGCGTCGCGACGTTGAGGTTGAGCGGGCCGGCGGGCGCGCCCGGCGCGGACGGACTCGCGGGCACGCCACCGGTCGGGGCCGCTCCGGCGGGCGCACCCACGACCACCTGCTCGCCGTCCACCAGTACGCGGGCTCTGTTCAGCGTCGACAGGTCGGTACCGTCCTTCGGTCCCCCGGCCTCGCGCAGCGCGTCCTCCACCCGCGAGCCCGCGGGAAGCCGCAGCACGCCGGGGTGGCGTACGGCGCCCCCCACATCGACCACGACCCCGCCCGCCCCGGTGCTCGACGCGGAATCCGGGGACCCCGGGGCTGACGAGGCGGATGGAGCCGGTGGGGAGGGCGGAGGCCCAGCGGCGGGCGCCGGCCGGCCGGGGTGCGCGCCGGCCGGATGTGCGGTGCCCGCCGCCTGGGAGGTTCCCGTTGTTTCGGGCGCGCTGACGGCGCGGGGGCGCGCGACCCAGAAGTGCTGGACAGCCAGGATCGCCGCAACCGCCAGCACGGCGCCCAGTGCGGCCAGCGCCCTCGGCTCGATACCGAACCGCAGCCGGGCCCACACCGGCAGCCGGTCCCGCACCGCGGACACGAACCGCTCACCGCCGCTCACCGCGCCTCGTGACCACCCCCTCGAAGCGGCAGGACCGCCGGGGCGCGAAGGGGGCGGCTCGGGCACCACCTCGGCCGGGGGGATCGCCGGCGGGCGGGTCAACGGCGCGGCCGGGGCCCGCCCTCCGGCCGGCGGCAGGGTCCCCGTCGTCGCCGTCACTCCCAGGGCGTTCGTCAGTCCTGTCACCGGGGCCTTCGCCGGTCCCGGTGCCTTCGTCACGCCTGGCACCGCGGCCTTCGCCGGTCCCGGCACCGTCGCGTCCGCAGGGCCGGTCGCCGAGGTCTCCACCGGTCCTGCCACCGGGACCGGCGCCGCGTGGCCCGCGCCCAGCAGGGCGGCGGCCCGGTCGCGCGCGGCATCCGGCGCGCAGGGCCGCGCCCCGGGCTCGGGCGCCGGAGCCGTACGGCCCGGGGGTGTCCGCGCGCGGGCAAGCAGCCGGGAGGGACGCGGGGCACGGGTGCGCCCGTCGGAGCCCGGCCCGCGACCGGGTCCGCCGGACGCGGCGCGGTGGACGGCCCAGGCGCCCGAACAGGCCGAGGAGGAGCAGGACGACGAAGAGGTACGGGCCTGGGAACGGGGACGCGAACGGGAACGGGAACCGATGGATCGAACACGGAGCGTGGTCATGCGGTCCACGGTAGGTATCCGTGCGGCATCGCGGCGCTCTCGGCCAGAATCTGTGGACACCGCGCGGGATTGTGGATAACTCGCACACTCGCGAGGGTGAATGGGACGACCCGGCCCGCCCTCGTACAGGAGAAACGGCGCCCGCCGACCGCCCGGCGAAAGGTGCGGACCCCATCATCGGCCGACGTCCGACCTCCGACCTCCCGGCCTCCCGGCCTCCGACCCTCGCGCTCCGAGCTCCGACCTCCGCCCGCGGCCGGTCCCAGCCGAACACCGTCGCTCCCCCGGCACCGTCGCTCCCGGCCGTACCCGTCACGGCTCAGCCCGGACCGGCTCATCACCGTTCAGCGCTCGGCCGGCCCCGTCACCGCCCAGCGCCCATCGCCCAGCCAGGCCCGTCACCGCCCAGCGCCCGGCCGGGCCGTCACAGTGCAGCGCTGGGCCGGCCCGTCACCGCGGCGACACCACCGCACCGAGCAGCCCGGGCCCGGTGTGCGCGCCGATGACCGCCCCGACCTCGCTCACGTGCAGTTCGGCGAGGCCTGGCACCCGCGCACCGAGCTGTTCGGCCAGGGCCGCCGCTCGCTCCGGGGCCGCCAGGTGGTGCACCGCGATGTCCACCTCTCCGGCGCCCGCCCGCTCCACCACGATGTCCCGCAGCCGTCCGATGGCCTTCGACGCTGTCCGTACCTTCTCCAGCAGCTCGATCCGGCCCTCGTCGAGGTGGAGCAGCGGCTTCACGGCGAGGGCCGACCCCAACAGCGCCTGCGCGGCGCCGATCCGGCCGCCCCGGCGCAGATAGTCGAGCGTGTCGACGTAGAAGTACGCGGAGGTAGCCCTGGCCCGTTTCTCCGCGGCGGCGACCGCGTCGTCCAGCCCGCCGCCGGTGTCGGCGACCTGGGCCGCGGCCAATGCGCAGAAGCCGAGGGCCATGGCCACCACGCCGGTGTCCAGGACCCGGACCGGCACCGGGGCTTCCTTCGCCGCGAGCACCGCCGCGTCGTACGTCCCGGAGAACTCGGCGGAAAGATGCAGGGACACCACGCCTGTCGCCCCGGCCTCCGCGGCCTTCCGGTACGCCGCGGCGAACGTCTCGGGACTGGGCCGGGACGTCGTGACCGAGCGGTGCTTGCGCAGTGCCTCGGCCACGGCGCCTGCCGAGATCTCGCTGCCGTCCTCCAGCGCCTCGCCGCCCACCACCACGGTCAGTGGGACCGCCGTGATGCTGTGCCGTCGCATCGTCAAAGGGGGCAGGTAGGCCGTGGAATCGGTGACGATGGCGACATGGCGGGACATGACCCGGAGGTTACCCGCAGCCGCCCGGCCCAGACGGCCCGGGCCTCGGGAAACCGCGTCCCAGGCCCTTGCGCACCTACCCGCTCCGGGACGCCCGCACCCCCCGGACCCGGGGTACGCCGGCCGGACTCGCCAGGGCCGCCGGGCCGCCTCCCCGATCACGGTGCACGGCCGCCGTACCGGACAGGACCGCGTGCGGGCCTCCCTGGTTGAGTCCGCTCCCGGATACCCCCTGATACCCCCTGATACGCGCATGTCCCAGGTCGGCAGTCGGGGGCAGTGGCCGCCCCAGGATCACCAAAGATCCCAGGTCAGCGGGCGGGCTGGTGCCCACCCCGAATCAGCGGACGCCCCGGCCGGCGCACGAGTCGGTACTCATTCCCGTCCGGCACTCGTTCCGGGTCGGTACTCATCGCTTCCGGCACTCGTTCCGGGTCGCTGCTCGTCCCCTCGGCGCTCGTCCCGGCTCGGCGGCAGACATCCCGGGGCAGCACACAGCTCCGGCTCAGTTCGAGGTCTCCGGCCGGGACGACGGGCGACGCGGTTCCTTCTGCCAAGGGTGGGTGCGCTCGAAACGCCGCGGGTCCGAGGGGTCGAGTGCCTCCGGCCCGCGTGCGTCCGCCGGCCATGGCGCGGTGTCCGGTTCCTGGACAGGGGCCCAGTGGCGCAGCGCCCCGGATTCCACGTCGATGTCCGCGCTCAGCGTGGACAGGTCGTCGTCCGCGAACTTCCGCGCCCGGTCCCTGACCGCCCAGCGCAGCGAGTCCGCCGCGCGCGTGACCTGCTCCGTCCGGTCCCGCAGCTCCTTCACGCGGGCGCCGACCCGCGCGCGGTCCGGATCGCGCTCGGCCTGCTTGAGCTGTTCCTCCAGTTCGTGCCCGTGTGCGCTGAGACGACCGAAGAGCCGCACGGACTCCTCCAGCGACGCGTCCTGCTCGGCCCCCGCGTACAACGCGTCCTGGGTCGCCCGCATGGACGTGCGCAGCCGCAGCCGCAGCTGTGCCAGTTCGCCCGGCACCCCGGGCTGGCCGAAGCTCTTGGCGCGCAGGGTGGTGTCCTCGACCGAGCGCCGTGCCTGGGAGATCGTGCGGTCCACGCCCCGTTTGGCCGCGCCGACCGCCTTGACCGTCACGTACGCGCCCAGCAGTACGGCGGCCACGAAGAGGAGCACCACGATCAGGAGCACGGCTTCCATGGGTGGCCCTCCGAAAGGTCGGGTTCTCAAAGCGTCACTACCACCGTAAACGCAGCGGGGCGGTCGGGGGTTCCTTCACCACCCCCAACCGCCCCTTACGGGAAACCCTGACGCGGCAGGGTGACGCCGCTACGCCGGAACGATGTTCACGAGCTTGGGCGCCCGGACGATCACCTTCCGGATGCCCGCGCCGGCCAGGGCAGCCACCACTCCCGGATCCGCGAGCGCCATGGCCTCCAGGTCCGCGTCCGAGATGGCCGGGGACACCTCCAGGCGGGCCTTGACCTTGCCCTTGACCTGCACCACGCACGTCACCGTCTCGTCCACAAGGAACGCCGGGTCCGCCACCGGGAAGTCCTGGTGGACGACGCTGTCGGTGTGGCCGAGCCGCTGCCACAGCTCCTCGCCGATGTGCGGGGCGAAGGGCGCGACCAGCAGCACCAGCCGCTCGGCGACCGATCGCGCGACCGGACCACCGGCCTTGGTCAGCTGGTTGTTCAGCTCGGTGATCTTGGCGACCGCGGTGTTGAAGCGCAGCCCGTCGAGGTCCTGAGTGACGCCGTCGATCGCCTTGTGCAGCGCGCGCGAGGTCTCGTCGTCGGGTTCGGCGTCGGACACGGTGGCCTCGCCGGTCGCCTCGTCGACGACATTGCGCCACAACCGCTGCAGCAGCCGGTACTGCCCGATGACCGCACGGGTGTCCCAGGGCCTGGACACGTCCAGCGGACCCATCGCCATCTCGTAGAGGCGCAGCGTGTCCGTGCCGAACTCGGCGCTGATCTCGTCCGGCGTGACGGCGTTCTTCAGCGACTTGCCCATCTTGCCCAGCAGCCTGCTGACCGGCTCGCCCTCGTAGAAGTACACGCCGTCGCGCTCCTCCGCGTCGGCGGCGGGCACCGCGATACCGCGCTTGTCGCGGTACACGAACGCCTGGATCATGCCTTGGTTGTACAGCTTGTGGAACGGCTCCGACGCCGAGATGTGGCCCAGGTCGTACAGCACCTTGATCCACAGTCGCGAGTACAGCAGGTGCAGTACGGCGTGCTCGGCACCGCCCACGTACAGGTCGACGCCGCCGCGCGGCATGCCCGGGCGCGGGCCCATCCAGTACTGCTCGATGTCCGGGGCGACCGCCTGCTCGGTGTTGGTCGGGTCCAGGTAGCGCAGCATGTACCAGCAGGAACCGGCCCAGTTGGGCATCGTGTTCGTCTCGCGGCGGTAGCGCCTGACGCCCCGCCCGTCGCCCAGGTCGAGGTCCACGTCGACCCATTCCTGATTGCGCGACAGCGGCGTCTCCGGCTCGGTGTCCGCGTCGTCGGCGTCGAAGGTGCGCGGCGAGTAGTCGTCCACCTCGGGCAGTTCGAGCGGCAGCATCGACTCGGGCAGCGCGTGCGCGGTGCCCTCCTCGTCGTAGACGATCGGGAAGGGCTCGCCCCAGTACCGCTGCCGGCTGAACAGCCAGTCGCGCAGCCGGTAGTTGATCGTGCCCTCGCCGATGCCCTGCTCGCCCAGCCACGCGGTGACGCGGGCCTTGGCGTCGGCCACTCCAAGGCCGTCCAGGGTGATGTCGGCACCCGTGGAGTTGACGATGGTCGCGTCGTACGAGCCGAACGCGTCGTCCCACGCGGCCGGGTCCTGACCGCGGCCGTCGGTGGGCTCCACGACGCAGCGCATGGGCAGTTCGAAGGCGCGCGCGAAGGCGAAGTCGCGGGTGTCGTGGGCCGGTACCGCCATGATCGCGCCGGTGCCGTAGCCCATCAGGACGTAGTCCGCGATGAACACGGGCACCTGATCGCCGCTGACCGGGTTGATCGCGTACGCGCCGGTGAAGACGCCCGTCTTGTCCTTGGCCTCGGCCTGCCGCTCGACCTCGGACTTCGCGGCGGCCTGTTTGCGGTACGCGTCGACGGCGGCGGCCGGCGTCGCGTGGCCGCCCGTCCACACCTCGTGGGTGTCGGCGGGCCAGGCCGCCGGAACGATCTTCTCGACGAGTTCGTGCTCGGGCGCCAGCACCATGTAGGTGGCGCCGAACAGGGTGTCGGCACGGGTGGTGAAGACGGTGATGGCGTCGCCGCCGTCACCGACCGGGAAGTCGACGCGCGCGCCCTCGCTGCGGCCGATCCAGTTGCGCTGCTGGAGCTTGATGGCCTCCGGCCAGTCCAACTGGTCCAGGTCGTCGACCAGACGGTCGGCGTACGCGGTGATCCGCATGTTCCACTGGCGCAGCTTCTTCTTGAACACCGGGAAGTTGCCGCGCTCGGAGCGGCCGTCCGCGGTGACTTCCTCGTTGGCCAGGACGGTGCCGAGACCGGGACACCAGTTGACCGGTGCCTCCGAGGCGTACGCCAGCCGGTACCCGCCCAGCACGTCGGCGCGCTCGGCGCCGCTCAGTTCGGCCCAGGGACGGCCGTCGGGAGTGGGGCGCTGCCCGCTCTCGAACTGCGCGACCAGCGTCTCGATGGGACGCGCCTTGTTGACCGCGGGGTCGTACCAGGAGTTGAAGATCTGCAGGAAGATCCACTGCGTCCAGCGGTAGAACTCCGGGTCGATCGTGGCGACCGCGCGCCGCTTGTCGTGCCCCAGACCCAGCCGCCGCAGCTGACGGGTCATGTTCTCCATGGCCGCCTCGGTGGAGACCCTGGGGTGGGTCCCGGTGGCGACCGCGTGCTGCTCGGCGGGCAGGCCGAAGGCGTCGAACCCGAGCGTGTGCAGGACGTTGTGCCCCGTCATGCGCTGGTGGCGGGCGTGGACGTCGGTGGCGATGAAGCCGAGCGGGTGGCCCACGTGCAGGCCCACACCCGAGGGGTACGGGAACATGTCCATGACGAACTTCTTGGGCCGCGCCACCATGGCGGGGTCCCCGGCCAGATCACCGCTGGGATTGGGCGCGTCGTAGGTGCCCTGCGCGTCCCAGAAGTCCTGCCAGCGCGCCTCGATCTCGGCGGCCATGACGGCCGTGTAACGGTGGGGCGCGGTGTTCTCCGCACCCGCGGCAGCCGGATTCGTCTCGCTCATGTCCTCAGAAGCTCCATCGGTCGTCTCTGCACGCGGGAATGAAAAAACCCCTCACACAGGAGGGGACGCCGCGCTGACTCCGACCGGATCTGTCATCCGTCGGCACTGATCAGCGCGGCTCGCTAAGCAGAAGGCGTACGGCACGCATGAGGACAGGTTACCGCAGGGGGTTTACGCGCCGCACCGGCCATACGAAAGGGCCCGTCCGTACGGACAGGCCCTTCGTTCACATCCACGTGACGTGGATCACTGTGGAGCTAAGGAGAATTGAACTCCTGACCTCCTGCATGCCATGCAGGCGCTCTACCAACTGAGCTATAGCCCCGTGCGATGCGCCAACAGTACACGGTGACCAGGGGGGATCACCAAATCCATATCCGGCGGGGACGCGCGTGACGGGTGGCAGCGAACCCTCCAGAGGAGGCGGGCATCCGGCCCCCGGAACAGGCGCCCGCATCCCGCGCCTCGCACCCAGCGGATCGGGCGGGGTCAGGCTCTCGCGAACGAGTAGAAGCGCTTCAGCGTGCAGTGTTCGTCGAGCAGCCGCCCGTAGATCGGCTCGCCCTCCAGCTCGCGGTAGGTCTCGATCGGGTCGCCTTTTATGATCAGCGCCCGCGCGCACTCCTCACACCAGTACTGGAAGTCGGGGTTGAGGGGATCCATGTCCCTGACGATGGGCGTACCGCTGCCGCACCAGTCGCAGGTACGCCTGTGTGCGCCCATCACTAGCTCCAGCTGTGGCCGCAGGCCGTGCACACGTAGGAAACTCCACCGTTGTCGCCGAGCACTTGTGCCACATGGGACGAACCGCACGAAGGGCAGCGAACCGCGCCGGTCCTGTCCGCCGCCTCAGGCAGTGCATCGTCGTCGATGCCGCTGGCGGACATCGTGCTCTCCTCCCGGTCCTGGCCGTTCGTCCCCTCCGGCCGTCCCGATTCTGCCATGGCCGGGCCGGAGGGGTCAGCCGTACGGGAGGCACCTTCGGCGGCTGACAGCCTGGTCGTTACCCGTCGCCGATACATGCAGATAGCCGCAGAATCCAGGATGTACGGGTGTATCGCCTCGTCACGCGGCTCGCGGCGCCCGGCGCCGCACGAGCCCGGCGAGTGCTCCCAAAAGGGCCGCACCCGCCATGACGAGCAGAGTCACGAGGAGGGCGTCGGCCGCGCCGTGCGCCCCGCCATGCGCCCCCGGCCGGGGCAGTCGCCCCAGGTAGAGGGCGCCGAGACCCGCGACACCGACGAGCTGACCGATCTGGGTGATGGTCACGAGCAGCCCGCTCGCGTCGGCCGCGTCCTCGATCCGTACGGACGCCAGCGCTCCGGTCAGGACCGGGGTGAAGCCGAGGGCCAGGCCCGCCCCGAGGGCACCGAGCGCGGTCCACATGAGCGGCCCGCCGTCACCGCCCCGGCCGAGCGCCCGGCCGAGGCCCGCGCAGGCCAGGGCCGTGAGGAGGAACCCGCAGGGCACCGCGGCGCGGCGGACGGCGGCCGGCCAGTGCCGCCAGGTCAGGCCCACCACGCCGAACACGACGCAGGTGGGCAGGAAGGTGAGGCCCGCGCGCAGCGGGCTGTACCCGAGCGAGCCCTGGACGTGGAGCGTGAACGTGAACAGGAAGCCGGCGTTCACCGCCATGATCAGCAGGATCCGTACGGCGGCCGTAACGAGCCCCGGGACGCGGAGCACGCGCGGCGCGATCAGCGGATGGCCGCCCCGCGCCGCGAGCCGCGCCTCGTACACCAGGAAGCCGCCCAGGAGGGCCACGGAGCCGCCCAGCATGGCCCAGCACCCCGCGGGCCACCCCTGCCCGCTCACCGAGGACCAGCGGGATCGTCAGCAGGGCGAGGACGGCCGCCAGCACCGCGAGGCCCGGCAGGTCGAGCCCGCGGCCCGGCCCGGACGCCTCGTGCCGCCGCCCGGGCAGCACGCGGGCGCCCACGGCGAGCAGCAGGACGCCGATCGGCACGTTGACGAGGAAGACCGGGCGCCAGCTCAGACCGAAGAGGTCCGCGCTGACCAGCAGCCCGCCCACGACCTGGCCCGCCGCGGCGCCGGAGGCGAGGACCGCCGCGTACGCGCCGAGCGCGCGCCCACGCCCTTCGCCGGTGAAGTGGCGCTGGATCAGGCTGAGGACCTGCGGGATCATGATCGCGCCGCCCGCGCCCTGAACCACGCGGAACACGATCAGCTGCCCGCTGCTCCCCGCCAGTCCGCACGCGAGGGACGCGACGGTGAAGGCGGCGAGCCCGGCGAGGTACGCGCGCCCGTGACCGAACCGGTCGCCGATGCGCGCCCCGGTGATCAGCAGCGCCGCGTACGCGACCGAGTAGCCGGCGACCACCAGTTGCAACGAGCTTCCGGTGGCATGGAATTCGTCACGGATCGTCGGGGCCGCGACATTGACGATGAACGAGTCGAGCAGTGCCATGAACTGGGCTCCGAGCACAACGGCCAGCAGCGGGCCGCGTCTGAGGGGCCGTCGGTTGTCAGTGGGGTGGCGTTCACTGGAGGGGACCGCGTCGCCGGGGCGGCCGGACTCGCCAGGGACGGGGACAGGAGTGGTGGCGGTGGTCATGGCACCGAGCCTGTGTCCGCGCGGACACGGGCGGGCAGAGCCCGTCGATGCTGGTACTGACGGCACCTGGCAGGCCGGACGGCGGGAACGGAGAATGCGCTCATGGGCAGCACGGACAGCACGCTCGTCACGAGTGCGCCCCGGCACGCGCCGGGCCGGCGGCGCAGGTCCGAACTGGCCGCGTTCCTGCGCGGCAGACGGGCCCGCGTCACACCGGGGGACGTCGGCATGCCGCCGGGGTTCAGGCGCCGCACGCCGGGGCTGCGCCGCGAGGAGGTCGCGCAGCTCTCCGGGGTGGGGGTCACCTGGTACACGTGGCTGGAGCAGGGCCGCCCCATCAACGCGTCGCCGCAGGTGCTCGACGCGGTCGCGCGCACGCTGCGACTGGACGACGCCGAGCGCGAACACCTCTACCGCCTTGCCGAGGTGGCGTACGACGAGTACGGGGGCGAGGCCGCGTGGCCCGACACGATGGGCGAGGAGGTGCAGGGCATCATCGACGCGCTCCATCCACGCCCGGCCGCGGTGTACGACGGGCGCTACGACGTCCTGGCGACCAACGCCGCCTATCGCGCGGTCTTCCAGGCGACCGGGACCTTCGGATCCGGCTCGGGTCGCGCTCCCGCCTCCGATCCGGGCCGCGATCCGGCCTTCGGTCCCGCTTCCGTCCCGGGGTTTGGCGGCCTCCTCGCTCCCGGCTCGGGTTCGCCCGGGGCCGGTACGACCGCCGTCCCGGCGGCGGACGAAGGGTCCCCGGGGCGCCACCGGCCCAACGCGCTGCGCATGATGTTCCTCGACCGCGGCGGCGTGGAACCGACCCATCCGGAAAAGGAGCTGCCCTTGATGGTGGCGACGCTGCGGGGTGCGTACGGACGCCATGTCGGTGAGCCCGAGTGGGAGCGCTTCGTGCACGGGATGTCCGAGCGGAGTCCGCTGTTCGCCGAACTCTGGGGGCGCGGCGACGTGGTGCCGCCCGGCACGCGGCTGAAGGGCTTCCGCCACGCGACGGCCGGGGAGATGTACCTGCGCTCGCTGTCCCTGAACATCAACGGCATGCCCGAGTGCCGGATCGTCACGTACACACCGGCCGACGCGGAGAGCGCGAGCCGCGTGGACCGCTTGGTGGCTGCCGCGCGTACGCCCTGAATCCACGGCCGCGAGCCGGCGGGCCGTACGGGGACCTTTCCCACAGGCCGCCCACCGCCGCCCGCATGGAAAGGGCCACGGACAGACCACAGACCACGGCAGACGGCAGACGGCAGACGGCAGACGGCAGACGGCAGACCGCAGACCGCAGACCGCAGACCGCAGACGGGGAAAACGCGAACCGCCCCGATCCGTGACCGGACCGAGGCGGTTTCTCCGGGTCTCCCCGGAAAGGCTGTGGAGCTAAGGAGAATTGAACTCCTGACCTCCTGCATGCCATGCAGGCGCTCTACCAACTGAGCTATAGCCCCGCGTGTTCTTCGCGCTTGCGCTCCGCGCTGCGAACAAGAAGAACTTTAGCCTGCGGGCCGCCGGAAAGTGAAATCAGTCGTCGTCGCCCATGACCGGCTCCGGCAGGCTGCCCGCGTTGTGCTCCAGCAGGCGCCAGCCGCGGATGCCTTCGCCGAGCACCGACCAGAAACAGTTGGTCAGACCGCCGAGGCCTTCCCAGTGGGGCGCTTCGAGCCCGAGCAGCCGGCCGATGGTGGTGCGGATCGCACCGCCGTGGCTGACCACGACGAGTGTGCCCCCGTCCGGCAGCGCGTCCGCGTGCCGCAGCACGACGGGCGCCGCCCGGTCGGCGACCTCGGTCTCCAGTTCCCCGCCGCCGCGCCTGATCGGTTCGCCGCGTTTCCAGGCCAGGTACTCGTCGCCGTACCGCTCGTTGATCTCGGTGTGCGTCAGTCCCTGCCAGTCACCCGCGTACGTCTCCCGCAGTGCCGCGTCGTGCAGCACGGCGAGTCCGGTCAGCGCGGCGAGCTCGGCGGCCGTCGCGGCGGCCCTGCGCAGGTCGGACGAGATGATCGCGTGCGGCGTCAACCGGGTCAGCCGCAGAGCCGAACGCCGGGCCTGCTGGACACCGGTCCGTGTGAGCTCGATGTCCGTGGAGCCCTGGAAACGGCCCTCCACGTTCCACGAGGTCTGGCCGTGACGCCACAGGATGATCCGACGGTCGCGCGGCGTGTGGGGCGTCCCCGGCGCGACGGCGACGGGCTCCGGGCGGGCGCTCAGCTCGCGTCCTCGTCCGCCCTGGCGGACAGTGCGGCGTGCTCTTCGCCCTTGCCCTTGGTCTTCACGGCGTCGTCGGGCAGCGGCAGCTCGGGGCAGTCCTTCCAGAGCCGCTCCAGGGAGTAGAAGACACGCTCCTCGCTGTGCTGGACGTGGACGACGACATCCACGTAGTCGAGGAGGATCCACCGGGCGTCCCGGTCGCCCTCACGGCGGACGGGCTTGATGCCGAGCTCCTTCTGGAGCTGCGCCTCGATCTCGTCGGAGATCGACTTGACCTGCCGGTCGTTGGGCGCGGAGGCCAGCAGGAAGGCGTCGGTGATCGACAGGACGTCACTGACGTCGTAGGCGATGATGTCGTGCGCCAGGCGGTCGGCGGCCGCCTGGGCGGCGATCTGGACAAGCTGGGTGGCGCGGTCCGTAGCGGTCACAAGCAGGCTTTCGTCGGGGGGCAGGGAGATGTCCAGGATCTCACGGACCGCCGGGCCACCGCGCCCACGCTCCGCGCGCCCCGATCCCGCGGGCCCCGGGGGCCGGCGCGGACCCGGAACGGCAGGTCAGCGAGGTGCCCGGCCGGCCCTCCCGAGGCCGCGTCCGTCCGGGCCCGCACCGACGGAAGTCCGGGTTCGCCTGAGCCCGCATGCATCGGAGCCCGTAGGGGCTCGGGCCTGCGGGGGCCGGGCCCACCGGTGCGCGCCCGCATCGGCCGGTGTCCGGCCCGCGCGGGCCGGGTGGCCGGTCTCCGCCGGACCCGACGTGACGTCCCCCGGGCGACGCCTCCGCAGAAGCGCCGCCCGGCTCCGGTCGAAGCCGCGGCCTATCCGTTGCCCGTCTTCGACGGCTTGTAGTCCCCGCCGAGCACGACCGCCAGGTCGGAGCTGCCGGCCGACCCCTTCTTCACCGCGCTCGCGGACAGGCCGAGCGTCTTGGCCACCTCGCTCGCCAGTGCCTTGTTCTTGGTGTCGCCGTAGGTGACCGACGACGCCGCCGTACCGGAGGCGGAGCCGGTGTCGACCACGGTGTATCCGGCGTTCACCAGCGCGATCCGCGCGCTCTCCGTCGCGGCCTTGCCGCCCGTGGCGTTCTTCACACCGATCCGCGGCACGCCGTTCTGGTCCGGCGCGCTGACGGTGCCGCCCAGGAGCTGCTTGACGTCACTCTCGCCCTGGGAGCTGAGCGACCCGTCCTGGCCAACCGGCAGGACGACCGTCTTGTAGCGGTCCTCCTTGGCGTGGGCGGCCAGGTTCGCGAGTGCCACGCCGAGGTCCTTGTCCGTGAGTGACGGGTCGAGGATCTGGGCGAGCGTCTGCACGGTGGTCGTGGCGGCCTTCGGATCGCTCGACATCTTCCGCAGGGTCGCCTGCATGACCTGCCCGAACCGCTGCAGCTGCTTGTCCGCGCTCTCGCCCGGCGCGTGGTACGTGGCGTAGGCGACGGCCATCTTGCCGCTCAGGGTCTGGTCCTTGCCCTGGTGGACGACGGGCGGCGCGCCCTTCTTCGTGTCGGGGACGTCGGCGTCGGCGTCCACGTCGATGTTGCCGACGAGGTCGACGAGGTTCTCCAGGTAGGGGGTGTCCAGGCGCCAGGTGCCCGCGACCTTCGTCCCGAGGAGGTTGCCGATCGACTCGCGCGTGCCGTCCGAGCCGTCCTGCGCGACGGACTTGGCGAGGGTGGTCGTCGTGCCGTCGTCGTTGGTCACGGTCAGCGTGCCGGGCAGCAGCACCGTGCTGCCCTCGCCGGTCGTCTCGTTGTTCACGAGGAGGGCCGTGGACGTCGACTTGTCGGCCGTGTCGTGCAGGTGGACGACGATGACGTCGCGCTTCTGGGGGCCGCCCGGGGCGGCTCCCTGTTTCTTCGTGGGCCCGTCGAGGCCCGGCAGCTTGCCCGCGTACCAGAGGTAGCCGGCACCTCCGACGACCACCACGGCGAGCACCACGAGCAGCGCGACGAACCGGTGCCGGCCGCGCCGCCTGGCCTCCTCGCGCCGCTCGGTGCGGCTCTCCGTGAACGTGAGCCAGTCGATGACGTCCTCGGAGTCCTCGTCGGGCTCCTCGATGAAAGAGAACTGTTCGGTGTGGTAGCCCTCTTCGGACGCCGAGCGCTGTCCCGGGACGGCGGGCTGCCGGCCTGTCGCGGCCCCGCCCGAATCCACCCCGGGGCCCGCCTGCGCGGGGCCGGGCGGACGGGAGGGCCCGGACGGTTGCGACGGGCGCGCGAACGGCTGCTGCGGCACCTGTTGTTGCTGCTGGTGGGGTGCCTGCTGCTGGGGTGCCTGCTGCTGCGGGATGTTCCACTGCTGCGTCGTGTCGACGACCGCGGGCTGCTGCCCGGTGTCGTACCCGTACCCCTGGTTCTGGCCGGGGACCTGGCCCTGGCCGCCCCGCTGAGCGTAGGGGTCGTACGCCGAAGGACCGGGCCCGGCCGGAGCCCCCGGCTGCTGGTGCGGCGGCTGCTGAGGTGACGGCTGCTGGGGCGCCTGGCCGTAGGGGTCGTACCCGTACCCCTGGGCCTGGCCCTGGGCCTGTGGCCGTCCCGTGCCGTCGTCCTGCACCGGCGGCTGCTGCCCGGTGTCGTAACCGCCGTAGCCCTGCTCGTCGGCGCCGCGCGCCGGGGCCTGCCCCGCGCCGGCCGGCTGCTCGTACACCGGCCGGCCGTACTCGTCGTACCCGAGGATCCGCGGCCCGCCGTAGTACGGGTCGTAAGGACCTGGACCGTACGGCTGCTGCTGGTCGTTCACCGGTGCCCCTCTTCGTGGGTGACGTGCCTCGGGCGCTCGGGCGCCCCCTCGCTCAGGCGCGGTACAGCTGGCGCTTGTCGATGTACCGCACGACACCGTCCGGTACGAGGTACCAGACGGGGTTGCCCTTGACGACGCGCTCCCGGCAGTCCGTGGACGAGATCGCCAGCGCGGGGACCTCCACCAGGGAGACACCGCCCTTGGGGAGTCCGTCGTCGGTCAGATCATGCCCCGGACGGGTGACTCCGATGAAATGCGCGAGCGAGAACAGCTCCTCGGCATTGCGCCACGTGAGGATCTGCGACAGCGCGTCGGCGCCGGTGATGAAGAAGAGATCGGCGTCGGTGTGGGCGGCCCGCAGGTCGCGCAGCGTGTCGATCGTGTACGTCGGGCCGCCGCGGTCGATGTCGCTGCGGCTGACCGAGAACTGAGGGTTGGACGCCGTGGCGATGACCGTCATCAGGTAGCGGTCCTCCGCCGGGGACACCGCCTTCTGACTCTTCTGCCACGGCTCGCCCGTCGGCACGAAGACCACCTCGTCGAGGTGGAACAGTGCCGCCACCTCGCTCGCGGCCACCAGGTGGCCGTGGTGGACCGGATCGAACGTCCCGCCCATCACGCCGAGTCGGCGCCTGCCGGACCCGGTGGGTCCTTGCTGCTCTCCCATGCGCGTAGAGCGTACTGGCACGTGGGTTCGACCCCGCTCAGCGGTCCCGGTTGAAACGGGTGGTGATCCAGAGCAGCAGGAGCAGACCGAACAGCGCGCCGCCACCGGTCAGGTAGGGGCTGAGGCTCTCGTGGTTGCTGCCCTCCGCGAGGGTCGCGAGGCTTGCGGAGGTGGCTGACTGCATCATCTTCAACAGGACCTATCGATCGGGAATCGGTTCGGTGACTTCGGGCACATCGTATGCGGGCCCGTCCGGCACGCCCATGCCGACTCAGTCGTTGTTGCCCTTGTCGCCGTAACCACGCAGCAGGAACCAGGCGAGGAAGACCCCGCCGACGATCGCCACGACGAGGAAGATGCGCAGAACCGGACCCGCACCCGGCTGGTCCGACGCCGCGGCCGCGGCCATGAGTGTGCTGGTTGCCTGCATGACGGGTGCGCTCCTCGGTCTCTCACAAACCGCCTCGCGGTAACTCGTTCCCCGAGACGGTTCTGGCCCCCCGCCACACGGTAGCCCCAGGACCTAGGCTGTGTTCCGGCAGGGGGACGGTGCCTCGCGCCCCGCGCGGCCCGCCGCACGGGGCGATGACGCGACCGACGTGAGCGACGCGACCGACAGGGGACGGGCCGATGACGGACGACAGCAGCCACACCAAGGTGCCGATGCGGAAGCGCAGGCGCTTCCCCGGTATCTCCTCCCGGGCGTACGAGCACCCCGCCGACCGTTCGGCCCTGGTCGCGCTCCGCAGGCTCACCGGCTTCGACACGGTCTTCAAGGCGCTGAGCGGGCTGCTGCCCGAGCGGAGCCTGCGCCTGCTGTTCCTGTCCGACTCCGTACGGGTGAGCGAGGCGCAGTTCCCGCACCTGCACGAGATGCTTCTGGACGCCTCGTACATCCTGGACCTGAAGAAGGTCCCGGTGATGTACGTGGCGCAGAATCCCGTGCCCAACGCGATGTGCATCGGGCTCGACGAGCCGCTCATCGTGCTCACCACCGGGCTCGTGGAACTGCTCGACGAGGAGGAGATGCGGGCGGTCGTCGGCCATGAGACCGGCCACGCGCTGTCCGGGCACTCGGTGTACCGGACGATCCTGCTGTTCCTGACGAACCTGGCGCTGAAGGTGGCGTGGATCCCGCTCGGCAACGTGGCGATCATGGCGATCGTCACGGCGCTGCGGGAGTGGTTCCGCAAGTCCGAGCTGTCCGCGGACCGTGCGGGCCTCCTGGTGGGCCAGGACCTCCAGGCGTCGATGCGCGGGCTGATGAAGATCGCGGGCGGCAACCATCTGCACGAGATGAACGTGGACGCCTTCCTCGCCCAGGCGCAGGAGTACGAGAGCGCGGGCGACCTGCGGGACTCGGTCCTCAAGATCCTCAACGTGCTGCCGCGCTCGCACCCGTTCACGACGGTGCGTGCGGCGGAACTGAAGAAGTGGGCCGCGAGCCGCGACTACCAGCGGATCATGGACGGCCACTACCCGCACCGGGACGAGGACAAGGACGCCTCGGTGGCCGACTCGTTCCGCGACTCGGCGTCGCACTACGCGGACACGGTCAAGAGCACCAAGGACCCGCTGTTCAAGCTCGTGGGCGATATCGCGGGCGGTGCGGGCGACCTGGGCGGCAAGCTGCGGGACCGCTTCATGGGCGGCACGGGGGGCGGCCCAGGCGCTCCGGGCAGCTCCGCGGGCACGGGTACGCGGAGCTCGGACGGCGGGGGTCCCGGCGACGACGGTGAGGGCGCCGGTCCTGCGGCGGGACCCGCTCAGGGCTGACGGACGCCGGCGCGCGATCGGCCGCCCGCGCCGGGGCATGGGTCAGATCCGGAGTCAGGGCCAACTCTGGAGCCGGGGTCCGCGTCGCGGCGGGAACACGGCCGGGCCGAGGCCGGGAAGGCGGCCGAGCCGGGTCAGGTCAGGTCAGGTCCACGGACGGGCCCGGCCGATCGCGCGGTCCCGCCACCGGTTCCTGCTCGTGCTGGACCCGCTCGTGTCCGATTCGCTCGTGCCGGATCCGCTCGTACCGGACCGGCTGTTGGCTGTCCGCCTCGTACCGGACCCGGATGGGACCGGCTCGTCGCTTCCCGGCTCGTACCGGACCCACACCCGACCGGCTCGTCGCTCTCCGGCCCGTGGAGAGCACGGTCACGTCCCGACCGTGCAGGGGGGCGCGCGATGTCATCGCGCGCGCCCTCATGGCCGTGCGGCCGGTCGCGGCCCCGTCTTCGCCGTCAGTGGGCCGTCGGCGTCGGTGCCGACGTGGTGAGGACCCCGCACAGCTCCCCCGCCAGATGGCCCGTGGCGAACGGATTCACGCCCGCCGGGCTGCCCGACGGGGCCCTGGCGCCCGCGAGGAGCGGTGTGAACGTCCTGCCCGCACCCGCCGAGCACGCTTCGGGACCCGCGCCGGTCTCGCTCTCGACCAGCTGCACCCAGTGCTTGTCCAGATCCTCGCCGTCGAAGCGGAAGCTGAGTTCACGCCGGACGGTGAACAGTGACGCCTCGTCGGCGGTCGCCGGACCCGCGGGCCGCAGCGTGTAGACGAACGTGTGGTTCGAGGTGACCTCCAGGGCCCGGTCCGCGGTCTCGTGGTAGTCCAGCGAACCGCGCACCCGGGCGGTGCCGGGGACCTGCCGGACCTTGGCCGGGTCGAAGGCCACCAGCCATCCCGCCGGGTCCGACAGCCCGTCCGCTGCGGGTGCGGCGAACGCGTGGTCGAACTGCGGGATCTGATCCGGGTCGAGCAGGGTCCGCACGGGTTCGCGGTCGCGACCGGCGAGGACGGCTGCGTCGAGTGAGGACGCCTCCAGGTAGTCCCTGGTGATGGACAGGGCCACGCGGATCTGACTCTCCGAGAAGTCGGCCGTGCGCTCGACCGAGGCCGGAGGCACGATCCCCGCGGCACCGACGGCGAAGTGGACGGCCGGGCTGTGCGCTAGCAGTTCGGCCGGGGTGCCGCCGGGGACGGTCCCGGCCGGGGCCAGCGGTACGACCGTCATGCGCAGTTGACCCGCGTCGCGCGCCGGCAGCACCGCCCGGTACGGCTGGCGGAAACCCAGGTACACGGCCGTGCCGAAGGCCAGCGCGATCAGGACGAAGAGCGCGAGGAGCTGGCGGGGGCCGTTGCGGAAGCCGTGCGAGACGGTGCCGGTCCGGGCTCCGCGCACCCGGACGGCGTGTTCACGGTCCGTCATGCGCTCCTGTGCGGAGAACTCCTGGAGGCGGGCAGCACGGACGAACGATTCGTCGAAGACGACCGATCGGTATTCGTCATCGCCGCCGGGAGGCCCTTCGGGTGTCCCCTCGGGCGTCCCTTCGGGCGGGTCTCCGTGCCCTGCCATATCTTCAGAGTAGGCCGTAGCCGCAGAAGGTAAACGCCGCGCTACCGGTCAACTTGCGACAGAACCGGCCATGAATGATCAACGTTGCGATGAGCCCTCCGTCCGGTTCCCGCCGGAGAAGGGCGCCCACGGCGCTGTCGGCCGCCACGCGGCACACCTTTCAGGGGTTCCCCGGACGGCCCACCCGGACACGTCGGCGCCCGTCCCGCCGGGCAACCTCGGCGCGTCACGCCGGGCACCGCCGGCGGTAACACGGACACTTCTGCGGCGACCAGGCCGGCCCGGCACCCCGGTGGACGTCACCGCCTGCGGATGCCACCATCCGCACACGTCACCGCCGGCAGCGTCACATCGGGCACCCGTCCCGCCGGGCACGGTCGGCATCCTTCCCGCCCGCAGAGCCCACCCAGTCCGCCCAGTCCGCCGAGCGCTCTCAGCGCGTCCTCGGCACCGCCGAGACGAGCGGTGCGGCGGACCGGTTCCGGGCGTCGCGTCCGCCGTCGCCGTCCGGCCTGTCCGCGTCCGCGTCTCCCGAGGGCTCGGCGCGCGGCGCGTCGATGCCCGTGGAGGCCGGCTGCGGCACCTGGTCCTGCCGGCCGCCACCGCCGGCGCCGCGGACGGCGGAGAAGGCCAGCGCCACCATGCCGATGCCCATCAGCACCGCGAGGAGCCAGGCGATCGGCCGGTGCCAGCGTGCGCGTCCGCGATACGGCCGCAGGACGCCGCCGTGCCGGCCGTAGGGACGGGGGACGTCGGGGTCGTCCGGGTCGTAGGCGCCGTCCTCGTCGAACTCGTCGGGGTGCCTGCGGCTGTACAGCTCGTCCCAGAGTTCGTGTTCCTCGTCGGGGGCCTGTCTGCCGCCCCGCAGCCGGGCCGCGTCGGCGTCGGCGCGCGCCTGGGCGGCTTCGAGCAGTCGTTCGACGGCGGTCGGTTCGTGGAAGGTGGCCGCCCGGACGAAGTCCTCGTCGAACACCACGGTCGCGAACTCCTCGTCCGCTCCGCGGTCGTCGTCGGGCTCCCGGCCGTCCTTGAACGGCCTGCCCCCCACGTCGTCCGGCACCACTACAGCGTAAACCGGCGGAGTCGCTTTGGGCAGGGAGAGTCCGCACTCTTCCCGTCATCGACCGCTATGAACCACGCCACCCGGCCACCGGACGCCGCTCCCGCCATCACCGTGTGTGACCGTCGCCCGTGACGATGTACTTCGTCGACGTCAGCTCGGGCAGCCCCATCGGGCCCCGGGCGTGCAGTTTCTGGGTGGAGATGCCGATCTCCGCGCCGAAGCCGAACTCCCCGCCGTCGGTGAAACGGGTGGACGCGTTCACCGCGACCGTCGTGGAATCCACCAACTGGGTGAAACGCCGGGCGGCCGCCTGCGACGTGGTGACGATGGCCTCCGTGTGGCCGGACGACCAGAGCCTGATGTGCGCGACCGCCGCGTCCAGCGAGTCGACGACCGCCGCCGCGATGTCGTACGACAGGTACTCGGTCTCCCAGTCGTCGGCGCCGGCCGCGACGACGGTCGCCTTGCTCGCCTCGCCGTACGGCAGGACGCGCTCGTCCGCGTGCACGGTGACGCCCGCCTCGGCGAGCGCGTCCAGGGCGCGCGGCAGGAAGTCGTCCGCGACGTCCTGGTGCACGAGCAGCGTCTCCGCCGCGTTGCACACGCTCGGCCGGGACGCCTTGGAGTTGACGAGGATCGAGACCGCCATGTCGAGATCGGTCTCGGCGTCCACGTACACGTGGCAGTTCCCGGTGCCCGTCTCGATGACCGGCACCGTGGACTCCTCGACGACCGTACGGATCAGGGACGCCCCGCCGCGCGGGATGAGCACGTCCACCAGGCCGCGCGCCCGCATCAGCTCGCGTACGGAGTCCCGGTCCTCGCCGGGCACCAGCTGGACCGCGTCGGCTGGCAGGCCCGCTCCGCCGACCGCGTCCCGCAGCACCCGTACGAGCGCGGTGTTGGACGCGATCGCGGACGAAGATCCGCGCAGCAGCGCCGCGTTGCCCGACTTGAGGCACAGGGCCGCCGCGTCGACGGTGACGTTGGGGCGTGCCTCGTAGATGATGCCGACCACGCCGAGCGGCACCCGGACCTGCCGCAGGTCGATGCCGTTGGGCAGGGTCGAACCGCGCACGACCTCGCCGACCGGGTCGGGCAGCGCGGCCACGTCCCGTACGCCGTGGGCCATCGCCCGGACCCGCTCGGGCGTCAGGGTCAGCCGGTCGATCATGGACGCCTCGGTACCCGCCGCCGCGGCCCGCTCGACGTCCTCGGCGTTGGCCGTGACGATCTCGTGGGTCCGCACCTCCAGCGCGTCGGCGATCGCGAGCAGCGCGTCGTCCTTGACCGCGCGCGGCAGGGGGGCGAGGTCCGCCGCGGCCGACTTCGACCGGTAGGCGGCCCTGGCGACCGGAGAGAGGTTGTCGTACGGCGAAAGCGAGGTCATGCCCGCAGGGTAATGGGCGCCGGGCGGGCCTTTCTTACGCATCCCGCACTCCGAGACACCCGCGGGAGGGGCGCCGTGGGGCGGCCCTGCCGGGTCCCACCGGCGGCGGGGGCCCCGCCCGCACGACGGCCGGGACGCGTGCGGAACACCGCCGGACGCCACCCGGGACCGGGCCCGGCCACGCTCAGAACGGATGGATGCCGACGCGGGCCGCCGGCGGCGGACCGTACCCCTCCGCGACGCGCTGGTGGTACGTGTCCCGGTCGATGACCTCCAGGCCGACGATCTCCCACGGGGGCAGCCGCGCGCTGGAGCGGTGCTCGCCCCACAGGCGCAGCGCGACGGCGGCCGCGTCGTGCAGGTCGCGGGCCTCCTCCCAGTACCTGATCTCCGCGTGGTCGACGGCGTACCGGCTGGTCAGCAGGAACGGATGGTCGTGCGCGAGCTGTTCGAGGGCGCGCCTGACGTCCGCGATGGGCGCCTGGCCGCCGGAGACACTGAGCGTGACATGCCACAGGCGGGAGACGGGGCGGCCCTCGCCGTCCGCGGAATCCGGCTCGCGGCAGGTGTGCTCCCCCGGGCCGGGCACGCCGTCGCATTCACCGTATTCGTCGCACTCGTTGAAGGCTGCCCCCGCGTCGACGCTCGTGAGGACCGAGTCCGCGCCCGAGGCCCGCCGGGCGTGGGTGCCTCCGCCGCTCGTGCGGATCGCCGTGCCTGGACGCACTCGTCTCACCGGCCGCCTCCTGTTGATCAGTTGTGCCGCTGCCCGGTTCCTGGCCCCAGGACAAAGTTGACCAGTCCCGGGCCCCCCTTGGGGGCGTTTTGATGAACCTCTGCGCCGCCACGGAGGCGATCGGCCTGATTCTCAGTCCAACGGGGGGTCACGTCAGTGCTGGAGGACCACCAGATCGTCCTTGTGTACGACCTCCCGCTCGTAGGCGGGGCCCAGCTCGCGCGCCAGGTCGCGGGTGGAGCGGCCGAGCAGCTGCGGCAATTCCTTCGCGTCGAAGTTCACCAGGCCCCTGGCCACGGCCCGGCCGCCGGCGTCCCGCAGTTCGACCGGGTCGCCCGCCGCGAACTCGCCCTCCACGGCGGCGATCCCGGCCGCGAGCAGCGACGTGTGCCGCTCCACCACGGCGGCCACGGCCCCGTCGTCGAGTGTCAGGGCGCCGCGCGGCGCCGAGGCGTGCGCCAGCCACAGCAGCCGGCCGCGCGATCTGCGTCCGGTGGGGTGGAAGTAGGTGCCGGTGTCGCGGCCCGCGAGGCCGTCGGCGGCGTGGCTGGCGGAGGTCAGCACGACAGGGACGCCCGCGCCGGTGGCGATCCGGGCCCCCTCGACCTTGGTGACCATCCCGCCGGTGCCGACACCGGCCTTGCCCGCGGCGCCGATCGTGATCCCGACGAGGTCCTCGGGGCCGCGCACCTCGCCGACGCGTGAGGTGCCGGGGGTGGAGGGGTCGCCGTCGTAGAGGCCGTCCACGTCGGAGAGCAGCATCAGCAGGTCGGCGCGGACGAGGTGGGCGACGAGCGCGGCGAGCCGGTCGTTGTCGCCGAAGCGGATCTCGTCCGTGGCGACGGTGTCGTTCTCGTTGACGACGGGCAGCGCGCCCATCCGCAGCAGCTGTTCCAGGGTGCGGTACGCGTTGCGGTAGTGGGTGCGCCTGCTCGTGTCGAACGACGTCATGAGCACCTGCCCGACGCGGACGCCGTAGCGCGCGAAGGACGCGGTGTAGCGGGCGATCAGCAGGCCCTGGCCGACGCTGGCCGCGGCCTGCTGGCGGGCCAGGTCGCGCGGGCGGCGCTCCAGCCCGAGCGGGGCGAGGCCCGCCGCGATGGCGCCGCTGGAGACCAGGACGATCTCCCGTTCGCTGTCCCGGGCCGCCGCGAGGACGTCGACCAGGGCGTCGACCCGGTCGGCGTCCAGACCGCCCGTGCCGGTGGTGAGCGAGGACGAGCCGACCTTGACGACGATCCGGCGGGCCGCCGTGACGGCGTCCCGCCGGGCCGGCGCGGGGGCCGCCCCAGGCGCCCGCGTCCCGGCACTCTGCGCCGCCTGCCCCGCGCCCGCCCGCTGCCTCGCCGCTGCCACCTGCTGTGCCCCTGCTCTCGCCGTCCGCCGCCCAGGGCGGGTCCCTGCGGGTGCCGCCACCCGGCGGCGCCGGAGAGTCCCCGGCGCGGGTCAGCGTACGCGCACGGTCCGTGGCGGCCCTCGCCTTTTCACCTGCTGGACAGCGCGGCCGCGGCCGCGCACCGAACGGTCAGCCGGCCGTCGTGCCCAGCCGGGCGCGGAACGCCCTGGCCTCCTCGTACGACGGCAGCAGGCCCTGCCGCTCCGCCTCCGCGAGCGACGGCGCCTCGGCGTCCTTCGGCGACAGCAGCGGTTCGATGCCCTCCGGCCACTCGATCCCCAGTTCGCGGTCGAAGGGGTTGATGCCGTGCTCGCGCTCGGGCGCGTAACCCGACGAGCAGAGGTAGACGACGGTCGCCTCGTCGCTGAGGGCGAAGAACGCGTGCCCGAGGCCCTCGGAGAGGTAGACGGCGTGGTGCGCCTGGTCGTCCAGGCGCACGGCCTCCCAGCTGCGGTACGTGGGCGAGCCCGTGCGGATGTCGACGATGAAGTCGATGACCGCGCCGCGTACGCACTTCACGTACTTGGCCTGGCTCGGCGGCACGTCCGCGTAGTGGATGCCGCGCAGCGTGCCGCGCTGGGAGACGGAGCAGTTGGCCTGGGCGAGCGTGAGGTCGTGGCCGTCGGCCTCGCGCAGGTCGGCGGCGCGGAACCACTCGTGGAAGGAGCCGCGGTCGTCGGGGAAGACCTTGGGCTCGTGGATCCAGGCACCTTCGATGGACAGGGGTCGCATGGGCTCTGCTTTCTGGCTCGCTGCTGTGCTGGTGCTCGTACGCGGGCGCGCTCACGCCCTGCTGAAGACGCGACGCACCCTTCCCATGATCCGCCGCGGCAGCGACCTTGGCCGCGCGGCCCGGGTGAGCGACGCCGCGGGCGCGAACGAGGCCCGTCCGTCGGCCCGGAACCTCACGCCCACCGGCAGCGGCGTCCAGCGGGGCACGCCGCGCCGGGCCGAGGGCACACCGAGGTCGATCGTCCAGGTCCCGCGCGCGAGTTCGCCGCTGGTCAGCGCGGCCGTGAGGACGGCGCCGCCGTCGCCGGGCGCGATGGTCGCGGGAACCTGCGCGGCGGTGCCCCGGCGTACGGGCCTGAAGCGGAGCAGCGCCGGTTCGTCGCCGCAGGCGTGGAGCGGCACGGGGAAGCCCAGCGTGCCGTCGGTGAGAGTCAGGTCCTGCGCGGTGAGCGGCGCGAGGTCCTTGGTGATCCAGTTGGTGGCGCAGTCGACGTCGAGCGACAGGTTGCCGTACCCCTCGGTCCAGTACGGCATGACGAGGCGGCGCGGTTCGCCGGTGAGGGCGCTCCTGCGGGCCTTGTCGACGGCCTCGTCCCGTACGGAGCCGAGCCGGGCGGCCTTCGACCAGCCGCAGGCGATGATCCGTACGTACACGTCCCAGATGCCGGGGCCGAGCGGGCCGCCGCCGGCCGCGGTCGCGGGGTCGACGGTGCCGTGGGCGCGCAGCACCACGCGGAAGTCGCCGGCGGCCGCGCCCGGCTCGGCGACGGTCGCGGGGTCCGTCTCCCCGGGGCCCAGCGGCACGCGGTCCACCGTGAAGTCGACCGGCTGGTAGAACTCCGCCGCGCTGGAGCGCTCCTTGACGACGAGGCCGACCTTCGCCTTGTCGAGGGTGGCCCGGGTGCTCGCACCGGCAGCCCGCAGCGCCTCGGCGGTCGCGGCGTCGAAGGGCAGGTCGAGCTGCGGCTCGCCGTCCTCGGTGCGAAAGCGCAGCGGCGCGCCGTCGAGCTGGAACTCGGCGGTCAGCCCGAGGGCGAGGCGTCCGTCCTCGTCCCACTCCAGGCTCTCCAGCCGCCCGGTGGGCTTGATCCCGGCCTCCCAGCGGGCGTACGTCCCGACGTCCTCGAAGCGGCCGGTGGAGATCAGCGCGGCGGCGACCTGCTGGGTGGGCTGGAGACCGGCCGCGACGGCGGGTCCCATGCGCTCGGTGACCACGGCGCGGATCTCGTCGAAGAGTTCCCTGCGGTAGTCCTCGGGCAGGGTGAGGAAGCGCTGCCCGCGCAGCCGCTCCACCATCTCGTTGCGCAGCCAGCGGCGGTACAGCTTGTCGCGCAGCCGGCCGGGTTCGGTGTGGCGCTCCACCACGTCGAGGGCCTCGCGCAGGTTGGTGAAATACCCGGCGGGGTCGAAACGCTGGAACCCGGCGTTCGAGGCGTCGTCGCGTTTTACGTGGTAGTAGCACACATAGTCGCTGAGCACCGCGACGCTGGACGCGAGGAGATATGCCTCGGCGAGGAAGACGTGGTCCTCCAGCCGTCTTTTACCTTCCTTGAAGCGAATGTGATGCTTTTCGAGGAACTCTTTACGGAACATCTTGTGCGGCGTGAGGCTGTCGATCAGGGGGGCGTTGTCGACGTTCGCCTTCGGACGGTTCACCCGGAAGAGTTCCAGCGGTACGGGACGGCCCTTGCCCGCCATCTTCCCGACCACGATGTCGGCCGCGTTGGCCACGCCGTAGTCGTACATCCGCTCCAGCGCCTGGTCACCGAGCCAGTCGTCGTTGTCGACGTACATCACGAACTCGCCCCGCGCCTGGGCCGTTCCGACGTTGCGCGGCTTGCCCGACCAGCCCGAGGGCTCCTGGTGGACGACGTGCATGTGCGGGTGCTCGGCGGCCAGCCGGTCGAGGCGGGCCGGCGTCCCGTCACTGGATCCGTCGTCGACGAAAATGGCCTCATAGGCGTCGTCGGGAAGGCTCTGCCGCAGCAGGGACGCGATGCAGTCCTCGATGTACGGGCCGGGGTTGTACACCGGAATGACCACGCTGACCTTGACGGACATGCACCAAGCCCCAACTCGTAGGAAATACGCCCCGGAACTCCGGGCCGCGTGGCGCCCAGGATATAGGCACGGCTCATGTGATTGATTTGTGATGAGTATGTGCCGAGCACCCCGATGACTTTCCGGTTTGTTTCCCGGAAGTTTCCTGAAGACGCCGGAACACCTCACCGGGCGGGGCGGCGGAAACAGCCGCTGCGCGACCGTTCCGCCACCGCCTGCCGCGTCCCTCAGCTGCCGACCGCCTCGATCCGCTTACGGATCGGCGTGAACGCCGACCGCGACTTGCGCAGGTCGCGGGCGCGCGCGAGATCGCTCCAGAAGCTCGCGCCGAGGAGCGCCTCCGGCGAGACCGCGGTCTTGCGCGTCAGGACCGCCTCCGGGACGTCCTGCGGGTCCTGGACCACGTACTCCTTCAGGATCGCGTCGTAGTTGTGCTTGAGGACCGTGCTCGACGGATCCATGCCGAAGACGACCAGGACACCCGTGGGCGCCGTGTCGACCTCGACGACGGTGAGGTCGGGACGGAAGCGCCGGAGCACCTGCGCGACCTTGTACACGTCACCGGTCCACGCGTCGGTGTGGCGGTCGCGGGCGGCCTCGTCGACATTGCGCGGCAGCATGTCGTCGAAGACGATGACACTCGACCACTGCGCGTGCTTCTCCACGTTCATGAAGTCGCGCAGCGCGTACTCGAAGATGTGCATGCCGTCGATGAACGACAGCTCCAGCTTGGGGTCGCCGCCGAACAGCGCCATCGGGTCCCGGCGCGCCAGCGCCCGGAACGGGTTGCGGCCCGGCCGCAGGTGCAGCAGCGGGTCCTTGCGGGCGAAGAAGTCGTCACTGGTCTGCTTGACCAGGTGGACGTCGCAGGCGATCTCCGTCACGACCTTGAAGGCCGGGTCGACGGCGACGGACGGTACGCGGGAGAGCGTCAGGCTGCGCCCGTCGTTGACGCCGATCTCGAAGTAGTTCCGGGGTTTGTACACGCGGTGCAGTTGGCGTAGGAAGCCGTGGCGGTCCACTGTGGTGCCCTTCACTGAGAATCGCAAACATTTGCCTTGATTCCCAGTGAAGTTAGTCGGTCCGCGGACGGCTCGTAAACTCCCACAGGGCGCTACTTCGCCGGATGTGTCGTGTCACGTTCGGCGGCCAGCAGGGCGGGGAAGGCCTCTGTGAGTGCGTCTCGCCAGCTCCGCGGGGGTGTGAGCCCCGCCACGCCCCACCGCTCGTGCCCCAGGACGCTGTAGGCCGGCCGGGGAGCGGGACGCACGAATGCCGCACTCGTGGTCGGCCGCACCCGCTCCGGGTCGGCGCCGAGCAGCCGGAAGATCTCCCGGGTGAGGCCGTACCAGGTCGTCTCGCCCGCGCCGGTGCCGTGGTAGACACCGGCGGGCGCGGTACCCGCGAGGGCGCCGCGGCCGAGCCCAGCGACGAGGCCGGCCAGGTCGGCCGTCCAGGTGGGCTGGCCGCGCTGGTCGTCCACCACATCGAGGGTGTCCTTGACGCCCTCCAGCCGGATCATCGTCCGGACGAAGTTGCCGCCGCCCGCGCCGTACAGCCAGGCGGTGCGCACGACGTAGCCGGTGTCGGGGAGGATCTCCAGCACCGCGCGCTCCCCGGCCTCCTTCGTCCGGCCGTACGCGGAGCGCGGCGCCGTCGGCGCGTCCTCGGCGTACGGGGCACTCGCGTCGCCCGCGAAGACGTAGTCGGTGGAGACCTGGATCAGCGCGGCCCCCGCGGCCCGGCAGCCCTCGGCGAGCACCCGCGGGCCGTCACCGTTGACCGCGAGGGCCTGGTCCTCCTTGGCCTCCGCGTCGTCGACGGCCGTCCAGGCGGCGCAGTTGACCACCACGGACGGCGCGTGCGCGTCGAGTGCGGCGCGCACGGCTGCCGCGTCGGTGATGTCGAGGGCCGCGCGGTCGAGGCCGGTCGCGGGGTCCCCGTCCGCCGCGAGTCTCGCCAGCAGGTCCTGGCCCAGCATTCCGCCCGCACCCGTGACCAGCCAGCCGCCGCTCATCATCGCTCCCGTTCGTCTCGGTGCCGGGCCCGATGCCGGGCACCAGCGTCCAGATGGGTACCGGGCCGCCCCGCCCGGGGCGGTCCGGCCTCGCACACGCCTCGTGCGCGCCTCGTGCGCGCCTCGCGGGCCGGAGGGGCCCCCGGGCTCACAGCGCGGCGCGCTCCTTGAGCGGTTCCCACCAGGCGCGGTTGTCGCGGTACCACCGCACGGTCTCGGCGAGGCCCGCGGCGAAGTCCTTGCGGGGCTCGTAGCCGAGCTCCCGGCGGATCTTGGAGCAATCCACCGAGTACCGGCGGTCGTGGCCCTTGCGGTCCGCCACGTACTCGACGCTCGTGTCCCAGTCGGCGCCGCACGCCTGGAGCAGCAGCCCCGTCAGCTCCTTGTTGGACAGTTCGGTGCCGCCGCCGATGTTGTAGACCTCGCCGGCCTCACCGCGCGTGCGGACCAGTTCGATGCCCTGCACGTGGTCGTCGATGTGCAGCCAGTCGCGGACGTTGCCGCCGTCCCCGTACAGCGGGACCTTCCGGCCGTCCAGCAGGTTGGTGATGAACAGCGGGATGACCTTCTCCGGGAAGTGGTGGTGCCCGTAGTTGTTGGAGCAGCGGGTCACCCGCACGTCGAGGCCGTGGGTGCGGTGGTAGGAGAGGGCGATCAGGTCACTGGACGCCTTGGCCGCCGAGTACGGCGAGTTGGGCGCCAGGGGGTCCGTCTCGGGCCAGGCGCCCTCGTCGATCGAGCCGTAGACCTCGTCGGTGGAGATGTGCACGAAGACGGCGACGCCGGCCCGGTGCGCGGCGTCGATCAGGGTGTGCGTGCCGACGACGTTCGTACGGACGAACTCCGCGCCGCCGTCGATGGAGCGGTCCACGTGCGACTCGGCCGCGAAGTGCACCACCTGGTCGTGCTCGGCCATCAGCTTGCCGACCAGTTCGGGGTCGCAGATGTCGCCCTGCACGAAGTCGAAGCCGGGGTGCTCGCGCACCTCGTCGAGGTTGGCCGGGTTGCCCGCGTAGGTGAGCTTGTCGAGGACGGTGACGCGGACGTCGCCGGGGCCGGCCGGGCCGAGCAGCGTGCGGACGTAGTGCGAGCCGATGAAGCCCGCGCCACCGGTCACCAGAATGCGAGTGGTCATGACGAGATCTGCACCTTGCTGTGGTCGCCCAGGACGAGGCGGTGGACGGACGGGTTGCGGGGGGCGGGCGTCACTTCGACGTCGCGGCCGATGAGGGAGGTCTCCACGCGGCGCACCCCGCAGATGGAGGAGTTGCGCAGGACGATCGAGTACTCGATCTCGCTGTCCTCGATGCGGCAGCCTTCACTCACAGAGGTGAACGGGCCGATGTAGGCGTCCTTGACGACGGTGTCCCTGCCGATGATCGCGGGGCCCACGATGCGGCTGCCGGTGATCGTCGCGCCCTTCTCGATCCTGACCCGGCCGACGATCTCGCTGCTCTCGTCCGCCGATCCCTCGCAGACCGCCTCGACGCTCTCCAGCACCAGGCGGTTGACCTCCAGCATGTCGGTGACGTTGCCGGTGTCCTTCCAGTACCCGGAGATCATGGTGGAGCGGACGTCGTGGCCCTTGTCGATCAGCCACTGGATCGCGTGCGTGATCTCCAACTCGCCCCGCCAGGAGGGCTCGATGGAACGCACCGCCTCGTGGACGGCGGGCGTGAAGAGGTAGACGCCGACGAGCGCGAGATCACTCTTGGGCTCCTTCGGCTTCTCCTCCAGGTTCACCACCGCGCCGGTCGTGTCGAGTTCCGCCACGCCGAACGCGGTCGGGTTCGGCACCTTCGTCAACAGGATCTGCGCGTCGGGGCGCTCCTCGCGGAAGCCCTCCACGAGACCAC
The DNA here is from genome assembly GCF_036250695.1 of Streptomyces sp. NBC_01497. Classification (NCBI taxonomy): domain Bacteria; kingdom Bacillati; phylum Actinomycetota; class Actinomycetes; order Kitasatosporales; family Streptomycetaceae; genus Streptomyces; species Streptomyces sp. NBC_01497. Next base: position 5,694,954 of record NZ_CP109427.1, on the reverse strand, counting down.
TGATCCCACCGACGATGAAGTTGTCGCCGAGGTACATCACGAAGTCGTCGTCGCCGAGGAACTCGCGGGCGATCAGCACCGCGTGGGCGAGCCCGAGGGGCGCGTCCTGCTGGAGGTAGGTGACGCGGATGCCGAACTGCGAGCCGTCCCCGACCGCCTCCCGGATCTCCTGCGCCGTGTCCCCCACGATGACGCCCACCTCGGTGATACCGGCCTCCGCGATGGCTTCCAGCCCGTAGAACAGCACGGGCTTGTTCGCCACCGGGACCAGTTGCTTGGCCGAGGTGTGGGTGATGGGCCGCAGGCGGGTGCCAGCGCCTCCGGACAGTACGAGAGCTTTCACTATGCGTATCCCCTGCCGACACGACGATGCGGTACAAACGTGACCCGCCGGTCCGACTCTACCCACGTGGAACGCCTCGCCGACCGGCTTGGGACACGGCGCGGACCGCCAAGAACAGGACCGTTCACATGGAGCTAGACCGTGGATCGCCGGTGGTGGTTGCACGGCCGCACGCCTGTGGTGCAGGACACAGGCCGGCGCACCCGCCGTCCGGTACCCGACGCGAGGGAGTCCGGTGGGTTTCCCACCGGACTCCAGCACGCTTCCCCACGTCTCCCCCTGTGCTTCGCTACGGCCGCCTCAGCCCCGCACGGGGGAGTCGTGCGCGTCGCGCTCCGCGTCGCCCGGCCCGGGGGCCGAGTCGTCGAGCCCTGCGGCCTCCTCCGGTTCGGAGAGCCGCTTGGCGACCCCCGCGTTGCGCGCCTCCGCCTGGATGGCGAGCGCGTCGACGGCGGCGTTGAACTGCTCGATGGACGTCGGCTTCTCCGGACCGAGCAGATAGTGCTTCAGTTCGGCACGGCGGGCCCTGAGCCGGTCGGCGGCGGGGTCGGCGACCGCGCTCAGCATCTCGCCGATCTCCTGCGCGTCGTTGGAGAGGATCACCGCGGCCCGTACGGCGGTGTTCTGCCGGCGGAACTCCGCCTCTCCGACGCCCGCCGAGTCGGTCACCGCGTACGGCTTGCCGCTCGCGATGAAGTCGGAGACGACGCTGGAGATGTCGGACACCATGGCGTCGGACTCGTTGAAGCAGTCGTAGAGCTTCGGCTCTGCGCCGGTCACGGTCCGGTGCTCCCACCAGCCGAAGGAGCGCCAGTAGGCGTCGTTCCACTCGGCGCGCAGCCGCTTGATCTCGTCGAGGCGCTCCTGATCGGCCACCGCGAGCCGGGACACCTCCGACTCGTCGCCCCCGACGCGGCCCGAGGTGGCGAGCGAGTCCAGCCTCGCCTCGACGCGGGCCACGCTGTCGGCCGCGGCCTGGCGCTCGGCACGCTCGGCTGCCGAGGCCTCCGCCCAGCGGGGTCCGGCGCGGCGGGCGGCCGTGTCGGCCTCCAGCAGGGCCTCGATCCGCTGGTGGACGGCCTTCGCGCGCTTGTCCCTGATGCCGGTGAAGGGGTGCGGCTTGTAGATGACCCGCACGGGCGACGGGGCTTCCAGCAGCTGCTTGACGATGTTCTCGCCGGCCAGCAGCAGCGAGGTGTTGCCGGGGCTGTCGTCCCAGCCCTCCCAGGTCGGCGCGTACAGGACGGTCGGGATCGGCTTGCCGCACTCGCCGGTCCAGGTCTTGATCGGGGCGAGCTGCGGCCGTCCCACCTCCACGATGTCCTCGTCGCGGACCCCGACGTCGGCGAGCGCGTACCGGTCGCGGCCCGCACGCCCGGCCGTCCACACCTCGTCGTAGACCTTGGAGTACGGGTTGATGCTGGCGATCTTGTCGCTGTCGCCGTGGCCGATGAAGACGTGCTTCATGGTGGGCACGCGCAGCAGGTGGATGTTCTTGCCGACGTTGGCCGCGTAGAGCGCGACCCGCACCGTGGACAGGTCGAGGTTCATGAGGTTCGTGCCGCCCGGGACGCAGATCACCGGCACGGACGTGGGCGCGAGCTGGCTCGCGATGCCGCGCTCCCGCAGCACGATCAGCGGGCGCTCGACCTGCTCCATGGCCTCCAGCCACATGTTGACCTGGTACGCGGACTCCTTGGAGCCGGAGAAGTACAGGACCGTCCTCGGCCGGTACGCGCGCAGCCACGTGTCGATCGCGGCGAGGACGCGGGGCGCGGGGGGGACGATGCTCCGCGGGCGCAGGCTCGGGGCCAGCACGAGGATGTAGAGGAGACCGAGACCGGTCGACACGGCGGCACCGAGGTACCCGAACACGAACGTGCCGCTCGCGGCGGCCACGAACACACCGATCTCCATCGGGATGTCGAGGTGGAGCATCTTCGCGACCGACTGGGCCATGAGGAACCGCGGCGGCGCGGCCGGGATGCTCAGGGAACTCAGGTCGATGTTGCGCGTGACGACCGGCATGGACCGGCGCTTCCTGATCAGGGTGATCAGGGCGCCCTGCACGGTGTTGAGCGCGTAGAAGACGAGGAAGGCCGCCACCGCCACGTACATCAGGCTGGCGCCGGCCAGGTGCAGCCGCGCCAGCAGCAGGATCAGCAGAAGCTGACGCGCCAGGAATCGGATCGCGACTCCGGCCCTGACCTTCTCCAGACGGTTTATCAAATAGCTGCCGCGCTGGTGCAGATAGCGGTCGGCGATATAAGTGACTGCCGCTGCCGCGGCGAAGAAGTAAAGGTTGGGAATCAATGCGGCGAGCATCACGCACGGATAACCGAGTCCCATGAGGACTGCCGCTGCAAGCTCGGACCGGCTGCCCACACGGGCCAGTCGAATGGCGGTCGAAATCACGGAGAACCTGCTCCAGAGGGTTGCCGGTTATTTCACAATCGATCGGAAATGTGAAGAAAGGGCTTCACGCACTCGGGCCCCCGGGTTCATTCGCCGGCCCAGCCGGACGATTGACCAAGAGGCCCGATTAGTGCAACTTGTCAGCGATTATTACACATCGCCGTGTCGGTCCAGCACGGCGGCCAGCGCCTGCTCGAACCCCGAGGCCTCCGACGCGCCGCGCGTCGGATCCTGCTGCCGCACGTCGATGACGTGCCCGGTCAGCTCGGAAAGCAGCACGTCGAGCGAGGTGCGGGCGACGGCCTCCGACGACAGCAGCGAGCCCGCGGGCTCCTCCCCGAAGGCCTTCGTCCGCATCGGCGTCGCCGTGCGCTCCGGGTTCACGCAGTTCACCCGGATGCCCTCACCCGCCCACTCGTCGGCGAGCGCCTGGGTGAGATTCACCATGGCCGCCTTCGTGGACGAATACAGGCTGTACTCGGCACGCCCCCGCGTGTAGCTGCTGGACGTGTACAGCAGCAGCTGGCCCTTCGTTTCCACGAGGTACTTGTAGGAGGCGCGGGCGATCTGGACGGGCGCCAGGTAGTTGACGTTCAGCGCCTCCTGGATGGCGCTGTTGTCGGCCTCGGCGAGCTTGCCGATGCGCAGCACGCCCGCCGTGTTCACCACGTAGTCGACGCGCCCGGTCTCCGCGTACGCCTTCGACAGGGCGTCGTCCACGTGCTCCGGGTTCTCGACGTGCGTACCGGTGGTCGAGCGGCCGAGCGCGTACACGGTGGCGCCGTAGCCCTCCGCCATCTCCGCGATGTCCGCGCCGATCCCGTACGAGCCGCCGAAGACGACCACCGTCTTGCCGGCGAGCAGTTCGCGGTACGCGGCCTCGTCGGCCGGCGCGGGCGCGGCGGTGGACGCGAGCTGGAACAGCTTGTCGGCGATGAAGACGTCGACGGGCTGCGTGACCTTCATGTTGTACTCGTCGCCCGCCACGACGTGCACCGGCACATCGGGCAGGTACTTCAGGACCACGGAACAGTCGTCGGTGGCCTGGAAGTTGGGATCGGCGCCCGCGACCTCGTACGCCCTGCGGATGGTGGAGAGCTTGAACGCCTGCGGGGTCTGGCCGCGGCGCAGCCGGGAGCGGTCCGGAATGTCGGTGATGAACTCGCCGTCCTCACCGTGCGTGCGCGTCACGATGATCGTGTCGGCCGACGGGATGGCGACGTCCACGGCCTGGTAGCGCTCCAGGGCCTGGACGCAGTTGGTGATCACATGCTGTGACAGCAGCGGCCGCACGGCGTCGTGGAAGAGCAGGTTGCGGTCCTGGCCCTCCGCGAGCCCCTCGCCGAGCACCGCGATGGCGCGCTCGGTCGTCTCGTTGCGCGTCGTGCCACCCTCGATGACCTGGGTGACCTTCGTGAAGCCCGCCTTGGCGACGATCTTCTCGACATCGGGCACGAATCCGGGGGCCATGAGCACGATGATGTCGTCGATACTCTCCGACTGCTCGAAGATCGCGAGGGTGTGCTCGATGACCGCCTTGCCCGCGATCTTCAGAAGCTGTTTGGGAATGGACAAGCCCACACGCTGGCCGGTGCCACCGGCGAGAACGACTGCCGTGGTTCGAATTTGGGCATCACGCGGCACAGACACAGAGCAACCTACCTAGCGACGATGGGGGCAGCGTGATGGTTGCACTCTCCGTGAGCACCACGCAAGGCGCGGGAAAGACCCCGCCACCTGCTTTAAATCAGATATAAACCCCCGCACAACCCTCCACGGCACCCGGCTGTAGTACAGAGGCAGGACTATGGAAGGGCCGATTCTCATCGTCTTCTCATTTGAACCACCGGAAGATCGCCCCATTCTCACCCAATCTCCACACGGGTTAGGGCAACCCCGCGAAGCGGAAGAGAGTCCGGCTCCGGAGCCTCAGCGCTTCCTCGCGACGAGCGGAGCGGTAACAGCGCCAAGATGAGGGAAAGTTAACAATACCGAAACAGAACGCTTCGTGCTGGTCCCTTCACAGCAAACACTCAGGCATAATGGGACAGGAGCCACAGCAAGCACCCGGGGGGACACGGATGCACTCCGACGCGAGAGCGAACGGGCGCGCATCCGAAATCCGTTGGTGATCACGGCGCCAGAAACCGGCCGCGAGGAACACTGACCGGCCACGCGGCCACCACCGGATACGCTTCGGAGTGAACAGTGAAAATGCGGCATGTGGTGCCCGTCCGTATACGCAAGAGCGTGATGGATTCCCTGCCCACGCAGATGGCCGAGCAGGTGAGGACCGCCGCGATGGAGGGCGGGCCCGGCCGCCGGGCCAAGCGCGCGATCCAGCGGTACAGCACCCAGATGCAGGCCCGCCCGCTCACCGACTCCGCCGCACCGCTGCGCATCGCCCAACTGGGCAACCGCGCATGGGTGTGCGTCGCCGAGGACGGCGTGAGCGCGGCCGGAGCCCGCCAGCGCAACCTCGACCTCGTCGTCGACGCGCTCACCACAGCGAACGTCGAGTACTGGGTCGTGGACGCGGCGGACGCGCGCCAGCGGATCACGGTCGCCGCCCACGAGCACGACCGGGAGAGGGCCCTCGCGGCCCTGCACGACGCCTACGCCGAGAACGCCGTGTACATCGGGGACCTCGCCCGCCCGACCCGGCTCAGCAAGCTCGCGCGCTACCCCCTCTCCGACGAGGTCGGCGGCGTACGGGTCTTCTCCGTCTACCTCTCCACGACCGGGCAGTCCTACCTCGGCGCGGCACACGCCTGCGAGCTGGAATTCTGGTCGACCGCGCCGGACGACGGTTCTCTCGTCGCGCCCCGCCCGAACCGCACCGGTGCCCGTATCCCCCTGTCCGACAAACTGCCGGCCGCCCTGTCGATCAACGAACGGGAATACCCGACGCTGGAGCCGTTCACGGCTCCGCGCATGTTCGACGTCACCTTCCCCATCGACGTCGTGTACACCTGGGTCGACGGAAACGACCCCGAATGGCGGGCCCGCAAGTCGGCCACCATGGAGTCGCACGGCCTCGGACGCCTCAACGACGAAGCCGCCAACGACTCGCGATTCGCGAGCCGGGACGAACTCAAGTACTCGCTGCGCTCGTTGGAGAAGTACGCGCCGTTCGTGCGGAAGATCTACCTGGTCACCGACGACCAGGTACCGGTGTGGCTCGACCCCTCCAACGAGCGCCTCCAGGTCGTGTCGCACAGGGAACTCTTCGGTGGCACCGGCGTGCTTCCCACGTTCAACTCGCACGCCATCGAGTCGAGGCTGCACCGCATCCCGGGTCTCTCCGACTACTACCTGTACGTCAACGACGACGTGTGCTTCGGCCGCCCCGTGACGGCGGAGAACTTCTTCCACGCCAACGGCCTCAGCAAGTTCTTCCTCTCCAAGGCCCAGGTGGACCTCGGCGCGCCGAGCGCCGACGACCCCCCGGTCCTGTCCGCGGCGAAGAACAACCGCCTCCTGATCGAGTCGCTGTTCGGCCGCACCATGCGCAACAAGATGAAGCACACACCGCACCCCCAGCAGCGGGCCGTCCTTGAGGACCTGGAGGCGAAGTTCCCCGAGGTCTTCTCCGAGACCGCCGCGCACCAGTTCCGGCACAGCGGCGACTACTCGATCACGTCCTCGCTGCACCACTACTACGCCTACCTGACGACACGCGCGGTCCCGGGAAACATCCGGTACATGTACACCGACCTGAGTACTCCTGAGACGCCCGGCAGGCTGCGCAGGCTGCTCCACCGGCGCGACATGGACACCTTCTGCATCAACGACACCAACTCGGAGCCGGAGAACTACGAGAAGGAGTCCGAGATGCTGATCAACTTCTTCGAGCAGTACTTCCCCGAGCGCAGCACCTTCGAGCTCTGAGGACACCGGGGCGGCGGAGCGCACCCGCGCTCCGCCGCCCCGCGCCCCGCCGCTCAGTTGAACGGGTCGAAGTCCCTGAACTCCCGAGCCACCTCGTCCCGCTCCGAGTCCCGGTCCCGGCGCCGCTGGGCGGCCGGGCGGGGCTCCTCCAGGCGGTGGTCCTCGCCACGCCGGCCGAGCATCTCGGCGCCCGCCGCCATCGACGGCTCCCAGTCGAAGACGACCGCGTTCTCCTCGGGGCCGATCGCGACACCGTCGCCGGGCCGGGCGCCGGCCTTCAGCAACGCGTCCTCGACGCCGAGCCGGTTGAGCCGGTCCGCGAGGTAGCCGACGGCCTCGTCGTTGTTGAAGTCGGTCTGACGCACCCAGCGTTCGGGCTTCTCACCCCGTACGCGGTAGACGCCGGCGCCGTCCTCCTCCTCTTCCAGCGTCACCCGGAAGCCGGAGTCGTCCACGGCCTTCGGCCGGATGATCACCCGGGTGGCCTCCTCGACCGGCTTGCTCGCGCGGGCCTCGGCGACGATCTCGGCCAGCGCGAACGACATCTCCTTCAGGCCGATGTGCGCGACAGCGGACACCTCCAGCACGCGGTAGCCGCGCGCTTCGAGGTCCGGCTTGATCATCTCGGCGAGCTCGCGCCCGTCGGGGATGTCGACCTTGTTCAGGACGACGAGGCGGGGACGGCCGCTGAGCCCCCCGTACTGCTTCAGCTCCTCCTCGATGATGTCGAGGTCGGAGAGAGGGTCACGGTCCGACTCCAGCGTCGCCGTGTCCAGCACGTGCACCAGCACCGAACAGCGCTCGACGTGGCGCAGGAACTCAAGGCCCAGGCCGCGGCCCTGGCTCGCGCCGGGGATGAGGCCGGGCACGTCGGCGACGGTGAAGACGGTGGAACCCGCCGTGACGACGCCGAGGTTGGGCACCAGCGTCGTGAACGGGTAGTCCGCGATCTTCGGCCGGGCCGCCGAGAGCACGGAGATCAGCGACGACTTGCCCGCGCTCGGGTAGCCGACGAGCGCGACGTCCGCCACGGTCTTCAGCTCCAGGACGACATCACCGCCCGTGCCCGGCTCGCCGAGGAGCGCGAAACCGGGCGCCTTGCGGCGGGCCGAGGCGAGCGCCGCGTTGCCGAGGCCGCCACGGCCGCCCTGGGCCGCCACGTACGTCGTCCCCTGGCCGACGAGGTCGGCGAGGACCTCGCCGTCCTTGCCGAACACCACGGTGCCGTCCGGCACGGTCAGGACGAGGTCCTGGCCGTCCTTGCCCGAGCGGTTGCCGCCCTCGCCCGGCTTGCCGTTGGTGGCCCTGCGGTGAGGGGCGTGGTGGTAGTCGAGCAGTGTCGTGACGGACTGGTCGACGACGAGGACGACGTCGCCGCCCCGGCCGCCGTTGCCGCCGTCGGGTCCGCCGAGGGGCTTGAACTTCTCCCGGTGAACGGAGGCACAGCCGTGGCCCCCGTTACCCGCGGCGACATGCAGTTCGACGCGGTCCACGAAGGTGGTCATGGTGGGCTTCCTCCTGGAGAAGACAACGAGAATGTACGAAGACATCCACAAGCGTGCGGAAACACACGAACGTGTACGTCTCACTGGGTAACACGCAAAGGGCGGACCCGCTTCCCGTACAGGAAGGGGGTCCGCCCTGAGCGCAGAACTGGTGAACCGCTACCGGTGGGTCAGGCGACCGGAACGATGTTCACGACGCGACGGCCGCGGCTGGTGCCGAACTCGACCGCGCCGGCGTTGAGCGCGAACAGGGTGTCGTCGCCGCCACGGCCGACCCCGCTGCCGGGGTGGAAGTGGGTGCCGCGCTGGCGGACGATGATCTCACCCGCGAGGACGACCTGACCGCCGAAGCGCTTCACGCCGAGCCGCTGGGCGTTGGAGTCGCGCCCGTTCCTGGAGGACGATGCGCCCTTCTTGTGTGCCATGAATCCTCAGTCCCTTACTTCGCAGCCGCGGGGATACCGGTGACCTTGATCGCCGTGTACTGCTGACGGTGACCCTGGCGACGGCGGTAGCCGGTCTTGTTCTTGTAGCGAAGGATGTCGATCTTCACGCCCTTGTGGTGGTCCACCACTTCGGCCGTGACCTTGATGCCGTCCAGCACCCACGGGTCGCTGGTGACGGCCTCGCCGTCGACCACGAGCAGGGTCGAGAGCTCGACCGTGTCGCCCACCTTGGCAGTGGAAATCTTGTCAACCTCAACGATGTCGCCGACAGCAACCTTGTGCTGGCGACCACCGCTGCGCACGATGGCGTACACGCGGATCTCACTCTCATTCGGAACGGAAACCCCTGACGCCAGCCGCCCGCACGGCCCGAAGGCCATGACAGTCCGGATTGGATGAGCGGCCTCCCCCGGAAACCGGGAGGTGGGTGCTCAGAGGCGGGCATGCACACAGACACGCCGATGGTCCAGAATACGGTTCAGCCCACCAGAGGGTCAAACCGGCCCCGGCGGCCCTCCGGTTCCGGCCCCGGCGGGCTTACGGTTCCGGCTCCGCAACGGCCCCCGCCGGCGTGACCGTAGGGACAGCCACCGGGTCGGGACACGGCCGCGGTCCGTGGCTCGGCGGGCGGCCCGCCTCTCGGGCCCGAGAGTCGTCCAGTCGTCCGTGCGGACGTGCGGACGTGCGGACGTGCGGACGTGCGGACGTGCGGTGGTGAACGGCGGCTTCTCCCCCGGCTGGGTGGTTACGGCCACCGGCCGCCCCTGCCGGTCACGCGGGCCTGCGCGCCCCGCCGTTCACCCGGGTCCGCGCCCGGCTCCCGGCCCGTTCAGGCACCCGGCACCGGAGTTCCGCTGTCAGGGCACCGGGACCGTCCGCCGCCGCCGGCACCGCCGTTCGTGAGCCGGAGCACGGTAGACCGCCGCCGGCCCGATCGCGCGCGCCAACGCCGCAGCGGTCAACTCCGGGGCCCGGTCCGGCACGTGGACGATTCCGGTGCGTCGTCGCCGCGCACACGTCACCTGATCCCCGTACGGCCGCGGCAGAGGTGCTGGGGACTCTCCCCGACCGCCCCTCCCGCCACGGGAGATCGCGCACGGCAGGAGACCGTGGCCGGGGTGGCGAACGGCCCCCGGCCCGTCCCCCGCGCCACATGGGTGCGGGGGACGGGCCAGGGGCCGTTCTTCGCGGTACCGGACGTCCTGCCGGTGCCGTCGCTGCCTCAGGAGCGCCGGTCGTCCGCGGCGGTCAGTCCTCCGTGGCGTCCGTGGCGGACACCACACCCGAAGGGCCGGACTGCTCGGCCGCCGACGTCTTCTTCGCCGACGCCTTCTTGACCGTCTTCTTCGCGGTCGCCTTGGTGGCCGTCTTCTTCGCGACGGTCTTCTTCGCGGCCGCCTTCTTGGCCGGGGCCTTCTTCGCCGGGGCCTTCTTGGCGGCGGCCTTGCGGGCCGTCTTCCTGGCCGCCGGCGCCTCCTCGGACTCCGCGCCCGTGACGGTCTCCGGCTCCGCGGCCGGGGCCTCGGTCTCCGCGGGCGTCTCCGCCTTCGAAGCGCCGGACGCCACCACTACGACCGCACCGCCGTCACCCGACGGCGAACCGGCGGGCGCGGTGACCTTGCGGGTCGCCCTGCGGCGCTCCCGCGGCGGCGCCGCGACCACCGCGGGGGCGGGCTCGGGGCGCTGCTCCGGCTCCGGCTCCTCGGTGCGGGTCTCGGCAGCGGGCACGACGACCTCGGCGGCCGCCGTCTCGTCGGTGGTGCGGGGTGAGCCGGCCGGGGCCGACACCTTCCGGGTCGCCCTGCGGCGCGTACGGCCGCCCCGGCCCGCCGCGGCCTCCGCCTCGGCGACGCTGCTGTACAGCTCCTCGTCGGGCTGGAACTGCGGCGAGGGGAGCGCGGCCGGTGCCGCCACCTCGGCGGCGACCTCGGCGAGCGTCTCCTCCGGCTCCGTCTCGGCGGCCGGTGCCTCCTCGGCGTGCTCGTCACCGGCGTACTCGTACTCGTGCTCGTGGTCGTGGTCCGCGCCGCCGGAACCGCCGCGGCGCTTCCTGCCCCGCTTGCCGCCGGAGCCGCTCGCGGACCCGCCGCCGGCCGGGGCCGTCGGCTGTTCCATGTGGACGATCACACCGCGTCCGTTGCAGTGCACGCAGGTCTCGGAGAACGACTCCAGCAGTCCCTGCCCGACGCGCTTCCTCGTCATCTGCACAAGGCCGAGCGAGGTGACCTCGGCGACCTGGTGCTTCGTACGGTCGCGGCCCAGGCACTCCAGCAGGCGCCGCAGCACCAGGTCCCGGTTGGACTCCAGCACCATGTCGATGAAGTCGATGACGACGATGCCACCGAGGTCGCGCAGCCGCAGCTGGCGCACGATCTCCTCGGCCGCCTCCAGGTTGTTCCTGGTGACCGTCTCCTCCAGGTTGCCGCCCTGGCCGGTGAACTTCCCGGTGTTGACGTCGACCACGATCATGGCCTCGGTCTTGTCGATCACCAGGGAGCCGCCGCTGGGCAGCCAGACCTTCCGGTCGAGCGCCTTCATCAGCTGCTCGTCGATGCGGTACGTCGCGAAGACGTCCACCTCGCTCGTCCAGCGCTGGAGCCGGTCGGCCAGGTCGGGCGCGACGTGCTCGACGTAGTCGTGGATGGTGTCCCACGCCTCGCCGCCGCTGACGATGACCTTCGAGAAGTCCTCGTTGAAGATGTCGCGGACGACGCGGACCGTCATGTCCGGCTCGCCGTACAGCAGCGTCGGCGCGTTCGTGCTGCCGCTCGCCTTGGACTTCTTCTTGATCTCTTCCCACTGGCCCTGCAACCGCTCGACGTCGCGGCGCAGCTCGTCCTCGCTCGCGCCCTCGGCCGCGGTGCGGACGATGACGCCCGCGTCCTCGGGGACGACCTTCTTGAGGATGGTCTTGAGTCGTGCGCGCTCGGTGTCGGGCAGCTTGCGGCTGATGCCCGTCATGGAGCCCTCGGGCACGTAGACGAGGTACCGGCCGGGCAGCGAGACCTGACTGGTCAGGCGGGCGCCCTTGTGGCCGATCGGGTCCTTCGTGACCTGCACGAGCACCGACTGGCCGGACTTGAGCGCGGTCTCGATGCGGCGCGGGCCGCCGGAGTGGCCGAGCGCCTCGAAGTTCACCTCACCGGCGTACAGGACCGCGTTGCGCCCCTTGCCGATGTCGACGAACGCGGCCTCCATCGACGGCAGCACGTTCTGCACCTTGCCCAGGTACACGTTGCCGACGTACGAGGTGGCCTGCTCCTTGTTGACGTAGTGCTCGACCAGCACGTCGTCCTCAAGGACGCCGATCTGCGTGCGCTCGCCGCTCTGCCGTACGACCATCACGCGCTCGACGGCCTCGCGGCGCGCCAGGAACTCCGCCTCGGTGATGATCGGCACCCGGCGGCGGCCCTGCTCGCGGCCCTCGCGACGGCGCTGCTTCTTCGCTTCCAGACGCGTGGAGCCCTTGATCGACTGGACCTCGTCGACGCCGGTGCCGCGCTCCTCCTTCTTGCGCGGCTCACGGACCTTGACGACCGTGCGTTCCGGGTCGTCGCCGCCGTTGCCGTTGTCCGTCTCGGGTCCCGCGTCGCCGCTGCGACGGCGGCGCCTGCGCCGGCGACGGCTGCTGGACGAGCCGGAGCCGTGGTCGTCGTGGTCGGAGTCGTCCTCGTCGTCGTGCTCTTCGGTGTCGTCCGGGTGCTCACCGGCGTCCGTACGGTCGACGCCGCCCCGCCTGCGCCGGCCCTCGGACCCGGAGTCGTCGTGCCCGTCGTCGGACGCGCGGTCATCGTGCTCGCCCTGCTCGGCGCGGGACGACGGCGTCTCGTCGTGCTCGCCGGCGTTGTCGTCGGCGGACTCGCCGCGACGGCGCCTGCGGCCGCCCCTGCGGCGGCGGCGCGACGGCCGGTCGTCGCCGTCGTCGCTGTCCGCGCCGTCGGAGTCGTCCGCGTTGCCGTCGCGGTCGTCGGCCTCGTCGGTGGCGCGGTCCTGCTCGGCCGCGGCACGCGGCTGCTCGGCGGGGGTCTCCTGCTCGGGGGCCTCAGCGGCCTCACCGCGGCGACGGCGCCTGCGGCGGCCGGGACCCTGCTCCTCGACCGCGGGGACGGGGGCGACGGGGGCGGCCGTGTCGGCTGCCTGCTCGTCGTCCTCCTCGTCGGCGGCGACCGTGCCGCCGGCGGCAGCGGCGGCGGCCGCGGTCTCCGGCGTCTGGAACATCGGCTCGGTGAAGACGGGCGCCCGGAAGACGGCGACGCTCGGGCGCGCCGTCCTGCGGCTGCCCCGTGCGGGCGCCGGGGTCTGTTCGGCCACCGCGCCGGTCTCGGTCTCGGCGACCCGGCGGCGGCCGCGGGAGCGCGTGGGGCGCTCCTCCGCGACGGCCTCGGCGGCGGGTGCCGCCTCCTCGGGCGTCGTCTCGGGGGCGGTCGACTTGCGGGTGGCCCGGCGGCGCGCCCGCGGCGCGGGCTCGGGCGCCGCCTCCTCGGAGACGGCGACGGCCTCGGCGGCCGTCTCCTCGGCCTCGGCGGCGGCTGTCTGCTGCGGCTCCGGTTCGGGAGCGGCGGTCTTACGGGTCGCACGACGCCGGGCACGCGGCGCGGGCGCCTCCTCGGCCGGGACCTCGGCGGCCTCGGGGGCAGCCGTCTCCTCGACCGTCGCCTCGGGCGCCGTCGCCTTACGGGTGGCACGACGCCGGGCACGCGGCGCGGGCGCCTCCTCGGCCGGAGCCTCAGCCACCTCGGGGGCAGCCGTCTCCTCGACCGTCGCCTCGGGCGCCGTCGCCTTACGGGTCGCACGACGCCGGGCACGCGGCGCGGGCGCCTCCTCGGCCGGGACCTCGGCGGTCTCCGGCTCCGTCGGTGCTGCCTGGCCCTGCGGAGCGCCGGCGGGGGACGTGGCCCTGCGGGTGGCGCGGCGGCGCGGGCGCGCCGTCCCGTCCTCGGACGCGGCCTGGGCCTGCTCCTCGACGGGGGCGGCGGCAGCGGCCGGGGCGGCCGTGGTCTCCGCGGCTACGGGGTCGCCGGTGGGCGGTCCCGCGGGGCGCGACGCCACGCGGCGCTTGCGGCGCGGCGGCAGGGTGTCGCTGGGGCTGTTGTTCTCTTCTGTGGTCCTACCGGCCGTGCCGGAGGACGTGGGGTCAATGGACATCCGGGCGTTTCTCCCGTCACGTTCCCGGGCGCCGCGCCTGATTCCGGTCCGGCGGCGGTCCGCGCACTGCGCGTCCGCCACCGCCCGGGGCGCGGGCGCCGCACGGGAACTCTGTGTCTGGCTCGCCGGTTCCCTACCCGCATGTGACGCGGGTACGGCCTGGCGAAAGTCTTCTGGTCGGTGCGCTGCCCGATCCAGGTGGCTCCCGGATTCGAGGGCTGCGCGGTGACGACCGTCCTATGCGGAGACCGGGTCCACTCCCGCCGTCGCGGCGGCGGTTCCGGGGGCCGTGTTGTGGCCCGCCGGCTCCGCCTCGCGGTCAGGCGCGAGCGGGTCGGTCACCGTGCCGGACTCCTCGTCGAGGGGCCCCTGCGCCAGCCTGGTCACCGCTGCGGGGACCGGCGGCGCCAGGTCGGCCACAGCTCGGAGACCGGACAGGACGTCGTCGGGTCGTACGGCGGGTGTTTCGTGCCGAACAACCAGGCGCAGTATCGCACAGGGGCCCGCCCCCGCGGAGCCGGAGTCCGTCGCGGACTCCGGCACGACCCGCAGGTCGACGACGGCGCCGCGCGCGTCGAACGCCCGCATGCCGTTCTTCGTACGACGCTCCACCTCGACGGCGTCCGCCGCGAGGAACACGCCCACGGCGCGCTCCGCCTCGGCTGCCTCGACCCCGTCCAGCCGCAGCTCCCACACGGAAGCCGTCAGCCGCTCGGCGAGTCCGGAGACCCGGGCCTCCACCGCGTCGACGATGTCGAGGCCCGTGGGCAGCGACGCGTCGAGCAGTTCCCGCAGGGCCTGCGGGTCGCGCGGCTGCGTCAGCGCGATCTCCAGGAACTCGGCCTCGCTGCCCGTGCCGGTGGGTGCGGCATTGGCGTACGACACCTTCGGGTGCGGCGTGAACCCCGCCGAGTACGCCATAGGTACCTCGGCGCGGCGCAGAGCCCGCTCGAAAGCGCGCTGGAAGTCACGGTGGCTGGTGAACCGGAGGCGGCCGCGCTTGGTGTAGCGCAGTCGGATGCGCTGCACCGCGGGTGCGGGCGGCGGGCCTTCGGGCTGTCGCTTGCCCAGTGGTTCTCTCCTCGGTGCGGGGCCGTGCGCTCGGGCGCGGCCCTTGGGCGTGCGGTTGGCTCCGTCTCCGGCATCAGTCCTGATCGCTCAAGGTGATTCGGGTGCGGGCCCCGCGCCGGGGACGGACGTTGTACTGCGTACCACCAAGAGTACGCGGTGGGGCTCCGTCCGGTTCCCGAGGCTCCGGCAGCCGGGTGGACGCGGACGCCGTCCCGGTCCGCGCCGGCCCTCCGGCATTCCCCGGCGACCGGGCGGGCACGCTCCGGGGGCGAAACGGCGCGGGGTGCACGTCGGCCCCGTGGGACGGCCCTCCGGCCCCGGTGCTGCCGATGCTCGGGGGTACCGCACACCGACGCCCCCACCGCCCCACACGACACCTGTGACGCCTGTGACACCTGTGACACCTACGGCGCGAACCCACGGGACCCAGTGCGGACACAGCCCGCGCGGAGGGCACCACCACACGGTCCACACCGATCACACCGGACACACCGACACCCCATCGAACAGCGGACACCGCGGACCCGCGACCGCATCGCCGGCACACCACCCGCCGCCGCGCCCCCGCCCGGACCAAAAGTGCCGGCCGGACCGTCCAACATCCCTTCCGCCATGGCGAGTCAAGGAACGGGGCCGCGGGGCCGGGTGACATGCGAGCCGAATCCGCACCCGCCGCACCACCGCCGCGCCGGATCCCAGCGCCTCGAACACACCGCGCCGCCGGCGGCGGACCGGCGGGCCGGCAGCCGAGCGGGCCGACGGGGTGACGCGTCTCAGAGTCCGGTGCCGATCCAGTAGCGCAGTTTCTCTCCGCGCCGGTCCTCGAACCTGCCGCCCGCCGCCTCGATCACCTTCTTCGACGCGACGTTGGTGGCGTCGCACGTCACGAGCACCTCATCGAGGCCGAGTTCACCCGCGAGCGGCAGCGATGCGCGCAGCATCGCGGTGGCGTGGCCGCGCCGCCGGGCGGACGGGCGGACCGAATAGCCGATGTGCCCGCCGAATTCGAGCAGGAAGGGGGTGAAGCGGTGGCGGATCGAGAGCCGTCCGAGGAACTCGTCCCCCTCCACGAACCACAGGTGCGTGCACGGCACCCACCCCTCGACGCGCGGAGTCTCCTCGAAACGCTCGGCGTTGAGACCGTCCACATACGACGCGAACACCGCGGGCCGCGCCCATCCCGCCCCGTACCGCTCCATCTCCTGCCCGGCGACGACCTGTCCGCTGTCGCCCTCCGCACCCGTGACGAACTCCTGGATGGCGGCGAGGAACGAGGCCCTGAAGCGGGCGTCGGGGGCGACGAGACGAGGTGACATCGCCCCATTCTGCCGTGCCGGAAACCGTCCCACCGGCCATTTTCCCCCGCACGGCCGCATGCCCTTCGCGCCGCGCCGCACCGGAGCGCCGTTGACCGAACCGGCCCCGGCCGCCCGGGGGGTGAGGGGGCGACCGGGGCCGGAGCCATGGGAGCGGCGGGTCAAGAGCCGTGGAGGCCGGGGCCCGGGCGGCGGCGGGTCAGGGAGCGGTGACGGCCGGGGGCCGGGGAGGTGGCGGGTCAGGGGGCGGCGGGGAGTTCCCTCGTGAGGCGGCCGCTCCAGGGGCACCAGTACAGGCCGGGCAGGAAGGGCCCGCCGGCCTCGTCGAGGTGGTCCTCGACGTAGGGGATCGTCGCGTCGCACACCTCGATGACCTGGTCGGCGAAGCTGACGGTGTCCGGGTTGTAGTGGAAGTCCCAGCGGCGGTTGTAGTCGGCCCGCTGCTTGACGATGCGGCCGATGAGGTATTTGCGCTCGCCCTTGTCGACGATCTCGCGTGCTTCCCGGATCCTGGCGGGATCGGTGAGCTTGACGACGAAGTCGGAGCCGGTGGTGTCCCTCAGGTTGAAGTACGCGGCGCCGTCGAAAGGAGCTCTGGTGTCTGCCGCCCGTGCGGTGGATGCCGCGGCGAGGGACAGCAGTGCGGCGACCGCCAGGGTGCCGAGCTTGCGGGTCTTACGTCGCATTCGGGGCAACTCCGTGCCTGTGGGGCCGTGTTCACCACGACCGTGGACACCGAACGTAAGGCACCGACTACGCAGAGCGCACGGTTCGTCGGCTCGTTCACGCGACCCGGTGGCCCGCTGTGACCACAGAGCCGCCTGATTCGCTCATACGGGAGAGCACCGCACACGGCTCCGGGACACGCGTGCCCCGGAGCCGGGAGGTCAGTTGCCCGCGCCGCCCACCACGGTCAGCGGCAGCAGCTTCTTGCCCGTCGGGCCGACCTGGATGTCGAGGTCGAGCTGCGGGCAGACGCCACAGTCAAAGCACGGGGTCCACCGGCAGTCCTCGACCTCGGTCTCGTCCAGGGAGTCCTGCCAGTCCTCCCAGAGCCAGTCCTTGTCCAGACCCGAGTCCAGGTGGTCCCAGGGCAGGACCTCTTCATAGGAGCGCTCACGGGTCGTGTACCAGGCGACATCGACGCCCTGCTCCGGGAGGGTCCTGGCGGCGGCGTCCATCCAGCGGTCGTACGAGAAGTGCTCGCGCCAGCCGTCGAAGCGGCCGCCGTCCTCGTACACGGCGCGGATCACGGCGCCCACGCGGCGGTCACCGCGGGACAGCAGGCCCTCGACGATGCCGGGCTTGCCGTCGTGGTAGCGGAAGCCGATGGAGCGGCCGTACTTCTTGTCGCCGCGGATCCGGTCCCGCAGCTTCTTCAGGCGGGAGTCCGTGTCCTCGGCGGACAGCTGCGGCGCCCACTGGAAGGGCGTGTGCGGCTTGGGTACGAAGCCGCCGATCGAGACCGTGCAGCGGATGTCGCCCGAGCCGGAGACCTCGCGGCCCTTCTGGATGACGTTCATCGCCATGTCGGCGATCTGGAGCACGTCGTCGTCGGTCTCGGTCGGCAGGCCGCACATGAAGTACAGCTTCACCTGGCGCCAGCCGTTGCCGTACGCGGCGGCGACCGTACGGATCAGGTCGTCCTCGGAGACCATCTTGTTGATGACCTTGCGGATGCGCTCGCTGCCGCCCTCGGGCGCGAAGGTCAGGCCCGAGCGGCGGCCGTTGCGCGTCAGCTCGTTGGCCAGGTCGATGTTGAACGCGTCGACCCGGGTGGACGGCAGGGAGAGGCCGACCTTGTCCTCCTCGTACCGGTCCGCGAGCCCCCGGGCGATGTCGCCGATCTCGCTGTGGTCCGCGGACGACAGCGACAGCAGGCCGACCTCCTCGAAGCCGGTCGCCTTCAGGCCCTTGTCGACCATCTCGCCGATGCCGGTGATGGAGCGCTCGCGCACCGGGCGGGTGATCATGCCGGCCTGGCAGAACCGGCAGCCGCGCGTGCAGCCCCGGAAGATCTCCACGGACATCCGCTCGTGCACCGTCTCGGCGAGCGGCACCAGCGGCTGCTTCGGGTAGGGCCACTCGTCGAGGTCCATGACGGTGTGCTTGGACACGCGCCACGGCACGCCGGACCTGTTCGGCACCACGCGGGCGATTCGGCCGTCCGGCAGGTATTCGACGTCGTAGAAGCCCGGCACGTACACGCCGCCGGTCTTCGCGAGGCGCAGCAGCAGTTCCTCGCGGCCGCCGGGACGGCCCTCGGCCTTCCAGTCGCGGATGATGTCGGTGATCGTCAGGACGGCCTGCTCGCCGTCGCCGATCACGACCGCGTCCACGAACTCCGCGACCGGCTCCGGGTTGAACGCGGCGTGGCCGCCCGCGAGCACGACGGGGTGGTCCTCGGTGCGGTCCTTGGCCTGCAGCGGGATGCCCGCGAGGTCCAGGGCCGTCAGCATGTTCGTGTAGCCCAGCTCGGTGGAGAAGCTGAGACCGAAGACGTCGAAGGCGGAGACGGGCCGGTGGCTGTCGACCGTGAACTGCGGGACGCCGTGCTCGCGCATCAGCTCCTCCAGGTCCGGCCAGACGCTGTACGTGCGCTCCGCGAGGACGCCCTCGCGCTCGTTGAGCACCTCGTAGAGGATCATGACGCCCTGGTTGGGCAGGCCGACCTCGTAGGCGTCGGGGTACATCAGCGCCCAGTGCACGTCGCACTCCTCCCACGGCTTGACCGTGGAGTTCAGCTCGCCGCCCACGTACTGGATCGGCTTCTGTACATGCGGGAGCAGAGCTTCGAGCTGCGGGAAGACCGAATCGGCAGGCATCGCGGATCTTTCGTGGGCCGGCTGTGTGGTACGCCCGAGCGGGCGGCTCGCCCCCGCGCGCGGGATGCGGGACGCACCAGGGCGCCGGGGCGATTAGTCAGCGTACCCCGCGCCGCGTGCGCCCCCGGCCGCCGTCCGCCGGGGCCCGGGGCCGCGCCGCCGGGCGGGCCGCCGCTCAGCGCTTGAGAGCGGCGCGGGCCGCGGGCCTCGACGCCTTGGCCCATACCCGGGGCAGTGCGCGCTCCGCGGCCCGGGCCCGTTCGTCCTCGCCCGCGTAGAGCAGGCCCCAGGTGAAGGCGGTCTCGCCGCCGGCGTGCGCCTGGATCGCCAGGTCGCGGACGGCCTCACGCGCGACGACCCCGTCCTGGTGCTCGCCGAGGAGCTGCTGCACCTTCTTCATCCGGCGGGCGAACACCTTCGCCGGCCTCCCCGCGCCAGGCGCGGCCGCCTCCGCCGCGTACCGGACGCGTTTGGCGGCCTTGCGGGCGCTGTGCAGGGCGAGGTCCCGCTCCTTACCGGCCGGGAGGTCCAGCGCGTACGCGACGCGGCGCGCCAGCTTGCCGTACTCCTTCAGCACGGCCTTCGGCAGGGCGGTGCGCGGGGTGGCGCCCGCGGCCCCCCGCAGCGGCGGATCGGCGAGCAGCGCGGCCAGGGAGTCGAGGAGGGCGAGGTAGCGGTCGCTGTCGAGGGTGGCGAGGGTGAGTTCGCGGGAGCGGCTGCCGCTCGCCGCCGTCCACCGCCGCAGTCGTGCTTCCACCGGGCCGAGCAGCAGGGGCGCGGGGACCGCGTCGACGCGGGCGCGCAGGTGGGCCGCGAGCACCTCGTTGTCGCGGTCGACGCCGAGTTCGGCGCCGAGCCAGCGCAGTTCGCCGCCGAGCGGGTCGGTGACGGCGCGGTCGAGGATGCGGCCGTAGCTGCGCAGCGCGGACCGCAGGCGGCGCACGGCGACGCGGAGCTGGTGGACGGAGTCGGGCAGGTCGCGGCGGACGGCGGGATCGAGCGCGGCGATCGCCTCGGCCTGTTCGCGCAGGTACGCGAGGAGGTGGTCGCCGGCCGTCGACGGTCCGCGTTCCTGCCGGGCCTCGGGCGCCGGCGGGCCGGTCTCGGCGAGCGCCCGGGCGAGCTTGGACGCGGAGGGGGCGGGCGCGAGGCCGGCCTTGCGGAGCTTCCTGTCGACCTTGTCGAGGACGGCGGGGTCCGCGCCGGGTTCGAGTTCCGCCTCCACCTCGGTCCAGGTGGAGACGGCGGGGCCCGCGCCGGCGCCCGCGCCGAGGCGTTCGGCCCGTACCGCGTCGACCGCCATCTCGACCAGCGGCGCGCCGCCCTTGCCGAGCAGCCGGGTGATCGCGCGGGAGGTGCGCAGGCGGACGACGGGGGCGACGTCCGCGCCCCGCGTCCTGGAGCGCACCAGCCGGGCGAGATCGTCGGGCAGGTGGTCGGAGAGCGGGGCGCGCAGTTCGTCGCGTACGCCGGGGCCCACCGGGAATTTCAGGTGCCAGCCCTCGTCGTGGCCGCCTTCCCTGCGGCGCAGGGTGACGTGGCCGGCGGCGAGCCGCAGGTCGGAGGTGTCGTGATACACGGCGTCGAGTTCCGTGATGCCCTCGGCGCGTACGGCGGTGACTCCCGCGACGCCCGTCAGATCGGGCAGCGCGGGTGGGCCGTCTCCCTGGGCCTCGCCGGGAAATACGTACTTGTGTTCGACTTCGCGCGTGGTGTCCGCCATACAGGGCGTGTAACCGAGAAGGGCCGCCCCTAAGCGCACTGCGCCGGGGCGGCCCCATCGGCCGGACCGAGTCTCCTGCACGGCCGGCCCCTGACGCGGGCCGTCCCGCGGTGCCGCTCCCGGCGTCAGGCCCTTATCGGCCGATGCACCCGGATGGACTGCAGCAACCCCACGCCGATCCACACGGCGAACATCGAACTGCCGCCGTACGAGACGAACGGCAGCGGCAGACCGGCCACCGGCATGATGCCCAGCGTCATGCCGACGTTCTCGAACGCCTGGAAGGCGAACCATGCGATGATGCCCGCCGCGACGACCGTGCCGTACAGCTCGCTGGTCTCCCGGGCGATGCGGCAGGCGCGCCACAGGATGACGCCGAGCAGCAGCAGTATCAGGCCCGCCCCGACGAAACCGAGCTCCTCGCCCGCGACCGTGAAGACGAAGTCGGTCTGCTGCTCGGGCACGAACTGCCCGGTGGTCTGCGAGCCGTGGAAGAGGCCCTTGCCCAGCAGCCCGCCCGAGCCGATCGCGATCCGCGCCTGGTTGGTGTTGTAGCCGACACCCGCCGGGTCCAGGTCCGGGTTCGCGAAGGCCGCGAACCGGTTGATCTGGTACTGGTCGAGGATGCCGAGCGCGGTGATCGCCACCGCGCCCACGACGCCCGCGCCGATCAGGCCGAGGATCCACCGCTTCGGCGCGCCGGACGCCAGCAGGCAGCCCAGCACGATCACCGCCATGACCATCACGGAGCCGAGGTCGGGCATCAGCATGACGACGGCCATCGGCACCAGGGCCAGACCGAGCGCCTTGGCGACGGTGCGGTGGTCCGGGTGCTCGGTGTCACCCGCGTCGACACGGGAGGCGAGGATCATCGCCATCCCGAGCAGGATGGTGATCTTGGCGAACTCCGACGGCTGGACCGAGAAGCCGCCGCCGATCACGATCCACGAGTGCGCGCCGTTGATCGTCGAGCCGAGCGGGGTGAGGACGGCCAGCATCAGCAGGATCGACAGGCCGTAGAGGATCGGCACCGCCCCACGCAGCGTGCGGTGGCCGAGCCACATGACCCCGATCATCAGCCCGAGGCCGATGCCGGTGTTCATCAGGTGGCGGGCAAGGAAGTAGTACTGGTCGCCACCGTTGAGCGCCGTGCGGTTGCGGGTCGCCGAGTACACCAGCATCGAGCCGATGAGGGAGAGCGCGATCGCGGAGAGCAGCAGCGGCCAGTCGAGCTTGCGCACGACGGAGTCGCGTGCGGCCATCCGCGCCCAGCCGGTGCGCTGGGGCCCGTACCCGGAGACCGAGAAGCCACTGGTACCGGTCATGGCTCAGTCCCTTCGCACGATGCTCGCGGGCAGGCCCGCGGCGATCTGCTGGTTGCCGCCGCCCCCGGTGTCGGCGGGTGGCTGCGCCGGCGGCACGGAGGCGTTCGAGGTCGCCGTGGCGTTCGGACTGGCCGAGGCGTTCGGGTCGACCGGTTCCTTCTTCTTCGGCGCCTTGTACGGCTTGAGCACCGGCGCGTCGATCGAACCGTCCGACTGGATCTTCGGCATCGCGCTCACCGGTTTCGGCAGGATGCCGTCCTTCGGGTTCACCGTGCCGTCGGCCCCGATGCCGTACATCGCCTCGTAGATCTTGCGGACGGCGGGACCGGCGGAGCCGGAACCCGTACCGCCCTGCGAGATCGTCATGATCACCGCGTAGTCCTTGGTGTACGTGGCGAGCCAGCCGGTGCTCTGCTTGCCGGCGACCTCCGCCGTACCGGTCTTGGCGTGCAGGGCGATCTTGTCCTGCGGCCAGCCGCCGAACTGCCAGGCCGCCGTGCCGCTCGTGACCACGCCTTCGAGCGCGTCGTTGATGTACGAGATCGTCTTCTTGGTGTCCGGCAGGTGCCCGGTCACCTTGGGCGTGATCGGGGCGACCTTCTTGCCGTCGGCGCTGACGACCGCCTTGCCGATGCTCGGCTGGTACATCGTGCCGCCGTTGGCGATCGCCGAGTACATGACGGCTTCCTGGATCGGGGTGAGCAGCGTGTCGCCCTGCCCGATCGCGTAGTTCAGCGAGTCACCGGGACGGACCTGGTAGCCGTCCTTGCAGTTCTCGAACTCGATCTGCTGGACGTACGAGCCGTCCTTCTTGCCGTCCTTGCACCAGGCGACCTTGTTGGCGTCCCAGTAGTTCTGCTTCCACGTCCGGTCGGGCACCCGTCCTGAGACCTCGTTGGGCAGGTCGATGCCGGTCTTCTTGCCGAGGCCGAACGCGTGGGCCGTCTTGAAGAACCAGTCCTTCGGGTGCTTCGGGTTGATCCCGCCGTCCTTCTTCCACTGGTCGTAGGCCAGGTCGTAGAAGACGGTGTCGCAGGAGACCTCCAGCGCCTTCGCGATGCTGATGTCGCCGTAGTTCTCGCCCTCGAAGTTCTTGAACTCCCGGCCGCCGACGGTCATCGAGGAGGTGCACGGGTAGCCGCCGTCCGGAGCGTATCCGGCGTTGATGGCGGCGCTCGTGGAGATGACCTTGAAGGTCGAGCCGGGCGCCGACTCGCCCTGGGTCGCGCGGTTGAGCAGCGGGTAGTTCGACTTCTTGTCGGTGAGGTTGTTGTACTCGGCGGATGAGATGCCGCCGGTCCACACGTTCGGGTTGTACGTGGGGTTGCTGGCCATCGCGATGACCCGGCCGGTGTGGACGTCCATGACGACGGCGGCGCCCGAGTCGGCCTTGAAGTTCTCGTGGGTGACGGGGTCGTACTGCTTGCGCAGACCCTTCATCGCCTCCGCGAGTTCCTTCTCGGTGAGCGCCTGGACCCGCGAGTCGATGCTGGTGACGAGGTTGCTGCCGGGCTGCGCGGGCGTCGCGCCCGCCTTGCCGATGACCCGGCCGAGGTTGTCGACCTCGTAGCGGGTGACACCGGACTTGCCGCGCAACTGCTGGTCGTACTCGCTCTCCAGGCCGGCCCGGCCGACGTTGTCGGACCGCAGCAGCGGGTTGTCGGTCTTCTCCGACGCCGCGACCTCCTTGTCCGTCACCGGACCGAGGTAGCCGAGGGCCTGCGCCGCGTTCACCCCGACAGGGCCGGGGTAACTGCGTACGGCGGTGGGTTCGGCGGTGATGCCGGGGAAGTCCTCACGCTGCTCCATGATCTGCAGCGCCTGCTGGGTGGTGGCCTTGTCGGTGATCGGGATGGGCTGGTACGGGGAGCCGTTCCAGCAGGGCTGCGGCGTCTTCGCGTCGCACAGCTTCACCTTGTCGATCGCGTCGGTGGGGTCGATGCCGAGGACGGTGGCCAGCCGGGTGAGCACGGCACGCCCGTCGTCGGGCTGCTTCAGCAGTTCGGTGCGGCTGGCGGAGACCACGAGGCGGGTCTCGTTGTCGGCGAGGGGGACGCCCTGGTCGTCGACGATGGAGCCGCGCACCGCCGGCTGCACGACCTGCTGCACGTGGTTGTTGTCGGCTTCCTGGGTGTACTGCTGGCCGTTGCGGATCTGGAGGTACCAGAGCCGCCCGCCCAGCGTGAGCAGGAGCGAGAAGACGAGGACCTGGATGACGATCACCCGGACCTTCACCCGGGGAGTCCGCCCGGTCTCGGGAATGTTGCTCACAGTCGCTTGACCCCCTTGATGCGCCCCGCCTTGGCCGCGCGGTTACGGGCGGCTCTGACGCGCAGTCCCCCGCGCTGGCCGCCGATCTTCAGCCCGGTGCCGGATCCGATCCAGCCCGCGGCGACGTCGGCGCCCACGCCGAGACCCGAGCCCTTCTGCGACTCCGCCATCGGATCGTTCTCGGCCTTCCTGGCCAGTGCCATGATCCACGGCACCGTGAACGGCGCCAGCAGCAGGTCGTACACGGCGGAGGTGAACAGCAGCCCCCCGAGGCCGACATGGCGGGCGGCCGTGTCCCCGACGAGCGCACCGACACCCGCGTACAGCAGCGTCGAGCCGAGGGCCGCGCAGACCACGGCCAGCATCGGCGCGAGGGCCGATCTGATCTGGCCCTTCTCCGGGCGGACGAGGCCCGCCAGGTAGCCGACCACGCACAGCACCAGCGCGTACCGCCCGGCCGCGTGGTCGGCGGGCGGCGCGAGGTCCGTCAGCAGCCCCGCGCCGAACCCGATGAGGGCGCCGCCGACATGCCCGTACACGAAGGCCAGGGCGAGCACGACCAGCAGCATCAGGTCGGGCACGGCGCCGGGCAGGTGGAGTCTCGCGAGGACGGATACCTGGAGGACCAGGGCGACCACGACGAGCGCGGCCGAGAGCAGAATCCGGTTGATGCGCATGGAGCAGCTCTATTCCTGGTTGTCGGCGTTCGCGTTCGCGTTCGGGTCGGGCACGGTGTCGCCGCCGTCGCCCGTCCCCTGGCCGTCGCCCTGCCCGGCGCCCGTTCCGGTGCCCTGCCCGGTGGTGCCGGACGGGGTGACCGTGACCGTGACGGTGGGCGTGGGCCGGGTCCTGGGCTTCGGCGGCAGGACCGTGTCCCGCGGGTTCTGGCGCGGGGCCTGCACCACGACGCCGACGACGTCGAGCTTCGTGAAGCCCACGAACGGCTGCACGTACACCGTCCGCGTCAGGTCGCCGCCCGACGGATCGACGCGTACGACCCGGCCGACCGGCACGCCCGGCACGAACGGCTTGTCCTTGCTGGATCCGAAGGTGACCAGCCGGTCGCCCACCTTGACCTTGGCCTTGGCGTTCAACAGCTGGACGGAGATGGGCCGGTCGCCCTGGCCCGTCGCGAAGCCCAGCTCGTCGCTGCGCTCCATCCGCGTACCGACCGTGAAGTCGGGGTCGTTGGCGAGCAGCACCGTGGACGTCCTCGGGCCGACCGTGGTGACCCTGCCGACCAGGCCGTCCCCGTTGAGGACGGTCATGTCGCGCTGGATGCCGTCACGGGAGCCGATGTCGAGGGTCACCGTCCAGGAGAAGCCCTGCGCCGCTCCTATGGCGACGACCTGAGCGCCCTTCACCCCGTACTGTCCCGCGCCGGCCACCTTGAGGATCTTGTCCAGCTCGCGGGCCTTGTTGCGGTTCTGGTCGTCACTGCCGAGCTCACGCTTCAGCTGCGCGTTCTGCTGTTCCAGATCGGTGATGCGGTTGTGCCGGGTGTTCGAGTCCCGTACCGCAGCTATGGCGTTGCCCACCGGGTCGACGGCGCCCGCCACACCGTTCTCCACGGGCCCGAACGCGGTGGCGGCCGCGTGGCGCGCCCCGTCCACCGGTGAGTTCTCGCCCCCGCGGATGTCGACGGTGATCAGGGCGAACGCGACGACAATCAGCAGCACCAGGAGCAGCCGGCTCTCCTTTGTGTCCCTCACGTGCGGCGGCCGTGCCTTCCTCGTAGGAATTGTCCTGCCTGTGTATCAACGACCCGCCGTACGGCGCGACAGCGTCCGTACGGCGGATTCTCGCTGACATGTGGGTCACCGCTCGCGAACGGACCCCGCCGCGGGCGGCCCCGGGGGCCGACGACCGGTCAGCGGCGCGGCTGGGCGTCCAGCACCTGCTGGAGCGCCTCGAACTCCTCGACACACTTGCCGGAACCGAGCGCCACCGAGTCCAGCGGGTTCTCGGCGATGTGGATCGGCATGCCCGTCTCGTGGCGCAGCCGCTCGTCGAGTCCGCGCAGCAGCGCGCCGCCGCCGGTGAGCACGATCCCACGGTCCATCACGTCGCCGGAGAGCTCGGGCGGGCACTTGTCGAGCGTCGTCTTGACCGCGTCCACAATGGCGTTGACCGGCTCCTCGATGGCCTTGCGGACCTCGGCGGCGGAGATGACCACGGTCTTGGGAAGCCCGGAGACCAGGTCCCGGCCGCGGATCTCGGTGTGCTCGTCCTTCTCCAGGTCGAACGCGGAACCGATGGTGATCTTGATGCTCTCGGCGGTCCGCTCGCCGAGCAGCAGCGAGTACTCCTTCTTGATGTGCTGGATGATCGCGTTGTCGAGCTCGTCGCCGGCCACCCGGATGGACTGCGCCGTGACGATCCCGCCGAGCGAGATCACCGCGACCTCGGTGGTGCCGCCGCCGATGTCGACCACCATGTTGCCGGTGGCCTCGTGGACCGGCAGCCCGGAACCGATGGCCGCGGCCATGGGCTCCTCGATGATGTGCACCTGGCGCGCGCCCGCCTGGGTGGACGCCTCGATGACGGCGCGGCGCTCGACCCCGGTGATACCGGAGGGCACGCAGATGACGACGCGGGGCCTGGCGAGATAGCGGCGCTTGTGGATCTTCAGGATGAAGTACCTGAGCATGCGCTCGGTGATCTCGAAGTCCGCGATCACGCCGTCTTTCAGGGGCCGGACGGCCACGATGTTGCCGGGTGTCCGGCCGATCATCTTCTTCGCCTCGGAACCGACCGCGAGAATGCCCCCGGTGTTGGTGTTGATGGCGACGACGGACGGCTCGTTGAGTACGATCCCCCGGCCTCTGACGTACACCAGCGTGTTGGCGGTCCCGAGGTCGACAGCCATGTCACGGCCGATGAACGACATCTTGTTCCCCATGAGGATGCGTCTGGCCTTCCCAAATCGAAGCTGTTGATGGCTTTTCAGGATGGCGAGGTGGGTGGTGGAGCACGCGAAGCGTGGTGAAGCACGCGAAGCCGGTGGCTCGCTGGGCTTGAGGTCATCGTAGTGCCGTCAACCCCGGATCGGCGCGGTGGCCCACCTCAGTAAGGGTGACGAAGTGTCGCGGCGTTGCGTTCCCGGAAGCGGGCGGGACAATCCCCTGGGCGACCGAATTCCTCCGGTCGCCCCAGGCGGACAGGCTATTCGGCTGACAGCCGCTCAGGAAAGGCCGGGAAAGAAAATCTTCAGTTCCCGAATGGCGGACTCCTCGGAGTCCGACGCGTGGATCAGGTTTTCCCGGACAATGGTGCCGAAGTCCCCCCGGATGGACCCCGGCGCTGCGGCGATCGGGTCAGTCGGTCCGGCGAGAGCGCGCACGCCCTCGATGACGCGCTCCCCCTGAACGACGAGCGCGACGACCGGGCCGGACGCCATGAACTCCACCAGCGGCTCGTAGAACGGCTTGCCCTGGTGCTCGCCGTAGTGCAGCTCCAGGGTCTCCTGGTCGAGGCTGCGCAGGTCCATGGCGGCGAGGCTCCAGCCGGCCTTGCGCTCGATCCGTCCGATGATCTCACCGACGAGGTGCCGCCGTACGGCGTCCGGCTTGAGGAGGACGAGGGTGCGCTGGGTCGTCATGGGTGCGGCTCCTTGGGTAACGGGTGACACAGAACGCGACACGGTGCTGCGAGGCTACCGGTGCTGCTCCCGCCGCCCGCACTCGGCCGGGCGGGTGACAGCGCGGCGAAGGCGGCACGGGCCGCGCGGGTGACGTGCGGGTACGGCGCGGAGCCGGCGCCGTACCCGGGGCGCGGAACGCTAATCGGGGCGCGGAACGCTACTCGGGCGCCGCGGCGCCGTCCCGCGCGGCCTCGTTCTCGGCGAGCGCGGCGGCCCACCGGGCCTTGTGCTCGTCGATGATCCGCCCGTAGTGCACCGAAGCCCACCACAGCGCGGCGAAGGCCACGCCGAGGATGAACATCATCGGCACCACGAACCCGCTGAGCAGCAGTGCCGCCTGCAGCACCCAGCCGAGCTGCACGCCGCCCGGGCGGGTGATCACGCCGCACAGCAGCAGCGACAGCAGCATCGCGACGCCGCACACCGTCCACACGGCCGTCATCGACAGGGAATCGGACTTCATCGCGACCAGGCCCGCGAAGCCGATCACGAAGAACTCGGCGAGCAGGGTCGATGAACAGAGCGTACGCATGACCGTGTGTCAGCCCCTCTTGAGCAGCAGCCGGGCCTCGCCGACCGTCATGACCGAACCTGTCACGAGCACACCGGCACCCGAGAACTCGCCCTCTTCCTCGGCGAGGGTGATCGCCGCCTCCAGTGCGTCGTCCATCCTCGGCTCGACCTGTACGCGGTCGTCGCCGAAGATCTCGACGGCGACGGCGGCCAGCTCGTCCGCGCTCATCGCCCGGTAGTTGGAGTTCTGCGTGACGACGAGCTCGGCGCAGATGGGTTCCAGGGCCTCCAGCACGCCCCGTACGTCCTTGTTCGCGCTCGTGCTGATCACACCGATCAGGCGGCTGAAGTCGAACGCCTCGCTGACGGCCTCGGCGGCGACGCGTGCGCCCGCCGGATTGTGCGCGGCGTCCAGGACGACCGTGGGCGAGCGCCGCACGACCTCCATACGGCCGGGCGAGGTGACGGTCGCGAAGGCCTTGCGGACCCGCTCCTGGTCGAGTGGGTCCTGCCGGGTGGCGCCGACGCCGAAGAACGCCTCGACGGCCGCGAGCGCCACCGCCGCGTTGTGCGCCTGGTGCGCTCCGTGCAGGGGCAGGAAGACCTCCCCGTACTCGCCGCCGAGGCCGCGCAGCGTCATGAGCTGCCCGCCGACGGCGATCTCCCGGGCGAGCACACCGAACTCCAGGCCCTCGCGGGCCACGGTCGCGCCCCGCTCGCCGGCCTTCTTCAGGATCACCTGCGCGGCGTCGACCGGCTGCTGCGCGAGCACCACCGTCGCGCCGTCCTTGATGATCCCGGACTTCTCGCCCGCGATCTCGCCGGGCGTGGAGCCGAGACGGTCCGTGTGGTCCAGGGAGATGGGGGTGATCACGGCGACACCCGCGTCGATCACGTTCGTCGCGTCCCAGGTGCCGCCCATCCCGACCTCGACGACGGCGGCGTCGACCGGTGCGTCGGCGAACGCGGCGTACGCCATGCCCGTCAACACCTCGAAGTACGACAGCCGGTGCTCCTGGCCGCCGTCGACCATCTCGATGTACGGCTTGAGCTCCTCGAACACCTCGACGAACCGCTCGGCGGGGATCGGCGCCCCGTCCAGGCTGATGCGTTCGGTGATCGACTGCACATGCGGGCTGGTGTACCGGCCGGTGCGCAGGTCGAACGCGCCGAGAAGCGCCTCGATCATGCGGGCGGTGGACGTCTTGCCGTTGGTTCCCGTGATGTGGATCGACGGGTAGGCGCGCTGCGGATCACCGAGCAGGTCGAGCAGCGCCCGGATGCGCACCGTGGACGGGTCGAGCCGGGTCTCGCCCCAGCGGTTCGCGAGCTCCGCCTCGGCGGCGCGCAGCGCCGCGTCGACCTCGGGGTCCTCGGGACGGCCCGGGACATCGCCATCGGGCGGGCCGGCCTGCGCCCGCAGGGTACGGCTGCCGGCCTCGATCACAGCGAGGTCGGGGTCGCGGGTGGTCTCGTTGGCGACGATGGCGTCGAAGTCGTCGTCGTGCTCGTCGTGCTCGCCGGACTGGGGGGTCTCACTCACACACCCCAGTCTACGGAGCCGCGGGGGCCGGTCGGTGCGGGGCGGGGTCCGCCGCCCCGCGTGCCGGTGCGGCCCGGCTGTCGTACGGGTGCGGGCGGTCGTCCCCACGGGGCGGGCGGCGGGCCCGACCCTGCCCGGTGCGGACGGGCGAGACCGTGACGGGCGGCCCCGCCGCCCGTCACGGGTGGTGCCTCACGCCTGCGGCAGGCCGGCCAGCTGCGCCGTGATGCGGGTGATGTCGGCCTCCGCCTTCGCGAGGCGGACCCGGATCTTGTCGACCACCTGGTCCGGCGCCTTCGCCAGGAACGCCTCGTTCGAGAGCTTCCCGTTGGCCTGCGCCTTCTCCTTCTCGGCGGCGCCCAGGTCCTTCGTCAGGCGCTTGCGCTCCGCCGCCACGTCGATCGTGCCCGACAGGTCGAGCGCGACCGTGGCACCCGCGATGGGGAGCGTCGCCGTGGCCTGGAAGTCGTCGCCCTCCGGCTGCAGGCGCAGCAGCGCGCGGATCGCGGGCTCGTGCGCGGCGAGCGACGTGCCCGACAGGTCGAGCCGGGCGGGCACCCGCTGGCCGGGCTGGAGGCCCTGGTCGGCGCGGAAGCGGCGGACCTCGGTCGTGACCTCCTGGAGGTGCTGGATCTCCCGCTCCGCCACCTCGTCACGGAAGCCGCTGTCGGCCGGCCACTCGGCGATGACGACGGACTCGCGTCCGGTCAGCGTCGTCCACAGGGTGTCCGTGACGAACGGCACGATCGGGTGCAGCAGGCGCAGGGTGACGTCCAGGACCTCCCCGAGGACCCGGCGGGAGGCCGCGGCGCCCTCGCCGCCCGCGGCGAACGTCGTCTTGGACAGCTCGACGTACCAGTCGAAGACCTCGTCCCAGGCGAAGTGGTAGAGCGCGTCACTGAGCTTCGCGAACTGGTAGTCGTCGTAGTACGCGTCGACCGCGGCGACCGTACGGTTCAGCCGGGACAGGATCCACCGGTCGGTCGCCGAGAGCTGCTCGGCGGGCGGCAGGTCACCCTCGACCGTGGCGCCGTTCATCAGCGCGAACCGGGTGGCGTTCCAGACCTTGTTGGCGAAGTTGCGGGACGCCTGGACCCAGTCCTCGCCGATCGGGACGTCCGCGCCCGGGTTGGCGCCGCGCGCGAGGGTGAAGCGCACCGCGTCCGCGCCGTAGGCGTCCATCCAGTCCAGCGGGTCCACGACGTTGCCGAACGACTTCGACATCTTCTTGCCGTTCTCGTCGCGGACCAGGCCGGTCAGCGCGATGGTGTGGAACGGCGGCACTCCGTCCATCGCGTACAGCCCGAACATCATCATCCTGGCGACCCAGAAGAAGATGATGTCGTGGCCCGTGAGCAGGACGTCCGTCGGGTAGAACTTCTCCAGCGACGGCGTGCGCTCCGGCCAGCCCAGCGTGGAGAACGGCCACAGCGCGGACGAGAACCACGTGTCCAGGACGTCGGAGTCCTGTGTCCAGCCCTCGCCCGTGGGGACCTCGTCGTCCGGTCCGACACAGACGGTCTCGCCGTTCGGCCCGTACCAGACGGGGATGCGGTGGCCCCACCACAGCTGGCGCGAGATCGTCCAGTCGTGCATGTTGTCGACCCAGTCGAAGTACCGCTTCGACATGTCCTCGGGGTGGATCTTGACGCGGCCGTCGCGGACCGCGTCGCCCGCGGCCTTCGCCAGCGGCTCGACCTTGACCCACCACTGCAGCGAGAGGCGCGGCTCGACGGTCGTCCCGCAGCGCGAGCAGTGCCCGACGCTGTGGACGTACGGCCGCTTCTCCGCGACGATCCGGCCCTGCTCGCGCAGCGCCTCGACGATCGCGGAGCGCGCCTCGAACCGGTCCAGGCCCTGGAAGGGTCCCGGGACGGTGATCACGGCGCGCTCGTCCATGATCGTGATGGATTCCAGGCCGTGACGCCGGCCGATCGCGAAGTCGTTCGGGTCGTGCGCGGGGGTCACCTTGACCGCGCCCGTGCCGAACTCGGGGTCGACGTGCGCGTCCGCGACGACCGGGATCGTGCGGTCGGTGAGCGGCAGCTTGATCCGCTTGCCGATGAGGTGCGCGTACCGGGCGTCGTCCGGGTGGACCGCGACCGCCGTGTCACCGAGCATCGTCTCGACGCGGGTGGTGGCGACGACGACGGTGTCGTCGCCCTCGCCGTACTTCAGCGAGACGAGTTCGCCGTCGTCGTCCTGGTAGTCGACCTCGATGTCGGAGATCGCGGTGAGGCAGCGGGGGCACCAGTTGATGATGCGCTCGGCGCGGTAGATCAGGCCGTCGTCGAAGAGGCGCTTGAAGATCGTGCCGACGGCCTGGGAGAGGCCCTCGTCCATCGTGAACCGCTCGCGCGACCAGTCGACACCGTCGCCGAGGCGGCGCATCTGGCCGAGGATCCGGCCGCCGTACTCCTCTTTCCACTGCCAGGTGCGGCGGACGAACTCCTCGCGGCCGATGTCCTGGCGGGACTTGCCCTCCTCGGCGAGCTGCTGCTCGACCTTGTTCTGCGTGGCGATGCCCGCGTGGTCCATGCCGGGCAGCCACAGGGACTCGTACCCCTGCATGCGCTTACGGCGCGTGAGGGCGTCCATGAGGGTGTGCTGGAAGGCGTGGCCGAGGTGCAGGGAACCGGTGACGTTCGGCGGGGGGATGACGATCGTGTACGGGTCCTTGTCGCTGGACGCGTCCGCCTCGAAGTAACCCCGCTCCACCCAGCGCTCGTACAGCTTCCCCTCTACCTCCGCCGGCGCGTACTGGGTCGGCAATTCACGGGGTGCTGGTGGCTGCTGCGCTGAGTTCTCGGTCACGGGGCCAGTTTAAAGGTGTCCCGGGGCCACTCCGAAACGGATTGCCGAGCGTAACGGTGTGACCCCGGGACCCCCATGTCGTGCTCACATCCGTCAGGATGTCGGTCAGCTACATCCATACGAGGGGATCGGACCGCATGAGTGACAACCAGCCCGGGCCTTACGGGGGGCCGCAGCCTCAACAGCCGCAGCAGCCCGGGCCGTACGGACAAAGCGGCCCTTACGGGCAGCCGCAGCAGGGCGGACCGCAGCCGGGCCCCGGCTACCCGCAGCAGCAGCCCGGAGTGCCGCAGCAGCCCGGCGTTCCCCCGGCGCCTGGTTACGGCTACCCGCAGCAGCCGCCCACCGGGCCCTACGGTCAGCCGCAGCAGGGCGTACCGGGGCCCGGGGGGCCCAACCCGTATGCCCAGCCCGGTCCGTACGGTCAGCCCGGCCAGCCGGGGCAGCCAGGACAGCCCGGTCAGCCGCCGTACGGGCAGCAGAATCCTTACGGCCAGCAGCCGCCCTACGGCTCCGGCCCCTACCCGACCCAGCCGATGGGTGACGGCCCCAAGAAGAAGAAGAAGACGGGTCTCGTCATCACCGCCGTCGTCGTCGCGTGCGCCGTCATCGCCGGCGGCGTCTACTTCCTGACGTCGGGCGGCAGCGGCTCGGACATCGCGGACGACGGCCCGCACAAGCTGACCGCCCCCGCGACCGTGCTGGACGGCCAGTTCACGAAGAAGCCCGGCAGCGACAGTTCGGCCTCGGACGACCTGGCCGACGCGAGGAGCGCGGGGGTCAAGAACCCCAAGGACATCTCCGCCGCCTACGTCAAGGGTGACAAGAGCAACCCGCTCGCACAGATCGGGCTCGACTACGGCGGCGTCTACGGGCAGATCGACGACCCGCAGAAGACCCTCGACGCGTTCTTCGACTCCGCGAAGAAGGAGTCGACGGCCGACAAGAGCGGCGGGGAGACCCTGGTGGGCACCCCCCAGAAGGTCACCCCGGCCGGCCTGAAGGACGCGGTCATGGAGTGCCAGAACATCAAGGTCAAGGGCGACGGCTCCGGCGCGGGACCCAAGGAGATCACGCTGCCCATCTGCGTGTGGGCCGACCACAGCACGCTCGGCTTCGCCACGACGACCGACGTGGCATCCGTGCTCGCGGGCAAGACGACCCCGGTCTCGGAGGTCGCGGAGACCACCGCCAAGCTCCGCAACGACGTGCGCGTCAAGGCCTGACGTACACCCAGGTCACGGGCACCGCGCCCCGCACACGACGGCGCCCGGCCGGCTGAACGACGTGCGCGTCAAGGCCTGACGTACACCCGGGTCATGGGCACCGCGCCCCGCACACGACGGCGCCCGGCCGGCTGATCGATGTCAGCCGGCCGGGCGCCCCGCGTGGTCGCGGTGTGCTTCATATGCCCTGGGTCACGCGGACTTCTCGTGCCGTCCGTCGTTCTTCACGATCCGCGGCTCGCGCGGTACCAGCGTCGGGTTCACGTGCGAGTGGACGACCTCTTCGGTGATGACCACGCGGGCCACGTCCTTGCGGGACGGCACCTCGTACATCACCGACATCAGGACCTCTTCGAGGATGGCCCGCAGGCCGCGCGCGCCCGTACCGCGCAGGATCGCCTGGTCCGCGATGGCTTCGAGCGCGGAGGGCTCGAACTCCAGCTCCGCGCCGTCCAGTTCGAACAGCCGCTGGTACTGCTTGACCAGTGCGTGGCGCGGCTCGACCAGGATGCGCTTGAGCGCCTCGCGGTCCAGGTTGTGCACGGAGGTGATGACCGGGAGGCGGCCGATGAACTCCGGGATCATCCCGAACTTCACCAGGTCCTCCGGCATGACCTCCTGGAACATGTCGCGTTCCTCAAGCTCGCGCTTCGAGCGGATCGTCGCACCGAAACCGATGCCCTTGGACCCCGCCCGCGACTCGATGATCCGCTCCAGCCCGGCGAACGCGCCGCCCACGATGAACAGCACGTTCGTCGTGTCGATCTGGATGAACTCCTGGTGCGGGTGCTTCCTGCCGCCCTGCGGCGGTACGGAGGCGGTGGTGCCCTCCAGGATCTTCAGCAGCGCCTGCTGCACGCCCTCACCGGAGACGTCACGGGTGATCGACGGGTTCTCGCTCTTACGCGCGACCTTGTCGATCTCGTCGATGTAGACGATGCCGGTCTCGGCCTTCTTGACGTCGTAGTCCGCGGCCTGGATCAGCTTCAGCAGGATGTTCTCGACGTCCTCGCCGACGTAGCCGGCCTCCGTCAGCGCCGTCGCGTCGGCGATGGCGAACGGGACGTTGAGCATGCGCGCGAGCGTCTGCGCGAGGTGGGTCTTGCCGGAGCCGGTCGGACCGAGCAGCAGGATGTTGGACTTGCCGAGCTCGATGGCGTCCTCACGGCCGGAACCGCTGCCGTTCTCGCCGGCCTGCACCCGCTTGTAGTGGTTGTAGACCGCCACCGACAGGGCCTTCTTCGCGGGCTCCTGCCCGACGACGTAGCCCTCAAGGAACTCGTAGATCTCGCGCGGCTTGGGCAGTTCCTCCCAGCGCACCTCGGAGGTCTCCGCGAGCTCCTCTTCGATGATCTCGTTGCAGAGATCGATGCACTCGTCGCAGATGTACACCCCGGGCCCTGCGATGAGCTTCTTCACCTGCTTCTGGCTCTTGCCGCAGAACGAGCACTTGAGCAGATCGCCGCCATCACCGATGCGTGCCACGAGGTGCTTCCCCTTCGCCTGGGAGCAGCTTGGTTCAGCGGCTCCTGTGCCTCATATCCGACGGTACCTTGCCCGGCCCCGTGTTCGGGCCCCTCTTGGCACGGTTCACCTTGCACCCGGACGACCGTACGACATCCGTACGGTCGTCGTAAGGCGGCCCCGGGATGACCCCGGGGACGGCTGGGAGAACCGCGCCAAGAGCGCGCGCCGGTCAGGCCGCTGCGGCGGCCGTGGTCTTACGGGTGGAAACGATCTGGTCGACCAGACCGTAGGCGAGCGCGTCATCGGCGGTGAGGATCTTGTCCCGCTCGATGTCGTCCCTGACCTTCTCGATCGGGGTCGTGGAGTGCTTCGCCAGCATCTCCTCCAGCTGCGTGCGCATACGGAGGATCTCGTTGGCCGCGATCTCCAGGTCGGAGAGCTGCTCGCGGCCCGTCTGGCTGGACGGCTGGTGGATCAACACCCGCGCGTTGGGCAGCGCGAGCCGCTTGCCCGGCGTGCCGGCGGCGAGCAGCACCGCGGCGGCGGAGGCCGCCTGGCCCATGCACACGGTCTGGATGTCCGGCTTCACGAACTGCATCGTGTCGTAGATGGCCGTGAGGGCCGTCATCGAGCCGCCGGGGCTGTTGATGTAGATGGAGATGTCACGGTCGGGGTCCATGGACTCCAGGCACAGCAGCTGCGCCATGACGTCGTTGGCCGACGCGTCGTCGATCTGCACGCCGAGGAAGATCACGCGCTCTTCGAAGAGCTTGGCGTACGGGTCGTACTCGCGGACGCCCTGCGAGGTGCGCTCGACGAAACGCGGGACGACGTAGCGGTTGTCCACCTGCGGGCCCGTGTACAGGCCGCTCGCGGAAGTGTTGTTCATGTCGGTGTTCACCATTCCTGTGACCTAGGGAGACCTTCGGGGGACGGGCCGGGGCGGGTGGCTCAGGCCCCGGTGCCGCCGCCGCCCGGAACTCCCGAGGCAGCGGAGATGATCTCGTCGATGATGCCGTAGTTCTTGGCCTCTTCGGCGGAGAACCAACGGTCGCGGTCGCCGTCGCGGATGATCGTCTCTTCGGTCTGGCCGGTGTGACGAGCGGTGATCTCGGCCATGCGCTTCTTGGTGCGCAGCAGCTGCTCGGCCTGGATCTTGATGTCGGACGCGGTGCCACCGAGGCCCGCGGATCCCTGGTGCATGAGGATGTCGGTGTTCGGCAGCGCGAAGCGCTTGCCCGCGGCGCCACCGGTCAGCAGGAACTGCCCCATGGAGGCGGCGAGACCCATACCGATGGTCACGACGTCGTTGGGGATGTACTGCATGGTGTCGTAGACGGCCATACCGGCCGTGACGGACCCACCGGGGCTGTTGATGTAGAGGAAGATGTCCTTCTCGGGCTCGGCCGCGAGAAGGAGAAGCTGCGCGGTGATCCTGTTGGCGATGTCATCGTCCACCTGCTGGCCGAGGAAGATGATCCGCTCGCCGAGCAGCCGACTGTAGACCTGGTCGCCGAGGCCCCCACCGATGGACGGGTCTCCGGCGGCGTAGGGCATCAGATTCGTCACGTGTCCACCTGCTCGTCTCTGACGGCATCGGCCGTCTCAGCGTCGTCGTCCCGAGATTCGGAGGCCGGGCCGCACTGCACCCGGACGACTTCTCCGGCTCTCGTACTCATGGACCCTAACCCCCAGGTCGGCGGGCGCCATCCCGGTTCCGTAGCTGTTCGCTCGGAGCGCAAGGTAGTTGGGCCCCGGCGACGGGTGCGGATGACCGTACCGCGACCGCCGGCGGGGCCGCCCGGCGGGGGCGGCCCGCACCCTTGACCGGCCCGGACGCGGCGGCACCCGCACGCCTGTACGGATGCTCGCGGGGGTGCCCCGACCCCTGCCGGCGGTGCGCGGAAGCGGGGACTCTGGGGGCGCGCGGGGGCGCGCCCGGGCGGCGCCGACACCGCGGGGCGGCCCGGCCCCGCGGTGTGCGGGCACACCGTCCCGGACGGCGGTGGCGCGCGGCGCGCACGGGGGCACGGAGGCGCCTGTGCGGGAGCCGCGTGGGGTGTGTGCGCGAGCCCGTCGGCCGTCCGGGGTGGTGTGCCGGTCCGGCCTCCCCCGGGGCCTCCCCCGGGCCTCCCGGGGCGCTCTGCGGGGCCGTGTGTGCGGGCCGGCGGCGGTGGTGCGCGCGGCGGGTTCGGCCGGCCGGGCGCAGGCGGCGAGGCGGGCGCGGGCCGACGGGGATCCGGCCGGGGCAGGGAGCCGACGGCAGCGCTCGGCCGGTCGCGGACCACCGGGGGCGCTCCGGCGGGCACGGGCTCTCGCGTGAATGTGGCCCGCGGGTGCGTGCACGGGCCACGGACCTGTTCTCGTGCGCGCGTGCGCGCACGGGCGCGCACTCGCGGGTGCGTGCGCGACGGAACGCGACGGGCCCCGGACGCGGTGTGCGTCCGGGGCCCGTCCGTGGTGCGTGGTCCGCGATCAGGCGGTCGGCTTGTCCTCGCCGTCGCCGGCCTCGGGGGTCTCGGCGGACTCCGCGGCCTCGACGGACTCCGTGGCGCCCTCGACCGTCTCGGTCTCGTCGTCCTCGTCGTCGTCCAGGTCGACCGTCTCGCCGTTCGTGTCGACGACCTTCGCCGCCTCCACGACCACGGCGAGCGCCTTGCCGCGGGCGACCTCGCCGACGAGCATCGGCACCTGGCCACCCTCGACGACAGCCTGCGCGAACTGGTCGGGGCTCATGCCGGAGGACTGCGCGCGACGCATGAGGTGCTCGGTGAGCTCCTCCTGGTTCACGTTCAGCTTCTCCTTGTTGACCAGCTCGTCCAGGATGAACTGGGTCTTGATGCCCTTGACCGCCTGCTCGGAGGTCTCGGTGTCGAACTCCTCCTGGGTCTTGCCCTGGATCTCAAGGTACTGCTCCAGCTCGACGCCCATCTGCGGCAGCTGGTGGTGCTCCAGGTTGTGCTTGCGGGTCTCGACCTCGTCCGCGAGCAGCTTCTCGGGGATCGGCACCTCGACGAGCTTGAGCAGCTCGTCCAGGACACGCTCCTGGGCCTGGGTGGCCTGGTCGTACTGCTTCATCGACACGAGGCGCTTGCGGCTGTCCGCCCTGAGCTCCTCCAGGGTGTCGAACTCGCTGGCCGTCTGGGCGAACTCGTCGTCCAGCTCCGGCAGCTCGCGGGCCTTGACCTCGGTGACCTTGACGGTGACCTCGGCGGGCTTGCCCTCGGCGGAGCCGCCCTTGAGCTCGGAGGTGAAGGTGGCCTCGCCGCCCGCCTCCAGGCCGGTGACCGCGTCGTCGATGCCGTCGAGCAGGTCGCCGGAACCGATCACGTAGTCGATGCCGTTCGCGACGCCGTCCTCCAGGACCTCGCCGTCGATCTTGGCCTCCAGGTCGAGCGTCACGACGTCGCCCTCGGCGGCGGCGCGCTCGACCGCGTTGGTGGAGGCGAAGCGGTCACGCAGCTGCTCGACCGACTTGTCGACGTCCTCGTCACTGACCTCGGCCGCGTCCACCGTGACCTCGATGCCGGAGTAGTCCGGGATCGTGATCTCGGGTCGGATGTCGACCTCGGCGGTGAAGGAGAGCAGCTCGCCGTCCTTCAGTTCCTTGATGTCGACGTCGGGCTGGCCGAGGACATTCAGCTCACCCTCGTTGACCGCCTCGGTGTAGAACTTCGGAAGGGCGTCGTTGACGGCCTCCTCCAGCACAGCACCGCGGCCGAAACGCTGGTCGATGACGCGGGCCGGGATCTTCCCCTTACGGAAGCCCTTCACCGTGACCTGCTCGTTGATCTTCTTGTACGCCGCGTCGAGGCTGTCCTTGAGCTCCTCGAAGGGCACCTCGACAGTGAGCCGAACCCGGGTCGGGTTCAGGGTCTCCACGGCGCTCTTCACGGTTCGGTCTCCTTGGTGGCTGATTCTCGGGTGTGCCTGCCGCGCACTCGTACATGTGCGGCGGCCTGCTGAGCGGCCCGGCTCCTGGGGGTCCTCGGAGACACGTCAGACACACGGGCACGCAGCTTGCATAGTAACCGCAAGCATGAAGCGCCCCACAACGCGATCTACGGATACGCGCGACTTGTCGACTGGTCGGGGTGGCCGGATTCGAACCGACGACCTTCCGCTCCCAAAGCGGACGCGCTACCAAGCTGCGCCACACCCCGTCGGTGCGACACGTAGGGTACATGCCCGGAGGCACTGCGTCGGACTCCTTTTGCGCGAGAGCCGTCCCACCACGTACGGGGCCTGGTGTTTCCCGGCCGGGGGCGCGCTGGTCACGGGAGCGTGAGCGGGACGGCGCGCAGTCCATCCCGTGCCGGGCGCTCCGTCCGGCACCACGGGGACCCACCGGGTACCGGCGTGCGGAGAACGGCCCGGAACCGCTACGATGCTCTGCGTACGCGCTCGGACCGCCCCTCGGGGCATGCCGGGCCCGCGCGGGCGTAGCTCAATGGTAGAGCCCTAGTCTTCCAAACTAGCTACGCGGGTTCGATTCCCGTCGCCCGCTCCACATACTGAGGGCCAGGTCAGAGGTTCATCCTCCGGCCTGGCCCTCAGTCGTTCGTGATCTCCGCTCAGTCCGACGTGCCCGCCGCATGCCCGTTCGCGTCGGGATCTTGTTTTCGCGCCTGTTCGACAGCGGCGCTCACAGCGTTGCCGATCAGTCGTTCGCGCTCGGCAGTGGCGTGCTGATAGATCAGTGCCGCACGAGCCGTGCTGTGCCCCATGCGCGTCATCAACTCGCGCGTACTGGCCCCGGTGGCCGCCGCCAGGGTGTTCCCCGTGTGGCGAAGATCATGGAAGTGCAGACCCGCGATCTCAGCCGTCGCGCATGCTCGCCGCCACAGCCTGTTGAAGTGGTTCCGGCGAGGCGTCGCACCCTTGGCCCCTACGAACACGCGTCCATCCGCACCAGGTTCGGCGTAGACCGCAAGATGCGCCGAGAGTTCGCCCGTGATCACGTTCGGAATCGCCACCGTGCGCTTGCCGGCCGCGCTCTTGGGCTCCTTGATCAGCCGGGAACCGTCGTGGAGTTCAGCCACATTCCGGCGCACACGAAGAGTGCCCGCCTGAAAGTCGAGGTCCCGCCGGCGCAACCCGACCAGCTCACCCCAACGCAGCCCGGAGAAGGCCGCCAGAAGCACGAGCGCACGGTACCGAGGCTGGATTGCCCCCGCGACGGCGTAGACCTCCTGAACGGTCGCTGTAGGGCGTTCGGGTGTCTGCGTGGTGCTGGCGCCCTTGACCCGGCAAGGGTTGCGGCGGATCAACTGATCCTCGACCGCCGTCATAAGCACCGCTCGCATGAGGGCGTACGACTTGGCGACCGTCGAGGGCCCCACACCAGAGCCCAGCCGGGCGACGCGCCAGGCTCGCACCATGGCGGGGGTGATGTCAGCAACGGCGACCGTGCCGAAGGTCGGTACCAGATGGTTACGCAACAGGGACCGATAGAGATCCGCAGTCGAGGCCCCGATACCTCGTTCCTCGATCCACGTCTTGGCGTACCCGCCAAAGGCCACCTTCCCGGCGTCGGGATCGGACCAGTCGCCGCCCCGGAGTTCGGCTTGGCGCTCAGCAAGCCAGTCATCCGTGTCCCGCTTGGTTCGGAACGTGTGGGGCGCCGGGCGGTCGATGCCATCGGGACCGAGGTACCGCGCCTGATAGCGCCCCGAAGGCAGCTTTCGCACACGGCCGAACGAACGCTTCTTGCTTGCCATCAAGCCACACCCCGCAGACGTCGAGCCGACGGCATGACCGTGTGAGCCGTGACAAACGCTTCCACTGCGCTCTCGGGGATGCGGACGTGACGGCCGATCTTGACGAACGTGATGCGGCGTTCCTCGATCAGCCGTCGCGGGAAGCGCACGGTCGTACCGAGCAGGCCGGCCACTTGGTCCACGGTGAGCAGGCGGTCAGTCACGTTGATCATTCCCCTTCCAGGTCGTCCAGTTCGGCGCGGTGTTCGCGGGCGGAGTCGCGGTTGTGCTGGATGTCTCGGTGAAGCTGGGCGGCGAGCCAGGATTCGCCGGGGGTGTGACCATGGCCGGCATAGGTCCAGTGCGCGAGCGTGAGCGTGGTCGCCTCTGGGTCGTCGTCGGGGTCGGGCAGGCCGAGGGCTTCGCGTTGCTGAGTGGCGCGGTAGTCGGCGCGTACCTGTCGCAGGGCACCGAGGGTGGTGGAGTAGCGGCGGGACTTGGTGGAGAAGTGACCCCGGAAGCCGAGCATGTGAGCCCAGCGCCACAGCTTGCGATCCGGATACGCCGGGTCGAGTTCGGAACAGGCCTGGATGAGCCGGCGGGTGTGGTCGGGCAGGTCCGGCAGCTTGTCCAGCTCGGACAGCTCCCCGATCCGGCGATCCACGGTCCCGGTGGTCTCAGCGGCTTTGGTGGCGTATTTGGCGACGTAGGAGGCGACGGCTTGTTCCGTGAGGGCTTCGCCGTGGCCGAAGGCGCCGATGGGCTGGACGTCGAGCTGCGTCCCCCACCGCAGGACCCGCGCGGGGTACTCGCCCGACGCCGGCAGAGCGACCTCAGCACGCGCAGCAGCAGCCCGCAGAGCGTCCGTGAGGAGATCGATGGTGGCCCAGGCCGGCGGGGCGGTGTCGGGGCCGTCTGGTCCGTCGAAGCGGATCACGGCGTGGAAGTGGATGGCGCCACGCTTTTGGTACTCCGCGACCTTCCCGTAGGAGACCCGGAGCTCTTCTTTGAGTTCGCGTTGGGTGATGCCGGCGCGGGCGGCGAGTTCGCGGGGCAGGTAGATGGTGACGTAGCGCCAGAGGTGTCCGGCGTGGTTGTTCCACAGGACCGCGCCCGCGTAGTCGTACGTGGCCGGGTCGAGCGCGGTTCCAAGTTCGGACGCGCCTTCGGGGTGCCGGGTGCCGCAGCGGCAGCGGCCGGAGGTGGGCCGGTTGTGGACCGGCCCGAACGAGGGCGCGGTGAGGGTGGCGAAGACGCGGGGGTGGTCGCGCACGGTCGTGGTGACGCCTTTGGTCTCGTCGCCGGTGAGGCCGGCGCGGATGAGGTGGTAGGTGTCGCCGGCGTAGGTCCAGGCGCAGGCCGGGCACCGGGAAGCGCGCC
The DNA here is from genome assembly GCF_036250695.1 of Streptomyces sp. NBC_01497. Taxonomy (NCBI): domain Bacteria; kingdom Bacillati; phylum Actinomycetota; class Actinomycetes; order Kitasatosporales; family Streptomycetaceae; genus Streptomyces; species Streptomyces sp. NBC_01497. The sequence continues at coordinate 5,652,393 of NZ_CP109427.1, read as the reverse complement.
GGTTGCCGCACGCGACCCGCAGACGCCCACCAGGCTCCTTGTCGGTCGAGTAGGAGTGCAGGACGGTGCCGGTGGTGGGGTCGATGGTCTTGGTGGAGCCGATGAGGTGGATGGGTTCGGCGCAGCCGCCGGTGCGGCGGATCTGTTCTTGCCAGCGGTCGAAGCCGTCCGACCCGGCCACCCTGAACAGGTCGTGGAGGGTGGTCGGGTCGAGGCCCGCCGCCGCGAGGGTGGCGGTGGTGTTCACGCGAGGATCTCCTGTCGGGCGGTGGTGAAGGCGTGGCCGATCCAGCGGGTGAAGGCCGGCGGGATGGCTTCGGTCAGTTCCTCGCGCACGTCGGTCCAGGTGATCCCCATGGCCGTCTGCATCTCGGGCACGGTGGCTTTGCCGCCACCAGAGCCGTAGGCGGCGACGTAGGGGCCGTCCCGGTAGACGCCGTGGCGGTGGCCGCGCACATAGCCGCGATGCCGAGGGTGGGCCGGTTGTGCGGTGGCCCAGCGGCCCAGCTCGAAAGAGCGATGCCGCAGCACGCCCAGGCCGAACGCTTCGCCGCACAGGCGCACATCGGCGCGGATCGGGGCTTTGCCGTTGGGCTGTTCGATCACGTACGGCAGACCGGTCGCGTCGAGGAGGGTGCGCAGTTCGGGGATGAGTTGGACGTGGTCGCGTCCCCAGCCGCGTGAGCGGTTGGTTCCCACGGTGAGGGCGCATCCGTCCTGGCAGGGCGGGGAGGCGTGCACGAGCGTGTACCGGGCGATGTCGCCGGTGGTGATCAGGTGGGCGAGGTGGGTCAGGGCGTCGGCACGGTGGAAGGTGAAGGGGTAGCGGGGCCGGTGGGTGATGTCGATGCCGTCGACCTCGAAGCCGGCCAGGTGGTAGCCCATGGCCGCACCGCCGGAGCAGCAGAACAGATCCAGGACCCGGCGGGGACCGGTGGCGGAGGTGGTCACCGCTCGTCTTCCTTCTTCGGGGGGTGGGCGTCGATCCAGGCTTCGGCGCACACCTTGTGGACGGGCTTGCCACGGTCGGAGCGCAGCGGGGTGGGCTTGTCGCACAGCACGCAGGGCTGGTCGCCGGTGTGGTCGTAGTGCTCCGGGGAGCGCCAGTTCAGGAGGGCCACGAGGCTCACCGGCCGGCGCGGGCGAGGGCGGCGGCGGGGAGGGTGTGGCCGGTGCCCTTGCAGGCCGGGCAGACGGCGGCGAGGGTGGCGCGGGTGCCGTCCGGGCGGCGGGTGCCGGTGGTGATGTGGACGGTCGGGAAGCCGTCGCAGTGGCGGCAGACGGGCAGGGTCGGGGCGTGGTCGGGCATCATGGGGTTTCCCTCTCGGGTCCGTTGGATCTGGTGGGGGTTGCAGGCGCCCGGGGCGGCGGAAACTTGGCGGTTGAGGCCGCCCCGGGGGCCGTTATCGGTTGCGTCGTCCGTGGCCCTTGGCCGCATACATGGCGGCGTCAGCGGCAGACAGCGCGTCGGTCAGGCGGGGCATGGTGAGGTCGGTCAGGCGGCAGACGCCGATCGAGGCGGAGACCGGGAGTACACCGGCGTCGTAGAGGACCGGCCGGTTGAGGGCGGCAGCTAGCGCCGGAAGCCCGGCGGTACGCGGCTCACCGACGACCAGCGCGGCGAACTCGTCTCCACCCAGACGGGCGGCGACGCCGTGCCGGGTGGTCCAGGCGGCGAGCCGAAGGCCAGTAGCGGCGATGACCGCGTCTCCGGCCGCATGTCCGTGGGTGTCGTTGATCTGCTTGAAGTCGTCCAGGTCGACCAGGACCGCCACGGCGCCGGGCGAACGGCGGATGAGGCGTTCGGCCCGCGTGGTGAAGCCGGCACGGGTGTGGAGGCCGGTGAGCGGGTCACGGCGGGCGGTGGACAGGCGCCGGGCGAGCAGCCCGCCGTGCAGGGCCCATCCGGTCACGGGTGCCACGGCCGCGAGGAACATCGGGTCCATGGGGCTCACCGGGCCTTGTGCTGGCTGTTGAGCAGGGAGCGGATGACGATGGCGCACACCGCGACCGAAGCGCCCGTGATGGCGACGGCGAGGAGTATCGAGACCAGAACCGTGCCGATCACCAGAACAGCCGCGGTACCGCCGGCCGCGAGGGCGACGAGGGCGCCGGGCGTGAACTGAACCGTCGGCCGCATCGCAACCGGAGCCGGGCCCGGGGTGGGGGTGGTCGGGGTGTGGGTGTGGCTGCAAGTGCAGGCCGGGACGTGGCCGTCCGAGGTGGGCACGAGCGGCGCCAGGGGCGGCAGGGTGGTGGGGTTGGGGGCGGTGTCGGGGCGGGGGTACTTCGGCGTGAACACGGGGCTTGTCCTTCCTCAGGGGTTGCAGCGGTGGGTGCGGGCGGCGAGTTCGGCGCCGGACCTGTCGGGCTTGTCGGTGGAGAAGTTGCAGCCGGGCGCCGTGCAGGTCGCGGTGTGCTTGGTGCGGCCGTGACCGTCGTAGTGCGAGCCGACCTGTACGGGGCCGATGCGGATCACGTCGTAGAAGCGGCGCGGACGCGGCATGAGGAACGTCCCTTCGGTGTCAGGCGAGTTGCGCGGCGATGGAGGCTGCGAGGGGGCCGGCGACGCCAAGGCGGAGACGGAGGGTGTCCGCGTCGATCGACTGGCCGGTTGCTGCGTGGTGGGTGTCGGCGAGCTTGCGCGCGTGGTCGAGCAGGGCCGGAGGAACCGCCGGGGGTGAGGGGGTAGCGGGCTCCGGGAGTATCGATTTCGGAGCGGGATCGGGTGCGGGTGCCGGTTCGGGGGCGGGCAGTTCTGGGGCCTGGTCAGCCTCGCGTTCGACAGTCATCAGGTCAGCGGCCGGTTCCGGCGCCAGCTCGACCGGCATTTCGTCGGGCGTCGAGGTGGGGTTGTGGGCCAGCAGGGTGCCGCCGAGGAAGGCGATGGCGGGCCATCCGGCGACGAGGATGCGCAGCCAGGCGGGTACGGCGTGCAGGTCGAGTAGGCCGGCGGTCGAGACGTTCGCCCCGAGCGAGGCGATGAGTGCGACGACGAACCAGGCCCACGCGGAGCCAGCCGGCTGCTTGTCGGCGTGCAGGGTGCGCATGCGGCGCCATGCGGCCATCAACAGCAGGTCGACGCTGATGGGGTAGGCCCAGGCTTTCCAGCCATGTTGTCCGGCGGCTTCGGCCAGGTCGTGCAGGTGGGCGAAGGACAGTGCTCCGGCGATCACTGCTTGGATCAACACGGCGTCGAAGCGGATGCGCGGCATACCGGACACCTCCTTTCAGAGGTTGAGGGGCCGGGCGGTCGAGGTGGCCGCCCGGCGCCCGGGTGGTCAGGCGTTGGGGTCCAGTCCGGAGCCGAGGCAGGTCAGGCACAGGCCCTCCTGTTGGCCGACGACGCGTTGCCGGCGGCCGACGCGGACGGTCCGGGCAACCTGCCCCGAGCCCTTGCACGACGTGCAGGCGGACGGTTCAGCCGGGACCTTCGCGGCGGAGCGGGTGGTGGTCTTGCGGGCCATGGCGGTTCTCCCTTCCGGTTTCAGGCATGGGCGGGGTAGGGACCTGGCGCGAGACGGTCACGCCAACCGGTGGAGCAGGGGGTGTTAGTCGGTGACGGGCCGGGGCTTGACCAGCGACGGGCCCTCGACTGGTGCGGCCGGATCGGCGGGCACGATGGGCCGGAACGCTGCCAGGAACGGCAGGTCCGGGGTGAGGTGGGCGAAGGCGCGGCAGACGGCGCCGGCTTCGGCGGGGGTGGTTTCCGGTGTGCGGATGCGGGACCAGCCACCGGAGGAGTCACCGGCCACCGCGACGCCAGGGCGATCCGCAGGGATGGCGGTCGCAGCGAACACGGCTTCCGGGGCGATGTCCCCGAGCCCCATCTCAGCGGTCTGCTTGTCGTTGACCCGGTGCACGACCCGGCCCGTGAGCTGAGCACGCAAAGCGGTAGCACCCTTGCCGAGTTCGGAGCCGAAACGCTGCCCACACACCTCCAGGAAGATCCCCACGGCGCGAGCCATCTGGGCGAGACGGACCATCTGCATGACCATCCCGTCCCGGCGCTCCTCCTCCTTCCGTGCCGAGGTGAGGAAGAGTTCCGCGACCTCATCCACCAGCACCACCAGCGGCACCGGACGCACCTCTGCGGGCAGTTCCCACAGGTCGGATACGCCGTACTCGCTCAGCAGGTCGAACCTGGTCTCCATCTCCGAGACCAGGACGTCCAGCAGGCCGGCAGCCTCATCCCGGTTCGTCGCCAGAGCCGACAGCCGTGCGGCGTAGGGGCGCTGCTCGACACCGCGTTTGCAGTCGATCCCCACCAGGCCCACCGGGAGTTTGGCGAGGCCCTTGACCAGGTTGCGCTGGTACATGGACTTGCCCGACTGATTCGCCCCGAGAGTCAGAGCGTGCGGAACCTTGCGGTAGTCCCGCACGAACGCCGACCCGTCATCGCGCTGCGCGACCGGCACCACCATGGGGCCCGAGGGCACCCGGCGCGGCATCCGCACCCGCCGCAGGACGTCGTAGCCGGTCATCCGCAGTTCCACGAAGCCGGGCTTGGTCGTGGTGACGTGCACCGAGTGGACACCCCAGGCGTGACGCAGTCGCTCGGACGCGGCGGCCACGTCGGCAGGCTCCAAACCGGCCGGCAGACGCAGCGTGACCCGCATCCCCGTCGACGTGCCCCGCACCCGGCGGACCTTCGGCGGAACCGGCTGCACCTCCGAGCGCCGGGCCACATTGCGGACCAGGAACGCCCGCAGACGCGACGGCTGCACCGTCAGGCCGCACACGTCCATGGTCGAGGAGTAGGTGGTGGTGAAGCGGCCTATCGCGACGGGCAGGCCCACCAGCGACCAGTACACGCGAGGAGCGCGGACCTTCGCATAGCCGATCCCGCCCGCACCGGCGGCGACGCCGGAGAGTTCGAGCAGCGTGGACACGTCCGTCATGGGGATCAGGCCCCCGCCACGATGGAGACCGCGCGGAAGCTGATCCCGTGGCGCTTCTGCCCGTTGAACTCGTTCTCCCAGTCCCGCGCCTTGAGGCCGATCACCGACACCGGAGTACCCGGCGCGAGTCCCTCCGGGATACCCGTGGACGGCACGGTCACCTGGTAGAGGTTGCCCTCCCCCTCATCCGAGATCAGCAGACCCACCGTCGCGAGCTGAGCACCGGTCTCCCGGTCCATCGCAATCTCACCGGTCTGCTTGTTGACGAGCTTCGGCGCCGGCGCAGTCGCCACGAACACCACAGCGGTCGAAACGTCGATCTTGAAGGACGGCATGTAGTACTCCCTGAGTCGATGCGTTGGCGCAGCCCAAATAAGGCCGCGCGGCTCGCTGTCCTAGGACTGCGAACGCGTTAGGAAGACTATGACTCGCAGTCCTAGGACTGTCAACAGTCCTGGGACTGTGTTTGACTAGATCTGTCGAGAGGAGACGCCCAATGGCGCCAAAGTGGCGGGAGCTGGCGGACAAGCTGGCTGAAGAGATCAAGCGGGGTGAGCAGGGCAAATACCCGCCTGGCACACAGCTTCCGCAGATCAGGGAACTGGTCGAGAACGGCGAGGGCTCTAAGTCCACCGTCCACCAGGCCTACAAAGCCCTTGAGGCCGAAGGCTTGGTCACGTCGTCACGAGGTCACGGCACGGTCGTACGCCAGCGAGTGCCGCTCAAGCGGCTCGGTATTGCCCGATACGACAAGGCCAAGTGGCGTGACGGTGACGAGGTGGCGTTTATCGCGGACCGGGTGGCGTCAGGACGCAGCTACCGCCGGAACGAGCAGACCCAAACGGTGAGCCGCATCGAGGCCCCGCCGCTCGTCGCGGCAGCACACGGTCTACCTGAGGGCGCAGAGGTCTACGCGCGCGCTCGCGTCGTGAAGGAAGGCGACCAGCCGACCCACACGCTCACGAGCTACTACCGACCGGAGCACGTCGAGGGCACGCGAATCGTGGACCCGACCCCCGGCCCTGCCGGACGTGGCGGTGGGTTCAGAGTGCTGTACGACGCCGGGTACGAGATCGACCACATGAAAGAACGGATCTTCGCTCGTCCGCCGTCCTCCGAGGAGGTGAAGCTTTTGCAGCTCCCTCCGGGTGAGCCTGTCGTAGAGCTGCACCGGACGACCTACACCGCCTCTGACACAGTGGTGGAGTTCGCCATTGGTGTGCACGCTGCTTCGCGCTTTGCCTGGGAGTACGACTTCAAGGTCCCGGACTCCGCGAAGCGGGAGAAGGGGCAGTAATGATCTCGACGCAAGCATGGGACGACGCACAACGTCTGTGGGACTACCACCAGGTCGGCCACACCCTGAGGCCCTGCTCAGTCGCGATCGGCTTGGGTAGCCATGACCTGGGCGTGGCCGACACAGCGGTCAGCCTCTATAAGCGCGGATTGACCCCATTGCTTGTCTTCACCGGAGCGACCAGCCCGACCACGCGTGAGCGCATGCCGCGTGGCGAGGCAGTCCACTACCGGGAACGGGCGCTGGAACTCGGCGTACCCGGCTCCGCCGTACTCGTCGAGCCCAGGGCGAGGAACACCGGCGAGAACATCCGTTTCTCCAAGGCCGTGCTGGAAGAGGCCGGCGTAACCGTCTCCTCCGTGCTCCTGGTCAGCAAGCCGTATGAAGAGAGGCGGGCATACGCCACCGCCCGGAAGGTGTGGCCGGAAGTCGAGATCATCAGCGCGTCCACCCCGATGACGTTCGGCGAGTACGTCGATTCCATAGGAGACGGCCGCCTGGTCATCGACATGCTCGTGGGTGCGCTTCAGCGGCTACTGATCTACCCAGAGCAGGGCTACATGATCGGCCAGACAGTGCCGGACGATGTGATGCAGGCCTACGACCGGCTGTGCCACGCGGGCTTTACCAGCCGCCTCATCGACCCGGCAGGCGTGTAGTCCAACCGACCCGAAGCCAGGGGCTGTTACAGGTTTCTCTACCTCATCAAGGCACCCGGCTGCGCTCCGCTCCGCCGGGCGCGCTTCCCGGCTCCGCTCCGGGCGCCGCTCCTGCCTTCGGCCCGCTCCGCCCGCGCTGCGCCGACGCGCGCCCACGAGAGGGAAGGGCCGGGGCCAGAAGGAGACGAACCGAAGGCCCTACGGCAGCTCACGGACAAGGACATGCCTCCGGCGGGGGCGCTCATGCGTCCGGGGTGGGATGGCCCGTCCTGCGAGTGCCGGCATCGTCGGGGTGAGCGTGGGGGGCTCCCATCCCGACCACCTTCGACCCAGGCAGAGCCGAGCAGACGCGGCCCATGGCGTCCAGGTCGTTCGTACAGTGGCGCGCTCCACCTGGACGCCATGAACCACGCCCGCTCCACGGTGTGTGGGTCGAAGGCGGACGGGATGGGAGCAAGGGCGAGTGGTGGTCGGGGAAGTTGGGCCGCGTGAGGCGAGCGGCAAGTACGCTAAAATCTCCGAGAATTGAACGCCAAAGTGGCCGTACGGCACGCTCCGCCAAGATCCGTGCCCTACAGCCTGTCAACGAGGATCAATCACATGCCGCATGACGATCGCCCGCCCACCAAAGTCGTGAGTGAACAAGACTTTAGCGGTAGCGTGAGGTTACCCCAGGTGAGTCGGCCGACTCAACATCGGAGAGTCACCGACGTCGTGTCTCTCATCACAGCGCTCGCCAGCGCCATAACGGCCCTGACACCGATCATCCTCAAGCTGATGTGACGTGCCCGTTGCGTGCCCGGCGCAAGGGGACGCGGCGGGGAACTGCGGGGTCCCAAGGTCTGGCAGCACTACATGCACAGGTCACAGGACTCGCAGGTCAGGCTTGGGCAACGTAGCAGGTCTTCCAAACTAGCTACGCGGGTTCGATTCCCGTCGCCCGCTCCATCGGCCGGGGGCCGGGCCGGGGTTCATCTCCCCGGCCCGGCCCCCGGCCGTTTCCGGCCTTCGGTCGGCCCGCGTCCGGACCTGCGGCCCCCGCGCCCATGGACCGTTCACCCTTGTACGCCCCCACGACGGCCCCGGGGGCGCGTTGAGTTGAGGGGACGCGGTCGCCCGCGCCCGGCGCCTCCGTGCAAACTGCAGCGCCGGCCTGCCGCGATCGCTACGGTAAAGACCTCGAACACGACGGGGGGTTCTTGTGTCGGACCATGCCGCGCATGCTCACAGGGCTCGGGAACTACTGGACGCAAGTGAGAAGTGGCGGGGCGGCCGCAGCCCGGACCAACTCCTGGCGCACGCTCAGGTCGAGGCCCTGCTGGCCCTGGCCGCGGCGGTGGCGCAGCGGCGGGAGTCGGCGGGGAACCCCGTCGATCAGCTGCCCGACGGCGACTGAGCACGAGCGCGGCCCACGCGAACCCGATCGGTCGGTGACCCCGGGGCCCGCGGCGGCCCAGCCACTCCCCCGCGGGCCGGCGTCCCGGCGGTCGGGGGGACCGCGTAAAAGTGTCCCGAGCCGGCTGAGCGGGCCGGGTTCCCGTTGCCCGCCCCGGCGTGCACGTGGACGCCTGCCGCCATGACGTCGGCCCGGCAGGCGGTCTCGTCCCGCCTGCCGGGCCGTCGCTGTTTCCCGTTCCCACTCCGGTCGTCGCCGTCGCGCTCGCGCGCGGCGGTGGCACCGTGAGCGCCCTCGTCACGGTGGCCCGCCGCTCACGGTGGCCCGCCGGCGCGACGAGACGGTGGCGGGCGACCGGAGACGGCCGGGGACAGGTCAGAAGTGGATCTGGCTGATCGTGTCCCCTATCGAGTTCATGAACCTGTTCACGGACGGAGCGATGTCCGTCGACGCAAGGAAGAAACCGAACAGGATCGCCACGATGGCGGGTCCGCCCTTGATGGACTTGCTGCGGATCATCAGCACCAGGATGAGCGCCAACACCACCGCTACGGACACTGAAACGGCCATAACTGATCACACCCTCGGTCGGTCCGCCTAGCCGGCCGCGGGACCGCGCTCCGTCTCGCACCCCGCTGGCACCCATCGTGCCACCAACCCCTGTGTCCGTGCTGCCCAGTGACGAATCATCGACGGCCAGAACACGCCATCCCTCAGGCCCCGCAAACCATCGCAACCGCAACCTTCCGCCGGTGCGCGGCATCCAGCCGTGATCAATGCGCCGGGAAAATCAAATGAATCGCACGCGATCGTTTCAGCGCGCACACAGGTAAAGCACAGCATGTATGGACGACGCCGACCAGGGCGCCGGGAAGGCAATTGAGGTGCGATGGGGTCTCACGTCGGAGCGTGCCGATATGCCCGCTTGAAGACGGATGAATCAGGGCATAGCGCACGGTTGTTGTCAGTTTCCCGCTCCTATGGGCCATCAGGTACAGCGGTTTTACGAAATGCATTGTGCGGGTCTAGGGTGCGTCAAATGGTTCAGGCGTCACAGGGATATGAGAAGACCTCCCGGCCGGGCGACGGGCAGCAGGAATCCGCCCGCACGGCCGTCGCGAACGCATCGACCACGGTGGCCGACACGCCGCCGGGCACGGGCCATCCGTCCACGCGAGCTACGTCTTCGGGACGTGTGACGTCCACCATCGCGCCGCGCACGGAGACCGGTTCCCGCGACAGGCCCGCGGCCACGGCCGGGCCGGCCGCCCGCGCGAAGCCCGCCGCGAAGAAGCGCGAGGCGTACTTCGACAACGCGAAGTACCTGGCGATCGTGCTGGTGGCGGTGGCCCACTCGTGGGAACCGATCATGGACGGCAGCCGCACGACCAAGGCGCTGTACATGGTCGTCTACACGTTCCACATGCCGGCCTTCATCGTCATCTCCGGCTACTTCTCCCGGACCTTCACGGCCAGGCCGCACCAGCTGAAACGGCTGGTGACGGGCGTCGCGGTGCCGTACGTCATCTTCGAGACGGCGTACTCGCTGCTGCGCTGGGCCGGGGAGAAGCCGCACCACCTGACCATCAGCCTCCAGGACCCCTGGTTCCTCACCTGGTTCCTGATCGCCCTGTTCGTCTGGCGGCTCACGACGCCCCTGTGGCAGGCGATCCGCCACCCCCTGCCGGTCGCACTGGTGATCGCGATGCTCGCGTCGTTCTGCCCGTCGATCGGTACCGATCTGGACCTCCAGCGGGTGCTGCAGTTCCTCCCGTACTTCGTGCTCGGCCTGTGCCTGAAGCCGGAGCACTTCCAGCTGGTGCGGCGCCGCGAAGTGAGGATGCTCACGGTGCCGGTGGTCCTGGCGGCGCTGGCCTTCTCGTACGTGATCGCCCCGAGCTTCGCGTCCGGCTGGCTCTACCACAACACCAGCGCGCAGCAGCTGCATCACGCGTGGTGGACCGGGCCCGCCATGGAACTGGGCCTGTTCCTCTGCTCGATGCTGCTGACGGCGTGCTTCCTGTCCTGGGTGCCCGGCCGGCACATGTGGTTCACGGTGCTGGGCACGGGGACGATCTGCGGCTACCTGCTGCACGGCTTCGTGATCAAGGGCCTCGGGTTCGCGGGGGTCTTCGACAACCCGTGGCTGAGCGCCCCGTCGGGCGAGGTCGTGGTGTCCGTCACAGCGGCGGCGGTCGTGACGGTCCTGTGCAGTCCGCCGGTCCGGCGGGCGTTTCGCTGGGCGACCGAGCCGGACATGGCGTGGGCGTTCCGGGCCGGTGGCTGAGCACACGCCATCGGCCCCTTGAGACGGGCGTACGGCCGGTGCGGCTGGTTGAGGCCGCACCGGCCGTTCGTCGTTCCCGGGCCGCGCGGCCCGCACGTCTACCGGCCGAGCAGCCCGTCGATCTCCGTCAGCTGCGCCGCGGTGAGCGGGCCGTACGCCATCGCGCCCGCGTTCTCCTCGGCCTGCGCGACGGTGCGGAAACCGGGGATGGGCACGGTGTGCGCGCCCCGGGCCCAGAGCCAGGCGAGGGCGCCCTGGGCGAGGGTGCGCCCGCCGCTGGTCAGGACGGAGCGGACCGCGTCCACGCGCGCCGCCCAGTGGGGCGCCGGGACCCCGCCCTGCTCGAAGAACCGCAGCCAGGACGGCGGTACGGCCCTGATGTCGCCCGTCGCGCCCCGGCTGCCTGAGCCCCGCTTCGCGGTGAGCAGGCCCATGGCGAGCGGGCTGCGGTTCACGCTCGCGAGGCCGTACCGCGCGGTGAGGTCGAGCATCTCGGGTGCGTCCTCAAGGACGTTGCACGCGTGCTGGACGGCGAGGCAGTGCGGACCCGCGGCGAAGACGGCCGCCCGCCCGGGGTCGTCCGTGCTCCAGGCGTAACCGCGTACGAGCCCTTCGCGTACGAGGTCCTCGCAGGTTTCGCGCAGGGCGGCCCCCTCCTCGGGCGAAGCGCCCGCCAGGTGGAGCTGGTAGAGGTCGACGTGGTCGGTGCGAAGGCGCCGGAGCGAGGCGGTGAGGGCGCGCCGCGCGTGGGCCGGGCCGGGGTCCTCGCCGGTGAGGGTCCTCGTTCCCTCGTCGAAGACGTTGCCCCACTTGGTGGCGATGACGACGTCGTCGCGCCGGCCCGCGAGGGCACGGCCGAGGAGGCGCTCGCTGTGGCCGGTGCCGTACACGTCCGCGGTGTCGAAGAAGGTGACGCCGAGATCGAGGGCGCGGCGGACCGCGGCGACGGACTCGTCGTCGTCGACGCTTCCCCACCCGAGCGGCCCGCCGTCGGGGCCCCGCCATTCGCCGCCGATGGCCCAGCAGCCGAAGCCGAGCGCGCTGACGCGGAGGTCGCTGTGTCCCAATGTCCTGGTGTCCATGGCCCGTGACGCTAGGAGTTGGAGCGCACCCGAAGGCAAGGCCGGCGCGCGTCGGGGTCCCCGTGGGCGGGGCGGTTCACCGGCCGGGGACATCCCTGGCGCACCATCCGGGCCATGCGGGCCATGCGGGGCGAACAGGTCGCGTGGCACCGCTCGGAGGCGGTCGCACCGCGCGAGGGGCAGCGCCGCGACATCGCGGAGATCTACGGCACACCCGACAGCGGACCGGGAACGCCGCCGTCGGCGCGGGACATCGCGGTCTTCCTGGTGGCCTTCGCGGACGACGGCACGGCCGTCGGCTGCGGTGGTCCGCGGGACCTCGGCCGCAGCGCGGGCGATCAAGCGCATGTACGTGGCGCCCGCCCGGCGCGGCTCCGGGGGCGGCGGCAGAGCTGCCGTGGCTCTGGAGGACCGGGCGCGGGCCCATGGCTGGACGGGGCTGCGGCTGGAGAGGGGGACCGGCAGCCTGGGGCCGTGCGCTTCTGCCGCCGGTGCGGCTACCGCCCGATCCCACCCTTCGGCTCGTACGCCGGCTCCTCGTCGTCGCTGGTTCGAACGGGCGCTGGGGCAGGACCGCGCCACGAGGGGCCCCGCGCGCGGGTGCGTGCGCGCCGCGCTCCGGCCGGCGGCGAGGGTCCGCCTCAGCCTGCCGACGGCAGCAGCACGCTCAGTTGGCCCGTGTGCTCGAAGCCGTCGCGGAGCAGGGCCGCCAGGCGCTCCTCCACCGTGCGGGTGTCACGCAGTGTGGGGCTTGTCACGGCTCTCGTCGCGTCGTCCCCGGGCGCCCCGGCCAGGTACGCCAGGGTGCGGGCGTGCGCGTCGGCCAGGTACGCGGCCAGCGTCTCTCCGGCCGGGGAGGGGACGTGGAAGGCGGCCGCTTCCTCAGGGGTGTGTCCGAGGCCGGTGTCCGCGGGGTCCGGGAGGCGGCCGAAGCGGGCGGCCCGGTCCCCCGCCGTCCACAGCTGCGCGCGGCCGAGGAGCTCGGAGACGTTGCGGTCCTGGCCGCGTGCCACGTGCCAGAGGAGCCAGGCGGGGGTGTTGGCGCCGGGCAGCGCCGCCGGGCGGACGTGCAGCATCCGGTCGGGGACGCCGGTGAGCAGCGCCGTCAGGTCGGTGTGCATGCGGACGAACTGGCGGGCGGCCAGGCTCCGCCAGTCGCCCGTGGTCACGGCGCCACGTCCGCGTCGCGGGTGAGCAGGAGCAGCGCCCGGTCGTCGTTGACGTCCTTGGCGACCGCTTCGATGAGGTGCCACGCGGCGCCCTCGAAGCCCGCCTTGACGTACCGGTCGGCCGCGCCGGTGAGCCGGTCGATGCCTTCGCCGAGGTCGCGGCCCGGCGCCTCCACGAGGCCGTCGGTGAACAGCATCAGGACGTCCCCGGGCCGCAGTGCGCCCTTGACCGGGTCGAACTGCGCGCCGTCGTAGACCCCGAGGAGCGGGCCCTCGCCCGACTTCTCCTCCCACAGGCCGGTGCCCGCGTGCAGTTGGAGGGCGGGCAGGTGGCCCGCCGAGAGGAGTTCGTAGTCGCCGGAGTCCAGGTCGAGCACGAGGTGGATGGAGGTGGCGAAGCCCTCGTCCCAGTCCTGTCTGAGCAGGTAGCCGTTGGCGGCCGGCAGGAAGCCGTGCGGCGGCAGCGAGCCGAGCAGCCCGCCGAACGCGCCCGACAGCAGCAGCGCCCGTGAGCCCGCGTCCATGCCCTTGCCGGACACGTCGGTGAGGACGACCTCCAGGGTCCTGCCGCCGTTGGTCCTCGCGGCGACGACGAAGTCACCGGAGAAGGACTGGCCGCCCGCCGGACGCAGCGACCACTCCCGGTACCAGCCCTTCGGCAGTGCGGGCAGCGCGCTCTGCACGCGGATGCGCTCGCGCAGGTCGAACAGCATGGTCCCGCCGCGCCGCCAGGGCACCCCCACGCGCGCCCTGAACTGCGCGAGCAGCAGCCCGAAGAGGCCGCACGCGGCGACCACCAGGACGGTGCCGGGGGTGACGCGTCCCGGCCCCTCGTTGTAGGGGCCGAGCACGATCGACTCGATGATCAGCGCCGCCGCGGACGCCGCGTACAGGCCGAGCAGGCTGGCGGGCCGCAGCAGCAGCCCGCCCGCGACGATCGGCACGACCAGCGCGGACGGCGCGCACCACAGCGGCATCGCCAGGGTGCTCACGGTGATCGCGGGCACGAGCAGCAACAGGCCGATCATGGCGATCCAGTCGGACCCGTCGCCGCGGAAGTAGTCCACTCCGGACCGGCGCAGCGCCGTGCGCACCCGGTGCAGTCTCCTGCGCATCCGGGCCGCATACGATTCCGCTCCCGCAACACCGGCCATGGTGGTTGGACCCTATCGATCTGTTCGCCCGCCGTGCAGAGGGGGCCCATTGTGTTCGATATCGGATCGCCATGGCAGCCCCTGGCTGGTACTGATGGGCGGATGACGGAACTGCGCGTACTGCACAAGGACCACTGGGACCGCTGGTACGGACAGTTGCTGCGCGCGTTCGGCGGTGCGGGCGACCTGCCCGAGGAGCGCGACCTGTGGGACGCCCTGACCGAGCCGGAGCGCAGTCTCGGGCTGTGGGACGGGGAGAGCTGCGTCGGTACCGCGGGGGCGTTCTCGTTCCGGCTGTCGGTGCCGGGCGGCGCGCTGGTGCCCGCCGCCGGGGTGACCATGGTGAGCGTCGCGGCCACGCACCGGCGCCGGGGGCTGCTGCGGTCCATGATGCGGCGGCAGTTGGACGACGTACGGGAGCGGGGCGAGGCGCTGGCCGTACTGACCGCCTCCGAACCGGACATCTATGGACGGTTCGGGTACGGGTCGGCGACGCGGCAGCTGTCGGTGGAGATCGACACGACGCGCGTGCGGATCGAGGCGCCCGAGGGCACCGACGCGGTGGCCCTGCGGTACGCGTCGCCCGCCGATCCGGCCACGGGCCGGAGCATCGAGGAGATCTACGCGCGGGCCGTGCCGGTCCGGCCCGGCATGCTTGCCCGGCAGCCCGGCTGGGAGCGGCTGTCGCTGCTGGACCCGCCGGAGGGCCGCGACGGGGCGTCGCCGCTGCAGTGCGTGCTGGCCGAACGGGACGGCGAGAGTCTGGGGTTCGCGCTGTTCGCCACGACGGGCGACTCGGATGCTGGGGGCGCGAACGGCGCGGTCCGGGTCCGGGAGGTGTACGGGCTCGACCCCGCGTCGTACGCGGCGCTGTGGAGGTTCCTGTGCGGCATCGACCTGACATGGACGGTCACCGCGCGCCGCCGCCCGGTGGACGACCCGCTCCTGCATCTCGTCTCGGACGTGCGCCGTTCGGGCCTCAGGATCCGGGACGACCTGTATCTGCGACCGGTGGAGGTGGGAGCCGCGCTCGCGGCCCGTACCTACCGTGCCCCGGTGGACGTGGTGCTGGAGGTGGCGGACGCCTTCTGCCCGTGGAACGCGGGCCGGGTGCGGCTGAGCGGCGACGGCGACGGCGCGGTGTGCGGGCCCACGACGGACGCCGCTGACCTGTCGCTGTCGGTACGGGAGATCGGCGCCGCCTACCTCGGCGGTGCGACGCTGCGCGAACTGGCGGACGCGGGACGGGTGCGGGAGCTGCGGCCCGGTGCGCTGGCGTCCGCGTCGGCGGCGTTCGGCTCCGAGGTGGCGCCCTGGCTGCCGCACGGCTTCTGACCCTCCCGACGGGGCAAAATGCCGGGCGGCCGACGGTTTGCGGTGGGTACCCTGCGCCGATGCGTACCTCACTTCGCGTGGCCGCCTACGCCGTCCTGGTCGACGACGGCCGCATACTGCTGTCGCGGCTCGTCCCGCATCTGCGCGACCAGTCGGTCGCCGGACGGTGGACGCTGCCGGGCGGCGGGACGGATCCCGGCGAGGACCCGTTCGACACGGTCGTGCGGGAGGTGGAGGAGGAGACCGGCCACCTGTCGCGGATGGCGGCGCTGCTCGGTGTGGACTCCCAGCAGCGGGGCGACCTGCACACCGTGCGCGTCCTGTACGAGGGGGAGATCACCGGCGGCGCCCTGCGGGCCGAGCCGCACGGGTCGACGGATCTGGCGGCCTGGCACCCGCTGGAGGCGGTGGCGAACCTGGCCCGGGTCGAACTGGTCGATCTGGCGCTGCGGTTGTGGCGGGAGCGGCCCGCCGTCGGACACCTCCCGAAGACGTCACCTCGGTAGTACCACCACGTACGCGGCGGGCTCCCGCTCGTCGGCGGCCGTCAGCGCGGTCCGTACCACCACGGCCTGCTGGTCGGGGGCGTCCCGCAGCTTGCGGGGCGTGAGGTGGACGACGGTGATGCCGAGCCGCTCCAGGTGCTCGCGCTTCGCGGCGCCCGCCTCCCAGCGGGCGTCGTCCTCGAAGCTGCCGCAGAACCTCGGTGCCCGGGTGTCGAGTTCGACCGCGACGGCCTGCCCGGGCCAGAACGCGTCCACCCCGCCGAGGTAGGGCCCTCCGGGCAGCCGCAGGTCGACGTTCCACAGCGGCTCGGGCAGGGCGTTGTCGTGCACGAGCGTGTACAGCCGCTCCTCGGCGCGGGCCCTGCCCTCGGCGAGGAGGGCGTCGACCGCGCCCACGACGTGCGGGCGGGCCAGCAGCCGCGCGGCCGCCAACTCGGTGACGATCGCCCCAGGTTCGCAGTACCCGTCCCGCACGGCCTCGGTCAGCAGCCGGCGCAGGGACGCGGCGTCCCGCACGTCCGCCACGGCGTCCGCCAGCGCGCGGGCGACCGGGGCGAGGGCGAGACCGCCGACGACTTCGGGCTCGGGCAGCGCGGCCGTGCGGATCAGCCGCGCGAATCCGGTGGAGCGCAGGCGCCTGGTGCGGGGCACGAGGACGTCGAGCGTCTCCAGGGACGGCACCGGGGGCACCGCTTCGAAGCCGTGGGCGGAGAGCGCGGCAAGGCCGGTGAGCATCGCGGCCGGCCGGCCGCTGCCGCTGCCCGACTGCTGGGCCGGCAGGGCGCGTCCCGCGTAGAGCAGCGCCGCCCGCAGGCGGTCCTCCCCCGTGGCCGGTGCCCGGTGCAGCAGGAAGACACCGGGCAGCAGTTGCTGCCAGGCCCCACCGGGGCGGCTGTGGGCGGCGGCGGTGGCCGCCGGCACTCCGCGCGCCCGCAGCTGCGCCGTCGTCAGCAGGCGCGGCACTGCGGCGCCTGCGGCCTCCGCGAGGAGGGGGGCGCCGGCGGGAGCGCCACCGGTGGGGCGGCCGTCGCAGCCGGGGCGGGGGGAGTTGGAGAGGGGGGTGCTGTTGTTGTTCATGCTCCCGGTCTCCCCCCTCTCCCGCGCCCCGCTAACCCCTGTTACAAGGGCGTTGCGCAAACCGGACAAGCCCGTCCTAAAGTACGGACGTTCGACTGCCGAGCAGGGAGCCACCCGTTCGGGTCACAGCCGGCCGCGACGGAGTTGACACCGCCGCAGCCGGCCGGTATCGACATCACCCCGCACGGCCGGCCGGCGCGGAGTTCACGCCGCGGCGTCGCGCTCCTGGGCGCGCAGGGCGCGCGCCAGGTCGTCCTCCGCCTCCGTCACGAGGCGGCGCAGCGCGGGCGCCGCGTCCTTGTGCCCGGCCAGCCAGGTGCGGGCGGCGTCGAGCGTCGCCGGGTCGTCCTGGAGGTCCGGGAACAGGCCGCGTACGACGAGCATGCCGATCTGGATCGACCGGTCGGCCCAGACGCGTTCCACGGCCGCGAAGTACTTCTCGGCGTACGGCGCGATCAGTTCGCGCTGCCCGGACTGCGCGAACCCGGCGATCGTCGCCTCCACCAGCGCGTTGGACAGGGCGTCGTGCTCCACGACGTCGCTCCACGCGGCGGCCTTCACCTCGGGCGAGGGGCGCGACGCGAGGCAGCGCACCGCGTGGCGCTCACCCGACGCGGTGTCGTCGCGGGCGCGTTCGGCCGCGATGGCGGGCGCGCCGGCGCGGCCGTGGGAGGCCAGCGGGCTGAGGAAGGCCCACCGCAGCTCCTGGTCCACGTCGAGTCCCGGCACCTGCTCCGAGCCGTCGAGCAAGGCCTGACACAACGTCAGGTCGCTGTCGCTCGCGGCGACCTGGGCGAAGAAGCGGGCCCAGGTCAGCTGGTGCTGGCTGCCCGGCTCGGCGTCGCGCAGCTCGCGCAGGGCGCCCTCCGCGAGCAGCCGCCCGCCCTCGGCGCGCCAGGCGGGCGCCGCGTAGTGCACGAGGGCGGAGTTCGCCCACGTGTGCAGCATCTGGAGCACACCGATGTCGCTCTCGCGGCCCGCGTGCGCGAGCACGAGCGCCACGAAGTCCCGGGCGGGCAGCAGCGCGTCGCGCGTCATGTTCCACAGCGCCGACCAGCACAGCGCTCGCGCCATCGGATCCGTGAGGGCGCCGAGGCGGGTGCGCAGGGTGTCGAGCGACGCGTCGTCGAGGCGGGTCTTGCAGTAGGTCAGGTCCTCGTCGTTGACGAGGATCAGGTCGGGACGCTCGGCCCCGGCGAGCTCCGCGACGACCGTGCGCGGACCCGAGACATCGGTCCCCGCCGTCGCGTAGGCGGCGAGTTCACCCTCCGGCGAGAGCCGGTAGAGGGCCACCACGACGCGGTGCGGCCGCAGTTCGGGGTGCTCCTTCGGCGCGTCCTGGACGACGGCGAGCTCCTGGACGCGGCCCTCGGCGTCGTACGCCACCTGCGGGGTCAGCGAGTTGACCCCCGCGGTCTGGAGCCACGAGCGGGCCCAGCCCGCCATGTCACGGCCGGAGGTCTCCTCCAGCACGGCGAGCAGGTCGCCGAGCTCCGTGTTGCCGTACGCGTGCCGCTTGAAGTAGCGGCGTGCGCCCTCCAGGAACGCGTCCCTGCCCACGTACGCCACCAGCTGCTTGAGCACGGAGGCGCCCTTGGCGTAGGTGATGCCGTCGAAGTTGAGCTTCGCGTCCTCCAGGTCGCGGATGTCCGCGGTGATGGGGTGCGTGGAGGGCAGCTGGTCCGCGCGGTAGGCCCAGGCCTTGCGGTTGTTGGCGAAGGTGATCCAGCCGTTGGTGAAGCGCGTCGCCTCGACCATCGAGAAGGCGCCCATGAAATCGGCGAAGGACTCCTTCAGCCACAGGTCGTCCCACCACCGCATGGTGACGAGGTCACCGAACCACATGTGCGCCATCTCGTGCAGGATGACGTTGGCCCGGCGCTCGTAGGACGCCTGGGTGACCTTGCCGCGGTAGATGTACTCCTCGCGGAAGGTCACGAGGCCCGGGTTCTCCATCGCGCCGAGGTTGTACTCGGGCACGAACGCCTGGTCGTACTTCCCGAAGGGGTAGGGGAAGTCGAAGTTGTCGTGGAAGAAGTCCAGGCCCTGTTTGGTGACGAGGAAGATGTCGTCCGCGTCGAAGTGCTTGGCGAGGCCCTTGCGGCACAGGGCGCCGAGCGGGATCTCCAGTTCGCCACCGCCGGGCAGGGCGCGCCGGTAGGTGTCGCTCACGTAGTGGTACGGGCCCGCGACGACGGCCGTGATGTACGTGGAGATCGGCTTGGTCTGCGCGAAGCGCCACACACCGTCGGCTCCCCGATCGCCCGCGCCGTTGTTCCACACCTGCCAGTCGTCGGGGGCCGTGACCTCGAAGCGGTACGGGGCCTTGAGGTCTGGCTGCTCGAAGTTGGCGTAGACGCGGCGGGCGTCGGCCGGCTCGTACTGCGTGTAGAGGTAGACCTCGCCGTCCTCGGGGTCGACGAAGCGGTGCATGCCCTCGCCGGTCCTGCTGTACGCACACTGCGCGTCGACGACGAGTGTGTTCTCCGCCTGGAGGTCGTCGATCGCGATGCGTACGCCGTCGAAGACGGTGGCGGGGTCGAGGGCGCGGCCGTTGAGTGTGACGCTGGTCACCGAGGGGGCGATCAGGTCGACGAAGGTCGCAGCGCCGGGGCGGGCGCAGGTGAAGTGGAGCGTGGTGACGGACCGGAACGTACGGGGCCCGGCCACGGGGCCCTCGCCGACCGCCGAGCGGAGGTCGAGGGCGACCTCGTAACCCGTGGCGGACAGCAGATCTCCCCGCTGACGGGCCTCGTCGCGGGACAGGTTCTCTCCAGGCACGGGGGCAGCTCCTTCGCAGCTCACGGACGTCTCACAACCGGGTCGATCCTCGCATGTCGGCAGTGCGGCAGAGGCAGGCGGTCGCCCGCGTTCCGGGAATGTGGCGGGGCCGCGCGTACGTTGGGCCTCACGACGAGGTGTGTCCTGTATGGAGCTTTCGAGGAGAGACATGTCGGAGAAGACCCCGGTCGACTTCTGGTTCGACCCGCTGTGCCCCTGGGCGTGGATGACCTCCCGCTGGGTGCTGGAGGTCCAGCAGGCCAGGAACCTGGACATCCGGTGGCACGTGATGAGCCTCGCGGTGCTGAACGAGCCGCGGCTGGACGAGATGCCGGAGGAGTACCGGGACTTGATGGCGACGAAGGCCTGGGCGCCCGTCCGCGTCGTCATCGCCGCCCGGATCAAGCACGGCGACGACGTCGTCGGTCCGCTGTACACCGCGCTCGGCACCCGCATCCACAACAAGGGCGAGGGCCCCACGCGCGAGGCCGTCGCGGGCGCGCTCGCGGACGTCGGCCTGCCGGCCGACCTCATCGAGTACGCGGACTCGGACGCCTACGACACCGAACTGCGGGCCTCCCACCAGGAGGGCATCGACAAGGTCGGCCAGGACGTCGGCACCCCGGTCATCGCCGTGCCGGGTGCGGACGGCGAGCAGGTCGCGTTCTTCGGCCCCGTCGTGACCCCGGCGCCCAAGGGCGAGGAGGCGCTGCGGCTCTGGGACGGCACGCTGATGGTGGCGTCGGTCAAGGGCTTCTACGAGCTCAAGCGCACGCGCACCCAGGGCCCGGTCTTCGACTGAGGTCTCAACGGCCCGGGGCTCCGAGGAGCCCCGGGCCGCCGGCAGTCCTACGGCGCGGGCGACGCCCCGCCGGGCGCTGCCGGCTGCCGGTCCCGAGGTACGTGCCCCACGCGGGGGAAGGGCCTGTCCGGGGCCGCGCGGCGCCCGGGGTATGCCGCGCGTACACGGTCCACAACGCTGTGGCCTCGGCTTTGTGGGGCTCCGACGGCCGGGGCGGGCCGCCCCGTGGGTTAACGTCGAGGCGATTCGACCATCCGTCCGACCTCACCCCGCGGAGCCCCCATGAGCACCGTCGCGCCCACAGCGGCCGCCTCCCGCGCCGGCGTTCTCGCCGACCTCATCCCCGCCACCCGTACCCGCGACATCGCGCTCGTCGCCGGGGGCGCCGTGCTCACCGGGCTCGCCGCGCAGCTGTCCGTGGCCGTCCCCGGCTCGCCGGTGCCCGTCACCGGGCAGACCTTCGCGGCCCTGCTCGTGGGCAGCGCCCTCGGCGCGCGCCGCGGTTTCCTCTCGCTCGCGCTCTACACCGTGCTGGGCCTGGCGGGGCTGCCGTGGTTCTCCGGCGGCACCTCGGGCGCCGGCGGCGCCTCGTTCGGTTACGTGCTCGGCATGCTCGCCGCGTCCGCCGTCGTCGGCGCGCTGGCCCGGCGCGGCGGCGACCGCTCGGTGCCCCGCACGGCGGCCACGATGGTGATCGGTTCAGCCGTCGTCTACGCGATCGGCGTGCCCTATCTGGCCCTGTCGACCGGCATGTCCGCGGGCGCGGCGATCGCGGCCGGGCTCGTGCCCTTCCTGATCGGCGACGCGATCAAGGCCGCCCTCGCGATGGGCGCGCTGCCGGCCTCCTGGAAGCTGGCGGACCGCCGCTGACCACCCGTGCACCGCGTGAGGCCCCGCTCCCCTGTCATCGCTTCCGGGGAGCGGGGCCTCACGCGTGGCACCCGCGAACGGGGACGGGGCGCGGCCGCTACGCGGGACCCTCCGGCGAACCGGCGGGCGCGGCGCCCGCCGGTTCGACGGCGGGCACCGCCGCCGGGGTCTCCCTGCCCACCGCGCGGCGCACGACCGCGATGGCCACCACGATCGCCGCCACCAGCAGCGACAGCAGCATCTCGTCGCGTGCCGAGTCGTCCGTGAGCATGTAGCCGACGACGAAGACGATGACCGCGGCCGTCACCCAGGTGAGGTACGGGAACAGCCACATGCGCACGACGAGCTTGTCCGGCGACTCCCGCAGGATGATCCGGCGCATCCGCAGCTGCGTCAGGCAGATCACCAGCCACACGAAGAGCGCGACGGCGCCCGAGGAGTTCAGCAGGAACTGGAAGACCGTGTCGGGCCACTGGTAGTTGAACCACACCGCGACGAAGCCGAACGCCACCGACGACATGATCGCCACGTGCGGCACCCCGCGCCGGCTCGTACGGGTGAAGGCCCGCGGCGCGTCACCGCGCCGGCCCAGCGAGAACGCCATCCGCGAGGCCGTGTAGAGGCCCGAGTTGAGGCAGGACAGCACGGCCGTCAGCACGATCACGTCCATCACTGTGCCGACGTGCGGAATGCCTATCGTGTCGAGCGCCGCGACGTAGCTGCCGTCCTTCGCGATGGACTTGTCGTTCCACGGCACCAGTGCCAGCACGACGAAGATCGAGCCCAGATAGAAGATGCAGATACGCCAGATGACGCTGTTGGTGGCCTTGGACACGGCGCGCCTGGGGTCGGCGGACTCGCCGGCCGCGAGGGTCACGATCTCGCTGCCCATGAAGGAGAACACCACCAGCAGCACACCGGTGAGGATCGCGCCGGGCCCCTTCGGCAGGAATCCGCCCGCGTCCGAGAGGTGGGAGAAGCCCGCGCCGGCGTTGTCGGAGCCGGGGAGCACGCCGAAGACGGCGAGCAGACCGATGATGATGAACGCGCCGATCGCGACGACCTTGATGCCCGCGAACCAGAACTCGAACTCGCCGTACGAGGCGACGGACGCGAGGTTCGAGCCCGTCAGTACGAGCATCACGATCAGCGACCAGCCCCATTGCGGGATCGCCGGCACCCAGCCGTTCAGGATCGTGGCGCCCGCGGTCGCCTCGACCGCGAGCACGACCACCCAGAAGAACCAGTAGAGCCAGCCGATCGAGAATCCCGCCCACCGGCCCAGTGCCCGGTCGGCGTACGCGGAGAACGACCCGGAGGTCGGGTTCGCCGCCGCCATCTCGCCGAGCATCCGCATCACCAGGACGACCAGCAGGCCGACCAGGGCGTACGAGACGAGGATGGCGGGCCCGGCGGCGGCGATGCCGGAGCCCGAACCCACGAAGAGTCCCGCGCCGATGACGCCGCCGATCGCGATCATCGACAGGTGGCGGTTCCTGAGCCCGGGGCGCAGACCGCCGTCACCGGCTGAGGGCTGGGCGGGGGGCGGTGGCCCGGCGGGGGCTCCGCCGTCCGCGGTGACGGTGGGGGGACGAGTCATGTTGGTGCATCCCTCGGTTAGGTCCATGACGCTGGCGTCATTCGGTGTACGGGCGGACGGCGGCCGGGCGCGGGGGCTCGCGAGGAGGAAGTGCCCGCACGCGCGGCACTCCGCCGCACCCGGTCACGGCCTGCCCAGCATTGTCGGGTCCAGATCAACACAAGGCGAGCCCCCTGCCCATTACCCACCGCTTCCCGTGCCACACTCGGGACATGCGCGTCTACCTCGGCTCCGACCACGCGGGCTACGAACTCAAGAATCATCTTGTCCAGTGGCTGACCTCGCACGGCCACGAACCGGTCGACTGCGGTCCCCGCATCCTCGACGACCAGGACGACTACCCGCCGTTCTGCCTGCGCGCCGCGGAGCGTACGGCGGCGGACCCGGACAGCCTCGGCATCGTGATCGGCGGCTCCGGAAACGGCGAGCAGATCGCCGCGAACAAGGTCAAGGGCGTACGCGCCGCCCTCGCGTGGAGCGAGGAGACCGCACGCCTGAGCCGCGAGCACAACGACGCGAACGTCGTCTCCGTCGGCGCGCGGATGCACAGCAGGGACGAGGCGACGTCCTTCGTCGAGGTCTTCCTGAAGACGCCGTACTCGCGCGAGGAACGGCACGCCCGGCGTATCGGCATGCTCACGGCGTACGAGGAGACGGGCGAACTGCCGCCGGTCCCCGCGCACCACCCGCAGCAGGACTGAGCACGAGGGTCCGCTGGTGCCCGAAGGTCACACGATCCACCGGCTCGCCCTGGACCACCTGGACCGCTTCGGCGGCCGGGCGGTCCGGGTGAGCAGCCCCCAGGGCAAGTTCTCCGACAGCGCCGCGCTTCTCGACCGACGGGTGCTGGACGACGCGGACGCCCACGGCAAGCACCTCTTCCTCGGCTTCGAGAACTCCGGCTGGGTCCACATCCATCTGGGGCTGTTCGGCAAGGTGGCGTTCGGCGGGCCGCCCGCCCCGCCGCCCACGGACACCGTACGGCTGCGCCTGGTGGGCGAGTCGGCGTACATGGACCTGCGGGGTCCGACGACGTGCGCGCTGATCACGGACGGCGAGAAGCGGGCGGTGCACGAACGTCTCGGCGCGGACCCGCTGCGCCCGGCCGCTTCGGCCGACGACGCGTGGCCCCGGATCTCCCGCTCCCGTACGACGCTCGCGGCGCTGCTGATGGACCAGCGGATCGTCTCCGGCGTCGGCAACGTCTACCGCGCCGAGGTCCTGTTCCGGCACGGCATCGACCCCTACCTAGCGGGCAGGGACCTCACCAGGGCCGCGTGGGACGCGATCTGGGCGGACCTGGTGGCCCTGATGCGCGAGGGCGTGCGCAACAACCGCATCGACACGGTCCGCCCCGAGCACGAACCGGGGGCGATGGGCCGGCCGCCGCGCGTGGACGACCACGGCGGCGAGGTGTACGTCTACCGGCGCACGCACCTGCCGTGCCTGGTGTGCGGGACCCCGGTGCGCACGGCTCCGCTGGCGGCCAGGAACCTCTTCTGGTGCCCGACCTGCCAGGCCCCCTAGCGGGGGTCCGGCGGACGGCGGGCGGCGGCTCCCACCGCGTGGCCCGGCCCGGTGTCGCGGGGGCGGCCGGAGGGCCCGCTGCGGGCGGGCCACCGGGCGCGGTATGTGAGACCGTTTGAGTTGATGGCATCGAAGAGCGGCGAGAAGCTCCCCGTGGTGACCGAGGCCGAGACGGCGCTGCGGTCGCTCGGGGTCCGGGGTGCCGTGCTGGACCAGCGGCCCGCGGGGCGTGGGCACTGGTTCGCCGACTGGTCCGGCCCGCTGGCCGGCTCGGACGTGTACCTCGCCGTCATGGGGAAGTCCTCCACCACCCGCAAGGTGCGGCTCGTGCTGGACGACTGGATCCTGGAGGACATCGCCGCCGGGCACCTGGGCGACGTGATCACCGCCGTCTTCTCGGGCAGGGCGAGCATCCGCGGGAAGCGCGCGTACCTCCTGCTCCCCGTCCAGATGCTGCGGGTCGCGGCCGGGCGGTCCCACTACTCCGCCACCAAGAAGCTGCCGGCCGGGGACGCACCGCGGGCCCCCTGGGAGCGGGCTCTGCTCGCGGATCCCGACGACAGCGACGACGGCAGCGGCTGACCCGGCCGGCAGTACGGCGTACCGGCCGGGCCGGAGCCCGGCCGTGTCACTCCCCCGCCACCGCCCGCGCCGCCGCCAGATCCACCGCGAGGCGCTCCTCCACCGGCACCGCGGGGTCCGAGTACTGGCCGGAGAGGCAGACCGGGCCCGCGTACCCCAGTTCGGTGAGCTGCCGCAGCGCCACCGCCCAGTCGGCCAGCCCCTCGGCCCCCTGCACCCACCGGGGAGTCCAGTTGCCGCCGAGGGGACGCACGGGCGGATCGGCGGGCACGTGAACGGCGTTCTTCAGATTCACGATCGCGAGCCGGTCCGCCGCGAGCGGCAGGGTGACGCGCGGATCGTCGCCCGCGAGGGCGTCGTGGGCGGCGTCCCACACCAGTCGGAAGTGCTCGGCCGGCAGCCCTTCGAGCAGCCCGAGGACGCCGAGGGTCGAGGAGACGTACCGGCCGTGGTGGGGCTGCACACCGACCCCCACTCCGTACCGCTGCGCCAGCGGCGCGGCGGCCTCCAGCCGGGCGCGCACGCGCCGCACCGACTCCGCGTAACCGTCGGGGCCGAGGTCGGCCATGATCCGCACGAGCGGGACACGCGCCGCGGCGCAGGCCGCGAAGAACCGCTCGTCGAGGTCGCCGGCGATGCTGATCACCTCGACCCCTTCGTCCCGCAGCCGGGACGCCAGCTGAGGCAGCAGCCGTTCGGCCTCGCCGGGCGTGACATGGGCGTTGTCGCGTACGGGCACCTCGGCGCCCGTGAAACCGAGGCCCGCGACGAGCGGGCCGAGCTCCTCCCCTGGCAGTGCGGACCAGGGCTTGGTGAAGACGGACCACAGGAATGTCATGGTTCAGCGGCCTCCGAGTCCGCTCATGGTGATGCCTTTGACGAACCAGCGCTGGGTGAGGAAGAACAGCACGATCAGCGGCACGGTGCAGATGGACGCGGCCATCAGCAGCAGGTTCCACTGGGTGCCGTCGGTGGACTGGAACACCTGCAGTCCCACGGCCGCGGTCCTGGTGGCGTCGCTGTTCGACACCACCAGCGGCCAGAGCAGGTTGTTCCACTGGCTGATGAACTTGAAGACCGCGAGCGTCGCGATCGCGGGCACCGCCAGCGGCACGATCACCCGGGTGAACGCCTGCCAGCGGTTGGCGCCGTCCAGCCGCGCCGCCTCCTCGTAGTCGCGGGGGATGCCGAGGAAGAACTGCCGCAGCAGGAACACCCCGAGGGCGGTGAAGGCGTGCGGCAGGATCATGCCCGGCCAGGTGTCCACACCGTGGAACTTCGCCACGAGGATGAACTGCGGGATCAGTGTGACCTGCGCCGGGATCATCAGGGTCGTCAGGTACACACCGAACAGCACACCGCGTCCCGGAAAGGTGAGCCGGGCGAAGGCGTACGCGGCGGGCGCGGCGGTGACGGTCTCCAGCAGGGTCGTACCGCCCGCGAAGAACACGGTGTTGAGCAGGTAGCGGCCGAGCGGGACGAGCTGGAACGCGCGGCTGATGTTCTCGAAGTGCCAGGTCCCGGGCCAGAACGACGGCTTCGCCGCCATCGACTCGCTGTCGGACTGGAAGGCCACCAGCAGCATCATGACGACCGGTGTCAGGGTGAGCGCGGTGACGAGGAAGCAGGCGAGGACGAGCAGTCTGCGCCGCAGCGCCGGGGAGCGCCGCAGGCTCGCCGCGAGCGGGCCCGGCACCGCGTTCCCGGCCAGGGTGGGAGCGTCAGATGTCATAGTGCACCAGCCTCCGTTGGAGCAGGAACTGCAGGCCCGTGATGACGGCGATGAACGCGAACAGCACCAGGGACTGGGCGGCCGCGTATCCCTGGTCGTAGTTCTCGAACCCGGTCTGGTAGATGTACATGACGAGCGTGGTGGTACGGGATCCGGGACCGCCGTTCGTCATCACGAGTGCCTGGTCGAAGACCTGGAACGACCCGATGACCGAAGTGACGACCACGAAGAACACCGAGGGCGAGAGCAGCGGCAGGGTGACGTTGCGAAAGCTCTGCCACGGCGAGGTGCCGTCGACCCGCGCGGCCTCGTACAGCTGCTGGGGAATGGCCTGGAGGCCGGCCAGGAAGATCACCATGCCGAAGCCGAAACTCTTCCACACACTCATGACGATCAGCGCGGGCATGGCCCACTCGTCGGAGATCAGCCAACTGGGGCCGTGCAGGCCGACGAGCCCGAGCACCGCGTTGACCAGCCCGTCGTGCGGGATGTACAGCCAGATCCAGACGAACGCCACCGCGACGGTGATGGTGGCGTACGGCAGGAGCAGCAGTGACCGGAAGAGCGCGACGTGCCGCAGCCCCTGGTTGAGGAGCAGCGCCAGGCCGAGGCTGACCAGCAGGGTCAGCGGCACGCTGACGAAGGTGAAGTACGCGGTGTTGCCGAGCGCCGACCAGAAGGTCGGATCGGGCCCGAGGCGGGCGAAGTTGTGCAGGCCGGCCCAGGTCGGCGAGGAGAACAGGTTCCAGTTCAGGAGGGAGATCGTGCCGGCGCCCAGGACGGGGACGACGGTGAAGACGACGAACCCGGCGAAGCTCGGCAGCAGGAACAGCCAGGCGGCGAGCGTCTCGGAGCCGCGCCACCGGTGGCGCCGGCCGCGCGGCGGCCCCGGCGCTCGGACGGGTGCGGCGGGATGGACCTCGACGGCCATGGCGTCCTCCTTCGGACGTCGGGCGGGCTTGCGGGACATGGGGGCCGGGCTGGGCCGGACCGGCGGGACGGGGTGGAGTGCGGCGGTCCGGGTGCGGCGGCCACCACGTGGGAGCGGCCACGTTCAGGACTTGGCGGACGCCTGCCGTACGGCGTCCTGGTTCTGCCGCATCAGGACGTTCAGCCGGGGGGTGAGACCGGCGACGGCCTCCTTCGCCCCGACCTGGCCGAGAAACGCCCGGGGCAGGTCCTGCCCCAGGAGTTGGCGCACCTGGTTCCAGTTGGTCGTGACGTCGAAGGGGTGGCCGCCCGCGAGCTTGCCGGCCCTCCTGTCGAGGATCCTGCGCACGATGCCGAGGTTGGCGGGCGGCGGCGCGAAAGCCGTCGAGGCGGAGAGCCGCGCGGGGTTGTTGCGGCCCGCCCGTGCGTAGATGTTCAGCGCGCCGGTGCTGGTGAGGGTTTTCAGCAGCCGCCACGCCAGGCCGAGTTGGTCGTCCCCTACGCCTGCGGGGATCGCGAAGCTGGAGCCCGATACCCGCGGCTTGCTGCCGGCCGGCCCCGCGGGGAAGGGGACGATGTCCCAGTCGAACGACGCCTTACGGACGTTCACCACCTGCCAGGGCCCGTTCTGCATGAACGCGACGTTGCCCTGGAGGAAGTTGGCGAGGGCGTTCTCGGTGACCAGGTTCGCGATGGGCGGGGTGACCCGGTCCTTGACGAAGAGGCCGGTGACGAAGTCGATCGCCTCCATGGCCTCCGCGTCACCGAGGATGCTCCGGTCGGCGGCCCGGTTCATGACGTTGCCACCGGCCGAGTAGATCCAGGACACCAGGTCGTCGATGGCCGGCGCGCAGGTGAACCCGTACTGCCCTTCGGGTCCGCTCAGTTCGCGGGCGAGGCCGCGGAAGGTGTCCCAGCTCATCGGCTCGGTGGGCGAGGGCGGCGCGATGCCGTTCTTCTCCAGCAGGGTCCTGTTGTAGTAGAGGACCGTGGGCGCCACGTCGAAGCCGACGGCGTACGTGCGGCCCGCGAAGGACGAGATCGACCGGCTGTCCGGGTAGAAGTCGCCGGTGTCGAAGTCCGGATCGGCCGCGATGAGGTCGTCGAGCGGGCGGTGGGCGCCGCGTGCCGCGTAGGTGGGGATCAGCCAGCCGTTGAGCGCGGTGACCAGACTCGCCGTACCGCTGACGAGCTGCAGGTCGAGCTTGGTCGGGTAGCCGGATGCGGGGGTGAGGGTGGACAGGGACCTGACCCGCATCTCGCGCCGCACGTACGCGCCGAAATCGGTCCACACCTGCTGTTCCTGAGGGCTGTCGGACCACATGGACCAGGTGGCGGTGCCCGCAGGGGGCCCCGACGAGCAGCCCGACAGGGCGCTGCCCGCCGCGGCCGCGGCGCCCGCCACGGCGGCGGCTGTGAGGAAGGAGCGGCGGGAGAAGGGGGAAGACATCGTCGTCTCCTCAGGGGCCGGCGAGATTCGGTGGGTTACGGGTGCGGTGCGGGTACGGGTACCGGTGCGGTGTGGGTTACGGGTGCGGGTGCGGGTGCTGCCGGTCGCGCGCGGTGGGTGCTGCGGCGGGCGTCGGGGGATCGCCGCCACACGAGGGGTTTCGCGTGATGACCGGTGAGATCGGTGACGCGTTGGGGGTGTCTGGTCACAGCCGGGGAAAACGGTGAGGCGGCGGTGGGTTTCCTGGTGAGGGCCGGTGGGACCGGTGACGCGGCGGTGGGTTTCCACGTGACGGCCGGCGGGACGGGTGGAGATGCGTGGGAACGGCGAACGCGGCTCAGGTGAAGGAGAGTTCCGTCGCCTGGGCGCGGATGCGCTCCTCGTCGACCTCCACACCGAGGCCGGGCCCCTGGGGCACCCGGGCCACGGCGGCCTCGATCGACAGGTTCTCCACGTAGAGGTCGGCGAGCAGTTCGGGCCCGTTCAGCTCGGCGGGCAGGGCCAGTTCGAGCTGGCTGAACAGGTGCAGCGCGGCGGCGAAGCCGATCCCGCAGTCGGTCAGTCCGCTGGCGAGCACTTCGAGGCCGCCCGCGAGCGCGACCTGCGCCGTCTTCAGCGCGTTGCGGATGCCGCCGGACTTGCAGATCTTGACCACGACCAGGTCGGCGGCGCCGAGCCGCATGGCGCGGGCCAGGTCCTGGGCGCTGAAGCTGCCCTCGTCGATGGCCACCGGCAGGTCGATCATCTCGCGGAGCCGGCACAGGGCGAGGGTGTCCGTGCTGGGCACGGGCTGCTCCACGCAGTGGATCGTACGGATGTCCCCGACGGCGTCCAGCAGTCGGCGCAGGGCGGCGGGACGGTAGGACTGGTTGGCGTCGAGCCAGATGGGTTTGTCGCCCGCGACCTCGGCGACGGCGGCGACGGCGGCCGCGTCGGCGGCGACGTCCCCGCCGATCTTGACCTTGTAGGCGGCGTAGTCGGCGGACTGGAGCGCGTGCTCGCGCACCGCGTCCGGCTCCCCCACACCGATGGCGGAGCACAGCGGGACGGTGTCCGTCAGCCGTCCGCCGAGGAGGGCGTGCACCGGCAGGCCCGCCAGTTTGCCCGCTGCGTCGTGCAGGGCGATGTCGACGGCCGCCCGCGCGAAGGGGAAGCCGTTGGAGACGGCGGGGCTCAGCCGTCGGGAGGCCCGCGCATGGAACAACTCGACGTCGAACGGGGTGAGTTCGAGGAGTATCGGGGCGAGGTGCCGCTTGATGACGACCGCGATGGTCTCGGCGGTCTCGTAGCTCCAGCTCGGCAGGGCCCGCTGCTCGCCCCAGCCGACGACGCCGTCCTCGGTGGTGAGCTTGACGAAGATGACGGAGCCCGCCTGGTCGGGGGTGCCGACGGTGCCGCTGCCGAGGACGAATCTGCGGGCGAACGGCACGGCAACGGCGAAGACGTCGACCGCCGCGATACGCGACATGGCTTGGGTGGTTCCTTTCACGCGGGGGTGGTCGGGCGGTGGCTCAGGCGGCTGTCGGCCAGGCCCCGGGGTCCACGTGGCCCGGGCCCAGCTCCCCCGTGTCGAGCCAGCCGACGACGGAGCCGAGGACGTATCCGGCGAGAGCGAGGTGCCCCTCCGCGGTGTCCCCCGCGATGTGTGGGGTCAGCAGGAGGTTCGGGCAGCCGAGCACGTCCGCGCCGAACCGGGGCGGTTCCGGGTCGTACACGTCGAGGGCGGCGAGGAGCCGCCCCGCCAGGGCGTGTTCGAGCAGGGCGGCCTGGTCGACGGCGGGCCCGCGGGCGGAGTTGACGACAACGGCGCCGTCCGGGATCGACTCGATCAGGCCCCGGTCCACCAGACCCTCGGTCTCCGGCAGGTTCGGTACGTGCAGGGAGACGAACGGGCTGCGCAGCACCTCGGCGAGCGGCGCGGTGCGCACGCCGAGCGCGGCGGCCCGCTCCGCGCCGAGGTACGGGTCGTAGACGACGACGTCGCACCGGAACGGCTTCAGCAGGGTGATCAGGGCGCGTGCCGTGGAGCTGGCGCCGAGCAGGCCCACGCGAGCGCCGGCGAGTTCGTGGCCGCGCAGCGCGGGCGCTTTCCAGCCGCCTGTGCGCAGCGCGGCGTCGAGGCGGGGCAGCCGCCGGGCGAGGGTGAGCATCGAGGCGAGGCAGTACTCGCCGACGGACCAGGCGATCCGGCCCGCGGCGGAGAACACCGTGACGCCCCGGTCCAGCACCTCCCGGTCGAGGAGTTTCTTCACGGTGCCCGCGGCGTGGGCGACGACGCGCGGCCCGCCGCCGTCCGCCCACAGGGAGGAGTCGAGATGGGGGGTGCCCCAGCTGGTGAGGAGGACGTCACGGCCGGCCGCGAGGCGGGCCACCACGTCCCAGGTCAGCTCTCCCGCGGCGCGTTCCCGCGCGGACATCTCCTGCTCGGCCCAGGTCACGTCGAAGTGTTCTTCGATCAGGCGGCGGGCGTCGGGGCCGCACACGTCGGCGGCGCGCTCGGGGGTCATGGCGACGGCGAGTTTCGACAACCTGGCTCCTTCGACGGGTGCGTACGCCGCTTGCGCGGTGACTCGTCCCGACGGTAGCCAGCCCCGGTTATGCGCGTCCAAGCCCGATTTCGCATCGCCCGATACCGTGCCGGTATGGAGATATCCCTGCAGCAGCTCCGGGGCTTCGTCGCGGTCGCGGAGGAAGGCCACTTCGGCCGTGCGGCGATCCGGCTCACCATGACCCAGCCGCCTCTGACCCGCCAAGTCCAGGCGCTGGAGAAGTCGTTGGGTGTCCCGCTCTTCGAGAGGACCGGGCGGGGCGCACGGCTCACCCCGGGCGGCGAGGTGTTCCTCGACCACTGCCGCCGGGTGCTCGCCCTGCTGGAGTCCGCCCCGGCCGCCGTGCGCAGAGCCGCCGAGGGGCGTACGGGCACCCTGCGGCTGGCCTTCACCGCGATCGGCGCGTACGCGGTGCTCGCGGACGTCCTCGACTTCACCGCCCGGCACCTCCCGGAGGTCTCCGTGGAGCTGACCGAGCTGGTCAGCCCCGACCAGTTCGCGGCCCTGTCGGACCTGCGCATCGACCTCGGCCTCGTCCGGCCGCCGATCCCCGACATGTACGCGTCGGTGCGCGTCCACTCGGAGGATCTCGTCCTCGCCGTTCCCGACGGGCATCCGCTGGCGGGCGGCGCCGAACCGGTGGTGCTCGCGGACGCCAGCGACGACTACATCGGCTACAGCCCCGAGGGGTCCCGGTACCTGCACGACATCTGCGCGGCCATGATCGGTGTGGACCGGTACGCCGTCAGCCAGCTGACCTCGCAGGTGCCGACGATGCTCGCCCTGGTCAGGGCCGGGAGGGGATGCGCCCTGATCCCCCGGTCCGTCATGGCGATGGGGGTGCGCGGAGTCCGCTACCGGGAGCTGGCGGCGGCCGACGCGCACTCGGTGACCCTGCACGCCTGCTGGAGTCCGGACAACCCCAACCCGGCACTGCGCCGGGTGGTCGACGCGCTGACGCGCGAGGGCCTGCCCGCCGGGTGAGAGCCGCGGCCCGCGCTTAGACTCGCGACCGATCGATCACTCACCGTGACGGCGCAGCCGTGGCGGGCGACGGAAGGGACACGGCATGTCAGCGCAGCTCTCGGAGAAACTGAAGCAGCTCGTCGACGGCGGGAAGACGTTCGCGATGGTCTCGACGCTGCTGCCCGACGGCAGCCCGCACCTCGCCGTGGTGTGGATGGGCCGGGACGGCGACGATCTCGTGTTCGCGACCGGAGCCGGCTCGCGCAAGGCGGTCGACCTGGGCCGCGACCCCCGGATCTCGGTGCTGCTGCAGCCGGCGGCCGCGCCGTACACGTACGCGGAGGTGCGCGGCACCGTCACCCTCTCGGAGCAGGACGGGCCCGAACTCCTCGACCGGCTGTCCGTCGCGTACGAGGGCAAGCCCTACGCGCAGTTCTCGCCCGGCGCGAGCACGAGCGGGGCCGTGGCCGTCCGGATCACCCCGCGGAAGATCGTCGACACGCTCTGACGCCGCCGGGCCGGGTGCCCAGCACGACCGTGGCGCCGAGGTCGTCGTCCTCGGCGAGCCGCGCTTCGAGCCCGGCCCCGGCGAACGCGGCGAGTGCGGCGGGGGCCTGGCGCTCGCTGGTCTCGCTGAGCAGCACCCCGCCGGGGGCGAGCCAGGAGGCCGCGTCCCCGGCCACGCGCCGCAGGACGCCGAGCCCGTCG
Organism: Streptomyces sp. NBC_01497; assembly: GCF_036250695.1. Taxonomy (NCBI): domain Bacteria; kingdom Bacillati; phylum Actinomycetota; class Actinomycetes; order Kitasatosporales; family Streptomycetaceae; genus Streptomyces; species Streptomyces sp. NBC_01497. Next base: position 5,619,033 of record NZ_CP109427.1, on the reverse strand, counting down.
TCGCCGCCGTCGAGGGACAGCAGCGGTTCGTGCTCCCGGGCCTCGGTGGGCAGCAGCGGGACCTCGCCGGTCGGTACGTAGGGGACGTTGGCGACGAGCACGTCGACCCGGCCGCGCAGAGAAGCCGGCAGGGCCGCGAACAGGTCGCCCCTGTGGACGTGGGCGCCGAGCGGTTCGAGGTTGCGGCGCGCGCAGTCGACGGCGGCCGGGTCGAGGTCGGCCGCGTGCACCTCGCCCGCGCCGTGGCGGGCGAGCACGGCGCCGAGCGCGCCGGCGCCGCAGCACAGGTCGACCGCCCTCGCGCCGGGCGGCATCAGCAGCAGGGCCAGGCCCGCGAGGAACTCCGTACGGCGGCGGGGCACGAAGACGCCGGGTCCGACGGCGATCCGCAGGCCGAGGAACCCGGCCCAGCCCAGGACGTGTTCGAGGGGCTCACCGGCGGCGCGGCGGGTGGCCATCCGGGCGGCCTCGGCCGGCCCGGAGGCGGTGGCGAGGATGAGCGCGGCCTCTTCCTCGGCGAACACGCAGCCGGCGGCACGCAGGGTGGTGACGAGGGACATCGGTGGTGTCTCGACCTTCCGGAAGGGTCCGGACGGTCCGGGTCCGCGGAGGTTCAGCGGGCGCGGGCGAGTCCGGGAGGGAACGGGGCGCTGACGGTCGTCACGGGACTCACCTCCTGGCGGCGCGGGGACCGAACGCTACCACGGCCCCCACAGCCGGCCGCCGGCCCGGCCGCCGGCACTCCCGGTCCCCCGGACGCGCGGACATGCCCGCACCCGTACCTCCGCCCACGTGTGCCCGGCGTCCCGGATCCCCGGGCGGCGCGGGCCCGGCGTCCGGGGCGCCCACCTGCGACCGTTCAGGGGCCCGCGTGGCGCGCCACGTCCGGTGGCGGATCTCCGCCAAGTGAGGATCTACGTCCGGTCAAGACTCCACAAAGACCCGGTCATTGGGCAAAGCTGAGCGGCCATCCGGTGTCTCACCCGGACGATCCCTTCCCCAACCGAAGGATGTCGATGAGCTCCGCCCACGAGAGATCCATATCCGGACCGGAGCGCCCACGGCGCCTGGCCCGGATCACGGCCGCCGCGGGACTCGCGGCCGCGCTGATCGCCTCCGGTGCCGTTCCCGCGTTCGCCGCCTCCACCGGGCGGGCGCCGGGGAACACGCCCGCCACGACCGCGGACAAGCTCGGCGCCGCCGACGCCGGCCTGCTCGCCACCGCCCGCGCGGACCACGAGAAGACCGTCACGATGATGGTCGCCACCGCGCCCGGCGCCACCGAGCAGGTATCCGGTCAACTCCACAAGGTAAAAGGCGCGTTGGTCGGCAAGACCTACGACGCGCTCGGCTATGTGCGGGCCACGGTGCCGACCTCCGAGGCCGCCGCCGCCATCAGTGCCGCCTCCCGGCTGCCGTCCGTCCACGGCATCGATCTCAAGAAGGAGATCAAGCTGGACGACCCCGCGCCCGAGACCGGCGGCGGCACCGCGGCGACGGTCTCCGGCGGGAAGAACGGGGTCGCGCTGCGGCCCGCGCCCGACGCGCACACCCCGGCGAAGAACCCGTACAACCCGAACGGCGAGACCGGCGCGGCCGACTTCGTCAGGCAGCACCCCGGGGCCGACGGCCGCGGTGTCACCATCGGCATCCTCGACTCCGGTGTGGACCTCGGGCACCCGGCGCTGCGGACGACCACCACCGGCGAGCGCAAGATCGTCGACTGGGTCACCGCCACCGACCCCGTGACCGACGGCGACAACACCTGGCGCCGGATGAACACCCCCGTCGCCGGGCGGGTGTTCACGGCCGACGGCCGGACCTGGAAGGCGCCGGCCGGGTCGTACGCGTTCAACACGTTCGCCGAGTCCGCCACCATCGGCGGCGACATGAACGGCGACCTGAACCGCGACGGCGACACCACGGACACCTGGGGTGTGCTGTACGACCCGGCGAAGGGCACCGTGCGCGTCGACCTCGACAACGACGGTGACTTCACCGACGACACCGCGATGAAGCCCTACAAGGACGGCTTCCAGATCGGCTACTTCGGCAAGGACGACCCGCGCACCGCGATCGCCGAGCGCATCCCGTTCGTCGTCGAGATCCGCAAGGACGTCACCTACGACGCGGCGGGTGACACCTCCGACTACGTCAACATCGGCGTGGTCGAGGCCGAACACGGCACGCACGTCGCGGGGATCACCGCCGCCAACGGGCTGTTCGGCGGGAAGATGGACGGCGCCGCGCCCGGTGCGAAACTCGTCTCCTCCCGCGCCTGCACCTGGAGCGGCGGCTGCACCAACATCGCGCTGACCGAGGGCATGATCGACCTCGTGGCGAACCGCGGCGTCGACATCGTGAACCTCTCCATCGGCGGTCTGCCGCCGCTGAACGACTCCAACAACGCCCGCGACGAGCTGTACACGCGCCTCATCGACACCTACGGCGTGCAACTGGTGATCTCCGCGGGCAACGACGGCCCCGGTACGAACACCATCAGCGACCCCGCCACCGCCGACAAGGCCATCTCCGTCGGCGCGTCCGTCTCCAAGGACACCTGGGCCGCCGACTACGGATCCGGTGTCACGCGGAAGAACCAGATGATGCCCTTCTCCGCGCGCGGTCCCCGCGAGGACGGCGGCCTGACCCCGACCGTGACGGCGCCGGGCGCGGCCATCAACTCCATCCCCACCTGGGAGGCGGGCGCGCCCGTCGCCGAGGCCGGGTACTCCCTGCCGCCCGGCTACGCGATGCTCCAGGGCACCTCGATGGCGGCACCGCAGACCACGGGCGTCGGCGCGCTGCTGCTCTCGGCGGCGCGGCAGAAGCACATCACGCTCACCCCGGACCGGCTGCGTACCGCGCTGACCAGCAGCGCCAAAGGCATCGACGGGGTCGCGGCACACGAGCAGGGCGCGGGCCTGATCGACGCGGCCGGCGCGTGGAAGACCATCGAGCGGGGCGTCGACGCGCACGCGTACACGGTCGAGGCGCCGGTGGACACGGTCCTCTCCGGCGCGCTCGCCACGCCCGGCCGCGGCCCCGGCGTCTACGACCGCGAGGGCGGCCTCACGGTCGGCGGGAGCCGTACGTACGACGTGACCGTGACCCGTACGACCGGGCCGAAGGGCGCGCTGGAGCACCGGCTGAGCTGGAAGTACGACGACGGGACGTTCACACTGGCGGGCGGCGAGAGGGTGCGGCTGCCGCTGAACCAGCCGGTGACGCTGACCGTGCGGGCGAAGCCGCGCACGGCGGGAGCGCACAGCGCGCTCCTGCAGGTCGACGACCGGGCGACGGGCGGCGTCGACAAGCAGATCATGGTGACGGTCGTGGTCGCGAAGGCGTTCCCGAAGCCCTCTTACGCGTTCACGGCGTCCGGCACCGCGCAGCGCAACAGCACGACCTCCTACTTCGTGACGGTGCCACAGGGCGCGAAGACCCTCGAAGTGTCCATGGACGGGCTCGCCAAGGGCAGCCAGACCCGGTTCATCACCATCCACCCGTACGGCGTGCCGGTGGACGACTCGACCACCGGGTTCTGCTACCCCAACTACCCGAATCCGGCGAACCCCTGCCGCCCCGACGTGCGGTCGTACGACGCGCCGCTGCCCGGGGTCTGGGAGATCGAGGTCGAGGCGCGGCGCACCTCCCCGCTGCTCGACAACCCCTACCGGCTGCACGCGACGGTGCTCGGCGCCGCGTTCGACCCGGCCGTCATCACCCTCCCCGAGGCGAAGGCCGGCACACCGGAGCCCGTCGAGTGGACGGTGAAGAACGACTTCGCGCCCGTCGAGGGGAAGCTGGCGGGCGGCCCGCTCGGCTCGGCGAAGACGGACCGGCCGACGATCGCGCAGGGCGAGCAGCGCACGACGACGGTCGACGTGCCGCAGGGGGCCGAGCGCCTCGACGTGGCGATCGGGAACCCGGCCGACCCGGGCGCCGACCTCGACCTGACCGTACTGAAGGACGGAGTGACCGTCGCGCAGTCCGCGGACGGCGACTCGGACGAGTCGGTGTCGATCCCGGACCCGGCGCCGGGCACGTACACGATCCTCGTGGACGGCTTCGCGGTCCCGGCCGGGTCGACGGCCTACGACTACCGGGACGTGTACTACTCGTCCGCGCTCGGCTCGACGACCGTCGACGCGACGCAGCACGTGCGCCTCGGGAACGGCGCGTCGGCGACGCTCGGCGCGTCGGTCGAGGTCGCGGCCCCGGCACCGGCAGGCCGGCAGTTCTTCGGTGAGGTGCGGCTGCTGAACGCGAACGGGACCCCGGCGGGCACGGGCAACGTGACCATCGCCCACGTCACCCCGTAACGGCGGCACACCGCCCGGCACACGACGGCGCCCCCGGTTCCTTCCTCCTGTTCCTCCAGGAAGGGCCGGGGGCGCCGTAGCGCGGGCCGGGCGCGCCGCCGTAGCGTCGGGCGCCCCACGGTCGCGGCGACGCCGGAGCGCCGGTCCGCCGGGCGAGACGGAGGCAGGCATGCGAGAGCGGTTCGTGGAGTGCGGCGGGAGCGGTCCGCACGGGGTCCGGCTGCGGGTCACCGAGGCCGGCGAGGGGCCGCTCGTGGTGCTGCTGCACGGCTTCCCGGAGAGCGCGTACTCCTGGCGCCACCAGCTGGAGCCGCTCGCCGCCGCCGGATACCGGGTGATCGCGCCCGACCAGCGCGGCTACGGGCACAGCTCGCACCCGGAGCCGGTCGAGGCCTACTCGGTCCTCCGGCTCGTCGGCGACGTCGTCGCGCTGATCGCGGACGCCGGCGCCGAGAACGCCGTCGTCGTCGGCCACGACTGGGGAGCGATCGTCGCGTGGCAGCTCGCGGCCATGCGTCCCGACCTGGTCCGGGCGGTGGCGGGACTGAGCGTGCCGCCGCGTCCGCGCGGGCAGCGTCCGCCCCTGGAGGCGTACCGGGCCCTGCACGCGGGCCGGTTCTACATGAACCACATCGAGAAGCCGGGCGTGGCCGACGCGGAGATGGCCCGGGACGTGCGGCGGAGCCTGCGCCTGGCGTTCGACGGACTGAGCGGCGAGAACCCCGCGAACGACCCCCCGCAGCCGCTGCTGGTGCCGGACGGTGATGGGCTGCCGGACGCCCTCGGCGGCCGGGACGTCCTGCCGTCCTGGCTGTCCGCGGCGGACCTCGACGTGTTCGCGGAGCAGTTCGCCCCGGAGACGGGCGGCTTCACCGGCGCCCTGAACTGGTACCGGAACCTGGACACCGACTGGCCCGCGCTCGCCGCGTTCGACGGCGCCCGGCTGCGGATGCCCGCCCTCTTCGTCGCGGGCGACCGGGACACCGTCCTGTCCGGCCCGGGCAGCGCCGCGTACGTGGCGAGCCTGCCCGGCCGGCACCCGGGGATGCGGGAGCCGGTGATCCTGACGGGCTGCGGGCACTGGGCGCAGCAGGAGCGGCCCGCCGAGGTGACGGCGGAGCTGCTGGCGTTCCTGGGGTCCCTGAGTCCGCGAGAATCGCCCGATCCGGCGGTGTGAAGCGCCGGACACCGCCCCCACCTGCGTCGTGGCGGACAATGGGGTGGACAACGTCACGTGCAGCGCCCGCATGATGGGGCAGGCACAGGAGAGCACCGTCGGGTACGCACAGCGCCGTCCGTACGCACGGAGCGAGCCCACGTCCACACGTCACCGCCAAGGAGTCCCCGTGAAGGTCGGAATCGTCGGAGCCACCGGTCAGGTCGGCACGGTCATGCGCAGGATCCTCGCGGAGCGCGACTTCCCCCTGACGGGGCTGCGCCTGTTCGCGTCGGCCCGCTCGGCGGGCACCACGCTCGAATGGCGGGGCGAGCAGATCACGGTCGAGGACGCGGCGACGGCGGACTACGCGGGTCTCGACATCGTGCTCTTCTCGGCGGGCGGCGCCACCTCCAAGGCCCTCGCGGAGAAGGTCGCGGGGCAGGGCGCGGTCGTGATCGACAACTCGTCCGCGTGGCGCCGTGACCCCGAGGTGCCGCTGGTGGTCAGCGAGGTCAACCCGCACGCCGTCGCCGACCGGCCGAAGGGCATCATCGCCAATCCGAACTGCACCACGATGGCCGCGATGCCGGTGCTGAAGCCGCTGCACGCGGCCGCGGGTCTGACCGCGCTCGTCGCCACGACGTACCAGGCCGTCTCGGGCTCCGGCCTCAAGGGCGTGGCGGAGCTGCACAACCAGGTGCAGAAGGTCGTCGCGGAGGCCGACGGCCTCACGCACGACGGCGGGGCCGTCGACTTCCCCGAGCCGTCCGTGTACAAGCGGCCGATCGCGTTCAACGTACTGCCGCTGGCGGGCAACCTGGTGGACGACGGCTCGTACGAGACCGACGAGGAGCAAAAGCTCCGCCACGAGTCCCGCAAGATCCTGCAGATCCCGGAGCTGAAGGTCTCCGGCACCTGCGTCCGGGTCCCCGTCTTCACGGGCCACTCGCTCCAGGTGAACCTGCGCTTCGAGCGGCCGCTTGGCGTGGAGCGCGCGTACGAGCTGCTGGCGGACGCGCCGGGCGTCGAGATCTCGGAGATCCCCACCCCGCTGCAGGCCGCGGGCAAGGACCCGGCGTTCGTGGGCCGTATCCGCGTGGACGAGACGGTGGACGGCGGCCGGGGGCTCGCGCTGTTCGTGTCCAACGACAACCTGCGCAAGGGCGCCGCGCTCAACGCGGTGCAGATCGCGGAGCTGGTCGCGGCGGAGCTGCGCGCGGCATGACGTCCGGCACCGCACACCGGTGCGTGCGAGGGCCGGGGACGCACTGCGCGTCCCCGGCCCTCGCACGTCGCGGGGTCGCGCCCGGGGGGCCTCAGGGGCGGCGGACCTCGAACTGGAAGCAGCCGTACTCCACCGCCCGGACGTGCACCAGGGCCACCTCCGGGTCGGCGAACGCCTCGTCGAGGGCCGCGTCGAAGCCGCTGTCGGCGTCTGCCGGGATCTCCAGCAGCCGGCCGCCGTCGATGCGCCCCCGGGTGTCGTAGCGGCGCAGCGTGCGCAGCGCGCCGGGGCGGGCGAACGGGTAGCGGGCGTCCTGGCCGGTGGCCGGCCCGCCGCAGTCGCCGGGGTGGATGAAGACCGGTCCCTGCTCGTCGTAGGCGCCGGGGGTGGCGCCCGTCGCCGCCGCCCAGCGGCGCAGCGGGGCGTAAGTGACCAGGGCGATGCGCTCGCCGGGGCCGCTGCCGCGCAGGCAGCAGCGCAGCGGCGCGCCGCCCTCGTCGTCGGTGAAGGGGGCGACGGGGGCCCCGGCGTCGTCGGTGACGCGGAGTTCCTTCAGGGCGGCCGGCTCGATGGGCCGCGGTGTGTGCTGGGTCATACCCCGATGCTGGCCGGGCCCCGACGGCGCTACCGGCGGATATACGACGTCGTGGTGCGGGGCCCGCGTGGAAGGATGGCGGTCGGAGAAGCGACACACAACGAGGAGATGACCCGGTGCCTGGTACGAACCTGACCCGCGACGAGGCGCAGCAGCGGGCTCGGCTGCTCCGCGTGGACAGTTACGAGATCGACCTCGACCTCAGTGGCGCGCAGGCCGGGGGCGGCACCTTCGCCTCGGTCACGACGGTGCGCTTCGACAGCGCGGAGGCCGACGCCGACACCTTCATCGACCTGGTCGCGCCGGGGGTGGGCTCGGTGGTGCTCAACGGCACGGCGCTCGACGTCGACGCGGTGTTCAAGGACTCCCGGATCGCGCTGCCCGGCCTGCGGGCGGGCAGCAACGAGCTGCGGGTCGTCGCGGACTGCGCGTACACGAACACGGGCGAGGGACTGCACCGCTTCGTCGACCCGGTCGACGAGCAGGCCTATCTGTACACGCAGTTCGAGGTCGCCGACTCGCGCCGGGTGTTCGCGGTGTTCGAGCAGCCCGACCTCAAGGCCACGTTCCGCTTCACCGTGAAGGCGCCGGCCGGCTGGACCGTCGTGTCGAACTCCCCCACCCCGGAGGCGGACGCCCAGGGCGTGCGCGGCTTCGAGGCGACGCCCCGGATCTCGTCGTACATCACGGCGCTCATCGCCGGCCCGTACCACAGCGTCCACAGCACGTACGAGAAGGACGGACGGACCGTCCCGCTCGCCGTCTACTGCCGCCCGTCGCTGGCCGAGTTCCTCGACGCGGACGCGATCTTCGACGTCACGCGGCAGGGCTTCGACTGGTTCCAGGAGAAGTTCGACCACGACTACCCGTTCGCCAAGTACGACCAGCTGTTCGTGCCGGAGTTCAACGCGGGCGCGATGGAGAACGCCGGCGCGGTGACCATCCGCGACCAGTACGTCTTCCGCTCCAAGGTGACGGACGCCGCGTACGAGGGCCGCGCGGAGACCATCCTGCACGAGCTGGCGCACATGTGGTTCGGCGACCTGGTCACCATGGAGTGGTGGAACGACCTCTGGCTGAACGAGTCGTTCGCCACGTTCACCTCCATCGCCTGCCAGGCCGCGGCGCCCGGTTCGCGCTGGCCGCAGTCCTGGACGAGCTTCGCCAACTCGATGAAGACCTGGGCGTACCGGCAGGACCAGCTGCCCTCCACCCACCCGATCATGGCGGACATCCGCGACCTGGACGACGTGCTCGTCAACTTCGACGGCATCACGTACGCGAAGGGCGCGTCCGTGCTCAAGCAGCTCGTCGCGTACGTCGGCGAGGACGAGTTCTTCCGGGGCGTGCAGGCGTACTTCAAGGAGCACGCCTTCGGCAACACCCGCCTGACGGACCTGCTGGGCGCGCTGGAGCAGACCTCGGGACGCGACCTGAAGACCTGGTCCACGGCGTGGCTGGAGACCGCGGGCATCAACATCCTGCGTCCCGAGATCGAGACGGACGACGCCGGCGTGCTGACGTCCCTCGCGGTGCGGCAGGAGGCCCCGGCCCTGCCGGAGGGCGCCAAGGGCACCCCGGTGCTGCGCCCGCACCGGATCGCGATCGGGTTCTACGACTTCGACGACGCGGGCAAGCTCGTGCGCGGCGAGCGCATCGAACTGGACGTCGACGGTGAGCTCACCGAGGTCCCGCTCCCGGCCGGCACGGCACGGCCCGCGGTGATCCTGCTCAACGACGACGACCTCTCGTACGCGAAGGTGCGCCTCGACGAGGAGTCGCTGCGGACCGTCACGGAACACCTCGGCGACTTCGCCGAGTCGCTGCCGCGCGCGCTGTCCTGGGCCTCGGCGTGGGACATGACGCGCGACGGCGAACTGGCGACGCGCGACTACCTGACGCTGGTGCTGTCGGGGATCTCCAAGGAGAGCGACATCGGTGTCGTGCAGACGCTGCACCGGCAGGCGAAGCTCGCCCTCGACCAGTACGCGGCGCCGGCCTGGCGCGAGGCGGGCCTGTCGCAGTGGACGGACGCGACCCTGGCGCACCTGCGGGCCGCCGAGCCCGGCAGCGACCACCAGCTGGCGTGGGCGCGGGCGTTCGCCGCGACGGCCCGCACACCGCAGCAGCTGCACCTGCTCCAGGGCCTGCTGGACGGCCGGGAGAGCATCGAGGGCCTCGCGGTCGACACGGAACTGCGCTGGGCGTTCGTGGCGCGGCTCGCGGCGACCGGCGACTTCGACGAGGAGGAGATCGCCGCGGAGTACGAGCGTGACCGCACGGCCGCGGGCGAGCGCCACGCGGCCGCCGCCCGCTCCGCCCGCCCGACGGCACAGGCGAAGGCCGAGGCGTGGGAATCGGTGGTCGAGGACGACAAGCTGCCCAACGCGGTGCAGGAGGCCGTGATCGCGGGCTTCGTCCAGACCGACCAGCGGGAGCTGCTGGCCCCGTACGCGGAGAAGTACTTCGCGGCGGTCGGGGACGTCTGGGGCTCCCGTTCGCACGAGATGGCGCAGCAGGTCGCGATCGGCCTGTACCCGTCGCTCCAGGTCGGTGAGGAGACCCTCGCCGCGACCGACGCCTGGCTGGCGGCGGCCGGCCCGAACGCGGCGCTGCGCCGCCTGATCACGGAATCCCGCTCGGGTGTCGAGCGCGCCCTGCGGGCCCGCGCCGCCGACGAGGCCGCGGCCAGGGCGTAACACCTCCCCGTACGCCTGTACGCAGGCGGCGCGCCCGCCGCAGGCACGACCGGACGCGACCGGCCCCACCGGACATCTCCGGTGGGGCCGGTCGTACGAGGATGCCGGGACGAGGGACCGGGACGAGGGACCGGGACCAGGGGCCGGGACCAGGGGCCGGGACCAGGGGCCTCGCGCCTGTCGCGCCCTCAGGTCACGGGGAACACGGGGATCACAAGGGTCACCTCCCGCCGCGACCCAAGGCCCGCCCCGGAATCTCCCGCATCGCGCACACGCCCCGCATGTCCGCACGCGAAAACGCCGGAGCGCCGTCCGGCTCTGGGCACGGACGGCGCCCCGGCGTTCGCGCTACGCGGGGCCGGTGGGAGCGTCAGACGCTCGCCTTGACCTTCTTCTTGGGCTTCACGACCGCGGTCGGACCGCCGGCCTTGCGGGACTTGTCCAGGACCATGACGAGGCCCGCGATGACCGCGAACAGCGCCAGGGGGATCAGCACGAACAGGCCGACCGTCTGGATCACACTCAGACCGGATCCCGGGTCGTCGCCGTCGTCCCGGGTGAGGGCCAGCGCCGGGGACGACATCAGCAGCATCATCAGCGTCGTACCGGCCGCGACGGCGCCGGCGCGCAGAGCGTTCTTCTTGTCCACGGTGCAAACGTAGCGAACGCCTAGGCCGAGTGCGCGGCCGGGGGTGCTGTACGCGCCGGACCGAGGGGCAGGACTCCCTCCATCAGGCGACGCAGACGCGGTGACGCGGCCAGTTGCTCCAGCGTCATCGGCCGGCCCGCCGCGTCCGCCACGGGCAGCCGCCAGTTCGGGTACTGGTCCCAGGTGCCCGGGAGGTTCTGCGGACGGCGGTCACCGACCGCGTCGGGCAGCCAGATGCCCACCATCCGGGCGGGCGTGCTCAGCAGGAAGCGGTGGACGGCGCGGATCTCCTCCTCCTCGTCACCGTCGCCGGGACCACCGGCGGCGGTGTCCCGCAGCAGGCCGAGACGGGTCAGTTCGCGCAGCCAGGCCCCGACCTCGGCACGGTCCTCGGCCTGCTCCTCGGCGAGCGGGCGGGAGAGCAGCCCGAGCCGGTGGCGCAGGGCGACGTGCTCGCCGGTGAGCCGGGCGGCCGTTGCGGGCAGGTCGTGGGTGGTGGCCGTGGCCACGCAGCCGGAGCGCCACTCGCCGGGCTCCAGCGGCGGCTGCCCCTCCTCGTCCCAGTGACGTTCGAACCACAGCACGGAGGTGCCGAGGATGCCGCGCCGCGCCAGTTCCTCGCGCACCCCCGGCTCGACGGTGCCGAGGTCCTCCCCCACCACCACCGCGCCCGCGCGACGCGCCTCCAGGACGAGGACGGCGAGCATGGCGTCGGCGTCGTAGCGCACGTAGGTGCCGCGTGTGGGGTCACTGCCGCCGCCTGTCGCCTCCGGGATCCACCAGAGCCGGAACAGGCCCATGACATGGTCGATCCGCAGTGCGCCCGCGTGCCGCAGCAGGCCGCGCAGGAGACCCCGGTAGGCCGCGTACCCGCTCGCGGCGAGCGCGTCGGGACGCCACGGCGGCAGCCCCCAGTCCTGGCCCAGGGAGTTGAACGCGTCGGGCGGCGCGCCCACCGAGATGCCCTCGGCGAACACGTCCCGCTGCGCCCAGGTGTCGGCGCCGTCGGGATGCACGCCGACGGCGAGGTCGTGGACGATGCCGACGCCCATACCGGCGTCGCGTGCGGCACGGCTCGCCCGGCCGAGCTGCTCGTCGGTGAGCCAGGCGGCGCGGCGGTGGAACTCGACCCGCGCGGCCAATCGGTCGCGGGCGGCGGCGGTCTGCGGGGAGCGCGGGTCGCGCAGCGGCTCGGGCCACTCGGCGCGGGAGGTGCCGTGGACCTCGGCGAGCGCGCACCAGGTCGCGTGGTCGTCCAGGGCATCGCCCCGGTCCGCGAGGAAGTCGCCGTACTCGGCCTGCCGGCCGGGTCCGAGGTCCTCGGCGCACAGGATCTCCAGCGCCTCCCGCTTGAGTTCCCAGACGGCGTCGCGGTCGATGAGCGCGCCCTCGTCGAGGACGGCCGCGCGCAGTGCGGCGGCGCGCGGGATCAGGGCGTCGAGGCGGGCCCGGTCGGGCCCGGTGACGTACGCGTACTCGGGCACGTCCTCGATCCGCAGGTGCACGGGGTCGGGGAAGCGGCGGGAGGACGGGCGGTACGGGGAGGGGTCGGTGGGGCGGCCGGGCACGGCCGCGTGCAGGGGGTTGATCTGGACGAAGCCGGCGCCGAGGCTGCGGCCGGCCCAGGAGGCCAGTTCCGCGAGGTCCCCGAGGTCGCCCATGCCCCAGGAGCGGGAGGAGAGGAGCGAGTAGAGCTGGACGAGGAATCCGTACGTGCGTGCGCCGGGTTGCGGGGCCCGCGGCGGGGCGACGACGAGTGTCGCGGCGGCGGTGCGCCCGTCGGGCGCGAGGGCCGTCAGGCGGTGCACCCCGAGCGGCAGGTCAGCGGACCCCCCGCCGTCCGGGACGGTCAGCTGCCGCGCGCCGCCGTCCTCCAGGGCGAGGGTGAGGCGGGTGCCGGAGGGCAGCGCCGCCTCCCACGCCGGCCGGGGCTCGTCCGCCCAGCGCACCACCGTAGGCGGAAGCAGGCGGGCGGCGGCCTCCCGCTCGGCGGCCTCGGTGGCCGCGCGGACCGCGGCCGGGGTGGAGGCGTCGACGCCGAGCGCGGCGAGCACCGCCACCACCGTGGCGTCCGGGACACGGACCTCCTCGGTGGGGGAGGGTGCGTACGCCGTGGCGACGCCGTACAGCTCGGCGAGGCGGGCGAGGCCCATTCAGACTCCTGAGGGCTCCGTGCCGACGGCCGGGCCCGGCGCGGTCGGTTCGCTGGTCAGGGGGGCCGTGTCGGAGAGCGGCGGCTCGCTCGTCAGGGGGGCGGCGTCGCCGAGGGGCGGTTCGCTGGTGAGGGGCGCGGCGAAGGAGGCCGGTGCGGAGGCGGGCACTGCCCACGCCTGTGCCGGGATGGCGGGCGCGCACAGTGCCCGCCGTTTGGAGGGCTGACCCGCGGACTTGGTGGACTGTTTGGCGGATTTGCGGACGACGACGGCCACGGGGTGCCTCCAGGAGGTGTGGGATCCGGACCCCGTCAGGCCTACCCAGCGCGCGCGGCCGCAGACGTGCACGGGTGGTGAACGTGCGGGGAGTCACGGACGGCACCGCGACGCGAGCGGGTCGGGGGATGAGCCGGAGTGGGGACCTTTATCTACCACAGCGGGCAATTACGACACCAGGGCCGGGCTCGTTGACACGCCCACCCGCCGGTGGTGGGCTCGGGGCCCGGCCTGCCCGACGGACCGTCAGCGGGCCGCACGGCGGGCCGCGCACCAGGCGCGCGGCAGGTGGCGCAGCCGGTCGCGCACCGGGCGACGAGGGGAGCAGACATGCGGTTCGTACACCGCAGGCGCACCGCCGCCGCCGTCGCGGCCGCGGTGCTCGGCGGACTGCTCTGCACCGGCCAGGGCGCCCTCGCGGTGCCGGGCGGGGCCCCTGGCGGGCCCCGCGGCCCGGCGCCCGCCGCGTCCCCGGGCGCAGGCGCCGCAGCCGCCCCCGCGGTGTGGCCGCGCCCCCGGTCGATCCGGGCGGCGGGACGTGCGCTGCCGCTCCGGGCCGGGGTCCGGGTCGTGGCCGGTGCGGGCGCCGACCCGTACGCGGTCGGCGCGGTGCGGGACGCGCTGACGACGGCGGGCGTCCCGGTCGTCCGGGCGCGCCGCCCGGTCACCGCGGGTGCGGCGGGGACCGTGGTCCTGGTCGGCGGTACCGGCGCGCGGGACGCACTGCGCGCCCTGCACGCACCTCGAAGCGCCCCCCTGCCGTCCGGGGGATACCGCCTCGTGGCCGGCCGGGTCGCGGGGCGGGCCACCGTCGCCCTCGAAGGGACGGGCAGCGACGGCCTCTTCCACGCCGCCCAGACCTTCCGGCAGCTCGTCGTGCGCGGCCCGGACGGGCCCTCGCTCGCCGCCGTGAACGTGCGGGACTGGCCGGCCTCCCCCGTGCGCGGCACCGAGGAGGGGTTCTACGGGCGGCCGTGGAGCCGGGCGGACCGGCTCGCACAGCTCGACTTCATGGGCCGCACCAAGCAGAACCGCTACCTGTACGCGCCCGGCGACGACCCGTACCGGCGGGCGCGGTGGCGCGAGCCGTACCCGGCGGCCCGGCGTGCGGACTTCCGGCAGCTCGCGGCCCGCGCTGCGGCCGACCACGTCACCCTGGCCTGGGCCGTGGCGCCCGCGCAGGCCATGTGCCTGTCGTCCGACGGCGATGTCCGGGCGCTGCTGCGCAAGACCGACGCGATGTGGGCGCTCGGCGTGCGGGCGTTCCAGCTCCAGTTCCAGGACGTCAGCTACAGCGAGTGGCACTGTGACGAGGACGCGCACCTGTACGGCTCGGGCCCGCGCGCCGCGGCCCGCGCACAGGCCGGGGTCGCCGACGCGCTGGCGGCACACCTGGCCCGGCGCCATCCGGGAGCGCCCCCGCTCGGGGTCATGCCGACCGAGTACTACCAGAGCGGTGCGACGAGGTACCGGAGCGCGCTCACCCGGGCGCTCGCGCCCTCGGTGCAGGTTGCGTGGACCGGGGTCGGGGTCGTACCGCGCACGATCACCGGCCGGGAACTGGCGGCCGCGCGCGCCGCGTTCGGCGGGCGGCCCGTCGTGACCACCGACAACTACCCGGTCAACGACTACCGGGGCGAACGCCTCTTCCTCGGTCCCTACCGGGGCCGCGACGCGGCCGTCGCGACCGGGTCCGCGGGGGTGCTGGCGAACGCGATGCCGCAGGCGGCGGCGTCCCGTCTCGCGCTGTTCACCGCCGCCGACTTCGCGTGGAACCCGCGCGGGTACGACCCCGACCGCTCCTGGCGGGCCGCCGTCGACGACCTCGCGGGCGGCGACGCGCGGGCCGGGGCCGCCCTGGGCGCGCTCGCGGGGAACGACGCCGCGTCGATCCTCGACCCGGCCGAGTCGGCGTACCTGAAGCCGCTCATGGGCCGCTTCTGGGCGTCGGGGGCGGGGACGGACACGGCGGCACGCGACAGTGCCGCGGCGCGCCTGAGGGCGGCCTTCGCGGTGATGGCGGACGCCCCCGCCGCCCTGGCGCGGACGGCGGGCGGCGCGCTGGAGAGCGAGGCACGGCCCTGGGTGGACCAGCTCGCCCGGTACGGCAGGGCCGGCGTACTCGCCGTCGACATGCTCCAGGCGCAGGCCCACGGCGACGGCGCGGCGGCCTGGCGGGCCTCGCTGGCCCTCGGGCCCGCGCGCCGGGCGGCGGCGCGCGCCGCCTCGTCCGCGCGGGTGGGAGGGGGTGTGCCGGACGCGTTCCTGGAGCGGGTGGTGAAGGCCGCAGCGGGCTGGACCGGGGCGAACCGCTCGGCCGGACAGGACCCGGTGTCCACGTCCGAGGGCTGGACGGTGGATCTCAAGCGCTCGCGTCCGCTGGACTCGGTCACCGTGATGACGGAACCGGGCACGGGCGCGGGCGCGGCCGTCGAGGCGTACGTGCCCGGCGGCTGGCGCCCGCTCGGACCGGTGTCGGCATCGGGCTGGACCCGGCTGCCCGGGCGCGGGCTGCACGCGGAGTCCCTGCGGGTGTCCTGGCCCGGCGCGGGCCCCGCCGCGAAGGGGGGCGGACCGGGCGCCATGGCCTCGACGCCGCTGGTGCACCGGGTGGTGCCGTGGTTCGCGGACGGCCCGAAGGCGGCGCTCACGCTCGGGCGGGGCGCCGCGGACGTCCGCTCGGGCGGCGGCGGGGCGACGGTCCCGGCCCGGCTGACCGGGTTGCGCCCCGGCGCCGTGCGGGGCTCACTGACGGCCGAGGCACCGGCCGGGATCACCGTACGGGTGCCCGGGGAGACGACGGTGCCGCGCGGCCGGGCCGCGACGGTGCCGGTGCGGGTCTCCGCCGCGGCGGGCGCGCCGAGCGGTACGTACGCGGTGCCTCTGGCGTTCGGGGGCGCGACGCGGACCCTGGCGGTGCGCGTGTCGCCGCAGGTGTCGGGGCCGGATCTCGCACGGGGGCCGGGGACGCTCGCGTCGTCGTCGGGAGACGAGACGGACGCCTTCCCCGCGTCGGCGGCGAACGACGGCGACCCGGTCACCCGCTGGTCCTCACCGCCCTCGGACGACGCGTGGTGGCAGGTGCGGCTCGCCCGGCCGGCCCGGGTCGGGCAGGTCGTGCTGACCTGGCAGGACGCGTACGCCTCGCGCTACCGCGTGCAGACCTCGGCGGACGGCCGCCGCTGGAGAGCGGCCGCGACGGTGCGCGACGGGTCCGGCGGGCGCGAGGTGATCGGCCTGGACGCGGCGGACACCCGCTACGTCCGGGTGCGGGGCGAGGAGCGGGCGACGGCGTACGGGTACTCGCTGTTCTCGGTCGAGGTGTACGGGGCCGGTGCGGACGCCCCGGAGGACCCGGACGCCCCGGGTACCGCCGCGCCCCCGGCAGGAACCGCGCGACCGTAGCGGGACGGCCCGGGCATGCGGGCGCGCCGGGCCCGCGGCCCGGCGGACCACCGCGGGCCCGGCCCGGGGCATGCCGCGGACGCGTCCGGCGGGTGCCGTGCGGGCACGGGCCGGACACACCGATGGCCCGGACTCAGGCTGAAACGCCGTCGATCCGGGCCACCGCGTCCTCCGCGCCGTACGGCTGCAAGTACGGCATCCAGCGCGGGTCCCGGTGGCCGGTGCCGATGATGCGCCACGCGAGACCCGAAGGCGGCGCGGGTTGCTGATGGAGCCGCCAGCCCAGTTCGCGCAGGTGCCGGTCGGCCTTGATGTGGTTGCAGTGGCGGCAGGCGGCCACCACGTTCTCCCACGCGTGCTGTCCCCCCCTGCTGCGCGGCACCACGTGGTCGACGCTGGTCGCGACGCCCCCGCAGTACATGCAGCGGCCGCCGTCGCGGGCGAACAGGGCGCGGCGGGTGAGCGGTACGGGCCCCCGGTAGGGGACCCGCACGAAGCGCTTGAGCCGGATCACACTGGGCGCGGACACGACCCGTGTCGCGCTGTGCAGGAAGGCGCCGGTGTCCTCCAGGGAGATCGCCTTGTTCTCCAGGACGAGGACGAGCGCGCGGCGGAGCGGTACGACGCCGAGCGGCTCGTACGACGCGTTGAGGACCAGGACATGCGGCACGGATGCCTCCTATTACGCCGGCGGCGCGTGGCTGGCGCCGGGACGATCTGCTCTCAGTCTCTCCTCATGCCTGGTCGAAACGCCACCACGACCGGGTAACAGGCTCAGGGTGTTTTCGACCACAGCCCATTTCTTCCCACGTGAAACAGGTCTCTCCCCTCCACGGGGACACCGGGACGCCGCCGGTGGGCCGTTAGTGTGGAGGATCCGCCGCCCGGCGCCATCTGGAGGTTTTCCGTCGTGTCCTGGTCCCTGCCGGCGGGCGTGCCGCTCGCCGCCCCGAACCCCGCGCCCGACAGCCTCGGCGAGGCCACGGAGCGGGCGAACGACGCGGCGAGCTGGGTCGGGCAGAACTGGTCCACCTGGCTGAGCGTCGGGCTGCGCATCATCCTGATCACGCTGATCGCGCTGGTGCTGCGGCAGTTGCTGCGCAAGGCCCTGACCCGGCTGATCGCCCGGATGAACCGCAGTGTGCAGGCGGTGGAGGGCACCGCGCTCGGCGGCCTGCTGGTCAACGCGGAGCGGCGCAGACAGCGCTCCGAGGCGATCGGTTCCGTGCTGCGCTCGGTGACGTCGTTCCTGATCCTCGGCACGGCCGCGCTGATGGTGCTGGGGGCGCTGAACATCAATCTGGCGCCCCTGCTCGCCTCGGCCGGGGTGGCCGGCGTCGCACTGGGATTCGGCGCGCGCAACCTGGTCACGGACTTCCTCTCCGGTGTGTTCATGATCCTGGAGGACCAGTACGGCGTGGGCGACACGATCGACGCGGGGGTCGCGTCCGGCGAGGTCATCGAGGTCGGGCTGCGGGTGACGAAGCTGCGCGGCGAGGGCGGCGAGATCTGGTACGTGCGCAACGGCGAGGTCAAGCGGATAGGGAACCTCAGCCAGGGCTGGGCGACCGCCGGTGTCGATGTGACGGTGCGGCCCACCGAGGATCTGGACCGGGTGCGGTCGGTCATTCTCGCCACCACGGAGCAGCTGGCCAAGGAGGACCCGTGGAACGAGCGCCTCTGGGGCCCCGTGGAGGTCCTGGGCCTCGATTCCGTGCAGTTGGACTCGATGACGATCCGGCTGTCCGCGAAGACGATGCCCGGCCAGTCGCTGCGGGTGGAGCGGGAGCTGCGCTGGCGGATCAAGCAGGCGTTCGACGAGGCGGGCATCCCCCTCGTGGGCGGTGCGCTGCCCCTCGTGGCGGAGGACGTGGCCGACCCCTCGGCCGGGGTCGCCCCGCCGTCCGCGCTGGCCAGCCCGACATCCCCGCAGTCGACTGAGGCGTCGCCGCTGCCGTCCGCCCAGCCGAACGTCAACAAGTAGCCCCCGGCCGCGACACCGGGCCCCGGCCACCGACAGCCCCGGCCGCGTGAAGGTCCCGGCCCCGTGACAGCCCCGCCCGCGTGACGGCCCGGTCGCCTGGAGGTACCAGCCGCGTAGGCCGCCGGCCGCGTGACGGTGTCGCGGCCGGGGCCCGTGTGCGGCTCACATGTCACATGTCGCGGTAGCGGCGCGCCTCGGCCAGCCGGCGGCGCAGCGTCTCGGCCGTCACCTGCTGTCCCGGGCCGACGTCGGCGCCCCGGAGGGCGTCCGCCGTGGTGTAGCCCGCGCCGAAGTACGGCACGCAGTAGGCCGGGGTGTCGCGCTGGAAGCGCCAGCCCTCGGCGAGCGGCCCGGCGTCCAGGGTGTCGTAGCCGATCGAGCCGAGGAAGGCGACGACCTGCCGCTTGGCGTCCGCGTCGTCACCGGCGATCGCGAGCGTGGAGCGGTCGGGGGCGCCGGCCCGGCGGGCGAGGGCGGCCAGGTGGGCGTGGGTGATGTTGTTGAACGCCTTGACCACGTGGGACCCGTGCAGGTGGTCCTGGAGGAGTTCGCTGGTCGTGGTGGACTCGTCGTCCAGCGCGGCGATGTGCTCGTCCCGGTCCGGGTAGTAGTTGTCGGTGTCGATCACGGTCTTCCCGCCCAGCGGAGCAGCCGGGACGCTGGTGTAGGCGTGCAGCGGGACCGTCACCACGACCAGGTCGCCGGCCTCGGCGGCTTCGGCGGGAGTGGCGGCGCGGGCGCGCGGGCCCAGGTCCGCCACGAGGTCCTTCAGGGTGTCGGGGCCGCGCCGGTTGCTGAGGACGACGTCATGGCCGGCTGCCACAGCCAGGCGGGCGACGGTGGAACCGATCAGGCCGCTGCCGATCAGACCGATGGTGCTCATACGGTTTCCTTCGCATCGACGGGTGGAGGGATCGCGCCCGGCGCTCCACGATCCTTCGAGCGCGGCGCGGGCACTTCTCCACCCTCACGCCCCGGCCGCCGCCTTGCGGCCCCCGGCCTGGCCCAGCTGGAACCAGGTTCGAACGGGCCGGGCCGTCCGACCCGCGGGCCGCGCGGGCCGCGGGTCACAGGGACCTCAGGTGCGGTGCGGTTCGCCGGGACCGGTGCGGCCCGGTACCTCCGGGTCCGCACGGATCTCGGGCGCGGTCCAACTGGCCAGCAGGGAAAGGGCCTGCGCGGAAGGGGAGCCGGGTTCCGCCGTGAACAGGCCCAGGGTGTGGTCGGGATCGGCGGGGAACGACAGCGTCTCGAAGCGCAGGGTGAGCGGACCGACCACAGGGTGGTGGAGCGGGGTCGTCGCGTGCACGCACTGGGAGATCCGGTGGCTCGCCCACCAGGTCCCCGCCTTCGGCACCTTGGCCATCACTTCGCCGATCAGCTCGTTGAGCAGGGCGTCGTCGGGGTGACGGCCGGACGCCAGTCGCAGGACTGCCACGGTGATCTCCGCCATCTCCTCCCAGTCCACGAACAGTGCGCGGACGGCCGGGTCGAGCAGGACCAGCCGGGCGAGGTTGCGCTGCCGGCCGGCCAGCACCTCGAAGTCCGTGATCAGGGCTCGGGCCAGGCGGTTGGAGGCCAGCACGTCCTGACGGTGGTTGATGACCACCGCCGGTGCGACGTCGCCCAGGAC
This sequence comes from Streptomyces sp. NBC_01497, assembly GCF_036250695.1. Classification (NCBI taxonomy): domain Bacteria; kingdom Bacillati; phylum Actinomycetota; class Actinomycetes; order Kitasatosporales; family Streptomycetaceae; genus Streptomyces; species Streptomyces sp. NBC_01497. The sequence continues at coordinate 5,598,930 of NZ_CP109427.1, read as the reverse complement.
GTCCAGCATCTGATGCACTTCCGGCCGCACCCGCCGCGTCACCGTGCCAGGGCTCCGGGCAGGGCGCGCGATGCGTGCCCGGACGAGCTCGAACAGGTAGTCGCGTTCCACGTCGTCCATGCGCAGGGCGCGCGCCACCGCGTCCAGCACGCCCCCGGAGACGTGCGGGTGACGGCCCTGTTCCAGGCGGGTGTAGTAGTCGGTGCTCATCCCGGCCAGGTGCGCCACCTCCTCCCGGCGCAGCCCAGGCACCCTGCGGGCGCCTCCTCCTGGCGCCAGGCCCGCCGCCTCGGGGCTCAGCCGGCCCCGGCGCGAGCGGAGGAAGTCCCGCAGCTCCGTGTTCTGATCCATCAGCCCATTGTGTGCCGCCGGCACGGCCGCGGGCCGGGCGGAGAGTGACCCAGCTGGACCCAGGCGGGCGAGGGACGCGCGAGCCGGTCCTCGACGGCCTCCCGGGGGCCGCCCCCTGGGGCCATCCGTGGCGGCCGTCCAGGACCACGCCCATGGCCGGAGGTGGCTGCCCCCCTTCCGTCCGTTCTTCCGTACCCGCCCACGTAACGCTTTGGTTGCCTGCGGAAAACCGGCGGTTTGGGGTATTGACGCCGCCCTTACGCGGGTCATACGTTCCTCGCAACCGATTAGGAAACCTTCCTAACAGTGATCGGTGATTCATCAGTCGAGGAAACAGGTCCGGGCGTGAGCACGACGACACCTTCACCGGGCACCCCCAGAGTGCTGCGGGCGATGAACGACCGGGCGGCGCTCGATCTGCTCATCGCACACGGCCCGCTGACCAGGACCAGGATCGGTGAACTGACCGGGCTGTCCAAGCCCACCGCGTCCCAGTTGCTCAACCGCCTGGAGGCCGCGGGCCTGGTCCGCGCCACCGGCAGGGTGAGCGGCCGCCCAGGACCCAACGCGGCGCTGTACGAGATCGAGCCGACGGCCTCGTACGTCGCCGCGCTCGCCGTCGGCCACACCGGCATCAGCGCCCAGATCGCCGACATCACCGGCGCGGTGGTGGGCACCTGCCGGGTCGAGGCGGACGCCGTCGCCGCGGACGTCCGGGGCCGCACGGCCCAACTCGTCGCCGAGGCCGTGGACGGCGCGCTCGCCGAGGCCGGGGTCGGCCACGGCGACCTGCACTGCGCGGTCATCGGCACGCCCGGCGCGATCGACCGCTCCAGCGGCGAACTGCGGTACGCGCCGCACCTGCCCGGCTGGCACTCCCGCACGCTGCTCGCCGACCTCGCCGAGGTACTCGGCACCCCCGTCGTCATCGAGAACGACGTGAACCTCGCGGCGCTCGCCGAACAGTACGAGGGCGCCGCCCAGGACTTCGACGACTACGTGCTGACCTGGCTCGACCGGGGCGTCGGCGCCGCGATCGTGCTCGGCGGCACGCTGCTGCGCGGCGCGACCGGCGGCGCGGGCGAGATCGGCTACATGCCCCTGCCCGGCGCCCCGCTGGCCCGCGGCGGCTCCGCCGCGTGGGCGGGCGACGACGCGGGCGGCGGTTTCCAGAGCCAGGTCTCCGCGGTCGCCGTCCGGGCGCTCGCCGGCGGCGCCCCACTGGACGAGGCGCTGGCGGACGAGGCCGTACGCAGGACCGTCGCCGAACGCCTCGCCACCGGGATCGCCGCGGTGGTCGCGGTGGTCGATCCGGAACTCGTGGTGCTCTCGGGCTCCGTGGCCCAGGCGGGCGGCGAAGCGCTGCGTGAGGCGGTGGACGCCGAACTCACCGGGCTCGCACTGCCGAGGCCCCTGCTGCGGATCAGTGACATCGACGGCGATCCGATCCTGACGGGGGCGCTGCGCACCGCGCTCACGCAGGCCAGGGACGCGGTCTTCGACACGAGCCGCTTCGATACCGCGCGGTAGGCCGGACCGGCCTCCGCGCTCCCTTCCACCGCCCGGCCTCCCCACCACGGGTCGTCGGTGTGGTCTCCCCTACCCCCACAGCTGTGTTTTGTACCGATTAATCCATATTGTCCCTTCCCCGTCCGTTCCCTCCTCGCAAAGGAAGTCCGACATGGCAGGTTGGCGTATACGCTCCTGCGTGCCCGTGGCATTCGGCGCCGCCGCGGCACTGCTGCTCGCCGGATGTGCCAATCCGAGCACCGGCAGCGCCCATGACGATCCGACCAAACCGGTCACGCTGAAGTTCTGGCACGGCTGGTCGGACAGCAACGAGGTCAAGGCGATCAACGCCAGCATCGCCCGCTTCGAGAAGCTGCACCCGAACATCAAGGTGCAGTCCACCGGCAACGTCTCGGACGACACCATCAACCAGGCGCTGCGCGCCGGTGGTTCCGACACCCCGGACGTGGTGACGTCCTTCACCACGAACAACGTCGGCCAGTACTGCTCGTCCGGTATGTGGGCCGACCTCGACCCGTTCCTGCAGAAGGACGGGATCGACAAGAGCAAGGTCTTCCCGAAGACCCTGCTCGACTACACCCAGTACAAGGGCGACCAGTGCGCGCTGCCGCTGCTGGCCGACGCGTACGGGCTCTACTACAACAAGGACGACTTCAAGGCGGCCGGCATCGCCACCCCGCCGAAGACCATGTCCGAGTTCCAGGCCGACGCGGTCAAGCTGACGAAGCACGCCAAGAACGGCTCGATCACCCGCGCCGGGTTCATGCCCAACTTCCGTCTGTACCAGAACAGCCCGGACCGCATGCTGGCGCAGTGGGGCCCCACCTATTTCGACAAGCAGGGCAAGGCGCAGCTCGCCGACGACCCCGCGGTCACCAAGTTCTTCACGTCCATGAACGACATCTCGGCGGCCGAGGGCGGACACCAGAAGCTGGAGAACCTGCGCGCCGGCTTCGGTGACGAGTACTCGGACGGCAACGCCTTCCTCCAGGGCAAGCTGGCGATGCACATGGACGGCGAGTGGCGCGGCCTGATGCTGAAGGACGCCGGTGCCAAGTTCCACTGGGCCGTCGCGCCGCTGCCGGTCCCGGACGACCAGGCCGACACGTACGGCCGCGGCTACCTGACCGGCACCGTCACCGGCATCGCGCACAGCAGCACGCACCAGAACGCGGCCTGGGAGCTGGTCAAGTTCCTGACGACCAACACGGACCAGGTGGTGGACTTCGCCAACGCGATCCACAACGTGCCCTCCACGAACGCCGCGCTCGCCTCGCCGAAGCTGACGCCCGACCCCAACTTCCGGGCGTTCATCAAGATCGCGCAGAACAAGTACAGCTCCGCGATCCCCCCGTCGGAGAACGGCGGCATGTACATCACCTCCTTCCAGGACTTCGCGTACTCCGAGGAGGAGGGCAGCGTGAAGAACCTCCACGCGGGCCTGAAGGCCCTCGACAAACAGATCGACGCCGACGACCTCCAGTCGGAGAGCTGAGGAGCAGCACATGGCACTCTCCCTCTCGTCCTCGGCCGGCGCGTCCGCGCGCTCCGGCACCGGCACACAGCCGGACATGACACTGAAGCGGAAGCGCAACAGGCACCGGCTGAAGGTGCTGGGCTTCCTGTCGCCGTGGCTCATCGGCTTCTCCGTCTTCTTCGGATATCCGCTACTCGCGACCGTCTACTTCTCCTTCATGCACTACAACCAGATCGAGCAGCCCAGTTTCGTGGGCCTCAAGAACTGGAAGTACGTGCTGGAGCAGATGCCGCTGTTCGGCCCGGCCCTGTGGAACACCATCTGGCTGGTCGTCGTGATGGTCGCGCTGCGCGTGGTGTTCGGCCTCGGCATCGGCCTGCTCATCACCAAGGTCAAGACGGGCGTCGGGTTCTTCCGCACCGCCTTCTACCTGCCCTACCTGGCACCGCCGGTGGCCGCGACCGTCGCCTTCGTCTTCCTGCTCAACCCGTCGACAGGACCCGTCAACCGGGTGCTCGGCTGGATCGGCATCAACGGCCCGACCTGGTTCAACGACCCGAACTGGGCGAAGCCCTCGCTGGTGCTGCTCGGCCTGTGGGGTGTCGGCGACCTGATGGTCATCTTCATGGCGTCGCTGCTCAACGTGCCGAAGGAGCAGTACGAGGCGGCCGACCTGGACGGCGCGGGCGCCATCGCCAAGTTCCGCTACGTGACCTGGCCCGCTATCACCCCGATCGTGCTGTTCGCGGTGGTGACGGGCGTCGTGCAGACCATGCAGTACTACACGCAGGCCCTGGTGGCGGGGAAGATCGCCTCCGGTGTCTCGATCGGCCCCGGCTCGGTCGTCCAGCCCGGCTACCCCGACCACTCCACCCTGACCGTGCCCCAGCTCGTCTACCAGCTGGGCTTCCAGAACTTCAACACCGGCGCGGCGTGCGTGCTCTCGCTCGTGCTGTTCGTCATCGCGATGGCCGTGACCCTGCTGCTGATGCGCAAGAACGCGGGCCTGATCCCGGCGGAGGACTGAGAGATGACCACCACCACCCTGAACCCGCCGCTCACCGCTTCGGCCCCGGGCGCGGACGCGGGCGGCGCCGGAGCGCACCGCCGCAAGAAGTTCCTCAACTGGGTCGCGGTGCACGCGCTGGCGATAGCCGCCGCCCTGTTCTTCGTCCTGCCGTTCGTGTTCGTCTTCCTCACCTCGGTGATGAGCGACCAGCAGGCCCTCACGAGCGACCTGTGGCCGCACTCCTGGCACTGGTCGAACTACGCGACGGTCTTCCACGCCCCGGGCTTCCTCAGCTGGTGGAAGAACTCGCTGATGTACGCGGTCCTCGGCACCGTGTTCACCGTGGTGTCGTCGACCCCGGTGGCCTACGCGCTCGCCAAGTTCCGCTTCAAGGGCCGCCGGCTCGCGATGATCCTCGTCATCTCGACGATGATGCTGCCGCCGCAGGTCATCGTGATCCCCATGTACCTGGTGTGGGCGCAGCAGTTCCACCTCTCGGGCTCGCTGTGGCCGCTGATCATCCCGATGGCGTTCGGTGACGCGTACTCGATCTTCCTGCTGCGGCAGTTCCTGCTGACCATCCCCAACGAGTACATCGAGTCGGCGAAGGTCGACGGCTGCGGTGAGCTGCGGGCGCTGCTGCGGGTGGTCGTGCCGATGGCGAAGCCCGGCATCGCGGCCGTCGCGCTGTTCCAGTTCTTCTACTGCTGGAACGACTACTTCGGCCCGCAGATCTACGCCTCGCAGAACCCCGGCGCCTGGACCCTCAGCTACGGCCTGGAATCCTTCAAGAGCGCGCACAGCGTCAACTGGAACATCACGATGGCCGCGACCCTGCTGGTCATGGCCCCGGTCATCATCGTGTTCTTCTTCGCACAGAAGGCCTTCGTCGAAGGCGTCACCCTCACCGGAGTGAAGGGCTAAGGAACCATGAAGCTCGCAGTGGTAGGCGGAGGATCCACCTACACACCTGAACTCATTGACGGATTCGCGCGGCTGAGGGACACCCTGCCGATCGAGGAGCTGGTGCTCGTCGACCCGGCGGCCGACCGTCTGGACCTGGTGGGGGGCCTCGCGCGCCGCATCTTCGCCAAGCAGGGCCACCCCGGCCGCATCGTCACCACCTCCGACCTGGACGCGGGCGTGGAGGGCGCCGACGCGGTGCTGCTGCAGCTGCGCGTCGGCGGCCAGGCCGCCCGCGGCCAGGACGAGACATGGCCGCTTGAGTGCGGCTGCGTCGGCCAGGAGACGACCGGCGCGGGCGGCCTCGCCAAGGCGCTGCGCACGGTGCCGGTCGTACTGGACATCGCCGAGCGGGTGCGCCGCACCAACCCGGACGCGTGGATCATCGACTTCACCAACCCGGTCGGGATCGTGACGCGCGCGCTGCTGGAGGCCGGGCACAAGGCCATCGGCCTGTGCAACGTGGCGATCGGCTTCCAGCGGAAGTTCGCGAACCACCTCGGCGTCTCACCGTCCGAGGTCTACCTGGAGCACGTGGGCCTCAACCACCTCACGTGGGAGCGGGGGGTGCGCCTCGGCGGCCCCGAGGGCGAGGACGTGCTGCCGAAGCTGCTCGCGGAGCACGGCGCCGCGATCGCCGAGGACCTGCACATGCCGCGCGCCGTGGTCGAGCGGCTCGGCGTCGTCCCCTCGTACTACCTGCGCTACTACTACGCGCACGACGAGGTCGTGCGCGAGCTGCGCACCAAGCCGTCCCGCGCCTCCGAGGTCGCGGCGATGGAGAAGCAACTGCTGGAGATGTACGGCGACCCGAAGCTGGACGAGAAGCCCGCGCTGCTCGCCAAGCGCGGCGGCGCGTACTACTCCGAGGCGGCCGTGGACCTGGCGGCCTCGCTCCTGCGCGGCCGGGGCAGCGCGGTGCAGGTCGTCAACACCTACAACAAGGGCACCTTGCCCTTCCTGCCGGACGACGCGGTCATCGAGGTACAGGCGAAGGTCACCACCACCGGCGCCGAGCCGCTCGCCGTCGCACCGGTCGACCCGCTGTACGCGGGCCTCATCGCGCACGCCACCGCGTACGAGGACCTGGCGCTCAAGGCCGCGCTGCACGGCGGCCGGGACCGGGTGTACGACGCGCTGCTCGCGAACCCGCTCGTCGGGCAGTTCGCGTACGCGGAGAAGCTCACGGACGAGCTGATCGCCCACAACCGGGAGCACCTGGCGTGGGCATGAGTGACACTCCCCCGTCGGCCGTCCTGGCGGTCGACGCGGGGAACAGCAAGACCGATGTGGCCGTGATCGGCGCCGACGGCTCGGTGCTCGGCGCGGCCCGCGGCGGCGGCTTCCAGCCGCCGATCGTCGGCGTACAGGCGGCCATCGACACCCTCGCGGTGGCGGTGGCCGCCGCCGCGGCGGACGCGGGCTTGTCCGCGTCCGGCGTGGCACGGCACGTCTCGGCGTGCCTCGCCAACGCCGACCTCCCCGTCGAGGAGGAGCAGTTGGCTGCGGCGATACAGGAGCGCGGGTGGGCGGCGACCACCGACGTGCGCAACGACACCTTCGCGATCCTGCGGGCGGGCCTGCCGAGCGGCGACGCGCCGCGCGGTGTTGCCGTCGTGTGCGGCGCGGGCATCAACTGCGTGGGCATGCGGCCCGACGGCCGCACGGCACGCTTCCCCGCGATCGGCCAGATCTCCGGCGACTGGGGCGGCGGCAGCGGCCTCGCGCTGGAGGCGCTGTGGCACGCGGCCCGCGCCGAGGACGGCAGGGGCGGACCGACCGAACTGGTCCGCGCGCTGCCCGCGCACTTCGGCCTGTCCACCATGTACGAGCTCATCGAGGCGCTGCACCTGGGCCGCATCGAGAGCGCCCGGCGGCACGAGCTGACGCCGGTCCTGTTCACGGTCGCCGCGGCCGGTGACGCGATCGCCACCTCGGTGGTGGACCGGCTGGCCGAGGAGGTCGTCGTGATGGCCGGCGTCGCGCTGGGCAAGCTCGACCTGCTGGACGAACCGGCCCCGGTGCTGCTCGGCGGCGGGGTGCTCGCCGCCCGTCATCCGCAGCTGGACGAGCGGATCGCCGAACTGCTGGCGGCCAGGGCACCCAAGGCCGTGGTGGACGTGGTGACGGCCCCGCCCGTGCTGGGTGCGGGGCTGCTCGGCCTGGACCACCTGGGCGCGCCCGCGTCGGCGCACGAACGCCTGGCGGCGCACTACGCGCGGTAGATCCGTACGGCCCGCCGCAGGGCCCCGGCCACCGCCACGACGGCGGATCTGGCCGGGGCCCTTCCCGTACGGCCGGGCGCGTGGCCGGGGCCCTTCCCGTGCGGCCGGGCGCGTGGTCGAGGCCCTTCCCGTACGGCCGGGCGCGTGGTCGAGGCCCTTCCCGTACGGCCGGGCCGTGCCCCCACCGCGCCGGGCACCCCGGGCACGGCCAGGGCCCGGGTCAGCCGGGGGTGTTGACCATGGACTGGGCGGCGAAGGTGAAGTAGTCCCAGAGCTGCTGCTCGTACTCCTGCGGCAGCTCCAGCTCCTCGACGGCCACCCGCATCCGGGCGAGCCAGGCGTCACGGGCCGCGCTGTCGACCGCGAACGGCGCGTGCCGCATCCGCAACCGGGGGTGTCCGCGCTGCTCGCTGTAGGTGCGCGGGCCGCCCCAGTACTGGATCAGGAACAGCCGGAAGCGCTCCTCGGCCGGGCCGAGGTCTTCCTCCGGGTACATCGGCCGCAGCAGCGGGTCCTCCGCGACACCCTCGTAGAAGCGGTGCACCAGACGGCGGAACGTCTCCTCGCCGCCGACCGCCTCGTAGAACGTCTGCTCACTCAGCGTGCCGCGCCTGATCTCTGTCACCCCCCCATGGTCGCAGACGGCCAGGACCAGGCCCCTGGTCCTAGGACCGCCCCCCACGGCAAGGGGGGAGCGGTGCCCGCCCGTCGTCCGGCTCCCGTCGTCCGGGAGGGCGTTGACCGTGCGGTCGGCCGGCGGCGGCTTCGTCGGCTCACCCGGCGACCCGGGCGGGACCGCCGGCCTGATGGCCGACGCCCGGGAGGCGGGCAGCGACACCCTCACCCTCGACACCCGAGGTGACCGCGCTGATGCCCGGTGCCTGCGTGAGCCGCCGGGCTTTCGCGCGTACGGCCGACCACCCGCCTGCACGTGGCCGCCGCAGCGCGCACTCCGGTGCGGAGTTCTGCGTGCCGGCCTTCGGGTTCGGAGCGGTGACCAGGGCTTTACGGCCGTGCCGGAGTGGGAAGGGTGAGGATCTCGGCGCCGTCATCGGTGATGGCGATGGTGTGTTCGGTGTGCGCGGTGCGGCAGCCCGTCGCGCTGCGCAGTGTCCAGCCGTCGGCGTCGGTGACGAGCGTGGCGGTGTCGGCCATGACCCAGGGCTCCAGGGCGAGCAGCAGCCCGGGGCGCAGCTTGTAGCCCCGGCCGGGCCGTCCGGTGTTCGGGACGTGCGGGTCCTGGTGCATCGTCGAGCCGATGCCGTGGCCGCCGAACTCGGTGTTGACGGGGTAGCCCGCGTCGCTGAGAACCGTGCCGATGGCGTGCGAGAGATCGCCGATGCGTGCTCCTGGCTTGGCGGCGGCGATACCGGCCGCGAGGGCCCGTTGTGTCGTCTCGATCATCGTGACGCTCGCCGCGGGCCGGGCCTTGCCCACCAGGAAGCTGATCGCGGCGTCCGCGGCCACTCCGTCCCTGACCACGGCCAGGTCGAGCGTCAGCAGATCCCCGTCGGCCAGCGTGGAGTGGTGAGGCCGCCCGTGCAGGACGGCGTCGTTGACGGCCGTGCAGATGTAGTGACCGAACGGGCCGCGCCCGAAGGACGGCGCGTAGTCGACGTAGCAGGACTGCGCCCCCGCTTCGGTGATCATCTCCTTGGCCCACTGATCGATCTCCAGCAGGTTCGTCCCGACCGTGGCGCGCTGCTTCAGGGCGTGCAGGATGTCGGCGACCAGGGCGCCCGTGCCCCTCGCCCGCTCCAGTCGCGCGGAGTTCAGGATCTCAATCATCGGGGGCCTCTCATGTACGTCCAATAACTATCCCGGTCTAACTGTACCGGTATTAGAGTTGGGTCATGGTCAGGTTGCCGCTCACCCCCGCCGAGGTAGCACGCGGACAGCGCCTCGGTGCCCTGCTCCGCCGGTCCCGGGGCTGCCGCTCGATGCTCGACGTGGCGCTCGCCTCGCACATCTCACCGGAGACGCTTCGGAAGATCGAATCCGGCCGCGTGGCCACCCCCGCGTTCCCGACCATCGCGGCGATCGCCGACGTCCTCAGCCTGTCGCTGGACGCGGTCTGGGCCGAGATCAGCCGACCGGAGGGCGCCGCCGAGGATCCGTCGGTCCTGCCCGTCGCACGTCACGCGTCGCTGGTTTCGTAACGCCCGTCGCGCCACATCGCCCCTTTCGTGCCCCCCGGCGCGACGCGGCCCGCACTGCCGGGCGCCCGCGCCCGCGCCGTGCGGCCGGTCCCGGTCAGCGGCGCACAGGGGCGCTGGCGCGCGCCGGACCGGCGCCGGAGGGGACTGGGCGAGGCTGGTCCGCACGGCCACCGAACTCGGCGCCACGCCGGGCGGGTTGCTCGCCCAGCCGCTGGCCGCGCGGCCCATCAGGGAGTCCCTCGTCAACGGGTTCCTGCTCGCCACAACGCACACGGCGTCCGGCCCGTTGCGCGCCGCGGCGGAGGACTTGCGGCCGCGCGCCCTGAAGGCCGCGATCGCCCTGATCGAGGATCAGCCGGAACTGCCCCTGACCGTCGGGGACATCGCGGGCCAGGTGCACGTGAGCGTGCGCGCGCTCCAGAACACGTTCCGGCGGAATCTGAACATGTCGCCCATGAAGTACCTGCAGTCCGTCCGGATTCGCCGCGCCCACACGGAGCTCGTGCGGGCCGACCCGGCCGGCTCCTCCGTCTCCGAGATCGCGTACCGCTGGGGCTTCACCCACCTCAGCCGTTTCGCCGAACAGTACAAATCGATGTACGGAGAGAGCCCCAGCAGGACCCTCCAGTCCCCGGGCTGAGCGCTCCGGCCCCCCACGCTCCCCCACCGCCGGTCCCTGCGCCCCGCACGGCGGGCTCCCGCACTCGCCCGGCCGACCGTCAGGGCTGACAGTGGAAGGGTGACCGGATACGACGAGGAGGCCCACGCCGCCCAGGCGCGGGCCACGATGGTGCGCGACATGGCCGCCATGGGCGCGCTGCCCGACCCGGCCTGGCGTGCCGCGTTCGAGGCCGTGCCCCGGCATCTGTTCGTCCCCTACTACTACGTCGAGGGCAGCGGCGGCAGCAGGCGGCTGTGGTCCGGCGACCCGGATCAGGAGAACCGGTGGCGCTGGCTGAGCGGCGCGTACGCGGACACCGCGCTCGGTACCCGCATGCGCGACGGCCGGCTGATCTCGTCGAGCAGCCAGCCCTCGCTGATGGCGGGGATGCTCGCCGAACTGGACGTGCGTGACGGCCACCGCGTGCTGGAGATCGGCGCGGGCACCGGCTACAACGCGGCGCTGCTCGCGCACCGGCTCGGCGACGACCTCGTGACGACCGTCGACCTGGATCCGGAGATCACCGAGTCGGCCCGGGTCCACCTCAGGGCGGCCGGCCGGCGGCCCGCCGTCTTCACGGGCGACGGCGCCCGCGGCGTCCCGGAGCGCGCGCCGTTCGACCGGATCATCGCGACCTGCGCGCTGCCGTCGGTGCCGCGCGCCTGGGTCGAGCAGTCGGCGCCCGACGGGCGCATCGTCGCGCCGCTCGCCACCGGGCTGATCTCCCTGCGGGTGACGGACACCGCCGGGGGGCGGCTGGCGCAGGGCACGTTCCTTCCCACTTCGGCGTTCTTCGTGGCGCTGCGCGGCGCGCCCGTCCTCGGCGAGGACCTCGCCGAGCGGGCGGCGGAACTGCCCCGGCACGTGCTGGCGAACGACAGCTTCCGCTTCCTGCTGGCGCTGAGCGCGCAGAGCCTCGACCCGCAGGAGGCGTACGGCCTGTGGCGCCACGCGCACCGCCCCGGGCGGGAGCGCTACGGCGTCACGGTCACCGACGCCGGCCAGTGGGCCTGGCTGGACGATCCGCACGGGCGTGACGTCTGGCCGCTCCCGCCGACCTGAGCGCCGGACGGGAGCGCAACGGAGGCAGCGCGTACCGGACGGGAGCGCGCCGGGCGTCCCGGCCGGGACCCCGTCCGCAGGGCTCAGTCCTGGACGATCCGGATGGTCGTCCAGGCGCCCACGTGCACCCGGTCACCGTCACCGAGCGGAATCGGTACGTAGGGCTGTATCGGTTCCTCGCCGCCGTTGAGGGTCGTGCCGTTGGTCGAGTTCTGGTCGACCACGGCCCACCCGCCGTCCGGCTGCTGGACGAGGATCGCGTGCTGGTGCGAGACGCCCGGGTCCTCAGGCGGCACCGAGAGGTCGATGTCGGGCGACTCCCCCGTGGAGTGCCTGCGGCGGCCGATGGTGACCTGGTTGCCGGTGAGCGGCATGTGCTGCTCGGGCGAGTACGCGGGCAGGTTGAGGCCCGTGGCCTCCGGCCCGCTGCGGTGCATCATCGCCATGAAGTACTCGCGGTCGGGGCCGATCACCACGGCCCACCGGGACGGCCCGGGGTAGCGCGGCTGCTGCGGCCCGGGCCCGCCCTGGGTCCCCTGCGGCGGCACACCGGGCTGCTCCATCCCCTGCTGGGGCGGGAACGGCCCCGAGGCGGACGGCGGCGGCAGCATCCAGTCGTCCTCGGCGACCGGGCCGGGGCCGGGCTGCGCGGGCGGCGGGGAGAGCCGGTCGAAGGACGGCGCGGGGGGCGCGGGCGCCCAGTCGCCGCCCGCTGTGGGGCCCGGCCCCTGCGGTGCGGGGGCGGCCGGGGGCGAGACGCGCTCGAAGCGCGACGGCTGGGGTGCGCCCCAGCCGTCGTCGGCTCCGCCGCCAGGCCCCGGCGCCGGCTCGGAGAGCAGGGGTTCGGCGGGACGGTTGATCTGCGAGGGGCGGGTTCCGCTCCGCTCGTAGGGCGGCTGCTCGGGGGGTCTTGTCCCGTAGGGCTCCGGCGGCCTCGCCTCGTAGGGCGGTTCGGGCGGGCGCGTCCCGTACGGCTCCGGCGGGCGCGTCCCGTACGGGTCGGGCGGCCGGGTCCCGTACTGCTCCGGCGGGCGCGTCGTCTGCGGCCCCGGCGGCTGGGTCTGGAAGCCGGGCGGTAGGTTGATCCCGCCGCCGGGGCCCTGGCCGTTGGTGGTGCGCGGCGCGAGGGGCGTGTACGAGGTGGCGGTGTTGGTGAGGAAGTTCCACCGGCACTCCTCGCAGTACGGCGCGTTGGCCTCACGCGGCGTCTGGCACTGCGGGCAGAGTTCGGACACGGCGGCGGGACCGGGGCCCTGCGGCGGGTACCCGTACCCCTGGCCCGGCGGTGCGGGGGGAGGCGGTACGGCAGGGCCGCCCATGCGATGGCCGCAGACTTCGCACCAGTCGTCGGAGCCCGACTGGTGTCCGTTGGGGCAGGTCGGCATGGCTGCGCTTCCCCCTCTCCTGATCCGGCCTCGCGGCCGCCACTCGGTGGTGCTTGCGGTTGTTGCGGTGGTTGTCCGGCCCGGTTCCGCGGTGCTTCCCGCGGGCTACTTCTTGACCCGGACGGTCTTGGTGGAGCGCGTTTCGAGGGTCATCTCGTCCGCTTCCGCCACCTTCGCCTTCAGTCGCACAGTACCCGTCGCGGCATCGACCACGTCCACCACCTTCGAAAGCAATTTCGCAGTGTCCGCGTTTCCGGACGACGCGGCCAGCTGTACCGCCCGGCCGAGTTTGGCCGTCGCGCCATCGAAATCACCCGATTTGCGCGCGTCGAGGCCCTGTTGGATGACCTGCGCCAGCTCCGCCTGCCCCGTGTAGTGCGCGACCTGCGGGTTGATGGACGTCGACGCCTCCATGTCGTCCGTCCACACCGCCTTGACCAGGCCCTGGGACAGCACCTGAGGTGCTCCCCCGTCGGGCGCGGGCAGGACGAGCGAGACGCGGGCGGCCAGCATCTCCCGTCCGACGGCCGCCTCGGGAACCTCTACACAGACGTGGTAATCGCGAGATTCGTCACCCCACGACCCGGTCGGGTAGTCCCCGGAGCGCGGACCGCTCAGCGTCCGGCGGCCGGTCAGCGCCTCCACCGTCGGCGCCACCTGCTTGACGAAGCGGACTTCCGCGCCCATCGGGGTCCAAAGCCGCAGCGCGACGTCCGCGACCTCCTTGCCCATCGCGGTCTCCATCATCTGCGTGAAGTCCGCGCTGAGGTTGGCGGGGTCGGCCACGATGTCGGCGGTGCCGAGCAGCGCCGAGGCCACCGCGGTGACCTCCTTGACCTCCCAGTCCGTCCCGACGCCCCGCGCGTCACAGGTGAAGCGCCCGGCGCACGCGTCGAGCGCGGCGCGCAGATCCTCGGGCGACTCGTGCTCGTTGCGCCCGTCGGTGAGCAGGATGCCGTGCCGGATCGGCACGTCCGCCGTCGACAGCAGCCGGTCGGCGAGCCGCAGCCACGTGCCGACGGCGGTGCCGCCGCCCGCCCCCAGGGAGCGCAGCGCGTGCTGGGCGCGCGAACGGGTCTCCGCGTCGGCGACGGCCAGGGACCCGTTCGCCGGATAGATCTCCCTGGCGATGTGCGTCCCCGCGACCACCGCGAAGGAGACACCGTCGCGCAGGGTGTCGATGGCGGCGGCCGTCGCCTCGCGCGCGTTGCGCATCTTCTCCGGCGGGTAGTCCATGGAACCCGAGCAGTCCACCATGATCACCACGGCCGCCCCGGAGCCGCGGCCCGCCAGGCCGCCGCCGCTGGTGCCGCCGCCCGTGGACGTCACCGTCACGATCGCGTTGACCTCACGGGCACCCTCGGCCAGGTACTCGTTCTGGTACACGTCGACTCTGAACTGCGGCACGTTCGACTTGGAGAAGTTCGCCATGGGTCGGCTCCTCGACACTCCACCGGCTGGGGCGGAAACGGTTCGAAACGATTCGGAGGGAACTCGCGCGGTGGGGGGGTGACGGGCCGTGGCGCCCCGGCGGCCGGGGCAGTCGCCGGGCCGCCGGGGTCCCGGCGGCCCGGCCGCGGCGGACCGGAGCCGTTCCGGGCATCGGCTCTGATATGACACGTCGTCAGAAAGCGGACAGGGAACGGTGATCGATCGGGCGGTCAGGGCGTGGTGTACGCGGATCCTGCCCCGCCCGGCGCCAGGGGGAACGGCACGATGGCCACTGTTACGTTGTCGTGGCCCCCGCCGTCCAGCGCGTGCCCGACGAGGACCTGCGCCGCGTGCAGCGGCCTCGCCGACGCGTCGGCGGGCACGGCCGAGGCGATCTCGTCGGCGCCCTCCGCGTAGTTCCACAGCCCGTCGGTGCAGATAAGGGCGATGCCGGGCCGGTCTGGCTTGAACGAGGCGGTGTGCGGCTGCAGTTCGTACGCGTCGGCGCCGAGCCAGCCCGTGATCGCGTGCGCACGCTCGTCCGCGTACGCCTCCGCCTCGTTCATCAGCCCGGCCGCGACCATCTGCGCGGCCCACGAGTCGTCCTCGGTCAGACGTACCGCCTGTGTCGTCCGATCGTCGGGTACCCAGTACGCGCGGCTGTCGCCGACCCAGCCGACGACGAGCAGCCCGCCCGTGACCACGGCGCCGACGAAGGTGCAGGCGGGGGCGTTCTGCCGGCGCTGCGACTCCCGCTCCACCGCGCTGCCGTCGCCCACCAGGGAGTTGACCGCCTCGGCCGCGGCGAGGATCGCCTCGTGCATGGCCTGCTGCGGGTGCGTGCCCCCCGGGAGCGACGCCAGCAGCGACTCGCCCGCGGCCACCGAGGCGGCCGACGAGGCCTCGTCGGGGCGCGCCGCCGACGAGACGCCGTCGCAGACCACGGCGATCACCGCGGGGGTCCCGTCGGCGGCCGTCCCGTTCGACACGGCGAACGCGTCCTCGTTGCGGTGGTGGCGCAGACCCCGGTCGCTGACGGCCGCGACGCGGCCGAGGTCGCGCTCGACGTGGTCGCGCTCCCGGGGCTGCGCGTGCCCGCAGTTCTCGCAGTAGCCGTCGGTGTCGACCCGGCCCGCCCGGCAGGCCACGCACAGCGTCTCACCGCCCGCCGGCGCACCGGCCGGGCCGGCCATGCGCGGGTCGGCGGGGGCGGCGGCGCCGGGTACGGCCCCGTCCGGCGGCACGCCCGGGCCCGCCACCGGGGCGGGGGCCGCCGAAGGCGCCACGGGGGCGTCCGTCCGCACTCCTGAGCCCGGCGCGACGGGGCCCGGCGCGACGGGGTCCGGCAGCTGAGCCGGTGTCCCCGTGCGGGGCGGCTCCGCCGGTGTGCCCCGATGCCCGTCACTCGGCGAACGCAGCACGAAGTCACCTGTCTCCGGAGGGAGTTGGACACCCCGTGAGTCGATACCCGGCAGATCCCCGGGACGCTGGGCGCCCACCGGGGCGCCCGCCCCCTGGCCGGGCACCGCGTCCGGCCACGACACCCTGGCCCCGGGCGCGCCCTGCTCCGGGCCGTGGCCGCCGGCCCGGCCGAGCGTGACCGTCGGGTGGTCGGCGCCCGCGTCCGGCACGGGCACCGCCGTCAGGTCGTACCCGCAGGCACCGCAGAACAGGTCGCCGGGCTCCACCAGTTCGCCGCAGGCCGGGTTGGGGCAGGGCGAGGTGCTGACGTCCCGCTGGTGCTTCTGCGCCATCAATCACACCCACGTCCGGGGGCGGAAACGGTTGGCCCGCTCCACCAGTTCGATCCTCTCCTCGCCGCGCTGGGCGAGCCGGGCGAGTGCCCGGTACGAGCGCTCCAGTCCGAAGCGCAGGCCCCGCTCGTCGAGACGGCTGCCGAGGAGGGTCGTGGTCGCATCGGCCCGACCGCCCCGGCCCCCGGAGATTACCCAGTCCAGGGCCGTCCCGAGTACTTCAGTCGACAACTGCTCCCGGCGCACCGCGTCCAGGCCCAGCTGCCGCAGCGCCTCCACCTGGTCCGCCGCCGCCGTCAGATCCGGCAGCAGCGGCTCCACCGAGACCCGCCGGCGCAGCCGCGCCCGTACGGCGGCCACCCGCGCGGCCGTGTAGTGGATGGACGCCTCCGGCACCGACTCCAGGGTCGCGACCGCGCCCTGCCGGTCACCCGCTGCGAGCCGGACCCGGGCGAGCCCGAAGGCGGCACTCACGTAGCTGGGGTCAGTCGCCCAAACGAGGCGGTAGTACTCCGCCGCGTTGTCCAGCTGGCCCAGTACCTCGGCGCACACGCCGAGCGCCAGCTTCGGCGCGGGCTCGCCGGGGAAGGCATCGTAGATCGCGTCGAAGGACACCGCGGCGGTGGCGTGGTCACCCGTCACCAGCGCCATCAGAGCCCGGCACCAGACAACCCGCCACTCGTCGGGGTGACGTGCCTGCAGGGCCCCGAGCGCACCGGCGGCGGCGGCGGTGTCGCCGTGCTCCAGGTGCGCACGCACCTCACGCAGCCGCACCTCCGCCGAGTCACCGGACGCGTGGCTCTTCGCCACCTCCAGCGCCGCTATCAGCTCGCCGTGCGCAGACGAGGAGAGCAGGCCCGCGAGGTATCCCGCGTGGGGGTCGTTCGGGTCCACCCGCGGTACGGGCAGCGCGAGGACCGTCGCGCGTACGTCCAGGGGGACCAGCCGCAGCGCCTCCGCCGCGGCGGACCGGGCCCCTGTGCGGCCCGTATCCCCCTGGGGCGCGGCGGGCGCCTGCGCGGGCCCTCCTCCCGGGGCGCCGCCGGCGGCCTCCGCGGGGAGCAGCCCGCGCTGCCCGGGCACGCCGGGGCGCGATCCGGCGGGCGGCAGCGCGGTCGCCGCCGGAGCGGTGCCCGGGGCGGCCGGGGGCACGTGCCCCGCGGGCAGCGCCCGGGCGGCGGAGCGCCGGGACCGGCGCGAGAGCACCTGGCGCGCACCCAGCACCGAGACGTCGTCCGTCTGCTCGGCGAACAACTGGGCGTCGGTCACCCGCACCTCGGGGCCGAACAGCGTGGACAGCGCGGGCCGGGGCCGGCCCGACTGGAGCGCCACGACCTCGCGCAGGACCCCCGTCAGCTGCTCCGCCATCTCCTCGGCCGAGGAGAACCTGCGCCCCGGGTCCGGGTCCGTCGCGCGCACCAGGAGGCGGTAGAAGGACTCGTACTGACCGAACACCTCGATGTGCTCCGGGTCGGGCAGCGAGTCCACGAACACATTGGTGTAGCCCTGGAAGTCGAACGTGAGCACCGCGAGCGTGCGCGCGACCGTGTACAGGTCGGAGGCGACCGACGGGCCGACCTCGGCGACCTCCGGAGCCTGGTAGCCGACCGTGCCGTAGATCGCGGAGTCCTCGTCGTCCATCCGCCGGACGGCGCCCATGTCTATGAGCTTGAGCTGGTCCTCGGCCTGGATGGCGTTGTCGACCTTGAAGTCGCAGTACAGCAGATTCCGGCTGTGCAGGTGGCCGAGCGCGCCCAGCGCCTCGATGCCGTACGCGCACGCCTGCTCGACCGGCAGCGGGTCGCGCCGGCCGGTCGCGGGCGAACGCCGGTCGTTGGCGATCTCCTTCAGCGACTTGCCGCCGACGTACTCCATGACGATGTAGCCGTCCAGGGAGCCGGTGCGCGGGTCCAGGTGCTCGACGAAGTTGTAGATGCGGACGATGTTCGAATGCTCGATCTCGGCGAGGAAGCGGCGTTCGGACATGGCCGCCGCCATCGCGTCGGCGTCGCCCGTGTCGAGCAGGCCCTTGAGGACCACCCAGCGGCCGTCCACCGCCCGGTCGACGGCCAGGTAGATCCAGCCGAGGCCGCCGTGCGCGAGGCAGCCGGCGATCTCGTACTGGCCGTGCACGATGTCGCCCTCGCGCAGCTTCGGCACGAAGGAGTACGGGTGGCCGCACTTGGTGCAGAAGCCCTCCGTGCGGCCGGGCCGGTCGCCGCGCGAACGGCCCACCGGCGCGCCGCAGTCGGAGCGCGAGCAGAACCGCTTGCGCTCCGGCACCTCGGCGTTGTCCATCACCGCGGCGCGCGGGTCGGGCTTCGGCACGTCGGGGATCGAGACGAGACCCGCGCCGAGCCTGCTGCGGCCGGACGGCGAGCCAGAGTTGCCGGAGCTGATCACGGAGACCGACCGGCCGGACGTCTCACCGGACAGCGCCCTGGAGAGCCGCCCGGAGACCGAGCGCCGGGACGTCGAGGAACGCGAGGAACGGGACGAGCTCTCCGAGCCGGCGAGTGTGGAGCCCGCCGCGCCGGCGCCGCCACCCGGCCCCGTGCCCCTACCGGTCCCGCCGCCCGCGCCGGTGCCGACGCCGGGTCCCGTGGCTGTCCCGTTCCCCCTGCCCGTCCCCGCGCCGAATCCCGCGCCCGTCCCGGCCCGCTCCTTCGCGGCGGCCGCGAGCCCGGTCGGCGGTGAGGACAGCGAGCCCGTCGGCGACACGACGGGCGCGAGGCCGCAGACGTCGCAGTACAGCTCGCCCCCGCCCACGTCCTCGTACATTCCCTCGCAGTCAGGCCGCTGACATGCCGTCGACCCCGTCATACGCGCTTCCCCCGTCCGTCCCGTCCGTCCTCGGCACCCGTACCGAGGGGTCCGCCGCCCGCGCCCTGCCCCTGGCCCGGGACGCGGTCCCCCTCCCGCCCGGGGCCCTGCCCCTGGACCTGTGCGGCCAGCTCGACGGCCAGTCGCTGATAGCGCAGCACGGCCCCCTCCGCGACCCGCAGGTCGCAGGGCGCGCTCCAGAGCATCCGGCGCGCCGCGTCGTACCGCTCGATCAGCAGCGGATCTTGCGCGAGCCCCAGCCGCGCGACCTTCGCCCGGTACGCGTCCAGCCGGCCGCGCAGCTCCGCGCGGACGGCGAGCGGGGCGGTCACGGCGGTCAACGACTCCCGGGCCCGCAGCAGTTCGTCCTCGGCGTCCCGCTCCAGCGCCTCCAGCAGGGGCGAGAGGCGGTGCCACTGCGCGTTCCTGCGGTACTCGGCCGCCATGGACAGCCGCTCGTGCAGGACGGCCGACGGCCCGCTGACGGCGGGCACCTCCGTCGCGGCGATCTTGGCCAGCACCTCGCCCCGGGCCGAGCGCGCCTCCGTCAGCGTGCGGTCGGCGCGCGAGATCACGTCCCGCAGCCGCAGCAGGCGCTCCTCGGAGTCCTTGCGCACCTCAAGGACCGCCTCGATCTCACGCCTCACGTCCTCCAGGGCGCGAGCGGCCCTGTCGTAGCGCCGGGAGTCGGGCGCGCCGCCGCCCGGCGCCGAACTGCCCTGCGCGGGCCGCCAGTACGCGAGCGGGTCGGAGACGACCTCCACCCGGAGCACGGTCAGCTCCTCAGTGATGTCCGCCAGGTCGTCGCCCGCCGGGTGTTCCCCGGGGCGCACCCCGACGGAATGCGCGAGGGAGCGGGTCCTGCGCAGTTCGGCGGCGAGCAGGTCGATGCGGGCGGGCAGCGCCGACCACACCGCGTCCGCCGCCACGATCATGTCGAGCGATGTCGCGTACAGCTCGTTCATCCGCGCGACCAGCTCGGCTAGCGTGAAGCGCTCGGAGAGCTTGCCCCCCGTGGCGCCGACCGCGACCGACGCGCCGCGCAGCCGCTCCGTGAGGTCGGCCAGGTCGTCCTTGGACGGCCAGCGGCGCCGGCCGCGCAGCTCCAGCGCCTGGTGGAGGGCCTTGGTGTAGGCGTCGTAGTACGTCCACAGGTCGGTCACCGACTGCTCGGTGACGGCCCAGCGGCTCTTGGTGACGCCGGTGAGCTGCGCGCCTTCGAGGAGCCTGCGGCCCGCGTGGTCCTGGAGGGAGAGCAGCGAGGTCTCGATCGCCTCGTGCTCGGCTTGCAGACGCGCGAGGGCACGGTCCGCCTCGTCCCGGTCGTACACCGGTCCCGGCGGTGTCCCCGAAGGGCCGGGGAAGGGGCCCGTGGCGCCCATCGTTCACCTTTCCGCTGTGTGCTGCTGCGTCTGCCGCTGTCGCTGTTCCCGCTGTCGCTGTTCCTGCTGCCGCTGTTCCCGCTGCCGCTGTTCCTGCTGCCGCTGTACCTGCTCCAGCCGCCGGTCCGGTCCCGGTGGCCGGCCGGCCGGTTGGTCCCCGCGGCCGGCGGGCAGGTTCCCCCTGGACCGCCGGTCGGTCTTCCAGGCCGCCCGGTCGGTCGCGGCGACCCCCGCGTCGTTCGGGTGGTGCGCGTTCCCGGCGGGCCGCGCCGCTGCGAGGCGCCGCGCGGGTCCGGGTGGCGCGCCGGCCGGTGTCAGTGTCCGGTCAGGTAGAGGGGTGCGGGCGGCCCCGCCGTGGGGCCGAGCTCCGCCTTGAGCCACTTGTCGTACGACTTCTGCCAGGGGCTGCCGGCCCCACCTGAACGGTACTGCTCCAGCACCGCGTTGATGCGCGCGACCAGGTCGTCCGCGTGCGGCTTCGCGGCGACGCCGTAGTACTCGGTGGTGAAGGGCGCGTCCCCCTTCAGCTCCACGGCCGGGTCCTGCGCCGCCTGCGCCGCCGCCAGCGCGTTGTCCGTGATGACCGCGTCGACCAGGCCCAGCTGGAGCCTGACCAGGCAGTCGAGCTGGTTGGCCACGCTGAGGTCGTCGACGTCTTTGTGTTCGGGGTTGTAACCCTTGTTGTTGGCCTTGTCCCAGAAGTAGACCTGGTAGGGGTTGCTCTTCTCCAGCTCCTGCACCGCCGTCGAACCCGTCGCGGTGCACACCCGCTTGTGCCGCAGCGTCGCGTCGTAGCCCGTGATGGTGGTGGCGTCGCCCTTGGGGGCGAGCACCTGCTGGCCCGCCTTGAAGTAGGCGGTGGAGAAGTCCGCGTCCGCGAGGCGGTTGCAGGCGATTGTCATCGTGCGCACGACGATGTCGACCGAGCCGTTCGCCAGGGCCTCGGTGCGTTCCGCCGTGGACACCGGCTTGAAGGTGACGGCGTTCGCGTCACCGAAGATGTTCTTCGCTATGGCGTGCGCGAGGTCGATGTCGAACCCCTCGAACTGGTCGGTCGCCGGGTTCAGATAACCCCATTGGTAGCTGTTCTGGTCGACGCCGACCACCAGGCGCCGCTTGTCGCCCTTTCGCGCGAGCATCTTGTCGATGTCCGGACCGCCCGCGTCCGAGGCCGGGACGCTGGCCTCGGCCGGCTGCCCGGTGCTGGAGCACCTCTGCTCCTGGCCGGGGGCCGCCGCCACGCCCGAGGTCCGCCGGGCGGCGGCGTCCGTCGCACGGTCCGCGGCCGGCGCGCCCGCCCGGACGTCTGCGGCTCCCGTGCCGTGGTGCGCGAGCGGTACGAGGACGAGCGTCGCGGTCACAGCGCAGGCGGCGCAGGCAGCGCCCATGGCGCTCACGCCGCCCCAGCCGCGCAGCCTGCCCAACACGGAACCCATGGCTCCCCCTCTCACCGGTACTCCGAAAGCCTGCGGCCCACCCCGAGGATGGCGCTCACGGCGCCCAGCACCGCGAGCACCGCGGCCCCGAGCCAGACCAGGGTGAGCGCGCCCCTGCCGTGCTTGGCGGAGGTCGTGAACTCGTCCTGCTCGTGCTGGATCGCGGTGGCGATCGACTTGTTGACCTCGTTGAACGCCTGCTCGCTCGTCGTGCCCGAGCCGTCCAGCGCCGCGCGGGCGTCCTGGAAGCGGCCGTCGGCCCCGGCCCTGCTGCCGAGCCGGTGCCGGGTCTGCCAGGTGGCGACGGCGTCGACGGCAGCGGCGACCGGGGTGCGGCCGGGGCCGTCGTCCGCGAGGGACTCGGCCCGGCCCAGATCTCCGGAGAGGGCTTTCGTCTTGGCGCCGAAGTCGACCTCGTACTTGTCGGTCTTGCCGTCGGCCGCGACGACCGAACCGCGCGAGACCAGCGACAGGTTCTCGTCGGCGCGGGCCTTCAGCGCGTTGATCCGGGCCGCGTTGAGCGCCGTCAGGGAGCGCTGGCCGTGCCGGTCCGCGTTGTGGAGGCCGATGTTGCCGAGGGCCTGGCCCGCGACCAGCCAGAGCAGGGCGGCCGTGCACGCGGCGGTCGCGGTCAGCAGCCCCCGGTTGAACACCCTGTTGGTGTGCCGGTAGTTGCGCCGCTGGACGCGGGCCAGCGCGTACAGCGCGATCACGCCCAGCGCGAGGGCCGCGTACGGCCAGGTCCGCGCGGCACCGGACTCGGCGCCGAGCTGGGAGCTCTCCTCGGTGTACAGCGCCTCGGCGGCCGGGAGGATGCCGCCGGGGCGGGTCATCCGGTCGTTCGCGTACCGCAGGTACGCGCCGCCGAGGGGCAGGCCGCGGCGGTTCTCCGCGCGGGCCCGCTCGATCAGGCCGGTGTAGACGGGCAGTTGCCTGCTGATGCTGGCTATCAGGTCCGCCGAGCGGCTGCCGGGCGCGGTGTTCTCCGCGACGCCGGACAGCAGTGTTCCGGCGCGGGAGACGTCGCCCCGGTAGGCGGCCTGTACGTCGGCGGGCTCGGTGGCGCCCGCGAGGAAGCCGGTGGCGGCCTGTGTGTCGGCGTCGGCGAGCGCGCCGTACAGGTCGGCGGTGTCCTTGACGGTCTGCCCGCGGCTGACGACGTCGTCGGCCGACGCGTACCGGTCCGAGCTCTGCCAGGCGGTGACGGCCCCGAACACGATCACGAGGAGCGCGAGCGCCGCCCCGAGGAGCCGCAGCCTGCCCGGTTCCGTGCGGGCGGCGCGCCGCAGCCGGTCGGCGCCGTCGCGCCCCAGCTCGCGCAGACCTCCCGCGCCCGCGGGACCGGGCGGTGGAACCGACGGGCGTGGCGGCAGCGGACTCGGCGCCACGGGCGGTGGCGCCGTGCGCACGTTCGGCGGATATGTCACGCGACCTCCCCCTCAGGTCTGGACGTCGGCCCGCCCCCGGCGGGTGCCGGGGAACACCCCCCGGCCAGCAGTATGGCCGTCAGCACCGACAGCGTGCACCGGCCTTGACTGGATCTTGTCCGCCCGACATCCGGTGAAGCGTACGGCACGGGCTCTGTGTTGAGTACGCGCCCGGGCCCCCGTTCGGTTCCGGCCCGGCCGGGGAACGGCCCCCGTTCGAGGCGGGGCCGGACACGGGACGAGCCGCCGCCGGCTGCCGGGACGGATCCGGGCGGGCCGCCGCCGGTCCCCGGCCGGACGCTTCGGACGTGGTTCCCCGGGCCGAACGGGCGGGCGCGCGCGGCGGATGCGGAGCGTCCGGTACCGGGACACGCGCGGTCGGTTCGCGGTCACGATCCCGTCACGTCCTCGGGGCGGCGTTTTCTCCTGGGCCTCCCCCTGACACGATCCTCGAATCGACGTTCGGGAGAACGCCGTTCGGGGGATGTCCCCTGACCGGGCCCGCGCATCGGACATGCCGGGAACGGCGGCAGCGGGGACGCGGTCACGCGCCGGACCACCGGCCGTCCACCTCGCGACCGCCGGGCCGCGAACGTGACCGCCGGCTCCGGTGGCGACCGCGACCGGCCGGTCACCGGGCCGGGTTCGGCAACCGGGCCGGGTTCCGCAACCGGGCCGAGGAATCGGGGGAAGGCTTGACAGGGTTCCTGTTCCTGCGGGTGCGCGCGCACCGGCTGCTGCTCGCGGCGGCGCAACGGGTGGCGATCGCGGTGGCGCTGGCCAACGAGCCGTCCGTACTGCTGGCGGACGAGCCGACCGGCGAACTGGACTCCGCCACGGGCGAGCAGATCTTCGCCGCCTTCCGCGCCGCAAACGAACGCCTCGGCACGACGATCGTGATCGTCACGCACGACCAGAAGGTCGCCGGCGAGGTACGCCGCACCGTCGCGATCCGCGACGGCCGCACGTCCTCCGAGGTCCTGCGCCGCACGGAGATCGACGCGGCGACCGGCCAGGAGTCCCAAGTGGCGAGGGAGTACGCGATGCTGGACCGGGCGGGCCGCCTCCAACTCCCCCAGGAGTACACGGAGGCGCTGCACATGGAGCACCGCGTACTGCTGGAACTGGCACCTGACCACATCGAGGTACGGGCGGACGGCACCGCACCGTCCTGAGCCGGGGTCCCCTCGCGATCACGGGCAGGGGTCGCGGGGCCCCAGCCGCAGGGCCCGGGTCGCTGAGCCCGGGTCGCGGAGCCCCAGCCGCGGGGCCCGAGCCGAGGGCAGACAGCCGCGGGGCCGGGGGCCGGGGACGCGGGCCGGGCCAGCGCCGGAAGGCCGTCGAGCGTCCCGGCCTGTGAGGACCATTGAACGTCCCGGCTCCGTGCGGACCGTTGTCCCTCCCGCCCCGTCGGGACCGTCAACGTCCCGGCTCCGTCAAGGCCGTTGACCTCCACCGCCCGGTGCAGGGCGTCCAGCGTCCCCGTCCCGTGAAGACCGTCCCCCGTCCCGTGAAGGCCGTCCACCGTCCCGCCCCGTGAGGCCCGAGGACCGTCGACCGTCCGAGGCCCCTGCTACGCGCGCGTCACGCTCAGGCCGGGCAGCGCGCCGAGGCCCGCGTCGCCGACGCGTACCGCGATCGACCCGTACGCCGTGCGCAGCCGCAGCCACGCGCCCGCCGCGAACAGCGCGGCCTCACCCGCGCCCGGCGCGGCGCCGGGCGGCCGCAGGAAACCCACGGACCGGGCGGCGTGCACCGCGCGCAGCGGCAGGCCCGTCTCACCCAGGGTCCGCGACCAGATCTCGTTACCGATGCGGTCCCGTTCGTCCCTGGTGCGCCGTTCCTCGGGCAACTGCTCGTCGCGGCGCCGGAATTCGGCCACCGCGCCCGCGACCGCCCGCGCCATGTGCCCCACCTCCGGCAGGCCGGAGACCGGACGCCAGCCACCGCGCGGTGGCAGCACCCCCGCCCAGGGCGGACCGGTCACAGCCGCCGGGACCGCCACCTCGGCACGGTCCTCGTCGACGCCCTCCAGCAGATCGCCCGCGGACACCGTGACGTCGAGCGGTACCGGCGCACCGGGCCCGCCCGGTCCCCCGGAGCCGCGCAGCCGCACCGTACGGATCGCGACGACCTCGAACGACGGCGGCCGTCCGAACACCGCGAGCACCCCGCCACCCGCCTGGAGCCGCACGGAGGCGGCCCGGTCGTAGTGCAGCAGGCGCCCGAGGAAGGCCGCGAGGTCCGCGGCCTCCCCCGCATCGGCCAGGCGCAGCGTGGAATCCGCCGCCCCGCCGGGCTTGTCACCGGGAAGTCCCACGAGGAACCCCACCCCGTCCTTGGTCGTCACCGACTCACTCGTCGTCGCGGTACTTCTGGAGGAAGAACTTCTCCTCGGCCGTGATCCGCCGGGGCCGCTGCGCGTCCAGGTCGAACGGGACGACGACCGTCGACGCCCGCACGTACACCCGCTCGGGGCCGTCCTCGCTCGCCACGTCCTTCACCTCGTACGCGACGGTCAGCGACGCCGCCTTGACCTCCGTCACCCACAGCTCGATCGGCACCGGTTCGTAGCGGTGGACGAGCGGCAGCTTGTAGTCGATCTCGTGGCGCGCCACCACGGACCCGCCGGAGAACGACGCCGAGCCGTCCCCCGGCGCCAGGCGGAACATGAAGTCGATACGCGCCTCCTCCAGATAGCGGAGGAAGACGACGTTGTTGACGTGCCCGAAGGCGTCCATGTCCGCCCAGCGCAGCGGGCAGCGATACAGGAAGCGGGCCATGTCAGTCGCGCGTCAGCTTCTTGTAGGAAGCGCGGTGCGGCCTGGCCGCGTCCGCGCCGAGCCGCTCGACCTTGTTCTTCTCGTAGGTGTCGTAGTTGCCCTCGAACCAGAACCACTTCGACTCGCCCTCGTACGCGAGGATGTGCGTCGCGACCCGGTCCAGGAACCACCGGTCGTGGGAGACCACGACGGCGCAGCCGGGGAAGTCCAGGAGCGCGTTCTCCAGTGAGGAGAGCGTCTCGACGTCGAGGTCGTTGGTCGGTTCGTCGAGGAGCAGCAGGTTGCCGCCCTGCTTGAGGGTGAGCGCGAGGTTCAGGCGGTTGCGCTCACCGCCGGAGAGCACGCCCGCGGGCTTCTGCTGGTCCGGTCCCTTGAAGCCGAACGCCGACACGTACGCGCGCGACGGCATCTCGACCTGGCCGACGTTGATGTAGTCGAGTTCGTCGGAGACGACCGCCCAGAGCGTCTTCTTCGGGTCGATGTTCTCGCGGCCCTGGTCGACGTAGCTGATCTTGACCGTGTCACCGATCTTGATCGAGCCCGAGTCCGGCGTCTCCAGACCCTGGATCATCTTGAACAGCGTGGTCTTGCCGGCGCCGTTGGGGCCGATCACACCGACGATGCCGTTGCGCGGGAGCGTGAACGACAGGTCGTCGATGAGGAACTTGTCGCCGAAGGACTTCGACAGGTGCTCCACCTCGACGACGACACTGCCCAGGCGCGGACCCGGCGGGATCTGGATCTCCTCGAAGTCCAGCTTGCGCATCTTGTCCGCCTCGGCGGCCATCTCCTCGTAGCGCGCGAGGCGGGCCTTGGACTTGGCCTGCCGGCCCTTCGCGTTGGAGCGGACCCACTCCAGCTCTTCCTTGAGGCGCTTGGCGCGTTTCGCGTCCTTCGCGCCCTCGACCTTGAGACGGGTCTGCTTGGTCTCCAGGTACGTGGAGTAGTTGCCCTCGTAGCCGATGGCGCGGCCGCGGTCGAGCTCCAGGATCCAGCCCGCGACGTTGTCGAGGAAGTACCGGTCGTGGGTGACGGCGACGACGGTGCCCGCGTACTTCGCGAGGTGCTGCTCCAGCCACTGCACGGACTCGGCGTCCAAGTGGTTGGTGGGCTCGTCGAGCAGCAGCAGGTCGGGGGCCTCCAGCAGGAGCCTGCACAGGGCGACGCGGCGGCGCTCACCACCGGAGAGGTTGGTGACGGGCCAGTCGCCGGGCGGGCAGCCCAGCGCGTCCATCGCCTGCTCCAGCTGTGTGTCCAGGTCCCACGCGTTCGCGTGGTCCAGGTCCTCCTGGAGCTTGCCCATCTCCTCCAGGAGAGCGTCGGAGTAGTCCGTCGCCATCAGCTCGGCCACCTCGTTGAAGCGGTGGAGCTTGCCCATCACCTCGGCCGCGCCCATCTGCACGTTCTCCAGGACGGTCTTCGACTCGTCCAGCGGCGGCTCCTGCAGCAGCATGCCGACGGTGTACCCCGGCGAGAGGAACGCGTCACCGTTGGAGGGATGCTCAAGACCGGCCATGATCTTGAGGACGGTGGACTTGCCGGCTCCGTTCGGACCGACCACACCGATCTTCGCGCCCGGCAGGAAGCTCAGCGTCACGTCATCGAGGATGACCTTGTCGCCGTGCGCCTTGCGCGTCTTGCGCATCGTGTAGATGTACTCAGCCAAGAGAAACCGTCCGGCAATCGAGAAGGGCCAATGTGCGGCTCCGCCGCGTGAGGGCAGATACACCCCATCTTGCCAGCCGTCCATCCCCCGGCGGAAACCAGTGCGTCCGCCCTCCGGACAGTGTCCCGGCGCCCGACACCCGCCCCGGCGCGGAGGTCTCCCGCTGTCCCCCGCCTGACCTGCACGCGAGCCCCATGCCCCGGCCGCTCCCGGCCCGCGATCGCCTGGCAGCGACCCGGACCCCGCCGAGTCTCCCGGCAGCCCGGCCGGCGCCCTTCAGGACCCGCGCGGGTCGCCGACGCGCCGCGAAAGCGGGAACGGGCGGCCCCGCCAGGCCACCCGTTCCCCTCAGGAGTACGGACGGTCCACGGCCCGTGTTCAACGACCGCCGGAGTTTTCCCGGACGGTTCTCGCGGACGGCTCTCCCGGCCCGTCCGCCGGTCCTGGAGGCAGGATCACGCGCCCGTACCGGGAGCGCCCCTCCTGGTGCGGACCATGAAGATCACGCCGCCACCGATCACCACGAGTGCGATGGCGATCCCCGCGACCACGGGGGTCGCGCTGGACGAGCCGGTCTCCGCGAGGCCGCTGCTCGCGAGGTCCGTGGTGTCGCCGCCCGCCGGGCCGCCGACGGAGGCCGCGCTCAGGCCGGTGACGTCCTGGTCGGACTGCGGCGTCGAACTGGTGGTCCGGCAGTCGAGCGTGCCGGAGAACCGCTGCTCGAAGCCGTGATCGCCGGTGACCACGAAGTCGTAGAGCTGATCCTCGGCGACGGGCACCGTGATCGTCTTCGCCTTGCCTGCCGCGACGGTCTGCGTCTCACCACCGAGGTCGAACCGGAAATCGCCCTGACCCCGGTTGGTCGCGGTGACATCCACGCCGCCCTTGCCGCAGTCCTTGGCGGCCGTCAGCGTGGCCACCGCGCCGGACGGCGCCCAGGTGCCGCTCGCCACCGCGGAGACCGTCGAGTCGCTGGAGCCGGCGAGGATCTGCGTCTGACTCTTGTTGACGCCCGCGAACGCCCGCCCGACCGGCACCGAGGCCGTGGCCTGCACGGTCATCTGTGCCGTGCCCGACGCCGGGCCGCCAGGCCCGGTGCTCCCCGGCGCGTCGAAGTACAGCCTGCTGCCGTTCTTCGCCGTGGTGACCGCCTTACCGTCCGCGTCGGTGACCCGGACCCCGGTCTCGGCGGCGTCGGCAGGCGGCACGACGGTCACGCTCTGCGCGTCCGTGGTGACCGTGACCGGTCCGATCCGGGCCCCCGCCGGTCCGGAAACGGCGCTCGGCGTGAGGCTGAGCGAGGCCTGCGGCTCGGCCGCCGTACGCGCGTGCCGACCGAGCCAGTCGGCCAGCCGCTCCGCCTGCGGGTCGGCCGCGTCCACATCGGCCCCGTCCGAGAGCCGCCAGATCGCCACCTGCGTGCCCGCCGCCGCGCTCTGCGCGGTCAGCGCGCCGGTGTGAGCGGTCCTGGCGAGCGCGGACAGATCGTCGACCTGCGGATAGGAGTGCCGCACGATCCAGAGGATCTTCCCCGCGTTCCGGTTGGCGCCGAGCGAGGTCTGGGCCCAGGGCGTCTCCACGTACCTGGCCTCATCCTGGACCGGGTTGTCGATGTCGACGCCGTACGTCTTGAGCTTGCCGCCGCCGTCCACGTTCATCTCGAAGAGGCCCGCGTCGAGTTGCTCGTCCGCGTCCCGGCCGTCCACGTCCTTCGTGTGCAGCACGGCGCCGCCGTGCACATCGAGTCCGTCGAGGACGGCCGTCGCGCCACCCGGTCGCTGCGGTGCGGAGTCGGCGGCGGAAGCGGCGCCCGAACCGGCCACGACCCCCAGGGCGAGCAGGCCCGAGACGGCCGCCGCCGAGACCAGTCGCGCCGGAGCGCGGCCGGCGAGACGGGCCCGCCCTCGCGCCCGTGCGGAGCCGGACTGCCGAACGGATGCGGCCAATATCACAGAAAGCACCGAATTCCCCTTCGCCCGACACCCCTTGGAGTGGGCTCGTGGACAACAGGAATCCTAAGGAGGGCAGATGTGACCGATGACCCTCCTGCGCCCGGACGGCCGTACCGAATCGCAATCGTTACCGCCGAAACGGCATGTCACAGGAATACCCCGGCGAATCACTGACGTACTTTGTCGACAAGTCCCTTGGTATCCCCACCCGTTTGGATCCGGCCCCGACCTGACCCGTCCCGCGCCCCCGTACGCCCTCCGCTCCGTCCGACCCGCGCGCGCCGCACGCCCGGCCGCCACGACCCGTCCTGGGCGACCGTCGGCTCCCGTTCCCCCTCCGAATCCTCTGCCCCGTTCACCCCCCCTGCGCTGTCGCCCGCCGTCCGCCTCATCCACCGCAGCGAGCGCGCGCCCCTCACGCACCCCGCACCCGCACCCCGCTCCGTCCCCCTCCTGTCGCCCCCGCTTCGGCGACCCGGGCCGCGACGGACCGCTCAGGACGGCGTCGGTGCTGCCGTCTTCTTGCGCCCCACCGCCCGGCGCACCGGCGGCTCCGCGACCGGGCCCTGCACTGGATCCGCCCTCCCGGCGACCCCGGCCGCCGTCCCGTCCCCGGTCACGTCCCCGGCTCCGGCCGGGTCCCTCTCGTCCTGCGTGTCCTCAGCGGTCCGGCCCGCTTCGCGGCCGTCGCCGGGCCGGACGGGCTCCGGGGTCCCCGCCCAAGGCCCGGTCCGTTCCCGCGCCGGGGCCGGGGCGGCCCACGGATCCCGGTCCTGCCCCTGCCCCTCCCCCTGCCCCTGCCCCTGCCCCTGCCCCTGCCCCACGCTCGCCTTCGCGAGCAGCCCCGCCACCACCTCGCCCTGGTTCGGCGTCACCCGCGGGACACCGCGCGCGACGCGGCGGAACGCCGAGGTGCCCCGGGTCAGGTCGTGGCCCGCCGCCGCGGCCTCGATGTCCACGAACGTCCTGCGCCCGCCCTCCCGGTCCTCTTCCCTGACCCGCAACCTGCCCTGCACCACCAGGGGTTCCCCCACGGACACGGACGCGGCGAGATTGGCGGCGAGGGTACGCCACGCCCAGACCGTGTAGAAGCTCGTCGGCCCGTCCGTCCAGTCCGCCCTGGCCCTGTCCCAGCGCCGCACGGGAACGGCGAACCGGAAACGCGCCACTCCGCCCGTCGGCGATTCCTTGAACTCCACCCCGGTCGCCACGTTCCCGACCAGCGTCACCATCGTCTCCGTCATGTCGCCCCTCCCCGCTCTCGGACGCCGCGTGCCACGCCGCAGGCCGCGACGTCGCCCACGGGCGTCGTCCCGCACCTGCCGCCCGCCACCGCTCCGGGGCGCCCTGCCCCGGCCGGCTCCTGGACCCAGAGTGACCCGGTCGCCGGAATCCTGCCGGGGACTGTGGACAACCAGCCGCCGAACCGTCCGGACGACCGGGGGCTGTGGACAACTCCCTCACCCGGACGAGCGAGAACCCGTCCTCGCTCCGCCCCCGACACCCGTGCCCCGGGCCCCCGTTCCCGCCATCCCGGCCCCTGTCGCACCCGGGACCGTCATGCTGCTCACCGGCACGGTCCCCAGGCCCGACACCGCCGCGAACTGTTCCCGCACCTCCCGGTAGCGCATCAGCTCCGCCGAGAGGGGGTCGAGCACCTTCACCCGCCCGCACCCGGCAGCCGTCTCGCGCAACCGGCGCTCGACGTCCTGCCCGTACCGCCGTGCCGGGCCCCTCGCCGCCGCCGCACAGGCCCACTCGACGACGGGCCCGCCGACGATCCCGGCGAGCATCACCATCGCCGGTGGCAGCAGTCCCGGCGGCACGACGCCCACGATCTGCCCGAGCAGCCACAGCGCGCCGAAGATCTGCAGGAGCGTCATCCCCGCCTGCACGAGCACGGCGGCCGGCCACCACGCGGGGCGCGGCGGGAGCGTGCTCGGGGCCGTCGCCGCCAGGTCGTCCAGCGCCTCCGGCAGCCCGTCCGCACCCCGTACGGCCGCCTCGCGCACGGCGTGCGCCCAAGGCGCGGGCAGCCCCGCGGACGCGTCGTCCGCGACAGTGCGTACCGCCTGTTCGACCCGCTGCCTCGCGGTGGCCTCCTCCTCGACCACCAAAGGCTCCTGCGGCGGCTCGGCGCCCGGCGTGCGCGTCCGCTCGTACCAGCGCCACAGCCGCAGCCAGGGTGTTCCGCAGGCGCGGCCGGCGTTCCTGCGCCACTCGCGTTCCGCCGCCTCCCCCGCCGCGACGGCGCCGACGGCCCAGGCCAGCCGGTCGGCGAACTGCTCGCGCGAACACTCGTCGAGCCCCGGCCGCCCGTCCGCCAGGTACGCGGGGCGCAGCCGTCCGGCGGCGGCGGCCACATCGGCAGCGAGGCGCCGCTCCGGGGCGGTGCGTTCCTGGACGAAGCGGCCGAGCAGTTCGCGCAGTTCGCCGATGCCCTGGCCGCCGAGTGCGGAGACCCCGAGCACGGTCGCACCGGGTTCCTCGTACTCGCCGAGGGCCATCCCGTCCTCGTCCAGCAGCCGGCGCAGGTCGTCGAGGACCTGCTCGGCCGCCTCGCCCGGCAGCCGGTCGACCTGGTTGAGGACGACGAAGGTGACCTCGGCGTGCCCGGCCAGGGGCCGCAGGTAGCGCTCGTGCAGCGCGGCGTCGGCGTACTTCTCCGGGTCGACGACCCAGATCACCGCGTCCACCAGGCCGAGCACCCGGTCGACCTGGTCGCGGTGCGCGGTGACGGCGGAGTCGTGGTCGGGCAGGTCGATCAGGACGAGCCCGTGCAGTTCCTCGTCGCCGTCGCCGCCTGCGAGGGGCTTGCGACGCAGTCGGCCGGGGATGGCGAGCCGGTCGAGGAGACCCGCCGCGCCGTCCGACCAGACGCACGCGATGGGCGCGGACGTGGTGGGCCTGCGCAGGCCGGTCTCCGAAATGGGCACGCCCGCCAGTGCGTTGAACAGAGTCGACTTGCCGCTGCCCGTGGCGCCCGCGATGCCGACCACGGTGTGGCGCGAGGAGAGGCGCTGCCGTGTCGACGCCTCGTCCAGCACCCGTCCCGCCTCGGCGAGCACGGAGGCGTCCACCCGGGTGCGGGAGAGGCCGACGAGTTCGCCGAGTGCGTCCAGCCGGGCCCGCAGCGGGCCCGCGTACGCGCTGCCGATGGGGGTGTGACCGCCGCCACCGGTGAGGAGGCTCTCCGGGCCGCCCTCGTCGGACCGCTTCCGGGCGCGCCGGGCGATGAGCCCGTCGTCCCACCCGGGAGAGCCGGGCGCGGACCTCGGCCCGCCGCCGGGGCGTCCCGCGGCCTCCCGGGTGACCCCGGTGTCCCGGAAGCCCCGGGCACCCCCGGCATCCCGTGGGTCACGGGCGCTACGGGGGTCACGGGAGCGCGCGGCGTCCGCGGAGCGCACGGCGCCGGCCGGCCGGCCGAACCGTGTGCCCGCGCCGGACCCGCCCGGCTCCCCGGCCCGGGCCGGCCCGCTCCCGGTCCTGTCACGGCCACCGGACCTGCCGGAGGGATTCCCGGGATCGCCTCCCGCACCCTGCGCGTCGGCCACATCCACCACATCACTCACAGCGGTTACCTCGTCTCCTTCTGGAGTACGGACAGCGCGGCGATCAGTTCCGCCTGCGGCTCGGGCGCGACGCCCAGGGCCTCCAGCGGGGCAAGGCGCCGGTCGCGCTCCCCGTGCAGCACACGGTCGATGTATGTGGCGACGAGTGCGCCACCCTGGTCACGCAGCCGCAGCGCCCCCTGCGCCCCCAGCAACTCGGCGAGCCGCTCCCCCGCGGTGCGGGCGCGGCGCCCGCCGAGCAGGGAGGCGGCGAGCAGCGCGGAGACGGTCTCGGACTCGGGGGCCGCGGCGCGGTCCAGCTCGCGAACCTCTTCCTCGGCTAGTTCGTCCAGCTCACGCCGCCAGCGCCGGATACGCAGGCCGATCCGGTCCGCGGTCTCGGTGTCCCTGCCCGGCATGGTGAGGCCCTGCGCGGCGGGCTCGTGCTCCCACACACGCACGATCTGCTCGTCGGCTGCGGCGACCGCGCACTGGAGCAGGGCCGCGAGGCTCTCCACGAGCGAGTCGAGCAGTTCGCGGGCCGAGCTGTCGCGGGGATAGCCGCGCCAGCGGGTCCTGGCGTCGCCCGCGAGCACGGCGCCGTGGCGCAGCTGCCGCCGCACCCGGTCTCCCTCCGTGCTGTACGCCTCGTCCACGGCGTTCATCAGGCGCCCGGCCGCCGCGTGCTGGCAGGCCACGGCGGAGGCGAGTTCGGGCATCCGTACGTTGAGTGAGCGGACGACGCCGGTCGTCGTCCGGGCGACGGTCTGCTGCCGCGCCGCCGGGTCGTTCGCGCGGTGCGCGAGCCAGGTGAGCAGCGGCGCGACGGCCGTCGTGGGCAGCAGCCCGGGTCCCCCGCCCGTCGACTCGGGCAGTTCGGGAATGGTGAACCGGGGCACCTCTCCCAGTCCCGCGCGCGTCAGCAGGGCCGCGTACTGCCGGGAGACCTCGCCGATCATCTGGTGCGGGACCCGGTCGAGGACGGTCACGAGGGTCGCGTCGTACTCCTTGGCCGCACGCAGCATGTGCCACGGGATGGCGTCCGCGTAGCGCGACGCCGTCGTGACCATCACCCAGATGTCCGCCGCGCAGATCAACTCGGCGGCGAGCAGCCGGTTCTCCACGACGAGGGAGTCGACGTCGGGGGCGTCGAGGAGTGCGAGGCCGCGGGGCAGACCCGCCTCCGTCTCCACCACGAGGACGCCGCGGCCGTCGGCGCCGCGGGAGGGCGCCGGGATCTGCTCGCGGTCCTGCGGCAGCCACACACGGGTGAATCCGGGCAGGACACGGGTCCCCGCGAACCAGTGATGGTCCTCGGGGTGACAGACCAGCACGGGTGTGCGCGTGGTGGGCCGCAGCACCCCCGCCTCGCTCACCTGCCGCCCGGCCAGGGAGTTGACGAGCGTGGACTTCCCGCCGCCGGTGGAGCCGCCGATCACGGCGAGCAGCGGGGCGTCCGGTTCCCTCAGGCGGGGCAACAGGTAGTCGTCCAGCTGCGCGAGCAGTTCCCCCCGGCTCTGCCGGGCGCGCGGGGCACCGGGCAGGGGCAGGGGAAGACGCACGGCAGCGACACGGTCGCGCAGGGCGGAGAGTGCGTCGATCAGCTCAGGCCGTACTTCCAAGGT
The DNA here is from genome assembly GCF_036250695.1 of Streptomyces sp. NBC_01497. Lineage (NCBI taxonomy): Bacteria > Bacillati > Actinomycetota > Actinomycetes > Kitasatosporales > Streptomycetaceae > Streptomyces > Streptomyces sp. NBC_01497. The sequence continues at coordinate 5,564,278 of NZ_CP109427.1, read as the reverse complement.
CACCACATGCGAAGAATGCCCAATTTAGGACGCTTTTTGAAGCGTATAGCCCTCTCTGCGCGCCGATAGAATCCGACCGGGTACCGTACGGGGGACCTGGAGGGACAGATGGGGCGAGTGGGGCGCAGGCATAACGAGTGCACAACACCCGGGGCGTGGACGGCAAAAACCGCTGCGAGATCGGACATCGCCTGCGATTATCAGTTCACTTCACTGGATCTCCACATCGTGCCACGCACGTGAAGCAACCGGGCCAAGGCAACCGGACCCCTATCCTTGACCCGGCCGGTCCCCGGACCGACCCAGCATCACCCGGCCCCCGTAGCTCAGTGGATAGAGCAGGCGCCTTCTAAGCGCTTGGCCGCAGGTTCGAGTCCTGCCGGGGGCGCCATACCTTCGCAGGCCAGGGGCCACTTCCAGCCCGTCGCGGGATGACTCGCGGCGGGTTCTTGCCACTGCCGGACGTCGCTTTCGTCCTGATTTCCCCACCTGCCGCCCGGCAGCGCTTTCGGGACGTTCCCGGCCCGTCCACGCCCCGCCCCTGACATACCCGAGGGCCACAGGGCACCGCCCCGGCCGTGCACGCCCGGGGAATCACCTGCACCCCGCCACCGCACGCGCCTCTCGGGCGTGGAGCACCCACCTCTTCCGGGGGCCGGTCCCACCGCGCCGAACGCACGGCCGGCACCTGCCCGGCCGGGCCGACGGGCCGTCAGAATGCTCTGGGCCACTTGCCACAAGTCCGGGCCGGTGACCCGTGTCGGGGGAGGACCCTCCGCCGGGGACCCGCCCTCGCCGGGACTCCGAACCGCCGGGCCGTTCGACGCCGCCCGAATTATGACGCGGGCGGAGGTCCGTGGGACGCGTCCCGTCCACGGGCGACACCCGGTCGGTGGGACGCGTCCCGTCACGGGAGACACCCGGTCGGTGGGACACACCCGACGGGTGGGTCCCACCCGGCTCCGGAGGCTCGCACGGTCCACCTCTCCGCACGGTCCACCCCTCCGCACGGTCCGCCCCTCCGCACGGTCCGCCCCTCCGCGCGACCGGGCAGCCCCGTGATCCGACCGATCCGTCCCCTCTCCGCGCGGTCCCGGGCGGAGGTCGCAACGGGAGCGACCCCGCCGCGACGAACACGGTGAAAGAAGCGTGAAAGATCGGGCCACCGCGAACGACGGGGAAAGTGCCGTTATGTCATGGCATACATCCCGTCCACGCGGAGCAACGCGCCGCCGGAGCAGCTTCGTTCGGCCCGCGCCGTACGAAGTCCCACTCCGCCCCGCGCCACCGCCCGACACGCCCTCGGCCCGGTGCCCACGGGGTGCGGGGACACGTCCCCGAGCGGCACACCTCGCACGGAAGCGGTGTTTTCCCTTACGAGCCGGGGCCCTTGCCGTCACACCTCGTTCACCTGTCGAGCACCTGGACGAGTTGACGCTGTGGAACCCCAACGACTACAAGAATCATGTCGTTGATGTGCTCATCACCATGGCGTGGCGCCTCGGCCAACACTCCCGGCCGACGTAGATTCTCCTGGCACAGGTGTACGTACACCGAGGGCCAAGACGCCTCACCACCAGGGCCGCAGGCCCCGGAACCTTGCGCGTCCTCTACGGAGAGTGCCCCCATCGCCCCTGTCGACGACACGATGCTCAGAGTTGGACGGAGAGTAGGACCTTGCACAAGCGGAAGTCGAAGCGATGGCTCACAGCGGCCGTCGCGAGCGGCGCCGTGGCAGCGGGAGCGTTCGCGTTCCTGCCCACTTTTGCCCAGGCGCAGACCGAATCCCCCCAGGACACGAGCGCGCAGGCAGACTTCTCGGCCGCCGCCGCCAAGTACGACGTGCCGACGTCCGTACTCCTCGGCATCACACACGAGGAGTCCGGCTGGCAGTCGCACAAGGGGTACAACAACAAGGGCGGTTACGGACTCGCCGACCTCACCGACGTGACGAAGGACATGCTCGTCAACGGTGACGCGGGTGCCGGCGGCCGATCCGACCTCGCGTCGATGGTCGACCACCCCGAGATGCACACCCTGCAGACGGCGGCCAAGCTGACCGGCATCCCCGCCGGCAAGCTCAGAACGGACCGCCGTTCCAACCTCGAAGGCGCGGCGGCACTGCTCGCCTCGTACCAGAAGTCACTCTCGGGCACCCTGTCCAAGAACCCGTCCGACTGGACGGCGGCTGTCGCCAAGTACAGCCAGTTCTCGGACAAGAAGGCCGCGACGAGCTACGTTGACAACGTTTTCGGCACCATCAAGTCCGGTGCTCAGCGGAAGTCCTCGGGCGGCAACACGGTCGAGCTCGCCGCGGAACCCTCCGCCAAGCCGGCCACTACCCAGATGAACAAGCTGAAGCTCAAGAACAAGCCCTCGACGACCGGCGCGGAGTGCCCGTCCTCGATGGACTGCTCGTTCGACCCGGTCACGATCGCCGCGAACGGGCAGGCCTCCGACCGGCCCGCCAACGGCATCAAGATCGACCGGATCGTCCTGCACACCGCCGAGGGCTCCTTCGCGAGCGCCAAGGACGAACTGGACGCTCCCGGCGCCATCACGGCCGCGCACTACCTGATGGACACGGACGGCACGACCACCCAGCTGATGGCGAACAAGGACCTCGCGTTCGCGGTCGGCAACTACCACTACAACCTGCACTCGGTCTCGATCGAGCAGGCGGGCTTCACCGCGCGTGGCGCCGACTGGTACACGGACGCCGTGTACCAGCAGACCGCCCAGCTGGTGAAGTACCTCGCCAAGCGCTACGGCGTGCCGCTGGACCGCCAGCACATCCTCGGCCACGACAACGTTCCGGGCTCGCTCGACTCGAACCTGGCCGCACAGCACTGGGACAAGGGAACGGCCTGGGACTGGAGCCGCTTCATGCGGCTGCTCGGCGCGCCGGTCGACTCGGGCGCCCGCGGCGTGGGCAAGACCGGCTCGGTGGTCACGATCGCCCCGAAGTTCAGCACGAAGGACGAGCAGACGTACACCGTCTGCCCCTCGGACGACCCGTCCGGCGCCACCCCGGCCTGCGCCGAGATCCCGCAGCCGTCGAACTCCCTGTTCGTGCGCAGCGCTCCGAGCTCCGACGCCCCGCTCTTCCTCGACCCGGTGGTCCACCCGGACGCGGCGGCGGGCACGGACTCGATCAGTGACTGGAGCGACCACGTCCAGGCCGGCCAGCAGTTCGTGGTGGCCGACCGCAAGGGCGACTGGACGGCGATCTGGTACGACGGCCAGGAGGGCTGGATCTACAACCCGTCCGGCAAGTACACGATCCCCACCACGGGCGTGGAGATCATCAAGACGGCCGGCACCACCGCCGCCCCGGTCTACGGCCAGGCCTACCCGGCCGCGTCCGAGTACCCGGCGGGCCTGTCCCCGTCGACGCAGGCGCCGCTCACGGCCGCCAACTACAAGATCCCGGTGGGTCAGGCGTACGTCGCCGACCAGCCGGCCACGCCCGCCGACGACTTCTTCAAGGCCGGCGGCCAGGTCGTCACGGGCAGCGAGACGTACTACCAGGTCCAGTTCAACCACCGGACCATCTACGTGAACTCGGCGGACGTCACGGCCACCACGGCCCGCTGACACAGGCCCCGCCCCGGCGGGGACCACCGCGGCACGAAGAGACAGAACGAAGAGACAGAACGTAGAGAAGCGCCCGGGGCCTCGCGGCCTCGGGCGCTTCTCTACGTGACGGACGACTCACGGGCGCACGGGCGCACGCGCGGCCCCCGGACCCACCGGCATACGGACGTACGGGCACAGGGATGTTCGGCCCGGGCCGCACGGGCGCGCTCAGGCGATCACCCTGGCGATGAACCCGGTCAGGTTGTCGCGGGTGCGGGCGATCTTCCCGTCCAGGGACAGGGTCTCGTCCAGGCCCTTGCCCGCGGACGTCCGCTTCCTGCCCCGTATGTAGAGGGAGCAGGCCAGGTCGGTGCAGAGGTACTTCCCGACCGTGTTGCCCTGCCGCCCGGCCTCGCCGGTACGGCGCGCGGCCATCAGCACCACACCGCCTCCGACGTGGGTCGTCACGCACAGGGAGCACATGCTGCGCGAGGTGAAACCGCGTGCCGCCGCGGTCACCGACCGCAGGGACAGGCCCAGGAGACGGCCGTCGTACTCGGCGACCAGATAGGCACGCTCGGGAGCGCCCGGATCGCGCCAGCCGAGGAAGTCGAGGTCGTCGAACGGGCACTCGTCCAGGTCGCGTGGGAGGCCGAGACGCGTCGCCTCGCCCTTGGAGCAGTTGACGAAGGACGTACGGATCTCCGTCTCGGTGATGGGTCGCATGTGCAGCGAGGCTAGCTTGCCTAATATGTTTAGGCAAACAATAAATTCCATTAGGCTGACAGGCGAGGCGCGCGGCGTGGCCGCCCGCAGGGCCCGCACCAAGGATCCGAGCCGGTACGCGCACCTCCGCGCGGCCCGGTGTGCGGACGATGCCGGTCACACTCCACCCGGTGGACACCGGACACCCCGCACCCTCGGCACCCTCGGCACCCTCGGCACCCTCGGCACCCTCGGCACCCTCGGCACCCTCGGCACCCTCGGCACCCTCGGCACCCGGATGGTCGGGCACTGGGCGCCCCCGGGGCCAAGTTCCGTGTCACGCGCCGGACTTGGCCGTGCCCGTCGACTCCCGTTCGATGAGGCGCGGCACCGGCACCTGGACCGTGCGGGCCGGGGCGCCGTCCAGCAGCGAGAGCAGTTCCGTGGCCGCCGTCCGGCCGAAGGCGAGAGTGTCCCGGGTCAGGGCGGACAGCCAGGGGTGGACCATCCGGCACAACGCCGAGTCCTCCCAAGCCACGATGGAGACGTCACCCGGTACGGAGAAGCCCAGCGCGGACGCCGCGGCGACGCCGGCCACCGCCATCACGTCGTTGTCGTACACGAGCGCCGTCGGCGGGTCCGGTGAGGTGAGCACGCTGCGGGCGGCCGCCGCGCCCTCGGTGTCCGAGTAGTCGGTGGTCAGGGACCGCACACCGGTGAGCCCGCGCCGCTCGGCCTCGGCCCGCAGCGTCCTGATGCGGCGTTCGGTGTGCGCGAGGTCGGGCAGGCCCGCGATGTGCACGATGTGCCGGTGGCCGAGCGCGTAGAGCCGGTCCACGACGGCGGCCATCGCGCCCGCGTCGTCCGCCCACACGGTCGAGAGGTCGGGCCGCTGCCGACCGGGCACACCGCCGATGATGACGGCGGGCAGGCCGAGTTCCGCGAGGAGTCCGGGGCGCGGGTCGTCCGTCCGCGGGTCGACCACCAGCACACCGTCCACCCGGCGTTCGGCCCACCACCGCCGGTACACCTCGCACTCGTCGTCCACGTCCTCCACGACCTGGAACAGCAGCCCGAGATGGCGGCTGGCGAGGCCCTCCTGGATGCCCGAGATCAGCTGGAGGAAGAAGGAGTCGACGCCCAGGGTGTCCGCCGGGCGGGCGACCACCAGGCCCACCGTCGCCGAGCCCTCACCGGAGAGCTGGCGGGCGGCGGCGCTGGGGCGCCAGCCCAGCTGCTCGGCGACGCGGCGCACCCGGTCCCGGGTGATGTCGGAGACTCCGGGGCGGTCGTTGAGCGCGAACGACACCGCGCTCTCCGACACCCCCGCGCGCTGTGCGATGTCCTTCATCGTCGGGCGACGTGCGGACGAGCGTCGAACCGGCATGCCTGCCCCCTCGGTGACGGTAGGGGCGCCAGCGTAGCCCATGGGGCCTGGTGACTAAAGCGCTTGAGCCACGATCACCTAAAGCGCATTAGTTCTTGATCATCGACACCCTTCGTACGCCGGTGACCTGCATGTTCATCGACGGATCGCTTTTCCGCCCGCCAGATGCATTGACATTTCATCCGGACGACGTGCAAGGTCTGCTGCGCGGCAGTCACCGCCCCGGGCCCCGGCCTGGCGGGCGGGCACCGCGCCACGCCCGGGTTGAGCAAAGGAGCCGTTTGCCGTGCGCTTTTCCAGCAGAGTCCCCCAGAAGGCGGCCGTAGCCGCCGCTGCGGTCGCCGTCCTTCTTCCCCTGAGCGCCTGCGGTGGAGGTTCCGGCAGCTCGGGCGGGTCCTCGGCCTCCGGCTCCGGCAAGATCGACGGGTCGATCACTTTCCAGACGTGGAATCTGAAGGCCACTTACCAGACGTACTTCAACACGCTCATAGCGGACTTCCAGAAGAAGTACCCCGGCACCCACGTGAAATGGGTCGACCAGCCCGCCGACAACTACGCGGACAAGCTGAGCGCCGACGCCTCCGGCGGGACGCTGCCCGACGTCGTCAACGTCTCCCCCGACCTCGGCGCCCCACTCGCGCAGGCGGGCCTCGCGCTCGACCTGGACAGCGACCCGGCCGCCGCGAAGTACAAGAAGGAGTACCTGCCCGGCGCCTGGGCGAGCAGCGAAGTGCCGGGCCTGCAGGGGACGTACGCCTTCCCCTGGTACCTCAACACCGGCCCGCTTTTCTACAACAAGGCCCTGTTCAAGAAGGCCGGCCTGGACCCGGAGAAGCCGCCGACGACGTACGGCCAGCTGTTCAGCGACGCGCTCACCATCTCGAAGAACAGCCACGGCAAGATCGCCACGCTCTCCAACGTGCCCACGATCGAGGACTTCGGCCGGTACGGCGTGCAGATCATGAACAGCAAGGGCGACGGCTTCAGCTTCAACGACGCCAAGGGCGTCGACCTGCTGACGCAGTACGTCAAGCTCTACAAGGCGCACGCGCTCGACCCGCAGGCGCTCACCGCCACCCCCGACTCGGCCGGGCAGAAGTTCCTCACCCAGGCCGTCGCGATGAACCCGGGCAGCGCGCTGGACCTCGGCAACTTCAAGACCCAGGCCCCGACGCTCTACAAGAACATCGGCATCACGAACCAGATCACCAGCACCGGCAAGGTCAACATGTACGTCATGGGCCTGATGGTGAACAAGGCCACCAAGCAGAAGGCGACCTCCATCGCCTTCGCCCACTTCGTGACCGACTCGCAGAACCAGCTGTCGTTCGCGAAGAAGGCCGCGATCTTCCCGAGCACGGCGGGCACACTCGACGACCCGTACTTCACCAAGGAGGACGGCACCGACACCGCCCGCGTCCGGGTAGCCGCCGCCAAGTCCCTGAAGAACGCGGTGAACTACACCCCCGTCGTCTTCAGTGACCAGATGAAGACCGAGCTCGGCAACGAGGTCGCCAAGGCCCTCCAGGGCAAGGAGTCCCCGCAGGCCGCGATGGACGCGGCGGTCAAGTCCTGCGACCAGCTGCTGAAGCAGAGCTGAGAGCGGGAGCGGCACACACCATGACCAGCCCCACCGCCGGGCCCGCCACCGCCGCCGGCTCCCTCGCCGGCGCGGGGGCGGGCCCCGGGCCCGGCTCCGCGTCCGGCGCCCGGCCCGCGGCTCCGCGCCCGGCCGGCCCCCGGGCCGCCCGGCGCCATCTGCCCTTCACGCCCTGGCTGTTCGCCGCACCCGGCCTGGTGGTCGTCTGCGTCTTCATCCTGTACCCGTTCATCTCCACGCTCGTCGACTCCTTCACCGACCGCCGGGCTCTCGTCGCCGGCCAGTGGGTGGGGTTCGCGAACTTCACGGAGATGCTGCACGACGACATGTTCTGGATCGGCCTGCGCAACAGCGCGCTGTACATGGTCGTGGTCGTGCCGGCCCTGGTGGTCCTGCCGCTGCTGCTCGCGCTGCTGGTGCAGAAGAGGATCCCCGGTATCGCGTTCTTCCGCAGCGCCTTCTACACACCGGTCGTCGCCTCGATCGTCGTGGTCGGGCTGATCTGGGTGTGGATGCTGGACGACCGCGGGCTGATCAACGCGGTGCTCGACGAGGTGGGGATCGGCCATGTCGGCTTCCTCAGTGACCAGTGGCTGCTCCTGCTGAGCGCCATGTTCGTCACGGTGTGGAAGGGCCTCGGCTACTACATGATCATCTATCTCTCGGCCCTCGCGAACGTGCCCCGGGAGCTGCACGAGGCGGCGTCGGTGGACGGCGCGGGCGCGATGCGCCGCTTCCTTTCCGTCACCGTCCCCGCCGTGCGCTCCACGATGGTCCTGGTGGCCGCGCTCTCCTCGGTCGCCGCGTTCAAGGTGTTCTCCGAGGTCTACGTGATGGCGGGGCCGAAGGGCGGCCCGGCGGGCGAGGACACCACGCTCGTGATGCTCGTGGAGCGCACCGGAACCGGCCTGACCGGCCGCGTCGGTTACGCCTCCGCCCTGTCCGTCGTCGTGTTCGTCATCACCGTCGGGCTGATGCTGCTCGTGCTGCGCGCCGACCGCAAGGAGGAAGCGTGAGCTCCACCACCGGCCACCGCGCCGCCGGCCGCGATGAGGCCGGACACCCGCACCACACCGCCCCCGGGCAACTCGAGCCGCGCAAGAAGGCCCGCTTCACCGACGAGCACGGGAGCCGGGTCGCCCCCTGGGAACTGGTCGTACGGTACGTACTGCTCGTCGCCGTCCTGGCCCTGACGGTGGGCCCGTTCGTCTGGCAGCTGGCCACCTCCCTGAAGGGGCCGACGGAGGACATCTTCAGCACACCCCCGTCGTTCCTGCCCGCGCACCCGACCCTGCACAACTACACCCGTGTCGCCGACACCATCCCGGTGTGGACCTACGCACTGAACTCGCTCAAGGTCGCGGGCGCCAACGTCCTGACGAACTGCGTCGGTTCGGCGCTCGCCGGATACGCGATAGCCCGGCTGCGCTACCGGGGCCGCAGGCTGCTGACGCTCGTGTTCATCGTGGCGATGCTCGTCCCGGTGGAGGGCATCATCATCGCCCAGTTCCAGACGATGCGCTCGCTCGGGCTCAACAACACACTGCTCGGCGTGCTGCTGCCCGGCTGTGTCGGGGCGATGAACGTCCTGCTGATGCGCAACGCGTTCCTCCACCTCCCGCCGGAGGTGGACGAGGCAGCCATCGTGGACGGCGCGAACGCCTGGCAGCGGTTCCTCCGGATCGCCCTGCCTTCGGTCCGGGGCACCCTCGCCGTGGTGGCCATCTTCGCCTTCATGGGGTCGTGGGACGATTTCCTGTGGCCGCTGATCGTGCTCAGCGACTCCACGAAGTTCACGCTCACGATCGGACTCAACTACCTGCACGGCACGTTCGCCGACGACCAGCGGCTCGTGGCGGCCGGCACGGTCATCGCCGTCGTGCCGCTGATCATCCTGTTCGCCTGCCTCCAGCGGTACTTCTTCCGCGGTGTCGGGGAGGGCGCCGTCAAGGGCTGAGCGGGCGGACCGCGGTGACCGGTGCCGTAAGCCTGCGGCGCTGCCGTACGCGGGCGCGAGGACGGCAGCACGCGGGGCGCGGGCCGCGCCGCCGTCGGGTCGCCGGCGCCCCTGTCCGGCGGGGGCGGCCGGGTCCGTCACGCGTCGCCCGCCCCCGGGGACCGCCACCCGGCCCGGCCCGCTCGTACCGGGACCCGCGTCCGGCTCCCTCGCACCGCCCCGTCCCGTCCCGGTCCCCCCGCACCGCCTCGTCCGGGCCCCACCGTGCCACCCCGTCCCGGCCTGTGCCACCCCGTCCTGCCCCCACGCACCCGCTCCACAGAACCAGGAACGTCATGCCCCCTGCGGTCCGCTTCGGCGTCAACTACACACCCAGCCAGGGGTGGTTCCACCACTGGCTCGACTTCGACATCGACGCCGTACGCGCCGATCTCGACTCGATCGCCGCGCTCGGCCTCGACCACATCCGCGTCTTCCCGATCTGGCCGTACTTCCAGCCCAACCGGACCCTGATCCGGCCGCGCGCCGTCGAGCAGCTCGTCCAGCTCGCCGACGCGGCGGCCGAGCGGGGGCTCGACGTCAACGTGGACGGCCTCCAGGGCCACCTGTCCAGCTTCGACTTCCTGCCCGCGTGGACCCGGACCTGGCACCGCCGCAACCTCTTCACCGACGAGGACGTCGTCGCGGGGCAGGCCGCCTACCTGCGGACACTGGCCGCCGCACTCGCCGACCGGCCCAACTTCATCGGCATGACCCTCGGCAACGAGGTCGCCCAGTTCGCGGCCGACCCGCACCCCGACCCGGACCGCGTCACCACCGAGGAGGCGGGCACCTGGCTGCAGCGGCTGCTCGCCGCCTGCGAGGAGGGCGCGCCGGGCCGCCCCCACCTGCACGCCGAGTACGACGCCGCCTGGTACCAGGACGACCAGCCGTTCACGCCCGCGCACGCGGCCCGCCTCGGCGCGATGACCGCCGTGCACTCGTGGGTGTTCAACGGCACGGCGCAGCGCCACGGACCGGACGGCACCGCGACCGTCCGGCACGCCGCGTACCTGATCGAGCTGTCGAAGGCCTGGGCGCACGAGCCGCACCGGCCGGTGTGGCTGCAGGAGGTGGGCGCGCCGGGGCCGCTGATCCCGCCGGAGCGGGCCGCGGAGTTCACCGAGGCGACCCTCGCGGGTGCCCTGGACTGCGCGGACCTGTGGGGCGTCACCTGGTGGTGCTCGCACGACGTCTCCCGCTCGCTCGCCGACTTCCCCGAGCTGGAGTACGGCCTCGGGCTGCTGACCTCCGACGGCGCGGTCAAGCCGGCGGGCGAGGCCGTCGCACGGGCCGCGAGGTCATGGCGGGAGCGCCCGTACACCCCGGCGCCGCGCACCACCGCCCTGGTGGTGGACGCGGGTGACGACGACACCGCGCCCCGCCGCTCGGTGTGCGCGCCCGGAGGCCCGGTCTTCGAGGCGTTCGCGCGGCTGTGCGCGGACGGGGTGCGGCCGACGACGGTGCTCGCGAGCCGGGCCGACGACAAGCAGCACCTCGCGGAGCGGGGGATCACCGAGGTGGTCGCTCCGGACGCTGTGACAGGCTGAGTCCCCAGCACAGGGCGGCGGGGGCCGCCCGCCCCGACGCACCACAGTGCCGGTGGTACACCGCCACGTCCTCCCCCGAGCGGCGAGCGGCGTCAGCGGCACCGTCTCACCCGTACCAGCCGCACCACCTGTACAAGCACCAGCACCAGCACCAGCACCAGCAACGGAGCCACCTCTCATGCATGACGACCGCTCTCTGGTCGAGGCCCGCCTCAAGCGCGTCCTCGACGAGCGCATCAGGCCCGCCGTATATCCCGAGGCCGTGCCGATGGAGGTGGCGGTGTGGACCGCGCCCGGCGAACCGGTCCCGGTCGCGGAGGGCCTCGCCGCCGAGCCCTCCCCCGTCCGCGTCGGCGACCGCTGGGGCGCCCCGTGGGGCACGAGCTGGTTCCGGGTGACGGGTACGGTTCCCGCCGCCTGGGCGGGCCGGACCGTCGAGGCCGTCCTCGACCTGGGCTTCGACGAGAACATGCCCGGCTTCCAGTGCGAGGGCCTCGTCTACCGGCCCGACGGCACCCCGGTGAAGGGTCTCAACCCCCGTAACCAGTGGGTGCGGGTGGCCGAGCGCGCCGAGGGCGGCGAGGAGGTACGGCTGCACATCGAGGCGGCGTCCAACCCGGTCCTGCTGGACTACCACCCCTTCCTGCCGACGCCGCTCGGCGACCGGGAGACCGCCGGGTCCGAGCCGCAGTACCGCCTCGCCCGGATGGATCTCGCCGTCTTCGACGAGACGGTCTGGCAACTGATCATCGACTTGGAGGTGCTGGGCGAGCTCATGGCCGAGCTGCCGGTCGAGGGCAGCCGCCGGTGGGAGATCCTGCGGGCCGTGGACCGGGCGCTGGACGCGGTCGACCTGCAGGACGTGAACGGCACCGCGGCGGCCGCGCGGGCGGAGCTCGCGGGCGTCCTCGCCGAGCCCGCGCATCCCGCGGCGCACCGCATCAGCGCGGTCGGCCACGCGCACATCGACTCCGCCTGGCTGTGGCCGCTGCGCGAGACCGTGCGCAAGGTGGCCCGTACGACGTCGAACATGACGGCGCTGCTGGAGGACGAGCCGGATTTCGTCTTCACCATGTCCCAGGCTCAGCAGTGGGCGTGGATCAAGGAGCACCGCCCGGAGGTGTGGGCAAAGGTCGTCAAGGCCGTCGCCGACGGGCGGTTCGTGCCGGCGGGCGGGATGTGGGTGGAGTCGGACACGAACATGCCGGGGTCGGAGGCGATGGCCCGGCAGTTCGTGCACGGGAAGCGGTTCTTCCTGGACGAGTTCGGGGTGGAGAACGACGAGGCGTGGCTGCCGGACACGTTCGGTTTCGCGGCGGGTCTGCCGCAGATCATCAAGGCCGCCGGGTCGAAGCGGCTGCTCACGCAGAAGATCTCGTGGTCGGCCACCAACACGTTCCCGCACCACACGTTCAACTGGGAGGGCATCGACGGGACGCGGATCTTCACGCACTTCCCGCCCGTCGACACCTACAACTGCTCGATGAAGGGCAGCGAGATCGCCCACGCCGAGCGGAACTTCAAGGACAAGGGTGTGGCGCGGCACTCGCTCGCCCCGACCGGGTTCGGGGACGGCGGCGGCGGGACGACGCGCGAGATGGTCGCCAAGGCCGCGCGGCTGCGGGACCTGAACGGCTCTGCCACGGTGACCTGGGAGAAGCCGGCCGACTTCTTCGCGAAGGCGGAGGCGGAGTATCCCGATCCGCCGGTGTGGGTGGGTGAGCTGTATCTGGAGCTGCACCGGGCGACGCTGACGAGCCAGGCGGGGACGAAGCAGGGCAACCGGCGCAGTGAGCACCTGTTGCGGGAGGCGGAGCTGTGGGCGGCCACGGCGGCGGTGCGGGCCTCCTTCCCGTATCCGTACGAGGAGCTGGACCGGATCTGGAAGACGGTGCTGCTGCACCAGTTCCACGACATCCTGCCGGGCTCGTCCATCGCCTGGGTGCACCGCGAGGCCCGCGCGACCTACGCGAAGGTCGCGGGCGAACTGAACGGCATCATCGACGCCGCCCAGGGCGCCCTCGCCGGCGCGGGCGAGCGGCCGCTGGTCTTCAACGGCGCCCCGCACACCCGGGGTGGCGTACCGGCGGGCGGTGCGTCCGCGCCCGTAGCGTCGGGTGCCACGGCGGTCGGCAGCCGCGCCGACGGCGGTTTCGTGCTCGACAACGGCCTGCTGCGGGTGGAGATCGACGCACGCGGCCTGGTCGTCTCCGCCTATGACATCGCGGCGCGACGCGAGGCCGTCGCGCCGGGGCAGGCCGCGAACCTGCTCCAGCTGCACCCCGACTTCCCCAACCAGTGGGACGCCTGGGACGTCGACGCCTTCTACCGCAACACGGGCGCCGACCTCACGGACGTCGAGGAACTCACGGCGCTCCAGCATGACTCGGCGGTCCGGATCGTCCGGTCCTTCGGCGGGTCGAAGGTCACGCAGACCCTGACCCTGGCGGCGGGCAGCGGTCGTCTGGACATCCACACCGAGGTCGACTGGCACGAGAGTGAGAAGTTCCTCAAGCTGGCCTTCCCGCTCGATGTGCACGCCGAACGGTACGCGTCCGAGACGCAGTTCGGTCACGTCTACCGGGCGACGCACACCAACACCAGCTGGGAGTGGGCGAAGTTCGAGGCCTGCAACCACCGCTTCGTCCACCTGGAGGAGCCCGGCTGGGGCGTCGCGCTCGTCAACGACTCCACGTACGGCCATGACGTGACCCGTACGGTGCGGGCCGAGGACGGCGGTACGACCACGACGGTGCGCGCGTCGCTGCTGCGGGCCCCGCGCTTCCCCGACCCGGAGACCGATCAGGGCGTGCACCGTTTCCACCACGCGCTGGTGCCCGGCGCCACGGTCGGTGACGCGGTCACCGAGGGCTACCGGGTCAACCTGCCCGAGCGGCGCCTGAGTGGCGGCGGGGACGTCGCGCCTCTCGTCACACTCGACAACGACGCGGTGGTGGTCACCGCGGTGAAGCTCGCCGACGACGGCAGCGGCGACATCGTGGTGCGCTTCCACGAGGCGCGCGGCGGCCGGGCCACGGCGACGCTGGCGGCGGGCTTCCCGGTCACCGGCGCGGTGGCGACCGACCTGCTGGAGCGGCCGCTCGCCGACGCTCCCGCGCCGCAGCGCACGGGCGACGTGGTGACGGTGTCGCTGCGCCCGTTCGAGCTGCGGACGCTGCGCTTCACGCGCGGCTGACCCGCGGCTGACCCGCAACCCGACCGCGGAGCACACAAGCGGTCGGGCTGCGGCCGGGCCCTGGCCGGTCCGTCGCCGGCCGGTCGCGCCGGCGTCCCCCGTCCCGAGGGGCCGGGGACGCCGGCTCCGTGCGCGCCGGGCCTCAGTGCCCGGCGGGGAAGACGGCCGGCTTGGCCGGGGTGTACAGCCAGGTCTGGAAGAAGTCGCCGAGGTCCTGGCCCGACAGGTGCTCGGCGAGCTTCTCGAACTCGGCGATCGTGCCGTTGCCGTAACGGTGCTGCGCGGGCCAGGTCTTGAGGAGCTTCAGGAAGGCCCGGTCGCCGATCGTGTCACGCAGCGCCTGGATGGCGACAGCGCCCCGGTCGTAGACCGCGTCGTCGAACTGGTCGACGGCGCCCGGGTCGCCGGGCTTCACGGTCCAGAACGGGTCGTCCGCCGGGTGGCTGTCATAGACCTTCTGCGCCAACTCCTGGGGCGTGCCGGTCCCCTCGTGCTCCGCCCACAGGTACTCGGCGTAGCCGGCGAAGCCCTCGTTGAGCCAGATGTCCGACCAGCGGGCCAGCGAGACGTCGTCGCCCCACCACTGGTGGGCGAGTTCGTGCGCGACCACGGAGGTGTCCGTGGTCGCGGCGAAGAAGGACGGGCTGTAGAAGACGCGGGTCTGCGCCTCCAGGGCGAAGTGGGACTGCACGTTCGGGACGTAGCCGCCCGCCGCGTCGAAGGGGTACGGGCCGAAGTACCCGCTCAGGAAGTCGATGATCTCGCCCGTACGCTCCACACTGGCCTGGGCATTGGCCTTGACCGCCGGTGCGAGCGCGGTGCTGTACGCGTTGATGACCGGCACACCGGTCCGCGTGCGGCTCCGGGTGATGTCGAAGTGCCCGACGGCGAGTGTGGCGAGGTACGTGGCCTGCGGGTCGTCCTGCCGCCAGTGGTAGGAGGTGGAGCCGCCGGCGGTCCGCGTGGACAGCAACAGGCCATTGGAAACGGCCTGTTCTCCCTTGGGCACCCGGACCGTGACGTCGTACGTCGCCTTGTCCAGGGGGTGGTCGTTGCTGGGGAACCACCACCAGGCCGACTCGGGTTCGTTGGCGGCCACACCGCCGTCGGGGGTGCGCTGCCAGGAGGTGAACCCGTACTTCTGAACGGTGGAGGGCACGCCGGAGTACGTCACGGCGACGGTCATGCGGTGGCCGCGCGGGACGGTGCGCGGCGGTGTGATGACGAGCTCCTGCTCGCCGCTGGTCGTGAAGTGTGCGGGGCGGCCGTCGACGCGCACCGAGCTGACGTCGAGGGCGAAGTCGAGGTCGAAGCTGGTGAGCCCCTGGGTGGTGGTCGCGGTGACGACGGCGGTCCCGGAGAGGCGGTCCGTGGACGGCTGGTAGTCGAGGTCGAGGTCGTAGTGCGAGACGTCGTAGCCGCCGTTACCGTACGTCGGGTAGTACGGGTCGCCGATACCGGGCGCGCCGGGGCCCGCGTGGGGCCCGTCGGCGGTCGCGGAGGCCGTGGTGACGGGCACGGCGAGGGAGAGACCGAGGGCGAGGGCGGTGGACGCGATGACTCTCTTGCGCACGGAAGGTTCCTCCAGCGTGAGGGAGCACCTGGGGTGACAGGTACACGGCGAGACCCTAACGCGGAGGTGCCCCCCGGACCAGAAGGCCCGGCTGCCGCCCGGACCCCTGCCCGGGCGGCGCCGGACCCGGCCCGGCACCTTTCGCCCCGGCCCCGCGCCTTTCGACCCGGCCCGTCCCGTTCCCACGCGAGGTCGTCGCTCCGCCTCGCGGCCGGCAACCGCCGCTTCCCGCTCGCACACCGGGGCGACCTCCTTACCGAGTACGGCGGTTCGGCAGCGATCAGGGGCCCGGCCGGGCCTCGACCGTCCTGACGAGGACGGTGCGCGAGCGCGGCGACCCGTACTCCGCCACACCCACCTGCGCCCGGGACGCGAGCTCGCGGGCCTCCCACGCCAGGGCCGTACGGGCTCTCCCGCACGGCGACGGCCACCCGCAGGTACTGCTCCGGTGTGACCACCTTCCGCGCCGCCGCCCCGACGTCCATGAGCGCCGCCGCTAACACGCCCGCGCCGCAGGGTGGTTGCTCATCGCTGGTTCCCGCCTCGGGCCACATTCCGCCGACTCTCGCGGACCAGCGGCGATCGCCGCCCGGGACCCCCGTCACAGCCACCGGACCGCCATCGGCCGGGCCTCTGGTGGTCGCCGCCACCGTACGGGCCCGCCCTCGGTGGCCGCGCCCGCCGGAGGCACCGACCGCGAGCGGCGGTTTCCGGCCGACGGCGGTGACCGGGCGTCAGTCGCGCCCGTGGGCGCGGGCGTGCAGCGAGCCGGCCAGCCGCGGGCCGAGCCACCGCTTGAGCCGGCGCAGAGACTCCAGCCGCCCGGCCGCGTGGTCGAGCCGGTAGTAGAGCTGCGGCGGCACGTACGGCAGCAGCGGCGAGTGACGCTGTCCGAGCAGCGCGAACATCTGCTCCGGGGGCAGCCGCAGGTAGCGCGGCAGGTCCTCGTACCAGCGTGCGCTGTAGCGCGCCGCGCTCTGCACCGACAGCAACTCCGCCCGGCGGACATCCTCGTAACGGGTCAGCGCCGCGTCCAGAGCGGCCGCGTCCGGCAGGGCGGCGCCGGCCGGGGCCGCCGAGGGCGCGGCGGCCGACGGCACGGCGTGCAGCGCGGACGTCAGGGCGAGCGCGTCCTCCAGTGCCAGGGACGTCCCGGCCCCGATGGAGTAGTGGGTGGTGTGGGCCGCGTCGCCGAGCAGGACGACATTGCCCCGGTGCCAGGTGCGGTTCGTCAGGGTCCGGAAGGTCAGCCACTGGGCCGGCCCCTCCTCGCCGCCGCCGCGGCCGGTGAGCGGATGGCCGTCGAGCACGTCCGCGAAGAGGCCGCCGAGCAGCGCCAGGTTGTCGCTCTCGCTCCCCCGGTCGAGGCCGAGGCCGCGCCATGTCTCCGGCGCGCACTCCACCACCAGCGTGCTGGCCTCGGCGCTGAAGCGGTAGGCGTAGCACCAGATCCAGCCGTGCGGACTCTCCACGAAGGAGAAGGTGAAGGCGTCGAAGACCTTGGTGGTGCCGAGCCAGATGTAGGGGTTGCGGCCGACGGCGACCTCGGTGCCGAAGTGCCCCGACCACCGGCCGCGCAGCGCGCTGCGCACGCCGTCCGCCGCGACGACGAGACCCGCGCCCGCCGCGCCGTCCGCCACCTCCCCCGGCTCGGCCTCGTGCTCGTGCACGACCCGCACCCCCAGGTCCCGGGCCCGGCCGGCGAGCAGTTCGAGCAGGCGGTGCCGGCCGATCCCGAACCCCTCGTCGCCCTGGTGCCGGGTCGTCGTCCCGCGTACGTGCGCGACACCGTCGCTCCAGCGCACGGAGGCGTCCTCGACGGCCCGCGCGGAGACGGGATCGCCCGCGCGCAGCTTGTCGAGCAGCGTGCCCCAGTACGTGACGCCCCAGCCGTAGGTGGATCCGGCGGGGTCGCGCTCGTAGACGGTGACGTCATGATCCTGGTCCCGCAGTCTCATCAGGATCGAGAAGTAGAGGCCGGCGGGCCCGCCTCCGACGCAGACGACCTTCACACACACTCCCGGGTGACGTCGAGTGAAACTCCGGTGACGCACCGTAGCAGCGTCGGAGCGCCCGGCGGTGGCGCCCCGCTTCCGCGCGGTGTGCTTCCTGGCGTACGGAAACGACGCCTCGGTGTGCTTCCCGAGGTGCGGGGACGCTCCGGTGCGCCTCGCCGCGTACGGGACACGGCGGTGGGCGGCAGGACGTCACGCCGGTGGGCGGCAGGACGTACGGGGACCTGCGGGCGTCACCCGGCCGGCCCGCCGTGCAGCGCCTGCGGGGAGCGGGACGCGCCGTCAGCGTCGGGCGCGCGTGCCGCGAGCGCCCGGGCTCACATCGACCAGGGGGCCGTGGGCAGGGCGGCGCCCCGCTCCAGGAACGACTTCAGGTTCGACAGCACGGCCGGCCAGCCCTTGGAGATCCCGGCCAGTTCCGCCTCGTCGGGCAGGTCCTCGTGCGACACCGTGAGCTTCACGATCGCCTCGTGCGCCTCGATCTCGTACGTCACCCGGGACGGCGCCCGGCCCTCGGGGGCGTCCGGGGCCGCCCAGGTGGTCACGAGGCGCGCGGGCCGCACGGACTCCACCACCGTGCCGACGACGTCACGGACGCCCGAGCCGTCCGCGCGCACATGCTGCCAGGCGGAGCCCTCCCGCCAGTCGGACTCATTGCGGTGCCCCCAGTAGGCGGCCGTCAGATCCGCGTCCGTCAGCGCCTCCCAGACCTTCTCCGCCGTGCTCTCGATGTACACGACGTACACGAACGTCGGCCTGTCACTCATCGCGTCCTCCGCCTTCTGTCTGATCGTGGCGAGCGCCCGCAGCCGGGGCCGCTCGAACCGGTCGATCCACCGCACCTGCATCTCGTGCAGCGGCACCGGATTGAGGTAGTGCAGCTTTTCCCGCCCTCTGCGCGCGGTGCTCACGAGGTTCGCCGCCTCAAGCACCGCGAGGTGCTGGGTGACCGCCTGGCGTGACATGGCGAGTCCCGTGCACAGCTCGCCCAGCGTCCGGCCGCCCTCCTGCCGCAGCAGGTCGAGCAGGAACCGGCGCGTCGGGTCAGCGAGGGCCTTGAAGACCGCATCCATCTCCGTACTCACACCCCCATCATGCAAGTATTTACTTGCATGTCAATCACCCCAGGCCCTGCGCGGCTTTCCCCGCACAGGATGTTCCGCCATACTTCCGGCCGTGGAGCAGCGCAGCGATACGAACATCCAGCCCGTAACGGCGGTCGGGGCCGGTGTGGACCCGGCGTACGTGCCCGGTCTCGTGAACCTTCGCGCCCCCGAGGCCGAGGACACCGGGACCACGACGGCGACGTCCTCGTCGTCCCGACCCGACCGCACCGACCCCTCCGAGCGGTCCGAGCCCGGTGATCCGCCGGCCGGGGCCGGCGATCCCGACGCGTCGGATCCGGCGACACCCGGGGCCGCGGCGCCCGCGGATACGGCGAGGCCCGCGGACCCGGCCGGCGCGGACGACCCCGGCGACACCACCGAGACGGCGGACGCCACGGAAGGAGCCGGCGACGGTCCCAGCCTGGAGGCGTCGGACCGGCGGGCCTCCATCACGGCCGGCCACGGCGGTGTGCACTTCACCCTGGACGACCAGGAAGCCGACTTCCGGTGGGACGAGATCGGCGCCGTCGAGGTCGCCGTCCCCCGTTTCGGCAAGCGGTTCAGTGTGATCGTGCACACCCACCTCGGCCGCTCGTACGAGGCCGACGCCGAGGCCCCGAGCCGCACCGCCCTCAAGGAGTGGAGCACCCGGCTCGACGCCGTGCTCGACGCGTACTTCGAAGAGGCCGAGGGCGACAGCGAGGCCTGATCCCGGGGCCCATATGCCCGCACGCTCGACCGATGGCCCCGCCCGACGCACCGTCAGGCGGGGCCATCGCTCACAACCGGGCGTGCGCGTCCTCGATCACCATGTCCACGAAGGCCAGTGCGTCCGCGCGCCGCCCCACCGGGGTGGCATAGCGGGAGCGGCCCCCGTCGCCCCGCCGCACCCGTAGCGACTCCTCCACCACACGGTGCCAGGCGGGGCCGAACGCGGTGTGCGCGTACTCCCCTGCCGCCGTCTTCGACACCGCTTCGCCCGTGGTGAGCGCCCGGTGCGCCCTGCTGGCGCCCAGCACCCCCCACGAGGTGGCCTCCGCGCCCAGAGCGGCGAGCCCCTCCGAGGTGAGGGGCTGCGAGCTGCGCTCCCACCACGGTCGCCAGTAGCGCGCGAGGCTCTCGCGCGCCCACCGCACGAGTTCGCCCGGGGCCGTGTCGATCGTGAGGTCCTGGGCGTTGGGCCCGCGCATCGTCACACCGTGGCGGGAGAGCACCTGCCAGGTCGCGGGCTGCCTGCCGTGCGGCACGGCAGGCAGCAGACCGCCGCGGTGCGCGTACGGCCCCGGTGCGGCGTCCGCCGGATCGTCCGCGAGTTCGTCCCAGGTCACGTACGGGCCCTCGAAGAACGGCCTGCGGACATGCCCGGCGAGCCGCGCGTGCGCCTGCTGGAGCGCCGCGGTCTGGGCAGGCGACGGCGGCACCGCGGAGACCGCGACGAAGTCGATGTCCCCGCGACGGCGCAGGAAGTCGTCGAGCGCCACGGAACCCGTCAGGTACAAGCCCTGCACCAGGCCAGGAACGGCGGCGTCGGTCAGGGACAGATACGCGCCGACGACCTCGCGCACGAGGGGATCCACAGTCACGACGTAAGGGTGCCATCCGGGGGCCCGCCGGAACAGTGGGCTGTGGAGGGGTGCCGCCCGAACCTGCCGCCCGCTACCGCTTGCGGGCCAGCGCCGCGTACATCGACACCGCCTCGTCGGAGGTGCCCGGGACCGTGACGCCGTCCGGGTGCCAGTGGTGCGGCGTCACCAGCCCGGGCTCGACCAGGTCGAGGCCTTCGAAGAACTCGGCCACCTCGTCGCGGGAGCGCAACTGGAGCGGAATGCCGCCCCGGTGGTAGACCTCCGCCACGCCCGCCCACATCGCGGGGGCGAAGTCCGCGGTGCAGTGGGAAATCGCCAGGTAGCTCCCCGGGCACAGCTGGTCGAGGAGATACCGCACGATCTCGTACGGCTTGTTCTCGTCCGGGACGAAGTGCAGCAGCGCGTTGAGCGACAGGCCCACCGGCTGCGACAGGTCGATCGTCTCGTGCAACTCGGCGCTCTCGATGATGGATTCGGGCCGGCGCGCGTCCGCCTGGATGTAGGTCGTGCGGCCCTCGGGTGTGCTGCGCATCAGTGCCTCGGCGTGCCGCAGCACGACCGGGTCGTAATCCGCATACACGACACGGGAGTCGGGGGCGGCCTCCTGCGCCACCTGGTGGAGGTTGGGACGGGTCGGGATGCCCGTCCCTATGTCCAGGAACTGCCGGATGCCGGCCTCGGTGGCCAGGTACCGCGTGGCGCGGTGCATGAACGAACGGTTCACCCGGGCCGTGACCTTGATGGTCGGGAAGACCTCAAGGACCTTGTTCCCGGCAACCTCGTCGGCCTCGTAGTAGTCCTTCCCCTGGAGGTAGAAGTCGTACATGCGTGCCGGGTGCGGCTTGCTGGTGTCGATGTCGTCGAGCGACACCTGATCGAGGTCCGTCATCCTGGTCCGTCCGTTTCTCGGTCATGCCTCGGTGGTACGCCTACAGGAGGAAGTCGGCGAGGCCATTCTTCGCGCCTTCGACGAAGCACGCCATGGCATCGTCGGAACAAATCAGCGCCGGACCGGACTGATCCGTGGACTGACGGACCGCCACGCGGCCCTCCCCGAGTTTCTTCGCCTCGACGCAACTGCCGCCGTTCGGACCGCTCCAGGGCTTCTCCCAGCCTTCCGCGCCCAGTTCGGCCGCCGGCATGCCGTTGTAGATCTCCTGCATTAGAGCTCCTTGCGTATGTTCTGGAGGAAGGCTCTCGTCTCGTGCACCGAGGCCGCCCGGGCCGAGAGGTTGTCGAGCACTTCGAGATAGGCGGAGGAGTCCGGGCGCCGGTCGAGGTAGACCGCGCCCGTCAGGTTCTCGGTGTAGACGATGTCCGGGAGCTCCGTGAGGTCGAAGCGGAACAGGTGGAACGGCCCGAACGCCCCCAGGTGCGGGCCGATCGTGAACGGCATGAGCTGCAGCGTCACATTGGGCATCGCCGTCGTGTCGAGCAGATGGTCCACCTGCGCCCTCATCACGTCCGGCGACTCGCCGACGGGCCGCCGCAGAACGGATTCCTCCATGAGGATCCACAGCATCGGCGCCCCCGACTTCGTCAGCAGCTGCTGCCGCTTGACGCGCAGCGCCACCCGCCGGTCGAGCTCCGCGCCGCTCCTCGGGGCACCGGCCCCCAGCACTCCGCGCGCGTACTCCTCCGTCTGCAGGAGTCCCGGGATGTAGTGGGGTTCGTACGTCCTGATGAGGCTGGCCTCGTCCTCCAGGCTCACATAGCCGCTGAACCAGCCGGGCACGGCATCGCGGTAACGGTGCCACCAGCCAGGCCGGTTGGCATCCTTCACCAGCTCGGTGAACTGCTCGGCCTCGCCCCCCGTCACCCCGTACATCCCCAGCAGGAGCCGCACGTAGGGGAGTTTGAACCCGACCTCGGAGTTCTCCATCCGGCGGATCGTCAGCGGGGTCACGTCGAGAACCTCCGCCGCCGCCTCGCGGGACACGCCGGCCCTCTCGCGCAGCGCGAGCAGCCGCTTCCCGAGGACGATGCGCAGGACGGTCGGCGAACTGCCGTTACCCGACGAGCCCGAGACCGCCGGGACCCCGGACCGGGCATCACTCACCACGTCGTCACCACCTGACACCACCTCACTCGAATGAGTCTGACAGGTGCTCCGTGCGCTATCCATAGCGTCGACGAGCACGCTGAAATTATCAGACAGTCGGTTGCGGCGTGACCGAGTCAGCGCGCATAGTGAGCGCGTGGCTCGCATCAAGGAACAGGTGGCACACCAGCAACGCGCCGCGCGGCCGTTGGAGTTGTCGGCCCCGGTCGAGCTGATGGAGGGCCTCCCGGCCGCGTACACGCACGCACTCCCCCGCCGGCCCGACTCGGTCGCCGTGGCACGGCACCTGCTCCGCGCGCAGTTGCGGGACGGCGACCTGCCGCACGAGGTGCGGGACATGGCGGAACTCGTCGTGTCCGAACTGGTCACCAACGCCGTTCTCCGGACCGAGAGTTCCGTCGTGAGCTGCACGGCGCGGGTCTTCGCCCGCGGCGTGCGCGTGGAGGTACGGGACGAGGGCCCGGCCGTCGGCGCACCGCCCACCGGGCACGGGATGTTCCTGGTGGACAAGGTCGCGCGGGCCTGGGGCAGCGAGACGGACGGCACCGGACGGGGCCGTACGGTCTGGGCGAGCGTCTGCCTCGCCACCACCCCGTCCGGGAGAACCGAACGGTGAAGGGTGGGGACGGGCAGTGCCGGGACCTGTGGCGTACGGGTGGCATCGGGAGCGGCCAGGGGCGCAGGGTGCGTGAGGCGACCCGGGCGGACCGCGCGGAGGCCCGGCCCGCGCGGCCGGCGCCGCGCCCGGCCGACGCGGCGTACCCGGCCGACGCGGCGTACCCGGCCGACGCGGCGTACGTGGCCGACGCGGCGTACGTGGCGGATGATCCGGACCCGACCGAAGGACCCGAGGGGCCCGACGGAATCGCGGGGCTCGCCCGCGAACTGGTGGACCGCGTCGCACAGGACAGCACGCTGACGGTGGCCGCGCACCGGCTGCCAGGCGCCCTGCAGCGCAGGCGGCTCGCCCGCTGCCGTACGGCGAACGCGGCGGCCCTCGCGGAGATCGTCGAGGAGCACGGCTGGCCGACCGCGGCCCTCGTCGGCGCCGAGGCGTCCACGGCCGCCCTGATGATCCTGCTGCACGCCGACGACCTGCCGCTGCAGCTGACGGGCCGCGACCTGATCACGAGCGCGGTCGAGCGCGGGCAGTGCCCGCCCATCCACGCCGCCTACGCGACGGACCACTGCGCGGTCGAACTGGGCAGACCCCAGACCTACGGCACCCGCTACACCCCGCTCGGCAGGCCGTTCCCGGTGGCGGACCCGGACGGGGTCGATGCCCGGCGGGTGTCCATCGGGCTGCGCACGATGGCGGCGGAGCAACAGGCGCTGAACGACATCAGGGTGCGCCGCCTGAACCGCGCCTCGGCCTGAGCGGGCCGCGCGCGGGGCCGGGCCCCAGGAGCCACGGGGGTACCGCCCGTACTCCGGTCCCACGCACCGTCCGGCGACGCGCACGGGGGATGGCTCGCCCGCGCACCCTCCCCGCGTCCTACGACACGATGTCCTTGCGGGCGAACCCCCGGAAGGCCAGCGCGAACAGCACCAGTGCGTACGCGACCGACACCGCGGACCCCTTGAGCATGCCCGACCACTCAAGCCCCGGCTGGAGGGCGTCGATCCAGGCGAACTGCCAGTGCGCGGGCAGGAACTGGCGCCAGTCGCCGAGTGCGGTCACCGCGTCGAGCACATTGCCGATGATCGTGAGACCCACTGCCCCGCCCACCGCGCCCAGCGGCGCGTCCGTCTTCGTGGAGAGCCAGAACGCCAGCCCGGCCGTCACGAGTTGGGACAGGAACACGAACGCGACCACCAGTGCGAGCCGGGGCAGCGCCTCGCTCGTGGACAGCGATCCGCCGGTGGGCAGCTCCAGGGGGCCCCAGCCGTAGGCCGCCGTGCCGACGGCGAGTGCCACGAGCGGCAGCAGCACGATCGCCGCCGCGCTCATCCACAGGGCGACGATCAGTTTGCTGACCAGCAGCCGGGCCCGGGGCACGGGAGCCGCGAGGAGATAGCGCAGCGACGACCAGCTCGCCTCCGACGCCACGGTGTCCCCGCAGAACAGGGCGACCGGGACGACCAGCAGGAATCCCGCCGACACGAACAGCGCCGTCGCCGCGAAGTTGGCGCCCGACCGGGTCGCCGTGTCCATCAGCGTGATCCGGCCGCTCGCCCCGCCCGGCGTGCCGCCGATGGCGAACGCCGCGACGAGGACGAATGGCAGCAGGCCGAGTACCAGCCCCATCGCGAGCGTCCGCCGCCGCTTCAACTGCCGTACGGACTCGACGCGGACGGGGAGGGTACGCCGGGCGCGGTACCCGGCCGCGGACTCGGTGAGCGCACTCATGCGGAACCTCCTGGGGCGACGGACTCGGGTACTTCGGTGACGGGTTCGGCGCCGGCGGCGCCGGCGGCGCCTCCGTCGGAGATGAGCGTGAGGAACGCGTCCTCCAGCCGCCGGTGGGGGCCGACGCCCGTCAGCCGTACGCCCCGTCGCAGCAGCTCGGCGAGGAGCGCGTTCGTCGTCGCACCGTCGAGTCGCACGAGCAGGCCGGTGTCCGTGCGCACCGCGGACGCGACCCCGGGCAGGGCCGCGACGTGGGCGACCACCGAGGCGGGCATCTCGTCCTCGGTTCCCACCAGGAGCGTGTCCCCGGCCCCGGTGAGCTCCGCCACGGGCCCCGCCTGGACCAGCCGGCCGCGGTGCATGACGACCAGGTGCGTGCAGGACTGCTCGACCTCGGACAGCAGATGGCTGGAGACGATGACCGTGCGCCCCGCGGCCGCGTACGTGATCATCACGTCCCGCATCTCACGGATCTGCGGCGGGTCGAGGCCGTTCGTCGGCTCGTCCAGGATCAGCAGATCCGGCAGTCCCAGCATGGCCTGGGCGATCGCGAGCCGCTGCCGCATGCCCTGCGAGTACGTGCGCACGGCGCGGGCCAGGGCGTCCCCGAGGCCCGCGATCTCCAGCGCCTCCTCGATGTGGGCGTCCGCGGCCGGGCGGCCGGTGGCGCGCCAGTACAGCTCCAGATTGGCCCGGCCCGTCAGGTGCGGCAGGAATCCCGCGCCCTCGACGAACGAGCCGACCCGCGACAGCACCGGCGCTCCCGGCCGCACCGCGTGCCCGAAGATCCGGATCTCGCCCGCGTCCGGGCCGATGAGTCCCATGAGCATGCGCAGCGTGGTGGTCTTGCCCGCTCCGTTGGGCCCGAGCAGGCCGAGCACCTGGCCCTTCTCCACCCGGAAGGACAGGTCGCGCACCGCGTACCGGTCGGCCGACCTCGCGTACCGCTTCGTCAGGCCCGTGATCAGGAGCGGGACCTCCGCGAGGGCCGGCTCGGGCGGCGGTGCGGCGGACCGGCGCCGCGCGGTGACCAGCAGCGCCGCGCCGACGGCCAGGCCCGCGAGCGGCAGGCCCCACACCCACCAGGGCAGTGCGGCGGATCCGGTCGCCAGGGCAGGGTCGGTGGGCACCGAGATCCCGCCGCCCGCGAGGGAGACCTGGTACACGGCCGGGGTCGCGGGCGACGCGTACCCGAGGTCCGTGGCCGCGAGGACGACCCTCAGCCGGTGCCCCGCCGCGACCTGGTGGTCGACGGCGGGCATCGTGACCTCGATCGTCCGGCCGCCGTGCGCGCCCTCGACACGCAGGGGGGTCACGAGCTGGGAGGGCAGCACCTGTTGGGCGCCGCCGGGACCCACGTCGTACACCTTGCCGAAGAGGACCGCCCGCCCGGTGGAGGAGGAGACCCGGACGCGCAGCGTCGGGGACCCGGTGATCCGCAGGGAACGGGCGAGCGGGGCGGAGAGGAACTGCGCGTACTGGCCGGGGAAGTCGAGGGACAGCCCGAGCCCGGCGGCGGCCAGCCCGCTCACGGCGCTCCCGGACCCGCTGTCGGAGCCCGACGAACCGCCTGCCCCCGAGTCCGAACCGCCCGAATCGGCGTCCGCGTCCGAGGAGCCGCCGCCGGAACCGCCGCCCGCCCCCGACGCGAACGCGCCGAGTCCGCCGAGCCCCGGCACGGCGGAGATGGCGGGCGGACTGCCGCCCGCCGGGTTCGCGAACGTCTGCGGTCCGCCGGCCAGTGCCACCCGCGTCGGGTCGCCCTCAAGACCCGGATAGCGGTCGGCTTCGGCACCCCGCAGTTGCGTCGCGCCGTCCGTGGCGTCGATCCCGCCCGTGCGGCTGACCCGGAACGCCGGGCCGGTGGACGCGCCCTTGTCACCCTTCAGGTAGTGGTCGAACCAGCCGGCGACCCGTCCCTGCACCCGGTCGGTCTCCTGGTCGCCACCGTCGTGGCCGCCCGCCGTCCAGTCGACCGCCACCGGGGCGCCGTTGTGCCCGATCGCCTTCGCCATCGCGTCGGCCTGGCCGAGCGGGAAGAGCGAGTCCGTCTGCCCCTGCACGATCAGCGACGGCACGTCGATGCGGTCGGCGACGGCCGAGGGGCTGCGCTTCTCCAGCAGCGCCCGGTCCGCCGCGGTCGGGGTGCCGGAGACGGCGACCCGGTCGTACAGCTCGCACAGGCTCGTCTCGAAGCGGCCGCAACCGCCGCCCGTGGAGAAGAAGATCCCCGCCCACAGCTTCTTGAAGACCCCGTCCGGCATGAGCGCGTCCGCGAGGTTCCAGTACGTGATCTCGGGCGCGATCGCGTCGACCCGCTTGTCATACCCGGCGGCGAGCAGCGAGACGGCTCCGCCGTAGGAGGCGCCCGTGACACCGACGCGCGGATCGCCCGGCCCGTCGAGCCGGACCTGCGGCTGCCGGGCCAGCCAGTCGATCATCCGGGAGACGTCCTTCACCTCGTACGCCGGGTCGTTGAGCCCGATCCTGCCCGTCGACCTGCCGAAGCCGCGTGACGACCACGTCAGCACCGCGTACCCGTCGCGGGCGAGGGTCTCCGCCTCACCCCGCACGTCGTCCTTGCTGCCGCCGAACCCGTGCGCCAGCAGCACGGCGGGCCGCCGCCCGCCCGCGCCGCCGCCCGGGCCGGTGTCGGCGACGAAGTACGACGTGTCGATCCGCGCCCCCGGCATGTCCATGAACCGGTCCGTGCGGTGCACAGCGGGCGCACCGCCGCCCGACGCGGCGACTGCCGTCCAGGTCCCGGCGCCGACGAGCACGACGAGCACAGCCAGCACCGCGGTCCAGCGCGCGTGCGGCCGGGGCGGCCACGGGATGCGGATCTCCATGCCCGAACTCTAAGCGCCACCACTGACAGTGACGACGGGTCATGCCCTGAGCCCACCGGCCGCCCGGACCCGGGGAGCCGTCCAGGGCGCCGCCTCCCCGCGGCAGGTCTCGTTCCGGGGGAGCCTGGCTCCTGTCCCGTACGCGTTCCGGCACACAGAGAGGTGTCCCTTGCCGACCGGTCTCTCCCTCCGCACGGCGACGAACGTCGCCCAGCTCATCGCCGCGGAGTACCTGTTCGACAACACCGTCCGTGACGCCTGGGCCCGCCGCTTCCTCGCCGCCGAGGGGCACGTGATGCTCCTCGCGTACCTGGACCGGGTGGGCGAGGGCACCCCGGTGGGCTTTGTGACCGGCATCGAGATGATCCACCCGGACAAAGGCGTCGAAATGGCGCTCTACGAGCTGGAGGTCGCCGAGCCGTACCGTCGCGCGGGAATCGGCCGCGCCCTCACAGCGGCGCTGGCCGCCGTCGCCCGCGAGCGCGGCTGCTACGGCATGTGGGTGGGCACGGACACCGGCAACGCGGCCGCCCTCGCGACGTACCTCTCGGCGGGCGCGCGCGACGAAGGCCCCTCGGCGATCCTCGCCTGGACCTTCGAGGACACCAAGGACACCGAGGACACCGAGGACACCGAGGACACCGAGGACACGGTCCACCACGACCGCGACCCGCACGGGAACCGGCACGGCGGGGACGCGGCGCGTTGAGCCGCCCCCGCCGTCCTGAGGCGGCTGGGATCCGGGGCAGCGCGGCCCGCAGGACCGGTCAGCACACAGCCGGTCAGCTGCTCAGCCGGTCAGCCGCACACGCCGGGGACACGGGTCAGTCGGTCACGACAGGCACGCCGTCCGGGCGCCCGGCCAGCAGCGCCGCGATGTGATCCGCGCAGCGGAGCGCGGCCGTGGCCATGGCGTCTCGTGTCATGCCCGCGACGTGCGGGGTCAGCAGCGCGTTCGGCAGGCCGAAGAGGGGCGAGGCGAATGCCGCGTGCTCGTGCGCGAAGGTGTCGACGGCCGCCGCCGCGAGCGGGTGGGCCGGGTCGGCCAGCGCGTCGGCCAGCGCCCGCTCGTCCACGATCCCGCCCCGCGCGGTGTTCAGCAGGATCGATCCGGGCCGCATCAGGGCCAGTTCCCCGGCGCCGATCAGGTTCCTGGTCGCCCGCGTGAGCGGAACGTGCAGCGAGACCACGTCACTCGCGGCCAGCAGGTCCGCGAGCGACCCTGGCCGGGCCACCGGCACCCCCGCGCCCGTGGTCGCGGTCCCGCCCCGCTGGAGGGCCAGGACCGCCAGGCCCAGCGCGCCCGCCCGCTCGGCCAGGGCCCGGCCGGTCCTGCCCAGTCCGACGATCCCCAGGGTCAGTTCCGCGAGCCCCCGCACCGAGGAGCCGGGCGAGCCCCAAGAGCCGCTGTGCGAGCTCTCATTGAGCGCGACGAGCCCTCGGGTCAGGGCAAGCAGCTGGGCCAGTGCGAACTCCGCGACGGCGCTCGCGTTGGATCCCGGGGTGTGGGTGACGGTGACGCTGTGCCGGGCCGCCGCGGCCGTGTCGACGTGGTCGGTGCCCGCCCCTGCCCGGCCGATCACCCGGAGCGGCCGGGGCAGCGCGGACCCGGTGGCGGCCCTGAGGAACGCGGCGCTCAGGGGCACCCCGGCGCGCGACTTGACGGCGTGGTGGCCGGCGCCACCGCCCACGGTCGCCGCGATCAGCGCCGGCTCGTCGAACGGGTCGAAGTCGGTGAACGCCACCCGGCCGTCCCAGGCCGCGCGGGCCGCTGCCGGGTCGGCAACCCGCGCCAGGTTCAGCGTGACGGCCAGGCCGTGGCCGAGGAACCGCTCCAACTCCCGGTCCAGCAGTTCGCCCGGAGCCGCGTCCAGGAGCAGCACCCGGCGACGCGTCACCTCCACGCGGACCCCCGCTCGTACCGGCCGTGCCTTCTCCCGGACGGACGCACCCTACCGGGAGCCGGGGGGCGAGGGGCGAGGGGTTGAACCGCGGCCCCCGGCACCGGCGAAGCCCCGCACGCCGTGCCCGGGCCGGCCGCGGTCAGTAGGAGACGGGGTCGCGGATCAGCGGACAGGTCATGCAGTGGCCGCCACCGCGCCCCCGGCCGAGTTCGGCGCCGACGATGGTGACCACCTCGACCCCGGCTTTCCGCAGGAGGGCGTTCGTCTGCGTGTTGCGGTCGTAGGTGAAGACGACGCCGGGCTCCACGGCCACGGCGTTGTTGCCGCTGTCCCACTGCTGGCGCTCGGAGGCGTACACGCCGCCGCCGGTCTCCACGACCCGTAGTTCCCGCAGGCCCAGGGCCCTGGCGACGACGCTCACGAACGGTGTCGTCCCCTCGTCGGTGATGTCGAGACCGGACGCGCGATCGCTCGGGCGCAGCGAGAAGGTGTGGACGCTGTCCATGATCTTCGGGTACAGGCTGACGATGTCGCGGTCGGCGAAGGTGAAGACGGTGTCCAGGTGCATGGCGGAGCGCAGCCTCGGCATGCCCGCGACGACGACGTGTTCGGCCGCGCCGGCCTGGAACAGGGCCGCCGCCACCTGGGTGAGGGCCTGACGCGAGGTGCGCTCGCTCATGCCCATCAGGACCACGCCGTTGCCGACGGGCATGACGTCGCCACCCTCGAACGTCGCCTGCCCCCAGTCGGCTTCGGGGTCGCCCCACCACACCGTGGAGCCCGCGAAGTCGGGATGGAAGCGGTAGACGGCTGCCATGAGCAGCGTCTCGTCGTGCCGCGCGGGCCAGAAAAGGGGGTTGAGGGTCACACCGCCGTACAGCCAGCACGTGGTGTCGCGCGTGTAGAGGGTGTTGGGCAGCGGCGGCATCAGGTATTCGCGGCCGCCCGTCGACTCCCGTACGAGCGCGGCGAAGGGCGTCCGGTACGGGTCGGGCAGGTCCGCCGCGGCCAGCCCGCCGATCAGGAACTCGGCGAGGGTGCGCGGCTCCAGCGACTCCAGGTACGCGCGGGTGCCGTCCACGAGGCCGAGCCCCACCTCGTTGGGCACGATCTTCCGGTCGAGGAGCCAGGACCTGGCCTCAGGCAGGGCCATGGTCCGGGCGAGCACGTCATGCAGTTCGACCACGTCGATGCCCCGGGCGCGCAGCTTGGACACGAAGTCGGCGTGGTCGCGCTGGGCATTCTCCACCCACATCACGTCGTCGAAGAGGAGGTCTTCCGCATTGGTCGGGGTGAGCCTGCGGTGGGCGAGGCCGGGCTCACAGACAAGGACCTTGCGCAGCCGCCCGACCTCGGAGTGCACGCCGAGCGCGGGGGACGAGGTGGGGTGCGTCATGGGAGCGGGGGCCCTTTCGTACGAGGAGACCGAAGCGGGACGGGACGGTGGAGGCGGGGCCCCGGTGCGGCGTCCCCAGGGCTCCCGGGGCGGGGCCGATGGAGGGTGAGGGGTGAGGCCAGCCGAGGCTACCGAAGAAACGACCCGGTTTGCCGCAGGAAGAACCGCTTTGCGCGTCGGTGACACCACGGGCGGACGGGCACGGCGGGCCCGGCGTCACGGCGTCACGGCGGACGTACTCCCCGATCAGGTGGACCACGATTCGGCGCGGCCCCGCCGCTGTCCCCGGCCCGCCGCTGTTCCCGTCCCCCGTCCCGTCCGCTGTCCGCAGTCCGCGTCGCCCCTCCCGGGCCGGGGCAGCGCGGCCACGACCCGGGCCGGTTCCGGGCCGGCCGGCCGGCAGGCACGTGACACAGGTCGCCGGGAGGACGCTCAACGGGCCTGTCGGAGCGGCGGGTTCGGTGGGGCGGCGGGTTCGCCGGGGCGGCGGGTTCGCCGGGGCGGCGGGTTCGCCGGGGCGGCGGGTTCGCCGGGGGCGGCGCCGGGGTGCGGGGGCCAGCCGCCGGTGATCCGCCGGATCGATCCGCCCATCCGCCAGGCCCGGCGCCGGCGTCACGGCCGCGACCGGCCCGCGGGCCCCGCGGACAACGACAACGGCGACGGCATCGGACCGGGACCGGGACCGGGGGGACGGCCCCGGTCCCGCGCCGCGGTGGCCCGGGAGCGTGTGGGCCACCGCGCGGGCACTGCCTAGTGGCGCTCGCTCGGGAAGCCCAGGTCGACACCCGCCGGGGTCTCGGACGGGTCCGGCCAGCGCGTCGTGACGACCTTGCCGCGCGTGTAGAAGTGGACGCCGTCGTTGCCGTAGACGTGGTGGTCCCCGAACAGCGAGTCCTTCCAGCCGCCGAACGAGTGGTAGCCCACCGGCACCGGAATCGGCACATTCACGCCGACCATGCCTGCCTCCACCTCCAGTTGGAAGCGGCGGGCCGCGCCGCCGTCCCTCGTGAAGATGGCGGTGCCGTTGCCGTACGGGGACGCGTTGATGAGCGCGATGGCCTCCTCGTACGTCTGTGTCCGCAGCACGCACAGCACCGGTCCGAAGATCTCGTCGCGGTACGCGTCGGAGTCCGTGGACACCTTGTCGAGCAGCGACAGGCCGATCCAGTGGCCGTTCTCGAAGCCGTCGACCGTGTGGCCGGTACCGTCCAGGACCACGTCCGCGCCCTGCGCGGCGGCACCGCTCACATAGCCCGCGACCTTGTCCCGGTGGGCCCTCGTGATCAGCGGGCCCATCTCCGAGGCGGGGTCGTTGCCGGGGCCGATGATGATGTTCTTCGCCCGTTCGACGATCTTCGAGACCAGCTCGTCGGCGGCCGGACCGACCGTCACGACCGCCGAGATGGCCATGCACCGCTCGCCCGCCGAGCCGTACGCCGCCGACACGGCCGCGTCCGCCGCCGCGTCGAGGTCCGCGTCGGGCAGCACCAGCATGTGGTTCTTCGCCCCGCCCAGGGCCTGAACGCGCTTGCCGGCGGCCGTCGCCGTGGCGTGGATGTACCGCGCGATCGGTGTGGAGCCGACGAACGAGACGGCCGCCACGTCCGGGTGTCCGAGCAGACCGTCGACCGCGACCTTGTCCCCGTGCAGGACGTTCAGCACACCGTCCGGCAGGCCTGCCTCGGCCGCCAGCTCGGCGAGCAGGACCGACGCCGAGGGGTCCTTCTCGCTCGGCTTCAGTACGAAGGTGTTCCCGCAGGCGATCGCCACCGGGAACATCCACATCGGCACCATCGCCGGGAAGTTGAACGGCGTGATGCCCGCGACGACCCCGAGCGGCTGCCGGATCGACGACACGTCCACCCGGCTGGAGACCTGGGTCGACAGCTCGCCCTTGAGGGCGGTCGTGATCCCGCACGCCAGCTCGACGATCTCCAGTCCGCGCGCGACCTCGCCGAGCGCGTCGGAGTGGACCTTGCCGTGTTCCGCCGTGATCAGCGCGGCGATGTCGTCACGGCGCGCGTCGAGCAGGGCGCGGTAGCGGAAGAGGACCGCCGTGCGCTGGGCGAGGGAGGACGTGCCCCAGGTCGCGTACGCGGCGCTGGCGGAGGCGACGGCCGCGTCCACGTCCTCGGCGGACGCGAAGGCGACCCGCGTGGTGACCTCGCCGGTCGCCGGGTCGGTGACGTCGCCGTACCGGGCGGAGGGCCCCTCGGCGGCCTTGCCACCGATCCAGTGGTTCACGGTCTTCATCGGCGGGATCTCCTTCAGGGATCGCGGCTCACGGATCGTGGCTCACTTCAAGCGGCCCCGGACGCGGCCACCGGCTGCGGGCCGGCGGTTCGCGCACCACGGCCCAGGGACCGGTGCGCGCTCACAGGTGGCGGCGGCGGGCGGCCCGGTTCCTGTCGTACACCTCGCGCGCCTCGACGGCGGCCGGACGGCCCGCCGTCTCGGCGACAGGTACATCCCACCACGCCTGCGCGGGCGGGACGGCGGACACAGTGTCGGGCGTTTCGGTCTCCACATAGACACATGTGGGGGCGTCGGCTGCCCGCGCGAGCGCGAGCGCTTCCCGCAGGTCACGTACCGTCTTCGCGCGCAGCACCCGCATTCCGAGCGCTGCCGCGTTCGCGGCGAGGTCGACCGGCAGCGGATCGCCCGTGTACGTCCCGGCCCGGCGGTCGGACCCGCCCGCGGCGGCGCCGGCCGCCCCGCCCGTACGGAAGCGGTACGCGGTGCCGTAGCCCTCCGAGCCGACGGACTCCGACAGGCCGCCGATCGAGGCGTACCCGTGGTTTTGGAGGATGACCAGTTTCAGCGGCAGCCTCTCCTGCACCGCCGTGACGATCTCGGTGGGGTTCATCAGGTACGTCCCGTCGCCGACGAGTGCCCACACCGGGCGCCGGGGCTCCGCCATCAGCACGCCGATCGCCGCCGGGATCTCGTACCCCATGCAGGAGTAGCCGTACTCGACGTGGTATTGGTCCCGCGCCCGGGCCCGCCACAGTTTGTGCAGGTCACCGGGGAGGGATCCGGCCGCGTTGATGATGATGTCGTCGGCCGTCACCAGCGCGTCGAGCGCTCCGACCACCTGCCCCTGCGTGGGCCGCGCCAGCGCGTCGGGGGCGGCGAAGGCGGCGGTGACGCGCGCCTCCCAGTGTTCCTTCGCCTCCCCGTACGCCGCCTCGTACGCGGGCTCGACCCGGTGGCCGGCGAGCTGCGCCGTGAGCCCTTCGAGGGCGGTGCGCGCGTCGCCGACCAGCGGGTGCGCGGCGAGCTTGTGCGCGTCGAAGCCCGTCACGTTCAGATTGAGGAAGCGGACGTCCGGGTTCGCGAACAGCGTCGCCGACGCCGTCGAGAAGTCCGACCACCGGGTGCCGACACCGATCACCAGGTCGGCGGCGCGGGCGAGTTCGTCGGCCGTCGCCGTGCCGGTGTGGCCGATGCCGCCGACATCACGGGGATGGTCGTGGGCGAGCGATCCCTTGCCCGCCTGAGTGGACGCGACGGGGATGCCGGTTCTCTCCGCGAACACGGCGAGCGCCTCCTCGGCGCGGCTGTGGTGCACCCCACCGCCCGCCACGAGCAGCGGCCTGCGCGCGGAGCGTACGAGGCCCACGGCGTCGGCGAGTTCGTGCCGGTCCGGCGCCTGACGGCGTACCCGCCACACCCGCTGCGCGAAGAACTCCGCGGGCCAGTCGTACGCCTCGACCTGCACGTCCTGGGGCAGCGCGAGCGTCACGGCACCCGTCTCGGCCGGGTCGGTGAGGACCCGCATCGCGGCGAGCGCGGCGGGGACGAGCGCCTCGGGCCGGACGATGCGGTCGAAGTACGCGGAGACCGGGCGCAGCGCGTCGTTGACGGACACGTCACCGGACGCCCGTACTTCGAGCTGCTGCAGCACCGGGTCGGCGGGCCGGGTGGCGAACGTGTCGCCCGGCAGCAGCAGCACCGGCAGCCGGTTGACGGTCGCGAGCGCCGCGCCGGTGACGAGGTTGGTGGCACCGGGACCGATGGACGTGGTGACCGCCTGCGCGGAGAGCCGGCCGCTCTGCCGGGCGTAGCCGACGGCGGCGTGCACCATGGCCTGTTCGCTGCGCCCCTGGACGTAACGCATGGCGCCGTCGGCCTCGACGAGCGCCTGTCCCACGCCCGCGACGTTGCCGTGGCCGAAGATCCCCCACACGGCGTCGATCAGGCGGTGGCGTTCGCCGTCCCGCTCGGTGTACTGGCGGCTCAGAAAAGTGATCAGTGCCTGGGCGACGGTGAGCCGGCGCGTTGCGGTGCCCATCAGGAATTCCCTCGGACCGGGCCGCCGCCGTCCACGGCGGGGCGGGTGGCGGCGGGGCCGTCGGCGTCCGTGGCGGCGGTGCCCGCCGTACGGGGCGCGTCCGCACCGCGGAACGGCAGGCGCGGGTCCGTCGCCTGTCCCGGCCAGGTGTCCCTGACCCAGCGGTGCTCGGGATGATCGCTGATCAGCCACTCGCGGGCCCCGGGCCCCGCCATGACGTTCAGGTAGTACAGGGCGCGGCCGGGCGCCGCGATGGACGGGCCGTGCCAGCCGTCGGGGATGAGGACGGCGTCACCGCCGCGCACCTCGGCGAGGACGTCGCTGCCGCCGGGCCGGGACGGGGAGACCCGGTGGTAGCCGACGGCGTCGTCCGCGCCGCCGCCGTCCGCGCCGATCTCGCAGGTGTCCCGGCCATCGGTCCCCCCGCGCCCGCCGATCTCGAAGTAGTAGATCTCCTCCAGCACCGACTCGGCGCCCGGCCGGTGCTCGTCGTGCTTGTGCGGCGGGTACGACGACCAGTTCCCGCCCGGTGTCAGCACCTCCACCGCGATGAGCCGGTCGCACGGGAAGACGTCGGCAGCCGCGAAGTTGTTGACCTGGCGCGAGCACATGCCCGCGCCGCGCAACTCCACGGGAACCTCCGGCGCGGGGCCGTAGCGAGCGGGGAGTCGTCGCTCGCACTTCGCTCCTGCCAAAGCGAACCGGCCCCCCGCACCGGAGGCGATCTGGGCGTGGCCGTCACGCGGGAGATAGGCGAAGTCGGTGACATCGCCGAACACCCCGTCGCGGCCGTGGAGTTCGAAGGTCCGACCCTCCGTGCGCACCGTACAGCCGCCGGTGAGCGGCAGCACGATCCACTCGCTGTCGCCGGTGTCGAGGACGTGGCTGCCGCCGGGCGGCAGGTCGAGGACGCGCAGCGAGCAGTACGTCCACCCGGCGCGCTCCGGCCCGATGTCGAGCGCGTAGGGGCCCGCGGCGGCCTCACCCGCCCGGACATGGAGGCCGCGGCCGTCGGATGCCGGCGCCCCGGGGCCGCGCGAGCCCCGGGTGGGGTCCTGGGCGGGGGCATCCCGCCGTGCTCGTGTCGCCATACGTCTCTCCCTACCCCGCTCCGCCGTCTGCCGGACCCCGAGGCGGCTTCCCGCCGCCCGCTGTTCCCGGCCCCGTCATCAGCCGTTCCGCTCGCCCGCTGTTCCCGGCGCCGTGCTCAGCCGTTCCGCTCGCCCGCCACTTCCCGCCACTTCCCGCCGGCCGTCCGCTGCCCGTGCCGTCGGCCGCGCGGCGTGCGGGCCCCCCGGGGCCCGGCCGTGCCCGCAGCCCCGTCACAGCAGCCCCACGGCCGTGTCCACCGCCGTGATGACGTCGCCGTCCGCCGGGTACAGCAGCGACCGGCCGACGACGAGCCCCTGCACCGTCGGCAGCCGCAGGGCACCGCGCCACTTCTCGTACGTACCCTCCTGGTCGTCCCCGATCTCACCACCGAGCAGCACGGCCGGCAGCGTGGAGGTCTCCATGACCCGTGCCATGTCGTCGGGGTCCTCGGTGACGGGCAGCTTGAGCCAGGTGTACGCGGAGGTCCCGGCGAGCCCGGACGCTATCGCGATGGACCGGATGACGGCCGAGGCGCTCAGGTCGGTGCGGAGCCGGCCGTCCGTGCCCCTGCCGCAGAGGAACGGCTCCACGAACACCGGCAGCCGGCGCGCCGCCATCGCGTCCACG
Source organism: Streptomyces sp. NBC_01497 (assembly GCF_036250695.1). Classification (NCBI taxonomy): domain Bacteria; kingdom Bacillati; phylum Actinomycetota; class Actinomycetes; order Kitasatosporales; family Streptomycetaceae; genus Streptomyces; species Streptomyces sp. NBC_01497. Next base: position 5,527,411 of record NZ_CP109427.1, on the reverse strand, counting down.
GCGCGCGCGGCGGACAGCAGCGTCTCGACGGAACCGGTGCCCGTGTCGGCGTAGTCGACGCGCAGGAGCAGCTTGCCCGCGTCGAAGCCGGCGGCTGCCAGGTCCTCGGCGCGGTACCCGGTGAAGCGGTCGTCCAGTTCGAAGGAGGCGCCCGCGAGACCGCCGCGGTTCATGGAGCCGACGGCGACCTTGTCCTCCAGGGCACCCAGCAGGAGCAGGTCCTCCAGGATGTCGGCGGTCCCCAGTACGCCGTCCACCCCGGGCCGGGACAGCGCGGTGCACAGCCGCGTCAGCAGATCGGCGCGGTTGGCCATGGCGAGCGGGTCGCCGCCGACACCGAGCGCGCCGCGCGCGGGATGGTCGGCCGCGATGATCATGAGCCGTCCGGACGCGCCGACCAACGGCCTGCGTGAGCGGCGGGCCGCTGCCTCGGCGACGGCCTCGGGGCGGTGCGCCCGCAGCCGCGCGAGGGCCGCGACATCGACCCGCTCGGCGCTCACCGACGGCCTCCGCTCGCTGCGGGCCCCTGGGCTCCCGGCCCGTCCTCGGACCTCGCGGGCCCGAGTCCGGGCTCCCGTTCCGGCGGGACCGGCCCGCCCGCCGCCACCTGCTCGACCTCCCGGGCGTACGGCATCGCCGACGAGCAGGCGAGCCGCGACGCTACGACGGCGCCCGCCGCGTTCGCGTACCGCATGGTGCGCTCCAGCGGCCAGCCGGCGAGCAGTCCCCGGCAGAGCGCCCCGCCGAACGCGTCGCCCGCGCCCAGGCCGTTGACCACGTCGACGGGGACCGGCGCCACCTCGGCCGTCGTACCGTCGCGGTGGACGGCCAGGACGCCCTTGGGGCCCTGTTTGACTACGGCCAGCTCCGGACCCGCCGCCAGCAGCGCGCGGGCCGCCGCGTGCGGTTCACGCTCGCCGACCGCCGTCTCGCACTCGTCCAGGTTGCCCACCGCGACCGTCGCCTGCGCGAGAGCCGCCGCGTACGCCGCACGCGGGTCCTCGTCCCAGAACATCGGCCGCCAGTCGAGGTCGAAGACCGTGACGCCGCCTCGCGCGCGGGCCCTGAGCGCCGCCAGGGTCGCGCTCCGGCTGGGCTCGGCGCACAGACCCGTGCCCGTCATCCAGAAGATGCGGGCGGCCCGGATCGCGTCGAGATCGAGCTCATGGGGGTGGATCACCAGGTCGGGCGCCTTGGGCCGGCGATAGAAGTACAGCGGGAAGTCGTCGGGCGGGAAGAGCTCGCAGAAAGTGATCGGCGTCTGGTACTCCTCGACCGGTGCGACCCACCGGTCGTCGACCCCGAACTCCCGCAGCTGCCGGTGCAGATAGGCGCCGAACGGGTCCGCGCCGGTACGGGTGACGACGGCGGTGCGCAGCCCGAGCCTCGCCCCCGCGACGGCGACGTTCGCCGCCGAGCCGCCGAGGAAGCGGGCGAAGCTGTCCACGTCCGCCAGGGACACCCCGGTCCGCAGCGGATACAGGTCCACCCCGATCCGGCCCATCGTGATCACGTCGTACGGCCCGGAGTCCATGGGTCTTGTCCCTCCGCCTCTCTCGGACCTGCCTCGCGCCCGCGCCTCACCCGCGGCGCAGCACGCCGACCCTCCTCGCGGAGGTCGGCACCTGTCTACTGCGCCGCGTGAAGACCTGTCAACGCTATGTCCTGACATTCGGACGTTGTCTTGACACCGCTTCCGGACGGCCGGAAAGCTGGCCGCCATGGCCTTCTCAGCGCCCTCGTCTCCGTCGTCGCCATCGCCGTCGCCGTCGTCGTCACCGCGCATCCGGGTCGGTTCGGCCCCCGACTCGTGGGGGGTGTGGTTCCCCGACGACCCCCGGCAGGTTCCCTGGGAGCGCTTCCTCGACGAGGTCGCGGAGGCCGGTTACGAGTGGATCGAACTCGGACCGTACGGCTATCTGCCCAGCGATCCCGGCCGCCTGATGGACGAGACGGCGCGGCGCGGCCTGCGGGTGTCGGCGGGCACCGTCTTCACGGGGCTGCACCACGGCCCGGCCGTGTGGGACGCGACCTGGGAGCATGTGGCCGCCATCGCCGAGCTGACCCGGGCGACCGGAGCGGAGCACCTGGTCGTCATCCCCGCGTTCTGGCGGGACGACAAGACGGGCGAGGTACGGGAGGACCGCACCCTGACGGCGGCGCAGTGGCGCGACCTGACGTCCCTGACGGAGCGTCTGGGCCGCGAGGTGCGGGAGCGCTACGGCCTGCGGATCGTCGTCCACCCGCACGCGGACACCCACATCGACACCGCGCGCAACGTGACGCGTTTCCTGGACGCCACGGACCCGGCCGCCGTGTCGCTCTGCCTCGACACCGGGCACTACGCCTACTGCGGCGGCGACAGTGTCGAGCTGATCGAGACGTACGGCGAGCGCATCGGCTACCTGCACCTGAAGCAGGTGGACCCGCGCGTACTGGCGGACGTGATGGCGCGGGAGCTGCCCTTCGGGCCGGCCGTGGCGCGCGGGGTCATGTGCGAACCGCCGACCGGAGTGCCCGCGCTGGAGCCGGTGCTCGCGGCGGCGGGCAGGCTCGGGGTGGATCTCTTCGCGATCGTCGAGCAGGACATGTACCCGTGCGAGCCGGACCGCCCGCTGCCGATCGCGCGCCGCACGCGCCGCTTCCTGCGCGGCTGCGGGGTCTGAGCGCCGGCGCCGCCGGCCGCCCTTTTCTCCTCCACCCCGACTCCGCCTCCTCCCCTCTCCCCTCGCCCGGGCGGGGCCTTCCCGGTGTCCCCGCCGCCTCGGGCCGACGCCCTCGCGCCCTCGTGCCGCAGCCGTGCCGTCGCGCGCCGTTCTGGCGCTTCACCGTCGCCCCTGTGCGTCTCCCCTTGTCCCTCGGCGCCGTCAGCCCACGCCGGACCGCTTCACTACAACGACTGCCTTTTTGTCGCAAGAGTTGACGTCCGTCGTATTCCACCGCACAGAACCGTTTCTGTCAAAAAAGTTGACTATTGGTCACGGATATCTCGGTTACGCGGGTTTCGGGCAACAGGCGGGCGACAGGCATCGACACCCCGTCACGCTCCGTACGTGAATGGGCACAGGCTCGGTGATCAGCCGGCCGATCGCGCCGCAGACCCCCCGTCGGCCGTCAGGACCGGCGCTGCGATGCGCACAGGAAGGCGCGGACCCATATGACCGACACCAGGCTCTGGTCCTACAAGGAGATCGCCGCACACATCCGCGTCCAACCGGACACCGTCCGCTCGTACCGCAAGCACGGACTGCTCCCGCCGCCCGACCACGTCGAGAACGGCAAGCCCTACTGGTTCGCGGACACGATCCGCGCCTGGGTCACGAGCCGTCCCGGCAACCGGGGCCGTCGCACCTGAGCGGCCCGAGCCCGCGGCGGCCGCCTCACCCACGCCGGCCCCGCGGCCTCATGAGGGCACCCCGCCACCGGCTCGCCCATACCCCCTAGGGGTACGATGGACGGCGTTGTGCCACCCCGTTCGTCAAGGAGGACGCCATGAGCAACGTCACCACCGTGTACCAGGTCACGGGCATGAGCTGCGGCCACTGCGAGGGCGCCGTGGCCGGTGAGATCTCCGGCATCGACGGCGTCGTCTCCGTCCAGGCGACGGCCGACACCGGCACGGTGACGGTGACCTCCCAGAACCCCCTGGACGAGACGGCCGTGCGCGCCGCCGTGGACGAGGCCGGATACGAGCTCGCCGGACAGGCCTGACGCGGAGCGAGGCCCGCTCCGATGGGCCCACGGGCCTCTCGGAGTGGGCCTCGGAGTCTTCCGCGACGACCCCGCCGCCGCTCCCACCAGGGCACCTGACCAGGTCTTTGCCGTTGCGTGTCCTTCACATGGGGCACGAGTCCTTCACATGGAGACCTAGATCACATAGATTTATGGGTAACCATCAGAGCAGCTCGTGTGTCATAGAGGACGATGCCAGAGAACGTCTTGGGGGACGTTCGCGAGATGTCTTGGGGGACATCTCGGGCAAGCGATTGGCCGGGGCACGTGCACCGGGGAGCTTGAGCGGCCCTCCCGTACGTACCCCGGTCGAACCGCACCACGTGACCGCAGGTGGTTACGGCATACGCCCGGCCCGGATCCCGTGGGGGGAATCCGCTCCGGGGATATGGAAAGCGCCCCGCCTACCGACCCGTGGGGGGATCGGTGGCGGGGCGCTTTTCGCTTCTCCCGTACCGCCGCCCGGTATCGGGGCGGCGCGCCCGGACCGCGAGACCCTCAGGGCCTCACGGTCGGCGGGCGTCCGGTCAGCGAGCCTCGACCGGCACGAAGTCGCGCTCGACCTGGCCCGTGTAGATCTGGCGCGGACGGCCGATGCGGGATCCGGGCTCCTTGATCATCTCGGTCCACTGGGCGATCCAGCCGGGCAGCCGGCCGATCGCGAACAGCACCGTGAACATCTCGGTCGGGAAGCCCATCGCGCGGTAGATCAGGCCCGTGTAGAAGTCCACGTTCGGGTAGAGCTTGCGCTCGACGAAGTAGTCGTCGGCGAGCGCGTGCTCCTCCAGCTTGAGCGCGATGTCGAGCAGCTCGTCGGACTTGCCGAGCGCCGAGAGGACGTCGTGCGCGGCCGACTTGATGATCTTCGCCCGGGGGTCGAAGTTCTTGTAGACCCGGTGGCCGAAGCCCATCAGCTTGACGCCGTCTTCTTTGTTCTTCACCTTGCGGATGAAGGTGTCGACGTCGCTGCCGGCGGCCTGGATGCCTTCCAGCATCTCCAGCACGGAGGCGTTGGCGCCGCCGTGCAGGGGACCCCACAGGGCGTTGATGCCGGCGGAGATCGAGGCGAACATGTTCGCCTGCGAGGAGCCCACCAGACGCACGGTGGACGTGGAGCAGTTCTGCTCGTGGTCCGCGTGCAGGATGAACAGCTTGTCCAGCGCGGAGACGACGACCGGGTCGAGGTCGTACTCCTGGGCCGGGACGGAGAAGGTCATCCGCAGGAAGTTCTCGACGTACCCGAGGTCGTTGCGCGGGTAGACGAACGGGTGACCGACCGACTTCTTGTAGGCGTACGCGGCGATCGTCGGCAGCTTGGCGAGCAGCCGGATCGTCGAGAGGTTGCGCTGACGCTCGTCGAACGGGTTGTGGCTGTCCTGGTAGAACGTCGACAGCGCGCTGACCACGGAGGACAGCATCGCCATCGGGTGGGCGTCCTTGGGGAAGCCGTCATAGAACCGCTTGACGTCCTCGTGGAGCAGGGTGTGCCGGGTGATCTCGCTCTTGAACGTGGCGAGCTGGTCCACGGTCGGCAGCTCACCGTTGATCAGCAGGTAGGCCACCTCGACGAAGCTGGACCTCTCGGCCAGCTGCTCGATGGGATAGCCGCGGTACCGCAGGATGCCCTGCTCGCCGTCCAGATAGGTGATCGCGGACTGGTATGCGGCGGTATTGCCGTAGCCGCTGTCCAGGGTCACGAGACCGGTCTGGTTGCGGAGCTTGCCGATGTCGAAGCCCTTGTCACCGACGGAGCTGTCGATCACCGGGTAGGTGTATTCGCCATCGCCGTACCGCAGTACTACCGCGTCGTTGTCGCGTTTCTCGCTCACGTCATCCCTCACCGACGTAGTGCCTCTTCTTCGAGGTGCCCTGATGTCTCTACCATCCCCCATTTGGCGCAGGAAGGTGCACTCGGGGTCGACCATTGGGCTTATTGGCGGCACTCAGTGCCGCCAACTTGCTCATCCTGCCCCCTTCGCCCTGGTTCTGGAAGTCCTACGTGATGTTTCCTACCCCGACGGCCCGAGCGCCGAGTCGGTGATCGAGCGCCGTGAACCTGCGGCCGGCCGACACGGACCGTACGGCCTGGGCCAACGCCTGTGGGGAGCCCACGAGGACGACCAGCCTCTTCGCGCGCGTGATCGCCGTATAGAGGAGATTGCGCTGGAGCATCATCCAGGCGCTCCTGGTGACGGGGACGACCACGGCCGGGTACTCGCTGCCCTGCGAGCGGTGGATCGTGACGGCGTACGCGTGGGACAGCTCGTCCAGCTCGTCGAAGTCGTACGGCACCTCCTCGTCCTCGTCGGTCACCACGGTCAGCCGCTGGTCCTCCTGGCTGATGGCCGTGACCACGCCGACCGTGCCGTTGAAGACTCCGTTCTCCCCCTTCTCGTAGTTGTTCCTGATCTGGGTGACCTTGTCGCCCACCCGGAAGACCCGGCCGCCGATCCGCTTCTCCGGCAGGTCGGGGCGCGCCGGGGTGATGGCCTGCTGAAGCAGGCCGTTGAGCACGCCGGCGCCGGCCGGCCCGCGGTGCATGGGCGCCAGCACCTGGACGTCCCGGCGCGGGTCGAGCCCGAACTTCTCGGGGATCCGGCGCGCCGCCACATCCACCGTGAGGCGCCCGGCGTCCTCCGTCTCCTCCGCGACGAAGAGGAAGAAGTCGCTGAGGCCGCGGGTCAGGGGCGGGACGCCCTCGTTGATCCGGTGGGCGTTGGTGACCACCCCCGACTTCTGGGCCTGCCGGAAGATCCGCGTGAGCCGGACGCGGGGCACAGGACCGTCCTGCGCAAGGAGGTCGCGCAGGACCTCGCCCGCGCCCACGGAAGGTAGTTGGTCCACGTCCCCGACGAGGAGCAGGTGGGCGCCCGGCGGGACGGCCTTGACCAGTTTGTTCGCCAGCAGGAGGTCCAGCATCGACGCCTCGTCCACCACGACCAGGTCGGCGTCGAGCGGGCGGTCCGCGTCGTACGCCGCGTCGCCGCCCGGCTTGAGCTCCAGCAGCCGGTGCACGGTGGAGGCCTCCGCGCCGGTCAGCTCGGCGAGCCGCTTCGCCGCGCGCCCGGTCGGTGCGGCGAGCACCACCGTGGCCTTCTTCGCCCGTGCCAGCTCGACGATCGAGCGGACCGTGAAGGACTTGCCGCAGCCGGGGCCGCCGGTCAGCACGGCGACCTTCTCGGTCAGCGCGAGCCGCACCGCCTGCTCCTGCTCGGGCGCCAGCGAGGCTCCCGTACGCCCGGCGAGCCACTGCAGGGCCCTGTCCCACGCGACGTCCCGGAAGGCGGGCATCCGGTCCTCCTCCGCGCGCAGCAGGCGGCGCAGCCGGCCCGCGAGGGACAGCTCGGCGCGGTGGAAGGGGACGAGGTACACCGCCGTGATCTCGTCCCCGTCAGGCCCCGGCACCCGCTCCCGCACGACCCCCTCGTCGTCGGCGGCGAGTTCGGCGAGACACTCGATGACCAGGCCCGTGTCGACCTGCAGGAGCTTGACCCCGTCGGCGATCAGCTGGTCCTCGGGCAGGAAGCAGTGCCCCTGGTCGGTGGACTGCGACAGCGCGTACTGCAGACCGGCCTTGACGCGCTCGGGGCTGTCGTGCGGGATGCCCACGGACTGGGCGATCCTGTCCGCGGTGAGGAAGCCGATGCCCCACACGTCGGCCGCGAGCCGGTACGGCTCGTGCCGGACGACGGAGATCGACGCGTCCCCGTACTTCTTGTAGATGCGGACGGCGATCGAGGTGGAGACGCCGACGCCCTGGAGGAAGACCATGACCTCCTTGATGGCCTTCTGCTCCTCCCAGGCGGCCGTGATCTTCCCGGTCCGCTTGGGGCCGAGCCCCGGCACCTCGATCAGCCGGCCGGGCTCCTGCTCGATGATGTCCAGGGTGTCGAGCCCGAAGTGGGTGACGATGCGGTCGGCGAAGACGGGCCCGATGCCCTTGACGAGACCCGATCCCAGGTAGCGGCGGATGCCCTGGATCGTCGCGGGCAGGGTGACCCGGTAGTTGTCGACCGTGAACTGCTTGCCGTACTGCGGGTGGGAGCCCCAGTGGCCCTCCATGCGCAGCGACTCGCCCGGCTGTGCGCCGAGCAGCGCCCCGACGACCGTCAGCAGGTCGCCCCCGCGTCCGGTGTCGACGCGCGCGACCGTGTATCCGCTCTCCTCGTTGGCGTACGTGATCCGTTCGAGGACGGCTTCGAGTACGGCGAGGGAGCGGGATCCCGGGGCCTGCGCAGGCGTGCGGCTGGACATGCCCCGACGGTATCCCCCGCGGGCGGCACCCGGCCCGGGCCTGTGGACAACCCGGAGCGGGCCGCCGCTCGTGTGTACAACTCGGCCACCCGCTCGGGTGATCGCGGCCCACGGCGCTCCGGGCCGGGGCCCACGGCGAGCGGCCCGGCGCATGAACGGCGCGGGCCCCACCGCGTCACCGACCCGCGACCGGCGCGTCAGGGCGACCGGGGCGCCGGGGCCGCAGGGCCCCGGGCGACCGGTCTACCGCTACAGCGCGTGCCGTACGTAGCGTTCAGCGACGTCACGCAAGAGGTCCTCCCCGTCCCGTTCCCACAGGTCGTCGTTGAACAGCTCCACCTCGATCGGGCCGGTGAAGCCGGTCGCGTCCACGCGCTCCCGCCACTGCCGCAGGTCCACCGCACCGTCACCGATCAGACCCCGGCCGTTGAGGACACCTGCGGGCAACGGCGTGATCCAGTCAGCGAGTTGGAACGAGTGGATCCTGCCCTCCTCGCCCGCCCGCGCCACCGCCGCGGGCGCCCGGTCGTCCCACCAGATGTGGTAGGTGTCCACGACCACGCCCACCTGCCCCGCCGGGAAGCGCTCGGCGAGCGCGAGGGCCTGGTCGAGTGTCGAGACCACGCACCGGTCGGACGCGAACATCGGGTGCAGCGGCTCGATCGCCAGTCGTACCCCGCGCTCCCCCGCGTACGGGGCGAGTTCGCCCAGCGCGTCAGCGACGCGTTCCCGCGCGGCGCCCAGGTCGCGCTCTCCCGGCGGCAGCCCGCCCGAGACCATGACGAGTGTGTCCGTGCCGAGCGCGACGCACTCGTCGACGGCGGCCCGGTTGTCGGCGAGGGCCGCCGCCCGCGCGGCCGGCTCGACGGCGGTGAGGAAGCCGCCCCGGCACAGTGTGGTGACGCGCAGGCCCGCTTCGCGTACGAGCTTCGCCGCCGCGTCGACCCCGTACGCCTGGACGGGCGCGCGCCACAGGCCCACGCCCCCCACACCGAACCGCACGCACGCGTCGCTCAGTTGGGGCAGCGAGAGCTGTTTGACGGTCATCTGGTTGATGCTGAAGCGGCTCAGGTCGCCCGCGACGTGTTCGCTCACCGCGTCACCCCGTACACGTGCAGGAGGCTGCGCATGCGCTCGGCCGCACGCGACGGATCGGGGAACAGACCGAGGGTGTCGGCGAGTTCATAGGCGCGCGCGAGATGCGGAAGGGACCGGGCGGCCTGCTGGTGGCCCACCATCGCGAAGTGGTCCTGGTACCCGGCCAGCCAGGCGAGGAGGACCACACCCGTCTTGTAGAAGCGCGTGGGCGCCTGGAACAGGTGCCGCGACAGCTCCACACTCGGGTCGAGCAGCTCCCGGAACCCCTTCACGTCGCCCGTGTCCAGGACCCGCAGGGCCTTCGCCGCCAGCGGCGCCAGGGGATCGAAGACACCCAACAGGGCATGACTGAAGCCGTGTTCGTCACCGGCGATCAGCTCCGGGTAGTTGAAGTCGTCACCCGTGTAGCACCGCACGCCCTCCGGCAGGCGGCGGCGCACGTCGATCTCGCGCCCCGCGTCGAGGAGCGAGATCTTGATGCCGTCGACCTTGTCCGGATGGTCCGCGATGACCTGGAGGAAGGTGCTGGTGGCGGTGTCGAGGTCGGCGCTGCCCCAGTAACCCGCCAGCGCCGGGTCGAACATCGGCCCGAGCCAGTGCAGGATCACCGGTTCGTCCGCCTGCCGCAGCAGGTGGTCGTACGTCTCCAGGTACGCGTCGGGCCCGGCCGCCGCGACGGCGAGCGCCCGTGAGGCCATCAGGATCGCCTGCGTGCCGGTCTCCTCCGCGAGGGCGAGCTGCTCCTCGTAGGCGGCCGTCACCTCGGCCAGGGAGTGCGTCCCCGGGGCGAGTTGGTCGGTCCCCACGCCGCAGGCGACGCGCCCGCCGACGGCCTTCGCCTCGGCCGCGGACCTGCGGATCAGCTCGGCGGCGCCGGCCCAGTCGAGACCCATGCCGCGCTGCGCGGTGTCCATGGCCTCCGCGACGCCGAGTCCCTGGGCCCACAGGTGCCGGCGGAAGGCGAGTGTCGCGTCCCAGTCGAGCGCGGCCGGCGCGTCGGGCGTGGTGTCCGCGTACGGGTCGGCGACGACGTGCGCGGCGGCGAAGACCGTACGGGAGACGGCGGGCGCCGCGGTGCCCGGCCCCGTACCGCTCGCGCCTCCCGCACCGCCCGGCGCACCCGTACCGGATGCGAGGAAGGCGGCCGGTTCACCGCGAGGGAGGTACGTACGCAGGCCGCCGCCCGCTTCCGGCAGCCTCAGTGGGGCCGAACCGGACCCGGACCGCGGGGTGTTCGCGGTCACAGCGTCAGCTCCGGCACCTCGAAGCGACGGCCCTCCGCATGCGACCTGAGACCCAGTTCCGCGAGCTGCACACCGCGCGCGCCCGCCAGCAGGTCCCAGGCGAACGGCTCGTCCAGCACCACGTGGCGCAGGAACAGCTCCCACTCCGCTTTGAAGCCGTTGTCGAACTCGGCGTTGTCCGGGACCTCCTGCCACTGCTCGCGGAAGGCGTAGGTGGCGGGCAGGTCCGGGTTCCACACCGGCTTCGGGGTGGTGCCGCGGTGCTGCACACGGCAGGTGCGCAGGCCGGCGACCGCCGAACCGTGTGTGCCGTCCACCTGGAACTCGACCAGTTCGTCGCGGTTGACGCGCACCGCCCACGAGGAGTTGATCTGGGCGACCGCGCCGCCCTCCAGCTGGAAGATGCCGTACGCGGCGTCGTCGGCGGTCGCCTCGTAGGCCCTGCCCTGCTCGTCGACGCGCTGCGGGATGTGCGTGGTGACGTGCGCCTGGACGGTGGTGACCCGGCCGAACAGGTCGTGCAGCACGTATTCCCAGTGCGGGAACATGTCGACGGTGATGCCGCCGCCGTCCTCGGCGCGGTAGTTCCAGGACGGACGCTGCGCCTCCTGCCAGTCGCCCTCGAAGACCCAGTAACCGAACTCGCCCCTGATCGACAGGATCCGGCCGAAGAAGCCGCCGTCGACGAGGCGCTTCAGCTTCAGCAGGCCCGGCAGGAAGATCTTGTCCTGCACCACCCCGTGCTTGATGCCCGCGGCCTCCGCGAGGCGGGCGAGGTCGAGGGCGCCTTCGAGGTCGGTGGCGGTGGGCTTCTCGACGTAGAGGTGCTTGCCCGCCGCGATCGCCTTCTTGACCGACTCGACGCGCGCGGCCGTCACCTGCGCGTCGAAGTAGATCTCGACGGTGTCGTCCGCGAGGACCGCGTCGAGGTCGGTGGACCACTCGCTCAGGCCGTGCCGCCCCCCGATGTCGCGCAGGGCGTGCTCGCGCCGCCCGACGAGGACGGGTTCGGGCCACAGCGTGTCGCCGTTGCCCAGGTCCAGCCCGCCCTGCTCCCGGATGGCGAGGACGGAACGCAGCAGGTGCTGCCGGTACCCCATCCGTCCCGTGACGCCGTTCATAGCGATCCGGACTGTTCTGCGTCCCACGAAGTTCCCTCCATACCGCTCTAGCAAGCGCTTTCTACGACTAGGAAACTAACCTGCGGCACGGGCCCGGACAAGACCCGGGCCCACGGCGGTGGCCCGGGCGGCGGCCGGTCCGTCCCGTGCGCCGCGCGCCGGCTGCGGCGAACGGCCCGGCCGGGGACCCACCCGCCGCGGACCGCCGGCGCCCATCGACCACAATCGAGATGGCGGGAACCACGCCCGCGGAACACGCACGACCAAGCGGAGGAAAGCGATGACAGTCACCCTGGCGGATGTGGCGGCCCGCGCCCGGGTGTCGCCCGCCACCGTCTCCCGCGTACTGAACGGCAACTACCCCGTGGCCGCCGCCACCAAGGACCGGGTACTGCGCGCCGTCGACGAACTCGACTACGTGCTCAACGGGCCCGCGAGCTCACTCGCCGCCGCCACCTCCGACCTCGTGGGCATCCTCGTCAATGACATCGCCGACCCGTTCTTCGGCATCATGGCCGGCGCGGCCCAGAGCGAGATCGGCGGCCAGGACACACCGGGAAGGGAGGGCCTGGGGCGGGCGGGCCGCCAGAAACTCGCCGTCGTGTGCAACACCGGCGGGTCCCCGGAACGCGAACTGACCTACCTCACACTGCTCCAGCGCCAGCGCGCGGCGGCGGTGATCCTGACCGGCGGCGCCCTGGAGGACGCGGAGCACAGTGCGGCCATGACGGCGAAACTGGGGCGGCTCGCGGCGGCCGGAACCCGCGTGGTGCTGTGCGGGCGACCGCCGCTGGCCGGGAGCGAGGCGGCCCTCGCCGCGCTCGCCTTCGACAACCGGGGCGGCAGCCGGCGCCTGACCGAGCACCTGCTGGCGCTCGGGCACCGCAGGATCGGGTACGTGGCCGGACCGCTGGAGCGCACCACGACGCGCCATCGCCTGGAGGGCCACCGCGAGGCGCTGCGCGCGGCCGGCGTGCCCGGCGACGCGGACACGCGGGAGCTGTTGACGCTGCACGGTCCCTACACCCGGCGCTCGGGTTACGAGGCGACGCTCGAACTGCTGCGCAGAGCGCCCGGGCTGACGGCCGTGGTGGCGGCGAACGACACGGTCGCGCTCGGCGCCTGCGCGGCGGTACGCGACCAGGGACTGCGCATCCCCGAGGACGTGTCGGTGGCCGGCTTCGACGACCTGCCGTTCTCGGTGGACGCGGTGCCCGCGCTGACGACCGTGCGGCTCCCCCTCGCGGAGGCCGGGGCGCGCGCGGGCCGGCTGGCTATGGGCACGGAGACACCGCCGCCGGGGGGCATCGCGACGATCGCCGCGGAACTCATGGCGCGGGCCTCGACGGCTCCCCCCGGACGCGGAACGAGGGAGCCGAACGGGGGACGCTGAACGGGGGACGCGGACCCCGGGCGACCGCGCGGCACCGGCGCCGGGTCGCGCCCGGATCGGGCCCGACCAGGAGCGGACGGGTTCCGGCGCCACGCGCGCCTCTCCGTCCGCGTGGGATCTCGTACGGTTCCCCCGGGCACGTCCGGGAAGGCTGGACGTGCGGGAAGGGGGCCGCCCGCGGTTCCGGAACCCGAGCGGGGCCGGGACCGGGACCACCGGCAGGCCCGGGACCGCAGCCGTGGCTGCCGGACCCCGCGCCGAAGACACGCGACTAGTGGGAGGAACACACTCGTGAAGCTCGCCTTCTCGACCCTGGGTGTACCCGGAATGCCGATCCCCGAGGTGGCCGAACTGGCGGTGTCGGCCGGATACCAGGGCGTCGAACTGCGCGGCCACCCCGAGGAGCCGGTGCACCCCGGCCTCGGCGCCGCCGAACGCGCCTCGGTCGTCAAGGAGTTCGAGCGCGCCGGGGTGGAGATCCTCACGGTCGCCGGGTACGCGCGCGCGGCCGATGTCACCGTGCCGGACAGCGCGTTCCGCGAAGAGGTCGACGGCCTCCTGCGGCTGGCGCGCGACCTCGGGGCCTCGTACGTACGGGTCTTCCCCGGCGGCGGGGACGCGGCCGGCCCCGAGGCCGACGGCACGGCGGCGCGCCGCCTGGGCGTCGCGGCCGAAGTCGCGGCGGACTTCGGTGTGCGCGTCCTGCTGGAGACCCACGACTCGCATCGCACCGGCGCGGATGCCGAGCGCGTGGTGGCCGCGGTGGGCCACCCCCAGGTCGGTGTGCTGTGGGACGTGATGCACACCTGGCGGGGCGGCGAGGCTCCGGTGGTGACCCGCGCGACACTGGGCCCCTACCTGGGATACGTGCAGGTCAAGGACATCGCCTCAGCGCAGGACACCACGCCGCTCGCGCTCGGCGCGGGCGTGCTGCCGCTCCGCGAGTGCCTGAGCACACTGTCGGACGACACCTGGGTGTGCTGGGAGTACGAGAAGCGCTGGTACGAGGCGGCCGCCGCCCTCCCGCCGCTGCTCGCCCCGGGGCGGGCCCATCTGGAGGGGCTGCTCGGGCGCTGAGCGGCCGGCCGCGTGGGCCCGCGCGGCGCCACCGCCCGGGGTGGCACGGCGCGGGCGCGCGGCCCGGGGTGGCACGGCGCGGGCGCGCGGCCCGGCCCTCGTCCGCCCGCCTTCGACCGGCTCAACTCCCCTCGTACAGCGCGGCGATGTCCTCGACGGTGATGCCCTCCATCGCCTCACGCACCGTCGCCGCGACCGGAAGGGTCCGGTCCACCGTGTCCGCCATGCGCATCGCGTTGGCCAGGTCCTTGCGGTGCCAGGTCAGCCGCATCAGTTCCATCTCGGCGAGGGTCCTGCTGGCCGCAGGGCCGTCGAGCAGGGCGGCGCGCAGCTTCGTGGGGGCGACGCCGAGGTCGCGGCCGAGCCGCAGCGCCTCGACGACGGCCGACAACTGGCCCCAGTGACAGAGGTTGTTGACGGTCTTGCCGACCTGCCCGGAGCCGAGCGGGCCCAAGTGGTGGACCGTCCTGGTCCAGGGCGCCAGCTCGGTCCGCACCGAGTCGAGCACGCGCTCGTCGCCGCCGACCAGCAGGTTGATCTCGCCTGCCTCGGCGGCGCGCACCCCGCCCGTGAGCGCCGCGTCGAGGACGTCGACTCCCTTGCGGGCGGCCGCCGTGGCCACCGTGCGGCAGGTGTCGGGGGTGACCGAGGAGCAGACGAGGAGCACCGAGCCGCTGCGGGCCGTGGACAGCACACCGCCGGCCTCCGCGCACACGTCCAGCACGTCCTGGTCCGTGGGCACCATGACCACCACCACGTCGCTGTCCGCGGCGAGTTCGGCGATCGACGCGGCCGGCCGGACGCCCCGCTCCGCCACCTGGTCCATGAGCGCGCGGTCCGCGTCAAAGGCGTACGTGGTGACGCCCGCGGCGGCCAGGAACTCCGCTGCGGGACGCCCCATCGCCCCGAGCCCGATCAGTCCCACCGTCTTCGTGCCGACCGCAGTCATCCCGTGTCCCTCCGCCCGCTGTCCCACCACCGACAGCGACCCAGCCTGGCTTGTTGGTAAGACCATTGTCAACGATGGTGTCGTGCCCGGTTCCTCCCCCGGCGCACCGACGGAACCGGGCGGACGGTCCGCCCGTCCCATCCCCGTGCGCCGGTGAGTTCTCGCGCCGGGCGGTCACGGCCCTCGCGTTGCTGACCGCGAGTCCGGGCCCTCCCACCGCCCGCGGCCGGCCACCCGCCGCCACCGGCACGCCCCCCTTTCTGTTCCGGCGGCGGCCCCGCGCCTGCGTCATCACCCGGGCGGGGCGGTGGGCCCGCGCCTGCGTCACCACCCAGGAGAGGCCCGCCCGCATCCCCGACGACCACCCCGACTGCCTCTCCTGGCCACCCCGTACGCCTCGTTCGATCCGTCGTCCTCGTATCGGCGGACATGACCGTGCCCGCCGCCTGTCTGTCCTGAGGCGGCGGGCACAGGGCGCACTGCGCCGGAGATGAGGGCCGGCGGGAGAGGGTCCCGCCGGCCACGGCGCCCCGCGGCGACCCGGCGGCCCCGGGCCACCGCGAGGGGCACAGGGCACCTCTCGGGACTCCTACGGCACCAGTGCGGGCCCGGGGTTCGGGCCGCGGGGCGGCCGCCGCTCGTCCAGCGTCCTGTCGAACGGAGCGAGCGGCTTCGCCTTGCTCTCGTCCTGCTGGACGGCCGCCGTGGCGACGCCCGCCCAGTCGAGGATGCGCGCGGTCGCCTTCGCCTTCTGTGCGGCCTGCAGGCCGGCCACGTCGGCGCCGTGGTTCGCCCCCGGCGCGGTGAACACGTAGCTGTCGTGCGAGCCCTGGCCCACCTGGAAGCGTTCCGAGCCCCACGGGTCGTTCTGTCCGTAGACGAACAGCATGTGGTCGGCATGGTGCCGCACCCAGTTGTCCACCTCGGGCATGACGCCAGGATCGAAGCGCATCGGGATCGAGCGCGGTACGAAGTCGCGCGGCGGCTGGTAGCCGTACCGGCTCAGCCCGCCGAGCCACGGCTGGCGGATGTCGGGCGAGCCGAGCTGGGTGCCCGCCTGGTAGTAGTACGGCGTGTACTGCGCGAGCCCCTGGTCCGTGTAGGCGGAGAAACCGGAGATCGCGTCGATGCTGTCGTAGATCTGCTGGTCCGTGGCGGCCTTGGCGTCGGCCGGGATCGTGTCGCAGTCGGACAGCAGGCTGTACTGCCAGTACGCCCATACGTAGTCGAGCACGACCGCCTCGTACGCCTTGTCGAGGGTGCCGACGGTGGTGAAGGTGTAGCCGCCGGCGCGTGCCCAGTCGGCGTACTTCCGCTCCAGCGGCTGCCGTCGTACGAGGGCCTCGCGCTGGACGGCCTCCACGCGCTCGCGGCACGCCGTGGTGCCGACGGTGGCGAGGAAGCGGTCGTAGGACGAGTCCTCCGTGTTGACGACGTCGTCGGGTGCGACGTACGCGACCACGCCGTCCATGTCGTGCGGGTAGAAGCGCTCGTAGTAGGTGGCGGTCATGCCGCCCTTCGAGCCGCCGGTCGCCAGCCACCTGCGCGGGTAGATCGTCTTGAGCGCGGCGAAGACGCGGTGCTGGTCGCTCGCGGCCTGCCGGATGTCCAGCTTCGTCCAGTCGGCGGGATCAGGACGGGACGGCGTGAAGTAGCGGTACTCCAGGGAGACCTGGTTGCCGTCCACGATCTGGGCCGGCTCGCTGCGGCTCGGCGTGGTGGAGACGTTGTAGCCGCTGGTGAAGAAGACGGTCGGCCGGTCCACGCCCTTGTGCAGCAGGGTGATGCGCTGTTCGAAGGTGCCTCGTGACGGGTGCCGGTGGTCGACGGGCTGCGTGTAGTCGAGGACGAAGTAGCGGTAGCCGTCGACCGGCTTCTCCTGGATCAGGCTCATCCCCGGGATGGCGAGGATGCGGTCCTTGATGTCGGTGCCGGTGCCGTCGTCGGCGGTCGTCGCGCCGCTCGCGGCGGGCGAGCCGGCGGGGGCGGTGGTGTCGGGTTCCGCGGCGGTGGCCGCGCCTGCCGTGCCGAGCGCGCCTATCAGCAGCGCGAGACTCAGCAGCCATCTGAGCGCCTTGCCCATTCACACTCCCTCGTGTTCATGACAGACGCCGCGACAGTACGGGCCCGGGCGGGGGCCCCGCCAGGCCTCGTGCCCTTTGCGGGGGTTCCGCCACTCGGAGGACTCACGCGAGACGCCCGAAGGGCCTACAGGACTCCGGGTCGCGGGCAGCCGGCCGTGAGCCCGGGCGCGCGGGCGTCGCCAGCAGCGCGGGCGGCCCGTCGCACGGCCGTCACCGGGCAGCGCGACGCCGGCCTCCCCGGAACGGGAGACCGGCGTCCCGGGGCGGGGCCGCCTCAGGCCACGGCCGGCTCCTCCTCGCCCACGAAGCTGCGCCACAGCCGGGCGTAGCGCCCGCCGAGGGCGAGCAGTTCCTCGTGGGTGCCGTCCTCCGCGACCCGGCCATGGTCCATCACGATCACGCGGTCCGCCCGTGCCGCCGTCGTCAGCCGGTGGGCCACCACGAGAGTGGTGCGACGGCCGGTCAGACGCTCGGTGGCCTGGTTGACGGCCGCTTCGCTGGCGAGGTCGAGCGCCGCGGTCGCCTCGTCGAGCAGCAGGATGTCCGGGTCGACGAGTTCCGCCCGGGCGAGCGCGATCAGCTGGCGCTGGCCCGCCGACAGGTTCCTGCCGCGCTCGGCCACCTGGTGCAGGTAGCCGCCGTCGAGCGTGGCGATCATGTCGTGCGCGCCGACCGCACGGGCCGCGGCCTCCACCTCGGCGTCGCTCGCGCCGGGGCGCCCGTAGGAGATCGCGTCCCGGAGCGTGCCGGGGAAGAGGTACGCCTCCTGCGGTACGACACCGATCCGGTGGCGGTAACCGGCGAGGTCGAGGCCCCGCAGGTCGGCGCCGTCCACCGTGACGCGCCCGCCGGTCGGGTCGTAGTACCGCGCGACGAGCTTGACGAGCGTCGACTTGCCCGCGCCGGTCTCACCGACGAAGGCGACCGTCTGTCCCGCCGGGATACGCAGATCCACCGAGCGCAGCGCGGCCTCCTTGCGGCCCGTGCCCCGGGCCGCGCCGACCGGCGCGTTCCGGGCGGCCCGCTGGACCTCGCCGCCCTCCTGCTCCTCACCGCCGGCGCTGTCCGCCGCGTAGTGGAAGTCGACGTCCTCGAAGGCGATCTCGCCGCGCAGCGCCCCGACCGGCCGCGGGTCCTTCGCCTCGACGGTCGATGTGGGCTCGCGCAGCAGTTCCTGGATGCGCGTCAGCGACACCGTCGCCTGCTGGTATCCGTCGAAGACCTGCGAGAGCTGCTGGACCGGGGCGAAGAACAGGTCGATGTAGAGCAGGTACGCGACGAGCGCGCCCGTGGTGAGCGTGCCGCTCTGGACCCGGTCCGCACCGACGATCAGCACCGCCGCCGCCGCTACCGACGACAGGAACTGCACGAACGGGAAGTACACCGAGATCAGCCACTGGCCGCGGGTACGGGCGTGCAGGTAGTGCATGCTGCGGCCGGCGAACCGCTCGCCGCCGTCCTTCTCCCGCCGGAAGGCCTGCACGATCCGCAGACCGGAGACGGTCTCCTGCAGGTCCGCGTTGACGACGCCGATCCGCTCCCGCGCGAGCGTGTACGCCCGCACGCTCTTGCGCCGGAAGAAGAACGTGCCGACGACGAGCACCGGCAACGTCGCGAAGACCACGAGCGCGAGCTGGACGTCGATGACCAGCAGGACCGCGAGGATGCCGAAGAAGGTGATCGCGGAGACGAGAGCGGTCACCAGACCCGTCTGGAGGAACGACGACAGGGCGTCGACGTCCGTCGTCATGCGGGTCATGATGCGGCCCGTCAGCTCGCGCTCGTAGTAGTCGAGGCCGAGCCGCTGGAGCTGGGAGAAGATCTTGAGCCGCAGCGCGTACAGCACCCGCTCACCGGTTCTGCCGGTCATCCGGGTCTCGCCGATCTGCGCCGCCCACTGCGCGAACGCGACAAGCAGACCGAGACCGGCCGCCGACCACACCGCGCCGATCGCGACCTTGTCGACGCCCTGGTCGATGCCGTGCCGGACCAGGACCGGCAGCAGCAGGCCCATCCCCGCGTCCGCGGCCACGAACAGCAGGCTCACCGTCAGGGCGCTGCCGAAGCCGCGCAACAGCCTGCGAAGACCGTACGAGCTCTCGGCCCGGACGGCGCTCGCCTCGTCCACCTCGGGCTCGTCCGTGGCGGGCGGCAGCGCGGCCACCTGCGCCAGCAGTTCGGGGGTGGCGCCGGACGCCGCGTCCTCCTCGACGACCTCGTCGCGCGCCCACAGCGTGGGCGTGATGCCGCGCTCCGCGTCGAAGTCGGCGTCGAACTCCGTGTCGATGCCCTCCCGGGCGACCTCCTCGCGTACAGCAAGGCGTTCGGACGCCGCGCGGGTCTCGGCGTCCTCCTCGGCCGCCGCGATCTCGCGCGCCCGCTCGACGGCCGGCTCCACGGGGGCCTCGCCCAGTTCGTCGGGGTCGGTGAGCAGCCGCCGGTAGAGGGCGGAGCGGCGCTGGAGTTCGTCGTGGGTGCCGATGTCGGCGAGCCGCCCGCCGTCGAGCACGGCGATCCGGTCCGCGAGCCCGAGTGTGGAGCGGCGGTGAGCGATCAGGAGCGTCGTACGGCCCGCCATCACGCCGCGCAGCGCCTCGTGGATCTCGTGCTCGACACGCGCGTCCACGGCGGACGTCGCGTCGTCCAGGACGAGGAGACGCGGATCGGTGAGGATCGCCCGTGCGAGGGCGATGCGCTGTCGCTGTCCGCCGGAGAGCGTGAGGCCCTGCTCACCGACCCTCGTGTCGTAGCCCTCGGGCAGGGCGGCGATGAAGCGGTCCGCCTGCGCCAGCCGTGCGGCGCGCTCCACCTCCTCCTGGGTGGCCTCGGAGCGGCCGTAGGCGATGTTGGCGCGCACCGAGTCGGAGAACAGGAAACTGTCCTCGGGGACCAGCCCGATGGCGGCGCGCAGCGAGTCGTAGGTCAGTTCGCGCACGTCGTGGCCGCCGACGAGGACGGCGCCGTGGGTGACGTCGTAGAAGCGCGGCAGCAGGAGGGAGGCGGTGGACTTGCCACTGCCGGACGAGCCGACGACGGCCACGGTCTCGCCGGGCTCCACGCGCAGCGAGAACCCGTCGAGGACGGGGCGCCCCTCCTGATAGGCGAAGGACACGTCGTCGAACTCGACGGAGGCCTCCGCGTCGGCGGGCAGTTCCTTGGTGCCCTCCGTCATGGTGGGCTCGGTGTCGATGAGCTCCAGGACCCGCTCGACGCCGGCGCGGGCCTGCTGGCCGACGGTGAGGACCACGGCGAGGCTGCGCACCGGCCCGACGAGCTGTGCGAGGTACGTGGAGAACGCGACGAACGTGCCGAGTGTGATGTCGCCCTTGGTGGCGAGCCAGCCGCCGAGCGCCAGCATGGCGACCTGGCCGAGCGAGGGCACGGCCTGGAGGGCCGGGGTGAACTTGGCGTTGAGCTTCACCGTGCGCAGGCGGCCCGCGAAGAGCTTCCTGCCCACCTGGCGGAGCTTGTCGGTCTCCTGGTCCTCCTGCCCGAAGCCCTTCACCACGCGGACACCGGTGACGGCGCCGTCCACCACGCCGGCGACGTCGGCGGCCTTTGTCTGCGCGTACCAGGTGGCGGGGTGCAGCTTGGAGCGGCTGCGGCGGGCGATGACGTAGACGGCGGGGGCCACGGCCAGCGCGATCAGGGTCAGCGGCGGCGACAGCACGGCCATGATCACGAGGGAGACCACGAACAGCAGGAGGTTGCCGATCGTCATGGGCAGCATGAACAGCAGGCCCTGGATCAGCTGGAGGTCGCTGGTGGCGCGGCCGATGACCTGACCGGTGCTCAGGGTGTCCTGCCGGCGGCCGTCGAGGCGGGTGAGCGACCTGTACATGTCCGTGCGCAGGTCGTGCTGGACGTCGAGGGCGACCCGGCCGCCGTAGTAGCGGCGGACGAACGTGGAGAGGTAGACGACGACCGCGGACGCGATCAGCAGGCCGGTCCAGGTGTACAGCGAGCCGCTGTGCGAGCCGATGACGTCATCGATGACGACCTTGGTGATCAGGGGGACGAACGCCATGACGCCCATGCCGACGAGCGAGGACGCCAGCGACAGCACCACCTTGCGGCGGTAGCGCCACGCGTATGCCGTCAGCCGTCGTGCCCAGCTCTCTGTCCCCGCCGCCACTGGTGATGCGCCTCCTGTGTGTCGTCCCGCCCCACGGCCCCGCCATCGCGGTCCGGCCGGACCGCGACTGCCGCCGCGGTCGGCGGTCCCGCCCATGCCTACCAGGCCTTCCCACCGCAGGCACCAACGCCAGGTAACACGGAATTCATCCCGCCGGTTGTGCCCGAGAGGGAAAGAAGCGCAAGTCAGGGCTTTGGGAGGAGGCTCATGCCGCCTTCAGGCCTAGGTCTTCCGTACCGCCCCCACCCCACACCCGAACGTGCGTACGAGCGGGCGCGCGGAGGCAACCGGGGCGCGCGGGAGGCCGGGAGCGGGCCCGGCCTGCCTCCGGTGGACCCGGCGCGGGCCCCTTCGGCCCGGCGGGCCCTGGCATCCCGGGCATGAGGACGGCGAGCGGCATGCGGCGGGGACGCGTACGGCTCCGATGTGCCCGACTCGCGCCTGGCTCCCGTCTGGCTCGCGCCCGGCGGGAATCCGCATCACCCGCGCGGGCGGCAGGGGCGGCGCGCCCGGCGGAGACGAGAACGCGCGCCCCGCGGGGGCCTCAGCCCGCGCCGTCCGCCGCCTCGGCCTTGATGAGCCGGTCCACGGCGTGCGCGGGCCAGAGCTCGCGGGAGAGGGCGCGCATCGTCCGACGGATCTCACGCGCGTTGCCGCCGGAAGGCAGGACGACACGCGTGAGGCGCATCGCCGAGACCAGGGCCGCCAGCATCCGCGTCCTGGGCTCGGGGAAACCCATCTTGGCCGCGCCCCGGAAGTCCGCGGCGACCGCCTCGGCCGGGCCGGCCGAGAGCAGCGGGTACCGCGACACCGGGAAGAGGCCGAGGGCGCGGCGCGTCTCGACGGTGACGAGGCCCCGTGCGGCAAGACTCCGGCCGCAGGCGTCCGCCACGGCGCCCGACCGCCCGCGGACCCAGCGGCTGACGCGTACGGGCCGGCCCGCGTCGAACAGCGCGAGAGCCGCGTCCAGCACCGGCTCACCGGTCGGCGGCGGCGACACCGGCACCACGCGGCCCCGGTCCTCCGCGACGAACCGCAGGGTCTCCAGGTCGGCGAGGGCCGCGGCGGCCACGCCGTACCGAAGATGGCGTGCGCGTACGCGCGGTTTACCCGACGCGGGGTCGAGCGCGAGCAGCATGAGCTCCTCGGGCAGGGTCAGGGCGGGTGGACTCATGGGCCCCTCCTCCGGCTACTTCGTGTACGCGAGGACGAAGGCGGCCAGCACGACCGCCAGGAGAGCGGTCACGACCGTCAGGAAGCGGCCCTTGGCGGTACGGGTGTCGTACGGGTACCTGCTCATGCCGGGCAGCTTACGAGCCGAACGGTTCGTGTTCTCCCACCGTGCGGTACGGATGTCGTCACGAAAAGACCAGGCCGCCGACAGGATCACGATCGGGGCGGCGAGGGACAGGACCGGGAGAGAGGCGCGCGCCGCCATGGGAACACTGGACGGAAAGGTGAGCGTGATCACCGGTGCCACGAGCGGGATCGGCGCCCGCGCGGCGGAGGTCTTCGCCGCCGAGGGGGCGCGCGTGGTGATCGGGGGCCGCCGGACGGACGAGGGCGAGGCGCTGGCACGCGCGATCGGGCCGGCGGCGGTCTTCCACCGTACGGACGTGTGCGTGGAGGGGGAGGTCGCCGCGCTGGTGAACCGGGCCGTGGAGACCTTCGGCCGGCTCGACGTGATGATCAACAACGCCGGGTCGCCCTCCCACCTGACCGGCATCATGGACGCGGACGTCTCGTTGTTCGAAGCGACCCTCTCGGTGCACGTCAGCGGCACGCTCCTGGGCATCAAACACGCGGCACGCGCGATGCGGGACTCCGGCGGCGGCAGCATCGTCACCATGGCGGGCATCGCGGGCCATGCGGGCGGTTACGCGGGCCTCGACTACTCGGTCGCGAAGGCGGCGGTCGTCCACCTGACCCGGTGCGCCGCGGTGGAGCTCGGAGAGCACGGCATCCGCGTCAACAGCGTGTCCCCCGGGTTCGTCCTCACCGGTGTCTTCGCCGAGGGCCGGGGGACGGCCCGCGGGGACGCCCGGGTCGCCGGCCTGCGGCACTTCATGGCCGACATGGAGCACGATCAGCAGCCGCTGCCCGGGATCGGCGCGCCGGACGACCCGACGGCGGCGATGGTGTTCCTCGCGAGCGACGCGGCCCGCATGATCAGCGGCCAGGACCTCGCGGTGGACGGCGGCCTGCTGGCGGGCCGGCCGACCGCGGTGATGCTGGCGGAGCGCGCCAGGATCGCCGGGATCGTCTCGGGCGGCGGCACGGTCACCGGCACCGGCACCGGCACCGGCACCGCGGACGCCTGACGGGCGGGCGGACGGACGGACGCGTGACGGGCGGACCGGCGGGCGGGCCGCCGCAGCCGCGCTCCCGCGCCCGGGGCAGCCGGCGGCGGGAGTGGCCGGGACCACCCTGGACACACGTACTAACCGCCCGGTAACTTGGACTGAGCAAGCGCTTAGAGCGAAGCGCCGCCGGACCGCAGCGGGGCTCTCTTCCCGCGCCGCACGACACTGCGTTACCTACAGGCGGCGGATCGCCGCGGAGGAGGGCCTGCCATGCGCCGTACCGTCTACAACGAGGACCACGAGTCGTTCCGGCAGACCCTGCGAGCCTTCATCGAGGCCGAGGTCGTCCCGCACTACGAGGAGTGGCTGGCCGCGGGCCAGGCGCCGCGCGACTTCTACCGCGAGCTGGGCGAGCTGGGGGTCTTCGGCATCGAGGTGCCCGAGGAGTACGGCGGCGCGGGCATCGAGTCGTTCAAGTTCCAGGCTGTCATCTCCGAGGAGACCGCCCGCGCGGGCGTCTCGTTCGGCGGCTCCGGTGTGCATGTCGCGCTGTGCCTGCCCTACCTGAAGGCGTACGCCTCCGACGAGCAGAAGAAGCGCTGGCTGCCCGGTTTCATCAGCGGCGACACGATGTTCGCGATCGCCATGACGGAGCCCGGCACCGGCTCCGACCTCGCGGGCATGAAGACGACGGCGAAGCTGTCCGAGGACGGCACCCACTACGTCCTCAACGGCTCCAAGACGTTCATCACGGGCGGTGTGCACGCGGACCGCGTCATCGTCTGCGCCCGCACCGCCCCGCCGTCCGCCGACGACCGCCGCTTCGGCATCTCGCTGCTCGTCGTGGACACGAAGGCCGAGGGGTACGCGGTCGGGCGCAAGCTCGACAAGATCGGCCTCAAGACCTCCGACACCGCGGAGCTGTCCTTCACGGACGTCAAGGTCCCGGTCGCCGACCTGCTCGGCGAGGAGAACAAGGGCTTCTCCTACCTGGGCCAGAACCTGCCGCAGGAGCGGCTCGGCATCGCCTTCGGCGCGTACGCCCAGGCCGCCGCCGCGATCCGGTTCACCCAGCAGTACGTGCAGGACCGCACGGTGTTCGGCAAGTCGGTGTCGTCCTTCCAGAACACCAAGTTCGAACTGGCCTCCTGCCAGGCCGAGGTCGACGCGGCGGAGGCCGTCGCGGACCGGGCGCTCCAGGCGCACGACCTGGGCGAGCTGACGGCGGCGGAGGCCGCGTCCGCGAAGCTGTTCTGCACCGAGGTCGCGAGCCGCGTCATCGACCGCTGCCTGCAGCTGCACGGTGGCTACGGCTACATGAACGAGTACCCGATCGCCCGTCTGTACGCCGACAACCGCGTCAACCGCATCTACGGCGGGACCAGCGAGGTCATGAAGATGATCATCGCCAAGTCCATGGGCCTGTGACGGGGCCGGGCAGCGGCCTGAGCCACACTCGTCCCATGAACAGCGAACTCGACACCCTTCTCGGCCTGCTCGACCTGGAGCGGATCGAGCAGGACATCTTCCGCGGCCGGAGCCACACGTCCGTCGTACCGCGCGTCTTCGGCGGCCAGGTCGCCGCGCAGGCGCTGGTCGCCGCGGGCCGCACGGTGCCCGAGGACCGCATGGCGCACTCGCTGCACGCGTACTTCCTGCGGCCGGGGGACCCGGGCGCGCCCATCGTCTACACGGTGGACCGCATCCGGGACGGCCGTTCGTTCACCACCCGCCGGGTGGTGGCCGTCCAGCACGGCCAGCCGATCTTCCACCTGTCGGCGTCCTTCCAGCTGTACGAGGAGGGACTCGACCACCAGGCGCAGATGCCGGACGCGCCCGACCCGGAGACCCTGCCGTCGGGCGACGAACTACTGCCCCGGTACGCGGACGCGTTCCTCAGCCCCACGGTCGTGGACCGGCTGCTGGAGACCCGCGCCGCCGTCGACCTGCGCTATGTCCAGGAACCGCCGTACGCGACGGTGGGGCGGCCGCGCGAGCCGCGCTCCCAGGTCTGGTTCCGCACCAACGGCAAACTCGCGGACGACCCGCTGCTGCACGTCTGCCTCGCCACGTACGTCTCCGACATGACGCTGCTCGACTCGGTCCTGCTGGCGCACGGCCGCGGCGGCTGGGCGGTCGGCGACATCGTGGGCGCGAGCCTGGACCACGCGATGTGGTTCCACCGGCCGTTCCGCGCCGACGAGTGGCTGCTGTACGACCAGGAGTCGCCGTCGTCCTCGGGCGGTCGAGGTCTGGGCCAGGCCCGCATCTTCACGCGCGACGGCAAGCTGGCGATCTCGGTGATCCAGGAGGGCGTGATGCGCGTACCGCGCGACTGATCGCGCGTCACGCGTACCGGGCGCTGGTGCGGGCCGGCGGCGCGCTCCGGCGGGCCGTCGCGTACGTCCCGCGCCCGGGAAGCCGGGCGCCGGGCCGGCCGCGTCCGGGGAGCCGCTCTCCGGCGGGCGGGGCCCCGGGTCCTCGGGCGCCGTGGAGACGTCACGTCACCGCGTGCGCTCCCCGCCCCCGCGCGTCACGCCCCGCCGCGTCCGCGGCCCCGGACGGGGAGCGCGGCGCACGTCACTCGGGGAGCAGGCCCGCCGCGTTCAGCAGGTACGCCGTCATCGGGTCGTAGTGGCGGGGACTCGTCACGTGGTCGTCCAGCGGGACCGTGACCTGGAGCGTCCCCTCGGCCTCGCCGATGAACAGGGCGGGGTCGTTGCAGTCGGCGTAGCCCATCGAGTCGAGGCCGCGCTGCCCGGCGCAGCCCGCCCACCCGTGGTCCGCGACGACGAGGTCGGGCAGCGGCCTGCCCTCCCGCTCCAGGCCGTCGAGGATCGCCCGCATCGGCTCCGGGGAGTGCGTGTGCCACAGCGTGGCCCCGCGCTCCAGCATCGAGACGTCCGCGAACTGGACGACCATGCCCTCGTCCGCGACGAGCCCCTCGGGAATCCGGACGATCTCGCAGCCCGCCGCCCGCAGGCCGTCCGCCGTCTGCCGGTGCACGTCGAGCAGGCCTCCGGGGTGGCCCGTCGCGAACAGCACGCGCTCCCGGCCCTCCGCCGCCTTGCGCAGCCGTCCCGCCATGCGCTCCAGACCGTCGATCGTCAGCTCCGGATCGATGGTGTCCTGGCCCGAACGGAACTCCGGGTCGTCGACGACCCCGCAGCGCTCCGCCATCACCGCGAGCACGTCCTGCTCGTCCGTCCACCGGTCGCCGAGCTCCAGGCCCAGCCAGTAGTGCCGGTCGCCGTTGGCGAGTTTGCGGTAGTGCGACAGGTTGTTGTCGCGGGGCGTGGCGACGTTCCCGGCGATACGGGTCCGTACGAGGTGCTCGGCGAGCTCGGGGCGGCTGGGTATCGGCATGAGCCCATTGTGCCGTCACCCGCGTCCGGGGCGCCGCCCGTCCGCTCCCCGGACACCCGGGGGCCGCCGGTGAGTGCTCCGTACCGTTGCGTACGTACAGACCGGTGAGTCCGACACCCGCACAGCACCAGGAGCGCACTGTGGCCGCATCCCCCGCCCTGCACAGCCCCCTCGTCGACTTCACCCTGCCCGGCGGCGTCCTCGACGGCGACACCTTCGTGCGCCGCGACTACCGCCTCTCCGAGGAGCGCGGCCACCCGCTGCTCCTCGCGTTCTACCCGGGCGACAACACCGCTGTGTGCACGAAGCAGATGTGCACGTACTCCACCGGCCTCGAACAGTTCACGGAGCTGGGCGCGGAGGTGTGGGGGATCAGCCCCCAGGACGTCGACAGCCACGAGGGCTTCGCCCGGCGCAACGGGCTGCGTTTCCCGCTGCTCGCGGACACCGACCGCGCCGTGGCGCGCGCTTTCGGCATCGCGGCACCCGGTCTCGGACTGCGCCGGTCCGTTTTTCTGGTGGCGCCTGACGGCACCCTGCACTGGAAGCACATCACGCTGCTCGGCGCGACCTGGAAGCCGGTGGACGCGCTGGCCGCCGAACTGGCGACGCTGAAGAGGGCCTGACCCGACAGGCGGGGCCGGGGCGGCCCAGCAGCGGGGGGTGGCCCGCGCGGTCCCCCTCGTCCAGGGTGCGGGTTCCGTCAGGTCGGATTCCGTCAGGCCCTGTTCCTTCACGCCGGGGTTCCATCAGGCCAGGACTCCATGAGCCGGGGTCCCGTCAGCCGGGTTCCGTCAGGCCGGTCCCCGTCCCGCTCAGGCGGGCCCGGCTGCGGGCCCGCCGGGGGTGGTCGCGTCGACGGGGTAGACCCCCGAGGCGCCGGACGGCTCCGGGTGAACGGGCCAGGCGTCGAGGGACGCGAACGCGCCGTGCGCGAGCCGGCGCAGCAGCTCCGCCGTTCCCGAGCGATCGGGCAGCACCGCGCGGGCCGAGCCGAAGTGCGGCGTCGAGTTGAGCAGCCCGAACACGGCGTGGACCGACGCGCGCGCCTCCGCCTCGGACACCTGCCCGTACAGCTCGCGTACGACGCCGACCCAGAGCTCCACGTACTGCCGCTGGAGCTGCCGCACCATCCGGCGGTCGCTGTCGCGCAGCCGGTCGAGCTCGCGGTCGTGCAGCGTGATCAGCGGTCGGTCGTCGAGCGCGAAGTCGATGTGGCCGTCGATGAGCGAGGCCAGTACGGCCGCGGGGCCATGTGCCGCCGCGCCCGCCGCCCGCTGCCTGCCCCCTTCGAGGAGACGGCCGCTGATACCGACGAGCAGTTCCGCGAGCATCGCGTCCTTGCCGGCGAAGTGCCGGTACAGGCCGGGCCCGCTGATACCGACCGCCGCGCCTATCTCGTCGACCCCCACGCCGTGGAAGCCGCGTTCCGCGAAAAGGCGGGCCGCGTGCTTGAGGATCTGCTCCCTGCGGGTCGGTGCCGCCGTTCTGGTCGTCATCGATTCATTCTAGACAGAGTTGTTAGCGGTCGTTAACCTGGGGAGCGTACGTTAACGCTCATTAACCGACGCTCTCCAACCGGCACGGCGCCTCTCCACGGCGCGCCGCGCCGCACCCCTCCGGTCGGCGCCGGAGCGCTCCAGCCCACCCGGCGCGCTCCGGCCCACGTCACTCCATCTCATTCATCAGGGGGTCAGATGCGACAGGCACCGGTGCTGACCAGCACCGCCGACCCGTCATCCGGGACCTGGCGGGCCAACGAGGCGGCGCACGAGGCGCTGGCCGAGGAGCTGCGCGGCAGGCTCGCCGTCGCACGCCAGGGCGGCGGCGAGCGCGCCCGCGCCCGGCACACGGCGCGCGGGAAGCTGCTGCCGCGCGACCGGGTGGACACCCTGCTGGACCCCGGCTCGCCCTTCCTCGAACTCGCGCCGCTCGCGGCCGAGGGGATGTACGGCGGGGACGCCCCGGCCGCCGGGGTGATCGCCGGCATCGGCCGGGTCTCCGGCCGGGAGACGATGATCATCGCCAATGACGCGACGGTCAAAGGCGGTACGTACTACCCGCTGACGGTCAAGAAGCACCTCCGCGCGCAGGAGGTGGCCCTGGAGAACCGGCTGCCCTGCCTGTACCTGGTCGACTCCGGCGGCGCGTTCCTGCCCCTGCAGGACGAGGTCTTCCCGGACCGGGACCACTTCGGCCGGATCTTCTACAACCAGGCCCGGATGTCGGCCGCGCGGATCCCGCAGATCGCGGCGGTGCTCGGGTCCTGCACGGCCGGGGGCGCCTACGTTCCGGCGATGAGCGACGAGGCGGTGATCGTGCGCGGCCAGGGCACGATCTTCCTCGGCGGGCCGCCTCTCGTGAAGGCGGCGACGGGCGAGGTCGTCACGGCCGAGGAGCTGGGCGGCGGCGAGGTGCACTCGCGCGTCTCCGGCGTCACGGACCACCTCGCCGAGGACGACGCGCACGCGCTGCGGATCGTGCGGACGATCGTCTCGACGCTGCCCGCACGCGGCACGCTGCCGTGGTCCGTCGAGCCGGTGGAGGAACCGAAGGCCGACCCGCTCGGACTGTACGGAGCGGTGCCCGTCGACTCCCGCACGCCGTACGACGTGCGGGAGGTCATCGCGCGCGTGGTGGACGGCTCCCGCTTCGCCGAGTTCAAGTCAGAGTTCGGTACGACGCTGGTGACGGGGTTCGCCCGGATCCACGGCCACCCGGTCGGCATCGTCGCCAACAACGGCATCCTGTTCTCGGAATCGGCGCAGAAGGGCGCGCACTTCATCGAACTGTGCGACCAGCGCGGCATCCCCCTGCTGTTCCTGCAGAACATCTCGGGCTTCATGGTCGGCCGGGACTACGAGGCGGGCGGCATCGCCAAGCACGGCGCGAAGATGGTCACGGCGGTGGCGTGCGCGCGCGTGCCGAAACTGACGGTCGTGGTGGGCGGCTCGTACGGGGCGGGGAACTACTCGATGTGCGGCCGGGCGTACTCGCCGCGCTTCCTGTGGATGTGGCCCAACGCCAAGATCTCGGTCATGGGCGGCGAGCAGGCCGCCTCGGTACTGGCGACGGTCAAGCGGGACCAGTTGGAGGGCCGGGGCGAGCAGTGGCCCGCCGAGGACGAGGAGTCCTTCAAGGCGCCCATCCGCGCACAGTACGAGCAGCAGGGCAACGCCTACTACGCGACGGCCCGGCTGTGGGACGACGGCGTGATCGATCCGCTGGAGACCCGTCAGGTGGTCGGCCTCGCGCTGACGGCCTGTGCCAACGCGCCACTGGGCGAGCCGGGTTACGGCGTCTTCAGGATGTGAGGAGTCGGAAGTGACGATGTTCGACAGTGTCCTGATCGCCAACAGGGGTGAGATCGCCGTCCGGGTGATCCGCACGCTGCGGGCGATGGGGCTGCGCTCCGTCGCGGTCTTCAGCGACGCGGACGCGGACGCGCGCCACGTGCGCGAGGCCGACACGGCGGTCAGGATCGGCCCCGCGGCGGCGGCCGAGAGCTACCTGTCGGTGGAGCGGCTGCTGGACGCCGCACGCCGCACGGGCGCGGGGGCGGTCCACCCGGGGTACGGCTTCCTCGCGGAGAACGCGCGCTTCGCCGCCGCCTGCGAGGAGGCGGGGCTCGTCTTCATCGGCCCGCCCGCGTCCGCGATCGACCTGATGGGCGACAAGATCAGGGCGAAGGAGACGGTGTCCGCGGCGGGTGTCCCGGTGGTCCCGGGCTCCTCCGGCAGCGGCCTCACCGACGCCGAACTGGCCGAGGCGGCGCGCGGGATCGGTATGCCGGTGCTGCTGAAGCCGTCGGCGGGCGGCGGCGGCAAGGGCATGCGCCTGGTGCGCGAGGAGGCGGTGCTCGCCGAGGAGATCGCGGCGGCGCGGCGTGAGGCCCGCGCGTCCTTCGGCGACGACACGCTGCTGGTGGAGCGCTGGGTGGACCGGCCGCGCCACATCGAGATCCAGGTGATGGCGGACGCGCACGGCCATGTCGTGCACCTGGGCGAGCGCGAGTGCTCTTTGCAGCGCCGCCACCAGAAGGTGATCGAGGAGGCCCCCTCGGTCCTGCTGGACGCCCGCACCCGCGCGGCCATGGGTGAGGCAGCCGTCGCGGCAGCCCGCTCGTGCGGCTATGTCGGTGCGGGGACGATCGAGTTCATCGTGCCGGGCGCCGATCCGTCCTCCTACTACTTCATGGAGATGAACACCCGCCTGCAGGTGGAGCATCCGGTGACGGAACTGGTCACCGGCCTGGACCTGGTGGAGCTCCAGCTGCGGGTCGCGGCCGGGGAGCCGCTGCCGTTCGCGCAGGAGGACGTCGTGCTCAGCGGGCACGCGATCGAGGCGCGGCTGTGCGCGGAGGACCCGGCGCGCGGCTTCCTCCCCACGGGCGGCAGCGTGCTGACGCTCGCCGAGCCGTCCGGGGACGGCGTCCGCAGCGACTCGGGCCTGACGGTGGGCACGGAGGTCGGCAGCGCGTACGACCCGATGCTCGCCAAGATCATCGCGTACGGCCCTGACCGGGCGACGGCGGTGCGCAGGCTGCGCGGTGCGCTCGCGGAGACGGTGACGCTGGGCGTCACGACGAACGCGGGCTTCCTGCGCAGGCTGCTGGGGCATCCGAGGGTGGCGGCGGGCGACCTCGACACCGGGCTCGTCGAGGAGGAGGCCGGGGGCCTGCTGCCGGACGGGGTGCCGCCCGAGGTGTACGCCACGGCGGCGCTGCTGCGCGCGGGCCGGGCCGGTACCGGTACGGGGCGTGACACGCAGCACGGTGCTGCCGTCGGCTGGCGGGACCCGTTCTCGGCGTCCGACGGATGGCGGCTCGGCGGGACACCGGCCTGGGTGCCGTACCACTTCCGGGTGCCCGGCGAGGAGCCGGTGACGGTGCGGGTGCGGGGTGACGAGGTGCGAGTCGGCGACGACGCGGCCGCGGTGGCCCGGCTCGTGGGCGCTGACCCCGGCTCGGGCGGTGCTCCCCTGGATGCGGGGACGCCGTACACGGGGACGGAGTACGCCGGGACGGTCCACCGGTTCGCGGCCCTCAGTACGGGGGACGCTGTGTGGCTGGGCCGGGACGGCGACAGCTGGGAGCTGCGCGACCACGACCCGGTGGAGGCGGGGCGGTCCGCCGCCGCCGGTGGAGGCGGGTCGCTCACGGCGCCGATGCCCGGCACGGTGACGGTCGTCAAGGTCGCGACGGGTGACGCCGTCACAGCAGGTCAGAGCCTCCTGGTCGTCGAGGCCATGAAGATGGAACACGTCGTCTCCGCCCCGTACGCGGGCACCGTCACCCAACTCGACGTGCGACCGGGCTCGACGGTCGCCATGGACCAGGTGCTGGCCGTGGTCGCACCACAGGAGGACTCATGACCGAGGCAGCGGACCGCCAGGGCGCGCCCGGCGCCACGGGCCCCACGGGCACGGGCGGCACCGGGGACACGGCGGACCGGACGGCCGGACTGCCCATGGCCGTCCCGACCCAGGGCCTCCCGCCGCGTGTCCGCATCCACGAGGTCGGCGCGCGGGACGGGCTGCAGAACGAGTCGGCGGTCGTCCCCGTGGACGTGAAGGCGGAGTTCATCCACCGGCTGGCGGCCGCGGGTCTCACCACGATCGAGGCCACCAGCTTCGTGCACCCCAAGTGGGTCCCCCAACTGGCGGACGCGGAGCAGCTGATCCCGATGCTCAGCGACATCGAGGGGGTGGCGCTGCCGGTCCTCGTACCCAACGCGCGCGGTCTGGAGCGGGCCATGGAGCACGGGGTGCGCGGCATCGCGGTGTTCGGCAGCGCCTCCGAGTCGTTCGCCAAGGCCAACCTGAACCGTTCGGTCGACGAGTCGCTGGGGATGTTCGCTCCGGTCGTGGCCCGGGCGCGCGAGCACGGGATGCGGGTGCGCGGCTACCTGTCGATGTGTTTCGGTGACCCGTGGGAGGGGCCCGTCCCCGTCCACCAGGTCGTCCGCGTCGCGAAGGCGCTGATGGACCTCGGGTGCGACGAGCTGAGCCTCGGCGACACCATCGGCGTCGCCACACCGGGGCATGTGCAGAGCCTGCTCGCCGAACTCAACGAGGAGGGTGTGCCCACCAACGCGATCGGTGTGCACTTCCACGACACGTACGGCCAGGCGCTCGCGAACACGCTGGCGGCGCTGCAGCACGGCGTGACGACGGTCGACGCGTCGGCGGGCGGCCTCGGCGGGTGCCCGTTCGCCAGGAGCGCCACCGGCAATCTCGCCACCGAAGACCTCGTCTGGATGCTCGAAGGGCTCGGCATCGAGACGGGCGTCGACCTCGACCTGCTGGTCGCCACCAGCGCATGGATGGCCGACCGGCTCGGCCGGCCCAGTCCCTCCCGTACTGTCCGGGCCTTGACCCACAAGGGGTGAACAACGCGATGTCCCTGGATCACTCGCTCTCCGAGGAGCACGAAGAACTCCGCCGTACCGTCGAGGCGTTCGCCCACGACGTGGTCGCGCCGAAGATCGGCGACTTCTACGAGAGGCACGAGTTCCCGTACGAGATCGTGCGGGAGATGGGCCGCATGGGCCTGTTCGGGCTGCCGTTCCCCGAGGAGTACGGCGGCATGGGCGGCGACTACCTGGCGCTGTGCCTGGCCCTGGAGGAACTGGCCCGGGTGGACTCGTCCGTCGCCATCACCCTGGAGGCGGGGATCTCGCTGGGCGCCATGCCCGTGTTCCGCTTCGGCACCGAGGAGCAGAAGCGGGAGTGGCTGCCCCGGCTGTGCGCGGGCGAGATGCTCGGCGCGTTCGGCCTGACGGAGCCGGCGGCCGGGTCCGACGCGGGCGGCACGCGCACCACGGCGGTGCGCGACGGCGACGAGTGGGTCATCAACGGCACCAAGTGCTTCATCACCAACTCGGGCACCGACATCACGGGCCTGGTGACGGTCACCGCGGTCACCGGCCGCACCGACAGCGGCAAGCCGCGCATCTCCTCGATCATCGTCCCGTCCGGCACGCCCGGGTTCACGGTGGCGCCGGCGTACTCCAAGGTCGGCTGGAACGCGTCCGACACCCGTGAGCTCTCGTTCGCCGACGTCCGCGTCCCGGCGGCGAACCTGCTGGGGGAGGAGGGCCGCGGGTACGCGCAGTTCCTGCGCATCCTGGACGAGGGCCGGATCGCGATCGCCGCGCTGGGCACGGGACTTGCCCAGGGCTGTGTGGACGAGTCGGTGAAGTACGCGCGGGAGCGGCAGGCCTTCGGCCGCGCCATCGGCGACAACCAGGCGATCCAGTTCAAGATCGCCGACATGGAGACGCGGGCGCACATGGCCCGCGTCGGCTGGCGCGACGCGGCATCCCGCCTGCTCAAGGGCGAGCCCTTCAAGAAGGAGGCGGCGATCGCGAAGCTGTACTCGTCCACGATCGCCGTCGACAACGCGCGCGACGCCACGCAGATCCACGGCGGGTACGGCTTCATGAACGAGTTCCCGGTGGCCAGGATGTGGCGCGACTCCAAGATCCTGGAGATCGGCGAGGGGACGAGCGAGGTCCAGCGCATGCTGATCGCCCGGGAGTTGGGTTTCACCGGCTGAGCCAGGGGGCGGCTCCGGTTCCTGGCGGGGTCGCCGCTCGCACCGGGGGTGTCCGGGCCGGACGGTCACACACGCCGGTGGTGTTCCCCGCTCGGCCGGCCCTGCCGGGTCGCCTCGCCTCGCGCTCGTGCCGTCCACGGGGGATCCGCACCGACGGCACCGCCGGGGGGCCGCGCAGGACACCGTGCCCACGGACGCCGGCGCGGCTACCCGTCGCCGCGCCCACAGCACGCCGGCGGGGCTACCCCTCGCTCGCCGGCGCCGCTTCGGCTCGGCTCGCCGCGGCCGCGTCCAGAACGGACCAGCCGTCCACCTCCAGGACCTTGCCGTCGACTCCGCTCCACCCGCCGGCGTGTGCCGCGTCGAGCAGCGCGCGGACGCTGCCCGGTTCGTGCAGGTTCAGGCCGGAGCCGTGCGTGAAGCCCACATCCCCCGAGCCCAAGGGGGCCCCTCCGGGGACGTACCGGCCGGGGCCGTCGGCGAAGACGATGCGCAGGACGCCGGTGCCCGATGGCTGCGAGGTCAGCGTGAGGATCTGGCGGCAGTCCACAGCGCCGCCGAGGGCGTCCTCGCGGTGGCTGTGCCGCAGCGTCCACCGGTACACACGGCCGTCGACGATCAGCCGGCGCGCTTTCTTCGATCGACGGGGCATCGGGCCAGCATAGGCAACACGACCGTGGGTGGACGACGGAATTTTCGTCCGCGCCACACCCAGCCGGGCCCTGGACCGCGCCGGCGACGGCGCGCCCGGTCCACGCCCTTCGGATCGTTGCCGCCCGGGGCCCGGGGTGTGGGCCCGAATCCTCCCGAACCGAGCCGGGCGGGGGGAGGGGTCGATAGCCAAGTGAGGTTAGGCTAACCTACGCTGGACGTGCTCATCAGCCGGTCCGGCCTTCCTTGTGCCCGGATCGGCGCGACGAAAGCGGGACACCGCCATGCCCGACCTCCGTACCGGCTCCTCCGTGGGACGCCGCGGCCTGCTCGCCGCGGGCGGCGCCCTCGGCCTCGGCGCGGTCCTGGCCGCCTGCGGCGGCAAGAGCGGGACAACCACCTCGTCGGACGGCAACGGCACGACGGCGAAGGCCGGACCGTGGTCCTTCAAGGACGACCGCGGTGTGACGGCCAAGGCGGACAGCACGCCGAAGAACATCGTGGCGTTCGTCGGGACCGCCGCCGCGCTCCACGACTACGGCATCGAGGTCAAGGGCGTCTTCGGCCCGACCAAGAAGAAGGACGGCTCCCCCGACGTCCAGGCCGGCGACCTCGACGTGAACAAGGTCACCGTCATCGGCAACGTCTACGGCGAGTTCAACGTCGAGAAGTACGCGGCCCTCGACCCCGACCTGCTCGTCACGGAGCAGTGGCAGAAGGGCGAGCTCTGGTACGTGCCGGACAAGTCCAAGGCCCAGATCACCAAGCTCGCCCCCGTGGTCGCCCTGGAGGCCTCGCAGACCACCGTCCCGAAGGCCATCCAGCGCCACGAGGACCTGGCCGCGTCGCTGGGCGCCGACCTCAAGGCGAAGAAGGTCACGGACGCGAAGGCGGCGTTCGAGAAGGCCGCGGCGCGGCTGCGGGCGGCGGCGAAGGCCCGCCCCGAGATCACCGTGCTGATCGGCTCCGCGAGCCAGGACCTGTTCTACGTGTCGCTCGCGAAGATGTCCGCGGACACGGCCTACTTCCAGCAGCTCGGCGTGCGGTTCGTGACGCCGAAGGTGGACTCGCAGGGCTACTTCGAGGACCTGAGCTGGGAGAACGTCGGCAAGTACCGCGCCGACATCATCATGATGGACAACCGTTCGTCCGCCCTCCAGCCCTCCGCCCTCTCGGGCAAGCCCACCTGGGCCCAGCTGCCGGCCGTGAAGGCCGGGCAGGTCATCCCCCGCGTGACCGAGCCGATCTACTCGTACGCCCAGTGCGCGCCGATCCTCGACGATCTCGCGCAGGCCATCGAGAAGGCGAAGAAGGTCGGCTGACATGGCGACGACGCTCATGCCGGCTCCCAGTCCGTACCGCTTCTTCGACGTGACCGTCGAACGGACCTGCCTGATGGGCCCGTCGACGCTGCGCGTGACCTTCGCCGGGGCGGATCTGGCGCGGTTCGCGTCGCTCGGCTGCGACCAGAGCCTGTCGCTGTTCCTGCCCCGGCCCGGACAGGCGGCGCCCCTCGTGCCGCTGGACGCGGGCGACGGCTGGTGGGCCGCGTGGCGCGCCCTCGACGAGGACGTGCGCGCGGTGATGCGCTCGTACACCCTGCGCGCGCTGCGCCGCGATCCCGACGAGATCGACATCGACTTCGTCCTGCACGGGGACCTGGGCCCGGCGTCGCGATGGGCGGCGCGGGCCGTGCCGGGGCAGCGCGCGATGGTGCTCGGCCCCCAGGTGGCGGACAACCCCTCGGTGCGCTTCCGGCTGCCCGAGGACGCGGACTCCGTGCTGATCTGGGCCGACGAGACGGCGCTGCCCGCGGCGGAGGCGATCCTGCGGACCCTGCCGGCCGGTCTGCCGGCGGACGTGTGGATCGATGTGCCGCGCACAGCCGACCGCAGGCCCCTCATGACCCCCGCGGACGCGCGGATCGCCTGGCTGGCCGGCGACGCCGCGCCGGGCGCGGCGCGCGGAGAGCGCGCGCTGGAGGCCGTACGGGCGGCGGCCCGGCGCGGGACCCGGCCGTACGCGTGGCTCGCCGGCGAGGCGAGCGCGGTGAAGGCGCTGCGGCGGCTGCTCGTGGGGGAACGGGGCGTGGACAGGAGAAACGTGATGTTCGCGGGGTACTGGCGGACCGGGGCCTGCGAGGAGGACCTGCGCGCGCAGCGGGCCGCGAAGGCCGCCAGGACCTGACCGTCCCGGCCGCCCGCCGATGCCGGGCCAGCCAGGCAGGCAGCCAGCCAGGAGGCGGGTGCGGGGGCGCTCCGTTGAACACGGCTTACCGCAGGACCTGTTCGTGAGCCGTGGGTCCCCTCCGCGAACGCGCCGTACGACGGGCCCGGTGCGCGCGGTGCGGGCCGCGCCCCTCGCCCCCCGCGCGTTCCAGATCCCGCCCCTCCGCCGCAGCGATGGCCGCCGGCCCGGCCCCAGCGGCCAGGTCACGACGCAACCGCCGTTCCCCTCCCCCACGTTCGTGACGAATCGGGCCCCTCCCACCGCCGGCGCCGCCGCGCCGCCGTGTCTCCGGGCACCCGGCGGCGCCCTACCTCCCCTCTTCAACTTAGGTTAGGCTAACCTTGCTTTGTCGTCGGGGCCTTTGCCTGTCCCGCGAAGCGGACTTCCGTATCCCCACCCCCGCCCGGAAGGACCCCCCTATGCGTTCTCACCTGCTCAACGACACCACCGCGGAGCGCTACCAGCGCTCCGTGGCCGACGGGGTCGGGCGGGTGGCCGCGCGCCTCGCCTCGGTACGATCGCCCTTCTCCGGCATCACCCCCGACGCCCTCGGCCCCGAGATCGACGCGATCGACCTCGACCGCCCCCTCGGTGAGACCGGCTCCGCCCTCGACGAGTTGGAGCGCGTCTACCTTCGCGACGCCGTCTACTTCCATCACCCCCGCTACCTCGCCCACCTCAACTGCCCCGTCGTCATCCCGGCCGTGGTGGGCGAGGCCGTGCTGTCCGCCGTCAACTCCTCGCTGGACACCTGGGACCAGAGCGCGGGAGGCACCCTCATCGAGCGGCGCCTCATCGAGTGGACCGCGCGACGCATCGGCCTCGGACCGTCCGCGGACGGCGTGTTCACAAGCGGTGGTACGCAGTCGAACCTCCAGGCGCTGCTGCTCGCGCGCGAGGAGGCGAAGGACGCCGGCGGCCACGACAGGCTCCGCGTCTTCGCGTCCGACTGCGCCCACTTCTCCGTGCAGAAGTCCGCCACCCTGCTCGGCCTCTCCGCCGACGCCGTCGTCGCCGTGCCGTGCGACCGCGAGCGGCGCATGCGCCCTGCCGCGCTCGCCGCCGCGATCGAGGGCTGCCTCGCCGAGGGCAACGTACCCATGGCGGTCGTCGCGACCGCGGGCACCACGGACTTCGGATCCATCGACCCGCTGCCCGAGATCGCCGGGCTCTGCGCCCGGTACGGGACATGGCTGCACGTGGACGCGGCATACGGCTGCGGGCTCCTCGCCTCCCGGGCCCGCCGCGACCGGCTCGCCGGCATCGAGCACGCCGACTCGGTCACCGTCGACTACCACAAGTCCTTCTTCCAGCCGGTGAGTTCGTCCGCCGTGCTGGTACGCGACCGGGCTGCGCTCCGGCACGCCACGTACCACGCCGACTACCTCAATCCGCGCCGCGCCCTGACCGAGCGCATCCCCAACCAGGTCGACAAGTCCCTCCAGACCACCCGCCGTTTCGACGCGTTGAAGCTGTGGATGACCCTGCGCGTGATGGGCGCCGACGGCATCGGCGAACTCTTCGACGAGGTGTGCGACCTCGCGGCCGAGGGCTGGCGGCTGCTCGCCGCCGACCCGCGCTACGACGTCGTCGTACGCCCCCAGCTGTCCACCCTGGTCTTCCGCTACATCCCCCGGGACGTCACCTCGCCCGCGGAGATCGACCGGGCCAACCTGTATGCGCGCAAGGCCCTGTTCGCGTCCGGGGACGCCGTCGTGGCGGGCACCGTCGTCGACGGCCGCCAGCACCTCAAGTTCACCCTGCTCAACCCGGAGACGACCGCCGCCGACATCACGGCCGTACTGGACCTGATCGCCGAGCACGCCGAGCAGCACATCGCGACCGAGAACGGGGGCCGCCTTGTCCATGCCTCCTGAACCCGCGCCCGGCGCCGCCGCCACGCACGACTTCGTCGGCATCGGCCTCGGTCCGTTCAACCTGGGGCTCGCCTGCCTGGCCGAGCCGATCGCCGAACTCGACGGTGTCTTCCTGGAGAGCAAGCCCGACTTCGAGTGGCACTCGGGGATGTTCCTGGAGGGCGCGCACCTCCAGACACCGTTCCTCTCCGACC
This sequence comes from Streptomyces sp. NBC_01497, assembly GCF_036250695.1. Classification (NCBI taxonomy): domain Bacteria; kingdom Bacillati; phylum Actinomycetota; class Actinomycetes; order Kitasatosporales; family Streptomycetaceae; genus Streptomyces; species Streptomyces sp. NBC_01497. The sequence goes on along the minus strand of NZ_CP109427.1, from coordinate 5,488,146 downwards.
TGGTCACGCTCGCCGACCCGACCTCGCCGTACTCCTTCCTCAACTACCTGAAGGAAGCGGGCCGGCTGTACTCGTTCTACATCCGCGAGAACTTCTATCCTCTTCGCACCGAGTACAACGACTACTGCCGGTGGGCGGCCGCGAAGCTCTCCTCCGTGCGGTTCGGCCGCACCGTCACCACGGTGACGTACGAGGAGTCCGACGGGCTGTACACCGTGCGCACGCAGACCGGTGAGACCTACCGCGCCCGCCACCTCGTCCTGGGCACCGGCACACCGCCGTACCTCCCCGCGAGCTGTGCGGGCCTCGGCGGCGACCTCATCCACAACTCCCGCTATCTCGGGGCGAAGGAGAGCCTCCAGGCCAAGGAGTCCCTCACGATCGTGGGCAGCGGACAGAGCGCCGCGGAGATCTACTACGACCTGCTCTCCGAGATGGACGCGCACCACTACCGGCTGAACTGGGTGACCCGCTCCCCCCGGTTCTTCCCGCTCGAATACACCAAACTGACACTGGAGATGACCTCGCCGGAGTACGTGGACTACTTCCACGCGCTGCCCGAGGACACCCGCTACCGGCTGGAGCGCGAGCAGCGGAGCCTGTTCAAGGGCATCGACGCGGAACTGATCGACCAGATCTTCGACCTGCTCTACCAGAAGAACCTCAAGGGCCCCGTCCCCACCCGGCTGATGACCAACACCGCACTGCTGAGCGCCCGTTACGAACCGGGTGGCGACGTCGGCGGCACGTACACGCTGGGGCTGCGCCAGCAGGAGCAGGAACAGGACTTCTCGCTCGCCACCCAGGGGCTGATCCTCGCCACCGGCTACACGTACACGACGCCGCGGTTCCTCGATCCGGTCGCCGACCGGATCAGGCTCGACGGGCACGGCCGCCTCGACATCGCCCGCAACTACTCCATCGACACCACGGGACGGGGGATCTTCCTGCAGAACGGCGGGGTGCACACCCACAGCATCACCTCGCCCGACCTGGGCATGGGGCCCTACCGCAACGCGTACATCATCGGCGAACTCCTCGGCCGCGCCCACTACCCGGTGGAGAAGGCGATCGCGTTCCAGGAGTTCGCCGCTCCGGAAGGCACGATCGTATGACCGACCCCGCGCACGAGCCCGCGAACACCCCCACCGATCAACGGGCGGTGGCGGCCCTCCTGTTGACCCGCACCGACGAGCGCCTCGGCACGTTCGCCGTGCGCGGCCTGGACCCGCTCGCCGACGCCGGACTGCTGCACGGGTGGGTCACCCACCCGAAGGCCTCGTTCTGGCTGATGCAGGGGGCCTCCCTGACCGACGTCGAACGCGAGTACATGTCGATCGCCGCCGCCGAGCACCACGACGCGTACATCGGCCTGTACGAGGGCCGGCCCGCGTTCCTGATCGAGCGGTACGACCCGGCGTACATCGAGCTGAAGGGGCTCTACGACAACCAGCCGGGTGACATCGGCATGCACTTCCTGGTCGACCCGGCGCCCGCGCACGGTCCGCTGCACGGCTTCACCCGGGCCGTGCTCACCACCGTCATGGAGTTCCTGCTCGCCGACCCGGCGATCCGGCGGGTGGTCGTCGAACCCGACGTGCGCAACAGCGCCGTGCACGCGCTCAACGAGGCCGTCGGGTTCCAGGTGGTGGAGAAGATCGCCAAACCGGAGAAGGAGGCGCTGCTCAGCGTCTGCACCCGCGACCTGTTCGACGCCGCCACCCGGGGAGGAGCCCGATGACCCGCCCGTACCCCGCGGCGGCGGCCGAGGCCGTCGCCCACCTCACCCCGCAGCTGTGGGCGCAGGCCAACCGCGCGCTGATACGCAAGGCACTCGCCGAGTTCTCGCACGAGCGGCTGCTCGTGCCCGAACCACTCGGCGAGGACGCGTACCGCGTCGTCAGCGACGACGGCGCGACCGCGTACCACTTCCGGTCCGAGCGGTTCGCCCTCGACCACTGGCAGGTGTCGGGCGAGTCCGTCACCCGGCACCGAAGTGGTGCGGAACACCCCCTGGACGCGTTGGAGTTCATCACCGAGCTGCGCACATCACTCGGCCTGAGCGACGCCGTACTGCCGGTGTACCTGGAGGAGATCACCGCCACCCTCGCGGGCACCGCCTTCAAGCTCGCCACGAAACACACCACGGCGGCGGACCTCGCGTCGTCCGGCTTCCAGGACATCGAGACCGGCATGACGGAGGGGCACCCCTGCTTCGTCGCGAACAACGGCCGGCTCGGCTTCGGAGCGCACGAGTACCGCGCCTTCGCACCCGAGGCCGCGAGCGAGGTGCGGCTTCTCTGGCTGGCCGCCCACCGCGACCGGGCCACCTTCACGGCGGGCGCCGGGCTGGACCACGACACGCTCATGCGCGCCGAGCTGGGCGACGAGCAGCGTGACCGCTTCTCCACGGTCCTGCGGGACCAGGGGCTCGACCCCGCCGACTACCTGCTGCTGCCGGTCCACCCCTGGCAGTGGTGGAACCGGCTGGCGGTCACCTTCGCCGCCGAAGTGGCCCAGCGGCGCCTGGTGTTCCTCGGTGAGAGCGACGACCGCTACCTCGCCCAGCAGTCGATCCGTACGTTCTACAACACCAGCCGGCCGGAGAGGCACTACGTCAAGACGGCGCTCTCGGTCCTCAACATGGGCTTCATGCGGGGCCTTTCGGCCGCGTACATGGAGGCGACGCCCGCCATCAACGACTGGCTGGCGGGACTGATCGAGCGCGACGCGGTGCTGACCGGGGCCCGCTTCTCGATCATCCGCGAGTGCGCGGCCATCGGCTACCACCACCGCGCGTTCGAGGCCGCCACCGTCAAGGGCTCCCCGTACCGCAAGATGCTCGCCGCACTGTGGCGCGAGAGTCCCGTGCCATCCCTGACCGGCGACGAACGCCTCGCCACCATGGCGTCGCTGCTGCACACCGACCGCGACGGCGACTCGTTGGCGGCGGCGCTGATCGCCGAGTCGGCGCTCGCGCCGTCCAGGTGGCTGCGCCACTACCTGGACGCGTACCTCGTGCCGGTCCTGCACTGCTTCTACGCGTACGGGCTGGTGTTCATGCCGCACGGCGAGAACGTCATCCTCGTCGTCGAGAACGGTGTGGTGAAGCGGACGGTCTTCAAGGACATCGCCGAGGAGATCGCGGTGATGGAGCAGGACACCCCTCTGCCGCCCGAGGTGGAGCGCATCCGGGCCGATGTCCCTGAGGACATGCGGCTGCTGTCGGTGTTCACGGACGTGCTGGACTGCTTCCTGCGCTTCCTCTCCCCCGCCCTGGTCCGCGAAGGCGTCCTGGAGGAGGGCGAGTTCTGGAGCACGGTCGCCGACTGCGTGCGGGCGTACCAGGACTCGGCGCCCGAACTGGCCGACCGGTTCCGGCGCTACGACATGTTCACCGGAGAGTTCGCCCTGTCCTGCCTGAACCGTCTCCAACTACGCGACAACGAGCAGATGGTGGACCTGCAGGACCCGTCCGGCGCGCTCCAGCTCGTCGGCACCCTGCGCAACCCGCTCGCGGCCGGCTGACCGGCGTCCCACCGGGAGCGACGGCCCGCCGGCCCCGGGGGCCCCGCACCGCGGGGCCCCCGGACGCCGTGCGTCCCTGCGATCCGGCCGTGCGGCCCTCAGCGGGCGTCGGCCGGCCAGTCGACGAGCGGCGAGCGGTAGAAGTCGATCCCCATGGCCGCCATCCGGGGCCCCTGCGCGGCGAGCCGGACCTTGTACGTGTCCCAGTCGTGCGTGGACTCGGGAGACCAGCCGAGCTCCGCGATCCCCGGCAGCCGCGGGAACGCCATCGCCTCGATGTCGTTGTTGTCGGTGATCGTCTCCGTCCACAGCGGCGCCTCGACACCGAGGACGGCATCTGCCGGGACACCGGCGTCCGCCAGGTAGGTGCCGGGGTCCCAGTCGTAGGAACGGTCCACCTCGACGGTGCCCGCCCAGTCCTGGCCGAGCTTGGTGTCCTTGTCGTACTTCATGTCGAGGTAGGACCGGTCGGCCGGTGCCAGCACCACCTTCGCGCCGTTCTGCGCGGCCTTCGCGACCTGGGCCCGCTCGGCGGCACCGGTCCCGTCGTCGCCCCAGTACTCGGCGACCGTGCCGGCTGTCTGCCGTGCGGCGGTGATCTGGTGCCAGCCCATCACGGTCTTGCCGTACTTCGCCACCACGGCCTCCGCCCGGTCCATGAAGGCCACGTAGTCCGCCTGGCTCGTGGAGTGCGCCTCGTCGCCGCCGATGTGCAGGTAGCGGCCGGGAGTGAGGGCCGCCAGTTCCCGGACGACGTCGTCGACGAAGGCGTACGTCACGTCCTTCGGCACGCACAGCGAGCTGAAGCCGACCTCGGTGCCGGTGTAGAGCGGCGGCGCGACACCGTCGCAGTTGAGTTCGGGGTACGAGGCGAGCGCCGCGTTGGTGTGCGACGGCATGTCGATCTCGGGCACCACCTCCAGATGGCGTGCGGCCGCGTACGCGACGATCTGCCGGTACTGCGCCTTGGTGTAGTGCCCGCCCGCTCCCCCTCCGACCTCGGTGGAACCACCGTACGAGGCGAGCTTCGGCCAGGAGTCGACGGCGATGCGCCAGCCCTGGTCGTCGGAGAGATGCAGGTGCAGTTCGTTGATCTTGTAGAGGGCCAACTGGTCGATGTACGTCTCGACTTGGCCGACCGAGAAGAAGTGGCGCGACACGTCGAGCATCGCCCCCCGGTAGGCGTACCGGGGCACGTCGGTGATGGTGCCGCCCGCGACCTGCCAGGGCCCGTGCTGCCTGGTGTGCTTCTCCACGGCGGCGGGCAGCAACTGCCGCAGGGTCTGCACGCCGTGGAAGAGGCCGGCCGAGGTCCTGGCGGTGATCGTGACTCCGGCCCGGCCGGAGTCGAGCCGGTAGCCCTCGGCGCCGAGGGAGGCGTTGTCGCGCGGGGTCAGGGCCAGGGTGACGGAGCCGCGCGGGGCCCGGCCTCCCGGGCCGTGGCGGCGCGGGGCGTCCACGACGCGCAGCGGGAAGCCGGTCGGTGGCCGCAACAGCCCCGCGAGGTAGGTACCGACCTGCCGGGCGTCGCGGGCGGACGTACCGCTCGCGTCGATCTCGATACGGGCGGCCGGAGTCAGGGTGTACGCGGCGCCCGCCGGACGCACCTGGGCCGGTTCGGGCACGACCTGGCCGAGCGGGCGCACGGTCGTCGCCCCGTGCGCGGCGGGGGCTGCCCCGACGGCGCAGACACCGGCCGCGAGCACGAGCAGCAGCGAGCCGGCGAGCCGGGGGGTACGCAGGGTACGGAAGGTCCTGTGCTGTCTCACAAGCATCCCTTCGACGTGGGGGAGTCGAAAACGCGGTGCGATAACAGGTGCGACGGAACGGAACGGACGGGCGGTGCCGGAACCGGTGGTGCCGAGACCGGTGGTGCCGAGACCGATGACACGTGAGCTGATGCGGTCGTGCCTGAGCCGGTGGTGGCGGAACCGGTGACGCGTGAGCTGATGCCGTCGTGCGTCGTGCCGTGAGCGGATCGCGGCGGATCGGCGCCGCGCGAGCGACCGAGGCGGCACGCCGCGGGAGAGCCGGCGGGCACGCGGCGGACCGTACCCGTCCATGGGACGCGTGGACCCGCGCCACGTCAAGGGAGCGAACCGCCCGGAGTGCCCGGTCCTCGCGACGCCGTCCGCCTGCGACCCGACCGCGAGGCCCCGGCGCGGTCCCGGCCGGCGCCCGGCCACCGGCGCGACGCCGGCCGCCCGGATCCGCCTCCCGGAGCCCGCCCGGTTCCGTCCTGGCGCCCGGTGGCGGTGGAAGAATCCTGTCGTGGCGGAAATCGTGCAGAAGGACGGAAGCTGGACCTTCGACGGGGAAATGCTCCGCATCGTGCCCGGCGCCGGCAAGGGCGTCAGTCCGCTGCGCCGACTGCTCGGCGAAGTCGCCGTACCCCTGCGGGCGTTGGCGGGGATCGCGTACGAGCGCGGACGGCGTTCAGGACGACTGCGGCTGCGCCTGCGCGAGGGGGCGGATCCGCTGCTCCAGGTCGCCGGCGGCCGGCTGGACCCGGTGTCCGACCCGTACCGGCTGACGGTGGACAGCGACCGGTCGGGCGTGGCGGAGTACCTGGTGGAGCGGGTCCGCAGCACGCTCCTTCTCGAAGAGGTGCCCGCGAGTCCCGTGGACCGGTATCTGCTGCCGGGACCCGCCGTGCCGCTCTCCGTGGCGGCGGGCGACGGCTGCGCCGGCTTCGACGGTGAGCGGATCAGGCTGGAGTGGAGCTGGAAGACCGAGGAGTCGAAGGCGTCCGGCGGGCCGCGCACGCTGCGGCTGGCGGAGGTGGTGGCGGTCCAGTGGCGGCCGAGCAGCGGTCTCGACAACGGTCACCTGCGCTTTCGTACCGCCACCGGGAGCGGCGCGCAGGACGTCCCGCCGCAGCACGACCCGCACACGGTGGAGCTGTGGGGGTTCCGGCGGGACTCCGCGATGGCCCTGGTGGGAGCGGCGGTCACGGTCCGACTGCCGCACCCGTCGGCGGCGCGGCCGGCGGCGGCGCCGGCGCGTCCCGGCGCGGTTCCGGCGCATCCGGGCGCGGCACCGGACCACCCGGCGCCGGACCGCGACCTGATCGCCTCCCCGGCGGCGGACCGGTCCCTGGTGCGGACCCCCACCGCACCGGGGGCCCTGGCCCCGGCGGGAACGCCCGTACCGGTGGACGGCGATCCCGACGTGCTGCTGCGCCGCCTGCGGGAGCTCGGCGAGCTGCGGCGGCAGGGCCTTCTCACGGCGGACGAGTTCGCCACCGCCAAACAGGCGGTGCTCCGGCGCCTGTGAAGGGAGGAAAACTACGCCGGACGGTACGTAATCACCTCCCTCCTGCCCGATTCCGGGCAGAAATGTTGCTTAACGCTCCGAGTATCTGCAATATCAACGAGTGCTCGATCGCCGCTCGTCACACGACGACCTCATCGACCACCTGGTCGGCTCCACCACGCTGCGGCGCGGTGAGGCAGCCCGGGTGGTGCTCGACGTGCTGGCGTACTTCGACGAGACGACCGAGGAGTTCGTGCGGCGCCGCCACCGCGAGATGCAGGCGGGCGGGGCGACGAACACGGTGATCTTCGAGCGGATCGCGGCCGAGCTGCCGCACCGCGCGGTGGCACCCCCGGAACTCTCGCTGAGACAGCTGCGCCGCATCGTCTACGGCTGACGACGGCCGCCCGTACGGCCCCGGTGGCCGGACGGAGGGCAGGACGGCGACGGGAGCGGGCCCGCCGCCGGCCGCGGGCACACCGGAAACCAGGAGGGGCAGAGCCTGACATGTGCGGAATCGTGGGTTACATCGGCAAGCGTGACGTCGCTCCGCTGCTGCTCGAAGGATTGCAGCGGCTGGAGTACCGGGGGTACGACTCCGCCGGCATCGTGATCACGGGCAAGCCGGCCGCGGGCAAGGCGGCGGCGCTGAAGATGGTCAAGGCCAAGGGCCGGGTGCGCGACCTGGAGGCCAAGGTCCCCAAGCGTTTCACCGGCACCACCGGCATCGCCCACACCCGCTGGGCGACGCACGGCGTCCCGAGCGACGAGAACGCCCACCCGCACCTGGACGCGGAGGGCAAGGTCGCCGTCGTCCACAACGGCATCATCGACAACGCCGCCGAGCTGCGGGTGAAGCTGGAAGCGGACGGCATCGTCTTCCTGTCCGAGACGGACACGGAGGTGCTGACGCACCTCGTCGCGCGCTCGCAGGCGCCGACCCTGGAGGAGAAGGTCCGCCAGGCGCTCCAGCTGATCGAGGGCACCTACGGGATCGCGGTCCTGCACGCGGACTTCCCGGACCGGATCGTGGTGGCCCGCAACGGCTCGCCCGTGGTGCTGGGCATCGGCGAGAAGGAGATGTTCGTCGCGTCGGACGTGGCGGCCCTGGTGTCGCACACCCGGCAGGTCGTCACCCTCGACGACGGCGAGATGGCCACCCTCAAGGCCGACGACTTCCGCACGTACACGACGGAGGGATCGCTCACCTCGGCGACACCGACCCTCGTGGAGTGGGAGGCCGAGTCGTACGACATGGGCGGCCACGACACGTACATGCACAAGGAGATCTCGGAGCAGGCCGAGGCGGTCGACCGGGTGCTGCGCGGCAGGATCGACGACCGGTTCTCCACGGTGCACCTGGGCGGCCTGAACCTGGACGCCCGCGAGGCCCGCGGGGTGCGCCGCATCAAGATCCTCGGCTGCGGCACCTCGTACCACGCCGGCATGATCGGCGCGCAGATGATCGAGGAGATCGCGCGCATCCCGGCCGACGCGGAGCCCGCCTCCGAGTTCCGCTACCGCAACCCGGTGGTCGACCCCGACACGCTCTACGTGGCCGTGTCGCAGTCAGGCGAGACGTACGACGTGCTGGCGGCCGTGCAGGAACTGAAGCGCAAGGGCGCGCGCGTACTGGGCGTGGTCAACGTGGTCGGTTCCGCGATCGCCCGCGAGACGGACGGCGGGGTGTACGTGCACGCCGGGCCCGAGGTGTGCGTGGTGTCCACGAAGTGCTTCACGAACACCGTGGTGGCCTTCGCCCTGCTCGCACTGCACCTCGGACGCATCAGGGACCTCTCCGTCGCGGACGGCAAGCGGATCATCGCCGGGCTGCGCCGGCTGCCGGAGCAGATCGAGGAGATCCTGCGCGCTGAGGGCGACATCGAGGAGCTCGCCTCGTCGTACGCACAGGCGAAGTCGATGATGTTCATCGGGCGCGTGCGCGGCTACCCGGTGGCGCGGGAGGCGTCCCTCAAGCTCAAGGAGGTCTCCTACATCCACGCGGAGGCCTACCCGGCCTCGGAGCTGAAGCACGGGCCACTGGCGCTGATCGAGCCGGCGATGCCGACAGTGGCGATCGTGCCGGACGACGACCTGCTGGAGAAGAACCGGGCCGCCATGGAGGAGATCAAGGCGCGCGCGGGCCGGATCCTCGCCGTGGCGCACCGGGAGCAGCCGAAGGCGGACCACACGATCGTGGTGCCGAAGAACGAGACGGAACTCGACCCGATCCTGCTGGGTATCCCGCTCCAGCTGCTGGCCTACCACACGGCGCTGTCCCTGGGCCGCGACATCGACAAGCCGCGGAACCTCGCGAAGTCCGTCACGGTCGAGTAGCCGCACAGCCGAGGCGTGGTCGGGGGCGCGGCACCCGGTGAACGCCACCCGTTGCCACCGGACGCCGCGCCCCCCGGAAGGGGCCGGTGCTTGCCCTGGGCACCGGCCCGTGGCTTCGGTCCACGGTCCCGCCCGCGCCCCTTACGCGGGCCCGTGGCGCGCAGCGCGGCCCTCTGTGGCCCTGGTCGTCCGCGCTACGGGCCTGCGCCGTGGGCGCCTGGCAGCGCGGGCGCGCGGCGGCGGCCCGTACCGCGTGATGCAGGCGCCCCCGGGACGCCCTCGGACGTGCCGTGCTCGATCCGGGCTCCCCCGCATCGGGTACGGCGGGCTCGGCGCGTCGTCGGGGCGTCGGCAGGCCCGCCGTCAGCCCGCGGCCGTGGCCCCCCGCCCCGCGGTCCCGCGGCGCGGGAGTGCCGTCGCCGGCCACCCCGCTAGCGCCGCCGTCGCCGCGTACCAGGCCACGAGGCCTGACATGACGGCGAACCAGCCGCCGATCTTGCCCAGCTCACCGGCCCCCGCGAACAGCGCCACGGCGACCAGTACGAGCGCCACGGACAACAGCCCGTACAAGGTCCCCGCGACGGGTCCCGCCGCCTTGGCGCCGAGGGTGAGCGACAGCGCCAGCAGTGCCCAGAGCAGGAAGAACAGTCCTGCGGCGTTCGCCGAGACGTGGGTGCCGACGCCCGCCCCCCAGGTGAACCAGAACGCGCCGAGCGCGGCGAAGGCCGTGCCCGTGAAGGCGGCGCCGAACCGGAACTCGATGAGGCCGGCGATGAACAGGGCGACCCCTCCCACGTAGAGCGCCGGCCTGACGGCATCGGCCACCGTGACCCCGTGGACGACCCCGGTGAGCCCGAGGCCGAACGCGAGGAGGGTCAGTCCGAGTGCGAGATGGCCGAGAACGGAAGTGGATGACGGTGCTCTTCCCGCGGCGACGTCGTTGTCCATGGCGGGCTCCCTTTACTGTGCGCGACGGTGCTGTGTCCCAGCGACCGTTATGTACCCTTCACAAAGGCGCAATTCACCTCCCGACGTGAGCTGATTCACTTCGTGCGTACGTGCGTTGACGGTGCGTCACACCAGTGGGACGTGAGTGAAGTGGAGGGTCTCCCGAGGAACCAGAGGGGGATCCGACGAGCACCGGTGGCCACATGCGCAGGGCCGGAAACCGCCGGTTCGGGCGACCTTCGACGGCAGCGGCAGCAGTAGCGGCGGCACATGGGCAGTAGCAGTAGCAGTAGCAGTCGGAACGCGCCGGTGCGCGGGCAGGACGTCCCGCACGGACGGCAGAAGACAGGCGGCAGAAGGCAGGCCGAAGTCGGGCGCAGGGGCCGGGGGTCCGGGGCCCGGGCACCTGACGGGGAGGTGTGCGGCGGGTGGTGGACGCGGGACCGCGCACCCGACGTGCGGCACACGGACGTTGAGCCCCCGAGGGCCCGAGCAGGCGGTGCCGCGCCCGGGTTACGGGATGACGACGACCGGGCGACGCGCGCGTCGCGCCAGCCGGCCCGCCACCGAGCCGAAGATGCGCCCGACGATCCCGTGGGTCGAGCCCACGACGATCGCGTCGGCCGAGTACTCCTGGCCGACCTCCTCCAGCTCGTGGCAGATGTCCCCGCCACGCCCCACGAGGATCCAGGGGACTTCGGAGAGGTGTTCCGCACAGGCGAGTTCGAGCCCGAGCACTTCGGTGCGGTGGTCCGGCACATCGACGAAGACGGGGGGCTCGCAGCCCGCCCAGACCGTCGTCGGGAGCCGGTTGGCGACATGAACGATGATCAGGCCGGAACCCAGTCGGGCGGCCATGCCGATGGCGTAGGCGAGCGCTCGCTCGCTCGATGTGGAGCCGTCGAATCCGACCACTACTCCATGACGGAAGGCTGGGTCGCACGACGTGCGCGGCTGTTCCTCCGCCAGCAGTTCCGCCAGGGGGTCGGCTACCTGCTTGCGGTCAGCGGGTTCTGGGATTTCGTGACCGGCCATGGGTGTCTCGGCGAAGGAGGTCCTCTTGAGAAGGAACGACAAGGGCGACGACGGGCGGGTGACTGGCGCTGCTGTGTCCGGGATTCATCTTTCCCAGCCCTATACCCCAAGGGTACGGCGACACTCCTCTCATGCCCAGGCTTTGGTGTCCCACTCGCGGCGCCCCGCACGCGGCGTTCCAGGGAGCATGCACGAGCACGCCGCGTAGCGCAATGCCCGATGGCCGGTACATCTGACCCGTGAACCGCCCGCGCGAGGGCGCCAAGGAACGGCCCCCGGGGGTGCCCGCGCCGGAACCGCGCGTCGCACGGCACGCGTCGGCGCCGCATGCCCGGCGGCGCCATGAAGGCGCGAGGAAGCGGAACGAGAAGCGGAGCCGGGCGTGAACGGGCGGCGAGGTGCGGGGCACCGTCGCACGCCGGCCTTGGCGGCCCCCGCCGTACAGCACCGCCGTTCGCCCGGCGGCCCCCGCCCGCCAGTGACCGTACGCGGTCATCGCTCGTTGGCCACCGGTCATGCCGCCACCGCGGGGAGTACCGATGCCCACACGCACGATCGCGCAGGTCAGCGCCGCACCTCAGGCTCAGGGAGCGGCCACGGCCGAGCCGCGCGGCGCCTCCTCGGACGCCGCCGCGGAAGCACTGCCCGTACCGGTGAGGACGGATGTCGCCACAGACGGTGACCGCGGCGCACGCCGCGCATCCGGCGCGAGCCACGGGTCCGCCCGTAACACGGGCCACCCGCCCGGCGGGAGAGCCCGACGGGCACCGCACTGCGTCCTGCGGTGGATCGCGTTCTGCTGCCTGCTGGCGCCCGTCGCCCTCGCCGCGTACGGGGCGACGTCCCCCGGGACCGTGCACGGTCCCGCGCCCCCGGGAGCCCTCGGCGGCGTGGCCACTGCCACGGGGCTCGCCGCCGTGGCGGCCGGATGCCGTCACCTGCTCCACCGCACACGCTCATCCGGCCATCCGCGGGTCAGCCGGCTGAACGATCGCGACCGCGCGGGCGATAGTGGGAAGCGCCCCGGCGACCATCCCGCACCCCGGCGCACAAGGCCGCGCACAGAATCACGGGACGGCTCACCAATGCACGGGGGCTCACACGCGTTTCACACGCGTACACCGGGAGATTGAGCAGTTCACAGAGACTCACCCATCTCTTTTCGGCCAACTTCTCGACCGAGCTGAAGCCTTGGCGAAATCACCCGCCAACCCCCTCGCGACCAGGCACAAGACTCTTTCCGTTCGCCAATCCCGGCCATAGGGACGGGCCATGGACGGAAGGCGTACTTCCCTGGGCGGCTCGCGAGTGGAACGCTTCGTGATCGAATGCTTCGCGCCAAGTTGCCTTGTCGACATAACGGCGGGTGGGGAACTGGTCACGCCGGCACCACGGGACACAGTAGATTCGATCATGAGCATCGAAGGCCGGGGACCCGTGCAAAACCGAGGGGAATCGTGCAGGAGCGAGAGGCCCGACAAGAACGGGGAGACGCGAACACCGAGGGGGGCTTAGCGCCATGACCCAGGACTCCACTGCCACGCAGGAGTCAGTACGGAAGCTTTCCGGGCGCCGCCGCCGGGAGGTCGTCGCAGTGCTGCTGTTCAGCGGCGGCCCCATCTTCGAGAGTTCCATTCCGCTCTCGGTGTTCGGCATCGACCGGCAGGACGCCGGCGTCCCCCGCTACCGCCTGCTGGTCTGCGCCGGGGAGGAGGGCCCCCTGCGGACCACGGGAGGGCTCGAACTGTCCGCGCCGTACGGCCTGGACGCCATCGGCAGGGCCGGCACGGTGGTCGTGCCCGCGTGGCGGTCGATTACCGCGCCGCCGCCGCTGGAGGCCCTGGAGGCGCTGCGCAGGGCGCACGAGGAGGGTGCGCGGATCGTCGGCCTGTGCACGGGCGCTTTCGTGCTGGCCGCCGCCGGGCTGCTGGACGGCCGCCCGGCCACCACGCACTGGATGTACGCGCCGACACTCGCGAAGCGCTACCCGTCCGTCCATGTGGACCCGCGGGAACTCTTCGTGGACGACGGCGATGTCCTCACATCCGCGGGCACCGCGGCCGGAATCGACCTGTGTCTGCATATAGTCCGCACGGACCACGGGGCGGAGGCCGCCGGCGCGCTCGCGCGCAGGCTCGTCGTACCGCCGCGCAGGAGCGGAGGCCAGGAGCGCTACCTGGACAGGTCTTTACCGGAGGAGATCGGCTCCGACCCGCTCGCCGAGGTCGTCGCCTGGGCGCTGGAGCACCTGCACGAGCAGTTCGACGTGGAGACGCTGGCGGCGCGCGCGTACATGAGCCGCAGGACCTTCGACCGGCGGTTCCGCTCACTGACCGGCAGCGCCCCGCTGCAGTGGCTGATCACCCAGCGCGTACTGCAGGCGCAGCGGCTGCTGGAGACATCGGACTACTCCGTGGACGAGGTCGCGGGCCGCTGCGGCTTCCGCTCGCCGGTGGCGCTGCGCGGCCACTTCCGTCGGCAGCTGGGCTCGTCGCCCGCGGCGTACCGCTCGGCGTACCGGGCGCGGCGGCCGGGGCCTGATCCGTCGGTGCCGGAGCCCCGGTCCGCGACGACCGCGGGCCCGGGTGCGGGCCCGGCTGCGGGTCCGCCCGATCCGGCCGCACCCGCGGGGAGCCGCCGCCCAGGCCAGGGACCCGGTCACAACGGCTCCGGCGCCCCGCACGGCGCCCACGCCGGTCAGGCCGGTCCCGCCGGGAGTCCCGGCCACCCGCAGTACGGCGCACCGGCAGGCCCCACACCCTCCGGGGGCTCCGGACCCGCAGGCGGGGAGCAGGACAAACCCGGCTCGGACCTGTACGCGGCGGGTCCCGGGCGGCCGGGCCTGCCCGGCCAGCGGAGCGCGCCGTAGGGTAAGGCGCATGAACGATCGAATGGTGTGGATCGACTGCGAGATGACCGGGCTCTCGCTGGCGAGCGACGCACTCGTCGAGGTGGCCGCACTGGTCACCGACTCGGAGCTGAACGTGCTCGGTGAAGGGGTGGACATCGTGATCCGCCCGCCGGACGCCGCTCTGGAGACGATGCCCGAGGTGGTGCGCGACATGCACACCGCCTCGGGCCTCCTCGACGAGCTCGCCGCGGGTACGACCCTGGCGGATGCCGAGGCGCGGGTGCTCGCGTATGTACGCGAGCACGTCAAGGAGCCCGGCAAGGCGCCGCTGTGCGGGAACTCGGTCGCGACGGACCGCGGCTTCCTCGCGCGGGACATGGCGGAGCTGGAGGGCTACCTCCACTACCGGATCGTCGATGTCTCCTCGGTCAAGGAACTGGCGCGGCGCTGGTACCCGAGGGCGTACTTCAACAGCCCGGACAAGAACGGCAACCACCGCGCGCTCGCCGACATCCGGGAGTCCATCGCGGAACTGCGCTACTACCGCGAGGCGGTCTTCGTACCGGAGCCAGGCCCTGACTCCGACACGGCGAAGCGCATCGCCGCGAAGCACGTGGTCACCCCGTCGTAACGGCACACCCGCCGCAAGCCCGCCCTGATGTCGCGGCACGCCCCGGCGTGGCGCCCGGTCCCGTCGTCGCGGCTCGCCCCGCCGTGGCGCCCGGCGCCGCCCGGGCGCCATCGCGTGGCCGCAGTGACCCCGGGCCCGTCGCGGCGCCGGCTGCCGTGACCCGGCCCGCACGGGGCCGGCGACGGTCCCTGCTGTACGCGTGGTGCCCCCATGCCCTCCCGATCGCCCTGGTGCGCCTCTCGGGTGATCGGGGCGCCCCGGGCGCGGCCGGGAGCGTCCTGCCTCCCCGGGCGGGCGTCCAGGGGCGGCGGGCCGCGCCACGGCAGCCGGTCGGGAGCGGCTCGTCGGCGGCCGCGCCGCGCCATCGGAAACAGCGGCGCGAGCACCCCTGCGGACCCTGTACACTTTTTCTCGGCCGGTCAGGGAAAACGGACCGGTCATGGTGGGTGTAGCTCAGCTGGTAGAGCACCTGGTTGTGGTCCAGGATGCCGCGGGTTCGAGTCCCGTCACTCACCCTGTTGAAAGGCCCCTGTCCCGCTTGTTCGCGGGTCGGGGGCCTTTCTGCTGATCCGACGGCCGTTCGGCGGCCGTCGCGGATCCCCCTGCTCACGCCCCCGCACTGTCCATCCCGGAGACGGGGACGGGCCGGGTACCGGAAAAACAAGCCGGGCCGGGGCAGCCCGTCCCCGCGGGCCGGGGCTCACGTGCCTGCCACGACCGGGCGCCGGCCAGCACGAGGGTCTGGTCGGTCAGCAGGCCCACCAGGAAGGTCCGGTGGCCACTGGCGTGCGTCACCGGTGTGGTGAACAGCAGTGCCGGTTCGGTGGCCGTCGGCCTCAAGCCGCCCGCGTCCCGCGCCAGGTCCTCGGAGGAGGCGCGTCGGTGGACGACCAGCTTGGGCTCGCCCGCGGTGCCGCCGGTACAGAGCCGGTACAGAGGAGAGTCGCGACGTGGCAGCTGTCGGCAGCCTCGTGCGGCGCGAGGCGCCCGTGACCGGACGCCGTCGCCAGGAAGTCCACCGCTCCGGGGCACGTACCGATGCTGAGGACCAGTGGCACACCCGCGCTCCCGGCGACCGGCAGGGCACGGTCTCCGAGAGCCGCGTCGAAGAGCAACGCCTCGACATCGGCGCGCCGCACGAGGGCTTCCAGCCCGCCGCCGGGCGAGAGTGGAACGAAGACCAGCCTGCAGCCCACGAAATGGGCGGCCAGTTGCAGCAGAACGGCTTCCGGGGAGTTCCGTGCGAACAGCGCCACTCTCCATCGAACCCAGATCGCCGCGCGACCGGTTCACATGGCGCCAGGCCACATGAGGTGTGCGCGAGGACGACACTTCCGCCCCCGGCGGGACGAGGAGTGGGGACGAGCCGTAAGGGCTCAGGCGCGCACGGACCACTGATGGGGGCGCGGCACCCGGCCCTCCCGTCAGCCGGCCGGCGTCGCCCACCGGCGCCCCTGCCCGGCGCGTGGAGTGCCGACGCGATGCCGCAGGGTGTCCCCGGGGCGCCATCCGGCTGTGCGAAGCGCGTCACCGCAGGGCCGCGAGGGCCGTCTCCGTGGCGTCCGCGATGAGCGCGTCGTCGGAGGCGGCGTCACGTTGGCCGCGAGCGGAGAGGACCGCGATGACGACGGGAGCGCCCTGCGCGGGCCACGCGACGGCGATGTCGTTGCGGCTGCCGTAATCCCCGTTGCCGGTCTTGTCGGCGACCTTCCATCCGGCGGGCACACCGGCGCGCACGTAGGGGCCACCGGTGGTGTTGTGGAGCATCCAGTCGGTCAGTTGACGCCGTCGGCCGCCGGTGAGCAGGTCACCGAGGACGAACCGCCGCAGGTCCGTGCCGAGGGCACGGGGCGTGGTGGTGTCCCGAACGTCCCCCGGGACGGCGGTGTTGACGGACGGTTCGTCGCGGTCGACGTGGGTGGTGGAGTCGCCGACCGCCCGCAGCGACCGCTGCAGGGCCGCCGGGCCACCGAGTCGGCGGAGCAGCAGGTTGGCGGCGGTGTTGTCGCTGTACCGCAGGGCCGCGTCCATGAGTGCGCGCAGGGTCATCCCGGTGGACACGCGGGGGCGGGTGATCGGTGAGTAGTCCTGCAGGTCCGCGGCGCGGTAGGTGATCACGCGGTCGAGGTCGGCGTCCGGGACGCGGCGCAGGAGGGCGCCCACCGCGAGGACCTTGTACGTGGAGTCGAAGGCGAACCGGTCGTCCGCGTGGTAACCGATCTCGCGGCCCGTGCCGGTGTCCAGGGCGTACAACCCGAGCCGTGCGCCGAACCGTTGCCGGAGGGCGTCGAGAGCGTGCGTCGGCGCGCCCGGGGAGGGCGGGCTCCCGGAGGCAGCCGTCCGGGTGGCGCTCCCGCGCGGATGGTCGTCGGCCGCCGGCCCCGGCCCGCCGCACGCGCCGAGCGCGGCGACGAGCAGCAGGGCAGGTGCGACGGACAGGAGACCGCGGAACGGGATGAGGCGCATACGCCCAGCCTGGCGGGAGTGGCCCCGTACGGCCAAGGACCCCGCCCGGCGCGCTGCGAGTCGCGAGCCCGGACCGCGGACTGCGAGCCGCGAGCCGCGAGTCGCGAGCCAGGACTGCGGACTGCGGACTGCGAGCCGCGAACGTCGGCTACGAGCAACGGGCTACGGGCTACGGGCAAGTGCTCCGCCGCGCGGCGGAGCCGGATCGCGCCGGAACCACCGTCCCGTCAGGCCGGCTTCGTCGCCCAGGGCCCGACGCCACCGATCGTGGCGGCCTTGATCCGTACGACGTACCCGTCGGGCGCGTCGTCCTGGGGCGGGTAGACCGCCTCGGGGCCCATGTAGGTGCGCGCGAGGCTGCGGACCAGTTTCAGGCCGCCGCCCTCACTGATGCCGGCCTCTCCTTTGACGGTGAGGTACTCGCGCAGCCCGGTCGCCGCGGTCAGGTCGGACTCCACGGTCACCGCCACGCGTGGATCGCGGCGCAGGTTCTTGATCTTCTGCCACGGGTGGAGCGACGCGAAGACGATGTCACCGTCGTCGAGCGTGACCCAGACACAGCTGACCTGGGGGCTGCCGTCGGGGTTGAGGGTGACGACGTGGCCGAGGGCGGTGGAGTTCATCAGCGCGTGCGCCGACTCGGGGATGGCGACCATGGCTTCTCCTGGGAAGCGGTGGGGCGGGCAGGGACCCGCGGCTGCGGGACCCGGAACGCGACGTGCGGACCCCGGCCGGATCGCCGGGGTGGGCGGTGCGGGTGTGCGGCCCGGACGGCCGCGGACGTCGACACGGCGTAAACGCGCCGTCCGCCCGACGTCGCAGGCGGCTCGGGGCACGCGTCCGGCCGGGTCACGGCGTACGCTCCGGTCCCCGGCCGGCACGCCGTACGCGGCACGGGGCCGTACGCGTCGACGCGCGTCTCGCGACACTCATGCACGGCTCAACGAGCCATCCCCTGCTCCGTCACACCCGGGCCCCGTCGCGGCCCAGGCGGTCCCTGTCCACCGGAGGGCCCCTGTCCGTCAGGCGGGGACGCTCACGGTCTTGTGCTCGACGTAGCCCGCGAGGCCGACGGCGCCGTACTCGCGGCCGGTGCCGCTGGCCCGGTAGCCGCCGAAGGGGCCGTCGAAGCCGATCGGGGCGCCGTTGACCGTGAAGGTCCCGGTACGGACCCGGCGGGCGATCTCCATGCCGTGCTCGGCGTCCGCCGTCCAGACGCCGCCGCTGAGGCCGTACTCGGAGTCGTTGGCGATGCGCACCGCGTCGTCCTCGTCGTCGTACGGGATCACGACGAGAACCGGGCCGAAGATCTCCTCCTGGGCGATGCGCATGGAGTTGTCGACGTCGGCGAAGAGCGTGGGCTTGACGTAGTTCCCCATCTCCAGCCCTTCGGGCGATTCGGGGCCACCGGTGACGAGCCGGGCGCCCTCCTCGACACCGAGCCGGATGTAGTCGCGCACCCGCTCCTGCTGATCGGCGCGGACGAGCGGGCCGATGAAGGTGTCGCTGTCGGACGGGTCGCCGACCTTCAGTCCCTCCAGGAGATCCTTCAGCGCGGCGACGATCTCCTCGTAGCGGACGCGCGGGGCCAGGATGCGGGTCTGGGCGATGCACGCCTCGCCGTTGTTGGCGAGCGAGGAGAACTTCAGTGCCGGCACCGCCTGCTGGAGGTCGGCGTCGGGCAGGATGATCGCCGCCGACTTGCCCCCGAGCTCCAGGCTGACCCGCTTGAGCCGCTCCCCCGCGACGGACGCGATGGAACGCCCCGCCCGGGTGGAACCGGTGAAGGCGACCTTGTCCGTCCCGGCGTGCGCGACCAGGTACGCGCTGGTCTCGCGGTCGGCGGGAAGGATACTCACCACCCCTTCGGGCAGGCCCAGTTCGTCGAAGATGTCCGCGAGCAGCATCATGCTCAGCGCGTTCTCGGGGGACGTCTTCAAGACCACCGTGTTGCCGGCGAGGAGTGCCGGGATCAGCTTGGCGAGCGCCGCGGAGAACGGCGAGTTCCACGGGATGACCGCAGCCACCACGCCGATCGGCTCACGCCGCACGACGCTGCGGAAAGCGGCGTCCGGTATCGACGGGTCGAGGGTCTCCTCCCAGCCGAACTCGCGGGCCCCCTTGAGGTAGCCGAGGGCCTGGCGGGTCAGGCCGCCCTGCCCTGCCGCGTTGAACCAGTGGGGGTTGCCGCGTTCCCGGGTGATGAGCGCGGCGATCTCCTCGGCGCGCGCCTCGCGGAGCGCGTTGAGGCGGGCGACGACGTCCTGGCGGTGCCGGGGGGTGGTGCGGGGCCAGGGACCCTCGTCGAACGCCGCGCGGGCGGCGGCCACCGCACGGTCCACATCGGCAGGCCGTGCCTGCACCGAACGTCCCACCAGGGACTGGTCGTGGGGGGATCGGATGTCGAGCAGGGCGGTGCTGCTCGGGGCGGTCCACACGCCGCCCAGGTAGAGCTTGTCACGCACGATCATGGGGTCTCCGCTTCCTTCGTTCTGTGCCGGCCCCGGGGTCTTCGTCGGCCTGGGGTCTGCGTCGGTCGGTCTGGGGTCTGCGTCAGCCTGGGGTCTGCGTCGGTCGGTCTGGGGTCTGCGTCAGCCCGGTGCGTCGGCCGGGGATACGGGGACGTCGGGGTACGGGGATGCGGGGGACGTCGGGGCACCGGGCATGCGGGCGCGCGGGGTGCACCGGAGTGAAGGGACGTGCGGGGGTACGGATCGCAGGTGCGCGGCCCGGGGGCGCGTGGCGCTACGAAAGCGGTCGGGTCAGCGGCACCGGTGGCGGCCGGTCGCCGGCAGGGCGGCCACCTGTCCGGGGCGCCGGCCGCCCGGGGCCCGGCTCGGTGCCGGAGTCGGTGACGGACGGGCCGGTCGCTTCCGCGCGGGTCCGCTCGCCGCGCACGGGCCACACCAGATCGTCGTCATACGAAAAGGCTACGCCGATGGCGCGCTACATACAAGCAATCGACACACAAGAGTGACAGATATGGGGTCCCGAGCGCCGTCTCGGCGTCTCCGGAGGCGCCGGGAGGTACCCCGACAGCCTTCTGCCACACCGAAGGTACACTTAGTGTCATGAGAGCTGATGCCGCACGGAACCTGGACGCCGTTCTGCGTACGGGGGCACGTCTGCTCGCGCAGGACCCCTCGACGACGATCGCCACCGTCGCGGCCGAGGCGGGTGTGGACCGGCGCACGGTCTACCGGCGGTTCGCCACCCGGGAGGCGCTGCTGTCCGCCGTGTACAAGGCCAAGCTCGACGCCTCGGAGGCCGTCCTCGACCAGGCCCGCCTCACGGAGGCCCCCGTGGCGGTCGCCCTCCACCGCTACGCCGAGTCGATCATCCCGGTCAGCCGTCAGTGGCCCCTCGACATCCGGCGCCTGATGAACCAGGATGCCGAGGCGCTCGCGCGCGCCGACGCGCAGCGCGCGCGCCTCGCCGACTTCTTCCGGCGTGCGGCGGACGAGGGTCTGGTCCGGGCGGACCTGCCGGACGGCTGGGCCATGGCGATGCTCGGCCGCCTCGTGGACATGGCCGCTCACGACTTCGCCGACCTCGAACCGGGTCGGGCGGCCGACCTGGTGGTCGCTTCCTTCCTGCAGGGCGCCCAGGCGCCCTGACCCGGGACGCACGCACCGCTGAGGACCGGCGGCGGGCGCCTTTCCCGCGACCGGCTGGAGCCGTCTCATCCGGGCCGACGTGCGGGTCCCCGCCACGGCCGGGACGATGGGACGACGGGACGCGTGGGACGACAGGATGCCGCCACGACGGGACGCGTGGGACGCGGTCCCGGCGTGCGGCCCACGAGGTACCGGCCCGGGCCCGGCGCGTACCCCGCGACGCCCCGGCACGGACCCGGTGCGGACACCCCGACGGCTCGCACGCTCCCCGCGCGCACCCTCCCCCGCCGATGTCCGGATGTGCCGCTCGGCTGGCCTGTGCGACCGGGTCGCGGCCGCTTTCCGCGCTGTACGTTCGAAAACGGAGAAGGCCTCGCATGACCCGGTCTCCCGGAAACGAAAGAAGGCGCTAGAGCCGTGGTGGCACAGTCGGATTTCGGCATCAACGAATGGGTCGTCGACGAACTGCGTGAGCGGTTCAGAAACGACCCCGATTCCGTGGACGACGCCTGGGCGGCGTATTTCTCGGTCGGCGGAGCCGCCGCCCCCGCCGCGCTGTCCTCCGTACCGGCCGGGCAGGGCGCCGCCGACGGGAGCCGTCCTCCCGACCGGCCCCGCGACCTCGACGCGGGGAGCGTCACCAAGGCGATCCGGGTCGCGGCTCTGGTCCACGCGTTCCGGGTGCGCGGCCACCTCGCCGCCGCAACCGACCCCCTCTCCGTCGTGCCGCGTGACCAGCACCCCGACCTGGGGCCCGCAGGGCACGGTCTGGACGAGGACGACCTGGACCGGGAGTTCCCCGTCGACGGTTTCGCCGGTCGCGACACCATGACCGTGCGCGAGGTCCTGGCCACGCTCGATGCCTTCTACCGCGGCTCGGTCGGCGTGGAGTACATGCACATCCAGGACCCGGAGGAACGGCGGTGGATCCAGCGCCGGATCGAGACCGCGCACCCGCGCCCCGACCGGAGGGAACAGCTGCGGATTCTGAGCCGGCTCGGCTCTGCGGAGGCGTTCGAGACCTTTCTGCAGACGAAGTACGTGGGACAGAAGCGCTATTCGCTGGAAGGCGGCGAATCGGCGATCGTCCTGCTCGACGCGCTCCTCGCGGGAGCGATGGACCTCGGAATGCGGGAAGTGGTCCTCGGAATGTCCCACCGCGGCAGGCTGAACGTGCTGGCCAATGTCGTCGGGAAGTCGTACGCGCAGATGTTCCAGGAGTTCGACGACGCCGCCGGCATTCTGACCGTGCAGGGCTCGGGCGACGTGAAATACCATCTCGGCGCCGCCGGCACCTATACCGGGCCTGACGGCCGCACCATCCCCGTCTCGGTTGTCGCGAACCCGTCGCACCTGGAGATCGTCGGCCCGGTCGCGGAAGGGATCGTACGGGCCAAGCAGGACGTGGCCCAGGGAGCCGGCGAGGACGACTTCCCCATCCTGCCCGTGGTGGTGCATGGTGACGCGGCCTTCGCGGGACAGGGCGTGGTGGCCGAGACGCTCAACATGTCGCAGCTGAGCGGCTACCGGACCGGCGGCACCGTGCACGTCGTCGTGAACAACCAGGTCGGCTTCACCACGCTGCCCGACAGCGGGCGTTCCAGTGTGCACGCCACCGACGTGGCCCGTACGGTCGAGGCGCCGATCCTGCACGTCAACGGCGACGACCCGGAGGCCGTGGTCCGGGTCGCCCGGCTCGCCTTCGACTACCGCGCGTCGTTCCGCAAGGACATCGTGATCGACCTGATCTGCTACCGGCGCCACGGCCACAGCGAGGTGGACGACCCGTCGATCACCCAGCCCGCCATGTACGACCGCATCGCCGCCCTGCCGTCCGTACGCAAGGTGTACGCGGGCACGCTGCTGGGCCGCGGCGACGTCGACGAGGACGAGGTCGAACAGGCGCAGCGGGAGTACCGCGGCCGGCTGGAGGCGGCGTTCGCCGCGACCCGTGAACTGGCCGTCGAGGAGCGGGAACACACGCCCGCCCCTGTGCCGGTGATCGACGGCCCTCCACCGGTCACGGCGGTCGACGAGGCCACCGCGCGCCGGGTGCTCGCCACGCAGACGGACCTGCCCGAGGGGTTCACCGTGCACCCGCGCGTCCTGCCGCAGCTGACCCGCAGGGCGTCCATGCTCGACGACGGCACGGTCGACTGGGCGACGGCGGAGGCGCTGGCGATCGGTTCGCTGCTCCTGGACGGTGTGCCGGTGCGGCTGACGGGCGAGGACGTCCGGCGCGGCACGTTCGGCCAGCGGCACGCCGTGCTCACCGACCGCCGTACCGGCGCCGAACACACCCCGCTCGGCACCCTGGGCGACGACGCCGCCCCCTTCATGCCCTACGACTCCCTGCTGTCCGAACTGGGCGCGCTGGCCTTCGAGTACGGCTACTCACTGGGCCGCCCCGACGCGCTGGTGCTGTGGGAAGCCCAGTTCGGTGACTTCGTCAACGGCGCGCAGACCGTCATCGACGAGTACATCTCCTCCGCGGAGCAGAAATGGGGGCAGTCCTGCGGCGTGAGCCTGCTGCTGCCGCACGGCCTCGAAGGCCAGGGACCCGACCACTCCTCGGCACGCGTCGAACGCTTCCTGCAGATGTGTGCGGAGAACAACATGACGGTGGCGGTGCCGTCCCTGCCCGCGAACTACTTCCACCTGCTGCGGCAGCAGGGCGGTGTCGGCCTGCGCAGGCCGCTCGTGGTGTTCACACCGAAGTCGATGCTGCGCCTGAAGACGGCGGTGTCGCCGCTCGGGGACTTCACCGAGGGCGGTTTCCGGCCCGTCCTGGTGGACCCGGTGGCCGACCCGGCGCGGGTGCGGCGGGTGTTGCTCTGCTCCGGCAAGATCGCCCATGAACTCGCCGCGCACCGAGCCGACTCCGGCGCGGCCGGCACGGAGAGCACCGACGGCACGGAAACCGCGGACGGTACCGCGATCGTCCGGCTGGAGCAGCTGTACCCGTTCCCGGACACGGCGTTGCGCGCCGAACTGTCGCGCTTCCCGGCCGGGGTGCCGCTGCGCTGGGTTCAGGAGGAGCCGGCCAACCAGGGAGCGTGGAGCTATGTCGGACCGCGGCTGCGCGGGCTGGCACAGGGCGCTCTGGAGTGCGTGAGCAGGCCGCCGGCCTCCGCCCCCGCGGTGGGGTCGGCCCGGCGGCACGGCGCCGAGCAGCGCGATGTCGTCCGGCGGGCGTTCGCCTGAGCATCCGCCCGGCGGGGGGATGTCCGGGCGTTGCCCGGGCGTCCCGCCGGCGGGGTGCGTCCGCCTCCACCCGCTCGGAGCGGAGTCCGGGAGGCAGGGCGGTGCCCGCTCGGCGGACACGCACAGGGAGTACCGCGCCGGCGGCCGAAGCCCTGGCCTGACGTGACGTGACGGGCCCGGCCTGGGCCGGCCCGGCCGACGCCACGGACTCAGCGGGCGTCCAGCACCGCACCGGCCCGCTGCGCGGAGCCCTGGCCGGTCGCGGGCGCGGACAGCGGACGGGCCGCCGGGGACGGTACGCGCTTGCCCGCGGTGGCGGACCCCGGTGGCACCTGCGAGGCGGGGCGGGCCCCGCCGCCCGTTCCCGTCGTACGGAAGCTCGCCCTGAACGCGCCCGGCGTGACGCCGAGGTTGCGGACGAACGCACGGCGCAGGGATTCGGGCGAGCCGAGGCCCGTACGGTGGGCGACCGCCGTCATCGGGTCGTCCCCGGCCTCCAGCAGGGTGCGGGCCGCCTCGACCCGGACCTGTTCCACGTACCGGGCGGGTGTCGTACCGAGTTCCCCGGAGAACAGCCGGCCGAGGTGGCGCACGCTGGTGCCGGCCCGGCGGGCCAGGGCGGTGACGGTGTGATCGCCCGCCGGGTCCTCCGCGACCGCGTCGAGGACGTGCCGCAGGACGCTCTGCCGGCTGTGCGGCTGCCGGGAGCGGACACTGAACTGCGACTGCCCGCCGGGGCGCTGCATGAAGACGACGAGGTCCTTCGCGACGGACCTGGCCACGTCGGCGCCCCAGTGCTCCTCCACCAGCGCGAGCGAGAGGTCGATGCCCGAACTGCCGCCCGCCGAGGTCATCACCCGGCCGTCCCGGACGAAGATCGCGTCGGCGTCGACGGCGACGCCGGGGAACCGTGAGGCGAGCTCGTCCGCGAAGCGCCAGTGTGTCGCGGCGCGGCAGCCGTCCAGCAGTCCGGCCGCGGCGAGGAGGAACGCCCCGGCGCAGATGGCCGCGGTACGGGAGGCCTGCGCGTCGAGCGAGCGCACGGTGGCGAGCAGCGCCTCGTCCTTGATGAGGGGATCCCATTCGGAGCTGCCGGGCACCACGAGCACGTCGCTCGTGCCGTCGGCCTCGGCGGCGGGGAGGTCGACAGGGAGGCGCAGACCCGCTCGGGTCGTGATGTCGGCCCCGTCCGCCGAGACGGTGCGCACGCGGTAGTCGGCCCCGAACTGGTTGGCCGCGGAGAACACTTCGATGGGTGCCGTCACGTCCAGCAGCCGTACGCCGGGGAACACGAGAACCGTCACGGTCAGGGGACGCGGCGCCCCACCGGGGCGGGGGCCGGTCGCGGGGTGGCTGATCGTCGGCTGGTTCATCGTGTCTCCGAACGTCCTGGCCCGGCGGCCGGTCGGGCCGCGCGGTCGGGGCGGGCGCCCCGGTAGGTCACTTCGGTCCCGTGGACCCTGGAGCCGACGCCCGCCGCACCGCCCGAGCCGGGCACGCGGCCGAACTGCGGCGATGTCCGCGCCGGCGGCACGAACCCTCGGATCCGGCCGCTCACGGTACCTTCCCGGGAACGCGTGAAAACGACCATTCTCTTCCCTGATGCCGGGCGCGCGGCATGTGGCGCGCCTCACGCGGGCGCGGGACCTCGCCGTGAGGCCCCCGGCGGGCCGGCGCCGGCCCGCCGGTCTGAACGGGCGGGCGCGGGCGCGGCCCGCGAAGGGGCCCCGGAACCGGCACCGCGCGGTCGCCCCCGTGCGACGATGGCGCGCGGTGAGCGGCCTTCGGGAGGGGTACGTATGGACGCGACGACAGCCACGGCAGCGGCTACGGCGGTGGCCCGGACACTCGACGCGATCAGGCGGCTCGATCCGGGGATCGAGGCGTTCGTACCCGAAGCCGACCGGCCCGGACGGCTGGCCCGGGAGGCGGCGGCCGTCACGGAACGCTTCGCGGGGGCGGGGACCCTGCCCGGGCTGTACGGGGTGCCCGTGGGGGTGAAGGACATCGTGCGGGTGGACGGCCTCGACACGCGCGCCGGGTCGGCGCTGCCGCCCGCGGCCCTCGCGGGCCGGCAGGCGCTCGTGGTCGACCGCTTGAGGGCGGCCGGCGCCCTGGTGGCCGGCAAGACGGTGACGGCGGAGTTCGCCGTGCTGGCCCCGGGACCGACCCGGAACCCCCGCAACCCCGCCCACACACCAGGCGGTTCGAGCAGTGGGTCGGCGGCGGCCGTGGCGGCGGGGATGGTGCCGCTCGCCGTGGGCACCCAGACCGTGGGATCCATGATCCGGCCCGCGGCGTACTGCGGAGTGGTGGGTTTCAAGCCGACATTCGGGCGTATCCCGGTCGACGGTGTGATCGCGAACGCGCCGAGCTTCGACACGCTCGGTGTGTTCGCGCCGGATGTGGCGGGCGCCGGGCGGGCCGCGGCGGTGCTCTGCGACAACTGGGACCGGACCGCCGAACCGGCCCCGCGCCCACCGGTGTTCGGGATCCCGAGGGGCCCGTACCTGGAGCGTGCGGACGCGGAGGCGCTGGCCGCGTTCGAGCAGCAGGTCCAGCGGCTGCGCGCGGCCGGGTTCGCGGTGCGCGACGTGCCGCTCATGGCGGACTTCGAGCGGGTGGTGGCCCAGCTCTACGTCATGAACCGCTACGAGGTGGCGCGTACGCACGCGAGGTGGTTCGCCGAGTACGGCGGCCTGTACCGCCCCGAGACGGCGAAGGCGATCCGGGAGGGCCACGCCATCGGCCAGGACGCGTACGACCGCGCGCGGGCGGAGAAGGCCGGGTTCGCCGCGCGCCTGACGGACGCGACCGTGTCGGCGGGCATCGACGTCTGGCTCGCTCCGGCCGCCACGGGACCCGCCCCGCGCGGCCTCGCCACGACGGGCGGCTCCGTCATGTGCCTGCCGTGGAGCAACGCGGGCTGGCCGTCGCTCACGATCCCGGCCGGCGCCACGGCGGACGGGCTCCCGCTGGGCCTGCAACTGGTGTCACCGGCCGGCACGGACGAGCGGCTGCTCGGCTGGGGCAGCGCGGCGGAGTCCGCCCTCGCCGCTGCCTGATCCGCCGGGCGGTGAGCGCCGGGTGCCTGACGGTGACCGGCAGGTGGCGAATGCCGGGTGCCGGGTGCCTGACGGTGACCGCCGGGTGCCGGGCCGGTCGGCCGTGTCCGGTGGGGCGTGGTGCGGGCGTGGTGCGGGGGCGGCGCGCGGGCCGCTCACGGCATGGGCGGCCCGGCGAGGTAGGTGCCGTGGGAGTCGTACGGCCAGGCATTGGCGACGCAGCCGTGCAGGCCGTCGATCTGCTGCATCATCGCGGGCGCGGGCCTGCCGGGACCCGGGCAGCCCTCGTGGCCGTGGCCGATGCGGTGCCCGACCTCGTGGTTGATGATCAGCGCACGGTAGTCGTGCAGCGGGCCCGGGAACTCCGGCGAACCCGTCTCCCACCGCTTCAGGTTGACCACCACCTGACTGCCCACATCACAGTTCACCTCACCATGGGTGTGCAGCCCGGCGGCTCCGCAGATCCGGTCCACCGTCGCGGGGCTCGCGATCTTGATCTCGAAGTCGGCGACCCCGCCGGACACCAGCTGGAAGCCGTCATGCCCGTCGTCGGTCCAGCCGCGCGGATCGGCCAGCACCGTCTCGACCTCCCGCGCGGCGTCCTTCGCCGAGACACCCGTACCGCCTTCGACCTCGACCTTGTATCGGCGGATGGTGCCCTGGCCGACAGCTTTCCCGGACGCGGCGGCGGTGGTGAACACACCACTGCCGGGCCTGGAGAAGTCCGTGCCGCCCGACGGTTCGCCGGACCCGCCCGGCGTACCCGAGGAGGAGGCCGACGGCTTCTGCGAGGGGGAGGCCGACGGCTTCCCGGACGCCTTTCCCGGGCCGGCACCGGTGTGCGTGGCGGCGGGCGGCGCCGCCGGAGACGTACGAGGCGGTGATGCCGCCGCCGACCCGGTCCCACCACCCCCACTGTTCAGCACGGTGAGGGCAGCGCCGACGACACCCGCGACGACCACGACCGCGATCATGAGGGCGGGGCGGCGTCTTCGGGGTCCGTTCCCCCGGCGCGCACCGCCCCGCCGCCGGGGCCGGCCGTGGGCGGACCGGGAGCCGGCGGTGGCTCTCCCGTGCGCCCTCTTCGCGGTGGACGGGGCTGCTGTTGCCTGGTGCATGGCGCCCCACACTGACGTGCGTGTTCGACGGCCGTTGGGTCGACGCGTCACGAATTCGTCACGGGCAGGGTCCGCGGCTCTGCGGGCCGATGTGGGGAAACGGACCGCCGCCCGCCCGCCCGCCCGCCCGTACGCACCGCACCGCACCGCACCGCAGTGTGATCGTTGTGCAACAAGTGCCCCCGGGGACGGCCCCTCGGCCGACGTGTCGGCGCCCTTCACCGATACTGGGCGGCATGCCCCGAGTCCTGCTCGTCGAAGACGACCCAGCGGTGCGCCACGGCGTACGGCTGGCCCTGCGGCACGCCGGGCACGACGTCTTCGCGGCCGCGACCGGCGAGGAGGGGCTGCGGATCCTGGACTCCTTCCGGCCCGACGTCGTGGTGCTCGACCTCATGCTGCCCGGCCTGGGCGGCCTGGACGTGTGCCGGCGGATCAGGGACCGCGACGCGGTCCCGATCATCATGGTGACGGCCAGGGGCGACGATGTGGACATCGTTGTCGGACTGGAGGCGGGCGCCGACGACTACGTGGTCAAACCGGTCAGGTCACGGGTACTCGAAGCCCGGATACGCGCCCTGCTGCGCAGGCTCGACACCCGTGGCTCCGGATCGACCAGGCCCCCGCTGGAGACGCACGGCGCGCTCACCATCGACCGGGCCGGGCTCGTGGTGAGCCACCACGGCCTGCCCGTGCCGCTCGCGCCGTCCGAGCTGCGCCTGCTGCTGACCCTCGCCGCCTCGCCCGGTCAGGTCCTCAGCCGCCAGCAACTGCTGCAAGCCGTCTGGGAGCACAGCTACCACGGCGACATACGCCTGGTCGACGCCTGCGTGAAACGGATCCGCGGGAAGCTCGGCGAACTCAGCGGCGACCCCCGGTACATCCACACCGTCCGCGGTTTCGGCTACCGCTTCCAGTCGTCATGAGGCCGGCGTGAGGGCCGTCGGCGCCCGCTTCCTCCTGGCGCTGCGCGGGCTTCGTTTCCGTCTCGTGGTGGGGTTCGTGCTCGTCGCCGTCGCCAGTGCGCTGAGCACCGGGGCACTGGCCTTCCGCGAGGCCAGGACCGGCGTCCTGCAGCAGAGCCAGGACACGGTGATCCGGCAGTTCCGGGACCGGATCGACGAGCTCGCCCCCTCCTTCGCGTCACCGCCCAGCGAGCAGGAGATGCAGTCCGTCGTGGACGATCTGGCGCGCGGCAGCCGCCCCCAGGGGTGGCACGTGCTCGCCACCTACGGCCGCCTGCGCGCCGGTTCGGACCCACCGGGCACGTTCGACGTCCTGTCCCCGGCGCTGCGGGCGTCCGTGCGGACGGAACGGAACGCCGTCTTCCAGCGCGTCGACGACCGCGGCCATCCCGTCCTGGTCGTCGGGCTGCCCGTCACCTACGGTGCGGACCGGCGCCTCTCGCTCGTCTCCTCCGGGCTCGTCTTCTATCTCGTCGTCCCGCAGAACACCGAGCAGGCGTACGTCTCGGCGATGGTCGGCGCCATCAAGGACGCCGCCCTGTGGTCCCTGCTCCCCGCCGTGGTGGTGGCCCTGGTCGCGTCCCGCGGCGTACTGCGTCCCGTACGCGCCCTGCGCGGCGCCACCCGGCTGATGGCCCAAGGACACCTGGACGTACGGCTGTCGGTCGACGGCTCCGACGAACTGGCGGATCTTTCCCGCTCCTTCAACGAGACAGCCGCCGCGCTGGAACATTCGGTGGCCGAACTGCGCCGCCTGGAGTCGCAGGCGCGGCGGTTCGTCGCGGACGTCTCGCACGAGCTGCGTACGCCGCTCGCCGCGATGGCGGCGGTCACGGACGTCCTGGACGACGCGTCCCACCTGGACGGCACCACCGCGGACGCCGTACGGCTGGTCAGCCAGGAGACCGTGCGACTGACGCGGCTGGTGGCCGATCTGATGGAGATATCCCGCTTCGACGCGGGCGCCGCCGTGCTCAACCCCGACGAGATCGATCTGGCGGACTCCGTGCGCAACTCACTGTCCTCACGCGGCTGGCAGGACCGGGTCAGGGTCGAGGTGACGACGCCGGGGCCGCTGCGGATCCGGGTGGACCCGCGTCGGCTCGACGTGGTCACCGCCAACATCGTCGGCAACGCGCTGCGCCACGGCGCGCCCCCGGTACTGCTGCGGCTGGAACTGCGCGAGGGCCACGAGGACCTGTCGGGCCCCCGGGCGGAGCCCGGCGGCGCCGGCCGGCCCCGCGCGGTCATGGAGGTGAGCGACGGCGGTCCCGGGATCGCGGACGCGGACCTGCCGCACATCTTCGAGCGTTTCTACAAGGCCGACGCCACCAGGACCCGCAGCGAGAGCAGCGGGCTCGGCCTCGCCATCACCGCGGAGAACGTACGCCTGCACGGCGGGCGCCTGACCGTCGCCAACCGGCCCGGTGCGGGGGCGGTCTTCACGGTGGAACTGCCGCTGTGCCCGGACCCCGACGCGGACACCGCGGCAGGGCCGGGGAGCGGCCACCGCCCTGGGCCCGGCCCGGACGTCGGCCCCGGCAGCGGGTCCCTGGCCGGCGACGGCTCCGGCGACGAGCCCGGTCGGGAGCGCGCGTGAAGTGGCCTGCCGCAGGACCCGGGCGCGCCCGGCCTGCCCGCTCCGCACGCTCCCGCCTCCGCGCGTTCCTGATACCGGCCGCCCTGGTGGCGGCAGCGGCCGCCGGGTGCGGGGTGCAGCCGTCCGAGGTCGTGCAGGCGGGCGAGCCCGCGACCGGCATGGCTCCCGCGATCCAGGTCTTCTTCTACGACAGATACGCGGACCGCACGGACGGAGCGGACAGCGCCGACAGCACAGGCGGCGCGGGCAGCGCGCGCGGCACGGGCGCCTCGGGCGGCGTCGGCGGCACGGACAGCACAGGCAGCACGGGCGCCGCCGGCAGCGTGGGCGCCGCCGACGCCTCCGGTGGTGGGAGCGCGACCCCGGTCCCGGGCGGCGCCCTCGTCGCGGCGCCACGCGCCGGCGGCCCCTCCGTCGCCGCCGCCGTACGCGCCGTGTTCGCCGGCCC
Organism: Streptomyces sp. NBC_01497; assembly: GCF_036250695.1. Taxonomy (NCBI): domain Bacteria; kingdom Bacillati; phylum Actinomycetota; class Actinomycetes; order Kitasatosporales; family Streptomycetaceae; genus Streptomyces; species Streptomyces sp. NBC_01497. The sequence continues at coordinate 5,457,078 of NZ_CP109427.1, read as the reverse complement.
GGACGCGGCCGAAGCGGCTGTGCTGACCACGGAGTTGCCGCGCTTGCCGAGCGCGCCGACGGTCCGTACCGGCGGCGGGCTGGTCCTCGTGACCCTCCCGGACGGGGTCGCACCGCTCACGCCCCCCGGCATGCGCCAGGTGGTGTGCACGGCCGCCGCCGCACTGCGCGCGGTGCCGGACTCGCCGCGATCGGCGCGCCCCGGCCCGGCAGCCGTCGCAGGTCCCACGGCCACGAACGCCGTGAGTGTCCACGTCAGCGGCGCCGGCTGGAAGTCCAGCGGCACGGACGCGGGCTGCCCGTCGAGCTGACCACCGCCCCGACCGGCGCCGCGGCAACGCACGGCCGACTCCCTGCGGACTCCCCGCCCGTCCGCATCGCCCCGCACTCCCCAGGACGGGCGGCCGGGCCGCGCGCGTGAAGGGGATCAGGAGGTCAGGAGGACTCCCGCACCACCAGTTCCGTCGCCAGGACGACATGGCGGTGCGGCAGGCCGGGGTGGGCGATCTCGTCGAGCAGCATGTGGGCCATCGTGCGGCCCATCTCGGCGATCGGCTGGCGCACGCTCGTCATCGGCGGGTCCGTGTGCCGGGCCACGATCGAGTCGTCGAAGCCCACGACCGCCACATCGCGCGGCACCCGCCTGCCCGCCTCGCGCAGCACCTGCATCGCGCCCGCCGCCATCACGTCCGACGCGGCGAAGACGGCGTCCAGGTCCCCTCTGCGCGCGAGGAGTTCGCGCATGGCCCGCACCCCGCCCTCCTCGGTGAAGTCCGCGTGCGCCACGAGGGTGTCGTCGGGCTGCTCGTCGCCGTGGGCCGTGCGGTAACCGTCGAGACGGGCCCGCGCCACCTCCATGTCCAGCGGTCCTGTGATCGTCGCGATGGCGCGCCGCCCGCGGTCCCGCAGGTGCTCGACGGCGATGCGCGCCCCGGAGGTGTTGTCCGCGTGCACGTAGCTGAGCGGTTCGCGGTCGGAGCGCCTGCCACCGAGCACCGCGGGCATGTCGATCGTCTCCAGGAGCGTGGGCAGCGGGTCGTCGGCGTGCACGGAGACCAGCAGCACCCCGTCCACCCGTTGCGCGGAGAGGTACGCGGCCAGCCGCTCGCGTTCCTTCGCCGTCCGTACGAGGATCAGCAGCAGTTGCATGTCGGTCTCGGCGAGTCCGGCCGTCACGCCCCGGATGGTGTCCGAGAAGTACGGTTCGGCGACGAGGCGCGTCTCGGCCTCCGGTATCACCAGGGCCACCGAGTCCGTTCGACTTGTGACGAGAGTGCGGGCAGCCCTGTTCGGCACGTACCCCAGCTCGGCGATCGCCTTCTCCACCGCGGCCCGCGCCCTGGCGCTGACTCCGGCCGATCCGTTGACCACGCGGGAGACCGTGCCCCTGCCGACACCCGCCCGTGCCGCCACGGCCTCCAGGGTCGGGCGGGCGGAACCCCTGACGGCGGGCCCCTTCGCGTCTCGGCTCATCGTTCACCTTCCAGCTCTGTGCGCGCCTCGTGCGGGCGGGGTGGGCTCATTGTGACCACGGCTTCCCGGCCATGGTCCACCCCTTCCTCCGCGCCGTCGTTCCGGGCGGCCCCCGGCGGGCGCCCGGACAGCGGCGGGACGCCAGGACACGCTCCGGCAACGGAACCGACTTCAAGTATTGACACTTCGCCCCTCTTGGCGTGAGTCTTCGAGCAGCACCGGATTGGGAGCGCTCCCAATTCCACCTCGATACCGTACGCCGGTCCCGGCACGCGCCGACCCCTACCGGCCCCTCGCCGGATCACCCCGGAACCAGGTCCTCCGCCCCGGAACAAGGAGTAGTGGAATGCGCATCACCCGCACTGTCGGTAGCCGACGAGGCAGAGGAGGCGCCGCAGCTCTCACGACCGCGGTCCTCACCGCCTCCGCGCTGCTGCTGACGGGCTGTAGCAGCGACACGAACGACGCGGGCTCCGGCTCGGACTCGGCGAACGGGAAGATCACCCTGACCGTCGCGGACTACGGGCAGTTCGGCTACAAGGAAGCCGGCCTGTTCGCCCAGTACCACAAGCTCCACCCGAACATCACGGTGAAAGAGGACGTCACCGCGGACGAGACCGTTTACTACCCGAAGCTGCTCCAGGAGCTGAACTCGGGCAGCGGCCTCGGCGACGTCACGGGCATCGAGGTCGGGCGCATCAAGGAGGTCGTCGACACGAAGGCCGACTCCTTCGTCGACCTGAGCAAGGCGATCAAGCCCTCCGACTGGGTGAGCTGGAAGGAGGCGCAGGCCACCACGTCCGGCGGCCAGGTCATCGGCGCGGGCACCGACATCGGCCCGATGTCGCTCTGCTACAACCGCGACCTGTTCGCGAAGGCCGGCCTGCCCACGGACCGCGACAAGGTCGCGCAGCTCGTCTCGGGCGGCTGGCAGGACTACCTCAAGCTGGGTGAGCAGTACCAGAAGAAGGCTCCCGCGGGCACCTTCTTCATGGACTCCGCGAGCGCCATGTACAACGCGGTCGTCAGCTCCAGCGCGGAGCAGTACTACGACAAGGACGGCAAGCCCGTCTACAAGAGCAGCCCCAGCGTGAAGGAGGGCTGGAACCTCGCGGCGGAGGCGGCGAGCAAGAAGCTGACGCAGGGGCTCGCCCAGTTCAACGACCCGTGGGTGGCGGCGCTGCGCAAGGGCACGGTCGCGACGGTGGTGTGCCCGGCGTGGATGGCCGGTCAGATCTCCACGAACGCGGGCCCCTCGTTCAAGGGCAAGTGGGACATCGCCAAGGCGCCCGGTACGGCGGCGGCCAACTGGGGCGGCTCCTTCCTCTCCGTGCCCAAGAGCGGCAAGCACGTGAAGGAGGCCACGGACCTCGTGGCCTGGCTGACGGCACCGGCCCAGCAGGCGGCCACCTTCAAGGCGATCGGGGTGTTCCCGTCCAACCAGGGCGCGTACACGCTGCCGGCCGTGCAGAACGCGACCCTCCCGTACTTCAACAACGCGCCGATCGGAAAGATCTACGCGCAGGAGGCCGCGTCGATCCCGGCGGCCGTGCTCGGCCCGAAGGACGGCGTCATCAAGGACACCATCTCCAACCAGATCAACAACATGGAGCAGCGCGGCACCAAGCCGGCCGACGCGTGGGCGGCGGCGACCAAGACCATCGACAAGGTCATCGGCTGACGGTCGCGCCCGGGGGTGGCCGAGCGTGACTCCGGCCGCCCCCTGCACCCGGCCGCCGGGCCGCACCGGTCCGCCGGATCCCCGGATCCCCGGGACGGCTGACCTGACCGCGGGCCGCGGCTCCCCGTTCCCGCCCCCCGCCCCGGTCTCCCCGCCGGGCCGGGGCGCGGCGGGCGCACGGCGGGTCGCGGCACGGCCCGCACGAGCACCGGCCGCCGGACCCGTGCCCGACCCGCGGGGTGTCCACCGGACGCGCCGGAGGACCCGGCTTGCCCGGACGCGCCGGCCGGGCGGCACGACCTGCACCGGAACCGGCACCGGAAGCGGCACCCGCGCGACGGCGCCACCGACGAAGACGGCCTCCGCCGCCCCAAGGCCCCACCCCAGGACAAGGACAAGGATTCCGACCGTGGCCACCTCGACACCCACCCGGGACGCGCACGTCCCGCCGCCCCGCCGGTCCGCTCCCCCGCCCCCCGCGGCGGCTCGCGGCTCCTGGCGCAGCCGGCTGTGGCGCTTCGACGACAAGGCTTCGCCGTACGCCTACATCGCCCCGTTCTTCCTCGTCTTCGGCGCCTTCGGGCTGTTCCCCCTCGTCTACACCGGCTGGATCGCCCTGCACCGTGTGGAGATGACGGGGCTCGACCAGATGCAGTGGGTCGGCTGGGCGAACTTCGACACGATCCTGCACGACTCCGAGTTCTGGACCGCGGTCGCCAACACCTTCATCATCGGTGTCATCTCGACCGTTCCGCAGCTGCTGATGGCGCTCGGACTGGCTCATCTCCTCAACTACCGGCTCCGCGCCAGCACGTTCTTCCGTACGCTCATCCTGACCCCGTACGCCACCTCGGTGGCCTCCGCCGCCCTGGTCTTCGCCCTCGTCTTCCGCGCCGACGGCGGCATCCTCAACTGGCTGCTGCACTTCATCGGCCTGGGCCACACCAACTGGGCCAACGGCCAGTGGACGTCGAAGATCGCCATCTCGGTCATCGTCATCTGGCGCTGGACCGGGTACAACACGCTGATCTACCTCGCCGCCATGCAGGCCGTCCCGACCGACCTGTACGAGGCCGCGGCCCTCGACGGGGCGACCCGCTGGCAGCAGTTCCGCAAGGTCACCATCCCCTCCCTGCGGCCCACGATCCTCTTCACGATCGTGATCTCGACGATCGGCTCCATGCAGCTGTTCGGCGAGCCGCTGCTGCTCGAAGGCGGCACGCTGGGGGCCACCGGAGGCAACCAGAACCAGTACGAGACGCTCAGTGTCTACCTCTACAACTACGGCTGGAAGCTGGGCCACTTGGGGCCGGCCGCCGCCGTCGCCTGGGCCATGCTCGCCCTGCTGCTGATCATCGCCGGCATCAATCTGCTCGTCGGCCGCTTCGTTCGCAAGTCCGCCGCCTGAGGGAGCCCTCCGCCATGACCACCACCAGCCCCGCCGCCCGCACCACCCGCGGCCGGCTCCGTGTCGGCGCGGGTCGCCAGCTGCACGCGGGACCGATCACGTACGTCGTCCTGATCGTCGCCGGGCTCCTGTCGATCCTGCCGCTGTACTGGACGCTCGTCGCCGCCTCGCACACCCAGAACGACGTGTTGTCGCTCACCCCGCCGCTGGTGCCCGGCGGGCGGCTGTTCCACAACCTCGCGACCGCCTGGCAGCAGGCGAACCTCGGCAAGGCCATCGTCAACAGCGTCGTGGTGTCCGGCTGCATCACCGCCGCGACCCTGTTCTTCTGCACGCTGGCGGGCTACTCCTTCGCCAAGATGCGCTTCCGGGGCCGGGGGTGGCTGATGACCGCCGTCATCGCGACCCTCACGATCCCGCCGCAGCTCAGCGTCGTCCCGCTGTTCATGATGATGTCCGACATCGGCTGGGGCGGGCACCTGGAGTCGGTGATCTTCCCGACCCTGGTCAGCGCCTTCGGTGTGTTCTTCATGCGGCAGTACCTGCTCGAAGCGCTGCCCTACGAGCTGGTCGAGGCCGCGAAGGTGGACGGCGCGAACAACTTCCGCATCGTCCTCAGCATCGTCCTGCCGGTCGCGCGGCCCGCGATGATGGTGCTCGGCATGCTGACGTTCGTACAGGCGTGGAACGACTTCTTCTGGCCGTACCTGGCGCTCAGCCAGCAGAACCCCACGCTCCAGGTCGCGCTCGGCCAGCTCAGCGCCTCGTACACCCCGGACCAGTCCATCGTGATGGCGGGCGCGCTGATCAGTGCTCTGCCCCTGCTCGTGGTGTTCGTCGTGTTCGGCAAGCAGATCGTGGGCGGCATCATGTCCGGCGCCGTCAAGGGGTGAGGCCGGGCGGGGTGCCTCAGTACACGGCGGCGCGGCGCCCGACACCCCGCGTCCGGCATCCCCCGTGCCGGGCGTCCGCGTTGTCGGTCACCCTTCGTGCCCGCGCCGCGATGACGCAGCGTCACACGGGTCCCTTCCGCCGGTCCGTTCCCGTTCCGTCGCGCACCGTCCCCCGGGCCGCGGCCCCGGCCGCGCCCGGTCCGCCCGCCCGTCTGAAGAACCGTTTTGTCCCTGTCCGACCCCGTCCATTCTGGGAGCGCTCCCGTCATGACCGCACTGCAGACCGACATTGGCGCCCGAACCCGGACCCGGACCGGAACCGCGCCCTCCGACGCTCTCGGCGACACACCCGTCCCGTTCCCCGCAGGATTCGCCTGGGGCGCCGCGACGGCGGCGTACCAGGTCGAGGGCGCGGCGACCGAGGGCGGCCGCACGCCCTCCATCTGGGACACGTTCGCCCGCACACCCGGCAAGGTGCGCAACGGCGACACCGGCGACATCGCCGCCGACCACTACCACCGCTACCGCGACGACATCCAGTTGATGCGGGAACTCGGCCTGACCGCCTACCGGTTCTCCGTCTCCTGGACGCGCGTGCAGCCCACCGGCCGGGGGCCCGCCGTCGAACGCGGCCTCGACTTCTACCGCCGCCTCACGGACGAACTGCTGGGGGCGGGTATCACCCCCGTCGCCACCCTGTACCACTGGGACCTGCCGCAGGACCTGGAGGACGCGGGCGGCTGGCCGCACCGGCCGACCGCGGAACGGTTCGCCGACTACGCCGCCCTCGTCTCCGGCGCGCTCGGCGACCGCGTCCCGCTGTGGACCACGCTCAACGAGCCGTGGTGCTCGGCGTTCCTCGGCTACGGCTCCGGTGTGCACGCCCCCGGCCGTACCGACCCGGCGGCCGCGCTGCGCGCCGCGCACCACCTGAACCTCGCCCACGGCCGGGCCGTCGAGGTGCTGCGCGACACCCTGCCCGCCGAGGCCGAGGTCTCCGTGACGCTCAACCTCCACCACGTGCGCCCGCTCACCGACGGCGCGGCGGACCGGGAGGCCGCGCGCCGGATCGACGCCGTCGGCAACCGGATATTCACCGGCCCGATCCTCACGGGCGCCTACCCCGAGGACCTGCTCGCCGACACGGCCCGCGTCGTGAACTGGTCCGAACTGGTGCGCGACGGCGACCTGGAGACGATTTCCCGCCCGCTCGACGTCCTGGGCGTGAACTACTACACACCGACGCTCGTCTCGGCACCGGATGCGCGCGCGGAAGCCTCGCGGGGCCCGGTGCGCGACGCCTCGCACGGCGGCCACGGCGCGAGCGAGCACTCCCCCTGGCCCGGCGCCGCCGACGTCGTCTTCCACCTGCCGGAGGGACGCGACCGTACGGCGATGAACTGGGCGATCGACCCCGACGGCCTGTACGAACTCCTCGTCGGCCTGCACCGCGAGCACCCGGACCTGCCCCTGATGGTGACGGAGAACGGCGCGGCCTTCGACGACTACGTCTCGCCCGAGGGCCGGGTCGAGGACCCGGAGCGCATCGCCTATCTGAACGGTCATCTCGCCTCCGTACAGCGGGCGTTGGCCGAGGGTGCCGATGTGCGCGGGTACTTCCTCTGGTCGCTGCTGGACAACTTCGAGTGGGCGTACGGGTATGCGAAGCGCTTCGGTGCCGTGTACGTGGACTACGCGACGCAGGCGCGCATCCCGAAGGCGAGCGCCCACTGGTACGCGGACGTCATCCGCGCGAACGCGCTGCCCCCGCTCCCCCGGCTGCCCTAGCGACGTCCGCAGGCGCTCCGGCCCGCGCACCGGGCCGGGGTCCCCCGGGCGGGCCGGATTGGATGAGACCGAAATAGACCGTATGGGACCGGGCCGGAGCGCATGGGAAGCCGGACTCCGGGGTGGTCGGGCCGGGGGCCGGGCAAGGGCGGCGCCCCGGACAGGTGGGGGGATCCCGGTCCGGGGCGCCAGGGCCTGCCGGTGGGGCGGCCGGGTCCCCGGCCCGTGACGCCGGGCCGGGGCGGGTCGGTTCAGGCCCCCGTCATCGCCTGCGCCATCGCTGCCGCCTCTGCTTCTGCTCCTGCTCCTGCTCCTGCTCCTGCTCCTGCCGCGCACGTGAGCAGGGCGGTCGCCGCGATCGCGACGCCTTCCCCCGCGTGGCTCTCACCCTTCCCGTCCTTCTCGCCCGCCGGCGGGCGAGAGGGGCGGGTCCCGTGGGGGGATACCGCCACGCTAGCCCCCCGCGCCCCGGCCCGTCGCCTGATCGGGCGCCGGGCGGGCGTCCTTACGCTTGCATTAAGGACGGGATCGGAACGAGTTAAGTGGACGACCGGATTCGATCACTTCTATTTCGCCGATGACCGGTACGGCCCAGTCCTCGAACGCCTCGGCCACCGCCGCTCCCGCCCGATCCCCGCCCGCCACCGCCACGCGGTGGCGTCGTGACCCCCAGCCAGATCCTGATCTCCGCCCCGCCCAGCACCGAGCGCCCGATGCGCACGTCACCGCCGGTGGACTCCGCGACCCGGCGCGCGATGTCGAGTCCGAGTCCCGTCGAGCCCGGCCGCCCGCCGCTGTTGCCCCGCGCGAGCGCCGACCTCGGGTCGTCGATGCCGGGACCCGCGTCCGACACGAGCACGATCACCGCGTCCGGCGCGTTGTGCACGTCGACGGCGAACGCCGTGCCCTCCGCCGTGTGCCGGAAGACGTTGCCGAGCAGTGCGTCCAGCGCCGCCACCATCTCCGGACGCGCCACGGGGATGCGGACGGGCGCGCCGATCCCCGCGACCCGCACCGTCCGGTCCTCGTCCTCGGCGAGCGCCGACCAGAAGTCCATCCGTTCCCGGACCACCTCGCTGACGTCGCAGCCGATCACCGACCCGGTGGTCCCGGTGGTACGCGGCTTCGCCTCCCGGGCCGAACCGATGAGGGTGTCGACCTCACGCTCCAGCCGTGCGACGGCCTCACGGGTGTGCTCGGCGGCGGGACCGTCCCCGAGCGAGGCCGCGTTGAGGCGCAGCACGGTCAGCGGGGTGCGCAGCCGGTGCGACAGGTCGGCGGCGAACTCTCCCTCCGCATCGAGAAGTTGGACGACCTGATCCGCCATCGCGTTGAACGCGACCGCTGCGGAGCGCAGTTCGGGCGGGCCCTCCTCGGGCACGCGCGCGCCGAGCATGCCCTCACCGAGCGCCTGCGCCGCGTCGGCGAGCCGCCGTGCCGGGCGCACCGTACGGCGGCCGAGCCGGTCGGCGAACACGACGGAGCCCATGACCAGGGCACACCCCACCCCCGCCAGCACCAGCCACGCGGTGGCGACGCCCCGCGTCACGTCGGCCTCGGGGACGTAGACCTCCACCACGGCGGTCACGCCCGTGCCGAGCGCGGTCGGCTGGAGCAGCGCGAAGCCGCCCGGCACCGCGGAGATCGAGGCGCGGCCGACGCGTTCGACCGTACGGATGTCCGAGGCCGCTGCCCTGCGGGTGCCGAGGTCGATGGCCGGGGCGCCGTCCGCCGGCGGGACGTGCACGGCCATCCGGCCGTCGGAGCCCGCCTGGGTGGAGAGCGTCGCGCGCTCCAGCATGCCCCGGTCCGTGGTGATGGCGAGGGCGGGGCCGATGGTGGCGGCCTGGCGCTCCGCGTTGGTGAACACCCGGTCGCGCGCCATCTCCTTGACGACGAGGCCGAGCGGCACGGCGAACGCGACGACGACCATCACGCTCACCGCGAGCACCACCTTGACCAGCGCCCATCTCATCGTGCGGCGGCCCCCGCGCGCGGTGGCTCCAGCTTCACGCCGACCCCCCGCAGGGTGTGCAGATAGCGCGGGCGCGCGGCCGTCTCGCCGAGTTTGCGGCGCAGCCAGGACAGGTGCACGTCGATCGTCTGGTCGTCACCGTAGGACTGCTGCCACACCTCGGCGAGCAGCTCCTTGCGCGCGACGACCACTCCCGGGCGACCCGCGAGGAACGTCAGCAGATCGAACTCCCTTCGGGTCAGGTCGAGTTCCAGACCGTCCAGGGTGGCGTGCCGGCGCAGCGGATCGATGGCGAGCCCGCCCACCTCGATGAGGTGTCCCGCCTCCCCGTCCGCCGGGCCGAGGCGCGAGCGGCGCAGCACGGCCGCCATGCGCGCGGACAGCACGTCCACGGAGAAGGGCTTCGTGAGGTAGTCGTCGGCGCCCGCGTTCAGCAGCCGGACGATCTCGGTTTCGTCGTCGCGGGCGGTCGCGATGATCACCGGTACCTCCGTGATCCCGCGCAGCATCTTCAGCGCCTCGGACCCGTCCAGGTCGGGCAGACCGAGGTCCAGGATCACCACGTCGAAGGGGAAATGCGCGACTTCGCGCAGGGCTTCGAGCGCGGTGCCCACGCTGCGTACGGTGTGGGTCGCCTCGGTCAGATGCCGGATCAGTGCGGATCGCACAAACTGGTCATCCTCGACCACGAGCACTCGTGCCATGGCCCGCACCGTACGCCATCCGGGTGAGACAGGGGGCATCCCGGTGGTGCACCATGGCGGGGATGCGCCAGGCACTCGTTCCCGTCGTCGCGTGGTCGCTCGCCACCGGCGCGGCGGTCACGCTGTCGTGGTGGGGCGTGCACTCGGTGATGGCGGGCACCGCGTACGACCCGCCGCGCGCCGTCCCGATCACGGCGGCCGGTACGACCCCCGCCCTGGCCTCGGCGCCCCCGCTGATCCCGGCCACCCAGCGTCCCGAGAGCCCTTCCGCACCACCGCCTTCCCCGCGGTCAAAGGCGTCCGGCACGCCCCCGGCCCCGCACCCGCCGGGAGCCGGCGCGGCGTCACCATCGCGGCGGCCCGCGCTTTCGCCGCCGGTGTCCCCTTCCTCCTCCGACCCCTCGGGCACGCTGAAGAACTACGAGATCACCGGCGGCCGAGCCGTCTTCTCCGTGGGCGCGACATCGGCGTCCCTGGTGTCGGCGACGCCGGCGGCGGGCTGGCAGATGCAGGCCTGGACGCAACCGGAATGGGTCCGGGTGACCTTCACGAAGGGACAGCAGGAGTCGTCCGTGTTCTACACCTGGAACGGCCACGCACCGATGGCCGAGTTCGACTCCCGCTAGGCCGTGGCCCGGTGCCGGCCGATCAGGTCCCGGCCCGGCCTGCCCTCGCCCTGTTGCGGTACGTCCGGTCCTCGCCCATTACGGACGCCGGTCCGCCCCGCCCGGTGAACGCCCTCGTTCAGTCGAAGGTGCCGGGCGGGGGTACCGGCGAGGGCCGGGCGTCCGTGTCCCGTACGACGGCGGCTCCGCCGGTGAAGTCCGCCAGCCCGCGCCCGTGTTCGACGCGTCCCGGGTGCGGGTCGGTCGCCACGCGCCGGGTCAGTTCCGCGACCGGCAGGTCGCCGTCGGCCGCGAGCAGTACGGCGTTGCCGAAACGCCGCCCGCGCAGCACCGCCGGGTCGGCGGCGAGCGCGAGCCGCCCGAACGCCGAGGCGACGGTGGCGATCTGGCCGCGCAGGTAGGCCAGGGGCGGACCGTCGGCCACGTTCGCCGCGTACCACCCGCCCGGTGCGAGCACCCGCCGTACCTCCGCGAGGAATTCGGCGCTGGTGAGGTGAGCGGGGGTGCGGGCCCCCGCGAAGACGTCCGCGATGACCAGGTCCGCCCAACCGTCGTGCACCTTGGCGAGCCCCTCGCGCGCGTCGGCCGTACGCACCCGTACGCGCGCGGCGGGGTCGAGCGGGAGGTGCGCGCGGACGAACTCGACGAGCGCGCCGTCCGCCTCGATCACCTGCTGCGTCGAACGGGGCCTGGTCGCGGCGACGTAGCGGGCCAGGGTGAAGGCGCCCCCGCCGAGGTGCAGCACGCGCAGCGGCTGCCGTTCAGGAGCCAACAGGTCCACGGCGTGGCCGAGTCTGCGCTGATAGGGGAAGTCGAGGTGGCCCGGGTCCGCGAGGTCGACGTGCGACTGCGGCGCCCCGTCGAGCAGCAGCGTCGTGGCGCCGGGGCGCTCCCGGTCCGGCACGAGTTCGGCGGTGCCGCCGCCGACGCTGCCCCGCGCCGCGGGCGCCGAGGGTGTCGACGACGATCGCGCCGCTCTCCGTACATTTCTGGCCACGGTTCCATTATCGCCGTGCCTCGGGCCGCCGCTCCCGCGCGGCCCCCGCCGCTCCCGCGCGGACCCGGGGGTCACACGTGCGGCCAAGGGCTCCCGGGGTGGTGCGGGGCGGCCCGCGCGCGGCGCGGGGAGATCATCTGTGCCGGTCGGCGGCCTCGATGGTGCGCGCCGCCTCGTCCAGTGCCGCGCGCAGCCGCGTCGGATCGGTGACGGGGCCCTGGGTGCTGCCCGGCGCCAACAGCCAGCCGGTGCCCACGACCGGAGGGTCCGACGCCAGCCGCACGCCGCGGCCGTCCGTCTGGGTACAGGCGCTGCCGGGAACGTCCCAGGCGGCCGCGGTACCGGACGGGACGAGGAAACCGAGCGTGTCGCAGGGTCCGTCGTGGATGACCGGTCCGACGGCCGGCACCTCGCCCCGGCGCAGGATGTCCACGGCTTCCAGGCCCTGCCGGGCCGGAACCATGACGAGGTCGCAGGGCGGCGCGACCCGGGAGCGGCCCGGAGGACCGGGGTGCGGGGCGGCGGCCTGCTGTTCGCCGGCGGCGGCCCGGTCGGCGGCACCGCCCGCGGCCGGGTGCGCGGCGGCGCTCCCGGCGCTCACGTTCGCGGCCCGGGCCGCGGCAGCGTTCGCGGCTCCCGCGGCCTCGCGGGTCGCCTCCGCCGCACACCGGCCGGCCGCGAGCGGCCCCTGACTGGCTTCCATGCCGACCTCCACCTCCACCTCGAACAAGGCGGACCCTCCTCGTCGCGTCACGAGTCGTCGAGCGAGACACGTCGCACGTCTCCAGGAGGTTCAACGCTTGGCGGCGTCAACAGCTACGGCGGCACGCCGCCGCAAAGGATGGCAGTTCATGGCAGATCGTGGGCGAGTTATCCGGTTTGTAGCCAAACCCTCTGTGCGCACCCCGTAACAGCGGGTACATTCTTGCCCCGCACCAAGAGAGGGCTCGGCCATGGCGACGTCACCGGCAGTTCCCAACTCCGCGTTCCGCGGCCTGCGGGGATCGCGCTCTCCCGGGGAGTTCGCGGCGGCGGTACGCAGAGCGGCACGGGAGATCGGTGAGCACGTCGCCTGCGACGCGCGCTACGTCGGACGGGTGGAGTCGGGTGAGATCCGCTGCCCCAACTACGCCTACGAACGGGTCTTCCTCCACATGTTCCCCGGGAAGTCCCTCGCGGACCTCGGCTTCTTCGCGCGCCAGGCGGTACGGGGCAGGGGTACGCGGGCCCTCACGGCGTCCCCGGCGGAGCCGGACGCGGCGCCCGGGCGCCGCGGGCACCCCGGCTCCGAGCCCTCCGAAGGCGCCGGCCGGCCCGCGGGGACCGGAAGGGCGAGCGGGGCGAGTGGGGCGGGCGGGACCGCCGCCGGACGGCCTCTCGCGACTCAGCACCACCAACACCCCAATCACCGCCTTCATCCCCACCATCCTCATGGCACCCACCCGCCCGACGACCCCCACGATCCGGACAAGGAGAGCGACATGCTGCGTCGTGCGTTCATGGCGAGCGGCAGCGCAGGTATGGCGTTCGCGACCCTCGGAATCCCCGTACCGCGCCGCGCCGGACACGGCGCGGGCCGCCTCGGCGAACCCGAGGTGCGCGCGGTGGAGGACGAAGTCCGCCGCATCCGCCTGCTGGACGACCGGCACGGCGCGGACGATCTGTTCCGGCGGGCGAGGGAGCCACTGCACGCCGCGTACGCGCTGCTCGACTCCGGGCACGTGAGCGGGCCGGCCCTCGCGGACCGGCTGCACGTGGGCGCCGGCGAACTCGCCCTCTCCGTAGGGTGGCTGGCCCATGACTCGGGCCGCTTCGAACAGGCCAGGTCGCACTACGCGGAGGCGCTGGCCACGGCACGCGTCGCGGACGACGCGCCGCTGGAGGCGCACGCCTTCTGCAACATCGCGTTCCTGGCCGACGACGCGGGCAAGCACCGCGAGGCGGTACGCGCGGCACAGGCGGGCCGGCGCGCCGCGGCCCGGCTGCCGTCACCGCGGCTGCTCGCGCTGCTCACGATGCGGGAGGCGGCCGGCTGGGCCGGGCTGGGCGACCGGAGCGCGGCGACCGAGAGCCTGGCGGGGGCCCACGCCCTCTTCGAGCGAGGGGAGTCGGACGAGGACCCCGAGTGGATGTCGTTCTTCGGTGAACCGGAACTGGCCTGGCTGGAGGCCCGCTGCCACGCCGCTCTGGGCGACTGGCCGCGCGCCGCGCGCCGCGCCTACCGGGCAACAGCGCTCAGGGACGGGCGTTTCGCCCGCAACCTCGCGCTGTACCGCGTCCAACTGGCCACGTCGCTCGCGCACTCCGGCTCCCCCGAGGAGGCGGCGGCCGCGGGGAACGCGGCGCTCGACCTGCTGGAGGACGTCAAGTCGTCCCGTATCCAGGGGATACTGACGACGACGGCCCGGGTGCTGCTGCCGCAGCGCAAGGTCCACGGCGTGCAGGCCTTCCTCGCCCGCTCCGGTACGGGCCCCGCCCGGCCGCTCTGACCCCACGCGACGGCGCGGCGACGGGCCCCCGCCCGGTGTTCGGGACGGCCCAGGTCCGCCCACCGCGTCACGCGCTCACCCGTCAGGGCCCGGCGTTCGCGGCCGGAGGATCATCCCGGCCCAGGGTGCACGGCCGAAGGAGCGCGGCCGAAGCCCCACGCCTCACGCGATCACCCGGTGTTCGCGCAGATGGGCCAGTACCGCGTGGTTGGCCTCCCAGCCGTCCGGGAACTTCACGCTCACACCCAACTGGACGGGTTCGGTCGAGGGATGGTCGTCCAGCAGGTCCTCGACGCCCGCCCTGCAGACCACCACGCACGCGTGCCGGTGCCGGGACGCGAGGACGCACAGACGGCCGGTCTCCAGGTGGAAGGCCGTGGCGTCCGGCCGCCCGGAGAGCGGGTGCAGCACCACCGTGACGTCGAACTCGCGTCCCTGGAGACGGTTCGCGGTGTCCACCGCGACGCCGCGCACGCCGAGTTCCGCGAGCGCCGCGCGGACCGCCGCCGCCTGGTCGCGATGGGCCGTGCCCACGGCGACCCGGTCGGCCGTCACCGGCACCGGCCCGTCCGCGCGCTCGCTCGTCGCGACGCAGCCCCGCTCCAGCAGCCTGCGGACGACCCCGGCGAGGGCGCGCACCGCTTCCGGGTCGGTGCGCGGGGTGCGCCGCGCGGGGAGTTCCAGCAGGCCCCAGCCGGATGCGGCGGCCTCGTCCAGCACCTTATCCGTGCCGGAGCCGTCGGACGCGACGCCGAAGGCGAGCAGCCGGTCACCGTGGTCCGTACCGCTGCGAAACGGGGTGTACGGGTAGAACGCGCGGGACACCAGCGGCGCCGCCGAGGCGGGCAGCCGCCACGACACCGGCAGGCGGTGCTGCGGCAGATGCGGATTGTGCGCGAGCAGCGTGGAGACGGCACTCGCCGACGGGTCGTACGAGAGGCCCGCCCACTGCTCGGCCCCCACGACGCTGAACGGGTCGAGCTGGCCGGGGTCGCCGACGAACAGCGCCCGCTCGAACAGCCCGGCGACGGCGAGCAGCGCGTCGGACCGCATCTGGTACGCCTCGTCCACGATGGCGTGCCCCCACGGCTCCACGCCCTGGACGTGAGCCCATTTCGCGGCGGTCGAGACCACGACGTCGAGGCCGGCGAGGTCGGCCGCCCTGGACGACTTGCGCACGTTCTCCAGGGCGTCGAGCGCCGGGTCGTAAGGGTCCGCGTCGCTGCTGTGCAGCCGCCCGACGGGCAGTTCGGGGTCCTTCTCGCCGAGTCGCAGAACCAGGTCGTCCACCTGGGCGTTGGTCTGCGCGACCACCATCAGCGGCCGCCCCGCGGCGGCGAGTTCAAGGGCCGCGCGCACGACGAGTGTCGACTTGCCCGCGCCGGGCGGGGAGTCCACCACCACACCGCGGTGCGTGCCGTGCAGGGTGTCGCGCAGGATGGCCTCGGTGGCCCGCGCCGCCGCCGCGCCCGGGTCCGTGTCCCGGACGGCGCCGAGGAGCCCCGTCACCTGGTGCCTCCCCGCCGTCGTCCCGTGCCCGCCGTCGGGTGTGCGTCGACTGCCGCCAGGAACGGCGGCCATCCGTGGTCCCTCACAGGAAGTCCTCCTCCGTGTCCCGGTCCGGCTCCGGCCAGGCCGGGGCGTCCGGCAGCGCCGGCGCCGTGAACGCCTCCGGGGGTCCGCCGTGGGTCCAGGGCGTGTCCTCCGGCTCCGGCAGCCTAGGACCGCCGCGGACGGTGTGCTCGAACAGCGTCCACGCGATCACGTCGCCCTTCTCCGGCACCGAGCCCTCGGCCGGAGCCTTGCTCCTGCCCATGCGGTCGATGATCCGCAGGACCACCGTGACGGGCGCGTCCCCGGCCGCCCGCGCACCACCCGCCTCCGCACCACCCGCCTCCGTATCGCGCGCCTCCCGGCCGTCCGTCTCCTGGCGCTCCGGGGCCCCCGGCTCTCCCGCGCTCCGCGCCCCGCCCGGAACGTCCTCGTACCGGACGAACACCGCCGCCTGGGGCCTGCCGTCCAGCGAACGGAAGACCTTCGCCCGCTCCCCGAGCTGCGGTGCGTCACCCGTCCGCACCGTCACCAGCGGCCTCGGGGCGGGGCGTTTGCCCTCGCTGTACTCCAGGACGACGTCTGTCACCTCGCCGACGAACGCCTGCCCCGCGAGCCGGTGGCCGGCCAGCACCAGCGGATCGTCCAGCGCCTCCGCCGCCTCCAGTTGCGCCTGGGCGCTCTCCCGCGAGGCCAGTTTGCGCGCGGCCGTCACCGCGTCGTCCCGGCGCGGCTGGGGCGGCTCGCCCGCCCGTACCCGGTCCCGGTGCCCGGTGTACGACCAGCGGTCCTTGGTCCACCGCTCGTCGACGCGGGCGCCCTCGGGGAGTTCCCGCAGCAGATCGACGCCGCGCCACACGGCGTCCCAGGTGGGCCGCAGCACCTCCGCGAGCATCCGGCGCAGGTCGCGCTCGGCCGCCGCTGCCCGGGCGAGCTGCTCCTCCGCGTACGCCCCGTCCTCGGCCGCCGCCTGTTCGCGGCGCGCCCGGTCGTAGCGCTCGACCGCGGGCGCGAGCAGCTTGTTGTCGAACGCGGGGTCCGTCGCGGGTCCCGCGGGCGGGCAGAGCAGTTGCCCCCGCGCGTCCCTGCCCACCTCGGCCCGCAGCGCCGCCTCGGGACCCGTCAGCTCGCCGGGCGGCTCCAGCCAGGCGAGGAGCGCGCCGAGATGCTGGTCCTCCAGGTTGGACTGCCCGGTCGCCCAGTGACGGCCCAGCAGGTCCGTCATCGCGAGCAGCAGCGACGAGCCGGGCACGCGCGCCCGTTCGCCGTAGTGGGTGAGCCAGCGGCCGAGCAGCGGCACGCGCGGCGGCGCGGGGTAGGCCACGTCCGGGTCGTCCTCCGCCGTGCGCCGGAACCGCATCGACCGGCCGAGCAGCCGTACGAAGTCGATGCCCGGCCGGTTGGGCACGATCAGCTGCGGCGCGTCCGCGCACAGTTCGACCTCGACCTTGACGCGCTTGCCCGTCTGCGGGTCCGTCTCGCCGCGCTCCGCGACCTCCACGTCGTCCGCGTACGCGTCCATGACGGGCAGCACGGAGTCCGCGAGCCGGGCGAGGAACGCGAACCGCAGGTCGCGGTCGCGCGGCTGAGCCACGGTCAGCAGCCGGGGCGCGTCGCGGTCGGTGCCGACGAGGGCCCCGAGCGGCGCCCCGGCCTCCCCCGCCGTGGTCAGCGGCACGAGGACGAGCGGGCGGTCCGACACGTGCCGGTGGCGTACGGTCGCGAGCCGCGTGGCCCGGCCGGTGTCGACCGCTTCGAGCCGCGCCAGCGTGCTGATCAAGGACATCCGGCACCTCCCCCGTCCGGGCCGCCACCCGCACCGGCGAGTGCCTCGGCCCGCAGGGCGGCCGCCCTGCGCAGCGCGGCGACCGCCGGGTCCGCCGCGTCGCCCGCCTCACCGCGCGCCGCCGCCAGGACCGCGCCGACCGTCGTGAGGCCGCCGAGGTCGCCCCGTACGCCCCGGCCCAGGGACTCCACCGCGCCGGCGTCGCGCGCCCGGCCCCGGCAGTGGAAGGCGAGTTCGCAGGCGGCCAGGCACTCGGGCGCGTAGGCGGCGGGCACGGCTTCGACGGCGGCCGTCAGCTGCTCGCCCGAGCGCCCGGACACATCGAATGTCGTGCCGTCGGGCAGGACCGCCGCGATGTCCTCGATCCGGGTCAGCCGCTCCAGCTGACGGCGGGTCACGGCGAGCTGCTTGCGGACGTCGACGACGGACGCCGCGGGCAGGTTGGAGAAGTCCTTCGGGCACACCAGCAGGACCCGGTCGTCGACGCGGGCGCCGCCGGCGTGGGCCGCGACGCGCTCCAGCGCCAGCACGTACACCGCCGACTGCCGGGCCGCCGCGCCGACCTTGGTCGCGTCGGCCGAGCCGTCGATCATCGGGAACGACTTGATCTCCACGACCGTCCACCGCCCGTCCGGGTCGACCACGACGGCGTCCGGCTCCAGATAGGCCGGCGACCCCGCCACGTCGAGGGCGAGCAGCGGATGGTCGAGCAGGGTCCACGCCCGCTCGCCCGCGGTGTCGGTGGCCTCGCGCAGCGCCAGCGCCGTACGCGCCACGCGCCCTTCGGGGCCTGCGGCGGCGAGGTCGGGCACGCGGGCACTCTCCTCGGCCGCCGCCGGCGGGCCGCCGAGGTGTTCCCGTACGAGCCGCAGCAGTTCGAACCCGCCGTGCGCCTTGACGCGCGCCTCGAACGCGTTGCCCCGGGCGAACGCGAACTGGGACTGGCCGAAGGGCGCGGGCGAACCGAGGGCCTCGGCGAGCACGCCCTTGTCGACGCCCGCCCCGTCGAGCAGCGCGCGCCGCCGGCAGCCGGGGTTGGCGGCGAGGGCGGCCAGCGCGCGGGCGTCGAGCGGACGCGCGCTCACCCCGGGGCCGCGCAGCTCAGCCAGCCGCCGCCGTAGTGCCGCCGGCGTCGGCCCCCGCTCCGCGCCGTGCGCCGCGTTTCGCGCCTGCGGAGGAACTGCCGGTGCGGGTCCGCTGCCCTGGGAATCGTTCACCCGCCGAAGTCTCGCACCCGCCGCTGACAATCGTGCTGCCCCGGGTCCCGGGGCGGGCCCCCGGGCGGGTCGGTTCGGGCTCGTCGGGGCGGCGCAGCACGCGGCCGACCGCGGTGCGCAGCGGGTCGGTCAGCAGGGCGCCGATCGCCATGACGGTGGCCCCGGCGACGGCGTCGAGGAGGTAGTGGTTCGCGGTGCCGATGACGACGAGCGTGATGACGAGGGGGTAGGTGACGCCGAGCCACCGTACGAGCGGGGTCCTGGCGTGCCGCCACAGCATCACGCCGCACCACAGGGCCCAGCCGACGTGCAGGCTCGGCATCGCCGCGTACTGGTTGGTGATGCTGCCGAGGCCCCGCGGGGCGCTGGCCTGGCCGCCCCACCAGCCGTAGGAGCTGTAGCGCGCCATGGTGTCGACGAAGCCGTACGCGTTGCCGAGCAGGCGGGGCGGCGCGGTCGGCACGAGGGTGAAGCCGATGAGGCCGACCATCGTGGAGAGCATCAGCCAGGTGCGGGCCCTGCGGTAGTGGCCGGGCCGGCGGCGGTAGAGCCAGAACAGGACGGCGGGCGTCATGACGTAGTGCAGGGACGCGTACACGAAGTCGGCGGGGACGCCGAGGACCGCGGTGCGCGTGAAGACCCGGTTGAGCGTCCGCTCGGGGTCGATGCGCAGGTGCTGTTCTATGTGGAGTATCGCGATGCCGTGGTGGACGGCGCCGGGTATGTCACCACGTACGAGGAGCCGGCCCGCGGAGTACGCGGCGTACACCACGACGAGCAGCAGGATCTCGATCCACCACCGGAGCCTGGGGTGCGCCCCGGTCCGGTCGGTGCTGCTCACTGCGTACGACATTCGGACGTCTCCATGATGTTTTCATATGCTTTTCGGCGGACGTTCAACCTACGGGGCCAGTGGGGGCGCCGGTGATGCGGGTGCGGCCGTTCACCGGGTCGTGCGACGGCCCCGGAAAGCGGCGTGAGGGGAAGGACGCCGGACGGGGCGGACGGGTTGCCCGGTGAACGCGGGATGGCCGGCTGGGCGATGATGGAGGGACATCTGCCCGCGAATTCCTGGGAGAAGCCCTCGCATGCGCCTGTTCCTCGTCCGGCACGGCCGGACGGCCTGGTCGGTTTCCGGACAGCACACCGGAAGGACGGACATTCCCCTCCTCGAAGAGGGGCGCGCGGACGCCAAGGCGCTCGGCGAGCGCCTGCACCGCCCACCGTGGTCGGGACTCGCGGGCGCCGAGGTCCGCACGAGCCCCCTGGTGCGGGCCGCTCAGACGTGCGAACTCGCGGGGTTCGGCGACCGGGCGGCGCGGTGGGACGCGCTGATGGAGTTCCACTACGGGGCCTACGAGGGACTCACGCCCGCACAGATAGCCGAAGCCAGGCCCGGCTGGTTCATCTGGCGCGACGGCGTGCCCGAGGGCGAGAGTCTCGCGCAGGTCTCGGAGCGGGCGGACGAGGTGGTGGCCTGGGCGCGGTCCGCCGAGCGCGACGCGGTCGTCTTCGCACACGGGCACATCCTGCGGGCGATCGGCGCGCGCTGGCTCGGCGAACCGGTCGCGTTCGCCTCGCGGATCAGGCTGGCGCCCGCGTCCCTGTCGGTCCTCGGCTGGGCGTACGGGGCGCCCGCGCTGGAGGTCTGGAACGACACGGCGCACCTGGAGCCCGGGGCCTGAGGGACAGGGCCCGACGTACGGCCCGGAAGCGCGGGCCCGAAGCACGAACTCGACGTACGGCCCGAAAGCGCGGGCCCGAAGCACGAACTCGACGTAGGGACCCGGGGCGAGAGCGGCTGTCGCGGGCGCTCGCCCGGGGAACGCCCCGCCCGGCCGCTGGGGGTCGCCCGACGCGGGACGGCCACTCGTGCCGCGCTCCTGCCGCTGCCGTGGGCCGGGGCCCTCGCGCACTCCCGCGGGTCCACCGCCGCACGACCCCGGGGGCGTGCCGCAGGGCCGGCGCCCGGTATGCCCCACGGGGCCTGTCCCGCTCCGCGTCCCACGATCCCGGATACCGCCGCACGCTCCCGGGCGTCCGCCCGTCGGACGCCCTCTTGCGCGACGCGGGACAATGGACGACGGTCCCTCGTCGGATCACGTTCGCGTACGAGCACGTCCAGCAGTACCCAGGAGGACACACCATGGCGGATGCCGCCCCGGGCCGGCGCCGTACGAGGCCCGCTCCGCTCCTGTTCGAGCCCTCGGCCGCGGCGGCCGACCCCGACCGCTTCTTCGGACTGGAATCGATGGACGACCCGGGCGAGCTGCTCGACCGGTCGACGGAACTGGCGCTGTCGTTCCGCGCCGCGACGGACCGCGCCGTCGAGTTCCAGGCGATCGCGGCCGCGCAGCTCGCCGACCCGCGCAGGTTCGACCGGCTGACGCCGGTGGACATCGCCGAGCGGGCCGGGTGGACCGAGGACTACGCGAAGAAGATGATCGAGTTCGGCCGGGACCTGCTGAACGGCACGACCCCGGCCCACGACGCCTGAGCACGCGGCCCGCCCGCCGTCAGCACGGCGGCGTACCAGCGTCCCGGCGTACGCACGTCCCCGCGCCCCGCGTCCCGCGCCACGTCCCGCACCTCTGTGCCGCCGCGAGCGGGACACACGCGCGCCGGTCCCGGTGTGCGACGGCGCACCCCCGCGCACCCCGGCGCACACGCCGGATGCACGTGCATCCGTACGAGCGTCCGGCATATGCGGGCAGGCAGGTTACGCCCCGCCTCCACCCCGCGTCCCGGTTTCCCACAACTCACAGCCATACGGCCGTCACTCCAGGTAGACCTGGGTGCATGACCGCATGGCCACGAGAAGAGAAGCCGCCCCTCGCCCCCCGCCGTACCGATCTGCTGCCCCCGCCCGGTGAGGCCGAGCGGGGACCCACCGAGCAGGTCACCCCGGAGGGCGCCGCCTGGCTGACCTCGGCCGCGGCCTATCCGCGCTCCGCGCTGTCCCTGTGGAACGGCAGGCCCGACGCCCCCGGCGTCCTGCCCTGCGGGTCGGTCTTCGACATCGTGAACCTGCCCATCGTCTTCGCCCGCCGGGTCCTCGACCGGCTGTGGTCCGAGGGCCCCGGCTCCGGGCCGGTCGCGGCCCACCGGGGCCGGGTGCTGCTCTTCGCCACCCCGGGCACCGCGCAGCGGCTGCCGGCGCTCATCGACTGGGAGGAGTGGGGCGGCACGGACCGCGCGGGCGGCATGCCGCCGCTGCTGTGCCATGGCGCCGGCGACGCCGTCACCGTGCCACCGCTGGCCCCCGGGCAGGCCTCCGGGCCGCGCTGGGTGGTGGCGCCCGACACACGGGGGCCCTGGCTGCCCGGGCCCGAGGTGCTGCTCTGGGCGTGCGTCGGGGCCGCCCGCGCGATCCCGCAGCCGGGCGAGGAGCGGACGATTCCGGCGGCACGGCGTCGACCTGCGCCTTCACCGTCCTTTATCGATTTTTCCTCTCAGCGGTCCGGGTGCTAATGTCTACGACGTCAGCACGCGCCGCTAGCTCAGTTGGTTAGAGCAGCTGACTCTTAATCAGCGGGTCCGGGGTTCGAGTCCCTGGCGGCGCACAGACAGCGAGAAGGCCCTCATCGTCAGGTGGGGGCCTTCTTGCGTGTCCGCAGCGATCGTCCGGAGCGATCCGAAGGGGTCCACGGCGATCCGGGACGATCCGGGGGCCCGGAGTCGCCGGTACGGAGTCGGGGGTCCGGAGACGTCCCGGGCGACCCGGGGAATGGCCCGAGGTGCTCGTCCCGACGGCGGCACCGTCGGGGCGACCGCGGGACGTGAGCATCGCCGCACGGCGGCGCGGCCGGCGTCCGGAGCCCGGCACCAGGCGGCCCGGGACGGGACACCGCCACCCTCACGTCACGCGTGGTCCCCCGTGGTGATCTTCACCGTCCACGCACCCGTCGGCGTGCGATCGGCGGCCTCCACCGAGATCCGCTCCCCCGGCACGGTGTACGTCTCGCCGACGCCGAGCGGCGCGTCCGCGAGGGGCGGGTAGACCGAGTTGCCCGCACACGCCGAGGTGTGCGGATGGGTGTCGTACACCTCGATCGGACCGCCGCCCGACTCCGTCCCGCCGCGGACGCGGTAGATCAGGATGCCCTCGGTGCACGTGGTCGCGTCGTTGCCGACGGCGGCGCGCGCCTCCACGGCGATCGCCGATTCCTCGCCGGTCCTGATCACCACGAGCCGGGTGCCTGCCTGTCCGCCCACGGACCGCGGCGCCGAGATCGGCTCCAGGGTGAGCATGGTGGCACCGGCGCTCTGCACGCACCGGACCTGGCGGTCGTCCAGCCAGCCCAGCTTCCACTTGAGCCAGCCGAACAGGTCGGGCGCGAGGCCGAACTGGCTGCCCATGACGTCCCAGTCGCCCACGTAGGTGTCCCAGTCGCCCTTGCCGTCGGTGGGCCGGTGGTAGAGGTCGGGCAGATCGAACACGTGGCCCGTCTCGTGCGCCAGGACGTTCCGGTCCGGCGGGTGGTGTTCGAACACGGTCACGATGCGACCGATGTCCGTACCGTCCGCGCGCATCGGACGGCTGAAGTTGACCACTTTCGTCGCGTCCGCGTCGACGCCCGGGGCGTCCGGGTCGGCGACGAGGTAGACGACCTGGTACTTCGCGAAATCCACCACCGGGTCGGCCACGCGTAGCGCGTCGCGCAGGTACATGTCGCGCCGCTTCGGGGCCCAGTCCCGTGTTATCCGGTACGCGGTGGACGGGTGCGGCATCCGGAGCCAGTGCGCCAGGGGATGGTTCCGCAGCACGAACTTGCCGTACGAGGACCGGTTCCAGAACCGGCTGGTGGCCGGGAAGTGGTCGGCCGCCAGCTCGCGCGGGGTGGTCCTCGGCGCGGCGTCGGGGAACGACAGGAAGATCATCACCGAGTCGACCGTGTGGTCGGGGCGCGCGTAGGCACTGTTCCAGGAGTCGAGCCCGAGGCTGTGGTGCGCGGCAGTGCGCGGCAGGGCACACGCGGCGGGCGAGGCGGAGGCCGCGATCGTCGGCGCGGTGACCAGCGAGGTGGCGGTGAGTGCCACCAGCGACGTGAGGGCCGCCGCCGCGCGGCGCAGACGCGGCCGGTCGGGCCCCGCGGGTGCCGATCCCTGGTGACGCTCCACAAAGACCTCCGGCCGCGGAATTCGTGTGACGTCACCCACTTTGTGATGTTTTGTTATGAAATGCCCGCTCAGAGGAACCAGCCGGGTGAGCCGTACAGCCACGCGTACGACGACGACAACGCCGACGGTCGCGACGACGGTGGCGGCAGCGGCAGCGGCAACGGCAACGGCAACGGCAGCGGCAGCGGCAGCGGCGAAGGATCCGGCACAAGGAACCGGCACGGGAAGAACGCAGCGGACAGGACGGGCGGGGCGGGGCGGGGATGGGCGTGCCGGTCACGGGCCCGGCGCGTGCGACGCACGGAGGGACGCTTGGGGCGCGACGGCGCGTGCGACGCACGTACGACGACGGCGCGCACCACGGCGGCCGGACCGCGGCGCCCCTCCTCCCGGTGGGCGCACTCGATCACGGAACGTCACAAACCGTCAGGACACGCGCGACCTGCGTCGGAGATAAGCAGAAACGGTCAACCTCCGGGGCGTGGACCCCCGTTTGGCCTCCCCGTGTCGTCCCGCCCGTCCGCCCGTAGCTGGAACGGCCCCCCGGCCTGGCTCTATGATCGGCTCACTTTCCCGGCTCGACCGACCCTGACCGCCCTTGTACGACACGACTGCACCGAGGGAGCGAGCCGTGAGCGCAACCTCCGAAGAACCGCGATCGACGGCAGTCGCAGCGCACGGCGCCGCGCGACCGGCGGACCACAAGGTCACGGACCGTCACCCGATCGGCGGGGTCCGCCGAACGCCGCGGCCGAGCGACTACCGGGCCGCCTTCAACGCCGCGCAACTGGCCATGGCGGTCCTCGACCGGGAAGGCACGGTCCTCAGCGCCAACGACGCCCTCGCCGACCTGCTCGGCGCCACCGGGCCCGGCCTGCCCGGGCAGGCCGCCGCGGACCTGGTCGACCTCGCGTCCGACGCCCGCACCTGGCACGCGTACCGGGAGGTGCTGCGCGGCGCCCGGCGCAGCCTGCGGTGCACCCGGCGCATCAAGCACCCGGGCGGGCGCGCGGTGTGGGCGGAGGTCACGGTGGCCCCCGTACCCGACACGGACGGCGGCGCGCTGCTCTCGGTCACGGACATCAGCGACCGGCGCGAACTCCAGGCGCGGCTGCGCCATCTCCAGATGCACGATCCGGTGACGCGGCTGCCCAACAGGGCGTTGTTCTTCGAGCGGCTGACGGCCGCCCTGGAGTGCTCGGCCCCCGGACGACGGACCGCCATCGCGCCGGAGCAGGAGGTCGCCGCGAGGGCCCTGAGCGCCCAGAGCTCTCCGAGCGCCGTGCCGGAGGGCGTCCCCGAGGATGGAGCAGGGCGCGACGGAGGGGCCCGTCCCACCGAGCGGGTCGCTCAGGCAGCCGGGGCCACCCCGGTGACCTCCGCCCCCACCTCCGCCTCCGCCCCCGAAGAATCCACCTCCGTCTCCGCCTCAGCTGTCTCCTCATCCTCAGCTGTCTCCTCCGCCTCCGTCTCCGCCCCCGCCGACGGTCGTCAGGCCCGCGAGAGCCGCGCCGACGACGACCCGGGCGAGCGCGGCACGGGCCGCATCGGGCTCCTCTACCTCGACCTGGACGGTTTCAAGGCCGTCAACGACACCCTCGGCCACCGCACCGGCGACCGGCTGCTCGCCGCCGTCGCGCAGCGCCTCGTGGACTGCGCGGAGCACGCCGACCGCACCGGGGGCGGCCACCTCGTGGCGCGGCTGGGCGGCGACGAGTTCGCGGTGCTCGTCGAGGACTCGACGGGCACCGAGCAACTCACCGCCCTGGCCCGGTCCGTGCTGGACTCGCTGCAGCTCCCGTTCGACCTCGCGGGGCAGCGGCTCGCCCTGTCCGCGTCGATCGGGGTCGTGGAACGCGGCTGTGAGTCCACCACCCCGACGGGGCTGATGCAGGCCGCGGACACCACGCTGTACTGGGCGAAGGCCGACGGCAAGGCGCGCTGGACGCTGTTCGACCCGGAGCGCAACGCGCACCGCATGACCCGCCAGGCCCTGTCGTCCTCGCTGCGGCCCGCCGTCGAACGGGGCGAGTTCCAGCTGGAGTACCAGCCGCTGGTGTGCATGGCGGACAGTTCGGTCAAGGGCGTGGAGGCGCTGGTGCGCTGGCAGCACCCGCAGTTCGGCACACTGACGCCGAATCGGTTCATCGGGCTGGCCGAGGAGGACGGTTCGATCGTCCAGCTCGGCAGCTGGGTGCTGCGTACGGCGTGCCGCCAGGCCCGGCGGTGGCAGCTCGCGCACCCGGACGCGGCGCCGCTGTTCGTCAGTGTAAACGTGGCCGTACGGCAGGTGTGGGACTCCGACCTGGTGGCCGAGGTCGCGGACGTGCTCGCCGAGACGGGGCTGCGGCCGGAGCTGCTCCAGCTGGAGCTGACCGAGTCGGCGGTGATGGGGTCGGCGGGCCGGCCGCTGCAAGCGCTGCAGTCGCTCAGCGAGATGGGCGTCGGCATCGCCATCGACGACTTCGGCACGGGCTACTCGAACCTCGCGTACCTGAGCCGGCTGCCGGTGTCCGTGCTGAAGCTGGACGGCTCGTTCGTACGGGGCTTCCGCTACGACGAGGGCGGCGCGCACCAGAACCCGGCGGACGAGATGATCGTCGAGGCCCTGGTGCAGCTCGCGCACCGGCTGGGGCTGACGGTGACGGCGGAGTGCGTCGAGACGTCCGTACAGGCCGAGCGGCTCCAGCAGATCGGCTGCGACACCGGGCAGGGCTGGCTGTATTCGCGCCCGGTGGTGCCGGAGCGCATCTCGGAACTGCTGGCCCGGCGCTCCACCGGGGCCGGCGGGGCGGGTACGGGCCCGCGCCTCGGCCAGGGCACCGACTCGGGCGCGGGCGCCGACTCGGGCGCGGGCGCCGACTCGGGCGCCGTCGCCGTCGCCGGGACGGGAGCCCCGGCCGGCGCTCCCGCGCTCCCCACCACCGAGGCGGTCAGCGCTACGAACGCGGGGACACCTGGCACGTGAGCAGGCTTCCCGTGCCCGGCGCACAACCGGCCTCCCCCGCCGGCCGCGCGCCCAGGCTTCCGGTGCCGGCCGCGTGACCGGTCGGCGCGGGGAGCGCCGGCCGGTCCACCCGTCAGGCCGACGACTGGTGACGGTACGTCAGGCCACGTGCTGGTACGCCCCGTAGGTGAGGTAGCCCGTGTCACCGCCCTGGTAGTACGTCGCCTCGTCGACCGGCGCGATCGGGAGTCCCGTGCGCAGCCGTTCGACCAGGTCCGGGTTGGCGATGAAGGCGCGTCCGAAGCTGATGAGGTCGGCCCCCAGCCCGAGCCAGCGGTCGGCGTCGGCCCGGTCCGTCTGCTTCGGCCCCATCGGGAACACCGGGTTGATCACGAGGGTGCCCGGCCAGGCGCGCCGCAGGCCGAGCAGGACCTCTTCGTCGGCGGTGGCCTCCAGATGGACGTAGGCCACCTCCAGGCGCGCCAGTTCGCTCAGCAGCGCGGTGTTCACCTCGCGTGCGTCGCTCTCCTCGACTCCCCAGAACCCGCCGCCGGGAGAGAGCCGGATGCCGGTGCGCTCCGCGCCGACGGCCGCGACGGTCGCGGCAACCGCCTCCACCGCGAACCGCGTCCGGTTGACCACCGAGCCGCCGTATCGGTCGGTCCGCAGGTTGGCGTTGGACGAGAGGAACTGCGAGATCAAGTAGCCGTTGGCACCATGTAGTTCGACACCGTCGAAACCCGCTTCGATGGCACGGCGGGCGGCACCGGCGTACGACTCGGCGTGCCCGGCCACCTCGGCGGTCTCCAGGGCGCGCGGCACGGGCGCGGGCCGGGGACCGTCCGGTGTGAACACCTCGCCCGTGGCGGGGACGGCCGAGGGGCCGACGGGCTGCGTCCCGATGGTGCTGGAGTGCGAAACCCTCCCCCCGTGCATGAGTTGGGCGAAGATCCGCCCGCCGTTGGCGTGCACGGCGTCGGTGACGGGCCGCCACGCGGCCACCTGCTCGTCGGTGTGCAGTCCCGGAGTACCCGGGTTCGACTGCCCGATCACACTCGGCTGCACACCCTCGCTCACGATGAGTCCGGCCGTGGCCCGTTGGGCGTAGTACGTCGCCATGGACTGCGTCGCCAGCCCGCCGGCGGCGGCCCTGACCCGGGTCATGGGCGCCATCACCACCCGGTTGGGCAGGGCCAGTTGACCGATCCGGTGGCTGCTGAAAAGGGTCGTCACGTCCAGGCTCCTTCACGTCCGGCGTACCCGGATCCCGGGTACGTCGACTACGCTAAAACCTGACACGGATGTCAGAGGCAAGCGCTGTGGCGCAGTTCACAACGAGGAGGACGGCATGCGGACCGAGGGCGGTATGCGCATCGGGGGACTCGCGTCACGGACCGGGGTCAGCGTCAGGTCCCTGCGCTACTACGAGGAGCAGGGGCTGCTCACCAGCACCCGCAGCGCCGGCGGGCAGCGCCACTACACCGACGCGGAGGTCGAGCGGGTCCGGTTCATCCAACGGCTGTACGCCGGGGGCCTGTCCAGCCAGACCATCGCCGATCTCCTGCCGTGCGTCGACGCCCCCAGCGAGCAGAACTCCGACGCGGCCCTGGAGCGCATGGCGCAGGAACACGAACGGCTCGCCGAGCACATCCGCGACCTGACGCGCACTCAGGAGGCGCTCAAGGAACTGATGCGGGTGGCCCGGGCGCACCGGGAGCTCCACCGGCCGCGGACGGCCGCCTGAACGCGGAGATCCCGCGGCGGTCACGGCCCCGCCGGATGACTGCGTCCGACGGGGACCGCCCCCGACGGGAGCTCTCCGCCCGCGGGGACCGCCCCGCGGGCCGGAGAACGCGGCCGGTGTGTACGGCCCATCGGCCCACCGCCCAAAGGGCCGACGGCCGGGGCGGGGACGCGAGAACGGCCCCCGGCGACGCCGAGGCGCCTCAGCCCTGCGAGGAGCCGCCGGGCAGCCCGTAGGCGTCGGCGATCAGGTCGTAGCTCCTGATGCGCACGGACGCGGTGTGCGCGTTGGCGGTGATCATCAACTCGTCGGCGCCGGTGCGCTTCTGGAGCTCGTTGAGGCCGTCGCGCACGGCGTCGGGCGTGCCGTGGACCACGTTGCCCACCCAGCCCTCCACGAAGTCGCGCTCCATCTCGCTGAACGTGTACGCCTCCGTCTCCTCCGGCGTCGGCACGAGGCCGGGGCGACCCGTGCGCAGCCGCACCATCGACAGCGCGCCGGTCATCACCTGACGGCGCGCCTCCGCCTCGTCCTCGGTGGCCAGCGCGGCCACACCGATCAGCGCGTACGGCTCCGAGAGCACTTCGGAGGGCCGGAACGAGCTGCGGTAGAGGTCGAGCGCGGGGACGGTGTTCTGCGCGGAGAAGTGGTGCGCGAAGGCGAACGGCAGACCGAGCATGCCCGCGAGCTGCGCGCTGAAGCCGGACGAACCGAGCAGCCAGATCGGCGGGCGGCCCGGGGCCCCCTGGACCGGCCCCGGCACCGAGTGGATGCGCGCGTACGGGTGCCCGTCGGGGAAGTCGTCGTCGAGGAAGCGGGTCAGCTCGACCAGTTGCTGCGGGAAGTCGTCCGCGCCCTCGTTGAGCCGCTCGGAGCGGCGCAGCGCGGCGGCGGTGGCGCCGTCCGTGCCGGGGGCACGGCCGAGGCCGAGGTCCACGCGGCCGGGGGCGAGCGCCTCCAGCGTGCCGAACTGCTCCGCGATGACGAGCGGCGCGTGGTTGGGCAGCATCACACCGCCGGAGCCGAGCCGGATGCGCTCGGTGTGCGCGGCCAGGTGGGCCAGGATCACCGCGGGTGAGGAGGACGCGATGCCGGGCATCGAGTGGTGCTCGGCGATCCAGTGCCGCAGGTAACCGCGCCGCTCGGCGAGCTTCGACAGCGTGACGCTGTTGTGCAGCGCGTCCGTCGCGGTCGTGCCGGCACCGACCGTGACCAGGTCGAGCACGGACAGCGGCACCGGCGCGGTGCCCTGTGCCGTGCCTCGGATCGCGTCGGCGTGGGTGGCGTCGTCCGTCACGTTCGGGTCCTCCAAAGTGAGCTTCCAGGTCACCAGAGGCAGCGGAGGTCGTCTCCGCTTTATTCCCGGCCGGCGCCGGGCCCGCGCGTTGCCCGCGCTCGCGCCCCCGCCCGCACCTGGTCCGGGCCCGCGCTCGCACCCCCGCCCGCACCCGGTTCGCGCTCGCACCCCCGCCAGCGCCCGCACCCTCGCCCCCGCTCACGCTCATGCCCGAGCCCGTGCCCTGCCCGTGCCACCACGGCAGGGACGGCCCGGCGCGCGGACCCGGCGCCCGTGAGCGCCCTAACGGATACGGGTGAGGTCGACCACGATCTTTCCCCGCCGGGGCGGCTGTGCGGCTGCCTCGTGCGCCCGCGCGGCCTGATGGGCCGGATAGACGTCCCGGACCGGCACGCGGAAGCGGCCACGGTCGGCGAGTGCCGCGGCCGGGGCGAGTCCGTGGACGCCGTCGGCCTGGCCGCCGAGACGGCCCAGGGAAAGCCGGACTCCGTGAGCCGGCGCCCCGAAGTCGGCCAGGGTGACGACGTGGTGCGCCGTGCCCGCCAGGTCGGTCAGTTCACTGAGCGACCCGGCTCCCGCGACATCGAGTGCCCGGTCGACCGGGGCGGCGGTCAGGGCGCGGATCCGGGCGGGCAGACCGGGTCCGTAGTCCACGGGCTCCCCTCCCAGTTCCCTGACGAACCCATGGCTCTGGGGACGCGCGGTGCCGATCACGCGGGCGCCGCGCGCCACCGCGAGCTGCACCACCATGCTGCCGACGCCGCCGGCCGCACCGTCGACCAGCAGGGTCATGCCGTCCTGGATGTCGAGCAGGTCGAGGGCGCGGGTCGCGGTCTCGATGCCGGTACCCGCCGCACCGGCCTCCGCCCACGTCATGCCGTGCGGCTTGCGCGCCAGGAAGTCCAGGACCGCGTACTGCGCGCTCGCACCGCCCAGCCGTGCCACGTCGACCGCCCCGAAGACCTCGTCGCCGACGGCGTGGCCCGTCACCTCGTCGCCGATCTCGTCGATCACACCGGCGGCGTCGACGCCGGGAATGTGCGGCAGCGAAAGGCTCCTGCTCGCGGGGGACGAGCCTGCGCGCAGCCCGAGATCGACGGGTGAGACGCCCGCCGCCCTGACGGCGATGCGGACCTGGCGAGGGCCGGGGTGCGGCTCGGGCGCCGTGCCGAGAGCCAGGACCTCGGGCGAACCGAACCGCTCGAACCGCACAGCGAAGATGATCACCTCTCCGGCCCGGTGCCTCCGGGCTCCGCGATGAGGTAAACATCGTTCCGGAGCACCTGCTCCCCTTCCGTGGAAGGTGAGAGGGGCGCGGAGAGAAGTGACTCGGAAAACCAGGGCCGACGCGGCCGCCAACCGTGAACACATCGTCGCGACCGCACGCGAGGCCTTCGCCGCGCGGGGCGTCGACCTTCCCCTGCGCGAGGTAGCCCGCCGCACCGGTCTGGGCATCGCGACGCTGTACCGGCACTTCCCCACCCGTACGGACCTGATCGACGCGGCCCTGGCCGGCCATGTGGCGGCCTGCCGTGCCGACATGCGGGCCGCACAGGCGGAGCCGGATGCCTGGGTCGCGCTGAGCGCCGCCATCCGCGCCTTCGCGGAGCACCAGATCCACGCCCCGGGACTCAACGAGGCCCTGCTGGGCTCGCACGCGGCAGGCGACGCGTTCCGCGACGACCGGCAGGCCCACGCGGCGGCGCTGGAACAACTCGTCGCCCGCGCACACCGGCAGGGGGCCTTGGACGAGGCACCACCGTCAGCGACGTCCGCGTCGCCTTGACGGCGATCTCCTCGCTGCGCCCGACGCGGTTCGTCCGGCGCCCCGACGCGATCCGCGCCCTGCTCGACCTGCTTCTCGCCGGGTTGCGCTCGCCCGATCGCTGAACTGCCGCTCAAGCCGCACCCGGTGGCCGTCGCCGTGAGGTGATGACCCGCTGGGCGCGTGCGCCGGTGCGCCGGTGCGCCGGACACCGGAGGTCCGCACCAGGCACCAGGACCCGAGCACCGGGCACCGGACGCCGGGCATCCGTGGTCGTTCTCACCGGCCCCGGCCGTCCCGATGTCCCCCACGACGGCTCCCGCCCGCACACCGCTCGGGGCCGTCCGATCACACCACGTGTCGATGCGGCGCCCCTATCCGCCACCCGTCAGTGTCGTTGTGTCCAGGCGGCCCCAACCGACCGCTTCCGTACGTCGTGAGTCGGCGATCCCATGGGTCCGGCCAGGGCACAGCGGGTTCGAGCCACCCCTTCCGGCCTCCCGATCCCGTCGGGACATACCGCACAACACACGGACACAGCGCACCAGAAGAATCAGTTCAGGCCACCGGAACGTCTCCTTCCGGACACTGTTTCATTACAGCCATCGGGGGTTGTCGCTGAGAAGTTCGGGATCGGGCAGGCGCTTCGCGAGGTCTGCCCGATCCCGAACCCCACCGAGGAGAATGCGAATCCATGGCTGATTTCCCGAACCTGTCCCGCCGGGGCTTCCTCAGCCGGTCCGCCGCCGTCGGTGGACTGCTCGTCGTACCCGGCGCCCTGGCCGCATGCAGCAAGACCAGCACGTCGGCCGGGTCCGGCGACGACGTACTGGCCAAGCTCCGCAAACAGGGCTACGTGCGCGTCGCGTACGCGGGCGAGGCCCCGTACGGCTACACGGAAGGCGGCGTGCTGAAGGGCGAAGCGCCCACCCTGCACGCCCACATCTTCAAGGCGCTCGGCATCGACAAGCTCAAGCCGACGCTGTCCGACTTCGACAGCCTGATACCGGGCCTGCAGGCCGGCCGCTACGACGTGGTCAGCGCGGGCATGGCGATCACACCGGAGCGCTGCGCCAACGTCCTCTTCTCCGAGCCGGAGTTCATATCGCCCACGGCCATCATGGTGAAGAAGGGCAACCCGAAGAAGATCACCGACCTGCCGTCCGCGAAGGCCGCCGGCGTCACCGTCGGTGTGATGGCGGGAGCCGTCGAGGCCTCGTACGCGAAGGCCGCGGGCATCCCCGCGTCGAAGATCAAGACCCTGCAGAACCAGCAGGACGGCGCCGACGCTGTCAAGGGCGGCCGGGTCGACGCGTTCGTGCTCACCGGTATCTCGCTGCGCTGGCTCGCCAAGACCAACCCGACGCTCGAAGTGACCCCCACCTTCGTGCCCACCCTGAGCGGCAAGAAGCAGTACAGCCCGGGCGGCGCCGCCTTCCAGAAGGGCAACGAGGCACTGCGCGACGCCTTCAACGCCCAGCTGAAGAAGATCACTTCGGATCAGGCGGAGTACGTGAAGCTCCTCAGCACCTACGGCTTCACCGCCGCCGAGATCCCGCCCACCACACTGAAGACGGCCGACCTGTGCAAGGGCTGACCGGTACGGCACCGGAGACGTCATGAACACCTTCTTCACGGCCTTCTTCGACAACCTGCCGCAAGTGCTCTCCGGGCTCGGTGTGACCGCGCAGGCCACGGTGCTGGGCGCGCTGATCGCGTTCGTCCTGTCCTTCGTGCTCGGACTCATGGCCGGGCACCACAACATCGTGGTGCGCGGTGTGTCCCGCACGGTCGTCGAGTTCTTCCGCGGCACATCGCTGTACGTCCAGCTGTTCTGGCTGTACTACGCGCTGCCGCTGCTCACCGGCTACCAGCTCAGCGCGCTGTTCTGCGGTGTGCTCGCGTTCGCACTGAACTTCGGGGCGTACGGCTCCGAGGTGGTGCGCGGCGGCATCAGCGCGGTGCCGCGCGCCCAGTGGGAGGCGGCTGTCGCGCTCAACCTCAGCCCGTACCAGAGGATGCGGCGGGTGATCCTGCCGCAGGCCCTCGCCCAGATGATCCCGTCCTTCACCAACCTGCTGATCCAGCTGCTCAAGGCGACGCCGCTGCTGTGGCTGATCTCCGCGGCCGACCTGATGACCGTGATCCAGCAGCTGCGCGACCGCACCGGTGAGTCACTGGTCGCCTATCTCACCCTGCTGGTCTGCTACTTCATCCTCGCCTACGTCCTCACTCTCCTCATGAACCTGCTGGAGAGGGCCGCCAAGGCGCGCCTCGGCCAACACACCGGTACGGGCGGACTGTTCCGCAGCCGCAGCGCGGCCTCGGTGGAATCCGTCCCGGTCGTCGGGGGTGGTGCGTAGTGAACGGCTCGACGTTCGACTGGGGCGCGGCGGGCGATGTCCTCCCGCTGCTGCTCCACGGCTTCCTGACCACACTGCTCGCCACCGTGCTCGGCACCCTGGTCGCAGCCGTGCTCGGCCTGCTGATCGCGATCGCGCGCCGGACGCCCACACGGCTGGTGAGTGTGCCGGTGCGGGCGGTCATGGAGTTCGTGCGGTCCACCCCGCTGCTCGTCCAACTGGTGGGCGCGGCCACCGTGTTCTCCAGTGTGGACCCGCTCGTCATCGGCATCATCGTGCTCGGCATCCACTACGCCACCTACACCTCGGAGGTGTACCGGGCAGGCATCGACGCCGTGCCGAAGGGCCAGTGGGAGGCCTGCCGGGCACTGTCCCTGTCGCCGCGCCGCACCTGGCAGGCCGTGGTGCTGCCTCAGGCGGTGCGCAACGTCCTCCCGGCGCTCGGCAACTACGGCATCTCGATGTTCAAGGAGACACCCTTCCTTGCCGTCATCACGGTCCAGGAAATGGTCTTCGAGGCCCGCGATTACGGGTCCGAGCACTTCGCGTACACGGAGGCGTTCACGCTCGCCGGGCTGATCTTCCTGGTCGCGAGCTACCCCACGTCGCTGCTGATGAGAAAGCTGGAGAAGCGCCTTGGCCACTGACCCGTTGCAGAAGACGACACCCGAGGGGGCCGCCGGCGCGGTGCGGCCCGCCGGTGACACGACGCCCGCCGGTGACGCGACACCCGTCGACGCCGTGCCGCCCACCGTCACCGGGACGCCGCAGGACGCCGTCCCGGCGCCGGCCGCCACGGCAGCCGCCACCGCCGCACCCGCCGACGTGAGCGCCGACGACGCGGCGGCCCGGCGAACCGGCACCCCGATGATCTGCTTCGAGCAGGTGGAGAAGCACTACGGCGACCATGTCGTCCTCGACAAACTGGACTTCGAGGTGCGGCGCGGCGAGCACGTGACCCTGATAGGTCCGAGCGGCTCGGGCAAGACCACCATCCTGCGGCTGCTGATGACACTGGAACGGCCCAGCGGCGGGGTGATCTGGGTCGGCGGCGAACCGCTGTCGCACGCCAGGACCTCCGGCGGCGGCCTGAAGCCCGCCACCGAGAAGCAACTGCGGGAATCGCGCCGGAAGATCGGCATGGTCTTCCAGCAGTTCAACCTGTTCCCGAACATGAACGTACTGCGCAACATCACCGAGGCCCCCGTCAGCGTCCTCGGTGTCGAGCGCGACGAGGCGGAGGCCCGGGCACGCGAACTGCTCGATCTGGTCGGGCTCGGCGACAAGGTCGACGCCCACCCCACCCAGCTGTCCGGCGGGCAGCAGCAGCGGGTTGCCATCGCCCGCGCCCTCGCGATGCGGCCGGACGTCCTGCTGCTCGACGAGGTCACCTCGGCGCTCGACCCGGAACTGGTGGCGGGCGTGCTGGACCTGCTGCGGCAGATCGCGCACGACACCGACATCACCATGCTGTGCGTGACCCACGAGATGAACTTCGCGCGTGACGTCTCGGATCAGGTACTGATGTTCGACTCGGGGCGGATCGTGGAGCAGGGACCTCCCGAGAAGATCTTCTCGAACCCCGAGCACCGGCGCACCCGCGAGTTCCTGAACGCCGTGCTGTGAGCGCGGCGGGCCCGGCGGGCCCGTGAGAGCCGCGCGAGGGACCGGCGGCGCCGACCGGCGCGGTAACCCGGGCGCAGGGTCCGGAGGGACCGGAGTGCGGGACCCGGGCACGATCGCGCGGCGCCGCCCCACGGCCCGCGCCCGCCGCCCGGCACACGGGTTCCGGTCCCCCGCACCGCGTGCGGGGGACCGGAACCGCGCCGGTGCCCCAGGACAATTGCCGCCTGTCCGTCCGCACTCCTGGTTATCGTTGCCCTGGAGTTCGCCCGAGCGGCGGAGGCCACGGGCCGCGAGGCGAAGCAGAGGTGGAGGGGGAAGCGCGGTGGCCAGAGGGGATCCGAACCCGCCGTTCCACTCGGTGCACTACGTGCTGCGCGTGCTGGAGACGGTCTTCCGGTACGGCAACGGCGTCAGGGAACCGGGGATCGCACGCGAGACCGGGCTGCCGCCCGCGCATCTGTCCGCCCTGCTCGCGCTGCTGAGCCGCGAGGGGTACGTGGAGCGGCTGGCCGACGGCGCGTACATCGCCGGGGACCCGCTGGCCCTGCTCGGCTCGGACGCGGCGCGGGGGCGGACGCTGGAGGCCAAGCTCCAGCAGGCGCTGACCCGGCTGCGGGACTCGCTGGGCGCCGCCGTCTACATAAGCCGGTACATCGACGGCGAGCTCCGCGTCACCCAGGTCGCGGCGGGTCCTGACATGCCCGCCGTCACCGAGTGGGTCGAGTTCAGCGCGGCCGCGCACGCCAGCGCGGTCGGCAAGTGCCTGCTCACCCAGCTCGACCAGAACAGCCGCAGGGACCACCTCTCCCGGCACAAGGTGGCGCGCCTGACCTCCCGCACGATCACCAACGAGCGGGTGCTGCTCTCCCGTCTCGACAGCCAGCCGCCCACCGTCCCGGTCCTCGACCTCCAGGAGTACGCGGTCGGCACGGTCTGCGCGGCCGTCCCCCTCACGGCGGGTTCGACGGTGGGCGCGCTCGCCCTGTCGCTGCCGGTCGAGCGCGCCCACCAGCTGCGGGCGGCGGCGGCCACGCTCAACCGGGAGGCGGCCCCGCTCGCACTGACGCTGACCATGCAGAACGGGGGCCGTCACGCCCCCGCCTCCTGGACGTGACGGCGGCGGACGGCCGTCCCGGCCGTGGTCACAAGCACCGATGGGGAGCAGGTATGATTACTACGTCAGCAAGCGCCGCTAGCTCAGTTGGTTAGAGCAGCTGACTCTTAATCAGCGGGTCCGGGGTTCGAGTCCCTGGCGGCGCACTGCAGACGAAGGCCGTGGATCATGTCACATGATCCACGGCCTTTGTGCGTGTCCGACGGCTCCGGGTCCCGCACCGGCCTCAGAGGCGTTCGCCCGGGCTGCCCGCCCTGCCCGTGTAGAACGCGACCGTCAGGTCCTTCACGAGCGCCTTGCGCTCGTAGTCGTCCAGTTCGACCAGACCGCGCGCGGTGAGCCGCTGCACGGTGTCGTCCACCGCGTCGACCACGGCGTTCAGGACCGTGTCCCGGTGGCGGGCGTCGAGCGCCGCGATCCGGCTGCGCCGCATCACGTCGGCGATCTCCGGCGCGTACTCGATGCGGGTCGGCTGCGCGGAGAACACCTCGATGCCGGCGGCCCTGCACTCGGTGGAGAGCACCCGGGTCAGCGAGTCCCCGACGGCCTCGACATTGCGCAGCGTCGGCGACATGCCGTGGAAGGCGTCCGCCGGCAGCTGCGAGAGGACCCGCGCCATCGCGGCCTCGACCTGCTCACGCAGGTACTCCTCGTGGTCCCGGATACCGAGCGTCGCCCGTACGGTGTCCCGCACCCGCCATACGACGAGGACGACGACCCGCAGCCCGGTGCCGTTGGCGTCCATGGCCGGCATCGGCTCGGAACGCCAGTGGCGCAGCCGTACGTCGACCCGGCGGCGCAGCAGCAGCGGGCTGATCCACAGCAGTCCTGTCCTGCGGACGCTGCCCCGGTACTCGCCGAACAGGGTCAGCACGAGCGCGTGCCCGACCCGGCCCCGGCTGAGGCCGCCGAGCGTGAACAGCAGCACGAGCACGCCGAGCGTGAGCAGCAGCCACTGGCCGAGACCGATGCCGTGGTACGGGTACGGGGCGAGCCCCGCCAGAGCGGTGAGCATGTCGGGCAGGGCGCCTGCCCGCCACAGCAGGGCGAGGCAGCCGAGGAGGGTGAGCGCCCCGGCGAACGCGGCGGCCCAGCCGGGCAGCGCGGGCCCCGGGCGCTCGTTGAACCGGGGGTCCAGGGGCGTCTCGGGCCGGGTCGGCGGTGCGGTGCGGCGGATACGCGGCTGCTCACCGGTGCCCAGGCGGCGCCCCACGACGGTGGGCGACCGGCGCACGGCGGGGTCGACCTCGTCGCGGAAGAGCAGGTGCACGGGGATCTCGTGGGTCGCCTCGCCCACGATCAGCGGGCTGCGCCGGGCCGTTCCGGACCCGGCGAGTGCCCCCACGAACGCGTCCTCCCCGCCCGGCCGGTCGGCGAAGGCCCAGTCGCCCTCGGCCGGCCCGGGCGTCGCGATGCCGCCCACGAGCCGGGCGGGTCCGGCCACGGAGACCGCGGGCCCGGAAGCGGGGCCGGGCTCGGAGAACGCGGGTCCCGAAGCGGAAGCGGGGGCGGGCGTCCCGTCCGGAGTCCCCGCCGAACCTGTCGCGTCGCTCACGTTCCTCGTGGACGCCGTTTCCGAAGCCACGGGTGCGACCCCGGCGGCCCCCGCGGCGCACCCATCGCCGGGGCCGTCGTCACCGGGGCCGGCAGTGGTCGCGTCGGCAGGGGCGCCGTCGTCGAGGGCGAGGCCCGGCACCGTGAGAAGGCCCGTCGCACGGGACGTCTCCGTCCGCTCCCCCGTCCCGGTGGTGTCCTTCGTCCCGGTCATCTCCGGCGTGTCAGCCGTCCGGCTCGTGCCGGTCGTCGCCGTCGCCGCGTCGGGCTCGTGGGCGGTCGTGCCCCGTGCCTCCCCGGCGCCGCCCGCCCCCGACGGCCCTTCAGCCACCGGTCCCGGCAGCGGCGCGGGGGCCCGCCCGGGCTCTGCCCCGGACTGCGCCCCGGACGCCTCCTGGGGCGTGCCGCCCTCGGCCGGCAGGCCCGCGGGGGCCCCGGCCGTAGGCGGGGCCTGCGGCGGCCGGGCGTCGTGGGGCGGGGTCGTCGTCGTCATGCTTTCCTCCGTCACGCGAACAGTCGTCGCCATGTCTCCGGGCCCGGGTGGCCGTCCGCCGCGCCGCCCCGCCATCCCAGGGCCCGCTGGAACGCCGCCACGTTCCTGCGGTCCGGCTCGCCCCACGTACGGCCCGGGCCGTTCGTGTATTGCGTGCCGAAGCCCTTCTTCACGAGCTGCTCGCCGAGCTGCTCGACGTACGCGTTCGACCGGCCGGGCCCGAAGTACTGGCTGCCCGGGTACGCGGGCGCCTTCGCGACCGGCACGGCCGAAGCGGCCGGCTTGGCCTGCGCCGCCGGGACCGACGGGGCCGCAGGGGATGCGGAGGCCGCGGAGGCGGGCTTGCCGTGGGCGGCGGAGTCGGTCGCCGGCGGGATGTCCTTGCCGAGGCCCTGGACGAGAAGGCGCCAGGTCCCGGGGCCCGGCATCCCGTCCGCCTCACTCCCCCGCCACCCCTGCGCCTGCTGGAACGCCTGCGTCGCCCGCTGGTCCGCCTCGCCCCAGCGCGGGCCTGGACCGTCGGTGTAGAAGCGCTTGCCGCCGCGCGCCACCAGCATCCGGCCGAGCCGGGTGACGTACTCGTTGTTCGCGCCG
This sequence comes from Streptomyces sp. NBC_01497, assembly GCF_036250695.1. Taxonomy (NCBI): domain Bacteria; kingdom Bacillati; phylum Actinomycetota; class Actinomycetes; order Kitasatosporales; family Streptomycetaceae; genus Streptomyces; species Streptomyces sp. NBC_01497. The sequence goes on along the minus strand of NZ_CP109427.1, from coordinate 5,417,873 downwards.
GGACCGAACTTCGCCGCACCGGGGAACGCCACGGGAGCCGGGGCCGCGGCACCGGCCGCGCCCTCCTCGATCCCCTTGTAGCGGTACGGGATGTACTTGTCGGAGTTGGACCAGTACGCCATCGGCGTCGTCTGCGCCCGCGTGTGCGGCGGCGTCTGCTCGTAGGCCAGGTACGTGGCGTGCGAGGCGTCCGCCCAGCCGCCGAAGATCGTGACGTGCGATCCCTTGCTGGGGTCGTCGGGGTTGTGGAACAGCAGGATGTCGCCGGGCTGGAGGTCCGCGCGCGCGATCTTGTCGCCGTACTCCGAAAGGCTGCCGGTCCACTCGTTCTCCGGCAGGTTCCAGGCCATGGACACGTAGCCGGAGCAGTCCTGCCGGTATCCGTCACTCCAGTACGTCGTCATGCTGTAGGGCACCTGGGCGCTCACCCACCGCTTCGCGCGGCTGATGATCTCGGCGCGTGTGGTCTTCGCCAGATCCGTGGCCGGGCCACTGCCGCCGGGCTTCCCGTGCAGCGGTCCGCTGCCGCCCTGGGGTGTTCCCGGGTCCTGGTCGGCGGCGGTCGCGGCGGAGGTGGCGGCCGCGGCCGAGCCGGCGGTTCCGCTGGAGCCGGTGGACCGGCCGGACAGGCCGGGCGCCACCGCGCGGACGTGCGGCGCCGTGGCGTCACCGGGGGCATGGGGCGTCGCGGCCGAGGCCGCCATCGTGGAGCACCCCCAGGCGAGCCCCACCGCTGTGGCGAGTGCCAGCGCGCGCCGCGCGCCGGGGCCGCCGTCGTGGCCGGCCGCACTCTGGGCTCGCTCCCGCCGCCGCTGCGCGCATCCCGCACAAGGGCAGTCGAGAGCGGGTTCGTACTCTTCGAAGACCGGGACGGTCATCTGATCCCTCCACGCTCATCAAGGTCGTGTCTGACGCGGTGTCAAGAACGCCAGTGTCTCAACTGCCCTAATAAGTCGCATTCTGACGGATCGAAGGTAGTAAATACCTCTTTGAAAGGGCGTGGCGTGGACCGAAAGGCCCGGTTTGCCCAGAAAGTCGGCGTAGGGTGCGACCATTCCCCGGCTCCCGACCGACCCGCGCGTCGGCCACGGCACCCGGGACGCACGCAGGAAGAGGCTCCCGCGCACCATGTGGCGCGGGGGCCTCTCGCACTCCCCCCTCCGCCTGGGCGCGGCCCCTGCCGAGGGGCGGACCGCACCGCCAAACGGGGGCGCTAAATCGACAATTCCCGGTACTATGACAGGGTCATGATCATTCCTGATCTCCCGCGCGGGCCGGACACCTCAGCGAGCGCCCGGCCCCGCGCGGTCGAGGACCGGCCCGGCCGACGACCCCTGGGGGAGCGGGTCGCCGGCCGGGCCGGGTCGGGGGCGTGCCGCGCGGACCGGGCCGGGCGAGGCCAGGTCGGGCGTGGCGCGTGGGGCCATGCCGGGTCAGGTCAGGCCGGCCCGGCCGCGTCGTGGCGGGTCAGGCCCTGGCAGGCAGATCGGGTGAGCCAGGCGGTCGCGGCGGGTCAGGCCCTGGCAGGCAGGTCGGGTCGCGGCGGCGCCCGGTGCCGGAGGGCGCCGCGTGCGACGCGGAGCCGTCCTCCCGGCCGTCCGGGCGCGGCAGCGTCTCAGCCGGCCGCGGCCTTCGTGGTCCTGTCGCCGTCGCGCTCGCCGGAACCAGCGTCCACGACCCCCGTCAGGTAGGCCGAGACCACCACGTTCGCCGTGTATGCGTGGGTCTTGCGGTCGAAGGTCCCACCGCAGGTGATCAGCCGCAGGTCGGCCCGGTTCCGCCGGCCCGCGCCGTAGACCTTCGCGGCGTCGAAGTGCTTCCTGGGCACGACCTCCACATCGCTGATCGTGAACTCGGCGACCGAGCCGTCGGCCCGCGTCACCCGTACCTTCTTGCCCGCCTTCGCCGCGCTCAGTCCGTAGAAGACCGCGGGCCGGGTGTCGGTGTCCACGTGCCCGACGAAGACCGAGGTGCCCGCGGCGCCCGGCTGCGTACCGGCGCCGTACCAGCCGACCGTGCCGGGTGCGGAGTACGGCGGGGGGTCGACCGCGCCCGTCGCGTCGAGGCCGCGCGCGGTGACGGGCGCGGTGATCCCGAGTGACGGAATCTCGACGCGCTCGGGCCGTGACGGATCGAGGGGGCGGTGCGCCGGCGGCAGTGGCACGCCGAGCGGCCTGCCGACGGCCGCGATGTCACCCGTGGCGGGCGCCGAGGCGCCGCCCGCCGAACCGTCGGCGGCGCCGCGGCCCCAGAGCCAGAGCCCCAGCAGCAGCACGGCCCAGGCCACCCCGGTGACCGCGCGGCCGGTACCCCGGCCGGAGCCGGTGGCGGACTTCCCGTCGGACACGCCCGCCGCCCTCAGTCCGCGTCCCGGCCGGCGGACGCGGCAGCCGCGCGCCTGCGCTGGGTGGTGCGGTACGCGACGGTGACCGCGGCGACTCCGGCGAGACCGAGGCCGGTCAGCGTGTACGCGGTGCCTGGTCCTGACTGCTCGGGCTCCGCCGTCTCGCGGACGTCCGCGGCGTTGACCGCCGTGCCGCCGCCTCCCGCCTGCACGGGGGCATGGGGAACCGGGTGGCCGTCGCGCCCTTCGTGACTGCGGTCGCCGCGACCCGCGTCCACGACCTGGAAACGGCCCACCCGGCCGTGGTCGTGTCCGTCACAGCTGACGCTGATGTCGTAACTCCCGGCGGCCATCACGGACTTGATCGAGACATCGCCGTACATGGTGCGGCGGGATCCGCTGATGGTGACCACCCGGGCGAACGCGCTGGACGAGACCGTGGCCCGGCCGTCCCTGCAGCCCTCGACCTTGACCTGCACCTGCCCCTGGGCGGCGATGACCGTGGGACTGACGGTGGCGGTGACACCGTCACGCGCCTGGGCGCCGGTGGCCCCGAGGACCGGGGCCGCGACGGCTATGACGGCCACACCGGCGGCACGGAAAGCGAGCAACCTTGAACGCATCGTGAACCTCCTCCTGACAGGAAGACTCACCCGCCCGCAGCCTTTCCGCATCCGCAGAGCCGGGGTCACCTCACCCGATCGGCCCTGCGGACACGGCGCTGACCTGCTCGTGCGCCGAATCAGACCAGGTCGATGAGGTCCGCGATCGAATCGACGGTGTTCGACGGGCGGAACGGGTACCGGTCGATGTCGGCGCGCTTGGTCACACCGGTCAGCACGAGAAACGTCTCGACCCCGGCCTCCAGGCCCGCCAGCATGTCGGTGTCCATGCGGTCGCCGATCATCGCGCTGGTCTCGGAGTGGGCACCGATCGCGTTGAGGCCGGTACGCATCATCAGCGGGTTGGGCTTGCCCGCGAAGTACGGGTCCTTGCCGGTCGCCTTGGTGATCAGCGCGGCGACCGCACCGGCGGCGGGCAGCGGGCCCTCAGCCGACGGGCCGGTCTCGTCCGGGTTCGTGCAGATGAACCGTGCGCCGTTGTTGATCAGGCGAATCGCGCGGGTGAGCGCCTCGAATGAGTACGTGCGCGTCTCGCCGAGCACCACGTAGTCGGGCTCGTGGTCGGTGAGCACATAGCCGATGTCGTGCAGCGCGGTGGTCAGCCCCGCCTCACCGATGACGTACGCGGTGCCGCCGGGCCGCTGGTCCTCCAGGAACCTCGCGGTGGCCAGGGCGGACGTCCAGATGTTCTCCACCGGCACCTGCAGACCCATCCTGGACAGCCGGGCCTGGAGATCGCGGGGTGTGTAGATGGAATTGTTGGTGAGGACGAGGAAGGGCTTGCCCGAGTCCCGCAGCCGCTTCAGGAACTCGGCGGCGCCCGGGATCGGAACCCCTTCGTGCACGAGGACACCGTCCATGTCCGTGAGCCACGATTCGATGGGCTTGCGCTCTGCCACTGGCCTGTTCTCCGCTCTGCGGTGGTAACGAGACGCCCAGCCTAACGAGCGGCGCAATCTCCTCCGCTCAGCCTCCCGCTCCCCCACGGGCGGCGCCGCGTTACGGGAGCGGGACAGCCCTGGCGGGCGGCGGGCGGCTCCGGCAGGGCCGGAGCCGCGCCCGCGCGGGCGCACTCGGCCCGGACCAGGGCCAGGGTCAGGGCCAGGGTCAGGGCCCTGGCCCCGTCTCCGCCTGGGGCTCCGGCTCCGGCTGCTGCGTGCGCTCGCATTTCCCGTGCCGGCTCCGCTTTCGGTTCCGGTTCCGGCCCGGAGTCCGTTTCCGGTGCCGCGGTTCCCGTCCTCGGGGCGAGGGTGGCGTGGCGCCCGGCTCTCGCCGGTGTTCCCGCAGTCCGTGCGCCGCCACCGGCACGCGTTGGGGGTACGCGCCGGCGGCCCGTGTCCCGGTGGTACGGGGCGGCGACTGTCGCCACCGCCCCGGACGGACCGTCGCACTCCCCCGGACCGGCGCCCGGCACACGCGGGCACGCGGGGGCGGCAGCCGCACGCACGAAGGCGCTACGGACGGCGGGGGTTTAAGTGCGGGGGCGCCGCCCCGCGTGGGCCGTCACGAACGTTCCGCTCCCCGGCGTCCGTCACGGCCGGGGGCCCAACACCTGCCCGGAGCCGCCGTCCGTCACCGTGATCGCCGAGGCCGGGCAGGAGTCCGCCACGTCGAGCAGCACGTCGTCCGCGCCCGCGTCGGCCGCGCCCGGCACCACACGGGCCGCCGGGCCGTCCAGGGCGAACCGGTCGGGTGCCAGCGCGACACACATGCCGGAGCCGACGCAGACGTGTCCGTCCACCTCGATGTGCCAGTCGGTCATCGTGTCCTCACCACCCCACCGGCAGGGACCGCGGTGCCCGCACCAGCATCTGCCGCTTCCACACGGCGTCACCCGTGACCCGCAGCTGCGGCACCTTCGTGACGAGGGCGCGCAGTGCCTCCTGGAGTTCCATCCGGGCCAGCTGGGCGCCCAGGCAGTGGTGCACACCGTGGCCGAAGCCCAGGTGCTGGTTGGCCGGCCGGTCGAACCGGAGCACGTCGGGGTCCTCGAAGCGTTCCGGGTCCCGGTTGGCCGCTCCGAGAGACACGAGGACCGGCTCGCCCCGCCGCACGAGCACACCGCCGACCTCGATGTCCTCGTGCGCGTACCGGGGGAAGAACCCGCCCGACGCGAGGGGGATGTAGCGCATCAACTCCTCGACGGCGCCGGGCACCAGCTCCGGGTCGCCGACCAACCGCTGCCATTCATCATGCTGTTCGAGGAGTACCCAGACCATGTTGGGTATCTGGGAGGCCGTCGTCTCGTGGCCCGCGACGAGGATCGCGAGGCAGAGGCTGACCATCTCCTGCTCGCTGAGGCGGTCCTTGGCGTCGCGGGCCTCGATGAGGCCGGAGATCAGGTCGTCCTGCGGACGGGCGCGGCGCTCGGCGACGTACTGGGAGATGTACGCGGTCAACTGCTCCTGGTTGCCCCGCATCTCCTCCTCACTGAGGCGGGACGTGGAGAGCAGCGCGTCGCTCCACGCGCGGAACTTGGGCCGGTCCTCGGCCGGTACGCCCAGGAGTTCGCAGATCACGGCCACCGGCAGGGGCAGCGCGAAACTGTCGACCAGGTCGGCGCGGGAGCCGGACGCGAGCATCGCGTCCAGCAGGTCGGACGTCAACTGCCGTACCCAGGGCCGCAGTCCTTCCACCTGGTGGCGGGTGAAGGCGCGGGATACGAGGGTCCGCAGGCGGGTGTGGTCCGGCGGGTCCATCGACAGGATGCTCGGCTGGGTCACGGCCGGGTTGTAGCGCGGCTCCTCCGCGTCACCGACCGCCATGGCCCGGGAGAACCGCAGGTCGCCGAGGACGAACCGGGCGTCCTCGTAGCGGGTCGCGAGCCAGGCGGGCCCGCCGTGGGGCAGTTGGACCCGGATCATGCCCGCGCCGCCCCGGGCGTCGGCGTACGCCTCGTGCAGGGCGAGGCCGTCCCCCTCGTTGAAGGGGTAGGGAACGGGCTGGGGAGCGGAGAGGGAGGCTGCGGTGGGGGGTGTGGTGCTCGTCAAGGATCTCTCCCACGGGAACGTGGCCGACGGGGTGGACGCTCGCGGGGGACCCCGGACAGCCGTCGTCCGCACTCTCCGTGGCGCCCCTGCGACCGAACGTCTTGCAAGCAGACGCTTACAAGCTAGGCAGCACCTTCCCGGCCGTCAAGGAAACCCCGGACCGGGAAGCGGGGGATACGGTGTGCACGGGAGGACATGTGGCTGAAACCGGACGCCCCGCACGCCCCAGGGCGCGCGACGCGGCGGCGACGCGGAAGGCACTGCTCGACGCCGCCGCGGAGCTTTTCTTCGAACGCGGGTTCAACCGCACCACGGTGCGGGACATCGCGGGTCGCGCGGGCGCGAACCAGTCCTTGATCTTTCGTTACTTCGGCTCGAAAGCCGCGGTCTTCGAGGCCGTCGCGGCACGCCTCGGCCATGAGCAACTGCACCAGACGCCCGTGGAACAACTGCTCGACACGACGCTGCGCAGCATGCTGCGGGACGAACCCGGCAGGCGACGCGACCACACCATGGTGACGTTCCTGCGCTCACTCGGCACGGACGGCCCGGCCGCGGACATCGCGGAGCAGCTCGGCGACGACTACGCGGCCGCGCTCGCGACCCTCACCAGCGCCCCGGACGCGCGGCTGCGCGCCCAACTGGTGCTGGCGTGGCTGGTCGGGATCGGGCTCGTACGGGATGTGAGCCGTATCGAACCGCTGTCGACGGCGGGGCCGGACGAGGTGAGCGAACTGTTCCTGACGGCGGCGCGGACGCTGCTGGAGGGGACCGCGTAGGCCGTCGCTCCGGGCGGTGCCGTCCAGGAACCGGGGGCCCGGTGGCGCGGGCGCGGGTCAACCGGCCTCGTCGAACGGGTGAGGGTGAACGACCCCTGAAAAGCGTCCCGTTGACGGCAGATCGGGCCCACCGGCCGGCGGGCCGGTGGGCCCTGTGCGCCGGTGGGCCCCGGGGGACGGGTGAGCCCGGTGCGCCCCGCGGAAAGACGGGCCGGGACCAGCGGCTCGGGGCCCCGTGTACCCGAGCCGCCCGCGTCAGCTCCCGGTGGCGTTCTGCCAGTCCTGCACGTACGTGTTGAGGTTCTTGTCGATGTCGGTCCAGTCGGGCTGGAAGACCTGGACGCCGTCGAGCAGGCGGGCCAGCGCGTCCGCGTCGGGTCCTGACGCCTTGACGTCGCCGCGGGCGGGGAAGCCGCCACCGATCGGGGAGACCTCCTGCTGTGCCTGCTCGCCGAGCATGAAGTCCAGGAGCTTCTTGCCGTTGGCGCTGTGCGGGGCCTTGGTGACGAGTCCGGCCGCGTACGGCAGTGCGAAGGTGGACGGCGTTCCGCCCTGCTTCTTGGCGAACCAGATGTTCAGGTTGGGCATCGTCTTGGACTGCGCGTAGTTCATCTGCACATCGCCGTTGGCGACGAGCAGGTCGCCCTTGTCGACCTTGGGCGCGAGGGCGCCGGTGGAGGAGGACGGGCCGACGTTGTTGGCCTGGAGCTTCTTGAGGTACGCGAGGGCGGGCTTCTCCCCGCCGAAGTCGTGCATGGCCTGGACGAGGACGGCGGTGCCGTCGCCCGCGACGCCGGGGGTGGAGTACTGCAGCTTGTTGCGGTACTTCGGGCTGAGCAGGTCCTCCCAGGTGGACGGGGCGGGCACCGCTTCCTTCTTGTTGCTGACGAAGCCGAAGTAGTTGTTGACGACGGACGTCCAGGTACCGTCTGACGCCTTGTCGCCTGCGGCGACCTGGTCGGCGCCGGCTGGGGCGTACTTCTGGAGCAGCCCCTTCCCGTCGGCCTGCTGTATGAAGGGCGGCAGTGTGACGAGGACGTCGGCCTGCGTGTTGGACTTCTCGCGCAGGGCGCGCTGGACGACCTCGCCCGAGCCAGCCTCGACGTACTTGACCTTGATGCCGGTCTTCTTGGTGAAGTCGGCGAACACCTTGTCGTACCAGCCGTCGTTCTTCTCGCCCTTGAGCCCGTCGGCGCTGTAGACGGTGACGACCTTGGCGTCCGCGGCGGACGAGGAACCGCCACAGGCGGTGAGGGTCCCGGCGAGCACGATGCCACCGGTCACGGCGGTCGCGAGGGAAAGGGGTCGGGTAATGCGTCGCATGACGTTGTCTTCTCCTGACAGGGGGAGGCGAAAGGGAGGAGGAGTGGGGGTGAGGGGGGAAGTGGGGCGCCGAGGGGTGGGAAGGGGCGGGGGCTGGAGGGGGACGCGCGGGGGTCAGCGGTACGAGGCGCGGGTCCTGATCCGGCCCAGGCCGAGCAGTACCAGCAGGGTCGTGGCCATCAGGACGACCGCCACGGCCGACCCGGCGAAGAGGGAGCCCCGGTCGGTGGAGCTGAAGATCTCCACGGGCAGCGGCATCCAGTCGGGTGGATAGAGCATGATCGTGGCGCTCAACTCCCCCATGGACAGGGCGAAGCAGAGACCGGCGGCGGCGTTGAGCGACGGCAGCAGGAGGGGCAGCCGCACACGCAGCAGGACGTACCAGGGACGGGCGCCGAGGGACGCGGCCATCTGCTCGTACGCCGGATCGAGTCGCCGTACGGCTGCCGACACCGACTGGTACGCGAACGCGGTGACGAGCAGGGTGTGCGCGAGGATCACGATCCAGCGGGTGCCGTTCAGCAGCAGCGGCGGCCTGCTGAACGCGACCAGCACCGCGAGACCCACGACGACCGACGGAACGGCCACCGGCAGCATGAACAGCGCGTCGAGCAGGCGCCGGCCGTGCCTGCGCAGCGCGGCGGCAGCGAGCGCCGCCCAGCTCCCCACGAGCAGCGCGAGCAGGCTCGCCACCACAGCCGTGACGAGGCTGGTGGTCAGGGCTTGGAGCGCGTCGCCGTGCACGGCCCCGCTGTAGTTCGCACCGGTCCAGCCGGACGGCAGTACTCCCGACCAGCGGGACGCGAAGGACGCGGCGAGCAGCACCAGCAGCGGCAGTGCGAACAGCGGCAGGAAGAGGACGAAGAACACGATCCAGACGGCCCACCGGCCGCCGCGGCTATGCACCAACACGACGCGCCACCATTCGGTAGACGGTGTAAAGGCCCACGGATATGGCCACGTTGACGACGGCGACCACTGACGCACCGGCGTAGTCGGACTGGAGGATGGCCTTGCTGTAGACGAGCATCGGCAGCGTGGTGACGTCCTTGGCGCCGGTGAACAGCACGATGCCGAACTCGTTCAGACACAGCACCAGCACCAGGCTGCCGCCCGCCGCGAGCGCGGGCAGCGCCTCGGGCAGGATCACCTGCCGCACGATGCGCGCGGGCCGGGCGCCCAGCGAGGAGGCGACTTCGAGCTGCGCCGTGTCGAGTTGGGAGAAGGCCGCGAGGAGGGGCCGTACGACGAAGGGCGTGAAGTACGTGACCTCCGCGAGCAGCACCCCCCAGGGCGTGGTCAGGAACTGCACCGGCCCGGACGCGGCTCCGGTCAGGTCGCTCCACGCGCCGTTGGCGAGGCCGACCGTGCCGTAGATGAAGAGGAGCGCGAGTGTGATCAGGAAGGACGGGAAGGACAGGAACACGTCGATGAACCGGGCGACGGCCCTGCTCCCGGGGAACGGCACGAAGGCGATGACCAGCGCCAGCAGGAAGCCGAGGACGAGGCAGCCCGCGGTGGATCCGAGGGCGAGCCAGACGGTGGTGAACAGGGCCTTGCCGAAGACGGCGGAGGTGAAGACCTGGCTGTAGGGCCGGACGGAGAGGCCGCCCGTGTCGGGGGTGACGGACTGGCGCACCACCAGGAAGAGCGGATAGAGGAAGAACACCGCGAGCGCGGCGACCGGCGGCACGGCCCACGCCCAGACGGGCAGCCGGCGATCCGCGTCACGTTCGCGGCCGGGTCCCCCCTCGCCCGCCGGTGTCTCAGGAACACCGCCCGGAGCCCGGGAACCGTCGCCGGCCGTGTGCGCGTCCCCCGGGCTGTGGACGGCGGTGTCCGGCGGGGCCGGGCGCGCCGTCGCGGTGCGCTCAGCCACGACTCGTCCCGGCGTCCGCGCCGAGGGAACCCGCACCGGTGCCGCCGTCCGCCGCGAGGGCGTCCGAACCGGCGGGGGCGGGGGTGAGGGCAGGGGCAGGGGCAGGAACAGGGGTACGGGCACCGGCAGTTGTGGCGCCGGTATCCGTGCCTCCCGGCAACAGCACCGCGTCCTCCGAGGCGAAGTGCAGTGTCACCCGCTCCCCCAGAGCCGGTGCGACGCGCAGTTCGCGCACGTCGGCCTTGATCCGGTGCCCGGCCACCTCGACGAGCAGACGGTGGGTCGAGCCCCGCCACTGCACCTCGGCGACCGTGCCCGCCACCGCGTTGGGTCCGTCTCCGAGGCCGACGAGGTGCGGGCGCAGACACAACGTGGCCGTCGCTCCCGGCGCCGCGCCCTCAGGGGCCGCGACCCCCGCGAGTACGGTGCCGGCGAACCGGACGCCCCCGTCCGACACCGTCACCGGCAGCAGGTTCGCGTTGCCCACGAAACTCGCGGTGAACTCCGTGCGCGGCGCGCGGTACAGCTCCTGCGGCGTACCGCAGTCCCGCAGCCGCGCCCGGTCCATCACCGCGATCCGGTCGGCCAGCGTCAAGGCCTCGACCTGGTCGTGCGTCACGTACAGCACCGAGAGGTCCGGCAACTCCCGATGCAGACGGGAGAGTTCGGCGAGCATCCCGGAGCGCAGCTGCGCGTCGAGTGCGGACAGCGGCTCGTCCAGCAGCAGCACCCGCGGCCGGATCGCCAGGGCCCGCGCGATCGCGACGCGCTGCTGCTGCCCACCGGACAGTTCGCGCGGGTGGCGCCGGGCGTACGCCGCCATGCCGGTCATCTCAAGCGCCTCGGCCACCCGGCCGGGTATCTCGCCGCGCGGGACCTTCGGATCCCGCTGGGCCCGCAGCCCGAACGCGACGTTCTCCTCGACCCTCAGGTGCGGGAACAGCGCGTACTGCTGGACGACCATCCCGATGCCACGCCGGTGGGGCGGCAGAGCGGTGACGTCACGACCGCCGATGAACACCCGCCCCGCGACCGGCTGTACGAAACCGGCGACCGCGCGCAGCGCCGTGGTCTTGCCCGACCCGGAGGGCCCGAGCAGGGCCATCACCTCGCCGGGTTCGACGGTCAGGTCCAGCGAGTCGAGGACGGTCGTCCCGCCGTACGCGACACTCACCCCGTCGAACCGGATGCCACTGCCGCGAGCCCCACCGTCCGGAGCCCCGTCCCCACGGTCTCCGGAGCCCCGGATCCCGCTGCCTGGCGCGGTGCCGGTCGTGCTCATCGCGAGCGGTCCCACTCCGCGAGCGCTGCGGGCAGGCCGGCGACCGACGCCAGGACGTCGTCGGCGCCCGCGCGCCGCAGCGCGTCCTCGCCGTGCGCCCCGGTCCGCACGCCGAGGACGGCACCGGCGCCGGCGCGCACGCCGCTGACCATGTCGTACGACGTGTCACCGACGACCGCGACCTCGCCGACCGCGTCCGCCGCGCCGGTACGCAGCAGCGCGGCGAGGACCATGTCCGGGTACGGCCGTCCGCGCCCGCCGGCGTCGGCGGGGCAGAGGGTGAGGGCGACGAGATCGCGCCAGCCGAGCGCGTCCAGGATCGCGTCCTGCGTGACGCGGGCGAACCCGGTGGTCAGGACGACCGTACGGCCCGCTTCCGCCAGCGCGCCGATGACCTCGGCGGCACCGGGGACCGGCGCGACGAGCCCCTGAGCGACAAGGTCCCCGTACGCCTTCTCGAACGCGCGGTTGGCCCGCTGCGCCGTGTCCTCGTCACCGAACAGGTGGCGGAAGACGGAGATCTTCGACTCGCCCATCGTGTCCCGCACATAGCGCAGTTGCTCGGTGTGCCGGTCCGATCCCGCCTCCACGCCCAAGCTCTCGGCGGCGGCGGAGAAGGCGCGCTCCACGAGACCGCCGTCCGCGACCGTGGTGCCCGCCATGTCGAGCACCACCAGCGTGATCTTCGTGTTGTTCTTCGTGTTGTTCTTCGTGCCGTGCGTCGTGCCCTGCCGCGTGCCGTGCTGTGTTTCGTGTTGCGTGTCGTGCTGTGTCTCGGTCGGCCTGTCGGTCATCTCTCTCACCATCCCAGTTCGTCGGCGGTCGTCTCGGCGATGGCGGGCGAGCATGTCATCCCCCGCCCGCCCGGCCCGGTCACCAGCCACACCCCGTCGCGCACCTGCTCGCGGTGCACCACTCGGGTGGTGTCGGCACACTGCGCGTACACACCGGCCCACCGGTGCCTGACGCGTGGCAGCGGCCTGCCGAGGAAGCCCTCCACGACACCCGCGAGGTGTTCGTAGGGCTCCTCCAGCACGTCGAAGGCGAAGGGCTCGTCGTACGCGTGGGTGTCGCCGATGGTCAGCCCGCCGTCGCGGCGCTGCACCATGAGCAACTGCATCCGGTGTTCGGCCGCGACCGGCTCCTGCGGCTGCCCGTCGACCAGGGCACGCAGCGCGTCGCCGCCGTACGCCGGGTAGTAGCGGAAACTGTCCGCGTCGGCCACGGACGTCGGCAGCTCCTCGCCCAGTGGATCCGTCTGCATCATCTGCAACCGGACGCGGCGTACGGGCAGTTCGGGTGCCAGCTCCTTGACGAGGCCGCCGAGCCAGGCGCCGGTGCACAGGACGACGGCGTCGCCGGTGTGCGTGTCGCCGTGGTCGTCCCGTACCGCCGCACCGTTCGGCATGTCGACGACGTCGCGCACCTCCCGGCCGCCCAGGAAGGTGTACCTGCCACTCGCCAGCAGTGCTTCCTTCAGGGCGAGTTGCGCGGTGCGTGGCTCGACGGCCGCGTCCCGCTCACACCACAGTGCGGCGCTGAACGCGCCACGGAGCGCCGGGTTGAGCGCGCGGGCCTCGTCCGCCGTGAGCAGCTTGTAGCCACGGGCCGCGGCGTCCGGGCGTTCGGTCGCCGCCGTGGCGACGGCGAGCTCACGCTCGGTGCGTACAGGCGTGAGCGACCCGGTGGCACGGAAGCCGAGCGCCGGCACACCTTCCCCGATGCCCTCCCACAACTCCCGCGCACGCAGGGCGGTTTGAAGCTCCTCCCCGCCCGCGCGGCCACTGACCCAGATCTGGCCGAAGTTACGGAGGGAGGCCCCGCGCGCCTCCGGCTCCCGCTCGATCTGGACGACCTCGTGGCCGCGTGCTGCTGCGTGCCAGGCATGCATCGTGCCCAGCACACCGGCTCCTACGACGATGACTCTCACGGCGCAAACACTCCTCGGATCCGATGTCCGCGGGCGGTCCTGCCCGCAACCAGATGGTGAACGCCCATCCAAGTTTGGACCAGACCCGTTATCTTTTCGTTATCAAAGGAGAGGGCGATACGGCCGCATTGGTCGCGATAAGGCTGCTGGGAGGGCGGCTCCGCCACGGTCGCCCCTGCGGCACGCGCGTCCGGGTTCCGGTGCATTCGCTTCCGGTTCCGGTGTGTCCGCGTGTGATCGCGCCGCGCCGGCCGTACTGCCACCGTGATCGGTGTGTCCTATCAGGTGCGCTCTGTGCTCGTGTGCCGCCTCCGCCCGTCCTGGCTACGACTCCGTGGCGTCCAGATGTGTGGTGAAGCTGAACCGGTCCCCTCGGAACAGCGTCCTCACCCGCTCCAACGGCCGGCCCCCGGTGTCCTTCGACACCCGGTGCAGCAGCAGCATCGGCAGCGCGGGCGGGGTGCCGATCAGCAGCGCCTCGCGGGGCGTGGCGAGTACCGTCTCGATCCGCTCGTCGGCCTGCCCGAAGGACACACCGAGTTGTTCGCGCAGGTAGGCGTAGAACGACGAGTCGGGATCGAACTCCGTGTCCAGCGCGGGAGCCCGCTCGACGGAGACGTACGTGCTCTCCAGCCCGACCCGTTCGTCGTCGGCGAGCAGCACACGCTCCAGGTGCCACACCGGCTCCCCCGCCGCCACCCCCGTCGCCGCGCTCAGCGCCGGTGTGCAGGGGAAGCGCTCCAGCGAGATGAGACTCCGGCCCGGTGTGCGCCCCTGCCGCCGCACCCCTTCCGTGTAACTGGCGAGGGACAGTGGTTGCTCCAGCTTCGGCCCCGCCACCACGGTGCCCCGGCCCTGCCTCCGCAGCCGCCCCTCCAGGAGGAGTTCGCGCAGTGCCTGGCGCACGGTCTCCCGCGCGACCCCGTACCGCACGGCCAGATCCCGCTCGGTCGGCAGCGCCTCACCCTCCCCCAACTCATCGACGAGGGCGCCGATATGGGTCTTGACGGCGTAGTACTTGGGAACGCGGCCGTGCTCGGGCACGCCGGCCCGCACCGGCGCACCGGGGGCCTGGAGATGGCGGGAGTCCAGAGGGTGATCCACGGTGGGATGTTCGCACGCGTGGCGAGCGCGGCGCAGGTCAGGGCCTGCGGGTGCGCCGCCGCTCCACCAGGACGACGATCCCGGCGCCGGCCGCGATCAGCCCCACGGACAGGGCCGTACGGGAGAGGACATGGGCGGCGCCGGTCGCCGCGAGGTGCGGGATCGCGGATTCCGCCGCCGCCGGCGAAGCGCCCGGTGACGCCGAGACCGATCCGGCCCCTGGTGGTGCCGAAGCCGGCGCCGATCCGGTGTGCGGTGTTGACTCGCGTGTTGGTTCCGCTTTCGGCTCCGGTTCGGATTCCGCGCCGGGCGAGGCGGAGACCGGGCCGAACCCGGGGGCGGCATCGCTCGCTCGGGAGAGGGCCGGTTCCCGCCCGCCGGGTGTACGGCCGCCGGATGCGGTGCCGGCCGACGCGTGGCCACCGGGCCCCCGCGTGGGGCCCGTACGGTCGGGTGGGTCGGTGCGCTCGGGGTGCTCCGCGTACCCCGTCGCGGGCGCCTCGCCCGTGCCGTCCCGGTCCGGGTCCGGGTCCGGGTCGCGGTCCCCCACAGGATCCCCCGAGCCGTGGCCTCCGATCACCGTGAAGCGGTAAGGATCCGACTCGCCGACCCAGCCGCCGTCACTGCCCTCGCGCTGCACCACGGCGGCACTGACGGTGGCCTCCCCCGACGCCGCACCGTCCGCGAAGGCGAGGACGGCGTCCAGGGTGACGGTCCCGCGCGCGGGCACGGTGAAGCCGGTGGTGTCCTTGTCCAGCACCCCGATGATCTCGTCCTCGTCGGAGGCCCGGAGCGGGATCGAACGCAGAGTGCCGTGGGCATCGGAGAGCCGCAGGGCGACCTGAGCGGCTTTCAGGTCGCGCCCGCTGCCGGTGACGACGATGACCGGGTGCACATTGCGGCAGGCTCGGCTGGTGGTGTTGGTGAGATCGACGTACCAGGTCCCCGCGCCACCGCCCGCCCGGTATGTTCCGGGTCCGCCACGCAGGCGGGCACGGATCGGGAAGGCGTGCGCGGCGGGATTCCCGCACGCGGGCACGGGGGTGGGAGCGGCGAGCGGAGCTCCGGCCGCCGACACGGACCCCGCCGACAACGGAAGGACGGTCGCGGCGAGGCCGAGGGACAGAGCGGCGGCACGGTGTGGTCGCATGACGGGAGTCACCCCTGCTGGTCGCGGGCGGGCGGTGGACGAGGGCCGACGCTGCCACGCGCGGGCCGCCGGTCCCGGTCACCACGACCACCAGCCGCTCGAAAATCATACGAATAGGCCCTGCGCGTTCCCGTCACCCGCTCGCGCACCCGGCGGGTACCTCGCCCTGCCGCCCCAGAGCCCTGCCACCGCCACCTCCACGGCCCATGGCACCCGTGTGGCTGGTGCTCCCGTGACACCTGCGTCCTTGGTCCTTGCCGTGCCTCGTGCGCCTCGCGCACCATCCCGTCCTGCGGGCCTCGGCGGCCCGTCCCACCACGCCCACCTCGTACGCCGCGTACGTCTTCGTACGTCTCGTAGACCTCGTACGTCACGTACGTCTCGTGCGCCCTCTACGCCACGTACGCCCCGCAGGACCCGCGCTCACACCATCCGGTGGCCGAACACCGGTGCGAGCAGGAGATGCGCCGCACCCTCCGCGACCGGTCGCTCCCCGTCCCCTGCCGCCGTGACCGGTACCGCTCCGGGCCCGCGTCCAGCGGGCCGCGCCCCCAGCACGCGCGCCACCCCCGTCACGAACTGCTCCCGGTGCGCCGCGACCGTACGCCCGCCCAGCACCACGCGGTCGATGTCCAGCAGCGAGACGAGGTTGGCCGCCCCCTCACCCAACACCCCCGCCGCGGTGGCGAGGTCGCCGCGCGCGACGGCGGCCAGGCATATCGCCTCCAGGCACCCCCGGTACCCGCAGTCGCAGGGCGGCCCGCCGAGCTGGACGACCTGATGCCCGAACTCCCCGGCGCCGGTCCGCGCTCCCCGGTACAGGGCCCCGTTCAGGACGAGCCCCGCGCCGAGCCCCGTACCGAGGTGCAGATAGGCGAACGAGTCGCTCCCCGCACCGCCCCTCGCGGCCAGCCCGAGTGCCGCCGCGTTGGTGTCCTTGTCGAGCGTGACGGGCAGCCCGAGGCGCTCGGCGAGCGCGTCACGCAGCGGGAAGCCGTCCCAGTGCGGGAACCCGGTCACCCGCCGTGTCGTCCCGGTGGTGTGGTCGAGCGGTCCGGGCATGGCGACCCCGACACCGAGCAGCCCGCCCCCGGCCGCGCGGCCGCCCGTCCGCCCCTGGCTCGCGGCTCCATGATTCGTGGCCCCATGGTTCGGGTCCCCGTGGTCCGTGGCCCGTGGCGCATCCGGCACGGGCACGTCCTGCGACCCGTGAACGTCCGCGGCGGACCCGCCCGATACGGGCCCGTCCGCCTCGGACCGGACGGCCACGACCTGTTCGACCGCCACGTCGAGCACCGTCTCCGGGCGCGCGCCGAGGTCGAGCGGTGCGGCGCGGACCGCCACCACATGCCCGGCGAGGTCGACCAGGACCGCCGTCACCTCGTCCCGGTCCAGGTGCAGTCCGACCGCGTGCGCCGCGCCCGGCACCAGCCGCAGGACCGTGCGCGGCTTGCCGCCCGTGGAGGCGCGGAACCCCGCCTCCGCCGCCGTACCGTCCGCCCGCAAGCGCGCGGTGATCTTGCTGACCGCCTGCGGGGTCAGGCCGGTGCGCTCGGCCAGTTCGAGCCGGCTGATGCCGACAGCCCCCGCCGTGCGCAGCAGGTCGAGGACGAGGGCGGTGTTGTGGCCGCGCAGCACCGGAAGATTGGCACCGGCCGCGCCGTCGTTCGGGCGCTTCCCCTGGCGCGCGGGGCGTACGGGATCCGCGGGACTCACAGGGCTCGCGGGGCCTGCGGGTCCTGCGGGCCCCGTGCCGCCTGTGGGGTTCGACGACGTCGTGTGCCCCGGGGTCTCGGGGTTCCGTCCTGGACGCTCGGGGTTCGCTGGGTGCATGCCGTTCATCACCGCCATTGTCCCCCGCCCTTGCACTTTGGCAACAGCGTTGCTTAAGTGGAGGACATGACTGGCACAGCCAACCCGCCCCTCAAGGTGGCGCTCGTGGGGTACGGCCTCGCGGGTTCCGTCTTCCACGCACCGCTGATCTCCGCCACCGAGGGCCTTGTCCTCGACACAGTCGTCACCTCAAGCGAGGAGCGCCGCGCGCAGGCGGCAGCGGAATTCCCCTCCGTACGGTTCGCGGCCTCCCCCGAGGAGCTGTGGAAGCGGGCGGACGAGCTGGATCTCGTCGTCATCGCCTCGCCGAACAAGACCCACGTACCGCTGGCCACCGCCGCGCTCGACGCCGGACTGGCGGTCGTCGTCGACAAGCCCGTCGCCGGCACGGCGGCCGAGGCCAGGGCGCTCGGCGCACTGGCCGAGGAGCGCGGACTGCTGCTGTCCGTCTTCCAGAACCGGCGCTGGGACAACGACTTCCTCACCCTCAAGAACCTCATCGACGCCGGTGAGCTGGGCGAGGTGCAGCGCTTCGAGTCCCGGTTCGAGCGGTGGCGCCCGCAACTCAAGGGCGGATGGCGTGAGTCGGGTGCGCCGGAGGAGATCGGCGGACTGCTGTACGACCTGGGCAGTCATGTCGTGGACCAGGCGCTCACCCTGTTCGGGCCGGTGACGCAGGTGTACGCGGAGTCCGACGTCCGCCGCCCCGGCGGCGAGGCCGACGACGACACCTTCTTCGCCCTGACACATGCGGGTGGCGTCCGTTCGCACCTCTACGTCAGCGCCACCACGGCCCAGCTCGGCCCGCGCTTCCGCGTGCTCGGCTCGTCGGCGGGCTACGTGAAGTACGGACTCGACCCGCAGGAGAGCGCCCTGCGCGAGGGCAGGCGCCCCGGCACGCGGGACGAGCCGTGGGGCGTCGAACCCGAGTCGCTGTGGGGCAGGCTCGGCGCCGGCGAGTCCCCGCTGACCGGCGGTGGCACACCCGTACCGACCGTGCCGGGCGACTATCCGGCGTATTACGCGGGCATCGCCGACGCCCTGCGAGCGGGCACCGCGCCGCCCGTCACGGCGGACCAGGCCGCGGCCGCACTGGAGATTCTGGAAGCCGCGCGCCGCTCGGCACGCGAGGGCGTCACCGTCCGGCTGGGAACCGAGCAGCAGGGATCCCTCGCATGAGCGCCGCACGCACCCCGGACAGCGAGGACACCACGGAGGTCGCGGACGCCGCCCGTACGTCGCACGCCACGAGTGCGCCGTCCGCGAAGAAGGACCTGCCCGGCCCGGCCGAACTGGAGGAACAGGCGAAGCGCCTGGTACTCCCCCGGTTCGGCTACGACGAGGCCTGGCGCCTCGGCTCCCTGCTGGTGGAGCTGGCCCGCGCGCGCCGCGCTCCGGTGGCGATCGACATCCACCAGGGCGCGCAGCAGCTGTTCCACTGCGCCCTGCCCGGTTCGAGTGCGGACAACGACGGGTGGATCGCCCGCAAGCGACGCGTGGCCGAGCGCTACGGCGCGGCGTCACTGCTGGTCGGGGCGCGCTTCCGGGCGAAGGGCCAGACCTTCGAGGAGTCCTCCCGCCTCGATCCCGGCCAGTACGCCGCGCACGGCGGCGCCGTGCCGGTCGTCGTCGAGGGTGCGGGGATGGTCGCCACCGCCACGGTCTCGGGCCTGCCGCAGGCAGAGGATCACGCGTTGGTGGCCCAGGCGCTGGAGCTTCTCCGTTCCGAGCTCTGACCCGCTCCAGGGACTCCTGTCCCGGAAGGCCGGTCCCGGTCCGTGGCCCACCACGCCGAACAGCGCGACGCGCCGCCGACACCCCCGGCGGCGCGTCGGCTTCGGCGACAGCCACAGCCACAGCCACAGCCACAGCCACAGCCACAGCCACAGCCACGAACGGCCCGCGCGGACGGATCTCCACCGGGTCGGACCGGGCAGGATCCCGCGAATCCGACCCCACTGCGTGGGGCCCGGCCGGGTCCGCACCAGCGGGGTCGCGCCCCACGGACGGCCCGAGGCGCCCGCCCCGGACGGGCCGCCCCCGGCCGGTCCTCAGGCGTCCTTGAACTGCTGGCGCTGTGTGCCGAGCCCCTCGATCCCCAGCTCCACGACGTCGCCCGCGCGCAGGTACGGCTTCGGCTCCGGCTGGCCCAGGGCGACGCCCGCCGGGGTACCGGTGTTGATGACGTCACCGGGGTAGAGCGTCATGAACTGGCTGACGTACCGCACGATCTCCGCGACCGGGAAGATCATGTCGGCGGTGGTGCCGTCCTGCTTGCTCTCGCCGTTGACGCTGAGCTTCATGGCGAGCGCCTGCGGATCCGGCACCTCGTCCGCCGTCACGAGCCAGGGGCCGAGAGGGTTGAACGTCTCGCAGTTCTTCCCCTTGTCCCACTGCCCGCCGCGCTCGATCTGGAATTCGCGCTCGGAGACGTCATTGGAGACCGCGTACGCGCCGACGTGCGCGAGCGCCGCCTCGGTGGACTCCACGTACCGCGCGGTGCGACCGATGACGATGGCGAGTTCGACCTCCCAGTCGGTCTTCACGCTCTTGCGCGGGATGAGCACGGTGTCATCAGGTCCGACCACTGTGTCCGGCGCCTTGAAGAAGATGATCGGCTCGGACGGTGCCTGGGCGTTCGTCTCGCGCGCGTGGTCGTGGTAGTTCAGGCCGATGCAGACGATCTTCCCTATGCCGGTCAGCGGTGCGCCGATCCGGCCGCCGCCCTCGATCACCGGCAGGTCGCCTGCGGCAGCGGCGCCCCTGATCCGCTCCAGGGCGGCTTCGTCGGCGAGGAGCGCGCCATCGATGTCGGTGACGAGGCCCGACAGGTCCCGCAGGGTCGTACCGTCCTCGTCCAGCAGCGCGGGGCGCTCCGCACCCGTCGTACCGACACGCAGCAGCTTCATCGTTCCTGACTCCTCTGATCGAGCTGGTCCAGCCTGGTTCGACCGGTGGATGCGGCCACCGGGGAACCGGGCAATCCTTCCAATACATCGGATCTTTGCGCAAGGCCGTGTCTCACACCGCGGTCGTTTCCCGTATGTCACCGCTGTTGGCGGCGCGGAGCCGCGCGGACCCCGCATCGCCCGCGCGGCTCCGCTCCCCGCAGCCGCTTCACGCGCCCCACCGACTGTTCCCGCATCCCGCAGACACCTCGCAGGGGCGTCCCGCAGACACCCCGCAGGCCCTTCACCCGCGTCCCGCAGGCCGTTCGGGCGTCCTGGGGACCGTTCAGGGCCCGGCGGAGCGTTCGACGTGGAGCGTTCGACGCTGGGGCGCGGACCCGCTCACACGCACCGCGCCCCAGCGCTCCGCTCACGCGCTTCGCGTGGCGGCCAGCGGCGCCCGTGCCGGGGCGTCCCGGTACAGGAAGTACCGCTCGGCCGCTGTCCAGGTGGTGCTGGTCACCACGTACAGCCCGGCGGCCAGCGGCACGACGGCCACCGTGACCAGGGTGAAGAAGTACATGAGCGGCATGATCTTCATCATCCCGGCGACCGCCCCCGCCCCCGGCGCCGAGACGTCGACGACGGGATCCGCGCCGGCCTGCTGCCGCCTGGTCCGTACGGCGTTGAACGTGGCGACGCCCGCGATGATCACGAACAGCACCAGATAGACGAGACCGGCCGGGCCGAACAGCCCGCCGTGCGCGAGGGCGGCGGTCCAGCGGCCGCCGAGGGGCGCGCCCAGCAGGGAATGGCCGAGCAGTGCGTTGGGTACGCCGCCGATCTCACGGCTGTAGAAGACCCGGTACATCAGGTAGAAGGCGGGCAGCTGCAGCAGCATCGGCAGGCATCCGGCGAGCGGGGAGACCTTCTCCCGCGCGTAGAGCTCGGCTGTCTCCTCCCGCAGCTTCTCGGGGTTCTTGGCGTGCTTGCGACGGAGCTCGGCCATGCGCGGCGCGAGTTCGGCACGTGCCTTCTGCCCTCGGGCGGAGGCACGGGAGAGGGGGTGGACGGCGAGCCGTACGCAGATGGTGAACAGGATGATCGCGGCTGCCACGGCCGAGCCGTGGAACAGCG
Organism: Streptomyces sp. NBC_01497; assembly: GCF_036250695.1. Taxonomy (NCBI): domain Bacteria; kingdom Bacillati; phylum Actinomycetota; class Actinomycetes; order Kitasatosporales; family Streptomycetaceae; genus Streptomyces; species Streptomyces sp. NBC_01497. The sequence continues at coordinate 5,396,611 of NZ_CP109427.1, read as the reverse complement.
GCCCCAGAGGGCCGGCGAGAACGTCTACGAGATGGGCGAACGCGGAAATGATCGTGGACAAGGCAGTGCCCTCCGAGGGTCACGTCGAACCGGAGTGGATACGGCGTGACGGCTCACGAGCGGCAGCGCGGGTGGGCGGGCAGGACCGACCCCGGGGCCCGGCCGGCCGGGGCAGCGCAGCACGCGCTGCCGGCCCGGGAGGGACCGTGGTGGAACGTCGGAGAACCTGGAACCCGCTGAACGCGCCGGGACTACGCGGCCGTCGGAAGGCCGCGACCCGGTGCCCTGGGGCGCGTCCGCCCCCTGGCGTCGGGGTCCCGTTGGGGCAGGAAGGCCGTGCGTATCTCGCGGTCGCGTATCGCCGTACGGACGCGGGTGCGCGGCACCGGGGGTGCCGTACGGGCGGCGACGACGACGAACAGGGCGAGCGCGGCGCAGGCGGCGGCGGTCGCGGCAACGGCCACCGCGGACGGGAGGAGGAAACCCGGGGACGAGAGCAGTATCTGGGCGAGCACCAGGGTCAGCAGTACGGCGGCCCAGAGCCCGCGCGAGGGCGCGCTCCGCCGGACCCACGTACGCGCAGGCGCGAGCGCCCGCACACGCGCGTCGGCAGGCACTACGGCACCCACGTCAGGCACAGGCCTCACCAGCTCGCGCACCATGGTCGACTCCCCCTTCCCGCTGCTCCGCCGGCGCCTCATCTCAGCGTCCGGCACTCCCCTGCGGACCCCGGCCCCAACGCCCAGCCGGTCCGCACACTCATTCTCCCCCCTTGCTCAACGTTATACACGAACAGGCGTGTGATTGATGTCGAGCGGCGTCAGGAGCCGGTGGGGACGCAGCAACGCCCTGCTCACCGGGTTGTCGGGGTTCTTGTCGAGCCGCTCGCAGGGCATCAGCACGACGTCACTCACCGGTACGACATCGCCGCACGCCGGGCACTGTCCGTAGCCGCCGAGCTCGGCACCGCAGTCCGCGTGGACGAAGGCCCGCAGCGGCTCGGCGCCGTCCACGTGCCCGTTCGCCCACTGCCCGAGCGACAGCAGCGTCGGCCACAGCGCGATGCCTCCCTCGGTCAGCACGTACTCGTCCCGGGGCGGCGACTCCTGGTAGCGGTGCTTGCGCAGCACACCGGCCCGTTCCAGCGTCTGGAGCCGGGAGGCCAGTACGGCGCGCGGAATGCCGAGGTGGACGAGGAAGTCGTTGTACCGGGTGATGCCGTAGAAGGCGTCCCGCACGACGAGGAGCGTCCAGCGCTCACCGACGACCTCCAGCGCGCGAGCGATCGAGCACTGCTGCTTCGCGTAGTCCTTACCAAGAGCCATGAACCCACCCTACCCTCGCGAGTTCAATCATTGAACTTAGCGTGCTACCGTCAATTTCCTCGAAGGTTCATTCATCGAACTCACGACGGAGACAGGGCCATGCCCCGACCACTCGACCCGGCCGACGCCTCGGCGCAGCCCGCCACCCCGGCGAGCGCGAAGGCGCACCCGCTCCTTGACGAGGCCGTGGTGACAGCCCATCCGGGCATCTCGCCGAACGCGCGCGGCACGCTCATCGCCACGCTCGCCGCCACCCTCGTGGCGCTGATGGGCTACACGGCGCCGCTGCTGACCGTCCCCACGCTGTCCGCGACGTTCCACACCTCGCTCTCCGCCCAGGCCTGGCTGCTCAACGGCACCCCGCTCGGACTCGCGGCCCTGCTCCTCGTGATCGGCGGTCTCGCCGACGACTTCGGCCGGCGCCGGCTGTTCCTCATCGGAACTCTCGCTCTCGCCGTCACCACGGGCCTCAGCGCCCTGACGGACGACACCCTGCTGTTCACGCTGACCCGCGTCGCGCAGGGCGCGGCGAGCGCCGCGATCCTCGCCACCAGCCTCGGTCTGATAGCCCACGCGTTCCCCGCGGGCCCCGCTCGGCTCAAGGCCACCGGGGCCTGGGGCGCCGCCGTCAGCGGCGGCATCGCCCTCGGCCCGCTGCTCGCCGCCTCACTGAACGGCTTCGGCTGGCGCGTGCTGTACGGGGTGCTCGGCGCGGCGGCGCTGGCCTCCGGCGCCTACGCCTCCCGCGTCCTGTCCGAGTCGCGCGCCCCCCGCCGCGCGCGGCCCGACCTGCCCGGCGCGGCGGCACTCGGGCTCGCCTTCACCGCGCTGCTGACCGCGCTCACCCTGGGCCGCAACGGCTGGCTGAGCGCCCCCGTGCTGCTCCTGCTCGCCGCCACGGTCGTGCTGCTCGGCGTGTTCGGCCTGATCGAACGGCGCACCGCGGCCCCGCTGATCGACCTCGGGCTGCTGAAGCACGCGACGTTCCAGTCGTCCGTGCTCGGGGCACTGTTCACCGGGCTCGCCGTGATCGGGTTCTTCAGCTACCTGCCCGTCGTCGTCGAGGGCGTCCTGCACCTCTCCGTGTACCAGACCGCGTGGATCGTGCTGCTGTGGGCCGGGACGGCAGCGGTCGTCGCGTACGAGGCCAAGCGGCTGCACGCGCGCTTCGCCGTACGGCACCAGATGGCGGCCGGCTTCGTACTGCACGCCGTCGGCGTGCTGAGCATGCTGGGCGCGGTCGGCGCGGCGTCCGAGGCGCGGCTGCTGCCCGGCGTGTTCGTCGCGGGACTCGGCAGTGGCCTGCTGAACGCGGCACTGCCGAGGCTGTCCGTCGAATCGGTGCCCGCCGAGCGCACCGCGATGGGTTCGGGCGCGAACAACACGGCCCGCTACATCGGCTCGTCCGCGGGCGTCGCGCTGACGCTGGCCCTGGTCACCTCGGCCGGTACGACAGCGCGCGGTATGGACACCGCCATCCTGGTGATGGCCGGGGTGGCCGTCCTCGGCGCGCTCCTGGTGCTGGTGCTGCGAGGCCACAAGGGCACGTCGCCGTCACCCTCCTAGACCGGCGCGAAGAGGGGCCTTTCCCGTCCTGCGAGAACGGGGAAGGCCCCTTCCCGAGGGAAGGAAGACCCTTCCCGTGCGAAGGGCGGTGGCCGTGGAGGCCGCCCCCTCAACGTGGCACCTCCTCCTCGCGGTCCCGCGTGGGGAGGGGCCCGGCGTTCAGACGGAGGCGGCCTCGTCGCGCAGCCCGTCGCCGGCCAGCACCTCGTGATCGGGCCGGGTGTCCGCCCGCGCGGACACCGCGCCGATCCCGGCGTACGTGACGGCCAGCGCGACCAGCAGGTTGGCGACCAGCGCGACGATCCCCGCGTTCACACCCCACACGGGGTCGTGCCCGCCGAAGACAAGCCCGCAGACCAGACCCACCCCGACGACCAGCCCGCTCAGCCCCGCGGCGAGCGTGAGCCGCCGCCACACCAGACCCAGCAGCACCATCGGCAGGAGCTGCGCCATCCCCTCGTAGCTGATGAGCGACAGCCGTACGAGCGTGTTGGGCGCGGCGTACGTCAGCACCAGCGCCAGCCCGCCGGCGACCACCACGACGGCCTGCGCCGCGGTCTTCTGCCGTGCCTCGCCGCGCAGCCGGGGCACGAGCGTCAGCACGCTGCGTCCCCACATCGTGCCGATGACCAGCATGAACACCGCCATGGGAACGATCGAGGAAAGCGCCGCGGCCACCCCGACCACCCCCACGGCCCAGGCCGGCAGGGCGTCCACGACGAGTTTGAACAGCGCGAGGTTCGACTCGGAGCCGACGAGGCCGGGCACCACGAAGGTGGCCGCGAGCCCGAGCAGCATCGGTACGAACAGCAGCACGTTGTACGCGGGCAGGAACACGGCGTTCCGCCGCAGCGTGTCGGCACTGCGCGCGCCGAGATAGCCGGCGACGGTCGTCGGGAAGATCACCACGGTCACCGCGTTCATGAGCGACGTCGTGATGAACCAGGCCGTCCCCATCGAGCTGTGCCCATGGCCCGGCAGGGTCAGCCAGGCGGACCGCTCGTGCACGACCCGGTGCAGGAAGTGGCCGTACCCGTGGAAGTAGTGCAGCGGCACGTACGCGATGAGGAAGACGAGCGTCCCGATCACCAGGGCGTCCTTCAGGACCGACACCCAGGCGCTGCCACGCAGCCCGCTGACCACGACGAAGGCGGTGGTGACGGCGAAGCCGAGGAAGTACGCCCAGTCGAGACTGATGGTGCCGTACGAGATGGTCGACACGACCACGCCCATGCCGGTGATCTGCAGCTGGATGTACGGCAGCAGGAACACCGTCGCCAGCACCGCCGTCAGGGCGCCCACCCAGGGCTTGCCGTACCGGTGGGCGATCATGTCCGTGATCCCGACGAGACCGTGCCGGCGCGCGTACGACCAGAGCATCGGCCCCACCACATAGCCGACGGCGTAACCGCACGACATGTACGCGACGACGTACAGGACCGGCGCCCCGAAGTCGTAGCCCCAGCCCGCACCGCCGAGGTAGCTGAAGCTGGTGTAGCCCTCCCCCGCCATCAGGACCCAGATGAACACGGTCCCGAGACTCCGGCCGCCCACGGACCACTCGGTGATGCCGCCGCCCCCGCCGCCACGACCGCGCACCGCGAGCAGCCCGAGGGCGACGGTCAGCGCCATGAAGGCCCCGAACACGGACGTCGCGACGGTCGCGTTCACCGCTCCTCCCGCGCCCGCCGGGCGAGGAGCCGCCGGTCCCCGCGGTAGGCGGCCCAGATCGCGAACGGCGTGACGAGAACCGACGCCAGGAGCCAGAACGAGAGGAAGGGCAGGCCCGCGACAACGGGGTCGATCCGGTTCACCCAGGGCGGGGCGACCAGGAAGAGGACGAGGGGCACGAGAAGCCAGAGCAGGTGCGGCCGTTGTCGAAACACGCAAGGACCCTAAGCCACGCGGCGCCACGCGCCCCCGCCACGGTCCCCGCTCGCCCCGGCACAAGCCGGCACCACCTGTCCGTGGCACGGCACGCGCGGGACGTCCCGTTGCCTCTCCCTGAGCCGTCACCGGCTGTCCTGATCCCCCGCCGAGAGCGGTTCCCGCGCCTCCGCCGCGCGCCACCGAGGACCGTTCCGCGGCCTCCGTCGCGCAGCGCGGGGGCGATTCCCCGCCCCGCCGCGAGCCGTCCGTACGCGGGCGTACGGAGGCGCCCGAGGGCGCGCGCGGGGCCGACCGCCGGAGCGTACACAAAGGACCCCCACACCTCACCCCCTCCTCCCACGCCGGAGCCGGGCTGCCGCAGTACGGTGAGGCCATGCGCCCCGATATGCCTGCCGACCACACCACGGAAGCCGAGCGCCTGCTGCGCACCGCGGCCCGGTATCCGGAGGACCAAGAGCCCCTGCTTCTCCAGGCGGCGGCCCACCTCGAACTGGCCGGCGCCAGAGACCGGGCCTCCGGGCTCTACGACCAGCTCCTGTCCCCGGGAGGGGACCGCCCGAGCGCCGAGCACCCGCAGCTCGTGAAGGCGCTCAAGGCGGCCAACCTGTGGGAGTTCGGCCACGAAGCGGAAGCCCGCGCGATCATCGACGGCGTACGGCTGGCGGCGCCGATGGAGCCGGCGCCCTGGGAGATCGTCGCGGAGACCCTGGAACGGCACGACGAGCCGGAAGCCGCCCACGACGCGTTCACCGCCGCCCTGAACCTGCTGCTCACCCCCGGCGAGGAAGTCCCCTACGCGACCCACGCCCTCCTCATCGGCCGCCACCGCACCCGCCGCCTGCTGGGCCTGCCCCACGATGCCTGGGACACCCTCGCCGACCAGGTCAACCCGGCGTCCGTACCGCTCGACGAGCTCCACGACCCCAAGCGCCTGTGGGCCCTCGGCTCGGACAACCCCGACGAGCTCCAGGCGGAGATCAACCGGCTGCGCGCCGAACTCGGCTCGTTCCGCACCGCCCTGTCCCGCCCCTTCCCCGTCGCCGTCCTGCACTGGCCCGAGGGAGAACTCGCCGAACTGATCGCCGCATACCCGCCGCTCGCCGAGGAGTACCCCTCGCACGAGGCCCACCTGGCCCGCGTCGAGACCGCCCTGCGCGAACTCGCCGCGGCGGGCACCCCCAACCTGGGCATCGTCACCGGCACCGTCCCCTCCTACGAGGCCTTCGCCGCCTCCGAGGCCCAGCCCCCGACCACGACGTCGCTGCTCCCCCTGTACGCCACCACCCTGGCGGCCCGAGGCCGCGCCACCCCCTGGCCCCCGCCGCGGAACGCCACCTGCTGGTGCGGCTCGGGCGAGCCGTATCGGCAGTGCCACGGGGCGGGTTGACGGCTCCCCGCCGATCGGGGCGTCGCGGCCGGGCACTTGGGCCACCGCCGGCTCCGTCCACGGCGGAGCCGGCGGCGGACGAGGGTCACGGCGGCCGCGCGCCCATGTGCCGACGCGCGTCCGCACCGGTGGCGCCGTCGACCGGCGAGATCAGGAACCAAGGCAACGCGTGCCGCGGATGGCACCGTTCGGCACCACGGATGTCGAGTTCGCCCTCAACCTCGTGGCCTTCAAAGATGGAACACTGAAAGACCCGAATCGGAGTGCTGACGCGCCCTCAAGCTCTCATCGCACGTGTCATGTCAGTGCCGGCTGCTAGAAATGCGGAGGCGACGCTAGGCAGCACTGATGAGGGGGACGCAGGATGATCGATGCACGGGACGACGCTCCGGCCATAGGCCTGTACGAGCAACTGATCACTCTGCGGCTCCAGCAGCGCTTGGCGGACCTAGAAGGCTCTGAACTGCGCGCCATTGAGCGCACCGTAGGGGCTGAGTCGACGTCCCAGGTGTTGGCTCGTCACGTGGCGGCGACTGTACGCGACGTGCTCCACCGACTGCCCGAGGATGAGCGCGTCCACGCTGCCAACCACATCCTGGAGGCCGTGGGCACGCTGCCCGGCGCGCGGGAGTGGGTGGACTTGGTCGCCGACGGGCCCCGGCAACTGCTGGCCCTGGCGCAGCAACAAGCGCCGGGTGTCTTCCAGATCCGTCCGGCCACCCCGCTCTCGGATGCCGCGCTCCTCACCAACTCCCCCGAGGACCCCAGTCTCGGCTTCGAACTGCGTGCCGAGTTGGCAACGGCCAACCGAGTGGATCTCCTCTGCGCTTTCGTCAAATGGCACGGCATTCGCCTCCTTGAAGACTCGTTGCGGGCGGCCAAAGAGCGCGGTGTGCCCGTCCGGGTCATCACTACGACGTACATGGGCGCAACAGAACAACGGGCTCTGGATCGACTGGTGGAGGAGTTCGGCGCCGAGGTCAAGGTGAACTATGAGATTCGCTCGACCCGCCTGCATGCCAAGGCTTGGCTGTTCCGACGCGACTCAGGATACGACACCGCCTATGTGGGCAGTTCGAATCTCTCCCGTGCCGCTCTTCTGGACGGACTGGAGTGGAACGTCCGCCTCTCTTCGGTTGCAACCCCTGACGCACTGAAAAAATTCGAAGCGACCTTTGACTCCTACTGGAGCGAACCGGCATTCAAGTCCTACGATCCCAAGTCCGACACCGAACAGCTCAGGGAAGCTCTCGCCGAGGCGTCGTTCGGAGATTCTCGCGCCAGCAGCAGAAAAATCAGCCTCTCTGGCCTTGAAGTGCGACCTTATCCCTACCAACAGGAGATGCTTGAGCTGGTGGAGCTGGAGCGGACTGTCCACGACAGGCACCGCAACCTTCTCGTGGCTGCGACCGGTACGGGGAAGACCATCATAGCCGCACTCGACTACAAGGGCCTGCGTAAGAATTCCGGTAAGGACCTTCGCCTCCTCTTCGTCGCTCACCGAAAGGAGATTTTGTCACAGTCACAGAGAACATTCCAGGAAGTATTGAATGACGCCAACTTTGGCGAGCCCATGGTCAACGGGGATGTTCCACACGATTGGAATCACGTCTTCGCCAGTGTCCAGTCACTTACCCCGCGCAATTTGGACGATATCGACCCGAAGCGCTTCGATGTTGTCATCATCGATGAATTCCATCACGGCACAGCAGAGAGCTACCGCAGGATACTAAAGCACTTCGAACCCACCGAACTGCTCGCGCTCACAGCCACTCCCGAGCGCACCGACGGGTACAACATCCAGGACGAATTCTTTGGCGGCCGCATCGCCGCGGAAATGCGACTCTGGGAGGCCCTGGAAAAAGAGCTACTCACGCCCTTCCATTACTTTGGGATCACAGATACCACCGACCTTTCCGCCGTACAGTGGTCTCGCGGCGCATACGAAACGAGCTCCCTCAGCAATGTACTGACGGGAAACGATGCTCGCGCCCGCATCATCGTGAAGTCCGTTATCGAGAAGGTGGCCGAGCCAAATCGCATGCGCGCTCTCGGGTTCTGCGTCACCATTGCGCACGCCCACTTCATGGCGGATTATTTCCGCCGGGCCGGCTTCAACGCTGTCGCACTCTCCGGCGAGACGGATCCGGACCAGCGCAAGAAGGCACTGGAAGATCTCGCCTCCGGTGAGGTCCAGGTGATCTTCTCAGTAGACCTCTTCAACGAGGGCCTTGATGTCCCTAGCGTCGACACTCTACTCCTGCTGCGCCCCACTTCCAGCGCGACACTTTTTCTCCAGCAGTTGGGACGCGGACTCCGAAGATGTGACGGCAAAGCCGTCTTGACTGTCCTCGATTTCATCGGCCAGCACCGAAAAGAGTTCCGATTCGAAAACCAATTCAGAGCCCTGACGGACCTTTCAAGGAGGCGCCTCGTCTCCGCCATCGAGAGCGGCTTCCCCCAACTTCCCTCTGGTTGCGCCATCGTCCTGGAAACGAAGTCGAAAGAGAGGATCCTCAATAACATTCGTCAACAAATTGAGGCGAACATCAACCAACTAGCTGCTGAGGTCCGAGCCTCCAAGGAGGTCGACCTCGCCGAGTACCTGAGTGAGAGCGGTCGAGACGTCAGGGACATCTACCGCTCAGGACGCACATGGACGGCATTGCTCCGCAAATCGGGGTTCTCACCCCTCCGGAGCTCCCAGGCGAGCGCGAACTCCTCAAACGCGTGTCAGCCTTCCTCCACGTGGACGACCCTGCCCGATACGATGCCTACTCCCGACTACTCATGGACGACACGCCCAGGTACGGCGACCTGTCGGACCAGGACCAGGCGTTCGCGCGCATGATGTTCTTTAACTTCTGGCCGACAGGCGGCGGGTTCACTTCCTATGAAGAGGGCTTCAGCATGCTGAAGTCACAGACTAATCTTCAGAGTGAACTACGACAGGTCCTCACCCACGGGCAGCAGCATCTGGTCCACCTCACGCCGCCTCTAGATCCAGAGGGAGCTCACGCTTCACCACTCTGCATCCATGCCTCCTACAACCGGTCTGAAATCCTCTCCGCGATTGGCGCGGCGGCCATCGACGGCAACCTCCCGGGGAATTCCCGCGATGGAGTCTGCTGGTGCCCCGAGACCAACACTGATGCTCTACTGATCACTCTCGAAAAAGACGAAAAAGATTTCTCGCCACAGACGCAGTACAAGGATTACGCTGTCAACGCGCGTCAGTTTCACTGGGAGTCACAGGGCAGAACGTCGGAGTCCTCGTCCACCGGCCTCCGCTATCAGCATCATCAGGAGACGGGGAGCCAGGTGCTGTTGTTCGTTCGCCGTTTCAAGTACGCAGACGGCGCGCGCCCCCAGCCGTGGATGCTGCTCGGTCGCGCCGACTACCGCAGCCATGAGGGCAGCAGTCCGATGGGCATCATCTGGGACTTGCGTACACCGCTGCCCGCTGACCTCCACACCCACGCTGTCATCGCCGCCAGTTGACCTCAGAGACTGGCCGACCTTCGTTCACAGGCTGGCGAAGCAGACTGCAGGAGCAGGAGCCTCACCTTGGGTGGGGCCTCGCTGTTACGCGCGAGGTCTCGGAGTAGCTGATGTGCTGCCTGTTCAGGCTCCACGCCGGCCCCGGAGCGGGCGGGCATCATGGTTTGACGAGAGAAAGCCTCTTCGTCAGGGATTCGAAGACAGGAGAGTCGTCGAAGGGCTGAATGTCTCCGAGTTTCTCCCAGCCCCATGCGTAGTACGCAGTGCGGGCCGGGATGTTCTTGGGGTCCACCAGGATTGTCGCGAGGGCCTCGCCACGCCCCTCAAGGAGAGTGTCGTGGAGTCGACGAGCTATGCCTCGGCGTCGCCACTCGGGTCGCACCATCAGCTCAGAGATGGCGAAGACCTCCTCCGCCCGGGTCCACTCCAACACGTCGGCGGGAACCTCGTCCCGGAAGCCCTCCCACCAAGTCCCCGATGGAGCAATGGCGAAGCCGAAGATGTATCCGGCCAGCGCGTCTCCGTCATGAGCCGAGACCAGCTCGAACCGTTGCCTGCCGACGTACATCCCCAGGCGGTCCAGGAACCCTGCCCGGGAACGGAATGCTCCGTCCAGTTTCTCGGCGTACGCCTTCTCGTACAGGTCCGCCAAGGCATCTCGCTGCCTGTCAGCTTCGTTTCCGTCCAGGCGCACGAGCGTCAGGTCCGCCATGTCTCTCCTCACATCAAGCTGCCAGGGGTTCGGACTCCGCGAGGAAGTCCCTCACGTTGGGGTCATCGTGGTAGGTCCTGAGGCTCTTACGGAAGGCCCCGAGGCGTGCTGTCGTACGAGTGGAGGACACCTCGGCGATCAGCGGCAGCGACTCGCGAGCGACTGCGCACGCTTGCGAGACGTCGCCCCGCTGCATGTGCACCTCGGCGAGGATCACGCAATACCACGCACGATTCCGCCCGTATCGGCGATCTATCGTCTCCAACGCCTTCTCCGTAAGCCTCTGGGCCACGTCATGCTCCCCGAGGTCGGCGTGACACGTCGCGGCCAGGCCGTCCAGCTCTGACCTCGAATAGAAGTCGATCCATCGCGGGTCCGCATCGGAGCAACCATGGTCAAAGGACCCGTAGGCACGGGTGAGAGCCGAACGCGTCTCCCTGGAGTCCCCGAGCAGGGACCAGCCGCATGCCTCTCTCAGGGCGAGCAGGGACATCAACCGGGGCGGTACGTGGCGGGCACTGAGCCGCTGCCCCATGCGGGCGAGCTCGACGGCGTCCCTGGGCATGCCGTTACGGGCCGCCGCCATGGACATCTGCGCGTAAGCGTGGACTTCCACCTCTTGATCGTCGGCCATCCGGGCCTGGTAGAGCGACTGGTTGTAGTACCCCCAGGCATCCTGCGGCCGGTCGGCGTCGTAGCTGAGCCACCCGGTGAGGACCGCCAAATCACCGTAGGCGGAACGCAGGTGCTTGCCGGTGCCCTCGGTATATCTGGCCGTGTTGATAAGTCTGTTCAGGGCTCCGAGCGCCCGGCGCGAGTCCACACTCAGGTTGTCGCCACCCATACGTTCGTCGAGCTGCTTGAGCTGAGAAACCGTGCGGCGGACGATCCGGACCTCAGCTGACCCGATTTTGCGCGGTGTTCCGCGTTCGGGGTCGAGCCCTAGGACGGTAAGACCAGAAAGGAAATTGCGGCGGTCCACGGCCGACTCCTGATCATCGAGCTTGTCCAGTGTCACGGTGGTACACGGACGAACTGGGGTGTGAGCGGGAGAGAACCCGAGACTAGCCATACTCTCGCCGGTGACCTCCGTGAGGATGCGACGGTAGATCGGGCGCGGCAGAGCAACCTCGCCGTCCTCCCAGGTTGCGATAACGCGGGCCGTGCAACCGGTGTTCTCACCCATGCGTATGCCCTGCTGATTGATGAGGGCGGCGAACTCGGGCCGACTCATCTGGAACCGCTCTTCACGGACAGCCCGGATCTTCGGGTTCGGTCTTTTCTCCCCCGTCATGCCTTCTCCCGCCTCTGCAGTCAGCGTGCCTCGACCGTAATGCCTGGCTCCCCTTCGACGGCTCGGATACACAGAAATTTTCGGTCGCAGAGGCCTAGTTGCATCGGAGTTGCATCACCACGCCATCGCTTCTGGCACGGCCTCCCGGGTTGCCTTGATGGCAGGAGAAAACCTTCCACGATGAGGTTCTGATGACCGCGACCACCGAAACTCGCCCCACCGGGTGCCCCGGATACAGCGAGACACTTCCGTGCGCTCCCGAAAGCGCCCGTATCGCACGCAACTTGGTACACACGGCCCTGACCGTCTGGGGGCACGAAGATCTGGCACAGGACGGCACAAGCATCGTCTCCGAATTGGTGGCCAACGCCGCCCAGCACACGAGAAGCCGCCTCATCGAGGTGAGCATCACCCACCCCGCCCCGGCGTACGTACGAATCGCCGTCGCAGACAGAGACCGCGGCGGCCTCCCCCTCAAGTGCGCGACAGGCGAAGGGGACGAGAGTGGTAGGGGCCTGGCCTTGGTCGATGCTCTTGCGGAGCGCTGGGGAACGGACATCCTCCCTCGGGGCAAGCGCGTCTGGGGCGAGCTGAAATGCGAGGCGGCTTCATGACTCGAAACGGCAAGCGCAAGAACCTCGGCTCGGGCCCACACGTGTGGATCGGTGACACTGTCTACGACGAGGTGGCCAACAAGAAAGCCATCGTGACCGACTTCAGCAGGGGAACATTCGTTCTCCGGCCCCTGTATGGAACGGGCACCTGGCCTGCCGTAGACCCGGAAAAGCTGGTCTTGGTCAAGCAGCACTCTTGTCGCGACGCTTGAGCTGGTACGAGGAGGGCTAGCGTCCCCCTGACCAGATGAGGCCCAGCCTGACGCACCGTGGAGTGTTGCGCTCGTTTCCATGGGCAGGAAGGCCCGGGTGACCGCGCGTGGGCGGAAGATGCGGAGGGCAGGCGATGGCTGATCGGAGCCATGGGAGTTCCCGGGCGCCACTCGCACGGCTGACCGTCGTGCGGCACGGCCAGAGCACCGCCAACGTGCTCTGGGCGCGGGCTCTCGAGACCGGTGATCCGGAGCTGGTCGGGGAGGGGACCGACGCTCAGGTCCGGCTGTCGCGGATCGGGGTCGAGCAGGCGCGGGCGCTTGGGCGGTGGCTCGCCGGCCTTCGGGGAGATGAGAGGCCCGGGCTCGTCGTGTGCTCTACGTACGCCAGGGCGGCCGAGACGTGGGACGTGATGGCCGACTCGGCGCGAGAGGTCGGATGCACCTCGCTGCCGGGCGCGGTCGTTGACGAGCGGCTGCGGGATCGCGAGATGGGTGTGCTGGAGCTGTTGCCGCCGCCCGCGGTGCGGACGCGGGCTCCTGAGGAGGCGGCACGGCGCGCGCGGCTCGGCGAGTGGTTCTACCGGCCGCCGGGCGGGGAGTCGCTCGCCGATGTGGCCCTGCGTGTCCGGGACTTCCTGACGGAAGTGCGCGCGGCGGGCACCGCTGAGCACGTGCTGCTGGTCGCGCATGACTCGGTGGTGATCGCGGCCCGGCACGTTCTGGCGGGCATCGGCGATCCCGTACCCGGTGATGTTCCCGTGCCCAACGCGTCCGTCTCCTCGTGGGAGCGGGATCCCGGTGGCGGGACTTGGCTGCGGCTCGTCGAGTTCGGGAGCGTGCGTCACCTCGGGGAAGGCTGAGCAGCCGGTCGGTGCGTGTCCAGGAAGCGCTCGATCAGGGCGTGCAGGGCTTCGGGCCGGTCCAGGTGGACGTCGTGCCCGGCGTCCGCGACGGTTTCCGTCCACGTGCCCGGCCGCCGGTCGCGCATCTCCTCGGCGTCAGCTTCCGTCAGCTGCCCCGTGTCGCCCCTGACCACCAGTACCGGGCACTCCAGCCGGTCCCACTCGGGCCAGTAGGAACGGGGTTCGGCCGCGCCGTCGGCGGCGCAGGCGAGCATGACGTCCCGGTCGAAGCGCGGGCGCAGGCCGTCCGGCCCCTCCTGAAGGCCGTGTGCCCATCCCAGGCCGGAGCGCCCGCCACCGAAGAACGCGGCCGCCGCCTCCCGCGAGGTGAACGGTATGGGCCACGAGTCCAGCCACGCTCCGATGCGAGGCGGGAGATCCGGGTCCAGGGCCTTGGGGCTCGCCTCCACCAGCACCAGGGCGCGCAACAGGTCCGGCCGTGCCGCCGCGGCGAGCAGAGCGCTGACGCCGCCGATGGACTGACCCACGAGGACCGGCCGCTCCAAGCCGATCTGCGCGATGACGATCTGTTCGATGACAGCGACCGCGTCGCGTGCGTGTGCGGCCCGTGACAGATCGCCGTCAGGCGGCCGCCGGTCGCTGGAGCCATGCCCCCGGGCGTCGTAGGCGACAACCTCGTGTGCAGTGAGCAGGAGCCGGGCCAACGGGCCCCATTCGCCCGCGTATCCGGCCAGGCCGTGCAGGAGGAGTACGGGTTCGCGTGGGCTCCCCGCGGCCCCGGGCCGGGGCTCGTACGGGTACGTCGTCACGGCGAGGCGCGTGCCATCGGCAATGACCGTGGCGTTGCGCACGGTCGGCTCGCAAGCGGAGGGCCCGGGCGTCGTCATGCGCCGCACCCTAGAGGGAACGGCGTACCCGCAGCGTCGAGTTTTTCGCGCGTGCCCGGCGGCGCACCCTCAGGGCTGGCGGGGATCGGTCGTGTTGAGGGAGTGAGAAGGATTGCTGGGCGGCGGCGAAGCGGCGTCACGTGGACGGCGGCGCATCGAGGACGGCAGAAGTCGCGAAGATCGAGCTCGCCGAGGACCCGGCTCAGCAAGCAGAGACGATCAGGTCAGAACTGGGCCGACTCCTGGAGTTGACGCGCGTGCGATCGAGTTTCGTCGTTCATCGGGAAGAAGCACTCGATGCGCAACTCCTGCAGCGTGACGTCCTGCGGCGTCCCGAGCGTCGTCACGGTGGAGAAGAAGTCGAACCGCCGGTCACCGTGCACGTACCGGATCGGCACGATCGGCAACACCGGTGTGGCCGCGTCGAGCGACCGCAGCGAGGCCGGCACCCCGGGGTAGTCCAGCACCTCCTTGAGGATCCGCTGGGCGCGCTCGTCGGTGACACCTCCGATCGCCTCCCTGCGCGCACGCCTGACCAGCGCCTCGGCAACCTCCGGCCAGTTCCTTACGTGCCGGCGGACGCCGTCGGGGTGGAACATCCTGCGCAGCACGTTCGCCGGTCCGGGAGCTGTCTTCGCCTGCCCCTCCTGGAGGAAGGCGAAGAAGCGGCGAGCGGCGGCGTTGGTGTGCCGGATATCCCAACTCCTGTCCATCACCAGAGCGGGGAAGGGTTCCTGCTGCGTCAGAATGGTGTCGAGTGCGTCGCGGACGGCGGCGAGTGACGGCGCGTCCAGCTCGGACTCCGGGTATTCGGGCGCGAACCCGGCCTTGAGCAGAAGCGTGTTGCGATCGCGTAGGGGTACGTCGAGCGCCTCGGCGAGCTTCAGGACCATGGCCCGGCTGGGGTTCGCGCGACCGGTCTCAAGGAAACACAGATGGCGGATCGAGACCGCGGCCTCGGCAGCCAGAGCCAGCTGGCTCAACCGCCGGGCGCCCCTCCAGTGTTTCAGTAGTGGACCGACCTCAGACACCATTCGAGTATCCCTTTGTCCACGCGTGCGGCTGCACCGCTGCCTCCAGCGGTGGCCGTACGACGTTCACGGTGTAGTTCGTCATCGCGGAGATCGCCACCCCGGTGATCACCTCGAACAGCTGCTCCTCGGTGAAACCGCCCGCCGCGAAGGCCGCCACGTCCGCCTCGTCGAGCCGGCCCCGCTTGTCGATGAAGGCGCGGGTGAGCGCGGACAGCGCCGCCATCCGCGGGTCGGCGGGCAGGTCTCCGCGGCGCAGTGCCTCGATCACGGCCGGTTCGACCCCGTCCGCGAGGGCTTCGAGCGTGTGGAACGCGACCGCCCATTCGCTGCCGTTGGCTACTGCGTTGGACAGCAGGAGGACCTGTCGTTCTTCCGGGCCGAACGTGCCGCCGGCCCGGAAGTGCCCGAACGCGGAGAAGAAGGTGCTCAGCAGCGCCGGCGAGTTCGCCATGAGCCCGGCCGCGGCGGGAACGAATCCGAATGCCGCTTGCAGGACTGTCAGCGGCTCCTTCGCGGTTTCGGGCGCGGTGTCTGCGGAGTGGATCTGGTAGCTGTTCATGCCTCGGAGTCTGCGGCGGTCACCGCGTCGAACCAATTCCCTCGGAGGTAAACGGGCGCGGCAGCGCTCGCGGGCTCGTCAGCGGAGGACCCGGGCCTTTGTCATGCGCCGCGCCCTGCGCGCAGGGGCGTTCCCGACGTGGTGAATTTCTCGCCGGGGACCTCGCCGGGCCGGCGGGTGCGCTGGTTAGGCTCGGGAGTGCTCGGGGCATCCCGGGTGATCAGAGTGTCGAGTGATCAGAGTGTGCGAACCGGTTGCCGGCCGGCGGTGGCGCTTCGGCGGCGCGTCGGCGGCGGATCAGCGAGGACGGCAGAAGTGGCGAAGTTGGCAGCGTTGGCGAGGATTCCCGGGTCGGCACCGGCGGCGACCGCGGCCGCCGGCGGGCTGGTCGGCGGGTTCGCCGTCGCCCGGTGGACCAAGAAGCGGCAGCTGGGCGGGGCCGCACTGCTGGCCGCGGGCACCGTGGCCGCCTGGCAGTGGCAGCGGGCCGCCGGTACGAAGGCGACGGTGGGCCTGAGCGCGGCGTACGTGGCCGCGTTCGCGGGTTCGCACCCACTGGCGAAGAAGATAGGCGCCTGGCCTGCGGTCTTCTCCGTCGCGGGCGGCGTGGCCGCCGCGTCGTACGCCGTCACCCGGCGCTGAGCGCACACCAGGCGGGTCGCGGGTGTCCCCGGCGGCGCCCGAGACGTCGCGCTGTGCCGTTGCGACCGCACATCCGGCCACCGTCACGTTTCGTGTGACGGGCGGCCGGGCCGCGCGTGCCAGGCGTTCCGTTCCCCGTCGTGTGGACCGCGCCCGCTGCGGGGCGCGCACAGCGGACGGAAGGATCGGGTACGGGTGCCGGGTGGGTCCGTGCCGCCGGGCGTACGCCCCTAGGCGCCGAGCGCCTGCGAGACGGTGTAGATCAGCAGACCGGCCAGGGCGCCGACGACCGTTCCGTTGATGCGAATGAACTGCAGGTCGCGTCCGATGTGCGCCTCGATCTTCTTCGAGGTGTCGTCCGCGTTCCAGCTCTTGACGGTGTCGGTGATCAGCGACGTGATCTCCCCCCGGTAGGTGGAGACGACGTACGACGCGGCGTCCTCGATCCAGCCCTCCAGTTTGTCCTGCAGGCGCTGGTCCGTCGCGAGGCGGCGGCCGAGGCTGAGCAGGGAGGCGCGGGCCCGCAGCCGCAGTTCGCTGTGGTCGTCCTCCGCCGCAGAAATGATCATGGCTCGTACGGACGACCATGCCGACGCGATGATGTCCTGCACCTCGGGACGGGCGATGAGATCCGACTTCAACCGTTCGATCTTCGTCCTGGTCGCCGTGTCCGACTGCAGGTCCGAGGCGAAGTCCCGCAGGAAGCGGTCGATCGCGCCCCGCGCGGGGTGCGAGGGCATGTCCCGCATCTCGGTGACGAAACGCAGCAGTTCCTTGTACACACGGTCGCCGATGCGCCGGTCCACGAACCGGGGGGTCCAGCCGGGCGCCCCGCCCTGCACGGCGTCCATCACCGAGTCCTCGTGCACGACCAGCCATTCCCGGCCGCGCACGCAGATGAGGTCGACAGCGCGGTGGTGCGCGCCGTCCGCCACCACCCGGTCGAGGGTCTTGCCGATGACCGGGGCGACCTCGGCGGCGTCGGCCCGCCGGGTGATGGCCTCACCGACGACGGCCTGCACGTCGGAGTCCCGCAGCACCGTGATCGCGCCGCGCAGCGCGGTCGCGAGTTCGGCGGTGACCCGGTCGGCGTGCTCGGGCTCAGCCAGCCAGGCGCCGACACGCGCCCCGATGCCGAGGGCGCGCAGCCGGGCCCGTACGACATGGGCGGAGAGGAAGTTCTCGCCCACGAACTGGGCGAGCGACGCTCCCAACTGATCCTTCTTGTTCGGGATGATCGCCGTGTGCGGGATGGGGAGACCGAGGGGGTGGCGGAACAGTGCCGTCACCGCGAACCAGTCGGCGAGCGCGCCGACCATGCCGGCCTCGGCCGCCGCCGCCAGGTATCCGGCCCAGGCGCCCGCGCCCTCGTGCCGGCCCCAGGTGGTGAACGCGTAGATCGCCGCGACCAGGACGAGCAGCGAGGTGGCCGTGGTCTTCATGCGCCGCACCCCGCGGCGCTTCTCCTCGTCGGCCGCCGTGTACGAGAAGGACGGCAGGCCCCCGCCACCGGCCGGTGACGTACGACGACCGGGACCCGCGCCGCCCGAACCGGAACCAGGACCGCTCGACCCCGACCCCGAACCCGAACCCGAACCCGAACCGGAACCGGAACCGCCCGAACCCGCGCCGCCCGGGCCGGAGCTGGAACCGCCCGCGCCCGTACGCTCCGCCGCGCCCGAACCCGTAGCCGCCCCCGAACCCGGGGCCGCGCCCGGCCCCTGCCCAGACCCCGAATCCGAGCCGGGACCGCTCGCCCCACCGCCCCGTTCGTCGTCCACCTGCTCGTTCACCCCCGCTTCCACCGCCCCGTCCGCTCCGTCTGCCCCGTCTGCCCCGGCGGGCCCGTCTGCCCCGGCGGGCCCGAGGCCCGACGTCGTCCCCGCCCCGCGCGGTCCCGCCGGAGTCGCGTCCGGCGTTCTTCCGCGCGAGGAGTCCTCCCCGGATCCGGAGCTGTCCTGCGCCCCCCGTCCCGCTTCACCGCGTTCCATTCACTCCACCCGTCCACGTCCGTACACGGCACGTAATCGACTGATTGCTCGGGAACCTCCTGTACGCATTGTCCCTCTTGACAGGTGACTCCCCGAGCGCGCGCCAAGTTCCCCTGCCGTGACGGATGATGTTTTTGTAAGCGAGAGGTGAGGTGAGCCGGGGGCATGACGAGACAGCGTGGCCTGGCCCTTTTCGGAGCGATGATCGCGGTCGTGGGCCTGGTGTGTGCCGGGATCTTCGTCGGCCTCGGTCCGGGAAGGGGCCTCGCGGACGAGGTGGCCGGCGGGCTGCTGGGGAACGGGGACGGCGGCAGCACGTCCGTCTCCGTCGACGGCCGCAACGGCAACGCGTCGGGCTCCGGGTCCGGTACGGGCGCCGGCCAGGGTACGGGCGGCCGGGGGCTGCCGCATCAGGCGGCGCCCGCCGCGTCCGGCGGCTGGGCGGGCACGTGGGCCGCGGGCGCGGCAGGCGCCGAGCCGGGCACCGTGCACGGGCTGCCGGGACGTTCGATACGCAACGTCGTGCACACGAGCATCGGCGGTACGGCCGCGCGTGTCACGCTGACGAACCTGTACGGCACGGCGCCCCTGTTCGTGGCGCACGCGTCCATCGCGGTCGCGGGGGGCGGTGGCCCCGCGGCGGTGCCGGGCACGATGCGGCGGCTCACCTTCGGCCCGTCCGGGTCGGCGTCCGTGACCGTTCCGGTCGGCCGTAACGCCGTGAGCGACCCGGTGGCGCTGACGGTCCCGGCGGGCACCGACCTGCTGCTGACGCTGTACACGCCCGCTCCCGGTGGCGCCGTCACCTACCACTCGCACGCGCAGCAGACGTCGTACCTCGCGCGCGGCGATCGTACGGAGGACACGTCGGGCGCCGCGTACGACACGCGGAGCGTGTACTGGCGGTACGTGACGGCGGTGGACGTGGAGAACCGGCAGGCCGCCGGGACGGTCGTGGCCTTCGGCGACTCGATCACGGACGGTATCGGATCGAGCGTGGGCAGCGATCACCGCTGGCCGGACTTCCTCGCCGACCGCGTGCGCGACAGCGTCTACGGCCGTTACGGCGTGGTGGACGAGGGCATCGGCGGCAACCAGGTGCTGCGTGACGCGTCATCGACCCGCAACGGCCGCAGCGGAATCGTCCGCTTCGGTGAGGACGCGCTGGGCCGGCCCGGTGTCCGATCCGTCTTCGTCGACCTGGGCGTCAACGACATCCTGCACGGGCACGAGAGCACGGGAGCGCCCATCGTCGAGGGCCTGAGGAACCTCGTACGGCAGGCGCACGCGCACGGCGTGCGGGTCGTCGGGTCCACGCTCACCCCCTTCGGGGCGCACGCGGGCTACAACGCGACCAAGGAACGGGTACGGGACGAGGTCAACGCGGCCATCCGTGCCGGTGGCGTGTTCGACTCGGTCGTGGACTTCGACCGGGTGCTGCGAGACCCGTACGCTCCCGACCGGCTGGCCCCGGCCTACGACTCGGGGGACGGCCTGCACCCCAGCGACGCGGGATACCAGGCCATGGCCTCGGCCGTGAACCTGCCGGCCCTCCTGGGCGCGCACACGCCGGCCGCGACCTGACGCACGGCGCCACCTGACACGCCGGACCACGAAGCGCCGAGCCATGAAGCGCCGGGATCACCGAGCGCGGACCGCCCGACGCGGGACGGCACGGCACCCGACGCACGACACCGCAGGACCACCGCGCGGACGCACTCTCCTGGCCGGCGTCAGAGTCCGCCCCGGGTGCCTCCCTCTCAGAGTTCCTTGCGGTGCTCGTCGTCGCCGTCGTGGTGCTGCCCGCGCCGCCCGCGATGGTCCTCCCGGCGGGCCCTGCGCGCGTCGCGGAGCTCCTGGTGCCGGGCCCTGCGCTCCTCATGGCGCTCCAACTGCCGGGCCCAGTGCTCCTCGTGACGCTCCTGGTGCCGGGACCAGCGCTCGACGTGCCGGACCATCCGGTCCTCGTAGCTCTCGCTGCCCGAGGCGAGGCGCTCACGCCTGCGTTCGTCCTTCAGGCGCCTGCGGTCCTCCTTGCGGAGTTTGCGTTCCACGCCGACGCCACCCATCAGCGCGAACCCCGACACGATGACTTTCGGCGCGTCCGGGGCGGGGCTGATCCCCGACACGTCGCCCCGGTCGGGGACCTCGCCGAAACCGCCCATGAAGCCGAAGCCGCGCACTTCGACGTCGAGGTCCGGTGGCACGGTGACCTGCATGCCGCCCAGGACGGCGAAGCAGCGGATCACCGTCACGCGTTCCTCGAACCGCGCCTCGCGCAGGTCGATCTCGCCGCCGCCGAGGAACGCCGTCGCGTGGAACCGGCGGCCCACCGTCCAGTTGCCCTTGCGCCCGAAGCCGCCCAGGAAACCGAACGCGCCCCGGGACGTGGCGGGGCTGCTGCCCACCCGGTCCGCCCACGCGCCGCTGCCCGCCGGGGCGGAACCGAAATCCGCCGGGGCTCCGGCGCCCGTGGCGGCCCGCTTCGTGCCCGGGTCCGGCAAGTCCCGTACCAGTGGCACCAGTTCGCCGTGCGTACGGGCCTGGAGCGCGAGGCCGAGGCGCTCCTCGAACTCCTCCATGTCGAGCCTGCCTTCGGCCATGGCATCGCGCAACCGCTCCGCGATCAGCTCCCGCTCCGCGTCCGACGCCCTGGTCTCGGGCGCGTGACGCTCCCCCGCGGGGCGCTCGGGCAGTTCACTCGTCATACGGGCCAGCGTAGCCAACGGGCACAGCCCCGGCACACGGTTGTACGGACCTCAGGCGCCCGTGTGCTCGCCGTACATCTTGGCGATCACCGACTCGATGTCGGGCTCCCGCACCGACAGGTCGACCAGCGGGTAGGCCGCCGCCACCCGCGCCACGAGGGGCGCCGCCGACTGCGTGGCGGGGAAGGCCAGATACTGGCGGGTGCCCTCCACCCGCGCGACCCGCACGGCCGGCTCGCCGGGCAGCTCGATCGGCGGGGTCTCCCGCTCCAGGTCGACCACCAGCGTGCGTTCGCTGCCGCCGACGTCGTGCAGGCCGGCGGGCGTTCCGTCGTACAGCAGCCGGCCCCGGTCGATCACCATGACCCGGCGGCACAACTGCTCGATGTCCTGCAGGTCGTGCGTGGTGAGCAGCACCGTCGTGCCCTGCTCCCGGTTGAGGTCGCGCAGGAACTCCCGCACCCTCTTCTTGGAGATGACGTCGAGCCCGATCGTCGGCTCGTCCAGGTAGAGCACGTCGGGATCGTGCAGCAGGGCCGCCGCGATGTCGCCGCGCATCCGCTGGCCGAGGGACAGCTGCCGCACGGGGACCCGCAACAGGTCCTCCAGACCCAGCAGTTCGACACACCGCTCCAGGTTGGCGCGGAACCTGGCGTCCGGCACCCGGTACATGCGGTGGGCGAGCCGGTAGGAGTCGATCAACGGCAGGTCCCACCAGAGCGTCGTGCGCTGGCCGAAGACCACACCGATACGGGACGCGAGGCGGGTGCGCTCGCGCGACGGGTCGATGCCGGCGACCCGCACCCGGCCGCCGCTGGGCGTGAGGATGCCCGTCAGCATCTTGATCGTCGTCGACTTGCCCGCGCCGTTGGGCCCGATGTACCCGACCATCTCACCGCGCGCGACCCGGAAACTGATCCCGTCGACGGCGCGCACCTGCCGCTTCTCGCGGCGCAGCCGTCCGACGCGCCGCCGCACGTCGAACACCTTCTCCAGGCCGTCCAGTTCGATGAAGCCCTCGGTCCCGCCGTCCATGGGCGCGCTTCCCCTCTCGCCGTCTCGTCGAACAACTCTCATCGTCACCGTCGCCGCCCGGCAGGCCGTCATCGCCGCCGCGAACACGCGGCCCCGTCAACTGCCCGTACTGCGGTACGACCTGATCCCCAGGCGCCACACCGCTCCCGCCACCCCGCAGCACACCACGGCCACCGCGGGCGCGAGGAACGCCACCCACCACGGCAGCCCCAACGGCTGCGGGCGCCTCAACACGTACAGCGCGGGCAGCCAGTTGACGAAGGCGAGCGGCACCACGAACACCACACCGCGCACCAGGTCCTTCGCGAACAGGCCGGGCGGGTACTGGAGCAGTGTCGTACCGCCGTACGTGAACGCGCTCTGCACCTCCGCCACGTCCTGCGCCCAGAACTGGAACGCCGCCCCCACCATGAACACCGAGCTGAAGATCAGCGCCCCGCTCAGCACCATCATCGGCACCAGCGCCACGCGGGCCACGTCCCAGTCGATGTCCGTGGCGGCCAGCCCGTACACCAGGACCGCCCCGCCCTGTACGACGCGGCCGAGCCGCCGCAGCGCGAACCGGTCGGCCGCGACCTGCGCGAGCACCGGGGCCGGGCGCAGCAGGAGCACGTCGAGGGTGCCGTCGCGCACGCGTGTCCCGATGCGCTCCGTCGATCCCATCACGAGGTCGGTGAGCCCGAACGCGGTCGTGGACGTGCCGTAGAGGAAGGCGACCTCGGGCAGGGTGAACCCGCCGAGCGCGTGTACCTGGGAGAACATCAGGAGGATCGTGACGAAGTCGAACGCCGTCGCGACGAGGTTGCCGACGGTGGTGGCCGCGAACGACAGCCGGTACGTCAGCTGGGACCTGATGCCCATGGCCGCGATCAGGCCGTACGCGCGCACCCCTTCCCGCAGCAGCCGCCACGGTCCGGCGGGCGGCACCCCGCCCTCGGCGGGGAGCGGACTCCCATGTCCCTCCCGGTCCCGCCGGCCCTCCCCCTCGTGCCCGTCGTACCCCCCGAGGGCAGGCGCCGCCGCCCCGGCCTCCTCAGCCACCCTGGACCACCACCCTGCGCGTCGCCATCGACTGGAGAAGGCGGCCGAGCCCCAGCAGCGCGAGGGCCCAGCCGGCCTGGAAGGCGTACACGCCCGCCGTGCCCCAGCCGCCGTGCGTCCCGAGCAGGACGTCCGTCGGCAGCTGCAGGATCGCCGACCACGGCAGGGCGCGGGCGAGGTCGCCCAGCACACCGGGGAAGACGTTCAGCGGCAGGAGCATCCCGGACCAGAACGTGGCCGCGAGCCCCGCGATCTGCGTCACCCCCGTACCGTCGAGCAGCCAGAACGCACCCAGCGCCACGATGAAGCGGATCGCGAAGCTCACCACGAACCCGAGCAGGACCGCCACCAGGAACGCCGCCCACACCAGCGGGTCCCGCGGCAGCGCCAGGTCGAAGAAGAACGACCCGACGAGCAGCGGGATGGCGCCCCGGGCCAGCAGTTGGAAGCAGGACCGCCCCAGGTCCTGGGCCAGCCACCACAGTTGCAGGTCCGCAGGGCGGTAGAGGTCGACGGCGATGTCGCCGGTGCGGATCCGCTCGGTCAGCTCGCTCTCGAAACCGCCGCCCATGATCCCGCTCGCCGCGAGCAGACCCTGGCTCACCCAGACGAAGGTCACGGCCTGCGGCAGCCCGTAGCCGCCGAGGTGCGGCCGCAGCTGCCACAGCGCGACATACGTGTACGCGATGATGAAGCCGAAGGCGGTGTTGGTGAACAGACCCGCCACGGTGGCCGTCCGGTACGTGGCGTACCGGCGGAACGCACCCGCCCAGACGACGCCGTACAGCCGCACGACAGCCCCTTCCCGTCCCGCCTTCGCGGTCCGCGCCCGGGCGGCGGCACCGAAGCGCACGACCCTAGCCCAACGGGGTGGGCGGCGGCGATCGTATTTCCGGCACGGGCCGACGGGCGGAGCTCTCCCGCCACGAACGTGTTTCATGGTGATATACGGCGTTTGATGACGTGTGTGCCCCCCAGCAGGGACCGACTCACCCGATACGACACCGTTATGCCGGAGCGCACACCTTCGGCCCCGGCCGAGGAGTCTTCCCCTACATGAGTGACGAGCCATCGCAGCGGGGCCAGGACCCGAAGGATTCCTCCGAGGCCCCCGCGGAGCCGTCCGGCAAGGGGAAGCGCCGCCGCACCGGCTGGCGCCGGCTGCTGCCGACGTGGCGGATGACCCTGTTCGGCGTGCTCACGATCCTCGTGCTCGCCGTCGGCGGCTTCCTCGCCGGCTACAACCTCGTCGACATCCCCGCCGCGAACGCCGCGGCCATCGCCCAGTCGAACGTCTACCTGTACAAGGACGGCACCCAGATCGCCCGCGACGGGAACATCAACCGGGAGAACGTGGCGCTCGCGCAGGTCCCCCTGACGACACGCCGGGCCGTACTCGCCGCGGAGGACCGGGGCTTCTACGGGGAACCGGCCGTCGACCCGCTCGGCATGGTGCGCGCCGCCTGGAACACCGTCACCGGCAAGGGCACCCAGGGTGGCTCGACCATCACCCAGCAGTACGTGAAGAACAACTACCTCGGTCAGGAACAGACGCTGGTCCGCAAGACCAAGGAGTTCTTCATCGCCGTCAAGCTGGGCCGCGAGGAGTCCAAGGAGGAGATCCTCCAGGGATACCTGAACACCAGTTACTTCGGCCGCAACGCGTACGGTGCCCAGGCCGCCGCGCAGGCGTACTACGGCAAGGACGTCGAGCAGCTCGACACCGCCCAGGGCGCCTACCTCGCCTCCCTGCTCAACGCGCCCAGTGAGTTCGACGTGATAGCGCATCCGGAGAACAAGGGCGCGGCCACCGCCCGCTGGAACTACGTGCTCGACGGCATGGTCAAGAAGCACTGGCTCACCCGGGCGGCCCGCGCGAAGCTCACCTTCCCCACGCCCACCCGTTCCGGCCCCTCCAACGCGGGCCTGTCCGGGCAGCGCGGGTACATCGTCCAGGCCGTCAAGGACTACCTCGCCGGCAACCACATCCTCGACGAGGACACGCTGGCGAGCGGCGGGTACCGCATCACCACCACCCTTCAGCGGTCCCGGCAGAACGCCCTGGTCAAAGCAGTCGACGACAACGTCACCTCGAAGCTGAAAAGCGACCGCAAGGCTGACCGCGACGTCCGGGTCGCAGGCGCGTCCATCGATCCGTCGACGGGCGACGTCGTCGCCATGTACGGCGGCATCGACTACACGAAGCAGTTCGTCAACAACGCGACCCGGCGGGACTACCAGGTCGGCTCCACCTTCAAACCGTTCGTCCTCGCCTCCGCGATCCAGAACGGCTCCGAGACGCAGGACGGCGACCGCATCACGCCGAACACGCACTACAACGGCGACAACCACCGCATGGTGCAGGGCCCGAACGGCCCCACCGGATACGCCCCCGCCAACGAGGACGACCGCGACTACGGCAACATCACCGTCCGTACGGCCACCAACAAGTCCGTCAACGCCGTGTACGCGCAAATGGCAGAGGACGTCGGCCCCGCCACCGTCGAGCACACCGCCGTCGGCCTGGGCATCCCCGCCACCACCCCCGACCTCACGGCCACCCCGTCCATCGCGCTGGGCCCCGCCACGGCCAGCGCCCTCGACATGACCAAGGCGTACGCGACCCTCGCCCACCACGGCGTGCGCGAGACGTACTCCCTGGTCGCCCGGATCACCAAGAACGGCAGGACGGTCACCCTGCCCCGGCACACCTCGGAACAGGCCGTCAGCCGGCAGGCCGCCGACACCACCACGTCGGTGCTGCGCACCGTCGTCGACAGCAGCGAGGGCACCGGCACGGCCGCACAGGCGGCGGGCCGCCCCGCAGCGGGCAAGACGGGCACGGCGGAGGACGACAAGGCAGCCTGGTTCGCCGGCTACACCCCCGACCTGACCACCGTCGTCGCGCTGATGGGCGCGGACCCCACTACCGCACGGCACAAGTCCCTGTACGGGGCGCTCGGGCAGAGCCGCGTCAACGGCGGCGGGCCGGCCGCGCAGATCTGGGGCCAGTACACGGCGGCCGCCCTCAAGGGCAGCCCCGTGAAGAACTTCGACCTCCACCTCCAGCACGGCGCGGCGCAGCGGCACGAACCGTCCGGACGGCCCTCCGACAAGTCCAGCGGACCCGGCAGTTCACCGTCGGCCGGCGGCGGCGACACCGGCGGCCGGGACAGCGGCGGCACGGCCACCGGCGGCCGGAGCGACGACGGCGGCACGACGGCCGGCACGGACACCGGCGGAGCGGCCGACGGCGGCACCGACGGCGGCACGCAGAGCCCGACCGGCGGCGGGACCACCACCAGCGGAGGCGACGCGAACGGGGGCGGCACCGGCGGCGCCGACACGGGCGGCGGCGCCACCACCGGCGGCGGAACGGACACCGGGGGCACCGGCGACGGAGGCACGGACGGCGGCACCACCTCGGACGGCCAGGACGGCGGCGCCCCCGGTGGGGGCGACACCGGCGGAGGCGACACCGGCGGCACCGCAGGACCCGGCCCCGGCGGTGGCACGGGCCCCGGCGGCGAGCCCGTCTCGCCGGGCCCCGGCGGGTAGCCGCCACGCCCGCTTCCGAGCGCGCCGACCGCGGCCGGCCCGTTCGGGCGTACCGGTCGGCTACCTGCCCCCGGAGGTCGCCTCAAGCCCCAGCACCGCGACCACCAGCAGACACACGAAGAAGATGCGCGCCGCGGTCACCGGCTCGTGCAGAGCCACCATCCCCACGACCGCCGCGCCGACCGCGCCGATCCCGACCCAGACGCCGTACGCGGTCCCGATCGGCAGCGACTTCGCCGCCTGCGCCAGCAACAGCATGCTCGCCGTGACGCCGACGACCGTGACCACGCTCGGCCACAGCCGGGTGAAACCGTCACTGAACTTCAAGGAGATCGACCAGACCACTTCGAGCAGCCCGGCAACGAACAGCAGAACCCACGCCACGAGGGCACCTCCGGCACGAAAAGAACGCGGATACGGTGCGTCGTCTTTGCGTCTCGGGTCCTTGCGCTCCACCCGGTACGGCGCGTCTCGTCGGGCAGCTCCCACCGACCGTAGCAAAACCCCCGCGCCCCGGCCCCCCGAAGTGCCCCCGGGCAGCGAGAGGGCCCGGTGACCTCGGCCACCGGGCCCTCATGAATCCCGCGGGCGTACCCGGCGTGGCTACAGGTACAGCCCCGTCGCGTCCTCGGAACCCTCGAACCGGTCCGCCGCCACCGCGTGCAGGTCGCGCTCCCGCATCAGGACGTACGCGACACCGCGCACCTCGACCTCGGCGCGGTCCTCCGGGTCGTACAGCACCCGGTCCCCGGGCTCCACCGTCCGCACGTTCTGGCCCACGGCCACCACCCCGGCCCAGGCGAGCCGGCGGCCGACGGCCGCGGTCGCCGGAATCACGATGCCGCCGGAAGAACGCCGCTCACCCTCCGGGATGTCCGTCCTGACCAGTACGCGGTCGTGGAGCATCCGGATGGGCAGCTTCTCGTGGGTGTTCTCGCTCACGGCGAAGAACCTACCCGGCCCGGAGGCCGCTGGAAGCCCCAGGGTGGCTCCCGCGGCGGCGGTCACGGCCGATGTCACCCGCGGCGGCGCCGCGCCGACACGGTCAGCAGCCCCACGACACCCACCAGCAGCAGCGCCGCCGGCACCACTCGCTCCAGGCGCGGTGAGCCGTCGTCCTTGACGAACCGCGCCTTCACATCCGACACCGTGCGGTTCACGGCCACGAACGCCCGCCCGGCCGTCTGGTCCACCGAGGAGGCCACCCGGGCCTTGGCGTCGCCCACGATCGTCTTGGGGTGCACGCGCACCCCGATCTCGTCGAGCGTCTCGGCAAGCTGCCCGCGTCGACGGACGATGTCCGCCTCGATCTGCGCAGGGGTCCTCGCATCGGCATCCGACACCGCGCCGCCTCCGTCGTCCCTCGTATCCGTCGAACCCGTCAAACCTGGGTTACCCGCACCGACTACGTCGATGACACCGACAGTCTGTCAGTTCCGCCCGTCCCGCACCCGGCGGCACCCCCCATTACGCTCGGCGGCGTACATCCCGGAGTGCGCGTATGGCCGAAGGGGTGTACGAAACCCGCCATCGCGCGCGGAAACCGATTTCGGCACACTTCCTGCACATTACGGAGACACCCATGAGTGAGCGCCTGTCAGCCGGCGACACCGCACCCGCCTTCACCCTGTCCGACGCGGACGGAAACCACGTGTCCCTCGCCGACCGCAAGGGCCGGAAGGTCGTCGTGTACTTCTACCCGGCGGCCCTCACGCCCGGTTGCACGAAGCAGGCCTGCGACTTCACAGACAACCTCGAACTGCTGGCCGGAGCGGGTTACGACGTCATCGGGATCTCCCCGGACAAGCCGGAGAAACTTGCGAAGTTCCGGGAGAGGGAGAACCTGAAGGTAACGCTTCTCAGCGATCCCTCGAAAGGCGTTCTGGAGTCGTACGGAGCGTTCGGGGAGAAGATGATGTACGGAAAGGCGGTCACCGGGGTCATCCGCTCGACGATCATCGTCGACGAGCAGGGAAAGGTCGAGCGGGCCTTGTACAACGTGCGCGCAACAGGGCACGTCGCGAAGATCATCAAGGACCTGGGAATCTGACCGGAACAGGACCGGCAGCATGTGACCGGGGTCGCACTTACGTGCGGCCCGGGTTTGCGGACGCTTGAAACGCGCAGAAGGTTCCACTGGACTTTGTTGTACGCAGAAAGGAACCCGCCATGGCCGGCCAGGACTACGAAGAGATGGCCGACCCGGCTGCGGTCCGGCGCCACCCCACCTTGTTCCGCACCATCAAGCAGCGCCGGAACCCCCGCCTCCGCAGATCTGACATCACGGTCACCGATGACGCGGCCGTCAAACGAGCGGTCAAAGCCGCCGCGCTCGGTAACGCCATGGAGTGGTACGACTTCGGTATCTACAGCTACATGGCCGGCACGATCGGCAAGGTCTTCTTTCCCGGCGGCAGCGGCACCACGCAGCTCCTGCTGACCTTCGCCACCTTCGCCATCTCCTTCCTGGTCAGGCCGCTCGGCAGCATCGTGCTCGGCCCCCTCGGCGACAAAGTGGGCCGCAAGCGCGTCCTGGCGCTGACCATGCTGATGATGGCCTTCGGCACGTTCCTCATCGGCGTGCTGCCCTCGTACCACTCCATAGGCCTGTGGGCACCGGCGCTGCTGATCCTGCTGCGCCTGGTGCAGGGCTTCTCCACCGGCGGTGAGTACGGCGGCGCCTCCACGTTCATCGCCGAGTACGCCCCCGACAAGCGCAGGGGCTTCTTCGGCAGCTTCCTGGAGTTCGGCACGCTCGCCGGCTACATCGGCGCGGCCGGCCTCGTCACCCTCCTCACCGTGAGCCTCGGCGACACCGGCCTGGAGAGCTGGGGCTGGCGCCTGCCGTACCTGCTCGCAGGACCGCTCGGCGTCATCGGCCTGTACCTGCGGCTGAAACTGGACGAGACACCCGCGTTCCAGAAACTGTCCGCGGAGAACGACCGGGTCCGCGCCACCGAGGCAGCCGACACCGTCGAGACCACCGGCAAGGGCGACCTGCGGAAGATCTTCCACGACTACTGGCGGCCGCTGGTGCTGTGCGTCGCGCTGGTCGCCGCGTACAACATCACCGACTACATGCTGCTGTCGTACATGCCGACGTACCTCTCCGACGAACTCGGCTACGGCACCACCCACGGCCTGCTGATCCTGCTGGGCGTGATGGTGGCCATGATGCTGGTGATCAACCAGGTGGGACGGCTCAACGACCGGCTCGGCAGGAAACCCCTGCTCCTCGCGGGCATGCTGGGCTTCCTGGTGCTGTCCATACCGTCGTTCCTGCTGATCAGGGAAGGCAACCTGTTCCTGATCATCATCGGCCTCGCCATGCTGGGCCTCTCGCTGGTCTGCCTCCTCGGCACCATGTCCGCGGCGCTCCCGGCACTCTTCCCGACACAGGTCCGCTACGGCGGCCTGTCCATCGGCTACAACGTGTCGACGTCCCTCTTCGGCGGCACCACCCCCCTGGTCATCACCGCCCTGATCGGCGTCGGCGGCACCAACCTGATGCCCGCCTACTACGCAACGGCCGCGGCCATCGTCGGCGTCATCGCCGTCCTGTGCATGAAGGAGACGGCCCGGCAGCCCCTGGACGGCTCCCCGCCCTCGGTCGCCACGCCGGAGGAAGCGGCGGAACTGGCGCACGAACAGGCCCAGGAGCCGCGCTACTGAACCGCTCCGGCACCCCGTACAGGCGCCTGCGCCGGCTCCGTCACGCCGAGCCACGCCGGCCCCCGCACGACAGCACGCCCCGGCGAGCGCCCCACCGCGCGCCGGGGCGTACGCCTGTCCGCCGCTGACACACCGTGACCGCCCGGATCTCCCGGCCGTTACTCCGTGCGAGGCACCGAACGCGTGCCCGAGGACGGAGTACGGAGATGGCGCCCCGCAGGTACACACGCGAGCTGCTGGCGGAAGCCGTCGCGGAGTCCGTCGGCTGGGCCGATCTGCTCCGCAGGCTGGGGATGAAGGAGAGCGGCGGGCAGCGTCGGGTCCTCCAGGAGAAGGTCGGCGCCCTGGGCCTCGACACGAGCCATTTCAAGCAACGCAGTCCCTGGCGCAAGTACACCGACGAGGCGATAGCCGAGGCGGTGGCCGAATCCAGCACGCTGCGGGAGGTCGTCACGCGACTCGGCGGGAAGCCCGCCACCGGCACCCTGTCGCACATCGGACGCCGGATCACGGCGGCGGGCATCGACACCAGTCACTTCCCCGGCCTGACACAGGACCGCGCCGAGCTGCCGTTCGACGCGACGGAGCTCGCGACGGCGGCCGCCGCGTCGGACAGCGTCCGCGGGGTGGCCCGGGCACTGGACGTACCGGACGACAGCCGCTCGCGGGCCGCGCTGGGACGCATGCTCGCCGCCCACGGCATCGACACCAGCCACTTCCGCAACAGCCGGGCGCGCGTACCGGAGGAGGCGCTGCGCGCGGCCGTCCCCGCAGCACTGAGCTTCGCGGATGTCATGCGGTCGATGGGCATGGAGGTGACGGACGTCAACCACCAGCGCGTCCGGCGGGCGATCGACCGGCTCGGGCTCGACACCGCTCACTTCACGCGACGCCCCTGGGCGGCGGTGCGGCCCGTGATCCCCCGCCCCCTCGCACCGGCGGTGCTCGTCGTGCTGCCGCCGGGTGCGGGGCGGACCAACCGCACCCGGTTGCACCGCGCGCTGCGGGAGGTCGGGGTCGCCTACCGGTGCGTCTCGTGCGGCAACGAGGGCGAGTGGCTCGGCCGGCCGATCACGCTCCAGATCGACCACATCAACGGTGAGTGGCGCGACAACCGGCTCCAGAACCTGCGGTACCTCTGCCCCAACTGCCACGCCCTCACCGACACGTGGTGCCGCGGCCGCCGGTCGAAGCCGAGGCTCGTAACGGACAGCGAACTCGCCATAGAATGACGCGTCGGCCGCCCTCGGGAAGTCGGCTGCCGGGCGGTGGTGGCGCAATGGCGACGCAGCAGACTTAGGATCTGTGGCCCTTGATCGGGCTTGAGGGTTCGAATCCCTTCCACCGCACACAATCGGCCTGGGAATCGAAGATTCTTCGATTCCCAGGCCGTTCTCGTGAGCACACGAAAGCGGGCGGTCAGCCCACCAGTTCCCCGATGACCGGCACCAGCGCGCGGAAGGCCTTGCCGCGGTGGCTGATCGCGTTCTTCTCCGCCGGGGAGAGCTCGGCGCAGGTGCGGGTGGAGCCGTCGGGCTGGAGGATCGGGTCGTAGCCGAAGCCGTGTGCTCCGGCGGGGGCCGTGCGCAGTGTGCCGCGGAGCTGCCCCTCCACGACGCGTTCGGTCCCGTCGGGCAGCGCGAGGGCCGCGGCGCAGGCGAAGTGCGCGGCGCGGTGCGGGTCGGCGATGTCGCCGAGCTGGGCGAGGAGCAGGTCGAGGTTGGCCTGGTCGTCGCCGTGGCGGCCGGCCCAGCGGGCGGAGAAGATGCCGGGCGCCCTGCCGAGGACGTCGACGCAGAGGCCGGAGTCGTCGGCGATGGCCGGGTGGCCGGTGGCCTGCGCGAGGGCGTGCGCCTTGAGCAGGGCGTTCTCCGCGAAGGTGACGCCGGTTTCCTTGACGTCGGGGATCTCGGGGTAGGCCTCGGCGCCGACGAGCTCATGGGGGAGGCCGGCGTCGGCGAGGATGGCGCGGAGTTCGGTGATCTTCCCGGCGTTGCGGGTGGCGAGGATCAGGCGGGTCATGCCGTCCAACCTATCCGGGCCGTGCGATCGCGCAGGTCACGGGGCACGGGGCAGCGCGGCCACTGGCCCGCGCCCACGCGTAAGTCCGGACGTCTGGACGTCTGGACGGACGCACCGCTGTCGCTGTGCGTCCGTATCAGTAAAGACGTTCGAGACCTTCTCTTGGTTCCCGCTTTACTTTTCGAGTGCCTCGGTCTGGATGCGCGCGAGGTCGACGCAGCCCGCGGTGGCCAGGTCGAGGAGTGTGTTCAGTTCCTTGCGGTCGAACGGCTCGGCCTCGGCGGTGCCCTGGATCTCGACGAAGCGGCCGTCCCCGGTGCAGACGACGTTCATGTCGGTCTCGGCGCGCACGTCTTCCTCGTAGCAGAGGTCGAGGAGCGGGCCGCCGTCCACGATGCCGACGCTGACGGCGGAGACGGTGCCGGTCAGGGGCTTGCGGCCGGCCTTGACGATCTTCTTGGCCTGGGCCCAGGCGACGGCGTCGGCGAGGGCGACGTACGCGCCGGTGATGGCGGCGGTGCGGGTGCCGCCGTCGGCCTGGAGGACGTCGCAGTCGAGTACGACGGTGTTCTCACCGAGCGCCTTGTAGTCGATCACGGCGCGCAGCGAGCGCCCGATGAGGCGGCTGATCTCGTGGGTGCGGCCGCCGATCCTGCCGCGTACGGATTCGCGGTCGCCGCGGGTGTTGGTGGAGCGGGGCAGCATCGAGTACTCGGCGGTGACCCAGCCTTCGCCACTGCCCTTGCGCCAGCGCGGTACGCCCTCGGTGACGCTCGCGGTGCAGAAGACCTTCGTGTCACCGAAGGAGATGAGGACGGAGCCTTCAGCGTGCTTGCTCCATCCGCGTTCGATGGTGACGGGACGGAGCTGTTCATGGGTGCGGCCGTCGATACGAGACATGGCATCGACCCTATCGGGCCTCCGGGTGCGCTCCGGCCGGTCGGGACGGGCCGGTGCGGGAGGGGCCGCTGTGGCGCGGGGGTGTACGGGCGGGTTATGGCGGCGGCCCGCCCCGGGCGCTCGGCCGGGGGGCGGGCCGCCCGGGGCGGGCGGGGCCGGGAGCGGGCCGCCGTGGGCGAGCGGGGCCGGGGGCGGGCCGCCCGTACGGAGGGTGGCTTCGCGTCGATCCGTACCGCCCGGCTCGCGTCGCCCCCTGAGGCCGCGCCGCGCGGGCCGACGCTGCGGACCCGTGCGGGCCGACGCTGCGGATCAGCCCGGTCCTGCGCTGCGGATCCGCTCGGGGCGGTGGCCCGTACGCCCGTTTAGCCCGATACCTCCGTGCGTCTTTCGGTCCGTCAGTCCATCAGGTCCTCGATGTCGGACGCGATCGGGTCCGCGTCCGTGCCGATGACGACCTGGATGGCCGTGCCCATCTTGACGACTCCGTGGGCGCCGGCGGCCTTGAGCGCGGCGTCGTTCACGAGGGAGGCGTCCTTGACCTCGGTGCGCAGCCGCGTGATGCAGCCTTCGACCTCGACGATGTTGTCGAGTCCGCCGAGCCCGGCGACGATCTTCTCAGCCTTGCTGGCCATGGTTTCTCCCTGTGTCCCTGGCGCTCTGACGTACCGGCATATGGACGTATCGAGGCACCGGCATACGAGCTGTTTTGTCACGGTAACTCACGGTTGGCCCATCTTCTCGGGCAGGTTCCCACCCGGTACCGAAGGATGACGATCACCAGTGGACCGCGAGCGTTCCGCAACTGGTCTACACCATTATTGCCGGGAGGGCAGCCATGAGCGGCGACGTGGCAGTGCGACCCGAGATCCCCTCGCTCCCCTCGGGCCCGCCGCGCAAGTCCTGGTGGAACGTCATGTTCCAGGGTCTGCAGAAGATGGGCCGCAGTCTCCAGCTGCCGATCGCCGTCCTGCCCGCCGCGGGCATCCTGAACCGGCTCGGGCAGCCGGACGTCTTCGGCGACCAGGGGCTCGGCTGGGACAGCGTCGCGAAGGTCTTCGCCGCCTCGGGCGGGGCGCTGCTCGACTCCTCGCTCGGTCTGCCCCTGCTGTTCTGCGTCGGCGTCGCCATCGGCATGGCGAAGAAGGCCGACGGGTCGACCGCGCTCGCCGCCGTGACCGGGTTCCTCGCCTACTACGCCGTGCTGCACGCCTTCCCGCTCGACTGCGACGGGGCCGCGAAGTTCACCGGCGCCGGGGTCTGGTCGGGTGTCTGCGTGACACCCGACGGCACGACGGTGACGCAGGCGGCGTACCAGAACCCGGGTGTCTTCGGCGGGATCGTGATGGGCCTGCTCACGGCGTGGCTGTGGCGCCGTTTCCACCGGGTCCGGCTGGTGGACTGGCTGGGCTTCTTCAACGGCCGCCGGCTCGTGCCGATCATCATGGCGTTCGTCGGGCTGCTCGTCGCCTCGCTCTCGGTGTGGGCGTGGCAGCCGATCGGCCAGGGGCTGACCGGTTTCTCGAAGTGGCTGGTGGACGCGGGCGCTGGGGGCGCGGGCATCTTCGGCCTGGCGAACCGCGGGCTGCTGGTGTTCGGGCTGCACCAGTTCCTGAACACGTTCGTCTGGTTCCAGTTCGGTGACTACACCAAGCCGGACGGCACGGTCGTGCACGGTGACGTGAACCGCTTCCTGGCGGGGGACCCAACGGCCGGGCAGTTCACCACGGGCTTCTTCCCGATCATGATGTTCGCGCTGCCGGCGGCCGCTCTCGCGATCTACCACTGCGCCAAGCCGCACCGCAGGAAGGCCGTCGGCGGTCTGATGCTGTCGGTGGCGCTGACGTCGTTCGTGACGGGTGTCACGGAGCCGATCGAGTACTCGTTCCTCTTCGTGGCGCCGCTGCTGTACGGGATCCACGCGGTACTGACCGGTGTGTCGATGTTCGTGAGCTGGAAGCTGGGCGCGAAGGACGGGTTCAGCTTCTCGGCGGGGCTGATCGACTACGTCATCAACTGGGGTCTGGCGACCAGGCCTTGGCTGCTGGTCCCGATCGGCCTCGCCTTCGCGGGCGTCTACTACACGCTCTTCCGCGTGCTGATCACGAAGCTGAATCTGCCCACGCCCGGCCGGGAACCGATCGATCCGGATGATCCGGACGATCGGGACGCGCCGGACGCGCCGGATGCCGCCGAGGAGCAGCCGACCGTCGGGGACACCCGCACGTGATCCCGCGCCCGGCCGCCGCCGGGCCTTGTTGGGCGCTTTCCGGCCGCCGGTGACCACCACCCCGGCGGCTTCGCCGCTGGTCCGCGCTGGTTACGCTTCGGACTAGATCTTTATTCAGACAATATTCGAGGGTTCCACGTCACACCCGTGGCGTGTTACAACAGGTCTAAACCACTCAATGGTTTAGACCTGTTTTTCATGGGGCGGGTGCCCGCGCCGCGCTCCTTGTGCATGGAGGAAGTTGATGAGTACGGCCACCGCCCCGGCGGCTCCCGCGAAGAAGCGGGGCGCCGGAGTGTTCCAGGGGCTCCAGAAGGTGGGTCGCAGTCTTCAGCTGCCGATCGCCGTCCTGCCCGCCGCAGGCATCCTGAACCGGCTCGGCCAGCCGGACGTCTTCGGCGACCAGGGGCTCGGCTGGGACAGCGTCGCGAAGGTCTTCGCGGGTGCCGGCGGCATGCTGCTCGACGCGTCCCTCGGCCTGCCCCTGCTGTTCTGCATCGGTGTCGCCATCGGCTTCGCCAAGAAGTCGGACGGCTCGACGGCGCTCGCCGCGATCGTCGGCTTCTTCACGTACTACGCCGTGATCCACCAGTTCCCGATCAAGGCGGGCATGGGCGGCGCCACGTACATATCCAACGGCCTGCTGGCCGGGGAGTGGCAGAAGGGCAGCGTCATCACGAACGCGTCCTTCCAGAACCCGGGCGTGCTCGGCGGCATCATCCTCGGCCTGCTGACCGCGGTGATCTGGCAGCGGTTCCACCGCACCAAGCTGGTGGACTGGCTGGGCTTCTTCAACGGCCGCCGCCTCGTGCCGATCATCATGGCCTTCGTGGGTACGGCCCTCGGCGTCGTCGCCGTCGTCGGCTGGCAGCCCATCGGTGACGGGATCACCAGCTTCGGCAACTGGATCACCGGCCTCGGCGCCCTCGGCTCCGGCATCTTCGGCCTCGTCAACCGCGGCCTGATCCCCATCGGCATGCACCAGTTCGTCAACACGGTGGCCTGGTTCCAGCTCGGCGACTTCACCAACCACGCGGGCGTCGTCTCGCACGGTGACATCAACCGCTTCCTGGCGGGCGACCCGCACGCGGGCCAGTTCACCTCCGGCTTCTTCCCCATCATGATGTTCGGCCTGCCGGCCGCCGCGCTGGCGATGGCGCACACCGCGCGTCCTGAGCGCCGCAAGGTCGTCCTCGGCATGATGCTCTCGCTCGCCGCGACGTCGTTCGTGACCGGTGTCACGGAGCCGATCGAGTTCTCGTTCATGTTCATCGCGCCGCTGCTGTACGTCCTGCACGCGGTGCTGACGGCCATCTCGATGTTCGTGACCTGGGGCCTGGGCGTGCACGACGGCTTCACGTTCTCGGCCGGCGTGATCGACTACATCCTCAACTGGCCCCTCGCGACCAAGCCATGGCTGATCATCCCGATCGGTCTGGTCTTCGGCGTCATCTACTACGTCGTGTTCCGCTACGTGATCGTGAAGTTCGACCTCAAGACTCCGGGCCGCGAACCGGAGGAAGAGATCGAGGACATCACCAAGTAGCCGCCGCCACCGGGAGCTGCGCCGGCCCGAAAGGGCACCGCCGCCCGGGACGGGTCCCGGGCGGACACCGCCCGGGACGGCAGGGGAAAGCGAGAAGCCCGAGGGCGTCCGCCGCTCGTCAGGAGCGGGGGACGCCTTCGGGCTTTCCGGCGTACGGGGGCGGACCGGCGGCGGCCCGGCCCGCAGGGACTCGGCGGCCGGGCCCGGCCCCGCTACAGCTCGTAGACCGCGCCGGGCACCGCGAGCTCGGACGGGCCGTCGTACACCTCGCGTGCGTCGTCGAGGTTGCGGCGCGCGTCCGTCCACGGCGGGATGTGCGTCAGCACCAGCCGCCCGGTGTTCGCGCGGGCCGCGTGCTGGCCGGCCTCCCTGCCGTTGAGGTGGAGACCTGCGATGTCTTCCTTGCCGTGCGTGAACGCCGCCTCGCACAGGAACAAATCGGTCCCCTGGGCCAGGTCGACGAGCGCCTCGTCCGCTCCCGTGTCCGCCGAATAGGCGAGGGAACTGCCACCGTGCTCGACGCGGATGCCGAACGTGTCGACGGGGTGCGCCATCTTCTCCGTACGCACCGTCAGCGGGCCGATGTCGAAGGTGCCCGGCTTCAGCGTGTGGAAGTCGAAGACCTCGCTCATCGACTTGTCGCTCGGGGTGTCGTCGTAGGCAGTGGTGAGCCGCTGCTCGGTGCCCTCGGGCCCGTAGACCGGGATGGCGTCGCAGCGCCCGCCCTCGTAGCGGTAGTAGCGGGCGACGAAGTAGGCGCACATGTCGATGCAGTGGTCGGCGTGCAGGTGGCTCAGGAAGATCGCGTCGAGGTCGTAGAGACCGATGTGGCGCTGCAACTCGCCGAGGGCGCCGTTGCCCATGTCCAGGAGCAGCCGGAAGCCGTCGGCCTCGACGAGGTAGCTGGAGCAGGCCGATCCCGCGGCGGGAAAGGAGCCCGAGCAGCCGACGACGGTGAGCTTCATGGAGCGTGAACCTCCGTGGCGTGGGTGGTGGGCGACGGGGGTCGTTCGGTGACGGACCGCGTGCGCTGGGACACGGACCGTACGGGTCGCGCGGTTCAACGGTTGTCGTGCGGGGGTGGTTCGATCTGTCGAGCCTAAGGCGCGAGCTGTCCGGTCGCTTCCCCACGACGGCGCGTTGTGGGGGAAGTCACCGGCAAGTCCACTCTTCCCGGTGCCCCGGCGGCTTCCGGGTACCGTCACTCCATGAGTTCGTGGTGGTGGATCGCGCTGATCGCGGTGGTGGCCGGCGCGCTCGTCGCGTCGGTGGTCGACGGCAGGGCACGGGCCGCGGAGAGCCGCAGGCAGCGGCGGGCGCGGACGCGCACGAGACCGCCGGGCCGTCCCGTCCGGCGGGGGACGCCCCGGCCCCGGGCCGGGGAGATCTGGTGGGCGGCGGTGCCCTACGAGGACGGGCCGGGCGAGAAGGACAGGCCGTGCCTGGTGCTGTCGGTGCGCGGGAGCCGCGCGCGGGTCGCGAAGATCACGACGAAGCACCACGAGGAGCGGCCGGGCGTGATCGCGCTGCCGCCGGGGACGGTCGACGACGCGCGGGGCAGGGCGAGTTTCCTGGAGACGGACGAGGTGCGCGAGGTGCGGTCCGGCGCGTTCCGGCGCCGGGTCGGGGCGGCGGACCCGGCGCTGTGGGAGCGGGTCAGGCGGCACGCCTGACCCGGCCGCCACGGTGCCGGGGCACGACGCGCACCGGGCCGATCAGCCGCGCGCCCGCCTGGCTGTCGGGGCGCCTGCCTGGCTGTCAGGGCACCTGCCTGCGCCTGTCCCTCTGCCGATGCCTGTCCGCCTGTCGGGATGCCCGTCCGAGGGGCGAACGCCGATGCCGTGACCGCTGAGGTGCGGTCACGGCATCGGCGTACGCGGTGGATCGATGGCGGAGCGGCGTCGGCGCGCCCTCCCGGCCCTCACGCCCAGAGCTGCCCCTGGAGCGTCTCGATGGCCTCTTCGGTGGTGGCCGCCGTGTAGACGCCCGTGGACAGGTACTTCCAGCCGCCGTCCGCGACGACGAACGCGATGTCCGCGCTCTCCCCCGCCGCGAGCGCCTTCTTGCCGACGCCGATCGCCGCGTGCAGGGCGGCGCCGGTGGAGATGCCCGCGAAGATGCCTTCCTGCTGCAGGAGTTCACGGGTACGGGTGACAGCGTCCGCGGAGCCGACGGAGAACCGCGTGGTCAGCACCGACGCGTCGTACAGCTCCGGTACGAACCCCTCGTCGAGGTTGCGCAGGCCGTACACGAGGTCGTCGTAGCGCGGCTCGGCGGCGACGATCCGCACGTCCGGCTTGTGCTCGCGCAGGAACCGGCCGACGCCCATCAGCGTGCCCGTCGTGCCGAGCCCCGCCACGAAGTGCGTGATCGAGGGGAGGTCGGCGAGGATCTCGGGGCCCGTGGTCGCGTAGTGCGCGCCCGCGTTGTCGGGGTTGCCGTACTGGTAGAGCATCACCCAGTCGGGGTTCTTCCGCGCCAGTTCCTTCGCCACCCGTACGGCGGTGTTGGAACCGCCCTCGGCCGGCGAGGGGACGATCTCGGCGCCCCACATGCCGAGCAGGTCACGCCGCTCCTGGGAGGTGTTCTCCGGCATGACGCACACCATGCGGTAGCCCTTGAGCTTGGCCGCCATGGCAAGCGAGATGCCGGTGTTGCCGCTCGTCGGTTCGAGGATGGTGCAGCCGGGCGTGAGCCGGCCGTCCTTCTCGGCCTGCTCGACCATGTGCAGGGCGGGCCTGTCCTTGACCGAGCCGGTCGGGTTGCGGTCCTCCAGCTTGGCCCAGATCCGTACGTCGTCGGACGGCGACAGCCGGGGCAGCCGGACGAGCGGCGTGTTCCCGACGGCGGCGAGCGGGGCGTCGTACCGCATCAGGCCATGCGCGTTTCGAGCGCGCCGCCGGCGACGGCCGGGAGGATCGTGACGTTGTCGCCGTCGGTGAGCTTCGTCTCGATGCCGTCCAGGAAGCGGACGTCCTCGTCGTTCAGGTACACGTTGACGAAGCGGCGCAGCTGGTCGCCCTTCGCGGGGTCCACGATGCGCTCACGGATGCCGGCGTGCCGGGTGTCGAGGTCGGTGAAGAGTTCGGCGAGGGTGGTGCCGCTGCCTTCCACGGCCTTGGCTCCACCGGTGTACGTGCGGAGGATGGTCGGGATGCGGACCTCGATGGCCATGACGTCGGTCTCCTGTCGTCCTGTCGGGGCGGTTCCTTGGCGGTTCCTGGTGGTCCCGGGCCGGTTTCCGCCGCGTCGCGCGGCGGTTCGCCCCCGCGCGGGGAAGCTGCTGCTGGAGCGGTGAAGTGGTGAAGTGCCTGCTGAGCGTGGTGGGCCCGCGCCTTACCGGACCTTCAGCCGGACGCGCCGTCGGGACAGATGGCGCTCGCGAGGCGGCACAGGTCGACGTGCAGCCGCGCCACGAGCAGCGGTGTGCTCGGCGTCTTGTCACTCACGTCTGGGGCAACCATGCGGTCATCGTATCGATTCCCACCCGGGGTTCCAGAGTGTGATCCCGCATCGCGGACGGTGAACGTCCATCATGCGGACGCCGGGGATGCCTCCGGCTCCGGTGGAACGGCGGGACGGCGGGCAGGGCGCCGTGCGCGCCCGGGAGAGCGACGCACGACGGCGCGGGTACCGGTGGCGGGGTACGGGGTGATCGTCGCGCCCACCCGCACACGTCGGCGGGTGCGGGTGGGACTCGTCCGGCCGCCGTGCTCCCGGGCCCGGCACGGAAGGACTCGGCACGGACGGACTCGGCACGTACGGACTCGGCGGCGCTTCCGGACTCGGCACGTCCGTCCCGCGTAGACGAGTGTGGTGAGAACACCGACCGGGATGTCCTGCGGGCGATGACCGTCCGGGCGGGGAGGTCGGCGACCACCGGCACCGCGGCCCCCGCGGGCGCGACGACCGGCAGCAGCGTCCGGAGAGACGCGCGGACGAGGCCGAGCGCGGACCGGTGGCGGCCCGACGACCCCCGCTCGACGCCACCGTCACGCCGGTCACGAGGGACGGCGGGCAGAAGGGGGGCGGGCACGAGCGTGTGGCGGCGGGCCCCGCCCCGGCGCCGAGGGGCCGTCCGTGATCCGGCCGGCGGCCTCAGACGACCTGGACGTCCTCCTCCGTGACCTCGCCGTCGAGGATGCGGTACGAGCGGAACTGGAAGGGCCCCGCGTCGTCGGTGTCCGCCGTGGAGACCAGCACGTAGTGGGCGCCCGGCTCGTTCGCGTACGTGATGTCGGTGCGCGAGGGGTACGCCTCGGTCGCCGTGTGCGAGTGGTAGACGATCACGGGCTCCTCGTCGCGGTCGTCCATCTCGCGGTAGAGCTTGAGCAGGTCGCCGGAGTCGAACTCGTAGAACGTGGGCGACCTGGCGGCGTTGAGCATCGGGATGAACCGTTCGGGCGTGCCGCTGCCGGCCGGGCCCGCGACCACGCCGCACGCCTCATCGGGGTGGTCGCGCCGCGCGTGCGCGACGATCCGGTCGTGCAGGTCCTGGGTGAGGGTCAGCATGGGCAACATATAAGCAGGGCCCCGGTCGGCCCGGGGAGACGGCCTCCGCCACCGTCCACCCACCGGGCACGACCCGCCCGAGGGCCTCACCCACCGGCCCGCGCCGCCTCGGTGCGGGCCCTCGGCTGCCCGGCTGCTCGGCCCCCCGCTACCCGGCCCCCGGCTGCCCGGCCCCGGCTACTCGGCGGGCGCGGGCGCCGGGCCGGCCTCGCCCTCCCCGGTCGTGTCGTCGTCCCGGCTGTCGGCGGCGACGGGGCCCGCGGGGGCATCCTCCGCAA
The DNA here is from genome assembly GCF_036250695.1 of Streptomyces sp. NBC_01497. Lineage (NCBI taxonomy): Bacteria > Bacillati > Actinomycetota > Actinomycetes > Kitasatosporales > Streptomycetaceae > Streptomyces > Streptomyces sp. NBC_01497. The sequence goes on along the minus strand of NZ_CP109427.1, from coordinate 5,354,632 downwards.
CGGGCGGGGGGATCTCCGCGAGAGGCGGGGCCCCGGGTGTCCGCTCCTCGGGGTGGCCGGTGTCACGCCGCTTCAGCGCCTGCCAGCCCACCGCGAGTCCGGCGGCCCAGAGCGCGCCGACGTACAGGCAGATCCTGGTCTCGCTGCCGTACGCGATGAGGCCGGTCACGAGCGCCAGGAAACCCAGCGCCACCCAGCTGAACAGTGTGCCCCCGGGTGCGGGGAAGGACGAGGCGGGCAGCCGGCCGCGGACGACGGCGCGCCGGTAGCGGATGTGGCAGGCCAGGATGACCGACCAGGTCCAGATCCCGCAGGCGGTGGCGACGGACGTGACGTAGCCGAACGCCTGTGCGGGCACCAGATAGTTGAGTACCACCCCGATGCCCATCAGGGCCACCGAGACGGCGGTGCCCAGCGCCGGCGCGCGCCGCGCGTTGAGATGGCCGAAGGCGTGCGGGGCCTGCCGGTCCGCGGCGAGGCCGCGCAGCATGCGTCCGGTGGAGTACATGCCGGAGTTGCAGGAGGACAGCGCGGCAGTCAGGACGACGAAGTTGACGATCCCCGCGGCGAGCGGGATGCCGATCTTCTCGAAGGCCTCCACGAACGGGCTGGTGCCGGCGGAGAACTCCGTCCAGTCGACGACCGCGAGGATCACGGCGAGCGAGCCCACGTAGAAGATCAGGATCCGCCAGGGCAGGGTGTTGATGGCCTTGGGCAGGACGCGCTCCGGGTCGGCGGACTCCCCCGCGGCGACTCCGACGAGCTCGACGGCGACGTACGCGAACATCACGCCCTGCAGGGTCATCAGGCTGGAGCCGAGGCCGTGCGGGAAGAAGCCGCCGTGCGTCCAGAGGTTGTGGGTCGAGGCGCCGGGTCCGGCTGCGGAGAAGCCGAGCGTGAGGACGCCCAGACCGATGACGATCATGCCGATGATGGCGGTGACCTTGACCATCGAGAACCAGAACTCGACCTCGCCGAAGACGCGGACGGAGATCAGGTTGACCCCGAAGAGGACCAGCAGGAAGACGAGCGCGCTGAGCCACTGCGGTACGGCGGGCCACCAGAAGTGGATGTAGATGGCGGCCGCGGTCAGTTCGGCCATGGCGGTGACGACCCACATCAGCCAGTACGTCCAGCCGGTGGCGTAGCCGTAGAACGGGCCGAGGAACTCGCGGGCGTACGAGGCGAAGGCGCCGGACACGGGGCGGTAGAGGAGGAGTTCGCCGAGGGCCCGCATGATGAAGAAGATCACCACGCCGGCCAGGGCGTACATGAGGATGATCGAGGGTCCGGCCTCGGCGATGTTCGCGCCCGCGCCCATGAAGAGGCCCACGCCGATCGCGCCGCCGATCGCGATCATCTGGACCTGCCGGCCGCCGAGGCCGCGCTGATAGCCCTCGTCGGGCGCCGGCTCGGAGGCCGGTCCGGGAGCCGTCGGTCGGGGTGTCATGGATACAGACCAGCGGACGAAGACCGCAAATCCTGCACCCCATACGTAGGACGGTCACATAATTACCCCGACTGGCGCAGTATCCCGAGGATCAGCGGCTCCGCGCGGAACTCCGGAAGGAGACCGCACCCGGTGCGGCGGGATCCTCCGGCACGCACGGGAAGCGGCGGACACCCACCCGGAGGGGCCGGCAGGCCAAGCAGACCGACGCGGTGCGAGGAGAGGTCCGCCGGTACCGAAGGGCCGCGAGGACCGCATGGCCGGAAGCGCCGGACGGCCGGGGGACGGAGGAGCCGGACGGCCGGGCGACCGAGCGCCCGCCAGGACCCGGACGGCCGGGGAGACGGAGGAGCCGGACGGTGGGGACGGAGGAGCCGGGCGACCGTGCGCCCGCCAGGAGCCGGACGATGGGGGACGCGGGGCGCCCCCGGCGCCGTCACGGCATCAGCGTCTCGACCAGCGTCTCCTGGAGCGCCCCCAGCCAGAGGTACGCCATCACCATCGGCTTGCGCGGGTCGGAGTCCGGGAGCCGGTACAGCTCACCGCCCTCGTCCTCGTCGGTCACTTCCAGGCGGGTGCCGATGGTGAGCCGGAGGTCGTTGAGGGTGCCGAGCCACTGCTGGGACTCCTCGGCGTTCAGCTTGAGCACCCCGCCGTCCTTGCCCTGCGCGGCCAGCTCGTCGAGGGAGCGGATCACCTGGAGCGCGGCGGTGCGCTTGCCCCCGCGCAGGTCGTTCTCCGTGAAGCGGCGGAACTCGGCGGAGTAGCCCTGCAGTTCGTCATCGTCCGGACCGGGCTTCCCGGGGTCGCCGTACGCGTCGGGGAACAGGCGCGCGAGGGCCGCGTCGGACGGTGGTTCGCTCGGGCCCTCGGTGAACAGCGAGGCCAGCGGGTCGTCTCCCTCGGCGGGCTCCTCGCCGGGGCCGATCAGCTCCGCGAGCTGCTGGGTGAGCGAACGGAGGATGGAGATCTCCACCTCGTCGAGGGCGACGGCGGCGCCACCGCCCGCGAGCGGCTCGAAGCGCCCGGCCATCAGTCGCGGTCCTGCGAGAGGGTCGCCCACAGGCCGTACCCGTGCATGGCCTGTACGTCGCGTTCCATCGCCTCGCGGGTGCCGCTGGAGACGATGGCGCGGCCCTTGTGATGGACATCCATCATCAGCTTCTGCGCGATCTCTTTCGAATAATTGAAGTACGTCTGGAAGACGTAGGTGACGTAGCTCATCAGGTTGACCGGGTCGTTGTGGACGATGGTCACCCAGGGCACGTCCGGCTCGGGAACGGCAAAGGTCTCCTCCGCCGATTCTGGCCGCGTGATCTCGCTCGGAGCAACACTCACGGTTCGGGACGACCTTCTCTTCCATGCCGGGTGCGGGGCGGAGGGCGCGCTCGGCCCTCCGCGGTCACGGTGTGCCGCGATTCACAGCCTCGTGTACCCATGCTGCCACCCGGAGGGCCGCGTCGCACAAACGCCCCTGGTGATCGGGGGGTGGCGTGGTACGCGGCGAGGGCGGCGGGGCGGCGCGAGAGGGCCCCGCCGGAACCCGGTGAGCGCCCCTGCGAGGGGTGGGCGGACGATCACCGCTCGTAGAAATCGTCACTCTGACGAGTAAGGGGGGTAGCATCCCTCATATGAACTCTCCGGACCTGGGACTGCCGGTGGATGTGCCCTCCACCGCCCTGTTCACCGACCAGTACGAACTCACGATGCTGCAGGCCGCCCTCCGCGGCGGCACGGCCGACCGCCACTCGGTGTTCGAGGCGTTCACCCGGCGCCTGCCCGAGGGACGGCGTTACGGCGTGGTGGCCGGCACCGGCCGGGTCCTGGACGCGGTGGAGAACTTCCGCTTCGACGCGGGCGTGCTCGACTTCCTGCGCGAGCAGCAGGTCGTGGACGCCCCGACGCTCGACTGGCTGGCGGACTACCGCTTCACCGGGGACATCTGGGGATACCCCGAGGGTGAGGTCTACTTCCCCGGCTCGCCGATCCTGCGGGTGGAGGGCTCATTCGCCGAGTGCGTGGTCCTGGAGACGGTGGTGCTGTCGATCCTGAACCACGACTCGGCGATCGCCGCCGCCGCCTCCCGGATGTCGGCCGCGTCCGGCGGACGGCGCCTGATCGAGATGGGCGCGCGGCGCACGCACGAACTGGCGGCGGTGGCCGCGTCGCGCGCGGCGTACGTGGGCGGTTTCAACAGCACGTCGGACCTCGCCGCCGGGTTCCGGTACGGGATTCCGACGGTCGGTACGAGCGCGCACGCGTTCACGCTGCTGCACGACTCGGAGCGGGACGCCTTCCGCGCGCAGGTGGACTCGCTGGGCCGGGGCACCACGCTGCTGGTCGACACGTACGACGTGGCGGAGGCGGTGAGGACCGCGGTGGAGATCGCGGGGCCCGAGCTGGGTGCCGTACGGATCGACTCCGGCGACCTGCTGCTCGTCGCGCACCGGGTCCGCCAGCAGCTGGACGACCTGGGCGCGGTGGACACCAAGATCGTGGTCACCTCGGACCTGGACGAGTACGCGATCGCGTCGCTGGCGGCCGCCCCGGTTGACGCGTACGGCGTGGGCACGCAGCTGGTGACGGGCAGCGGGCACCCGACCTGCTCGATGGTCTACAAGATCGTGGCCCGCGCGCAGTCCCTGGACGCGAACGCCCCGCTGTCCCCGGTCGCGAAGAAGTCGGTCGGTGGCAAGACGTCGATCGGCGGACGCAAGTGGGCGGCCCGGCGGCTCGACGCGGAGGGCATCGCGGAGGCCGAGGTCGTCGGCACCGGCCCCGTACCGCCCGACCTCGCGGACCGGCAGCTGCTGGTTCCCCTGGTCAAGGGCGGGGAGGTGCTGACGCGCGAGTCGTTGGACACGGTGCGCGACCGGCACATCGCGGCGCGGTCGGGGCTGCCGATGTCGGCGATCCAGTTGTCACGGGGCGAACCCGTGATTCCCACCGAATTCGTGTGACGATATGGGTAGTGGCGTGGACACTGCTCGCCCGGGAAACCATGCACAGGGACGGAATGGGGGGCTGCGGCCATGCATCGCGCACTGATCGTGGTGGACGTGCAGAACGACTTCTGCGAAGGCGGCAGCCTCGCGGTCACCGGCGGCGCGGACGTCGCCGCGGCCATCACGGACCTGATCGCCCAGTCGACGGCGGTCTACCGGCATGTCGTCGCCACCCGTGACCACCACATCGACCCGGGCAACCACTTCGCCAAGCCCCCCGCCACACCCGACTACGAGCACACCTGGCCGGTGCACTGCGTCGCCGGCACCGAAGGAGTGGGCTTTCACCCCAACTTCGCCCCGGCCGTCGCGTCCGGCGCTATCGCCGCGGTCTTCGGCAAGGGCGAGTACGCGGGGGCGTACAGCGGTTTCGAGGGCGCCGACGAGAACGGCCTGTCCCTCGGCGCGTGGCTGCGGGCACGGGACGTGAGCGAGGTCGACGTGGTCGGCATCGCCACCGACCACTGCGTCCGCGCGACCGCGCTCGACGCGGCGCGCGAGGGCCTCACGACCCGCGTCCTGCTCGACCTCACCGCCGGTGTGGCCCCTCACACCACGGACCGCGCGATCGAGGCCATGCGCGCGGCGGGCATCGAACTGACGGGCGAGCCGGTGGTCCGCCAGGCCTGAGGGCGAACGGGACGCGCGGCCCCGGCGGCCCGCTCCCCGGCGTCTCGCCTTTGCCGCACGGAAGGCGGCCACCGTGCCGCCCGCCGGGTCCTCGTCCCCCTCCGACTGACGGCGACCGCCCGCGGCCGCGCGACGTCGACGGACTCCCATGGCCCCGTACGGAACGTTCCTTACGGACATGCCTGACGGGGCGCGCCGGAGGGGAGCCGAGTCCGTCAGCCGCTGGTGCGGACCCGGGGAGTCGGCGGGGTGTGGCGCCAGGGGGCCATGGGCTTGCGCGCGAGGCCGGGGCGGGCGGGGGTCGGCTGCCAGCCGCGGCCGGGGCGCAGCAGGGCGCGGATGGGGCGCCAGAGCGCGTCTGCGTCGCCCGGGCACTCGGGGGTGGCCCGCCAGAGCAGGCCCTCGGGGTGGTGCAGGACCGCCGTGACCTCGTCGGGCGTCGGGGGTTCCGCGTTTCCTCGCAGGTAGACGGCGCGCAGGCCGAGATTGCGGAGCCTGGTCAGGGCTCGCGCACGGTTTTCCGCATGGACCAGGACGCGTACCGTGCCCCCTTCGGCAGCGGGTCTCGGCACGGTCAGTGCCACCACCACTCTGCCGTTCGGGAGCCTGCTGAAGCCTCCGCCTGCCATGATCTTTCCTCTCCCCCCGTAAGACGCCGTGTCAATAAGAAATGCACAGCTGCACCTAAACACGATCGGCCGCCGCCCGCTAGAGGGGCAACGGCCGATCATGCTCTGACCTGCTAAGTTATCACTTAACGGGTCGACGGTCCCACATGGAGTGTCATGCTCGCGCCACTGATGGGCTGGCTGACGATGGAGATGCGGGTGTTGGTGTCAGGAACCTTCGCGCTCCCCTGGGGGTTCGCCGGGTCCCAGTAGCCGCCCCGGTGGTCGTCGAAGGCGATCACACCGCCCTGCGGCTTGATACGGGTCGGCACGTCCGCGTTGTGCAGCGTCAGCGCCGGCGTCGGATACCAGCTGAACGGCGCGTCGAACGGCTGGATGCGGTTGCGCATCACCGTCCCGTCGGACCACCGCAGCGCCTTCGGGTGCGAGTCGACCGGCAGGATGAGCCCCTCGCCCGGGTGGACACTCGTGTTGTTGTCGGCCTGCGAGGTGTCCCAGTACCAGACCAACATGCCGTTCTGGTAAGCGTAGTGCTCGACGGTGAGGCTCTTGGGGTCCGAGAAACCGAAGTTGTAGGGCCCGGTCCGCAGCGTGGTGTCGTAACTCGTGTACTGGCGGTTCTCCACGACGTAGTACTGGTCGTAGTCCTTGCTGAAGGACGCGCCGATGCGCGAGAAGCCGGCCGCGGTCCAACCGCCGTCCGCCGTCTCCGCGTTGTCCGTGAACAGCGGGGTGCCGTCGGCGACCACACTGATCTCGTCCGCGGCGAAGCCCTTCTGCGCGACACCGCCGTCCGTGAGGTAGCGGAAGCGGAGGTCGATCTTCTTGCCCGCGTACGCGTCGAGCGGGTAGACGAGCTTCTTGTACGCGCCCGACGTACCGGTCAACGCGGGCTTGTCGCCGCCGTCGCGCGAGATGGCCGAGCCGTTCGCCGTACCCTCCAGCGGGGTCCAGTTGGCGCCGCCGTCGGTCGAGGCCTCCGCGTACAGGTAGTCGAAGCCCGCCTCGATGTCCCACCAGCCGTCCAGCGACAGCGAGGCGGTGGACCTGCCCGTCAGGTCGACGGAACGGGTCAGGGTGTTCTTGAGGTTGTCACCCATGCCGCTCCACCACTGCGACGCACCCTGCGCGGGTGTGACGACCGTGGTCGTCTTCTCCTTCTGCGGCAGGTTCACCACCAGCGCCTGCGGGTTCTTCGTGTTGTACTCCGAGACCCCCAGCTTCACCGTGGAGCTCTTGGCCGCCTTCGCCTGCGCGTAGTTGAGCCAGCCGAGCTGGAGTTTGTCCCACGCGGACATGTCGCCGGGCAGGTCGCCGATCGCGTCCTTGCCGGTGCCGAGCCACGAACCGGAGGACATCAGGTCCCAGAAGCCGGTCGAGTTCTCGCCGCCCGCGGTGTCGTAGTTGTCCGGCAGGCCGAGGTCGTGGCCGTACTCGTGCGCGAAGACGCCGAGTCCGCCGTTCTCCGGCTGCATCGTGTAGTCGCCGACCCAGATGCCGGTGTCACCGATCTGGGTACCGCCCGCCTTGTTGTCGGCGGGGCCGGTCGCACCGGCGTCCGAGCCGTACGCGTACCAGCGGTGCGCCCAGATCGCGTCGGTGCCCTCGGCGCCGCCGCCGGCGGACTCGTCCTCGCCCGCGTGGACGATCTGGAAGTGGTCGATGTAGCCGTCCGGCTCGTTGAAGTCGCCGTCACCGTCGTAGTCGTAGCGGTCCCACTGGTCGTACTGCGCCAGGTCCGCCTTGATGTCGGCGCTCGACTCGCCCTTGGCCTTCTGGTCGGCGACCCAGGCGTTCACGCCGTCGCGCACCGCGTCCCACACGGAAGGGCAGGTGGTGCCGCCGCAGTAGTTCGAGCCGTAACGGGCCTCGTTGTAGGGGATCTTGACCCAGTCGGTGACCTCACCGTCGACCGAGTACCGGCCCGAGGACTGCTTCTCGTAGTACGTCTTCAGCGAGTCGCGCTGCTTGCCGTTCTTGTCCTTGCCGGTGGCGAAGTACAGGTCCTGGAAGTGCTTCTGGTTGTAATCGGCCAGCCAGGCGGTGGAGTTGTCCAGCTTGCGGTCCGGCTTGGCTATCTCGTTGTGCGAGGGGCCCGGTGTGCCGCCGTACTGCGTGACGGGCGGCTTCGGTCCCTCCGGCCCGTCCGGGTCGTACGTCGAGGTGCTGTCGACCTGGTCACCGAACTCCACGAGGATCGTGAATATCCGGTCGGTCTTCTCGCGGCCCAGCTCCACGTACTTGCCGCCACCGAGCTTGACCACGCTGGACGGGCCGCGCTTCTCGACCGTGCGGTGCCCGGAGAGCACCTGGTCCAGCGCCGCCTTGTGCTCGCTCGTCTGCTGCTTGGTGAAGGGGCCAGGAAGGTCGTGCTCGACCTGTCCCGGCTGCGGCGCCGGGTCACGGCGCTCCACCTGGGTCGCGCCCGCCGCGTGGCCGCCGCTGTTCTCCTGGGCCTGGGCCGTGCTGAAGGCGGAGGCCGTCGCCGCGGTCGCGGCGATCGCCACGATCACCGCCGCCGCACGCTTCGCCCGTCTCGCCACTGTGGCCGGTCTCTCCGGTCCTGTCCTGGTCACTCGCTGGTGTCCTCCCCCGCGCCCGCTCCGGTGACCGTCCTTGTGGGGGCCCACCCGGCCGATGCGCGCCTGTACCCGATCTGTGCGTTCGCTGTACGTGGTTCAAGTGGCGCTATTGGACCGGAGTTGACGAAGAAATGACAGTCTTGACTTGCTCACGGCAATTCAACTATGGAAAACGGAAGATTGGATGATCATTTCTTGACGTGAGGGGTGGCGACGGACACGCCAAGGTGACGCGGACCCGACCGGTTCCCCCACGTCGCGAGGGGTGAGCCCGTCCGGCTCCCCCGTCGCGAGCGCCACGGCGGGGTTCGTCCGAACGGGGGCGCGCACGCGTGCGGGAGATCTCAACAGGCGTGCGGGGGCGGGTTCCGGGGCGCGCGGACGCGGACCGGGGCGGGCCTTGCGGGCGCATCGAACGGCGCTGGGGGGCGTTCGCGTGAATCCGTGCGCCCCCCGTGCATCCGTACCGTGGGTTAGGTCACGCTTACTGCACGTTCCTGTCGGGCATCCACCGACGTAGAGTCGCGCTGCCGGTGCGACCCGCGCGCAAGCACCCTGACCCTTACACCCCCAACGGCCGGCGCACCCGAGACGCCGGCACATGCTCCGAGGGACGGAAACGCCATGCCGCGTCCGAACGCCGCACAGCTCGCCTACGGTTCAGCCACCGTCATCTGCTCAGCGGTCGCGATGCTCCTGCTGTCGGGCACCCCGACCGGCGTCGGCGTCGTGGTGATCGGTGTCGCCGCCCTCGCGCTGGGCCTGCTGGTGTCTCTCACGGTGCCGCTGCCCCGCCGTTCGCGGGAGGCCCGTGGGACCGCGGCCGCGGCCGTCCCCGCCCTGGAGGACACCACGGCACCGAGCGCGGAGGTGCCGATGGCCGCGTCGCCGTCCCGCGTCCGTACGTCCCGCCTGCACACGGGTGCCGGGGCGGGCGTCCCGCGCGCGAGCCGGTACTCCGTACGCCGGTAGCCCCGCGCGGGCGGTCCCGTGCGGGCAGTCCTGTGCGCCGGTGGTCCGTACGCGGCTGGTCCGTAAGCAGGTGGTCCACAAGCAGGTGGTCAGCGCACCCCGTAGGCGGGCAGGCGCCGCCGCCCGGCCGCCGAGGCGCCGCGAACGTGTCGGCCCGGAGGGCGTCGGTGATGCACGTCGGCCGTTGACGCCTCGGCCGTTGACGTACCGGCCCTTGACGTACCAGCCGTTGACGTACCAGCCGGAAACGCGTCATTCGCGCTCAGGTCGTGACGACGACCGTCTTCGCCGCCTTGTCGTGCCAGCCCTGTTTGTACGGGCGGCTCGCCACGATGGACAGCGCGATGACGATCCACCAGATGCAGTAGCAGCACAGCAGCGCGGGCAGCCACAGCACCGTGGCCCGCAGCAGCGAGGACCCGGTCCCCGGCACGGCGCCGTCGGCGAGCATCCCGACCCGCAGTCCGAGCCACCGCTTGCCGAGCGTCCGGCCGTACGTACGCGTCATCACGGTGTCGTAGGCGATGTACGCGACGATGGACACCACCGTCCACAGCCATTGCTGCCCGGTGTTGATCTCGTCCCCGAGGTGATCCGCCTCGCTCTGGCCGTTGGACGTCGACAGGTCGAAGCCGTTGGCGGCCAGCGAGATGATCGCGAGCGGGATGGCGATGATCAGCGCGTCGATGATCCGCGCCGCGAGACGCGTACCGAAGGGCGCGAGGGGAGGCATCCCGGCCAGGGGACCGGTACGGGCACGGGGATCGCCGCCGTACGGACCCCCGCCGTACGGGCCGCCCCCGTAGGGACCCGGCCCGCCGGGGCCGCCACCGGAGGGCCCGCCTCCGTACGGATCCGCTCCGCCCGGATCACCACCCGGCCACTGCCCACCGCCGCCCTGGCCGCCGCCAGGACCGCCGGGCGGCGGCTCCGGCCGCCCGTACGGGTCAGAGCCGGACGGCGGCCCCGCATCCCCGGGCGGCGGCTGCCGGGGAGGCTGTGGCCGCTTCAGGAAGGGATCGTCCTCGGGCGGCGGGCCGGACGTCGGCTCATCGTTGCTCATGGGGGCAGTGCACCGCGCGTGACGGGAGGCCGCCAACCCTCGACGCCGTTCGGGCGAACGGATTGCGGCCTACGCGTTCAGCCCGTGCCGCCCGCCACGAACGTACGCGCCGCCTTGTCGTGCCAGCACTGCCGCCACGGCCGGTCGAACAGGCACCAGAGCACGTTCAGGATCCCGACCACCACCAGCCCGAGCACCCCGTACACCAGCCAGCGCGTCAACGCCCCGCGGAACCGGGGCGGGTCGAACGACTCCAGGTCCCGCACCGTCAGGCCGCAGATCTTCTTGCCCAGCGTGCGTCCCCACTTCGCGGTCGGCAGCGCCTCGTACAGCACGCCGACGACCAGCAGGACCGCGACGGCGATCGCCAGGTACACGCCCGTCGTGCCGTCCAGCAGATAGACCGTCACCGTACGGCCGGACTGCCGGGCGGCCTCGATCTCGCCGTCGACATGCGTACGCGCGCGCAGCGCGAGCGGGCCCACGACAGCCCCCACGACCGCGCCGAGTACGACGCTGTCGATCAGCCGCGCCACGAACCGCCTGCCGAGCCCGGCGGGCCGGGCGCTCGCCTGGGCGCGCGCGGCGGCCTGGAACGGGTCGTCCTCCTTGGGCGGCTTCCACGGCACGACGGGCGGCTCGGCCCCGGCCCGTCCCCCGGCCGCGGAGCCGAACGGGGAAGGCGAGGGGGAGACGGGGGCCGGCCCCGATGCGGCAGGGCCGGACGCCGAAGGCGACGGGGAGGGGGACGGGATCACGGGAGCCGGGGCCTGCGCGAACCCCTGCACCTGCTGCGCCCAGGGCGCGGCCCCCGCCGCCGGTGCGGAGCGCCGTGCCCGCTCGCCGGCCGGGGTCCCACCACTCGGCAGGGCGGCGGGAGCCGCCGACGCGGCGATCTCCCCGCGCCCGCGCCGCTGCTCGCGGCGGCCCCCGGGCGGGTCCTCGACGCGGGCCGCCGCTGCAGCCTCCCCCTCGTCGCCCTCCAGGTCCTTCGCGCGTCGCGCAGCCGCCAGGGCCCGCAGCGCGACGGTGGAGTCGACGGGCGCGGCCGAGCGCGGCGGGGCGCCGTGCCGTCCGGAGTCGTCGACCGCACGGGACGGCAGCGGCTCGGGCGACGCGGCGGCGGGCACGGCCTGCGGCGCGTCCTGCCCGCCGCGCGCGGCGGGCACCCCCGTCAGACCGGTCAGGCCGGTGGGCGGGGCTGCGGACAGTTCCGAGGCGTCCGCCGGGGAGTGGCCGGACACCCGGGGGTCGGGACCGGTGGCGCCCCAGGAGACCCGGTGGTCGCGCTCGCCGCCGAACCCCGACTGACGGGACGTGTCCGCCTGCCAGGCCGACGCGGGCTCCTGCTGTACGGAGGGTTCCCGGCCCATGGCCGGGGCGCCCCCCGCGTCGGGGCCGTCGGCCACGCCCGCGGACGGGTCCTCGTCGAAGAAGACCGGACCTGTCTCCTCGGCGGGGCGCGCCGCGGCCCCCGAGGCGGGTCCCGGGCCGGCCCCGGCGGGCGAGGCGGCCTGCGCGGCGGCCTCGGCCTCGCTGCCGGGAGGGGCGGGCATGCTGGTGCCCGGCACCCATGCGGCGCCGTTCCAGTACCGGACGTAGCCCGGGATGGATGGATCCGGGTAGTAGCCGGCCGCTGGGCCGCCGTCGCCGGCTGCCGATGTCGGGGCGCTCATCACCGTGGTCCCGTATCTCCTCAAGAGCCTTGTTTAAGGCTTCACATCTATCAGAACACCGGCCGCCGTCGGGCCGGTCCTCTCGATTGCACCACTTTTCGGTCACGGGGTTGTCACACACCGTCATCGACGAGTCCGGCGCACCGGCGGAGTCCGGCCAAGGCCTCGGGCAGGGTCTCACGCGAACACAGGGCCGGGACACGCTCGATGCCGCAACATACTCGCGTCCTCGTGCACCGGGCGGACCGAGGGGCGTCGTCCAGTGAGGCGTCCGAGCGCAGCCGCGCGGAGCGACCTGCCCCGCGGACGAACGATCCCGCGGACGGACTGGCCCGCGAAAGGACGGGCCCGCCCGTCCCTCGGCCCGTCCGTGCGCCGCACCGCCTCTGCCCGTCGCTCCCGTCCGCCTGCCGTCCGGACGCCGCACAGGGGCGCGTACGGACTCCGGATGCGTGGCACTGGCGGATGCAGGAACCTGTTGGTGTCCTGAGCGGCGGCCGCGGCAGCCGGTGACGGGGCCCCGACCCGGATTCTCCTCATGCCGCTGACACGCACCGCTGCCCGCCGGCGAAAGCGAGGCCATCCCATGCAGACGATGCGAGCAGCTCGTATGTACGGATACAACGAACCTCTGCGCATCGACGAGGTCCCCGTTCCCGAGATCGCGCCGGACGAGATCCTGCTGAAGGTCGCGGCGACGGGCATGTGCCGCAGCGACTACCAGCTCCTCGACGGCTACTTCAAGGGCCCCTTCCCCGTCGACTTCCCGTACATCCCCGGTCACGAGGTCACCGGACGCGTGGCGGCCCTCGGCAGCGGCGTACCGAAGACCGCCGGCTACGCGGAGGGCGACATGGTCGTCGTCAACCCCAGCTGGGGCGACGGCACCTGCCGCCAGTGCCGCGAGGGCAACGAGCAGCTGTGCAGCGGCAACGGCAGGTGGGTCGGCTTCGGGCCGCCGGGAGGGTTCGCCGAATACATGGCCGTTGACCACCTCCACGTCATCCCGGTCTCGGAGGAAGCCGCGCAAAAGCCGGAACTGCTCGCGCCCATGACCGACGCGGGCATGACCCCGTACCGGGCGATGAGGAAACTCAGGGACGCGGGCAAGCTCGGTCCCGACCGCACCGTCGCCGTCACGGGCATCGGCGGGCTGGGCAGTTACGCGATCCAGTACGCGAAGCTGCTCGGCGGCGGATCGACCGTGGTGGCCCTCGCGCGCACGGACAGCAAGCTGGACGTGGCGAAGGACAACGGGGCGGAGTACGGGATCAATGTCAGGGACAAGTCCACCGAGGCCATCCAGGACGAGCTGGAAAGGCTCACCGGGCGCAGGACGATCAACGCCATCCTGGACTGCGTCGGCAGCGAGGCGTCGATCTCCATGGGGTTCGACCTGCTGGGAGCCGAGGGCGCGCTCGCGGCGGTCGGCCTGATGAGCCAGCGCGTCGAGCACAACCAGTTCCCCTTCGTCGGAACGGAGTTGACCTACTTCGGCTCCTTCTGGGGCAACCACATGGACCTCGTCGAGGCGCTCTCCCTGGCCGAGGCGGGCCTGATCAAGCACAACGTCAGCACGGTCCGTCTCGACGACATCAACGAGAACCTCCAGGCGCTGGGCCGCGGCGACATCGTCGGCCGCCAGGTCATCGTCTTCGACTGAGCGCGGGTCCCCGACCGGCCGCGGGCCCTCGGCTGACCGCAGGTCCTCGGAGGAACGCGACTCCGCCCCGGTGCGGAACACTTCTCCGCCCCGGCACGCCGCCCGGTGTGCCGGGGGCGCAGGCTGCCCGGCACCCGGTCATGGGCGGCGCGCCACTTCACGCCGCTCATGAGTTCACTTCGTCACCCAGGCATCGGCTCAGCCCAGCGTCTGCCGGAGAGCGTCGAGACCGTCGGTGTAGATCCCGGTGAAGAGAGCGACGACCTCGTCGTCGGTCGCGCCCTGCGGGACGAACCGCCCCGACCACTGCACCTCCGCCTTCCGCGGATCGGAAGTCACCGGATAAACCCGCAGGTTGGAGAGGTAGTCGACGACGGGGAAGGGTGCTTCGACGATGGCGTAGCTGTAGTTCATCCGTACGTCGTCGTAGTCCACCAGCCGCTCCACGATGGTGTCCCCGTCGGGGTTGGACAGTCGCCGCCTGCGTCCTCCCGCTTCCAGCGTGCTGCCGGTGATGTACGGCAGCCAGTCAGGCAGCGAACCGAACCCGCCGACGAGTTGCCATACTCGTCCCGGCTCCGCCGACACGATCTTGCTCACCGAGGTCGAGGCCATGGGTGTTCTCCTCCGAGATGTGGGGGACGACCGCGAGGCCCCCAGGACATTCCCACCCTGCGCACGCCCTGCTCCTGCGCCATGGGCAACAGACGCCGCTGGGCGTGTTCGTGGTCCAGCAGGCTGTAACGGCCCGTCGGCAGGAAACCGTCCGGTCGCGGTTCGTCCGGTGCCGACGTCAGTTCGATGGGTTCGGTGCGATGGACACCGGGACCCCGTGCTTTGATCACGCCCTCGTCGCGCAGACGGGCCGGCACGCGATACGCACCCGTGCGTGCCTCCTCGAACCTGCCGAGCCACGCGTCCCCGTGGAATTCCTGGGCGATATCGTGCACCCGGAGGATATCGATCCGGTCCACGTCCCACCGCTTGAGACTCCCCTCGATGGACCACTCCGTCGCCGCAGCCGTCCGCTCGTGGAGAATCCTGTTCTTGTTGCCGTCGGCGAAGATCTCCCTTTTCGTCCAGGTCACGATTTTCGCTCCCGACCTCGTGAAGGATGACGCGCCCCACCTTGCTGGACAGGACGAAGGAATCACGGTCCTCGCCCGACAGCAGACTACCGACCCTGTCTCCGAAAGGCCCGCACCACAAAGTAGAACAGTGCCGTCATAACGAACTCACTTTTCCTCAGCAGATCGGGCTCGGTACGCGGCAGGCAACCGGGAGATGCTTGAGTGTCGCCTCAAGCGTCCCTGTGTCCGGGCCTCATACCCATCTGGTGGCTACCCCGTGATGCCGTGATGCCGTGATGCCGTGATGCCGTGATGCCGTGGAGGAACGAAGATCCGCCCACGACGTGACGGGGAGAAGGCTCGACGCAGCCGCACCGCGACGCGTCCGCGCAACCGTCCAGAATCGCGGAGAACTCAAGACCGGACAGACGTCAATTGCCCTTCCAGGCAGAGGAGTCGCCCCAGTGGACACCACCGGCGCCGACCGCGCCCTCCCTCCCGGTGCGCGCGTCTAATCTGTTGTGCATTGCGACCGTGAGCCGGCTCCCCTCCGGGAGATCTCCGCGAGCGGGGACACGCCACCAGGAGGGTTCATCGCGTTGCCCAGTGATGTCCTCAGACGCCGTGGCGTGCTTTTCGGAGCCTGTCTCGCGGCCGCCGCGACGACGTTGTGCGGGGCCGGACACGCCTCCGCGGCACCGGTGGTTTCGAAGGGCGGCATCCAGGTCTGCTCCAAGGGTGACCACACCTCCTACGTCGTCTGCTCGAAGGGCAGCAGCACGTCCTCCGGCGCCAAGGAGGCTCCCGGGACCTGCACCACCACGCCGATCGCGGCCGAACAGAGCGTGCAGGTCCACGGCACCTCCTCCGGCCAGGACGTCGTCATCGGCTCCGTGCAGGCCGGCGGGAGTCACGCCTGGGGTGACCGTCAACACCTCCGGAGATCTGGCGACGCGTCCCACTCTCGGGATTCCCGTCAACAACTGAGGCCGGGCCCGGCAACGCCCAGGGGTTCCTGCGCCGAGCCGCGGGGCCGGCCCGGCGCGAGCCTCGGCCCCGGCGTGCCGCCCGGAGCGGGCAGGGTCCAGCGCTGCGGGGCTCCGGGCGGACGGCTGACCATCCCCGGCCGGCACCTCTCCCCGGAGCTCCCTGAGCCTGCCACTCGCCCACGCCCGAGGCACCTCC
Source organism: Streptomyces sp. NBC_01497 (assembly GCF_036250695.1). Classification (NCBI taxonomy): domain Bacteria; kingdom Bacillati; phylum Actinomycetota; class Actinomycetes; order Kitasatosporales; family Streptomycetaceae; genus Streptomyces; species Streptomyces sp. NBC_01497. The sequence continues at coordinate 5,338,707 of NZ_CP109427.1, read as the reverse complement.
GCGCCCGTCCTGCCCCGGCTCCGACGCGGTGGCGCAAAAAATCTTGAAGAAGTCGCGTCATGACCGCGGGACGACCCGCTCTCTCCAGTACGGCGTCCGGACAACCGGTCCCGGGGCCGAACGTGGGAGAGGACGGACACCATGGGCGTCACCAACACCGTCGTGGAACGGGAACTCGACATCGACCTGGTCCTGTCGCCGGAGCACAGCGTCGCCGTGCCGGCCAGGCTGACGTACCGGACGACGGACCCGTACGCGGTCCACGTCGCCTTCCACATCCACTCGCCGAACCCGGTGCACTGGACCTTCGCGCGGGAACTGATGGTGGAGGGCGTGTTCCGGCCGTGCGGCCACGGTGACGTACGGATCTGGCCCACGCGCGTCGACGGCCGGGGCGTGATCTGCCTCGCCCTGACCTCACCGGACGGGGAAGCGCTGCTCCAGGCGCCGCTGGACGCCGTGTACACCTGGCTGGAGCGCACACTGCTGGCCGTCGCGCCCGGCACCGAAGCGGCGCGGCTCGGCATCGACGAGGGCCTGGCCGCGCTGCTCGCCCCCACACCGGCCGACGACCTGTGGCTGCGGGACCCGTGGCCGTCGGACGAATCGGGCTGCCAGGACGCCGGGGAGTGACATGTCACACGGCGGCACTGTTCCTGACGTCGTGTGACGACACCGTCGGCGCTGCGTGAATGAACAGCAGGTGGCCGAGGAAGGACACCAGGTGGTCATCTACCCTTTGGGCGACACGGGTCGGCTGGGCGAGAGGGAACACCGAGATGACGACTGCTCCGGCATTGGCGGAACTGCGCGAGGTCTGCCAGCCGAACGCGAAGCTGGCGAGCCGCAACGGCGAGCACTGGGCGGGACGCATGTACATGCGGACCATCTCGCTGCACGCCACGCGCCAGCTCGTCCGCACACGCGTCACACCGAACTCGCTCACCTGGACGATGGTGGTCTGCGGCGTCCTGGCCGGTGTGGCGCTTCTCATCCCCGGGCTGCTCGGGGCGCTGCTCGCCGCCATCCTCTTCCAGCTTTTCCTGCTGTTCGACTGCGTGGACGGCGAAGTGGCGCGCTGGAAGGGCCAGAACAGCGCGGTCGGCATCTATGTCGACCGCCTGGGCGCCTACTTGGCGGACGCGGCCCTGCTCATCGGCGCCGGCTTCCGCGCGGCGCGCGGCGGTTCGGACCTCTGGGTGTCCGTCGGCCTGGCCGCCGCACTCGGCATCGTCCTGCTGAAAGCTTCCACGGACCTGGTGGACGTGGCACGCGCGCGCCGCGGGCTCGCCGTCGCGAGCGAGGAGTCGACGGCGCCGCGCGCACAGTCGATCGCCTTCGCCCGCCGTATCGGCTCCGCCTTCAAGATCCACCGCATCACGAACGGCATCGAGGCCTCGCTGCTCCTGCTCGCGGTGGCGATCGTGGACGCGGCCATGAACAGCACGGAGCCGACCCGCATCGCGGTCGCGGCCATCGCCGCCGTGAGCTGGGTCATGGTGGTCGCCCACCTGGCGTCGATCATGAACTCCTCGCGCCTGCGCTGAGGCCGCACGGGCGGCGCCGCCCCGGCGGCCCGCCCGGCCTCCCTCCCCCACGGCGGCACCGCTCCACCCCTCACCGACAGATCCGCGCATTACCGTCCCGGCAGTGGGTCTTGCCGTCCCGCTGCCGGACGACGTGGTGCGGACAACAAGCGACGCCGACCGCGCGGGGCCGTTCGTACGACGGCAGCACGGTGACGCGCGCGGGTGCCGTCGACCACTCGACCCCGCCGCCCAGCGGCCGGATGAACGCGAGCCGTACGTACGCAGCGGGTGCCCGTCGGGAGCGCCCCGTCCCCCAGGAACATCAACTCGCCTTCTCGGCCCGTCTCTTCGTCCCGCACAAGGGGCCGATCCGTGCCCCGGCCCCCTCTTGGGCCCCCTTCGCCGCGACGGCGGCGAGCGCGTGCGCCGCGGGCGCGGCACACTGCCGCGACCCGACCGGCCCGTACCCGGACGGCGCCGGCCCGCACCCGCGGGAGGACATCCATCGCGGGTGAATGGGGGAGTCGGCGGTCGGCGATCCGACGCGGTGCAAGCAACAGAGCCGCCGCTGGATGACCTGGGAGGCGGCGACGGTGAGCCTGTGGCACCACCCGGTCGGTCAGCTGCCGGGGATCCGGGGATGCCGCCAGGTCAGGGGTGGTGCGGGGGGAACACGTGGAAGGCGCCGCCGGTGTGTCGGGCACGGCGGCAGGGCGCACGCGGCCGTCCGGCGTCCCGCACGAACGGCCGGTTCACAACCCCCCTGCGAGGCGGTAGTACGCCTGGTTCCAGCGGATCTCCTTGGCGAACTGCCTCACCTCGGTGGTCCGGTCGATGAAGAGGAGTTCGGTGCGGAGCATGTCGGCGAGGTCGGCCAGTTCCTCGGCACCGACCGCCGTGGACAGCACGGTGTGGTGGGGACCGCCGGCGGTCAGCCAGGCCTCGGTGGACGTGCGCAGGTCCGGCTCCGGCCTCCAGACCGCCCGCGCCACCGGAAGGGCCGGCAGCGGCTCGGCAGGCGGCACCACCTCGATCTGGTTGGCGACCAGCCGGAAGCGGTCGCCGACGTCGGCGAGTCCCACCACCACCGCCGGGCCGGGCCGGGCGTCGAAGACCAGGCGGACGGGGTCCTCTCGGCCGCCGATGGACAGCGGGTGGATCTCGCAACGCGGTGGGTCGGCCGCGATGGTCGGACAGACTTCGAGCATGTGGGCCCCGAGGATCAGCTCCTGCCCGGAGACCAGGTGGTAGGTGTAATCCTCCATGAACGAACTGCCGCCGGGTCGGTCGGCGCCCATCACCTTCACGGTACGGAGCAGAGCGGCGGTCTTCCAATCGCCTTCGGCACCGAATCCGTAGCCGTCCGCCATCAGCCGCTGCACCGCGATGCCGGGCAGTTGTCGCAACCCACCCAGATCCTCGAAGTTGGTCGTGAAGGCACGGAATCCGCCGGAGTCGAGGAAAGCGCGCAGCCCCAGCTCCATGCGAGCCGCATAGCGCAGGGCCTCATGGCGGCTCCCGTCGCTCGCCAGCTCGGGTACGGTCTTGTAGGTACGGGCGTACTCCGAGGCCAGCTCACCCGCCGCCGCGTCGTCGATCGCGTCGATCATCTCCACGAGGTCGTTGACCCCGTAGGTGTTGACCGAGACGCCGAACCGCAGTTGCGCTTCGACCTTGTCGCCCTCGGTGACGGCGACGTCGCGCATGTTGTCGCCGAAGCGGGCCACGCGCAGGGTGCGCAGGGCATCGAAGCCCAGCGCGGCCCGCATCCAGGCGTGGATCCGGTGGATCACCGCCGGATCGGACACGTGGCCGGCCACGGTCTTCCGGGGCACGCCGATCCTGGACTGGACGTAGCCGAACTCTCGGTCGCCGTGGGCGGCCTGGTTGAGGTTCATGAAGTCCATGTCGATGCTGGACCAGGGCAGTTCGACATTGGCCTGCGTGTGCAGGTGCAGAAGTGGTTTGCGCAGCAGGTCGAGCGCGGCGATCCACATCTTCGCCGGGGAGAACGTGTGCATCCAGGCGATGAGGCCGACGCACCGCGCATCGGAGTTGGCCGAGAGCATCGCGTCCGTGATCGCCGAGGCGTCGGTGACGACCGGCTTCCACACCACCCGCACAGGGCCGTCCGCACTCGCGAGCTCCTCGCAGATGCTGCTGGACTGCTCGGCGACCTGGCGCAGCGTCTCCTCCCCGTACAGTCCCTGGCTTCCGGTGAGGAACCACACCTCACGTTCGGCGGTCGCCGTCATGGACGCTCTCCTCGGTCAGTGGTGGGTACGGGCTGGCCGTAGACGTTCTGGTACCGCGCGTGGAGCCGGTCGACATCGCCGGGGTCTATGGGTAGCGGCTCGCCGAGCTGACGGGAGATGTGCACGCTGCGGGCCACGTCCTCGCACATGACCGCGGCCTTGACAGCGGCGCGCGCGTCCTTGCCGATGGTGAACACGCCATGGTTCTGCATCAGCACGGCCGGCGAACGGTGCCCGGCCAGGGTGGTGACGATGCCCTGTCCGATGGAGTCGTCGCCGATCAGGGCGAAGGGGCCGACCGGAATCTCGTCACCGAACTCGTCGGCCATGGCGGTGAGCACGCACGGCACGGGCTCGCCGCGCGCCGCCCAGGCGCAGGCGTAGGTGGAATGCGTGTGCACTACTCCGCCGACGTCGGGCATGTGCCGGTAGACGTAGGCGTGTGCGGCGGTGTCCGACGAGGGCGACAGTCCGCCCTCGACGACCTCACCGTCAAGGTCGCACACGATCATCACGTCGGGTGTGAGCTGATCGTAGGCGACGCCGCTGGGTTTGATGACGAACAGGTCGTGGCCGGGAACCCGCCCGGAGACGTTCCCGGCGGTCCAGACCACCAGGTTGTAGCGCACGAGTTCCTGATGCAGCTCACTGACTTCCTGCTTCAGCGACGCCGCGGCGGGGAGGGCCGGGGACCGAGAACCACTCATGACAGGACTGACCTCGTAAGTGTGAGGGTGACTTGTGAGCGTTAACGTTGTTGGGCGGAGGAGGCCACGGCCTGGTCGCGCAGGTGCCGCAGGCGGTGCATGACGGTGCTGCCGTCCCGCCCGAAGTGGTCGTGCAGGGACTGGTATTCGGCGTAGAGGCGGTCGTAGGCGGCGGACCTGCCCCGGTCCGGGGTGTAGGCGCGCTTCGCGCGACAGCCCATCGCGGCCGAGGCGGTACGGATGTCCGGGTACGCACCGGCGGCGACGGCGGCGTGGATGGCCGAACCGAGGGCGGGCCCCTGCTCGGACCTGAGCACATGCACCGGGCGGCCCAGTACGTCACTGTAGGTCTGCATGAGGAAGCGGTTCCTCAACAGGCCGCCGGCCGCGGTGAATTCGGTCACCGGGACCCCGGCCCGGTCGAATGCCTCGACGATGACACGGGTGCCGAACGCGGTGGCTTCGATCAGTGCGCGGTAGACGTCCTCCGGGCGCGTGTCGAGCGTCAGTCCGACGACCAGTCCGGAGAGGTGGTGGTCGACCAGGACCGAGCGGTTGCCACTGTGCCAGTCGAGCGCCAACAGGCCGTGCGCTCCTACCGGTTGTGCGGCGGCCTTCTCGGTGAGCAGGTCGTGCACGGAGATGCCGCGGTGCCGGGCCTCGGCGGCGTACCCCTCGGGTGCGACGGTGCGCGCTGCCCAGGCGAAGATGTCGCCGACCCCGCTCTGCCCGGCCTCGTAGCCCCAGAGGCCCGGCACCACTCCGTCGCGTACCACCCCGCACATGCCCGGCACCTCGGCCAGTACGTCCGAGTTCATGACGTGGCAGGTGGAGGTCCCCATGATGGCCAGCATGTTGCCGGGGTCAAGGGACTGCGCGGCCGCCGACGTGACGTGGGCGTCGACGTTGCCGACGGCCACCACCGTGCCCGCCGGAAGGCCCGTCAACTCCGCGGCCCCGGGTGTGAGTCCGCCCGCCGGGGTACCCAGAGGGGAGAGCGGATGCTCCAGCTTCGCGGTGAAGCCGGCGAAGTCCGGGTGCAGGGAGGCCAGGTAGTCGGCGCCGGGGTACCGGCCGTCCTGGTGGATGCCCTTGTACCCGGCAGCGCACGGGTTGCGGCTCTCGGCGCCGGTGAGCTGCCAGACGATCCAGTCAGCGGCCTCGATCCAACGGTCGGCCGCCGCGTAGACGCCCGGGTCCTCGTGCAGCGTCTGGAGTGCCTTGGCGTACTGCCACTCGCTGGAGATCTTCCCGCCGTAGCGGCCCAGCCACGGCTGTCCGCTCTCCCGCGCCCGCTCGACGATCAGGTCGGCCTCGGGCTGGGCGGCGTGGTGGCGCCACAGTTTCGGGTAGGCGTGCGGGCGGTAGGCGAAGCGGGGCAGTTCGCACAGGGGTGTGCCGTCCGAGGCCGTGGGCAGCACGGTGCAGGCGGTGAAGTCGGTGGCGATGCCGATCACCTGCTCCGGCCGCACCCCCGCGGCGCGCAGTGCCTCGGGTACCGCGAAGCGCAGCACGTCCCTCCAGTCCTGGGGGATCTGGAGAGCCCAGTCGGGCGGGAGTCCGGGACCACCGCCGGGCAGGGCGCTGTCCACCACGCCGTGCGTGTACTCGTGGACGGCGCTGCCCAGCTCCGTACCGTCGACGACGGCGACGACCAGGGCGCGTCCGGACAGGGTGCCGAAGTCGACACCGACGGTCACGGCGGGCGAATCGGTGCTCATCGTTCCCTCTCAGTCATGCGGAATGCGCGGACCGTCCCGGCGTCGGCCCGGGCTTCACCGGAAGCGGGGACGCGGTCAGGCCGGAAGGCTGCTGCCGCGAACGATCAACCGCGGCTCGATCAGGACGTGCTCGTCCCCCGCGCCGCTCCCGCCGGACTCGATCCGGCTGAGCAGCAGCCGCATACTTGCCTGGCCGACGGCGGCGAAATCCTGCCGGACGCTGGTCAGCGGTGGTGCGAAGTACTCGGCCTCGGGGATGTCGTCGAACCCGGCCAGCGCGATCCGGCCCGGTACCGCGAGCCCCGCTTCGCGAAAGGCCCGCTGCACGCCCAGCGCCATCTGATCGTTCGCCACGAACACCGCGGAGACGGCCGGAGCCCCGGCACGGGTGTCTCCGCCGACCACCCGGCCGGCCAGCTCCTGGCCCGCACGGTAGCCCGACAGGGGTGTCCAGTCGCCCTCCAGCACCGGTGGTACGACCGCCCCCGCCTCCTCGAGCACCGAGCGCCAGCCGTTGATCCTGGCCTCGGCCTCCAGCCAGTCCCTGGGGCCGGCGACATGCCACACCGTGGGGTGCCCGGCGGCGAGCAAGTGCCTGGTCACCAGCCGGGCGCCCAGTTCCTGGTCCACGGAGACGCCCGGGATGGGCAGCGTGTGACCGCCCTCGACGGTCACCACCGGGAACGGCAGGCTGAGCTCCGTCAGCGCGTTGACGGCCTCACGGTAGGGCACGATCACCACGATGCCCTCCACCCCCCAGCCGCTGAGGTGCTCGATGGCCTCCCTGAGCGCTGACGCGGAGTAGCGGCGCAGCGTGACGGTAGAGACCAGATAGCCCTCCTCCCGAGCGGCCTCCTCCAGGCTGAACAGTGTGCTGGAAGGGCCGAACAGTGTCGGGTTGCACGCCACCACCCCGAGTGTGAGGGTGCGCCGGGTCACCAGTGCACGCGCGGAGGAGTTCCGCCGGTAGCCCAGCTGTTCGATCGCCTTCTGCACCTCGGCGCGCGTCGACTCGCGGACGTTCGGGTGACCGCTCAGCACCCGTGACACCGTCTGGTGCGAGACGCCCGCGACCTGGGCGACGTCAGCCATCGTGGGAGCACGGCGCGGTGTGGGGTTTCCGGCGGTCTGCGACATGGTTCTCCGTTCTGCGACAGCCCATAGTTAGCGCTCACAGTTATTCACGTCAAGCTTGCTCAGACGCTGGTTCGAGACCTCACGACACGACGGCGGCACACATTCCGGCGGTCCGCGGCCCGATCGTTCGCAGCTCACGCGGCGCCGGGCGCCCCTGCCGGTCCCGTCGCCGCGCGACCCCGACGGAGCCGGTCGGGCGGATGGCGGCGATGCGACCGAAGAGAGACACGAACGCCTCGCCACCGCGCAACTCGCCGGGTCAGAACCCAGGTTGCGCCGTTCGTCCGGATCTGGGCTCCCGGATCCCGCCGAGCGAAAAGTACTGTCCCAACCCTTGAGGTCGGTCACCGCATGTGTCAGCCTCATTTCCTGCTGTCCAGCAGCCGTCCGGACGCACCACGAAGACCGCACAACCCGAGGGGCTCACAGCAGAATGTGAGCGCTAACTTTCATCGGCAGCCTTCGCACCGCCTTCAGGAGGTCTTCGTGCCACCGCGCACGCTCTGCGTGGTTCGTGACCGCATGGTTTCCGCTGATTCAGGTCGTCGGGTGCACCCGCGCCCCTGTCAATCGATGGCCGAAGAGGGGACACACCTCGCTGGTCCAACCATTCGCGCGACATCAGGTCCGGTTGTTCCTGCGGCACCGACCGACCGCGGGCGGAGCCGGGTACAGGCCGGAGCCCAGGTCATGGCTCCGCCCCGGAGCCCGGGTCCGCACTCGCCTCGCCGGGCGACCGGTCCGCGAGTCCCGGGCCGAGCAGCGGACCCTGCCCCTGCGCCGAAGTTGACGCACTTCCCCCGCACGTCTCGGGGCCGTTCGGCCGACGGCCGGGATCCAGCAGGTCCCGAGCCCCGCGCTCGGTGACCCCACACACGCCGAGGAGTACACGTGCCCGTCCCCCGTCGCCGCGGTGGCCACGGCCGCTGCAACAGACGGGTGGTTGTCGGTGGTGTGAGCGGAAGCGCCCGGGACCAGGCCGAAGGCCACGAGGACACCGGCAGCGCATCTCCAGAAACACAAAGCCGGGCTGAGCGCGGGAGTGCACATCACCACCGTCTCAGCTCATCCGTGAACGAAGGGATCAGCAGTGTTGCACCATGATGGATCGGATTCCGCGCCTTCTCGACGCGTCATGCTCCGCGGCGCCGGCCTGGCCGGCATGGCGGCGGGCATGGTCGCGCTGGCAGGTTGCAGCAGCGATACCAAGAGCGGGGGCGGGGGCGGGGACAAGCCCGGCAGTTTCCCGGCCACCCCGAAATGGAAGTTCGTCTTCGTCAACCACGTGACGACAAACCCCTTTTTCCAGGCCACGCAGTACGGCATCCAGGACGCGTGCGACTTGCTCGGCGTCACTTCCCAGTGGACCGGTTCCGAGACCTCGAACGTCTCCCAGATGGTCAGCGCGATGAACACGGCCATCACCTCGGGCGCCGACGGCATCGCGGTGTCCCTCGTCGACCAGAACGCCTTCAACGCGCCGACCACGCAAGCGCTCGCCAAGAACATCCCGGTGGTCTCCTACAACGCCGACGTCACCTCGAACGGGCGGCTCGCCTATGTGGGCCAGGATCTCTTCGCCGCGGGCCAGGCGATGGGCAAGCGCATCGCATCACTCTTCCCCGACGGCGGCAGCATCGCCATCTTCATCGCCACCCCCGGCTCGCTGAACATCCAGCCGCGTGCCGACGGCGCGGTGGCAGCCCTCAAGGCGTCGGGCAAGAAGTTCACCGTCAAGCAGGTGGCGACGGGCGCGGACGTAAACCCGGAGCAGGCCGCCATCGACGCGTTCACCCAGGGCAACAAGGCGTTCAAGGGCCTGTTCGCGGTGGACGCGGGCAGCACGCAAGGCATCGCGAACGTGATGCGCAAATACAACCTGAAGGACCAGGGGTACCACGGCGGCGGCTTCGACCTGCTGACGCCCACAGAGCAGGCGATCTCCGACGGCATCCTCGACTTCACCATCGACCAGTCCGCCTACATGCAGGGATTCCTCTCGGTCCTCTACCTCTACCTCTACAAGCTCTCCGGCACGCTGGTCAGCCCGCCCACCACCGACACCGGTCTGAAGTTCGTCACCAAGGACCTCGTCGCTCCCTATCTGAAACAGCAGAACCGGTTCGAGGGCAGCTCGCCCAAACAGGTGTACATCCACTGAGGCACGGGAGCGATCCGTACATGACTCAGCATCACGACCCCTCCGTGGGCGACGAGGACGAAGAGCCCGCGGTCCGGGACCCGTCGGTGCCTCCGCCGCGGCAACCCGCCACGGCCGGTGGCTCCGAGACGATCCGACGGCTGCCCGGCCTCGCGGCCCTGCCGGGATCACTGCTCAGACTGCGCGAACTCAGCGTGGCCGTCGTGGTGATCGTGCTCCTCCTGTACTTCGGCTTTGCCAACTCGGCGTTCCTCACCTCGTCGAACCTCGGCAACGTCGCCAACTTCGGCTCGGCGGCGGCGATCATCGCCGCAGGCGAAGTCTTCCTGCTCATTTGCGGCGAGATAGACCTGTCGACCGGGATGACCTTCGCTCTCACCCCGTTCGTGATGATGGCGGTCAATGACGCGGGGGCGCCGATGGCGCTCGCCGTGATCGTGGGCCTGGTGGTCGCGGCTGCGATCGGGCTGTTCAACGGACTGGTGAACCAGCTCCTGCGACTGCCCTCGTTCATCACCACACTCGGGATGCTCTACCTGCTGCACGGCATCACCCTGAAGGTCTCGCACAACTTCCCCCGCCCCGCTCCCCAACAAGGCCTGCTCATCGACATCCTGGGCGGCTACAAGTGGTCGGAACTCATCTGGGCGGTGGCCCTCGCCGTCCTGATGCAGATAGTGCTGACACAGACCAGATGGGGCACACACACCATCGCCACGGGTGCCAACAGCCTCGGCGCCGCGGAGGCGGGCATCAGGACCCGCTGGGTGAAGATACGGGCCTTCATGATCGCGTCGACCTTCGCCGGGCTCGGCGGCATACTGGACGGTGTCCACATCTCCCACTCGTTCGACCCCAACGCCGGGGGCAACGATCTGATGTTCGAGGCGGTCGCGGCCTGCGTCATCGGAGGAACGGCGCTCCTGGGCGGCTCGGGCACGGTCATCGGTGCCTTCTTCGGTGCGCTGCTCCTCGCCGTGCTGCAGGACGGCTTCAACATTCAGGGCATCGACGCGACCACCTTCATCGTGATCGAGGGTGTCGCCATCCTCATCGCCATGGTGCTCAACACCCAACTGGCGCGCCTGCGCCGAGGAGTGAAGGGAGGCTGACCATGACGGAAACCAAGACACCACAGGCCCCGCCGGCCATCTCCGCCGAACACATCGGCAAGCGCTACGGGCAGGTGGAGGCTCTGCGCGACGTCAACCTCAGCGTGGCGCGCGGCGAGGTGCTCGGACTGATCGGCGACAACGGCGCCGGCAAGTCGACACTGTTGAAGATCCTCACCGGCTTCACCCAGCCGACCTCGGGTCGGATCAGCATCGACGGCAAACCCGTCAGCCTGCACTCGGTGAGACAGGCCAGAGAGCTGGGCATCGAGACGGTGTTCCAGGACCTCGCGCTGATCAACACGCTTCCGGTCTATCTCAATCTCCACCTCAACAAGGAGCTGCGTCGAGGGCCCTTCCTGCGCCGGGCGGCCATGCGTCGCGACGCCCGGCGCTATCTCAACGACATCGGGATCAGCATCCCCTCCGTCAACGCGGAGGTGGCGAACCTCTCGGGCGGCCAGCGGCAGGCGATCGCCGTGGCCCGCTCGGTCTACTCACAGGCGAGCATCCTGCTGCTGGACGAACCGCTGGCCGCGATGGGCGCGAAGGAGGGGGGCATCATCCTGGACCTGATCTCCCTGCTGCGCGCCCGGGGTGACCTGTCGATCATCCTGATCGCGCACAACTACAGCCAGGTGCTCGATGTGTGCGACCGGGTCTGCCTGCTGCAGCACGGTGAGATCACCTTCGACAAGCGGACGGCCGACACGTCCGCGGAGGAACTCCTCGACCTGGTCGCCAACGAATACCGGGTCGGCGGAGCCAAGGGGCAGGGGCGGGGCAGTTACCTCGCTCAGGTCAGGGACGCCCACTGACACACGTGGGCGGTTGCCGCCGGGCCTTCCGCCGGCCGACCGTCTCGGCTCTCCGGCCGGTACGGTCCTGGTCACCGGTGCCGGCACCAGCACCGGCCAGTACCGCAGCACCGGCACCCGGACCCGTCGCCGCGGTGCACGACCCAAGTCAGCCCGAGGGAGCGGCGGGTGGGCGCCCGCCGCTCCCTCGGGCTGCCCGCGGCGCCGCCCGCTCCGGCCGTCGGCCGCCGGAGGACTCCTGCGGCCGACGGCCGGAGGGCGGGACCCCAGCGGCCCCGCGGGGTCACCACCCGTGGTGCGGGCACTTCCCGTCGAGGGTGGTGACGACCCGGTCGTCCCGCAGATCCGGTACACGCTCCACGTCCGGGTGGAGGCCGATCGCGCCCACGATTCCGGGCCGCTCGTGAACGGGTTCCCCCATGGCGGGCCAGCGGTCCCGCACTCCTCGTAGCGACGGTGGAGGGTGGGGTCCGCCGGCACCGCGCCGTCGGCCCGAGGGATGTGCTGTCACGGCGGTCGCGACGAAACTCGGCGTCCTGCGTGCACCAGACGAACCCACCGTCCGACGGAATCCCGCAACCGGCCGGACGCCCTACTATGTTTATCTCGGAAACATAATAAAAGCGGCGACGGGAACGAGCGAATGGAACACGGCAGCATGCGGGAGGTCCTGCGCGGCATCGAGGTCTTCGCGGGGGATGATCTGCCCGCCTTCGACCCCGCCGACGCCCCTTACTCACCAGAGGAGTTGTTCGTCACCTGGTTCCGTTCGGCCGTACACGCAGGCGTCCGCGAGCCGCACGCGATGACCCTGTCCACCGTCGACGCCGAGGGCCGGCCGGACGCCCGCGTGCTGATCCTCAAGAACGTCGACGCGGAGGGCTGGCAGTTCGCCGTGCACGCCGACAGCCCCAAGGGCCGCGAGCTGGCGGCGCACGGCTGGGCCGCGCTCACCTTCTACTGGTCGCCCCAGGCGCGGCAGGTCCGGGTACGCGGACCCGTCGTCGCGGAGCCCGCCGAGAGTGCCGCCGCGGACTTCCTGGCCCGCTCACCCGAGGCGCGTGCCGAGGCGCTGCTGGGGACGCAGAGCCGGCCGCTCGCGGACCTCGGTGAACGGGACCTGCGCACGAAGGAGTCGCTGGCGCGCGTCGAGCGTGATCCGGATCTGGTCGCCGCGAGCTGGACGCTGTACGGACTCAGGGCCGAGCAGGTCGAGTTCTGGCAGGGCGACAAGCTGCGCCGTCACACCCGCCTCAGCTACTCCCGCGAGGCGGGCGGCTGGCGCAAGCAGTTGCTCTGGCCGTGAGTGCGGATCAGGATGTCGGCGCGCGAGGGGAGCGAGAGCCGCCGGGACGGACCGGCTCCCGCTCCCGGTTTCAGCCGGTCACTGAGGAAGGGCCCGCACCAGCACCAACGACCCTTCGTAGAAGGGCTGGTGGCGCAGCGAGCCGTATTTCTTGTCCCACTCCCCCGATGCGAGCGCCGCGCGCAGCGCCTCCACGTACTCCTCCCGTTTCGGCGCGTCGACGAAGCTCCAGGCCGAGTTGGCCTGCCGCGCGCCCGGGTCGAGCAGTCGCTCGGGCCGCCCGTAGTACGCCTCGTTGAAGCCGTCCACGCAGTCGAGGGGGATCGGTACGCGGGTGACGTCGACGCGTCCGCCGAGCGCGTCCGCGAGGTGCGCCATCGACGGGTAGCGGCGCGCCTCCGTATCGAGGACGAGCGGTGCGTACGCGTACATCCAGAAGTCCCGTACGAGGTCCGGGTCCGAGGTCAGTACGAGCACGGGCCCGCGCGTGACGCGCCGCATCTCGCGCAGTCCCGCCGTGGCGTCGGGCCACTGGTGCACGCTGAACGTGGTCATCGCGGCGTCGAACGCGTCGTCGTCGAAGGGAAGTCGCTCCGCCACCGCGTCCACTGCCACCGGCAGGTGCGCCGGGCGCTGCCCGCGCATCACCGCCGAGGGCTCCACCGGGGTCACCTCCCGGTCCGTCGTCTCGTAGGACCCGGCCCCCGCACCGACGTTGACCACGGTGCGCGCGTCGCCCAGCGCATCGGAGATCAACGCGGCGATGCGCGGCTCGGGTCGCCGGTAGGAGGTGTACTGAACGCCGATCGTGCCGTAGTCCGCGTCGCCCGCGCTGCCGTCCGCCCATCTTTTGTTCATGTGCGGAACATATCAGTGCGGCCCGATCCGGGCGCAAGCACAATGTGGTCATGACCAACGAAGAGTTCCGCGTCGCGCTCGAAGGCCCGGGACAGAAGGTGTCCGACTCCGCCGAGCTGCTGCTCGGCTACCTGGACTGGTACCGCGAAGCCCTGCTGCGGAAGATCGACGGCCTGCCCGACGCACTCCTGCGCGCGCCGCTCGAACCGGTCGGCTGGTCGCCCCTCGGCCTCGTCCAGCACCTGGGCTGGGTCGAACGCCGCTGGCTGCGCTGGGGGTTCGCCGCCGAGGACGTACTGCCGCGCGTGCCGGGCGGCACGGCCGTCGAGTGGACCGTCCGCGACGACACACCGACCGCCGACGTCCTCGCCGCGTACGCGCACGAGGTGACACTGGGCCGCGCGGTGATCGCCGGGGCGGACCTCGCCTCGCCCTCCCGGGTGGGCGGGCGCTTTCCGACCGAGGAGGAGGCGCCGCCGCTCGGCCGCATCCTGTTCCACCTGCTCCAGGAGTACGCGCGCCACGTCGGCCAGCTCGACGTCGTACGCGAACTGATCGACGGCACCACCGGCGAGTAGGCCCACCTCGCAACCGAACTCCCGCCGTCGCCGCGCGAAGTTCCCGGCCGGGGCCGCGCCCCATCAGGGAGGGCCGCGACTCCGGGCGGCACCGGGCCGCGTCCGGCCCCGGCGCACCGGCGGTCAGGGGCGTGGGCCCGCGTTCGTTCCCCGGGCGGTGCGCCGGGACATGTGGCAAACTCACCTGCTACGGCAGCGGCCCGCCCGGTCGGACCCGTACCGGCGTCACCCTGCCCAGCCGTACCCGATCACCACCGGAGTGAGATCCATGGGCGCGAAACCGCAGGTCGACACGAGCCGGCCGCATCCGGCGCGCGTCTACGACTACCTGCTCGGCGGCAAGGACCACTACGAAGTGGACCGGGAACTGGGCGAGAAGATCCCTGAGTTCATGCGTCTGGCGGCACACGAGAACCGCGCTTTCATGCGGCGCGCGATCACCTGGACGGCACACAACGGTGTCACCCAGTTCCTGGACATCGGCACCGGTATCCCCACCGAACCCAACCTGCACCAGGTCGCGCAGGGTATCCATCCCGCCGCCAGGGTCGTGTACGCGGACAACGACCCGATCATCATGCGCCACGCCGAGGCGCTGCTGGTCGGCACGCCCGAGGGCGCGACGGACTACATCCAGGCGGACATCCGCGAGCCCCGCGCCATCATCGAACGGGCCCGCGAGCACCTGGACTTCGAGCGGCCGATCACCCTCTCCCTCATCGCGATCATGCACTTCATCGTCGACCGGTACGACCCGTACGGCGTCGTCCGCGCCCTGGTCGACGAGTTGCCGGCGGGCAGCTGCCTGGCGCTGACGCACGTCTGCCTCGACGGGTTCGCGGAGGCGGGCGAGAAGCTCAACAAGACGTACACCAGCGCCATCGAGGCACAGAGCCGCTCGTACGCGGACATCGAGAGGTTCTTCGACGGACTTGAACTGGTCGAGCCCGGACTGGTGGCGACACCGCACTGGCGGAAGGACGCACCGGTGCCGCCCGGCGCGGTGCCTCACCCCAACTACGCGGCCGTGGCGGTCAAACGCTGAGCCGCACGCCGGTGGCGACCGACATGCGAGCCCCCCAGCAGGGGGACCGTTCGGTACACGGCCCCCTCAGTGCCCCGGTCTTCCGCGCCGGGGCCCCTCGGGCGCGCGAAGGCTCCCCGCAGCGCGCGGGCCTCAGGCAGCGGCCCGGCCGGAGCCGGTCAGCCGGGCCCGCACGACGTCCCGGTCCACACCGAGGTGCGTGAGAGCCTCCGCCGCAGGATCCGGCGCCCTCAACTCCAGTAGGGCGAGCAGCAGATGGGCCGGTGTGATCCGGCGGGCGCCCTGCGCGCGCACCTCGCTCGACGCGCCCGCGAGAACGGACTTCGCCGCCGACGTGAACGGTGTGCGCTTGCGGGACACCGGGACCGCCGGCCGCTCCACACCCCGCGCGTCGATCCCGACCGCGTCGAGCGCCGCCAGGTCCATCTCCTTGAGCGCCTCACGCGCCGCCCCGGCATCGAGGCCGAGCCCCGCGACCGCCGTCTCGTCCTGGTGCCGCAGCGCGCCCAGGAGCAGGTGTTCCGTACCGATGCGCCGGTCGCCGCGACGCCGCGCCTCTTCGAGCGCGTCGGTGACCACCGCGCGCGCTCGACCTGCGAACTGTTCGAACATCGCTGTCACTTCCCGTACTTCGCATGCACGGACTGCCGGGACACCCCCAGCGCGTCGCCGATCTGCTCCCACGACCAGCCCTGCTCCCGGGCGCGCGCCACCGACGACGCCTCCACCTGTTCGGCGAGGCGGTGCAGCGCGCCGACGGCCCGCAGGCCGACCGCGGGGTCGGGCGAGGTCAGCTGTGTCGAGAGGTCTCCGGCATCCATGCGGCCAGTATTCCATCGCCCTGTCAGTCTGGACTGACAGAGCGATATCCGTCAACCCAGACTGACAGACCGGTCAGCGTCGTGGCGTGAGGCGGGGTGGGGTGGGGTGGGGTGAGGGAGCGGACCGGAGGAGGGAACGGGGCGGGCAGAGCGAGGAGCCGGCCGGGCGCGATGGCGGCACCCGGCGCGCGGCAGGGCCCCGGCCACCCGGCCGGGGCCCTGCCGCGCAGACCCCTGGACTCAGAACAGCTTGCCCGGGTTCAACAGCCCAAGCGGGTCGAACGTGCGCTTGACCTGACGCTGCAACTCCAGCTCCACCGGGCCGAGTTCGCGGGCCAGCCACTCCTTCTTCAGTACGCCCACACCGTGTTCGCCGGTGATGGTGCCGCCGAGGCGCAGGCCGAGCGCCATGATCTCGTCGAACGCCTCCTTCGCCCGCCGGACGTCGTCCGGCTTCGTCGGGTCGAAGCAGACGATCGGGTGGGTGTTGCCGTCGCCCGCGTGCGCGCACACACCGATCTTGGTGTCGTACTTCTCCGCGATCGCCTCGACGCCTTCGAACATGTCACTGAGCCGGGCGCGCGGCACGCACACGTCGTCGATCATCGTCGTACCGAGAGCGGCCTCCAGGGCCGGCAGCGACAGCCGGCGCGCCTGCATCAGCATCTCCGACTCGGCCACGTCGTCGGCCGGCACGACCTCGGTGGCGCCCGCCTCGGTGCACAGTTCCCCGACCGCGGCGAGGTCGGCGGCCGGGTCGGGGGTGTCGAAGGCCACCAGCAGCAGCGCCTCGGTGCTCTCCGGCAGGCCCATGTTCGCCATCGCGTTGACGGCGCGGACCGTCGTGCCGTCCATCAGCTCCATCAGGGACGGCACATGGCCGCGCTCCATGATCCGTCGCACGGCGTCCCCCGCGGCGGACGCCGACGTGAACTCGGCGGCGAGCACGAGCTGCCGGGGCGGCTGCGGCTTCAGCGCGAGGACGGCCTTGACGACGATCCCGAGGCTGCCCTCGGAGCCGACGAACAGCCGCGTCAGGTCGTACCCGGCGACGCCCTTCGCCGTGCGCCGGCCGGTGGACAGCAGGCGCCCGTCGGCGAGGACGATGTCGAGGCCGAGCACGTACTCCGCCGTGACGCCGTACTTCACGCAGCACAGGCCGCCGGCGGCGGTGCCGATGTTGCCGCCGATGGTGCAGGTCTCCCAGCTGGAGGGGTCCGGCGGGTAGTGCATGCCCTGCTCGGCGACGGCGCGCGACAGCGCCGCGTTCACGACGCCGGGCTCCACGACGGCGATCCGGTCGACCGGGTCGATCTCCAGGATCCGGTCCATCTTCACGAGCGAGAGGACGATGCAGCCGTCGGAGGCATTCGCGGCACCGGACAGCCCCGTACGGGCCCCCTGCGGCACGACCGGGACGCGGAGTTCGGTGGCGGTCCGCATCACGTGCTGGACCTGCTCGACCGTCCGTGGAAGCACCACGACGGCGGGTACACCGGCCTCGCAGAAGCTGGCCATGTCGTGCGCGTACGAGGCCATCACGTCGGCGTCGGTGATGAGCGCCTCGGCGGGCAGGCCCGCGCGCAGTCGTTCGGTGAGCGCGGTGGCGTCGGCGGTCGCAGCCCGGGTTTGAAGCAGATCGTCCATGATCCCAGGTTCGCACCGACCGCCATCGGTGTGAACCCGAATGCGATCCACCCCACAGGGCTAAGTGTGATCTTCATATTGACGCACAGTGGCCCTCATGAATGCGATGAAATCGGATAAAAAGCAGCATTCCCGGCGAATGAAACCTGCGGTCGTGGCCGTCGGCGTGGGTGGCCTCCTGGTCGCGGGCGTCCTGGTGTTCGTCCCCGGCACGAAGCACGAGGCCCCGCCCCTCGCCGGACCCGAAGGCCGCGCGCTCACCGCCGTGACAGCCGGGGCCCCGGCCGCCGTCACCGATCTGGCCGCGCTGATCCGGGACCGCACGGCGTGGGTGGGCAAGCACCCGGACGACGCGCGGGCCTGGGCGGTCCTCGGTTCGGCGTACGTACAGCGCGGAGTGCGGCAGGCGGACCCCGCCCTGTTCCCGAAGGCGCAGCAGGCGCTCGACCGCGCGCTGGCGGGCACGAACGCCCGGCCTTCCGCGCCCGCGTCCGGTCCCGCCCCGCGCTCGTCGGCACCGGGGCCGGATACGGGATCGCCTCAGGCACCCGCGTCGGCACCCGCACAGGCGCCTGCCTCAGCGCGGGCGCCCGCCCCCGGGAACGGTTCCGCGCCCGGGCAGGGCGCCGGATCCGGCACCGGCGCGGCGCCGCCGGCCGCGGGGGCGGCACCCGGTACGGCCGCGGGCGACGCCAAGGCCCCCGCGGCCGTACCGCGCGGCGCACCGGCAGCAGCGCTGGCGGCCGCCTCCGCACCGCCCGAGGCGCTGATCGGGCTCGCCTCCCTCGCCGACGCCCGCCACGACTACATGACCGCCAAGAAGTGGGGCGAACAGGCCCTTAAACGGGTGCCCTCCGCCTGGGCGGCCTACCCGCCGCTCATCGCCGCGTACAACGGCATCGGCGACTACGAGGCCGCCGGCCGCGCGGCGGACCGGCTGGCCAAAGCGCTGCCCAAGGCCCCGGCGGCCGCGGGCGAGTACGCGGTCGTCTACAGCGACCGCGGCTGGCGCGAGGACGCGGCGGCGAAGGCGTCCGACGCCGTCGACCACGCCTCCTCCCCGCCGCAGAAGGGCGCGGCGCTCACCGAACTCGGGAACCTCGCGTGGGAGCGCGGCGAACCGAAGGAGGCACTCGGCCAGTACGACGCGGCGCTCCAGGCGTCCCCCGACCAGTTCGCCGCACAGGCGGGCCGGGGCCGCGCCCTGGCGGCTCTCGGCCGGACCGACGAGGCCTACCAGGCGTACCAGAGCGCGCTCACGAAGCTGCCCGCGCCGGAGTACGCGCTGGAGTTCGGCGAGCTCTACGACTCGCTCGGCCTGACCGGTGACGCGCAGACGCAGTACGCCACGCTCCGCGCGGCCGCGACGAAGGGGCGGCGTGGCGGGGTCGACGAGAACCTGGTCCTCGGCCGCTACGAGGCCGACCACGGCAACCCGGGGATGGCGGTCGCCCTGCTGACAACCGAGTGGACGAACGGCCACCACAGCATCGAGGTGGCGGACGCGCTGGGCTGGGCGCTGTACCGGTCGGGCGACGCGGCCCGCGCGCTCACGTACGCGACGACCGCCACGGAGCAGGGCCGCCGCAGCGCCCTGTACACGTACCACCGGGGCGAGATCGAGCGGACGCTCGGCATGAAGGCCGAGGCACGCCGGCACCTCGACGAGGCGCTGCGCACGAACCCGTACTTCTCGCCGCTGCTCGCGCCCCGCGCGCACGAGGCCCTGGACGCGGTCGGCGGATCGAGCGGCGCGGGCGCGACCGGCGGCGCGGGGACGTCCGACGACACGGGCGCCACGGGCGGGGCCGGTACGGACGACGGGGGCGTCGTCGGCAGCCCCGATCAGCCGGCGCGGGAGGCGGGCGCCCCGGGCAACACTCCCGGCGATCCGACGATGCTCCCCTGAGGGCACACGCGCCGTCCGGGAAATCCAGGGCGCTCCGCCGCCGGAGAGCGGGGGGCCCATGGTGCGGCCTCGTTGCGGCGACGGCGGCTGGGGCGACCGCGGGAAAAGACGCGGCCCCGTGGGTCAGTTTCCACGGGGCCGCAGGCAGGAGCACGGGTGCGGGGTACTGCGAGTCACGCGTCAGAGATTGCCGCGCTTCTCCTGCTCCCGCTCGATCGCTTCGAAGAGTGCCTTGAAGTTGCCCTTGCCGAACCCCATCGAACCGTGCCGTTCGATCATTTCGAAGAAGACAGTCGGGCGATCTTGGACGGGCTTGGTGAAGATCTGCAGGAGGTAGCCGTCCTCGTCCCGGTCCACCAGCAGTTTCAGCTCGCGCAGCGTCTCGACCGGCACCCGCGTCTCGCCCGCCCACTCGCCGAGCGTCTCGTAGTACGAGTCCGGGGTGTCGAGGAACTGCACGCCCGCCGCGCGCATCTGCTGCACCGAGGCGACGATGTCGTTCGTCGCGAGCGCGATGTGCTGGACACCGGCGCCGCCGTAGAACTCCAGGTACTCGTCGATCTGCGACTTCTTCTTCGCGACGGCGGGCTCGTTGATCGGGAACTTCACCTTGAGCGTGCCGTCCGCGACGACCTTCGACATCAGCGCCGAGTACTCGGTCGCGATGTCG
Organism: Streptomyces sp. NBC_01497; assembly: GCF_036250695.1. Taxonomy (NCBI): domain Bacteria; kingdom Bacillati; phylum Actinomycetota; class Actinomycetes; order Kitasatosporales; family Streptomycetaceae; genus Streptomyces; species Streptomyces sp. NBC_01497. The sequence continues at coordinate 5,318,433 of NZ_CP109427.1, read as the reverse complement.
TCGCCGACGAACTCCTTCATGTTCGTGAAGCCCATGACCTTGTTGTAGAAGCCGACCCACTCGTTCATCCGGCCGAGTTCGACGTTGCCGACGCAGTGGTCGACGGCCTGGAAGCTGCGCTTCTCCTGCGGCGCGACGATCGGCTTCGCCGCCTCGAAGCCGGGCAGGTAGGGGCCGTCGTAGCCGGAGCGCTCCACCAGGGTGTGCCGGGTGCTGCCGTACGTGGCGATCGCGGCGAGGACGACCGTGCCGTGCTCGTCCTTGATCTCGTGCGGCTCGACGAGACCGTGGGCACCGTGCCCGGTCGCGTAGGCGTAGGCGGCGCGCGCGTCGGGAACCTCGATGGCCAGGTCCACGATGCCGTCGCCGTGCTCCGCCACATGGTCCGTCAGGAACCGCCCCCAGTCGGTGGACGGCTTGACGACGGACGTGAACACGAAGCGCGCCGAACCACTCGTGAGGACGTAACTCGCCGTCTCGCGGCTGCCGTTCTCCGGACCCGCGTACGCGACCAGCTTCATGCCGAAGGCGGTGGAGTAGTAGTGGGCGGCCTGCTTGGCGTTGCCGACGGCGAAGACGATCGCGTCCATCCCCTTCACCGGGAACGGGTCGGCCGCACGCGCCGAATCGGGTACCGAGCCGGACACGGTGGTGGGGTGCATCGAGGTGTCTGCCATGGGGTCAGGGTCTCCCCGTACCACAAGGTGCGCAACAGTTCTCGTATTGACTGGGCAGGATGTACAGCCCAATGGGACAATCACCGGGCGATCTGTACAGCATGACCATGAGAGCGAACGGGGCGACGGGCCATGACCATCGACGCACTCGACGGGCGGCTGCTCGTCCTGCTCGCGCGGGAGCCGCGCATCGGCATGCTGGAGGCGTCCCGCCGGCTCGGCGTCGCGCGGGGCACCGCGCAGGCGCGGCTCGACCGGCTCCGCGCCGGGGGCGTCATCCGGGGCTTCGGCCCCGACGTCGATCCGGCGGCGCTGGGTTACCCGGTGACGGCCTTCGCGACGCTGGAGATCAAACAGGGGCAGGGAGCGGACGTGCGGGCGCACCTGGACACCGTCCCCGAGGTGCTGGAACTGCACACGACGACCGGCAGCGGCGACATGCTGTGCCGGCTGGTGGCGCGGTCGAACGCGGACCTCCAGCGGGTCATCGACCGGGTGGTCGGGTTCGAGGGCATCGTGCGGGCGTCGACTGCGATCGTGATGGAGAACCCGGTGCCCTTGCGGATCATCCCGCTGGTGGAACAGGCGGCCAGGGACTCGCAGAGGGAATGAGCGGCAGCCGGGCGCGTCGAGGAGGCGGAGCAGCGCCCACCCATACAAAGAAGCCGCTGCAAAAGAATGGTTGCAAAGACCTCTTTGCATGGCCTACGGTAGTCCCATGAAGCCCGAACAGGTCCCGGACTCCGCTCGTCTCCTCGACGCCCATTCACTGCGCGGCCTCGCCCACCCCCTGCGGATGCGGCTGCTGACCACACTGCGGCACGACGGCCCGGCGACCGCCTCCCAACTGGCGGGCGCTATGGGCGAGTCGAGCGGTTCGACCAGTTACCACCTGCGCCAACTGGCGGCCCACGGATTCGTGGAGGACGCACCCGGGCACGGCAAGGGGCGGGAGCGGTGGTGGCGCGCGGTGGACGACGGCATCGCCATCGACGAGACCCTGACGACCAGCCGCGACCCGGCCGTACGCGCCGCCGTCGGGGTCCTGGTCGACGCGACCCTGGCCAACCACGCCCAGGAGGTGGCGGATTGGAGCCGGTCCGAGTGGCCGGACGTCTGGGCGGGAAAAGCCGACTTCAGCGACTTCACCCTCCAGCTGACACCTGACCTGCTGGACGAGCTGGCAGGTCAGGTGCACGACCTCATCGACAGCTACCGCGACCGCGCGTCCGCTCCGGACAAGGGCCCGACAGAGGGAGCCGGACCACAGCGGGTCAGGCTGCACTTCCACGCGTTCCCACAGCCGGCTCCGGAGCCGGATCAGCACTGATCATCCCTGAGGGACGGGCCGTTGGCCGGCCGTCCCACAGGTGCACCGGCACCCGGCACCCGGCACCCGGCACCCGGCACAACGCGCACCGCGTTTCACCCCCACCACGACGTCGCGCCACGTCACGCGGCCTTGTACGGCACCACGTCACGCGACCCCGTACACCCCCTCACCGCGCGGTGCCCCTTCCGGCGCACCGCCGATCACACCAGCGCCCGATCCCACCCGCGCCACGCGACGTCCCTCTCCGCGCGCAGCCCTTCGCGGCCGCATCGCATCCCCCGAGCACCCGCCTCGCCCCGGTGCGCCCGCACGCGGCGCTCCGCGAGCCCTTCTCCACGATGGAGTCATTGTCATGCTCACGCACACCAGCACGAACCTCCAGCTCCAGTCCGTACGCGCCGCCGACCTGCGCCGCGACGCCGCCTCGTACCGGATGAGCCGTCAGGCACGGGAGGCGGCACGGGCGGTACGGCACGCCCATCGCCACCCGGCCCGTACCGGCGCCCTGCGCGAGCAGTTGGGCTGGTCCCTGGTCCAGCTCGGCCTGCGCCTCGTGGACCGTCCGGCCGGCCACCACCTCGTCCGGCCGTGACCACCCGAGGATTCCCCGGCCTCCGCACACCGCTGGTCTCGGTGCTCGGCGCCAACGCGATATCCGTCGCGGGGACCGCGCTGAGCACGGTCGCCACCCCGTGGTTCGTGCTCGCGACCACCGGCAGCGCGGGCCGCGCGGGCATCGTCGCCTTCTGCGCGACCCTGCCCATCGCGCTGTCGGCCGTCGTCGGCGGCCCGTTGATCGACCGGATCGGCCGGCGCCGTGTGTCGGTCGGTTCCGATCTGGTGTGCGGGGCGGCCGTCGCCGCCGTACCACTGCTGTACCTGGCCGGCGGACTGCGCTTTTGGATGCTGTGCACACTGGTGGCCGTCAGCGGGCTCGTCCACACGCCTGGCGACACCGCGCGGGCCGTCCTCGTACCCGACCTGGCCGAACACGCGGGCACCTCGCTCGCCCGCGCCGCGAGCCTCTTCGACGCGGTCCAGCGCGGCGCGCGGATGGCGGGCGCCGCGCTGGCGGGAGTCCTGATCGCGGCCCTCGGCGCCCAGTCCGCGCTGCTGTTCGACGCGGCGAGCTTCGGCGCGTCCGCCCTGCTGGTGTCGGTCGCGCTACGGGGCCTGCGGGCCGCCCAGCCCCAGCGGACGGCCACGCCCGTCTCGGCCCGCGCGTACGCGAGCGAGATGCGCGAGGGATACGCGTACGTGGCGCGGACACGGCTGCTGCTCGCCGTGATCCTGATGGTCCTCGTCATCAACGGGATCGACCAGGGCTGGGTGGCCGTCCTGCTGCCCGTCCACGCGGAACGCCACCTCGGCGGCGCCACCGCGCTCGGCCTCCTCTCCGCCCTGTTCGGGGCGGGCGGTCTCGCGGGCGCCCTCGTCCACGGAGCGGTGGGGCACCGCTTCCGGCGCCGCACCGTGTTCGCGGTATGCGTGGTGCTGTGCGGGGCGCCCCGCTTCGCGGTCGCCGGATTCACCGACTCGACCGTGGCCCTGGCCGTGACGATGGCGGTCGCGGGCATCGCGGGCGGGGCACTCAACCCGATCCTCACCACCGTGATCTACGGGAGGGTGCCGCCGACGCTGCGCAGCCGGGTGGCCGGCGTGTCCACGGCGGGCTGCGAACTGGCGATGCCGCTCGGCGGCCTGGGCGCGGGACTGCTGGTCGACGGAGCGGGACTGACCACCGGGCTGCTCGTGACCGGCGGCGCCTACCTCATGGCGTCGCTCTGCCCGGCGGTGTTCCCCGCCTGGCGCGGCCTGGACGAGGAGCCCGACGACACCGGTACGTCCACCGCGGACGCACGAGGCCCGGGGACGGACGGTTCGCGGGCGGACAGCTCACGGACCGACGGCTCGCGGGGGGGGGACGGCCCTCGGACGGCCGCCCCGGATGCGCGAGGTCCGCGGAGGCCGGCCCCGCGCACGACGGCACACGGACCGGCAGCGCCGACCGCACCCGTCAGCAGGTCGGTACCTTCGCCCCCGACTGAAGCGCCTTGAGGGACGTGACCGCGCCGTTCAGGGTGGTGGCGGGCACGAGCCGCAAGTTCTTCGGCAGACCGACCTTCGCGTCGGAGCACTCCGCCTTCGGTACGAGGAACACCGTGGCGCCCGCGCGGGCCGCGGCCTGGGTCTTCAGTGCGACGCCCCCGACCGCGCCGACCGTCCCGGAACCGTTGATCGTCCCCGTACCCGCGATGGTCCGGCCGCCGGTGAGGTCGCCGCCCGCGCCGTTCCCGTTCAGCTTGTCGATGATGCCGAGCGTGAACAGCAGGCCGGCACTCGGGCCTCCCACATCGGCGAGGTGGAGCTTGATGTCGACGGACTTCGGGTCCTTGTGCAGATAGGTGAGGGCCGCGGTGACGGCGTCGTCCTGCGACTGGACCATGTCGTCGGTGTTGGTCTTGTCGATCTCCTTGACGGACTGGCCCGCCGGATAGACGGCGTCGCGCGGCAGCACCGCTTCCTTCGTACGGAACCAGCCCTTGACGACGTCGCCGATACGGACCGTCGCCGAGGGACCCGTCGCCTCGATGGTGGTCATCCGCAACTGGCCCGTGGTCTTGCGGACGGGTGCCCGGGTGATCGTGATGACCGGCTGTCCCTTGTTCACCCCGAGCACGTTCGCGGTCAGCCCCGGCAGGGCGATCGCGTACGGGAGCGGTGCCAGGGCGACGACGGCGAACAGCGCCACGATCGGCACGGCGCACAGCGCGAGGAAGACGGGGCGCGAGAGACGAGAGAACACGATGCCAATCTATCGGCCGCGCGCCGTACACCGGCGGCCCGGCCCGTCCCTCCCGGTCCCCCGCTCCCTTTTCCGGCCCTGACCAGTGGCGTGTGCCGGTTCGGTGCCCCGCTCCCCCGTGCCGTGTTCCCCGCGCCCCGTGCCCCTCCGCGTCTCTCTGTCTGCCCGGTTCCGTGTCTCTCAGGTCCGCGCGTTCCGGTCCCGTGTCTCTCCGGTTCCGCGCGTTCCGGTTCCGTGTCTCTCCGGTTCCGCGCGTTCCGGTCCCGTGCCACTTCGGTCCCGTGCCTCTCCGGCTCCGCGTCCCTTCGGACGGTGACGGCGTCCGTGCCCCCCGGGGCGGGTTCAGCGCAACGCGTCCGCGACCTCGCGGGCCGCGTCGACCACGCGGGCGCCGACCCGCTCGGGCACCGCGTCGGCAAGCATGACCACACCCACGCTGCCTTCGAGTCCGCTCAGGCCGATCAGCGGGGCCGCCGCACCACTGGCGCCCGACTCCAGCTCGCCATGGGTGAGGGTGCAGCGCGGCTCGGTGAGCACCGCGCCCCGCGCCGCGAGGATGGCCTTGCCCGCGGCCCCCCGGTCGAGCGAATGCCGGAAGCCCGCGCGGTACGCGACGTGGTAGTCGGTCCAGCTCGGTTCGACGACGGCGACGGCCAGCGCCTCGGCGCCGTCGACCAGGGTGAGGTGCGCGGTGGCACCGATGTCCTCGGCCAGCGACCGCAGGGCGGGCAGGGCCGCCTCCCGTACGAGGGGATGCACTTGCCGGCCGAGCCGCAGCACACCGAGGCCGACCCTGGCCCGGCCGCCGAGGTCGCGGCGTACGAGTGCGTGCTGCTCCAGTGTGGTGAGCAGGCGGTAGACGACGGTCCTGTTGACCCCGAGCTTGTGGGACAACTCGGTGACGGTCAGGCCGTGGTCCGTGTCGGCGAGCAGTTTCAGGACCCGCAGTCCTCTGTCGAGCGTCTGAGAAGTCTCAGCGGTCACGACGCCCTCTCCTTCGATGGTCTCGGAGCGAGTGGCGGCGGCGGTCTCACACTGGTCCGGCACCGGTCCCGTCGGCGAGGCAGGGAGAAGCCACCACCGGACAAGGCACACCGGCTGCGCTGCGCGGCGACACTGCCACGGCGCGTGTTCATATGACCGGACAGTAGCGATCCATACCGCTCAGCGGAAGAGCCGGTCCAGAATCCGGGCACAGCTGGTGAGTTGATCAGGAAATGGCCGTAGTTGGTACCCATGGGGCATACGTCATCGCATTGCCCGACACGGTGACGCGGAAGGGCGGGGCGGCGGGGCAGGGAGGCGGCGGCGCGACCGGCGCGGGGCAGGACCGCGGGGGCGGCGGGGACGCAGAACTCGGGGGCGTTCAGGGCACTTCAGGGCACTTCAGCGCAGCTCAGGGTGCACCCGACACGGAACCCCCGGGCTCGGAAAACCCGACCGGCGGACGGGGGCTCGATCGGCGGGCGGGGGAGGCCGGACGGGTGAGACGGGCAGGCGGGCGGGGGAGGCCGGACTGGCGAGGCGGGCAGCCGGGCGAGGCGGGCAGCCGGGCAGGCGGGCGGGCCGCGGGCGGCGTCCGAACGGCGGACGGAGATACCGAACGGCGGACGGGGCGGCCGAACGGGCGCCGGTCAACTCGGCGCCCGCCGGGCGCTCAACGCATCCGCGTGGCCCACTCCTGGACCTTCTTGATCCGCTCCCGGATCTGGCCGCCCGTCGCCTCGGCGCTCGGCGGGCCGCCGCACACACGGCGCAGTTCGGTGTGGATGACGCCGTGCGGCTTGCCGCTCTGATGCACATAGGCCGCGACCATCGTGTTCAACTGCTTCCGCAGATCGAGCAGTTCGCGGTGGGAGACCACCGGGCGCCGATCCGCGGGCAACTCGATGAGGTCGGCCTCCGTGTCGGGCTTCTTGCGGCTGTGCGCGATCTGCCGCGCCTGCCGCCGCTGCAGCAGCATCTGCACCTGGTCCGGCTCCAGCAGGCCCGGGATGCCCAGGTAGTCCTGCTCCTCCTCACTGCCGGGGTGCGCCTGCATCCCGAACTCGGCGCCGTCGTACAGGACCCGGTCGAAGACGGCGTCGGACTCCAGTGCCTCGAAAGGCAGCATGTCCTGGTCGCCGGTGTCCTCGTCCTCCTGCTTGTTGGCGTCGTCCATCTCCTTCTCGGACTCCGCGTACGGGTCCTCCTCGCCGGTCTTCTTCGGCTTGTCGAGCACGTGGTCGCGCTCGACCTCCATCTCGTTGGCGAAGCCGAGCAGGTCCGGGATGGTGGGCAGGAAGACGGAAGCGGTCTCGCCGCGCCGCCTGGACCGTACGAAACGGCCCACGGCCTGCGCGAAGAACAGCGGTGTGGAGATGGTGGTGGCATACACACCGACGGCGAGACGCGGTACGTCGACGCCCTCGGAGACCATGCGCACGGCGACCATCCAGCGGTCCTCGCTCGCGCTGAACTCGTCGATGCGCTTGGAGGCCGCGGCCTCGTCCGACAGCACGACGGTGGCCTTCGTCCCGGTGATCTCGCGGACCATCTTCGCGTACGCGCGCGCGGAGTCCTGATCGGCCGCGATGACCAGACCACCGGCGTCGGGGATGCCCTTGCGCACCTCGGTGAGCCGCCGGTCGGCGGCACGCAGGACGTTCGGCATCCACTCGCCCCGCGGGTCGAGCGCCGTCCGCCACGCCTGCGAGGTGGCGTCCTTCGTCATCGGCTCGCCGAGGCGTGCCGCGATCTCGTCGCCCGCCTTCGTACGCCAGCGCATGTTGCCGCTGTAGCTGAGGAAGATGACGGGCCGGACGACGCCGTCGCCCAGCGCGTTGCCGTAGCCGTACGTGTAGTCGGCGGACGAACGGCGGATGCCGTCGTTGCCCTCCTCGTACACGACGAACGGGATCGGGTTGGTGTCCGACCGGAACGGCGTGCCGGTCAGCGCGAGCCTGCGGGTCGCCGGCTCGAAGGCCTCAAGGCACGCCTCGCCCCACGACTTGGAGTCGCCGGCGTGGTGGATCTCGTCGAGGATAACGAGCGTCTTGCGCTGCTCGCAGCGGTTGCGGTGCAGCATCGGGCGCACGCCGACGCCCGCGTACGTGACGGCGACGCCGTCGTACTCCTTGCTGAGCGGGCCCGCGCTGTAGTCGGGGTCCAGCTTGATGCCTATGCGCGCGGCGGCGTCAGCCCACTGGGTCTTCAGGTGCTCCGTGGGGGCGACGACCGTGATCTGCTGCACGACGTGGTGGTGCAGCAGCCACGACGCGAGGGTCAGCGCGAACGTGGTCTTGCCCGCGCCCGGGGTCGCTACCGCGAGGAAGTCCCGGGGTTGTTCCTGGAGGTAGCGCGAGAGCGCGCTCTCCTGCCAGGCGCGCAGCTTGTTGGCCGTGCCCCAGGGGGCCCGGCCGGGGAAGGCGGGTGAGAGGTGGTGGGAGGCGGGAGTGCTCACGGTCTCCGTTCCGAACCTGGCGGCGGCCCCGGAAACGCGACCGGCCACTGCCGTACGACAACCGGGCCACCCTACCGGGGCCCCGCCATGATCCTCGTACGAACCCGACGTCAGGCACCCGGTGCGGGATGTCTCACATCCCGGCGCCCTCCCCGACGGCCCGGCCCCCGGAGCGCGCCGTGGCGGCCCGGGTACGGACCCGGGCCGCGACCCGGATGCCGCCCAGCGCGACAACCGCCATCAGTACGAACACGGCGGCGAACGCCCCCGGATGGGAGGCCGCGGCCCCGCCGCCCGAGGCCACCGGCGCCCCGCCGGCACCGACAGAACCGCCGCCGAGCGCCGTGAACGCGGCGCCCCCCACCGCCAGCATGAGGACGTTCGACAGGCCGTCCGAGATCTGCAGCGCCGACGAGATCACTCCGACCTCCTCCGGCGCCGACAGGCCCAGCGCGACGACGCTCGTCGACGAGATCACCCCGCCCATGCCCAGACAGCCGACCGCCCACGCGACGGCGAGCACCCACACCGGCACGGCGGGGAGCAGCACCGCGGGCGCGGTCGCGATCCCCAACGTCACCAGCACCATGCCGCCCGCCATCAGCGACTCGCGGTGCGGCTGCAGACGCGGCCGGGACTGCACGTACGACCCCAGGGACCAAGTTGCCCCGCCCGCGGCGATCGACAGGCCCGCCAACGTCGGCGACAGGCCCCGCTGCGTCACCAGCATCAGCGGCACGAAGCTCTCCGCCGCGATGAACGACCCGGCCGACACCCCGCGCAGCGCCACCACCGCGGGCAGCCCGCGCGCCGCGCGCCAGGTCCCTGCCGGCAGCAGCTCCCGTACCGGGACGACGAGCAGGGCGACCCCGGCCACGACCGGCACCAGCGACACCCAGCGCAGATCCTCACCCGCGTACTGCAGCAGCCCCGCACCCGCGGACAGCGCGAGCGCCAGCACGATCCGCCGGCGGTCGAACCGCGGCACGGGCGCCCCCGGCTCGGAACGCCCCGCCGCCATGCGCCGGATCGCCGGCAACGCCAGTGCGAGCGGCACGACGATCAGGACCGGGATGCCGAGGAACACCCAGCGCCAGCCCAACTGCTCCGTGACCGTGCCGGCCGCGAGCGGCCCCACCACGGACGGCACCACCCAGGCCGCCGCGAACCCCGCCATGATCGACGGGCGCAGCCGTGGCGGATACACCCGGCCGACGACGACATACAGGGCGACGATCACCAGCCCGCCCCCCAGCCCCTGCACGGCGCGCCCCACGATGAACACCCACATGCCGGAGGCCGTCCCCGCCACGACCAGCCCCGCCGCGAACATGCCGATCCCGACGGTGAGCGGCGCGAGCGGCCCGTCCCGGTCCGACCACTGCCCCGCGAAGACCATCGCGAACAAGCTCGTCGTGAAGTACGCGGAGAAGGCGAACGCGTAGAGCGGAATGCCGTCCAGCTCCCGCGCCGCGACCGGCATGGCCGTACCGACGGCGGTCGCCTCGAACGCGATGAGCAGCACGACGGACACCATCCCGACGCTCAACGCCCGGTAGGGGGCCTGGAGCACCCCACTGGGGGCGCTGTCGCCGCCGTCCCCGCCGGACGGGTCGGGGACAGCGGCCGGCTCGACGGCGGCGACATCGGCGTCGCGAGGTTCCGTACTACTCATTCCGCCAGAGTAAGGGTCACTACCGACATTGACCCCTGGCCGCAGGCGGAAGGGGCATGGTCCGTTGGTCGTACGACCGGAGGGGCGGGGCGGCTGACAGCCGGCTGGCGCAGCAAGGAGCCGTCCGGTGGGGTCAGCCTGCCCGACCGGCGAGAAGGACGGCCCGGACGGTCTTGCCGCTGGGCGGGTGGGGGACGGTCTCCCAGTGGTCGGCGAGTGCGTCGACGAGCAGCAGGCCGCGCCCACCCGTCCGCAGCGCACCGGTTTCGGCCGCAGCCGGCGGGAGATGCGGATGGTGCTCGCCACAGGCGTCGGTGAGCTCGATGGTCAGCCGGCCGGCTGCCGGGTCGAGGGCGAGCGCGAGCCGGAAGTCGCGGCCGTTCACACGGCCGTGGAGCACAGCATTGGCGGCGAGTTCGCCGACGACGAGTTCGGCACACTCCGCGAGGTCCGGCAGGACGCCCCAGGAATGGAGTTCGGTCACGGTGAGGAGCCGCGCGAGCCGGGCGCCTCTCCGCGTCGACGAGAGCAACTGCGCGAAGGCGCGGGTGGTGGCGGCCTGGGCAGGACGCATGACCTGGTTCATGGCGGCCAGCGTGGCGGCTGAGAGGAGGCCGGCGCGAGTACCGCACCCCGTACGCAGAGTCAGCGTACGAGCGCAGAGTGTGGACAGTACGGACGGTGTTCCATCACGCTGGGTCGCCAGAGCGCGAGGACTGTGACGGGGTGTCACAGGGCGTGGTACGGCGATGGGGGGGCGAGATGGGCACAGCCGGCGGGGAAGCGGCGAGCGGCGAGGCGTGGACGGCGGAGTGCGATGGCCCGGGGGCGGCGCCCACGGCCGTGGAGTGTGAGCGGGAGCCGCACCCGTCGGACAGTCTGCGTACGTTCGGGGCGGTCGTCCAGGCCTTACGCGAACACGCGGGACTCACCCGCGTCGACCTCGGGGAGCGGGTGAGGTTCTCCAAGCACACGGTGGAATCAGTCGAGTTGGGCCGCCGCATGCCGGACGAGGCATTCGTGGAACGCGCGGAGGAGGCCCTCGGCAACACGGGGGCGCTGCGGAGGGCCGCCCGTCACCTCGCCCGGGGCGAGGCGGGCCTGGCGACGTGGTTCCGCCGCTGGGCGCGACTGGAGCGGGAGGCGGTGAGCCTGTGTACGTACGAGAGCCGACTGGTGCCCGGCCTGCTGCAGTCGGAGGCGTACGCGCGGGCGGTGTTCGAGGGCACGATCCCGCTGCGGACCGACGACGAGTTGGAGGCACAACTCGCCGCCCGGATGGAACGGCAGGCGACGATGCGGGAGCGGCCGAAGGTGCCGTTCAGCTTCATTGTCGAGGAGCACGTGTTCCGGCGGCGGTTCGGTGATGCCCAGGCGATGCGGGAGCTGCTCGACCACGTCCTGGAACGCAGCGCTCCGCGCAATGTGACGCTGCAGGTGGTGGCACTGGAGGCGGGGTTGCATGCGTGCCTGGATGGGCCCTTGCAGGTCCTGGAGACCCCTGAGGGGCGCCGCCTCGGCTACTCCGAGGGCCAGGAGAACGGGCGACTCATCTCTGACGCGAAAGAGGTGAGTGTGCTCTGCCAACGCTATGACACACTGCGCTCGCAGGCCCTGGGCCCCAAGGAATCCCAGGATTTCCTGGAGCGATTGCGAGGAGTGCTATGAACAGCGGTGCGCAGGAACTCGTCTGGTTCAAGTCCACCTTCAGCGGCAGCCAGGGCGACAGCTGCGTAGAGATCGCCGTCACTGAACGCGCGGTGCACGTAAGGGACTCCAAGGACCTGACGCGCCCGAACCTCGCCGTTGGCAGGCGGAGCTGGGGACAGTTCCTACGGTTCACGTCGGAGCGCTGAGTGCCTCGGGCGAGCCGTCCGCCGGCTCTTGGATGGGCAGGCGGCACTCTCACGCAAGTTCGCCATCGGGGGCGGTTTGGTGTGTCATCGACAGACCATGATCATCACTCCAACTGTCGCTGGAGCCGTCGTACCGACAGCCCAGCAAAGCGCACGCCCTGGCCGAGGGCCGAAAGGCCGTGGGTTCGTCGGTCGTACGACCGGGGGCGGTACGCACGCGGCGCGGGCCCCCGTCTCCCCGACCTACCGGCCCCCGCTTCCTCGCCTCACCCGGGCACGAAGGTGGGGACGGGCGGGAACACCACATGGTTCGGGCAGTGCACGGCAGCGGCTGCCTTCGCCCCGGCGTGTGCCAGCAGGGCTCGCCGCACGGGCAGGTCGATGGCGCGGTAGCCCGTCGACAGGAGCCCGTCCAGGGAAGGTGCGTTCCCGCTCATCCCGCAGTCGATGCGCAGGCTCTCGGCCGGAAAGGCACCCTGGAGGCTGCTGAACTGCGCGGTCGTTCCTTTCGGGAAACGAGTCCAGGTGGATGCGGAGAAACTCATCCTGACGAGCTGGGCACCACGCCCGTCCTCCAAGGAGCAGACCGTGACACTCTCCTGGTCGTCGCCCGACGTGAGAGCCTCCACCAGATCGGCGTGCTCTCCGGGGTCGCGTTCCTCATAGACCTTCTCCGTATCGACGGATGCCTTGTGCAGCGCTTTAACGGACGCGGGGTCGAAGATCCCTCCGCAGGCCCGCTCCAGCGTGGTAGCCGTACCAGATATGTCTGGATCGCGCTGTTTCTTGTCCTGATCACCGCCGCCGCATGCCGCGAGGCCGACGAGCGCCAGGACAGAGGCCGCCACACCGAGGCCGCGTACGCGCGACTTCTCTCCCCTCCGCTCCCGAGGCACAAGTCCTGCTTTTTCTGCCGCCACGCCGAACACCACGCCCTTTCCTGTCACTTCAGCCGCGGATCGCGCGTGGGGAGCGCTGTCGGCACCGTTACGTCGTTGGTGCAGTGCAGCGCGGGTAGGACCTTGCGCGCGGCCGCGTAGAAGACCTGCGTCTGCGCGCGCATGTCACCGTCAGGCATCACAAGCGAGGCGTGTAGCGTCGCCGGGTACCCGCCAGGCTCGACGTGCCCGGGCCGCCGGCAGTCGATACTCAGCGTGCTGTACCCCGCTTCCGGGGCGACGGCGAACGTCTTGCTGAGCCGTTGGACCCGGCCGTCACGGGAGGGCTTCGAGACGACGGAGTAATCGTCCAGGTCCCAGTAGAACGCCAACCGGATGATCCCGTCGCCCTTCTTGTCCCACAGCCGGCACACATCGTCGTGCCTGGAAGCTCCGGGCCCCTTGAGGAGGTCCTTCGCGGCATCACGGAACGCGTCACCACCATGTCCCACGGGCAACTCATACACGGCCTGGTCCACCTTGCCCGCGCTGTCCGAGGCGCGCCCCAGCAGGTAGTCCTTGGTCTCGGAACTGACGATGCCCCCGCAGACCCGCCCCCAGGAACTGGCCTTACCGTCCGGCTTCGCATCCTCGGGCCCGCCACCACCGCAACCGGCGACCCCGAACAGCAGCCCCCCGAGAGCGGCCAGCGCGGCTAGCCGGGCCCGCGATCCACCGGTCGGTGTCCTCATCCGTCCTCCTTCGCGGCCGCGGCAAGGGCGACCGCGCCACGTGGCAGCCCGTACGGCACGACGGCCCCGACCCGCGTCCGGCTCGCCCGGGCCGGGATCGAGGCCTTTGCACCCACAGTGGACAGCACCGCTACACACACCTTGTCCGCCGTCACCTGCGGCGGCACCTTGGAGCATTCGGCGCCGCCGTGCGCATCGCCGCTTCCGCCCCGGCATCCCGCCACAGCGAATGCCAGTGCCGGAAGCAAGGGGCCGGCTGGCCTGATCCTCACAACCGTTTCCCCTCCCGTTCCTGGGCTGTCTCCACGGAAACATCGTGCCCACGATCCCCGCCTCCGAGTTCAGTGGGGCAACCTGTCTGCGGTCATTACCCCGATGACGATGCGGCTACTGGAACACGCTTGAGAACGGCCGCCTTTGACAACTTGGATCCGTCAACGCAGGCCCAGCGATGCGCAATTCGGTAGGCCACGGAGTGCACCACAGCAAGGTTGGCCTCACGCACCCTCTCTGTCGCTTTCTCTGGCGGATGTAGAGCCTGCACGCCTGCCCCTGCTTCCAACGTGACGGACACCAGGGCGGGGGTAGTCGCAGAGCTGAACTTCAACTTTGGACTGACGCATTTGAAATAAAGCGCCGCAAATCGGCCACTTGCAAGGGCGACGTGACCTTGGTCCAGATACTGAAGCCCTTCCAGATTACGTCGATTCTTGGCCGAAATGTCTGCGGCTTCATCGACATCCGTCTCATCCGTAAATTGTGCGTTGATCTGAAGATAAGGTTCACCCACCGAGTCCGGCTCCTCGATCGAGCAGGCATGCTGGCTCTCCTCTGACGTACTAGCAGTACCGGCAACGTAAGTCTCGGCCAGCACATCGGCAGCCTTATCCGGACTATCCGGATCCCCCGCCGCATAGATTTCCTCACCTGTCAGGAAATCCACAGCACTCGCCGCCTGCCCGGAGAGAGCACCATGACATAGCTCGGCGGCAGAGAAAGCTGAGAGCCGAGACGATTCGGGTTGCTTACCGCCAGAGCAAGCGACCGCCATGAGGGAAATACACAAAGCCACGGAGCCGAGCGCCGCTCCTCTGGCCAAATCGATTCGCATCACATCAATCACCCCGTCTGCGGACGGTTTCCCTCTTGCCGCTCCTCAGAGTTGCCATTATTATATCCCTCGTTGACGGTACTGATCAGCTCCTGTATCACGGAATCCTTCAACGGCAGACCGTGGTTATCCTTGAACAGCTGTAGAGGGACTTGAACGTTCTCCCTACCAGCTGTATAAACAGCGTTCTGCGCCTGATGAATTCGCTCCGTGTGATCATCGCTCCACTTGTCGCTCGAAGCATCCGACCAGTCGCCGACAAGCTGGCCCGCATATTGTTCTACAACACCTTGACCATTCTCCATGGCCAACGGCACCAGCACTGCTGCGACTCCGGCCACAGGCGCGGAAATGGGTAGGAATGCAGCGCCGACACCAATAGCCGCGCCAGTTCCCAGTTCAATCCAGCCGGACTTCTTTTCCATCGCAGAGTTGTAGTCGTCCGCCACCTTACCGCCTTCAGCACCGATCTGATCCGCACGTGACTGGTCAAGGATCCCCTGAATCAGGGCCCCCGTGCGCACTGCCTCGTGAGCGCCGGCTCGATCGATTACGCCATCGCTTCCAACCTGCGCCTCCAGAACAGAGGATGAATAAACGCGACTGGCATCGGACACGGTAGAGTAAGCATCCGGGTGCTGACCAAGCGAGCTGAGGAATTTCCTCGCATTATCTTCACCGAACTCCGCATGCGCGTCCCAATTACCTTTAGGGGCAAAGACACTGCCAGGGTCGTTATTCTGATCGAGCGCCCAGCTCAAATCGTCAACATAACTAGCCCCCATACGGCCGAGACTGTCCGAAAGTGCCGCCTGAGATTTAAGCAGGCCCGCGTCTCCTCCGTAGGTTTGCACGACCTTTTCCATAATGTGGGAGCCCGCAGCACTTCGAACAAGGCTGGCATGTTGATCATCATAAGCATGCCCAAGGGTAGCGGATTCCAAGGCGTGACCGAAAGCATCAGGAATATTATTTACGGACTTCGCCGCCTCGTCGGGGTCGTGCCCGACTATATCCGGGAAGGATTTGTAATCTTTGTTCTCGAAGTAGTCCAGGTAACTGCTTATCTGCTTACCGTCGCCATCGGTAGGAAGTCCCCCCCTCAGCACGCCGTCAGCATTGTAAGTCTGGGGATCTTCTGAGAAGAATTGCTGCGACGCTTCGGGACTGTGCCCCAGCGCCTCAAGCACACTGGTCACCGGATCGTAACCCGCACCGTCCTTACCCGACGGGTTGAACGGGAATTTGTCATACCCAAGGTCACTTTTGGAATCGGCGAACATGTAAGGGTTTTTTGCGTGGAGCTGTACCACATGTTCAGCAATGGGGTTGAGGAACTTTGGATCATAGTTCCCGTACCGCATAATTCCACCAAGCAATTGGTAGCCATACGGACCGTTGTAGTCACCCGCATGAAGAGGAATCCTCTGCGTCCCAAGCTTGCGCATCTCTTCCGACCAATGGTCGGGCCACTGATCCTTCGGTCCGGCCGGGTTCGTCGCAGCCGCCAGCGTAAGACCCATGTCTTTCTGCAACGCCTGGACGTCCTTGAGTCGCTGCTTGTCCTGTTTGGAACCGTCGTAAGTGTCGGTGGAAAGCTCACCGAAAAACTCGAGTGCCTTCTTGGGCCCGCCGATGCCATCGTAGAAGCCCCGTGAGAATTCGCGCGACTTACTGTTGTCCTTGAGGAGTTCGTTCAACTGGAGCAATTGGGTGTGCGTAAGGTCAGCACCCTTGCGTGCGAGCGCGACGGCACGGTGCACCTTTTCGGCGTCGAGGCTGTTGTACACGGGCTTACTGAATTGATGCCTGTCCGAGGTGACATCGGCCTTGAGGGCGTTGGAGGCGGAGATGTCCGCGTCGTCGCACGTCTCCACGATAGCGTCAACCCTCTTCTGCAGGGCTTGAATGCGTGACTGCTGCTTCCCGTACAACTCGGAGAAGTCTGGATCGTGCCGAGCGCCGTTGTTGTCCTCCACCGGATACTGCGCGACGACCTTGCCGTGCGCACCGATCATCAGCCCCTGAGACGGCGCGTCATGGTCGATGAGCTTCTGGAGATCGTCCTTCGCCATCTTGAAGGCGGTGTACGCCTCCGAGATGATCTCGTGAATGCCCTTGGCTTCCTTGGCCGCGTCGCTGAACTCCTTCGCGGTCTTGTCTATGAAGGGCTTGGTGATGTCGGCGTTGCTGCCGACCCAGTACTCGTCCTTCGCCTTGGCCGCCATGGTCGTGTGGGCGGTCGTGGCGAGCGCGGCCAACTTGGTGGCCATCGTCGACCAGTCGTGCATCGCGTTGGCCAACTTGTCGAGCGGAGCGAGGTAGACGTCGTTGTATGTCAGCACGGCTGCTCCGCCCTTACTTGAAGTACGAGTTGATCGTGGACACCCGCATCGACGTCTGGATGTCGGCCTCTTCCTTTTGATGAGACGCCGCGCTGTAGTCCAGGTGGTTCGATATGAGGGCGCACGCCCCAAGCAGAGCGCTGACCTGCGACTTCCAAGTGTCGTGCACGGTCTGCAGAGCTCCACCGGTCAGGAAGCTGCTGACCGTCAGCATCTGCGCCGCCGTCTGCGTGCTGGCCTCCGCGATGTTCCCGTCCGCGGTCAGCGTGTCCTGCAGGCTGTACGCGGCGCTGCCGAGCGCGCCAAGGTGATCCTGATTGACCTGCAGGTCCTTGGCTGACGGCCCGCCGGATCCACCGGGCTCCGGCGCCAGGTGGTTGAGCCTCATACTGACGTTCTGCGCGGCCTGGCCGCGGGCAGACGCCCACTCCTCGTCGAATGACATCGATCCCCCGTTCCCGCATCCCCGTGTTGCCGCACGGCCACGTCGCCGGACGACTGTCATGCACACGGGCATTTTATCGGGTCTTTGTCCTTTCACGGGACCCCAATTGCCATCACTTTTCGGGCTTTCCGTGTCATCCGGGCGCTTTCCGGTGAGTGTCGCCAACGGCCCCGCTCGGGCGTGGCCGACAGAGCTCCGCGAACAGCTTGGAGGCATCGACGAATGAGGCCGGCTGGCTTCCGCCGCCACAAGCTACGAGTCCGGTGACAAGAGTCAATGCGAGTCCGAAGGCGGCGACGCCTCTTACGGAGGAATCGCTCAGCTTCAAGGAGGCCCTGATGTCGGCTGCCGACCCGCCCGCACTCTGCGGCCCATTACGCCCCGCCGGCGGGGGGCCCGCTCTGCCCGCCACTCGGCGGGAGCGGGTACTGCCCGGGGTGTCGTGGAGGTTGCTGCAGCGGATATCCCGGATTCTGCGAGGGATATCCGAGGTTCTGCGGCGGGTAGGACGGCTGCGGTTGCGTCGTGTACGCGTAGGATGGCGGAGCCACGGCTGCGGTCTTACGGCGAGCCCGGGACACGGCGAACGCTGTCGCGCCTGCCACAACGACCACGACGGCCACACCGATCCCGATCCACAGGCCCGTGCTGCCGCCACTACCAGAATCCGACGCGGCGGTCGCGGAGGGGGCGTTGCTCTGCTTGCTGCTGTCACTGCCGCTGTTCGGCTGGGCGCCGGCCGAGGCGGACGGGGACGCGGACTTCTTCTCCGACGCGGCGAGATCGGGCAGCGGATAGACGTCCGCCGGGCCGGGGTCGCCGGGGTTCTTCAACGCCACCAGGGGACGGACGGCCCCGTACCCGATCTGCTCGTTGTGCCGAGGCCCGCTGATCGGGCCACTCGCCGTGTTCAGCAGGACGCGCAGAACCTGGTTGTTGGTCCAGTCAGGGTGCTTGGACCAGAGGAGGGCTGCCGACGCGGAGGTGAGAGCCGTGGCATCACTCGTGCCGCTGCCGCCGCAAAGTTCGGAACCACCAGGACACGCTTTGATGATGTCCTGCGCTGGTGCCGAAATATCGACCTGCGGCCCGGTCTCCGAGAGGGCCAATCGGGACGCCTTGCGATCTAGACCGCCCACACCGACGACACCGGGAGTCCCAGCCGGGTATTCGACTGGATTCCCCTTGTCACCGTCATTGCCAACACCCGCAAAGATGAGCTTGTTCTTGCCAAGGGCATACCGAACAGCAGCATCCAGGTCGGCGCCGTCTCCGTAGGCATCAGCCACTGAAATGCTGATTACCCGGGCCGAGCTGTCTGCTGCATACCTGATGGCCTTGGCCATACTCGTGGAGTACGGCTCTCCGTCCTTCGCAAGTCGCTCATCGGAATAAGGAAAACGGATGGGCAGAATTTTGGCGCCGGGCGCCAGCCCCCACGACCCTTGAACGGGACCGCGCTTGCCGGTTCCTGCGATCAGATCAGCCATTCCCGATCCGTGACCGTCCACGTCGTTGTACTCGTCACCCTTTTGCTTCGAGAAGTCCTTCCCTGGAAGGACTTGCCCCTGCAGATCCGGCAACGACTTGTCCACACCAGAGTCAATCACCGCCACCGTCATGCCCTTACCGGTGGTGATTTTCCAGATCTGGTCGGCCTCCATGGCATCGAGATGCCATTGCTCCCCACGGACCGTGTCAGCAGCCTGCACGGGCGCCGCTGCCGTTCCGAACAGCAGCGCACCCACCCCAGACGTCGCCACTGTCAGAGCCAGCGATCGTCGGTATGTTCTGCGCATCTTCCCTCTGCCCTATCCGGCGGCCTCAGTCGATAACAGGCGGAACAATCCGCCGGTTGCCCTGCTGCCAGGTCTCATCGTCCTCTGTCAGGTAGTCGGGTCGGTCGTCCGCGCCTTCATTTTCGCGGCGCCGGGGGCTCCTGCCACCGGGAGGCGTCCCACCGGAACGGCCGATCTGGCCTGGCTTTCGTCCCGCAGAGTCCTCCGCCTCTCCCGAGCCTCCCCGTACCAGTCCTGTGCCACCCTGCGAGAACGGCCGACTTCCCATTCTTCCCGCCTGGCCGGGCCGTCCCACGACTCCGCCGGGTTCGGAGGCGAGGCGACGCCCGCCGACAAGCCCGTTACGGGCGGCCCCGGTCTCGCTCCCCCCGCCCATACGCATCCCCGGCATGCCACGACCTGTCGTCGGGCGGCTGCTTGCCCCCTCCTCGCCGCCGACAACGGTGCCCCGCGGAAGCCGCGAAGGCGGCTGGCCGTTGGATGACTGAATCGGTCGACCCCCGACGATGCCATTCGGTCTCGGTAGTGCACCGCGGGCGCCCGCAGATGTTCCGCCCTCACTGAACTCACCCGGAAGCGAAAGCCGAGGCAGACGGCCGCCAGAGCCTCCTCCTGGCCTTCCGCCGAAGCTCTCTCCTCCGCGAGTCCCGTTGTAGCTCAACGGGCCGGCACCAGGGCCCCCGAAGGCCGGAGGAAGGAAACCCGAAGCCGGACTCTTCGGGCCGTCTTGCACTGGTGCCTGCCCGAATGATCCCGGTGAACCGGGTGGTGCAGCAGTAGGAGTTACGCTGTCTATTTCCATGTGCGCTTCAGGTAGGCCGTGGTTGCCGCTCACAGGAATCGCGGAATTGCCCGTTACATGGTGTCCGCCGGACGGAATCACATACGACGCAGTGGCCGATTCGCTACTGTCTGCCGGGTGCTTGCCCACGAAAGCAGCGCTACTGCCACCGCCCGGCACTACAGGAGAGGCCTGCCCCGGAGTGGCAACGTGCGGGTGCGGGTCGACCCACCCCGTGCCCAGCTGACTCGCCGGAGGCGGGAACGTAGGTGGCTTCAACGCGTTTATCTGGGTGCCCGCGTGCACATAGGACGTCGTGAGCTTCTGCATCTGTGCCGCCGCGTCGCTGCGAGTTCCCTCGATACGCGACGACGCCAGCATCGCGCTCTTTTCGAAGCTCGGGGAGTCGCTCTTCTTCATGTGCTCGGTCGCCAGGTGCAGGTCGGACTTGGCGCCCGTAGTGAGGGACAGGGCCGGCATATTCGAGTGCGCCTCGACGATGTGGTGCGACACTTCGCCCATCCACTTGCCGGCTGAGTCCGCGTACTCGCCGAGCTTCAGCGTCGCGTTCGCCGTCTGGTTCCCCCACTCCCGGAACGCCTCGCCGCCCTTGCCCTCCCACTCCAGGGCCATCACATGCCCCTTGAGGTCGCCACCGATCTTGTTCACCATCTTGGCGACCGAAGCCAGCTTCTCGGAGAGGTTGCTGACAGTGTGCATGTCCGCCGACTTGAGCAGCGCGTACATCTGCTCGTGCGACATCGAGTCGAAGTCTGTCTTGCCCGCGACCGGCTTGCCGCCCCCGTGTCCGCTCACTTGACACCTCCGCCTGCGCCGAATCCCTGGCTGGTGCTTCTGCCGCTGCTCTTGCCATCGCCCTTGTCGGGCGTCTTGTGATACGGATCCCGGTCCGGGCGGTACTGGGCCTCGATCTCGGAGTTCAGCTTGTGCATACGGGACTTGATGTCGTCGTCCAGGTCGTTGTAGCTCTTGCCCGACGTCTCGATCGCGAGGCTCATGCTCTCGATCTGGAGGCCGAGGACCTTGGACAAGCTCTCCAGCTCGGTGTGGACGCTGTCGTAGGACGCGTAGAGGAACTGGGCCTCGTGGAAGCCCTCACCACCCAGGTGGGCGCGCTGCATGCGGTCCTGGCCGACCCGGGTGGGGGCGGCCTGGGAGCCGTGCAGCTCGGTGAGAAGGCCGTCGACGTCCTTCTTGAAATTCTTCATGTCGGCGAGGTTGCTCATCAGGTCGTTGACCGCGGTCGTGACTCCGCCGATCACGCCGCCGCACCCGACAAGGGCCGCCCCCAGCCCACATATCAACATCCCGGCCCACGCCACCGACCACGCATGCGTGTCCATCACGTCGCCTCGGCGCCGGGGCGGAACGTCGAGTCCGAGGTGAGGCCGGCGTTGCCCACGCACCCAAGCTCCTTGGCCATGACCAGCGAAAGGGAGTGCAGGACGGTCAGATTGGCCTCGCGCACCTTCTCCTCTCCACCCTTGGGGTGGTACCGCCCCTGCCCCTCCGCATTGTTCGTGAGCTGCCCGAGTACGACTGCCGGCTTCTGCTGCGTGCTGCCGTAGAACTTGGGGCTCGCACAATCGAAATACAGATACGCGCGCGCGACACCGACGAGAGCGCGGCGACCCACGTCGTACTTCTTGAGCGTGTCTGCCACCGGTCCATCCGCGGACTCAGAAGTCGTGGTACTGAAGCCGACCGACAGTTCCGCGCTGCCGCCCTTCAGGGTGGTGATTGCGCATGCGGGCTTCGGTATGGGGTTGCCGCCCTCCTTTGGCACCCATTCATTGGACAACGCTGCGGCGACCTTCGGAAGGGTTACGTCAGACAGGTCATTACCGCTCGGCGAGAACTTCTTCGTACCGGTGAGGAACTCCACCGATGCAGCGCCGGCCGACGAGATACGGCCGTCGCACACCTGGGTCGCGGGGATCGTCTTGGCAGCCTCGTCTCCACCACCGCCACAACCGACAAGGCCCGCCGCCAGCCCGCACACCAGAAACGCCGCCCGCGCCATCTGCCACCGGTTCACGCCCATACCTCGCACTCGATGCCGACCCCATGTCATATCAACGACCTCAACCCGTCTCAGGAAGGTTTCCCTGCCGCTGGTCCTGACCGCTCCCGTACTCGTAGCCATGCTGTGTCGCCTGGACAAGCTCCTGGCCGGCCCTCGAGCCCACGTCGACCCCGTGGTGCTTCATGTAAACGTCCATCGGCGCTTCGGCGTTCGATCCCCCGGCTGTATAGACAGCCTTCTCGGCGTCGTGGAGGCTTTTATCATGGTTATCGCTCCAGCTGTCGCTGGAGCCGTCGAACCAGCCATTGGTGATCTGACCAGCAAACTGCTCGACAACGCCTTGACCGTTGTCCATCGCAAGCGGCACCAGGACGGCCGCAGCACCCGCTGCGGGCGCAGAGATCGGCAGAAATGCCGCTCCCGCCCCGACAGCTGCCCCGACACCGAAATCGACCCAGCCCGACCTGGCATCCAGGGCCTTGCCGTAGTCGTCTGCCGCCTTGGCTCCTTCCGCGGCGATCTGCGCCACCCGCGAGTGGTCGAGGGTGCCTTGTACCTGGGCACCAACCCGCATCGCCTCCAGAGCCGGACCCGTTGCCTCGTCCGAGTCAACCCCCTGGGATCCAGTGTGAGATTCAAGCACCGAGCTCGTGTATACGGCTTGGGCACGACCGACATCGGCATAGGCGTCGGGGTGCTGGCCGATGGAACTCAAGAAATTCTGGGCATCGGCTGTACCAAGTTTGATATGTCCCTCGCTACCCACAGGCGGGGCGAAATTGCTGGTGTTGTCCCCGAGATCCGGATGTTCGGCGAGAGCCCAGTCGATGTCATCGATGTACCCCGCCCCCATGTGTCCGATGCTGTCGGACAACGACTCCTGCTTCTTGAGCAGTTCCGCGTCACCGCCGTACTGCGCCACGACCTTTTCCATCACCTTGGCGCCGTCGTCGGTGCGTACCAGCGCCGCGTCCTGGTCGTCGTACGTATGGCCCAGGGTGGCCGACTCCAAGGCGTGGCCAAGGCTGTCATAGCCGTACTTGTTACTCTCACCGCCGTCGACGACATCCTTCGGCCAGTCCCGGTCCTTCGTGAAGTAGTCGAAGGCATCGAGCTTTTTGTTGTCCGTCGTGTCATCGGGCGTCAGGTCGATACTGCTGTTGAAGAATTCTGCAGATGCCTTCGGATTGTGTCCGAGCGACTCCATGAACCCTTCCATCGGGTCACGCCCAATATCAGTTCCGCTCCAGTTCAGATGCGACATGCCGCCGACCGACGACGTCCAGAACATGCTGGGCTTCCCCATGCCGTTCTTCGTCATCTTGTTCTCGGTGACGACGAGGGCATCGCCGTAGTCGTGAAGGAACTTGGAGTCGAAATTCCCGTACCGCATCAGATTGCTCATGACCTGGAAGCCGTAGGGGGAAGTGCCGCGCGTCTGGATCGGCTGAGCACCCGCGTTGATGGTGTCGGTCTTCCACTGGTTCATCGCCGGACTGTCGGAGTGCGTGGCGCTGGCCAGCGTGAGACTCCAGTTCTTCTGGAGTTCCTTGAGCAGGCCCTGGTGGTCGGCGCCGAGCCGCGATCCATCGCTCGGATCACCCATGTCGGCCCAGAAGTCCAGATTCCCCTTCGCACCGACGTCAAGGGCGAACTGCTCGGCGAAGTACTGGTCGCCCTTGTTGTCCGTGAGGTACTTGTTGAGCCGCTTGATCTCGGCGGGAGTCGCATCGTCTCCCTTTGCCACGAGCGCAGCTGCCTTCTTGGCGTCTTCGGCATCCTGAACCTTGGATGCGGCCTTGAGAGAACTGTAGTCGGTCCCCGAGAAGTCGTTCTTGTCCTTGCCCACGAGGGTGCGCAGGGCACGGGACGCGACCTCGTCCGCGTCGTTGGCTCGGTCGACGCCGGCATTGACCGCGGATCTGGTGGCGGCGAACTGCTCTTGGGTGGGCTCGGGCCCGTCGTAATCCTTGGGCCTGCGGTCGGGATGGATCGAATAGCTGACGACACCGTCCGGATCTATTCGTATCCCTTTGGCAGTTGCATCGTCGGCCACCGCTTTGAGGCTTTTTTGGGCCGCCACGAACTCGGTGTGAGCGTCACGCAGAATGTTATGAATGCTACTTGCTTCTGTCTTCGCGTCGCCAAACTCCTTGGCCGTTTTGCGCACAAACTCACGCGTGACTCCGGCGTTCTCTCCGGCCCAATCTGCCTTGTCGGCTTTGGCCCGCATGTCGCCGGCCGACTCTTCAAGCGCGGTGAGCTTCGTGACCGTGGCGTCCCAGTCCTTGACCGCCTCTTTGAGACCGCTCAAGTTCACGTGAAGGATCTGTTCAAATTGCAACACGAATGACCCTCACTTGAAGTGCTTGTTGATCTCGGACATGGAGAAGTTGCTGACCAGGGTCTCTTCGTGATTTTTATGGCTGAATACAGTGTCTTCAAGATGATTATGAATCTGAGCACATGCGCTCAACAGGGTCTCCGCCTGGCTGCGCCAAGTGTCCCAAGCGGCCCAGAGCGCAGATCCTGTGGCAAATCCGTCCGAATTGAGTGCAGTGGCGGCTGTGTCCGTCTTCGCACCGGCATGGAACGCATCGGTCTCAAAGTGGTGAAAGAGCGCTTGTGCGTCATTCCCGATGGACCTGAGCTGAGGCGAAGTGACCTTGTAGTCAGCGGCTCCCCCGCTCCCGTCACCGCCGGCAAGCTCTGGCGCCACATGGTTCAGCTTCATGCCGACGTTCTGTGCAGCCTGACTGCGAGCAGACGCCCACTCGTCATCGAACGACAAGGCTCCCCCATCCGTACACCCCGTGTCGCCGCGCGTCAGGACGCCGCCCAGCCTGTCATGCACCCCAGCATTTTATCGTCTCTTTGTTATTCTGCGGGTCTTCGATTGCCAGAAGAAGTCGGCCTTTAGGCATTATCCGGGCATCACGGAAGCCAACGACCGCACGGCATGCGACTACCGGGCGTTGAGTCCAAGGGCCAACTCCAGTGCTGAAAGCTGAAGTTTGGCTACACACCCCGCCGGACAACTCTCGTCGACGCGTCAAACGCCGTTCGGAGGGGGCGGTTTCTGCCCCCCGCCCTGGGGCGGTGAGTACTGACCCGGATACTGCGGAGGCTGCTGCTGCGGGTACCCCGGCGCCTGCGGCGGGTAGTACGGCTGCGGTTCGGTCGTGTACGCGTACGGAGGCTGCTGCGGCGGAGCGCCTGCGACTGCGGCCTTACGGCGGGCACGGGACACGGCGAACGCCGTAGCACCTGCCACCACGACCACGACGGCCGCACCGATCCCGATCCACAGGCCCGTGCTGCCGCCGCTGCCGGTATCCGACGCGGCGGTCGCAGAGGGGGCATTGCTCTGCTTGTTGCTGTCGCTGCCACTGTTCGGCTGGGCGCCGGCCGAGGCGGACGGGGACGCAGACTTCTTCTCCGACGCAGCGAGATCGGGCAGCGGATAGACGTCCGCCGGGCCGGGGTCGCCGGGGTTCTTCAAGGCCACCAGGGGTCGGACTGCGCCGTAGCCCACCGACTCGTTGTGCCGAGCACCGCCTGCGACACCGCTGGCCGTATTCAGCAGAACCCGCAGGACCTGGTTGTTGGTCCAGTCGGGGTGCTTGGACCAGAGGAGAGCCGCAGAGGCCGACGTCAATGCAGTTGCGTCGCTCGTTCCACTGCCATGACAAAGCTGGCTACCGCCGGGGCATGCCCTTGCGATGTCTTGAGCAGGTGCAGAAATATCTACTTGCGGACCGGTTTCCGACAGTGGGAGTTGCGCCGCCTTACGGTCAAGGCCACCCACGCCAACGACACCTGGAGTCGCAGCCGGATACTCTACTGGGTTTCCCTTTTCGCCATCATTTCCAACACCGGCAAAAATGAGCTTTCCCTTGCCAAGAGCATATTTCACCGCTTGATCCAAGCCCGCACTCTCCCCGTAGGGATCGGCAACGGAAATGTTGATGATCTTGGCTTGTGAGTCAGCCGCATATCTGATGGCCTTCGCCATACTTACCGAATAGGTTTCCGCGCCCTTTGCTGCTTCCTCATCAGCGTAAGGGAAGCGAATCGGCAGAATCTTCGCGCCCGGCGCGAGGCCCCAAGACCCATTCAAGGGTCCGCGCTTTCCTGTTCCCGCGATGAGGTCAGCCATACTGGACCCGTGGCCATCAATATCATTGAACTCGTTCCCTTTTTGCTTGGACAGGTCTTTCCCGGGAAGGACCTGCCCCTGCAAATCAGGCAACGACTTATCGACACCCGAATCGATCACCGCTACCGTTACACCCTCGCCGGTAGTGATCTTCCAGATCTGGTCGGCCTCCATGGCATCAAGGTGCCACTGATCCTCACGCACCGTACCGGCTGCATGCGCTGGCACTACTGCCATGCCAAGGAGCAACGCCCCCACCCCAGACGTCACGGCTGCCCTAAAACCAAGCGATCGTCGGCGTGTTCTGCGCATCTTCCCTCTGACCTATCCGGCGGGCTCAGTCGATGACAGGAGGAACAACCCGCCGGTTGCCCTGCTGCCAGGTCTCATCTTCCTCTGTCAGGTAGTCGGGACGGTCCCTCCCGCCGTCGCCATCGCGCCGCCGTCGAGAGCCGGTTGTCCCGCGCGGCATCGTGCCGGATCGGCCGCCTTGGCCGGACTGTCGTCCGGAAGTTTCCTCGGCTCCTTCGGACTCGCCACGCACTAGCCCGGAACCGCCCTCCGTGAAGGGGCGGGTTCCCAACTTTCCCGGCTGCCCAGGCCTTCCAACCACACCTCCTGTTTCGGAGGCTAGGCGACGGCCACCCACGAGTCCGTTACGGCCTGCCCCAGCCGCGCCCTCGCCGCCCATGCGCATCCCCGATGTTCCTCGGCCCATCGCGGGACGCCCGTTGGCGCCGTTGCCACTTTCCTCGCCACCCACGACCATGCCTCGGGGAAGACGAGCTGTCGGCCTGCCATTGGGTGACTGAACAGGCTTACCGCCCACGATGCCGTTCTCACGGGGCAGCGGAGCGCGCCCAGCCTGCGTGCTTCCGGGGAGTTCGCCGGTGCTGGCGAACCGGGGGAGGCGGCCACCGAACGTCGCACCACTTTGCCGCCCAATGGGCCCCGAATCTCCAAAGCCCTCGTTGAACGCCGGGAGACCGCTTCCCGCTGCCCCGAACGTGGGGGGCAGAACGCCGAATGGAGTCCCAGTCCCCTTCGGCACTTCATTCGTCGTTGGTGGGGCGAATGCAGCGGTGTGAACGGCGGGCTGCGTCAATGGCGGCGCCGTGCTGTCAATCTCCATATGGGCATCCCGTGCGGGCGGCACCGAGACCGGCAATGCGTGCGCACCTCCACCAGGACCGTCGAGCCCTCGACCACCTGAATCTTCCTGAATCGCTTTCGACGCGTCGCCGTCATTCGCAGAGTAGTGCTGCGTCCGGCGGCCGCTGCCAGTGACAACCGGACCAGAAGAGCCACTCGAAGTGCTGTGCGCGTCGTAATGCGTGTTCGGGTCAATCCACTTACTGCCCAACTGATTGGCCGGGGGCGGGAACGTGGGTGGCTTCAGTGCGTTTATCTGGCTGCCCGTGTGCACATACGTCGACGCCAGGATGCGCAACTGGTCCGCCGCATCGCTGCGGGTTCCCTCGATACGCGACGAGGCCAACATCGCGCTCTTTTCGAAGCTCGGGGAGTCGCTCTTCTTCATGCGCTCCGTCGCCAGGTGCAAGTCGGACTGCGCACCCGTGGTAAGGGACAGAGCCGGCATGTTGGCGTGCGCCTGGACGATTCCCTGCGAGACAGGATGCATCAACCTACTTGCCGAGTCGGCGTACTCGGCGAGCTTCAGCGTCGCATTGGCCGTCTGGTTGCCCCACTCGCGGAAGGCGTCGCCGCCCTTGCCCTCCCACCGCAGCGCCCCGACGTGCGCCTTCAGGTGGTCACCGATCGTGGTCACCGTCTTGGCGATCGACGCCAGCTTCTCAGAGAGGTCGTTGACCGAATCCTTGTTCGCCGACTTCAGCAACGCGAACAACTGCGCATGAGACATCGAGTCGAAATCGGTCTCACCCGCTACCGGCTTGCCACCACCTGGCGCGCTCATGCCGTACCTCCCCCGTCCTCGCCGTAACCGCCGCTGCCCGTGTCCTTGGCCTTCGTGTGCGCGTACGGGTCCCGGTCCGGGTGGTACTGCGCCTCGATCTCGGAGTTCAGCTTGTGCATGCGGGACTTGATGTCGTCGTCGAGGTCGTTGTAGCTCTTGCCCGACGTCTCGATCGCGAGGCTCATGCTCTCAATCTGGAGGCCGAGGACCTTGGAGAGGTTTTCCAGCTCGGTGTGCACGCTGTCGTAGGACGCGTAGAGGTACTGGGCCTCGTGGAAGCCCTCACCGCCGAGGTGGGTGCGCTGCATGCGGTCCTGGCCGACCCTGGTCGGGGCGGCCTGGGAGCCGTGGAGCATGACGAGCAGGCCGTCGACGTCCTTCTTGAACTTCTTCATGTCGGCGAGGTCGTTCATCATGTCGTTGACCGCCGACACTGCGGTGTCGATCAGGCCGCTGAACATGTCGCCGAACAGGCCGCCGGATCCGCCGCCGCCCCCCGCTGCTGCCGCTTCCACGACTGTCTCCCCCCGTGCCCGCCGCTGCGCGGATGGTCGTGCGCGCACCGCCATGCTTGTGAATCTGCCGAAGTCGTACGGAACCAGGTTCCCGGTTCACTGTATCGACTGCAAGTGACAGTACGCATCTGAGGGTTACGAGGGCAACGGCGTTCGCGTCACCCTTGTGCCACAGCGGCCTGGGGCCGGATGGGCAGGCGGCCGACCGGGCGGCCCGTCGCCGCTCTGACTGCCGAGGCCACGGCGGCGGGGGATGTCACCACGGAGACGGCGCTGGCGGGCTTGGCGCCGAACGGGGCGACCACATCGCGTTCCTCCACGAGTCGCACGATCTTGACGTCCGGCGCGTCGAGCGATGTCGGCAGGGCGTAGCCCGTCAGGTCGGGGTGGCGGACGAGGCCGTGGCTGGTGCGGAGGTTCTCGGTGAGCGCGGTGCCGATGCCCTGGGTGACGCCTGCTTCGATGCGGGTGCGCAGTTGCGCCGGGTTGAGGATGCGGCCGACGTCCTGGGCGACGGCCATCTCCACGACGCGGATGGTGCCGAGTTCGATGTCGACGTCGACGACCGCGCGGATCGCGCAGAAGGACAGGCCGACGAACGCGTCGCCCTGGCCGGATTCGTCGAGTGGTTCCGTGGGGTGCGGGCGGGACTGGGCGGTGGCCCAGAGTTCCTTGCCGTCGAGGGCCTCGGTCACCGTGGTGGACAGCACGCCGTCGTACGACGTGATCTTGCCGTCCGCGATCTGGAGGAGTTCCGTCGACATGCCGAATTTGTGGGCCAGCGGCTGGAGTAGCTGGGTGCGGACCATCTTGGCGGCGCGTTCGACGGCGCCGCCGGAGACCCAGGTGTGGCGGCCGTGGGTGGCGGGTCCCGCCGGCGGCTGGTCGGTGTCGACGGCGGCGACGTGGACCTCTTCGATGCCGAGCGTCTCCTGGACGATCTGCCGGGCGAGGGTCGAGAACCCCTGGCCGGTGTCTACGGCCGCGCAGATGACGGTGGCCACGCCGTCGTGGACCTTCACGGTCGCGGTGGAGACCTCGTCGGTGCCCTCGGCGCCGAGCATGTGCACCATGCCGAGTCCGTAGCCGACCCCGCGGCGCACCGCGCCGGGTTCGCCGGCGCCTTCGAGGCCGCCGGGCAGCAGCCAGGCCTCCTCCGGGGTGTCCTTGGGGAGGGTGGGCAACGGGAACTCCTGCACGGAGCGCAGCAGTTCGGCGACGGGCGCCGGGCAGGTCACGGTCTGTCCCGTGGGCAGGATGTCGCCGGTGGCGAGGACGTTGCGCAGCCTCAGCTCGGCGGGTTCGACGCCGAGTTTGGCGGCGAGTTTGTCCATCTGGCCCTCGTAGGCGGCGCACACCTGCATGGCGCCTTCGCCGCGTACGTGTCCGGACGGCGGGTTGTTGGTGCGCACGGCCCAGCCCTCGACGAACGCGTGCGGGACGACGTACGGGCCGCAGGCGAACGCCACGGCCGCCGCGAGCGACTCGGACGACTGGTCGGCGTACGCGCCCGCGTCGAGCAGGATCTGCGCCTCCACCTTCACGAGCCGGCCCTCGGTGTCGGCGTGGTGGCGGTAGCGCAGCAGGGTCGGGTGGCGGTGGGCGTGGCCGAGGAAGGACTCCTCGCGGGTCGCCGTCAGTTTCACGGGCCGTCCGGTGCGCAGCGCGAGCAGGCCGAGCGGGATCTGGAATCCGGGGTCCTCGCGGTCGCCGGTGGCGCCGGGCACTCCGGTGACGACCACCTTGACCTGTTCGGGCGGGAGTCCGAAGCAGGCGGCCGCGAGGTCGCGGTCGGTGTGCGGGTCGGTGGAGGCCGTGTAGATCTCCACGCCGCCGTCGGGCCGCGGCACCGCGAGCCCGGCTTCCGCGCCGACGGGCGCCGGGTCCTGCCGCCCGATGCGGTACAGGCCCTCGACGACGACGTCGCCCTGTACCGCGGGGTCGCCGTAGCGCAGGGGGATGTGCCGGATCAGGTTGCCGTCGGGGTGCAACGGCTCGGCGGAGAAGGCCTTTTCGGGGTCGGTGACGGGTTCGAGCACCTCGTACTCGACGGCTACGGCGGCGGCTGCGAGGCGTGCCGCGTCGGGGTGTTCGGCGGCGATGGCGGCGATCGCCTCGCCGTGGTGGCGTACGACGTCGGAGGCGAACACCGGGCGGTCGGCCACCTTGCGCCCGTACGACGGGTCGCCGGGCACGTCGGAGTGGGTCACGACGGCCCGCACGCCGGGCATGCGGGCGGCGGCGGTCGTGTCGATGGAGACGATGCGGGCGTGCGCGTGGGGTGAGCGCAGGATCGCCGCCCACAGCAGGCCCTCGGCCCACAGGTCGGCCGCGTACGGGTAGGTGCCCTCGGTCTTGGCGCGTGCCTCGGCGGCGGGGAGGGAGGCGCCGATGCCGCGCGCGGGCTCCTCGCTCTCGGGCGATGCGGGGGCGGACTCGGTGGCCGGGTCGTCGCTCACGCCATGCCTCCGTCGTTCGCGTGCGGGTGGTTCGGGCCCTGCGGTGCCTGTGCGGCGGCCTGCGTCTGGACTCCGCCTGCGCCGGGGGGTGCCTGGTGCGGGATCCTCGCCGCGTCGGCGGAGGCCGCGCCGGTGGAGCCGTTCGGGGTACCGGCGGAGGTGAAGGCCGACGGGCCCGCGGCGGCGGGGTCCTGGGCGGTGCCGTGCGCGGCCGCCGCCTCGGTGCCCGCCGCACGGGCCGCGGCGACCTCGCCGACGGCCTCCAGGACGCCCCGATAGCCGGAGCAGCGGCAGAGGTTGCCGCTGAGCGCCTGGCGGGTCTCCAGTTCGGAGGGGGCGTGGTTGCCCTCAAGGAGGTCGTGCACGGTCATCGCCATGCCGGGGATGCAGAAACCGCACTGGACGGCACCGCAGGCGGCCAGGGCCCGCTGGACGTCGGACGGTTCGCCGTTCGTCGCGAGGCCCTCGACGGTCCGCACCTCGGAGCCGGCGGTGGTCGCGGCGGGGACCAGGCAGGAGGCCACGAGCCGTCCGTCGACCTGGACGTTGCACGCGCCGCACTCGCCCTGGGAGCAGCCGTCCTTGGCGCCGGCGAGGCCGAGCCGCTCGCGCAGGACGTACAGCAGGGATTCGCCGATCCAGGCGTCGTTGACGGGCCGGTCCTGGCCGTTGACCCGCAACACGTAGGAGAAGCTGGGGTGTTCGATCTCGTCGCGGTCGTGGTCGGCCTGTTCGGCGTGTTCCGCCTCGTCGGCCTGCTCGGCGGCCGTGCGGGGTTCACCCGGGGGGTGCGGTGCCATGACGGGGACGGGCCCGGGGTGCGGGCCGGCGACGGGAGCCGCCAGGGCTTCGTCCTCCGCTCGCGGTTCCGGTTCGGGTCGGGCTGCCGTCTCGGGCCGCGCGGGGGACGCGAATTCCGCGGGTGCGGCGAATTCCTCGGACCCGGCTGCGGTGAATGCGTCGGCTTCCGCGAATTCCCGGGATCTCGCCGGTTCCGCGGATTCCTCCGTTACGGGCTCCGCGGTGCCATGCGCCCCGGAACCCGCTGCCGCCGCTTCGGCTTCCGGGTCGTCGTCCTGCCGCGCCTCGGGAACGCCCGACGGCACGGGGCGGCCGGGCGGGGTCTCGAAGGACCCTTCCTCAGTGGCGTCGGCGCCGGCGTCCTGAACGTCCTCCGAGGCGCTCTCGGTATCCGGGCGCGCGGTCGCGGGGTCTGGTGCGAGGCCGGCGGGCTCGTGCAGGGAGGCGGCGCGCGCCTCGGCCACGGCTTCGGCCGTCGGGGCCCAGCCGTGCTGGACCTCGTCGTGCTGCGGGGGGCCCGGCTCCGGCTCGTACTCCGGTTCCGGTTCTGGTTCCGGTTCGACGGCTGGTTCCGGTGCGGGTTCGGGGGCCCAGGGGGCGCGTGCGCCTCCGGGCAGGGTGGCGGGCGGGACGGCGCCCGCGTTCCACGGCGACGCGGCGAGCGCGGCGCTCAACTCGCCGGACTCGTCGAGGACGTCACCTGTGGCGAGCGGGATGCGCCACTGTCCTGTGCCTTCCACCGGCGCCGGGTGCGCGCCCTGGTCCTGGTCCTCGCCCTGGGCGCGCCCGGGCTCGTGCCCGCCCATCGCCTCGGTGAAGTTCCAGTGGCCCGTCGCGCGCGGGTCGTGCGGCTGCGGGTCATGGGCCTGCGGCACGTGCGGCTGCGGGTCGGCCGTCCGCGGATCGTCCGTGTGCCGGGCCGGCTCGTACGCCTCGTGGACCGGGGCCTCGTGGGCGCGCGGATCATGGCCGTACGGGCCCTGCCCGTAAGGAGCCTGGCCGTAGGGGGCCTGACCGTACGGATCCTGTGCGTACGGGTCCTGGTTCCCGTAGGGCCCCTGCGGGGCTGCCTGGTCGTGGTTGCCGGGCTGGGACGCGTACGGGTCCTGGCCGTAGGCACCGGTGTAGTGCTGCTGCCCCGCCGCCTCGGCCTGCGGGTCCGGCAGGCCCCAGGTCCCCGCGACCGACGGGTCGGGTTGCAGCGGTGTGATCATGGGCGGCACATACCCGTGGCCGGGCGCGGCGAGCGGGGCGTCCCGGTCGTCCTCGGGGGGCAGCTGGACGAACGCGGTGGCCTCCGCGTCGTACTCACCGCCGTGCGGCACCGGTTGCCACATGCCCTGGCCGTTCTGGGCGTCCTGCCCCGGCTCGGGCCAGTCCTCGGTGCTCTGCCCCTGCGCGGGCCAGTCCTCGGCACCGCGGTTCGGCTCCGGCCAGTCGTCGGCGCCGCGCGTGCCGCGCCCGCCGCCTGTTTCGTTGTCGGTCACGAGAGCGCCCTCCCCAGTGCTCGCCGGGCCAGCGTGGAGACAGTACGCCGCAGATGCTGCACGGCGGGCGAGGGCCCCGGTGCCTCTCCCCCGTCCGCGGGTGGCAGCGGGTCGGGCACGCAGGCCGCCGCGACGTACTCCCCGAAGGCCGTCAGCGCCTCCTGCGTCAGCCCCCGCGCGCCGTCCCAGTCGATGAGCGACGCGATCCACTGCTCGGCCTCCAACGGCCGCAGCGGCATCGGCGCGACGGCGCCCACCGCGCAGCGCACCCCGCGCCGCGCCGGGTCGAGCACGACGGCGACGGACGTGGTGGCGCGGCCGGGGCCGGTGCGCCCCGTCGCCTTCAGAAAGACCTGGGGGGCGTGCAGCAGCGGTACCCGGACGAAGCCAATCAGTTCGGCGGGCGCGAGCATCTCGCGGCCCGCGAGCAGGTGGGTCACCGGGATCTCGCGGCGTGCGCCGTCGGGGCCCGCGACCACCAGGTCGGCCTCCAGCGCGGCGAGGACGGGCAGCGTGTCGCCGGTGGCGGCCGCGGTCGCGATGTTGCCGCCGAGCGTTCCGGCGTTGCGGATCTGCGGGGGACCCGCGGCGCGCGCGGAGGCGGCGAGCGCCGGGATGAGCGCGGCGAAGTCGGGGCGGCCCATGCGCGCGTGCGTGAGGCCCGCGCCGAGCAGGGCGTGGCCGTCCTGGTAGTGCCAGCCGCGCAGTTCGCTCATCCGGCCGAGCCCGACGAGCGCGGCGGGCCTCAACAGGCCCCTGTTGACGGACGCCATGAGGTCCGTCCCACCTGCGACAGGCACGGCGGCGGGCATCGCCTCGAGCGCCGCCACGGCCTCGTCGAGCGAGGCCGGCAGCGTCACGGACTGTGCTGTCTGCGGTGCGTGCGTGGTCAACCCAGCTGCCCCTTTCCGGTGTCCCGGCAGTCCCGCCTGTGTGCCGTACCGTACGTGCTCACAGGCCGGACGTGGCAACTCTGGCACATCTTCGAGGCCGCTCGACGCGAGGGTCCACCAAGGACGCATCTGTCCCCCGGCGACCGGATGGCGTCTGTTCGCCCGCCCGTTGGGCGCTCTGGGCACATCGCCGCTTTCGCCACCTCTGATGCGCGTGTGGGCGGCTCGTCCGCCGGGGCGGCGGCATGCCGCGCCACGTGCGCGGGGCCGGCGGGACGGATGTCCGCGGAGTGCACCGCCGTCGGCGGCGACCGGGTTCGTGTTCGACCGCCGCCGCAGTCCGTTCGCCTCGCGTACCCGCGCCGTTCCGCCGCTGTGTGCCGGGCCGTTCGGGCAGATGTCCCGTCCGTACGGGCACGCTCCGGTGCGCGGCGGGGGCCCGTTCGGGCTCCGCGATATCCTCGCGGCGCGTCGTCGCCGGACGTTCTCGCGGGACGTTGTCCGCGGGCGGAACGGCGTCGAAACCGCGGCGCGCCACGTCCTTGCGGGCCCTCGCCGCCTCCGCTCACAGGGCGGGCGGCATCCCCTCGCGCGGCCGTCCGAGGACGCCGGGGCGTCGCTGCCACGGCAGCGGGCCCGACGGTGGCCGATAACCGACGCCCAGGGCGTCAAGACGGCGGTAGTGCTCGGTCATGCGCGCCTCGAACCCGGCGAAGTCGCGCTCCCCCGGCGCCCCGAGCTCGCTCCAGACAGTCTCGGCGAACGCGGCGAGGCGCGGGTGGACCTGGTAGTCCACGCGGCCCTCGTCCTGCATCACCTCGGTCCACACGTTGGCCTGGGCGCCCAGGATCCGCGCGCCCTCCGCCTCGCTCAGCCCCTGCGGTACGGTCTCGAAGCGGTACACGTCCTCCAGCGTCCGCACGAAGCCGATGGGGATCGGCTCGGCGTCGCCCGCCGCCTGGCGGTGGTCCAAGTACACGTGCTGCTCGGGGCACATCACCACGTCGTGGCCCGCCCGCGCCGCCGCGACGCCGCCCGCGTAGCCGCGCCAGGAGGAGACCGCCGCGCCCGGCGCGAGGCCGCCTTCGAGGATCTCGTCCCAGCCGATGAGGCGACGGCCGCGCAGGGCGAGCCAGGTGTCGAAGTGCCGGATGAACCAGGACTGGAGTTCGTCCTCGTTGGCGAGGCCCTCCGCCTCGATACGGGCCTGCGCGGTCGCGGAGTCCTTCCACTGCTCCTTGGGGGCCTCGTCGCCGCCGATGTGGATGAACCGCGACGGGAACAGCGCGAGCACCTCCTCGAAGACGCCCTCGTAGAAGCGCAGCACGGCGTCCGTCGGGGCGAGGATGTTCCCGTTGATGCCCCAGGTGTCCCAGACGCCGATGGCCGTGGTGTCGACGACGTCGGCGTTGCCCAGTTCCGGGTAGGCCGCGATGGCGGCCTGCGAGTGGCCGGGGACGTCGATCTCCGGCACGACGGTGATGTGCCGTTCCGCGGCGTAGGCGACGATCTCGCGGATGTCGTCCTGCGTGTAGAACCCGCCGTGCGGGGTCTCGCTCCACAGGTCGGAGGCGCGGTGGCCCCATTTGGTGCGGGGGCGCCACGCGCCGACCTCGGTGAGCCGCGGGTGGCGCTTGATCTCGATGCGCCAGCCCTGGTCGTCGGTGAGGTGCAGGTGCAGGACGTTCAGCTTGTGCGCCGCGAGCAGGTCCAGGTGGCGCAGGACGCCCTCCTTGGGCGTGAAGTGCCGGGCGACGTCGAGCATCATGCCGCGCCAGCCGAAGCGGGGGCTGTCCGACACCGTGAGGACGGGCAGCCGCCACCCGCGCTCCGCGTCCAGCGGCGCGCGCCGGAAGGCGTCGGGGCCAAGCAGTTGGCGGAGGGTCTGCGCACCCCAGAAGACGCCCGCGGGCCCGCCGCCCTCGACGCACACGGCGGGGGCGCCGTCGTCGCCGGGCGCCGCCGTGGTCAGGACGTAGGCCTCCGGCCCGCCCGCCCGCCCGACGTCGGCGCTGACACGGAGCACGATCCGGTCGTGGCCGTGTCCGTGGCCCGCGTCCGCGCCGGGGACCCCGTCGGTGAACACCAGGCCTGTCGCGGCGCCGACCGCCGTACGCAGCCAGCGCGCGGTGGTGCCCGTGTCCGGGCCCGCCTCGATCCGGAGCCCGGCCGGCAGTGCGAAGCCGGTGTCGCCCCCCTGCCCGACGTCGCCGCCGGCCACGTCACCGGCCCGTATCAGGCGGGGCGCGGGAATCAGCGCCGCGCGCGGCCGCTCCGGGTCCGGAATCGGTTCCGCGTTCGCAGGGTTCGTCGCCATTCGTCCTCCGCCGAGTGATCGGGTCCGTGCCGAGATGAGGTCTATACCAATACGGAAGACCAGCACACGGAGGGCGGAAAGAGCAAGGGATCCGGGCCCCGGGCGGGCAGCGACGCCAACGTCGGCCACCGGCGCGGAAACCCGCGCGGAGGGTGCATGCGTTCGTACGAGGAGACGGGTCGCCCGCGCCGCGCTCCACGGCCGGGCGGAGCCGCGGGCGGACGGTTCACGGCCGGGGACCGCACGGCCGGGCAGCCGAAGGGCGGGCACACCAGGTATGCCCGCCCCGGACGGTCAGGCGGCTACTTCTTGCCGCTCTTGCCGCCCTTGCCCTTGTCCTTGTCCCCGTCGCCACCGGCGCCCATGGACTCGTAGATCTCCTTGCACATCGGGCAGACCGGGTACTTCTTGGGATCGCGTCCAGGGACCCAGACCTTGCCGCACAGCGCCACGACGGGAGTGCCCTCCAGGGCGCTCGCCATGATCTTGTCCTTCTGGACGTAGTGGGCGAAGCGCTCGTGGTCACCGTCGCCTCGCGACAGCTGCGGCGTCGGCTCCACGAGGGTGCCCGTACCTGCCCCGCGATCGGGCTCAAGAGTGCTCATAACAGCCAAGAGTACTCACGGGCCGAGCTTTTCCCGGAGGGCGGGGCGGAGCACTCCGCAGCCGGGCGCTCACCCCCCGGCAGCGACGGCGCCGGTCCCGGGCCCCGCCGCCCGGTCGCGTCCGGCCGGAAAAGGGCCCTCGCGGTCTCCCGCGGCGGCCCGGCCCGGGCCGGTGCGCGGCGGTGAGCGCTCAGTTCAGCGACGGGTCGTCCGGGTACGTGGCGAACATCGCGAGTTTGCCGCGCTGCCGGCGCAGTACGGCACGCCACAGCGTCTCGGGGCGGGGCGAGGACACGTCGCCGGGCTCCGACTCGACCACGTACCAGGCGCCGTTCTTGAGCTCGCGCTCCAGCTGCCCGGGACCCCAGCCCGCGTACCCCGCGAAGATCCGCAGCGAGCCGAGTGCCTTCGCCAGCAGTTCCGGCGGCGTCTCCAGATCGACGAGGCCGATGGCGCCGTGCACCCTGCGCCAGCCGAGCGGGCCCTCCTCGCCGGGGATGACGGCGAGCGCGAGCGCCGAGTCGAGGGAGACCGGGCCGCCCTGGAAGACCACCCCGGGCTCACCCGCGTGCTCGGCCCAGGGTTCGAGGATGTCCACCACGCCGACCGGGGTGGGGCGGTTGAGGACCACGCCGAGTGAGCCCTCCCCGTCGTGGTCGAGCAGCAGGACGACCGCGCGGTCGAAGTTCGGATCCGCCAGGGCCGGTGTCGCGACGAGCAGCCGCCCTGTGAGCGAGGACACCTCGGTCATGCGAGACATGATCCCGCATCTTGGCCCCGCACGGGACGACCCGTGCGGGGCCAGGATGCGCGCGCAGCTCAGGGGCGCATCGCGGCGAGGCAGGCGCCCGGTGCCCGCCCCGGCGTGGCGGGCACGTTCCGTGTTCGCTTCAGCACACAGTGCGTTCAGCGCATCCCTCACGTTTTCCCGGTCCGGCACGGACCTACGGGAGGGGGCCTGACGCGCCTTAGGCTTACCGGGCCGTATGTTCGGCACCAGCCCCCCGACCGCCCACTCCGGAACGCGAGATTCATGACCGGCACCGGCTCCGATGACGTACTGCTTGTCCACGGCGGCACCCCCCTGCAGGGTGAGATCCGCGTCCGCGGCGCGAAGAACCTGGTTCCCAAGGCGATGGTCGCCGCCCTGCTCGGCTCCACGCCGAGCCGCCTGAGCAACGTGCCGGACATCCGCGACGTGCGGGTCGTACGCGGCCTGCTGCAGTTGCACGGCGTGACCGTGCGCCCCGGCGAGCAGCCGGGCGAGCTGGTGCTCGACCCCACCCACGTGGAGAGCGCCAACGTCGCAGACATCGACGCCCACGCGGGGTCCTCCCGCATTCCGATCCTGTTCTGCGGCCCACTGCTGCACCGCCTCGGCCACGCGTTCATCCCGGGCCTCGGCGGCTGCGACATCGGCGGCCGGCCGATCGACTTCCACTTCGACGTGCTGCGGCAGTTCGGCGCGACGATCGACAAGCGCGCGGACGGCCAGTACCTGGAGGCACCGCAGCGGCTGCGCGGGACGAAGATCCGGCTGCCGTACCCGTCGGTCGGCACGACCGAGCAGGTCCTGCTGACGGCGGTCCTCGCGGAGGGCGTCACCGAGCTGTCGAACGCGGCGGTGGAGCCCGAGATCGAGGACCTCATCTGCGTCCTGCAGAAGATGGGCGCCATCATCGCGATGGACACCGACAGGACCATCCGGATCACCGGTGTGGACAGCCTCGGCGGCTACAACCACCACGCGATCCCGGACCGGCTTGAGGCCGCGTCCTGGGCGTCCGCCGCGCTGGCCACCGAGGGCGACATCTACGTCCGCGGCGCGCAGCAGCGCTCGATGATGACCTTCCTCAACACGTACCGGAAGGTCGGCGGGGCCTTCGAGATCGACGACAAGGGCATCAGGTTCTGGCACCCGGGCGGCTCGCTGAAGTCGATCGCCCTGGAGACGGACGTGCACCCGGGCTTCCAGACGGACTGGCAGCAGCCGCTGGTGGTGGCGCTGACGCAGGCGTCCGGCCTGTCGATCGTGCACGAGACGGTGTACGAGTCGCGCCTCGGCTTCACCTCGGCGCTCAACCAGATGGGCGCGCACATCCAGCTCTACCGGGAGTGCCTGGGCGGCTCGCACTGCCGGTTCGGGCAGCGCAACTTCCTGCACTCGGCGGTCGTGTCGGGGCCGACCCGGCTGCAGGGCGCCGATCTGGTCATCCCCGACCTGCGCGGCGGGTTCTCGTACCTGATCGCGGCCCTCGCGGCGCAGGGCACGTCCCGCGTGCACGGGATCGACCTGATCAACCGGGGCTACGAGAACTTCATGGACAAGCTCGTGGAGCTGGGCGCGAAGGTCGAACTGCCGGGCGGTCCGCTCGTCTGACGGCCGACGGGAGGGGCGGGTGCCGGCGGGGACGCGGGCACCCGCCCTTTTCACGTGGACGAGGGCCGTGGCCCCGGCGTACGGGTGCCGTACGGCGGGGATCGCGCGGGGGCCGGGGAGCTCGTCCGCCCTGTGCCGGCCCGGGCGGCCCCGGACGTCCCTCTCAGCGCCCCGCAGCGGCCCGCGCCGCCCCTGCGGAGGCCTGACGGGCTCCCCGCGTACGGCGTACCGAGTACGGAGCCCCGCGACGACGGGCGGCCGGGCAGCGGCGCGGCGTCTGGGGGGCGACGGCGGGCCCCGCGCGCAGCGCCCGCCGGCCGGGCCGGGCAACAACAAGGGCGGCCTTCCGGTGTCCGGAGGCCGCCCCGATGTGTTGTCACGCACCGTCACCGGTGCGCCGCCCTGCCCGGCACACGGCCGGGCGGTGGACGGTCCTGAGGACTACTTGCCCTTCGCGGCTTCCTTGAGCTTGGAGCCCGCGGACACCTTCACGCTGTAACCGGCGGGGATCTGGATCGGGTCGCCGGTCTGCGGGTTGCGGGCCGTCCGAGCGGCACGGTGGGTGCGCTCGAAGGTCAGAAAGCCGGGGATGGTGACCTTCTCGTCGCCCTTGGCGACGATCTCGCCGACGGTCTCGGCGAAGGCGGCCAGAACGGCGTCGGCGTCCTTGCGGGTCACCTCGGCGCGGTCGGCCAGGGCGGCCACCAGCTCACTGCGGTTCATGTTCTTACTCCCGTGTTCTTCTTGCCTGTGAGGCGTGAGATCGAAGCCGATGCTCCCAGGGCCCTCGGACACTCGCCGGACCCCGGGCCTTCTTTTCGAGAACCCTCGCGCCCCGTGGGGGTGTCCCCGAAACGTTGTCCTCGGGATCAGGTCTCCCCAGGACGAAGTCCCTGAGACTGCATCCTGCCCCCACCAGCGGCGGGAAAGCCAATCCGATACCCCCGTCGTCACACGGAAAGCCGCCGTGGGACAGCGGGGGTCATGGTCCGCCACCCTAGACGGGCGCTCCGGCCCGCCCCCCGCGCGACGCGCCGGGCGGGGCCGCCCGTACGGGGCGCGGGCCGGGCGCCCGGCCCGGACGGCGGCCCCGCGCCATGCTTCACAGCGCCCCGTGACCCGGGGCGCGGAGGCGGCGCGGGGGCGCTTGCCGGTGCTCCCGGCTCAGTCCGTGGCGCTGATCGCCGGGGTGTCCACCGTCACGCCCGCCGCTTTGGCGGCGTCGCGCACGGCGCCGGCGACGGCCCCCGCGACCTTGTCGTTGAAGACCGACGGGACGATGTAGTTCGCGTTCAGCTCACCCTCGGTGACGACGTCGGCGAGCGCGGCGGCCGCGGCGAGCATCATCTCCGTGTTGACGGTGCGCGACTGAGCGTCGAGCAGACCGCGGAAAACACCCGGGAAGACCAGCACGTTGTTGATCTGGTTCGGGAAGTCCGAGCGGCCCGTCGCGACCACGGCGGCCGTCTCGCGGGCGATCGCAGGGTCGATCTCGGGGTCCGGGTTCGCGAGCGCGAAGACGATCGCGTCGTCCGCCATGGCGGCCACGTCGGTCCCGTCGATCACGTTGGGGGCCGAGACGCCGATGAAGACGTCGGAGCCCGCCACGGCCTGCTTGAGCGTCCCGGTGACGCCCTCGGGGTTGGTGTTGTCGGCGATCCAGCGCAGCGGGGACTCGGGCGCGGCGTCGACGAGGTCCTCGCGGCCCGCGTGCACCACTCCGTGGATGTCGGCGACGACCGCGTGCTTGACGCCCGCGGCCATCAGCAGCTTCAGGATGGCCGTGCCGGCGGCGCCGGCGCCCGACATGACGACCCGGACGTCGCCGAACTTCTTGTTGACGACGCGCAGCGCGTTGGTCAGCGCGGCGACCACGACGATGGCGGTGCCGTGCTGGTCGTCGTGGAAGACGGGGATGTCGAGGGCCTCGCGCAGCCGCGCCTCGATCTCGAAGCAGCGGGGAGCCGAGATGTCCTCAAGGTTGATACCCGCGAAGCCCGGCGCGATGGCCTTGACGACCTCGACGATGGTGTCGGTGTCCTGGGTGTCCAGGCACAGGGGCCAGGCGTCGATGCCGGCGAACCGCTTGAAGAGGGCGGCCTTGCCCTCCATCACGGGGAGGGCCGCCTTCGGGCCGATGTTGCCGAGGCCGAGGACGGCGGAGCCGTCGGTGACGACCGCGACGGTGTTGCGCTTGATGGTGAGGCGGCGCGCGTCGTCGGGGTTCTGCGCGATCGCCATGGAGACCCGCGCCACACCGGGGGTGTAGATCATGGAGAGGTCGTCACGGTTGCGGATGGGGTGCTTGGACTGCATCTCGATCTTGCCGCCGAGGTGCATCAGGAACGTACGGTCCGAGACCTTGCCGATGGCGACGCCCTCGATGCCGCGCAGCTTGCCGACGATCTGGTCCGCGTGCGCCGTGGAGCTGGCGGCGATCGTGACGTCGATCCGCAGCTTCTCGTGGCCGGACGCGGTGACGTCGAGGCCGGTCACGGAGCCGCCGGACGCCTCCACGGCCGTCGTGAGCTGGGAGACCGCCGTGCCGCTTGCGGGCACTTCGAGACGGACGGTCATCGAGTACGAGACGCTTGGCGCCGTTGCCATTGCCGAGTTCCTCTGCTTTCACTGAGCGACTGTGCCGTTCCACCGATCGGGTGCACCGTGGCGGAACCTTCAGATGGTCGCACCTACCACTCGGTAACGGCTAAAACCCCGGTTCATTCGGAAAGGCACTTCCATCATGCGGAGCGTAACAGCGGCACTTATAAGAAAAGCAGGCCCCCACCAACTCCTGGTGAAGGCCTGCTGACGCGTAAGTGGCACCGACCCGCCATGCTCGCCTCGCGGCAAGTGGTCGCTCGAAGCGACTAAGGTTGGGCCCGGGGGCTTGGATCGAGCCGGTGCCGTATACAGGCTAACAAACGACCCCCGCTCAGTCTTCCCTGACGCCACGCTCGTTGGACTTTCCGGGTCGTCCCAGGCCACAGCGGTGCGGTCGGACGGCGAAAAACCCGTTGCGTACCCCGGGCCCGCCCTCCTCGGCCGATCGCCCGCCAGGCACCCCCGCACGCACACCCCGGCCGATCGCCCGCCACGCACCCCCCGCGTCCCCGGACCGGTCCCGCCGTGAAGATGCGCCGGCGAGCCCGGCGGGCAGTCCCGCCGGGCACACGGGCCCCGGCGCGGCGAGGCCAGGAGCCCCCTCGCACCGGGCACCCGGCGCGGCGAGGCTCCCAGGACGTCAGTCGCGCAGCAGGTCCGGCACCCCGTCCGCGTCCGGTGAGTCCTTCGACGTCGACACGACCGTCAGCTGCTGCGTCGCACGTGTCAGCGCCACGTACAGGGTCCGCAGGCCCACCGACGCGGCCTGCCCGTCGGCGATCTCCGCGGGGGACACCAGCACCGTCGCGTCGTACTCCAGGCCCTTGGCCTCCAGACTGCCGAGCGCGACCACCCGGCCGCCCAGCCCCTCGACCCACCGGGTGACCTGTGCACGCCGGTCCATGGACGCCACGACACCCACCGTGCCGTCGACCGTCCGCAGGAGCCGCCGTGTCTCCTCCCGTACGGCCTCGGCGAGCGCCGTGTCCGAGTCGTCGGCGGCGACGTGGAACCGGGGCTGAACCCCGGTCGAGCGCACGGCCCTCGGGGACTCGGCGCCCGGCATCGCGAGGGCCAGGACCTTCGCGGCGAGTGCGGCGATCTCCGCCGGGTTGCGGTAGTTCACGGTCAGGGTGAAGCGGCGGCGCTGCCTGCTGCCCAGCGCCTCGTCGCGGGCCGCCGCGGCCTCCTCCTGCTCGGGCCACGACGACTGCGCCGGGTCGCCCACGACCGTCCAGGTCGCGGTCCTGCCCCGGCGCCCGATCATGCGCCACTGCATCGGCGTGAGGTCCTGCGCCTCGTCGACGATCACATGGGCGTACTCGGTGCGCTCCGCCGCGAGCCGCTCCGCGCGCTCGCGCTGGGTCTCCTCGCGCTGCGGCATCAGCTCCTCCAGGCCACTGAGCGCGTCCAGCGGGTCCAGTTCCCTGCGGGTTCTGCGGGGGCGCGGCGGTGAGCCGAGGAGGGACTCCAGTTCGTCGAGGATGGCCACGTCGTGGACGGACAGCGCGCCGGTGCCGTCCGCGCCGACGCGGCGCAGCGAACGGGCGAGCCTGCGTGTCTCGCCGGGGGTGAGGATGCGGCGGGCCCAGCGGGCGAGGCGCCGCTCGTCGGCCATCGCGGCCAGTACCCGGCGCGGGGTCAGCTCCGGCCACCACGCGTCGAGGAACTCGGTGAACACGTCCTCGGTCGTGATGTCCTCGTCGAAGCCGCTCCGCAGTTCCGCGGCGAGTTCGGCGTCGCCGCGCGAGGCGTACTCGTCGGCGCGCGCGTTGCTGCCCGACCGCGCCCACAGGGCGTCGAGCAGCAGCTTGCGGGCGCGCGGA
Organism: Streptomyces sp. NBC_01497; assembly: GCF_036250695.1. Classification (NCBI taxonomy): domain Bacteria; kingdom Bacillati; phylum Actinomycetota; class Actinomycetes; order Kitasatosporales; family Streptomycetaceae; genus Streptomyces; species Streptomyces sp. NBC_01497. Next base: position 5,274,504 of record NZ_CP109427.1, on the reverse strand, counting down.
CGCAGCAGGTTGACGGGCGCGGTGCCGCCGAGCGCGGCCTGCCGGATGCGGTACAGCTCGGTGGCGTCCAGTTCCAGGCGGCGGCCGAACGCGACGACGCGCAGCCGGTCGGTGCGCACCCGGGCCGCGCCGGCGCCGTCGTCCGCCGCGTCGTCCAGCGTCGCCTGTCCGCGGTCGGCCCCGCGGGCGCCCGCGTCGCGCTCCAGCGCGCCGCGCGCCGCCTTGCGCAGCACCCGCTGCATGCGGGCCGAGCCCTTGACCCTGGCCACGGCCGGGTCGTCGTACGCGCTCGCCTCGGCGCCCTCGACCAGCGAGCCGAGCGCACGCACGGCGACCTGCCCCTCCTCGCCCAGCGACGGCAGCACGCCCTCGGTGTACGCGACGAGCAGCGGCGTCGGCGAGACGACCAGGATGCCGCCCGAGTACCGCCGCCTGTCCTGGTAGAGCAGATAGGCGGCGCGGTGCAGCGCGACGGCGGTCTTGCCGGTGCCCGGGCCGCCGGAGACCTCGGTGACCGACGCGGCGGGCGCCCGGATCACGAGGTCCTGCTCGGCCTGGATGGACGAGACGATGTCCCGCATCGTGTGTCCGCGCGCCTGGCCGAGCGCGGCCATCAGGGCGCCGTCACCGATGACGGGCAGCGGCGCGCCGTCCAGTGTGGCGGTCAGTTCGGGACGCATCAGGTCGTCCTCGACGCCGAGGACGCGGCGGCCCTTGGAGCGGATCACCCGGCGGCGCACGACCCGCCCCGGGTCGACGGGCGTGGAGCGGTAGAACGGCGCCGCCGCGGGTGCCCGCCAGTCGATGACGAGCGGCGAGTAGTCGGCGTCGAGGACGCCGATCCTGCCGATGTGCAGCACCTCGGCGATGTCGGCGCGGGCGTCGGCCCGTACGGCGTCCTCGGCGGGCTCGATCGACGTGTACGCGCCGTCGGCGCCCTTCTTGCCGTCCTTGCCCGCGAGGAGGTCGATACGGCCGAAGAGGAAGTCCTCGAACTCGTTGTTCAGCCGGGACAGGTGCACCCCCGCCCGGAAGACCTGGGCGTCCCGCTCGGCGAGCGCGCCGGGCGTGCCCACCTGGCCGCGCTTCGCCGCGTCGGCCATCAGGAATTCCGCCTCGTGGATCTTCTCCTCCAGACGGCGGTAGACGCGGTCGAGATGGTCCTGCTCGATCTCGACCTCGCCGGCGCGTGCGGAATCGTCCGCCGGGCCGGGGGCGTCTGTCCCCGGCTCGGTACCTGATTCCGCCGCGGCTCCGGCGGAATCGACAGCGGCATCCTGCGCGGCCACCCGGGCCCCCTTCATGACGTGCAACGGGAGCCGTCAACCGTACGCGAAGGGGGCACCCGGTGTCAGGCCGGAACCGTTACGAGCCGCTTGCCATCGAAGGTCGTCACGTCGAAATGGTCGATGTCCTTGGGCTGAACGGCCGCACCGCCGTGCACGTACAGCGGCTGCCGGGCGACGGCGTGCGGGCTGCCGGGGACCCCGTACCCCCATGCGGGGACCGACCAGGAGGTGACGACCTCCCGGTCGCCGGAGGCGGAGACGGCCACCAGGCGGCACTTCAGCGGGCCCTTGACGTTCTTCAGTTCCATCACCGCGTCGGTCCCCCACGCCTTGGTCTTCAGCGCGATGGTCGCGCTGACCTTGGTGGTGGGGTCGGTGGCGCTGTACTTCGTCGTCAGGGAGTTGAAGTACGAGCTCTCGGTGTTCGCCGGAGCGGCCTGGCTGGTGGCGGGCGCCCGGTCGCCGGACGTGGCGACCACGGCCACCACGGGTCCGCCGACGATCACCACGGCGGCGGCCGCGGCGAGGTAGAGACCACGGCGCCCGCGCTTGGCCCGCCGCGCCGCCACCTCGTCCACCAGGCGGTCGAGCAGGTGCGGGCCCGGCCGGACCGAGACCGCGGGCTCTGCGGCCGGGGGCGGGGGCCCTTCGGCGTCGCCGGAGCGTCCCTGGCCGGGCACGGAGGGCTGAGCGGCCGCCGGCCCGGCGCGCGGTGCGGGAGGCGGCAGGGAGCCGCTCGCCGGGGAACCCTGCCCGGGCGTCCCCGCCGCGGACCCACCGGCTGCCGGAAAGCCGCCGGGGCCGTCCGCCAGCAGGGCCAGCATGGGCTCCATCCCGGAGAACTCCTCCAGCCGGGCCGCACACACCTCGCAGCCCGCCAGATGCGTCTCGAAGGCGGTGGCGTCGGCGTCGTCCAGGACACCGAGGACGTAGGCACCGACCGCGTCGTGCACCGCGTCCTCTTCGTCCGCGCCGAATGCGTCGTGCGTCGTCATGCCGAGACCCCCCTCTCCTCCAGCGCGAGTTTCATGGAGCGGAGCGCGTAGAACACCCTTGAGCGCACCGTTCCACTGGGAATGCCGAGCGTCTCGGCCGCCTCGTTGACCGTCCGCCCCTTGAAGTACGTCTCGATGAGTACTTCGCGGTGTGCGGGTGTCAGGTCTTCGAGCGCGTCCGAGAGCGTCATCAGCCAAAGCGCCTTGTCGATCTCGTCCTCCGCGGGCATTACCTCGAGCGGCGACGGGTCGACCTCCTGCGGCCGGGCCTGCCTGCTCCGGTGGCCGTCGATGACGATACGGCGTGCGACCGTCACCAGCCAGGGCCGCACGGAGCCGGCCGCCCGATCGAGCTGACCGGCGTTCTTCCAGGCCCGGATGAGCGTCTCCTGCACGACGTCCTCGGCGCGCTGCCGGTCGCCCGCGACCAGGCGCAGGACGTAGGCCAGCAGAGGACCGGCGTGCTCCCGGTAGAGGGCACGCATCAGCTCCTCGTCCGGTGCGGGGGGGTCGCCGCGCTCAGCCTCGCTGCGGCGCCGGCCCCGCCTGGGACGGTCATCGGCCACGACGGCTTCCTCGCGCACCCGAATCCTCCTGGTCGAGACCTGATGTGGCTGCTTACGTCCTTCACTACGGGAGCGGAGAGGTCCGCGCTCAACCGGACGGAAAAAACTTTCGTGATCCCGGACACCGCCGCTGTGCGGGCGGGAGCGCTCAGCAGCCTGCCGCGCGGGCCGGCAGTTCGTCGCAGAGCAGCTGGACGAGCGGGCCGAGTCGGAATCGCTCCGGCTCCCGCGTCGGTACGCCCCGCTCGCGCAGCGGCGCGGCGGTGACCGAGCCGACACACGCGGCGAGCACGTCGTTGCCGAACGCCTCCAGCACCTCGCGCAGGGTGCCGCGTTCCTCCGCCCTGGCCAGCAGCGACGCCGCGGCCGGCGCGCTGGTGAAGGTCACGGCGTCCACGCCCCGGCCCGCGACCTGTTCGACGAGGGCGTCGAGCGGGGCGGGGTCGAGCGGCGGCAGCCACCGGTACACGGGTACGGCGACGACGTCGGCTCCCCCGGCGGCCAGCGCCTCCCGGAAGGCGCGCAGCGGCTCGCCGTGCAGCTGGACGGCGATGCGCCGCCCCGCGACGCCCTCACCGGCCAGCCGCTCCAGCACCCCGGCCATGGACTCGGACTCCGGTGCCCACTCCTCCCGCAGGCCCGCGGCCCGCACGGCGCCCGTGACCTTGGGGCCGCGCGCGTACAGCCGGGCACCGCGCAGCCGCTCCACCAGGGCGTCGCCCTCGCCCCAGCCCGCCGCGGCCTCCAGCCAGCCGCGGAAGCCGACGGCCGTGGTGACGACGACGGTGTCCGGGGGGAGCGCGATCAGCTCCCGGGTGGCGGCGCGCAGCTGCGTGTCGTCGGCGAGCGGGACCGTACGCATGGCGGGCGCGAGAACCACCTCGCCGCCGCGCCGCCGGATCAGCGCGGCCTGGTCCTCGGCCCGCCGGGCCGCGGTGACCCCCACGGTGAACCCTGTCAGGGGCGCGCCCTGCTCCGCCATGTCGTACCTCTGTGTTCCTCGTGCCCGTACCGGCCCCCGCCGACCATTGTGCCGACCGGGCCGGTCACCGCGGCGAGCGGGAGGTCAGCGGGGCGGGGGCCGGTGGCCGGGACCCGGCGCCGGGCGGGGCGCGGGAGCGGTCCGGGGGCCTCCCGGGCCCGGTGCCGCGCCGAACCAGTCCGGGCCGGCGCCGGGACGCCCGTCGGCGGGAGCCGGTCCGGGGAGCGGCGCGGGCCCCACTGGGGGCTTTCCGGCGACCGGTCCCCCGGCCGGTCCTTCCGGCCGCTCCGGCACGGGTGCCGGGGCCGGGGCGTCGCGCGCGGTGCCGGCCCCCGCCGCAGGCGCGGCCCGCCGCCGGCGTTCCGCGCGGCCGTCGGGCCACAGCCGTGGCCGCCGTCGCGCCGCCAGGTCCTCGAACCACCCGAGCAGGACGATGACGATCGCGGTCAGCGGCCAGATCAGCACCAGGGACAGCACCGAGTAGGACGCGTTCAGCAGACCGCCGAACCGGCCGATTCCCGGGATGTTCCACAGCTGGTCGATGATCGGGTCCGTGGCCATGATCAGCAGGTTGTGCCACAGGTAGATCGTCACGGCCCGGTTGTTGGCCAGGGTGATCACCCCGTCGAACCGGGCGAGCCGGCCCGGCAGCCGCTGCCACGACGGCGAGTACTGCAGCAGCACCGCGACGAACCCGAGCGACCACAGCGCCTGCCCGAGCGGGATCTCGTCGAGGTTCCACCCCTCCGAGGTGAGGTGCCCCGCCGCCCACCACAGGCCGCCCGCCATGGCGAACGAGGCCAGCGAGACGGTGACGTAGCGCGGCACCTTCGTGAACATGCCGTCGTGGTAGGCGAATCCGAGCACCCAGCAGGCGCCGTACGTCGCGAAGTCCGTCACGGCCTCCCCGCTCTCGCCGGGGATCGTGACGAGGCCTGTGCCGAACGCCGCGCACAGGACCAGCGGCAGCGCGAGCGCCGCCCACGGCACCTTGCGGAACAGCTTCAGCAGCAGCGGCGACGCCAGTACGAACCACAGGTAGGCCCGGATGTACCAGAGCGGCCCGGCCGCCTGGTCGGCCCACGACGAGTCCAGCCAGCCCCACGGATGAGCCGCCGGGTCGGGGTACGGGGGCGCCCCGAGCGGAAGGATCCAGTTGAACACGGACACGATGCCGGTGATCCCGCCGCCGTCGCGCGAGGGGTGCCAGCCCGTGTACACCAGCATCCCCACGACGAGCGCGCCGAAGACCCACATGGGAGGCAGCAGCCGCCGCACCCGGCCCCGGATCACCCGGACACCGCCGCGCTGTCCGAGCGAGCGCGCCATCAGCGAACCGGCGAGCGCGAACATCACGCCCATGGACGGGAAGACGATGGTGAGCCAGGTCCAGCCGAAGATGTGGAAGACCACCACGCGCACCAGCGCGACGGCGCGCAGCGTGTCGAGGTACCGGTCCCGCCCGCCGCTTCCCGCCCCGGGCGCGGCCGTGGTCCCGGCGGCCCGCTGCTCGCGCGCGCCCCGGTCGTCGAGCAGGGACGCGCCCTCGGCGGGGCCGCCCGCGCGGTGGCGTGCGGATCCCGGCGGGCCGGGGGTTCCCGCGCCCGGTGCGCCCTGGGCAAAGGAGTGGTGTGTGCTCATGCGACCGGCCTCCGCTCGTCGCTGCGGCCTCGCTGACCTGGGCCGACGGGCGCCGACTCCACCACGCCGGAACGGCGTAGCTTCTGCCAGCGCAGCCGGCCGCCGGTGAGGGCGGTGACCCAGGACTGGACGAGGACGACGTACATCAGCACCCGGTAGAGGATCTGCTGCAGCGGCAGCGAGACCAGGTGCCACATGGGTTCCTTGTCCAGCCGGAACGCGTAGACGGCGCACACGAGTTGGATGCAGAGCAGGGCGGCCCAGCTCGCGATGGTCTTCCCGGTGGGCCCGAAGACCAGCCCGTAGATGAGGAACAGGTCGATGAGCGGTGCGAGCAGCGGCGCCACCACCATGAACGCGGCCACGAACGGCAGCCCCACGCGGCCGAACCGGCCGGAAGGACCGCGTTCGATCACCGCCCTGCGGTGCTTCCACATCGCCTGCATCGTCCCGTAGCACCAGCGGTAACGCTGCGACCACAGCTGCTGCACGCTCTCCGGTGCCTCGGTCCAGGCGCGCGCGTCCTCCGCGTACACGACCTGCCATCCCCGGCGGTGGATGGCCATGGTGATGTCGGTGTCCTCGGCGAGGGTGTCCTCGCTCATGCCGCCGACCTCGCGCAGCACCTCCCGGCGGAACGCGCCGCACGCGCCCGGGATGGTGGGCATGCAGCGCAGCAGGTCGTACATGCGGCGGTCGAGGTTGAAGCCCATCACGTACTCGATGTGCTGCCAGGCGCCGATGAGCGAATCGCGGTTGCCCACCTTGGCGTTGCCGGAGACCGCGCCGACGCCGGGGTCCGCGAACGGCTGCACCAGCTCGCGGACGGTGGACTCCTCGAAGACGGTGTCACCGTCCATCATCACGATGATCTCGTAACGGGCGTGCCGGATGCCGTTGTTGAGGGCCGCCGGCTTGCCCGCGTTCTGCTGCCGGATCACCCGTACGTTGGGCAGCCACATCGCCTCGACGATGTCGGCCGTGCCGTCCGTGGACCCGTCGTCGATCACGAGGACCTCGATCGGATGGTCGCTGCGCGAAAGCGAACGGACCGTGGCGGCGATGCACTTGCTCTCGTTGTAGGCGGGCACGAGCACCGTCACCGGCTCCGTCACCGGCGGCAGCAGCCCCTTGCCCTTCTTGCGGCGGCGGGAGCGGCGCGCGTGCACGAAGGCGAGGATCAGCATCAGCGCGAACCGGCCGATGACGAGGACGCCGACGAAGGCGATGCAGCCGATGAGTCCCTCGGTCACGTTGTCGGAGAGGGTGACCGCCGCGACGAACGCCTTGCCCTTGAGCAGGTCGGTGCCGCGCACCGGTGTGTGCGCGCTGGGCGCGTGAAGCGCCTCGGTGACCGTCTCGAAGCGGTAGCCCTTGTCGTGCATCTTCTGGATGTAGTGGGCGAGCGCCTGGACGGTCTCCGTGCGGTCACCGCCGAAGTCGTGCATCAGCACCACGGCGCCGTGCGGGTTCTTCGGTGTGGAGTTCTTGCCGATCCGGCCGACGCCCGGCCGCTGCCAGTCCTCACTGTCGAGGCTGTCGAACACCCCGATGTAGCCGAGGCTGCCCACGTACTGGGTGACTGGCCAGGACTTGTTGTCGAGCGCGTCGGCGAACGACGAGTACGGCGGCCGGAACAGGGCCGTACGGACGCCCGCCGCGCCCTCGATCGCCAGCTGCGTCCGTGAGATCTCCCGCTTGATGGTGGACGTGCCGAGATAGGACAGGTCGGGGTGGTCGAAGGTGTGCACGCCCACCTCGTTGCCGTCGGCCACCATGCGCTTGACGATCGCGGGGTGGCGGGCCGTGTTGGTGCCCGTGACGAAGAAGGTGGCCTTCGCGCCGTACCGGTCCAGGATGTCGAGGATCTTCGGCGTCCACACCGGGTCGGGGCCGTCGTCGAAGGTCAGCACGATGGTCCGGTCCGGGATGTTCAGGGACTTGGCGGGCTTCGACGCGTCGCGCGCGTCGATGACCGGTCCCCCGTCGAGGATGTGCTCCGGCACCCGGCTGGTGGAGGCCGGGGGCCTGACCCGGTGGTCGGGCACGAACGAGCTGTACACGTAACCGCGCACGATCAGCATGCCGCTCATCACGGCGAGCAGCACGACGGGCAGCAGGTAGCGCATGGGCACGCGGAATCGCCTGGCGCCGCGCCCGGGGGCGCGGTCGTCGGTCCGTGTCATGGTCAGATCGCGCCTTCCGAGGGCGCCGCCCCGCCGGGCGCGTCAGCCGTCGGCACGTCCGAGACGGGCAGGTCCCCCGCCCGCGTCGCCGTGCCGGGCGCGCTCTGGTCGCCGGTCGTGCCACTGCCGTCCGTGGTGGCGCCGGTGGTGGTGTCGCCGGTCGTGCCGGTGGTGGTGTCGCCGGATGTGCCGGCGCTCGCTCCGCTGCCGCCCGCGGCGTCGCCGCCGGTGCCGGACGTCGTGCCCGTGCCGCCTGCCGCGTCGCCCGCGCCAGCCGTGCCCGTGGCGCCGGACGTGCCGGAGGCGGCGCCGCCCACGGGTTCACCCGTGGTGGCGCCGGTCGTAGCGCTCCCGGCGCCGCCCGTCGTGGTGCCGCCGGAGTGCGGGGCGGTGGAACCGGTGGACGTGGTGCCGCCCGTCTTGGTGCCGCCGGACGTGGTGGCCTTGCCGCCGCCGGACGGTGCGCCCGGGGCTCCCGAGGACGCAGGGCTGGTGCCACCGGGCGTCTGGTCGGCGGCCTTGTCGGCGGAAGCGGGGTTCGGAACGACGTTGCCGTCGGCGTCCGTCACCGAGGGAACGGGACCGGGATCTCCCGGCCGGTGGACCGTCGAGGCGCTCGCGGACGGGTCCGTCTTCACGGTCCGCGCCGGTTTTCCCTTGTCGGCGAGGCCCGGTACGCCCGGTATGTTCAGCAGGGGCGCCGTGGAGCCGCCCCCGACGAGCGCCGCGATCAGCGTGACGGCGTACGCCGCACAGAGCATCGCGACACCCCAGCCGATACGCCGGAGTTTCTTGCTCCTGCGCCCGCTCGCGTCGACGAATACGGGACCTCCGCCGGAATTCCCCGCCCCCGCCGCGACCTCGGCGCCGTCCTTTTCGAATGACGTCGTACCGCCGGGCAATTCCGAAAGCTGTCGGCCGAGACCATCCAGTTCGACCGTGATATCGATAGGCTCATGGGTACGCCCCGACCGGGCGTCTTCTCGCCAGTTTTCCACTGCTGCGCACATCCCCCACTAAATGTTTCAGGGTGCGCAAACCGACCACCGGAATGCCGTCGGCCAGGCCCCCACCCGGCCGAGCGCCCCCTACCCCTTTGCACCCGGGCCACGAATGTAGCGCACGCCACTGTGGCGCGTACTTCCGCTTGCAAGATTCCCTCGCGCCCCTGTAGAGGCTTTCGCGCCGTCGCCGGGCCGTCCCGGAGTGGTTCAGACCACTCCGCTTTCTTCCCAACTACCGTCCTGGCGTGGTGTTTTACGGGTGCCGGGTGGCCGCTCAGAGCGACCAGCGATGAACGCGGGGTGTCCGGACGGTGTCCGACATCGCTGGAAAATTCATGGATAGGCGGCACCGATCGGACGGCCCATGCGGCGGGCGCGCTCCCACGGACACCGCTCGCGCGCCCCCTTCGACCGGTTCGCCCCATACGTTCTCAGCCCTCGCGACGGGGTCGCTGAGAGCGGGGGACAGCGAGCCGGGGCACGCGCGCCGGCAGGAGGGCCACCGGGCGGCACGGGCATGGCCGTGCCGGACAAAGGCCGGGCGCACGACAAAGGCGCCACGGTCCGCATATCGCGGGCCATGACGCCTTTGTTTGTTTCTGTGGAGATGGCGGGAATCGAACCCGCGTCCAACGGTGCGGAATCAGGGCTTCTCCGAGCGCAGTCCACTGCGATTTTCTCGGCCCCGGAGATCACATGGACAAGTCTCCGACGGGCTCAGTCACTGTTTGATTTCCCTGTATACCCCGCGACCGGGTGTACAGGTTTAGTCCCCTAATTGATGCCAGGATCCGGGTCGGGAACACCCCCGGGCTGACACTCCGCAGAGTCTTCGCTAGCTGCTAATTAGGCAGCAAGTGCGAAGGCGGAGGAATCGCGCTTTGAATTGGCGATTATTGTTTGCGACATATGGTTTACGAGATCATTGTCGCTTCCTCGGCTCGCTTCCCCTGCTTCGACATCCGCTGTCGAAACCGATCATCCCCATGTTGATTTTTCAAGATGCGCACCCGCTGTGGGGTGCGTGGCCCATCGTACGGGATCAACGGCGCGCCATGCCAGCGTATTCCCCGGTACGGCGGACGCGCCCGCTCAGCCCTGCTGGCGGCGGCGCACGGCCGAGACGGCGCGGTCCGTCTCCCTGCGGTCCTGCTTCTCCCGGAGCGTCTGCCGCTTGTCGTACTCGCGCTTGCCCTTGGCCAGCGCGATCTCGACCTTCGCCCGGCCGTCCTTGAAGTACAGGGCGAGCGGGATGATCGTGTGGCCCGACTCCTGCGCCTTGGACTCCAGCTTGTCGATCTCGGCCCGGTGCATCAGCAGCTTGCGCTTGCGGCGCGCCGCGTGGTTCGTCCACGTGCCCTGGGTGTACTCCGGCACGTGGATGTTGTGCAGCCACGCCTCGTTGCCGTCGATCTGCACGAAGCCGTCGACCAGCGACGCCCGCCCCATACGCAGCGACTTCACTTCGGTTCCCGTCAGCACGAGTCCCGACTCGTACGTGTCGAGAATCAGGTAGTCGTGCCGTGCCTTCTTGTTCTGCGCAATCATCTTGCGCCCGTTTTCCTTAGCCATAGTCCCGCCATTTTCGCACTCCGCCGCAAACTCTTTTACGTCCCGCGCAGGGCCTGCGCCACCGCCGCCGCCGGGCCGGGCGGCGGGTCCTGCCCGCGTCAGGCCCCGTCGCCCAACCCGGTCAGCACGGTCTTCGCGCGGGCTTGCGCGTCGTCCCCCGCCGCCAGGTCCGGGGTGATGCCCCGGCCGTCCACGGCGTGCCCGGCGGGCGTCCTGTAGTGGCCCACGGTCAGCTCGGCGACCGAGCCGTCCGGGAGTTTCGTCGGCATCTGGACCGAGCCCTTGCCGAAGGTCCTCGACCCCACCACGACGGCCCTGCCCCGGTCCTGCAGTGCTCCCGTGAGCAGCTCGGCCGCGCTCATCGTGCCGCCGTCCACGAGCACCACCACCGGGCGCCGCGTGTTCCCGCCGCGCGCCGCGTACAACGCGTGCTGCCGCCCTTTTATGTCGTACGTGCCGACGAGGCCGCCGTCCAGGAACGCGGAGGCCGTCGTGACCGCCTCCGCGACCAGGCCGCCGCCGTTGCCCCGCAGGTCCAGCATGATCCCGGCGCCGGGCGGCGCGTCGCGCACCGCTCGCAGCACCCGTGCGCCGGTGCCCTTGGTGAACGCGTCGACGGCGATGCGCCGGGCGCCGCCCGCGAGTGCGGTGACGGACACGGACGCCACCGCGAGGCGGGCCCTGCGAACGACCCGGGAGGTGCGGTGGCCGCCTCGTTCCAGGCCGAGCACGACCGCGGTGCCGGGGCGCGCGGCCGGTCCCGCGCCCGACGGATCGCCGCGCAGCAGCCCCATGACCTGGGTGACGGGAAGGCCGGCGACGCTCACCCCGTCCACCGAACGCAGGATGTCTCCCGGCCGTACGCCCGCCCGCCCGGCCGGTGCGCCGGGCTGGACCCGGGTGATCTGGACGAGACCGTCCGCCGTGCGGCGCGCCCCGACCCCCACACCGGTGTAGGTGCCGTCGAGGGACTGCTCGAACTCCTCGTACTCGTACCGGTCGTAGACCGCGCTCCAGCGGTCACCGCTGCGGCTGACGACCTGCTGCGCGGCGTCCGTGCCGGACTGGCCGCGGGCGACGGCCCGCGCCGCCGCGTCGGCCACCACGCGGGCGTCGGGCGTCGTCGCGACCCGCGCGGAGGCCGGTGCCCCCGCCGCGGGCTGGGGGCTGCCGTGCCGGTGCGTGTCACCCGCGCGCGGCAGCGAGTCGGTCGCGGCGGCCGTCGCGAGCACGGCCGCGAAGGCCAACGTCAGGGCCGCCCCGCGGCCGAGGACGCGGGGCCGAGGGCGCGGTACGGCGGAACCCGACATGGCCCATCAGTGTAGGACAACGCCCGGCACGCGACCGGGCCTTGGCTCAAGAACCACAGGGGGTGCTTGTCACACCCTCAGGTACTTGCGCAACGCCACGAACGCGGCGACCGCCGGCATCAGCAGGCCGATCGCGAGGACGAGCGGCAGCTTGGACAACACCGCGTCCCAGCCGATGAACTTCACCAGCTGCATCTTCTGTTGGAGGTCGAGCCCGCCGTCGATCAGGAAGTAGCGCCCGAGCATCAGCATGCCGCAGGCCACCACGCCGCCGATCAGCCCGGCGAACGCGGCCTCCATGATGAACGGCAGCTGGATGTAGAAACTCGACGCCCCGACGAGCCGCATGATGCCCGTCTCCCGCCGTCTGCTGAACGCCGAGACCCTGACGGTGTTGACGATCAGCATCAGCGCGATGACCAGCATCAGCGCCATCACACAGAGCGCGGCGACGTTCATGCCGTTCATCAGGGAGAAGAGGTTCTCCAGGATGGAGCGCTGGTCCTGCACGGACTGCACGCCGTCCCGGCCGGAGAAGGCCGTCGCGATCACCTGGTACTTCTGCGGGTCCTTGAGCTTGACCCGGTACGACTCCTCCATCTGGTCCGGCGTGATGGAGGACGCGAACGCCGTCTTGCCGTACTGCTCCTGGTAGTGCTTGTACGCCTGGTCGGCGTCCTCGTGGTAGACGTGCTGGATGATGCCCATCTTGCTCAGGTCGGCCTTGATCGAGGCCTTCTCCTGATCCGTGACGGCACCCTTGGTGCACGCGGGGTCGTTCGTCGCGTCCGCCTTGTTGCACAGGAAGATCGAGACGTTGACCTTGTCGTACCAGTAGTCCTTCATCGTGCCGACCTGCTCGCGCATGAGCAGCGCTCCCCCGAAGAGGGCGAGCGACAGGGCCACGGAGACGACGACGGCGAAGGTCATCGTGAGGTTGCGGCGGAGACCTACGCCGATCTCCGACAGGACGAACTGGGCGCGCATGGCGTCCTTTCAGCTGTGATGCCTCGGTGCTTCGCGCGGCGCGGGAGAGACGCGCCGCGCCATGTCGGTGCGCGGTGGGTCAGTGCTGGTAGCCGTAGACGCCGCGGACCTGGTCGCGGACCAGCCGGCCCTTCTCCAGTTCGATCACACGCTTGCGCATCTGGTCGACGATGTTCTGGTCGTGGGTCGCCATCACCACGGTCGTGCCTGTGCGGTTGATCCGGTCGAGCAGCTTCATGATGCCGACGGACGTCTGCGGGTCGAGGTTGCCGGTCGGCTCGTCCGCGATCAGCAGCATCGGCCGGTTGACGAACGCGCGCGCGATGGCGACACGCTGCTGCTCACCACCGGACAACTCGCCCGGCATGCGGTCCTCCTTGCCCCCGAGCCCGACGAGGTCCAGCACCTGGGGCACGGACTTGCGGGTCTCGCCACGGGAGCGGCCGATGACCTCCTGCGCGAACGCCACGTTCTCCGCGACGGTCTTGTTGGGCAGCAGGCGGAAGTCCTGGAACACAGTGCCCAGCTGGCGGCGCATCTGCGGCACCTTCCAGTTGGACAGGCGCGCGAGGTCCTTGCCCAGGACGTGAACCATGCCGTTGCTGGCCCGCTCCTCCCGCAGGACGAGGCGCAGGAAGGTCGACTTGCCGGAGCCGGACGAACCGACCAGGAAGACGAACTCCCCCTTCTCGATTTCCAGGGAGACGTCACGCAGGGCGGGGCGGTTCTGTTTCGGGTAGGTCTTGGAGACGTTGTCGAATCGGATCACGATGCACCACGGTCGGCCGGGAGTAGGTGAGCGTGACCTTACGCGAACCGGCTGCGCGCGCGCAGTCGGCGTTCCCTCTTGGGCGAATTGTCGGGGATGGAGCGGCATCCCGCATCTTCACGAATCAGGGGGAATGGCACGAGACTCCCATCGGGCGCGCCGACGTCGCCGGAAACTGGCAGAGTGGTAAGCGGGGAACGGATGCGTTTCCCCGAGCGTTGCGCGGAGAGGTACATCACGAGCGGCTCCGCCGCGCGGTGAGGAGGAGAGCGCATGACCTACGACAGACTGGTGTGCGCCAACTGCGCGGGACCCGTCAGCGAGGGCAGGTGCCCCGTGTGCCGGGCGAACCGCGCACGCCTGCAGCAGAGCGGTCCCTTCGCCGGGCTGAGCCTGGCGGCGATCCTGACGGTCGTGGTGCTGCTGGTGGCCGCGGTGACCCTGATCGCCGTGAACCAGCCGGCCTGACCGGGCCGCCGCACCGTGCGGCACGCCCCTACGCGTTACGCGAAGGGCCCGAGCGCTGGTGCGCCCGGGCCCTTCGTGTTGTGCGCGTGCGGTCCTGCCGTGCTGACCGCAGAGGTCAGGCGACGGTGTTCCGGCTCGCCAGACGCGGCAGGAAACGGAACCCGACGCCACCGGCGATCATGGTCGCGGCGCCCAGGAGCAGGAACGTGGTGTCCCCGGACCCGGTCTCCGCGAGCTGCGAGGTACCGGCGCTCTGCTCGGCGGGCTGGTTGCCGACGCTGTCCGGGTTGGTGTTGTCGGCGCAGTTCACACTGTCGACGTCGACGGTGCAGGTGCTGACGTCACCGGTGGAGCCGGAGCCGCCGGTCGCGCTGGAGCCGCCCGTGCTGCCGGAGCCGCCGGTGCTGCTGCCGCCACCGGAGGCAGAGGAGCCGCCGCCGGACGTGGAGGAGCCACCACCGGTGGTCGAGGAGCCACCACCGGTCGTGGAGGAGCCGCCGCCGTTGTCGCTGCCGCCACCGTTGGTGGAGGTGCCACCGGTGTCGGTCGTACCGCCGTTGTCCGTGGTACCGCCGTTGTCCGTGGTGCCACCGTTGTCGGTCGTACCACCCGTGCCGGTCGTACCACCGTTGTCGGTCGTACCACCGTTGTCGGTCGTACCACCGTTGTCCGTGGTGCCACCGTTGTCCGTGGTGCCACCGTTGTCCGTGGTGCCACCGTTGTCCGTGGTGCCACCGTTGTCGGTGGTACCGCCGTTGTCCGTGGTGCCACCGTTGTCGGTCGTACCACCCGTGTCGGTGGTACCGCCGTTGTCGGTCGTACCGCCGTTGTCCGTGGTGCCGCCGTTGTCGGTCGTACCACCGTTGTCGTCCGAACCGCCGAGGAGCCCGCCGAGGAGCCCGCCGGTGGTGTCGCCACCGTCGGGGTCGGCGTTCGGCGCCAGAGTGGTCTTGGTCGAGTCGGTGACAAGACCGGCCGCCTGCGCGGCCCCCGCGGCCGTGAGCGACGCCCCGGCCACGATCACCGCGCCGGCGGCGATGCGCGCCACGCGGACACGCGTCTTCTTGGTCATCTGTCTGGTACCCCCAGTGAGTCCGTCGTCATGGGTGCAGCGTCGGGGGCAGCGGCCGCGAGGAGTACGTGCGTTGCGTCCGTCCTCCGGTCACACGCGCCCCACGAATACGCATGCCAGGCGCCAGCCTTACGACTTTCCATATACGCGTCAAGGCCGTTGCGCGTGTGATGACCGCTAAAGAGACGGTTGTCCGGGACGTCCAGACATAACTGTGACATGAAAAGGAACTGCCGCCTCAACGGCGGCAGTTCCCTTGTCGACAAAGCGCCGGGGTTACTTCTCCTGCTGCTTGCGCCAGCGAATTCCGGCCTCAAGGAAGCCGTCGATCTCGCCGTCGAGGACGCCCTGCGGGTTGCCCACCTCGTAGGTCGTACGCAGGTCCTTGACCATCTGGTAGGGGTGCAGGACGTAGGAACGCATCTGGTTGCCCCAGGAGTTGCCGCCGTCGCCCTTGAGCGCGTCCATCACGGCCTGCTCCTCCTGGCGGCGCCGTTCGAGCAGCTTCGCCTGGAGGACGTTCATCGCGCTGGCCTTGTTCTGGATCTGCGAGCGCTCGTTCTGGCAGGAGACGACGATCCCGGTGGGGATGTGCGTGATCCGGACCGCGGAGTCGGTGGTGTTGACGCCCTGACCGCCGGGGCCGGACGCGCGGTACACGTCGACGCGCAGCTCCGTCTCGTCGATCTCGACGTGGTCGCTCTTCTCGACGACGGGCAGCACCTCGACGCCGGCGAAGGACGTCTGGCGGCGGCCCTGGTTGTCGAAGGGCGAGATGCGCACCAGGCGGTGGGTGCCCTGCTCCACGGAGAGCGTGCCGTACGCGTAGGGCGCCTTCACCACGAAGGTGGAGGACTTGATGCCCGCCTCCTCCGCGTACGAGGTCTCGTAGATCTCCGTGCTGTAGCCGTGGCGCTCCGCCCAGCGCAGGTACATCCGCTGGAGCTGCTCGGCGAAGTCGGCGGCGTCGACGCCACCCGCCTCGGCGCGGACGTTGACGAGCGCCTCGCGCTCGTCGTACTCGCCGGAGAGCAGCGTGCGGACCTCCATCTCGTCCAGCGCCTTGCGCACGGACCGGAGCTCCGTCTCGGCCTCGGCACGCGCCTCGGCGTCACCCTCGTCCTCCGCGAGCTCGAACATGACGTCGAGATCGTCGATGCGGCCGCGCAGCGCCTCCGTCCTGCGGACCTCGGACTGCAGATGGGAGAGCTTGCTGGTGATCTTCTGCGCCGCGTCCGGGTCGTCCCACAGGGACGGCGCCGCGGCCTGCTCCTCAAGGACAGCGATGTCTGCCCTCTTCTTGTCGAGGTCCAGAACGGCCTCGATCGACTCCATGGTCGAGGAGAGGGACTTCAACTCTTCGGATACATCCACGACTGCCACGCGTCCAAGCGTAACCGCTGGCCGCTCCGGCCCCTCCCGGCGTGTGGCAGCGCCCCCGCGCCCGGCGGCTCCGCCGGGCGCGGGCCCAACGGATCAGGGCGCCGGCTGGGCGCTCTGCTTCGCGTCCTGGGGAGTGCCGTTGTCCCCGGTGGCGAGCCAGCCGCCGACCCCGAGGGCGATCACGAGGACGCCCGCGCCGACACCGAGCGTGATGCGGCGCTTGCGCACGGCCGCGGCTTTGTGGTGCCGGGCGGAGCCGGGGCGCGGGGCGCCGGGTGCGCGCGGGGCGCGGGCCGTGCCGCGGGCGCCGCCCGCCAGCTCGTCCGGGGCGGGCACACGCATGCTGGTGTGGGTGTCCCGGTTGGAGTCGGGGGCCGCGCCGGGTACGAGCGGCACGGCTCCGCGCCGGCGGGGTTCGCCGTCGTCCTCGGCGCCGGAGACGTCCCGTGCGCTCCTGCCCCGCTCGGCGGGCTCCTCGACGGGCTCGGTGCCCGGCTCGTCCACGTCGAGCGGCGGGATGCCCACGAGCAGCGGCAGCACCTCGTGCAGCCGCGCGGCGAGCTCGGAGGCACGCAGCCGGGACGCGGGGGCCTTGGCGAGGCACTGGACGAGGAGCTGCCACAGCTCCTCGGGGATGCCCGGCAGCGGTACGACGGTCTCGGTGACGTGTCTGCGCAGCACCGCGCCCGGGTGTCCGCCACCGAACGGCGTGAAGCCGGCCAGCAGCTCGTACAGGACGGTGGCGAGCGCGTAGATGTCGACGGCGGCGCGCGGCGGCAGGCCCTCCACGATCTCCGGCGCCAGGTAGTCGGGCGTACCGATGATGCGGGTGGTCTTGGTGCGGCTGGGGGTGTCGATGAGCTTGGCGACGCCGAAGTCGGTGATGAGCGCGGGGTGGGCGCCGCCGGGGCCGACGGGACCCTCGATGTCGAGCAGGATGTTCTCCGGCTTGACGTCACGGTGGACGACGCCGGCCGCGTGCGCGGCGGCGAGCCCCTCCGCGATGTCCGCGACGATCGCCACGGCCGCCTCGGGCGCGAGGCGGCGCTCGCGGTCGAGACGGGTCCGCAGGTCGGTGCCGCGCACCAGCCGCATGACGAGCGCCAGGTCGTTGCCGTCGACGACGAGGTCGCGCACCGCGACCACGTGCGGATGGTCGAGCCCCAGCAGGGCGGTGCGCTCCTGGACGAAGCGTCCGACCAGCTCCTGGTCTGCCGCGAGATCGTCGCGCAGCAGTTTGACGGCGACGGGACCGTCAGGTCCTTCGCCGAGCCACACCGTGCCGGCGCTCCCGCGGCCCAGGATCTGGGTTGCGGTGTACCGGCTGCCGATATTCCGTGCCAAGACTGCTCCCTCAGCGGCGGGCGTTGCCCCTCGGTCGACCCTCAAAGTACGCGGCTTTCGGGGTGTTCCGTGCCCAGGACGGCGGCAACCTTCACTTCCGGGGACGAAATCACCCCTCAGAAGTCGACATAGCTACAGAGTCGCCCCGATACGACCGGAACGGGGCTACGCGCGACCGGAAAAGCACCGCCGCCCCCGGGAGGTCCCGGGGGCGGCGGACGGTGCGGTGCCCGGGCCCGAGCCGAGCCGTACGCAACGGCTCCACGCGTCAGTTGCCCGAGCCGGTCCCGGAGGCGGAGTCACCGCCGCCCAGGTCCGAGATCCAGCCCGTGACCTTCGAGATGCCCTCGCCGATCGCGCTCCAGTAGCTCTTGCCCTCCGCGATCCAGCTCTGCAGAGGCGTCAGGTCCCAGACCAGCCAGCCCGCGACGAACAGCACCACGAGCACGACCAGACAGCCCTTGAGGCAGCCGAGACCCGGAATCCGCATCGGGTTCGCGCTGCGCTGCCTGGGCCGGCGCGCCTCGGGCGCGGGGCGCGGGGCGGGCTGCTGGGGCGGCGCGTACCGCTGGGGAGGCGCGGCGTACTGCTGCGGCGGCGGCTGCGGCCGGTACTGCTGCTGCGGCGGCTGCTGCTGGCGGTACTGCTGCGGGTACGGGGCCTGGGCGGGCGCGGAGCCGTAGGGCGGGCGTCCGCCCTGGCCCTGCTGCGACTGCTGCCGGTGCGGGCGGTGGCGCAGCGGGTCCTGCCCCGGGTCGAGGGGCTGGACCTGCGTCTGCTCGTTGCGGTCCCGCGCGGCCTGGAGCTGGTTCTGCCAGGGATGCGCGCCTTGCGGTCCGCCTTCTCCGCCGGGGGTGGTGGGCATCACATTCGTCGCCGCGGCCGGGTCGTAGGACCCGGGGAGACCCGCCGCGCCGGGGACGGCACCGCCGGCGCCGACGCCGCCGGAGGGCAGCACCTGCGTCGGATCGGCCGCGGCGGCGCCCGTCGGCAGGACCTGCGTCGGGTCCGCCGCACCGGGCGTCACGGGCACCGACGTGGGCTCCGGATCGGGCGCGAGCAGCGCGGCGACCCCGAGCGCCGCGTCGACCTGCGCGGGCGTCGCGTGGACACCGATGCCGGGCGCGACGGTGCGCAGCGCGGTCGCCAGGTTGACGGCGCTCGGCCGTTGGTCGGGGTCCTTGCGCAGGCACCGCTCCATGACCGTCCACAGCGGCTCGGGCACGGTGGTGGGCCTGCGGGGCTCCTCGGTGAGGTGCTTCTGCAGCACTTCGAGCGAGGTCGCGCCGGAGAACGGCGGACGCCCGGTGAGCAGCTCGTACAGCAGGATGCCCGCACCGTAGATGTCGACGGCGGACGTCTGCGGCCGGCCCTCGGCGGACTCGGGCGCGACGTACGCGGGCGTCCCGACGAACTCGGCGGTCCTGGTGAGTCCCGGCGAGTCCGCGAGGCGCGCGATGCCGAAGTCGGTGAGCATCGGGTGCAGCTGCTCGCCGTCGTTCTTCAGGAGGACGTTGGCCGGCTTGAGGTCCCGGTGGACGACGCCCTGGGCGTGGCTCGCGGCGAGCGCGTCGGCGATCTGCGCGGTGAGCAGCGCCGCGCCGACCGGCGTGAACGGCCCGTTCTCCCGGAGGTACCGGTGCAGGTCGGGGCCCTCCACCAGGTCCATCACGAGCGCCAGCAGGTCGCCCTCGACGACGAGGTCGCGCGTGCGCACGATATTGGGGTGGGTGAGCCTCAGCAGGACCGAGCGCTCTCTCAGGAAGCGCATCACGACGTCCGCGTCGTTGGCGAGCTCCTCCTTGAGCACCTTGATGGCCACCGTCTCGCCCGGCTGGCCGGGCACGGCCGCCTCGGCCCCGGCGGTCTCCCGCTGCGAAGCCCGCCACACGGTGCCCGTGGCACCGCGTCCGAGCGGTTCCTCGAGCAGGTACTTGCTGCCTACCGGCCGCACGTCATGTGCTCCCTGCTGATAGAGATCACTGCATCGTCCCGTGTCCCGGGGACTCCGGCCCACTTTAATGCCGCCGAAAGAATCACTGAGCGTCGCCGCCCGTGACTCTCGCGGGTGACGGCGGCGAAGCCGCGTTCCGGGAAAGGACGCGAGCATCGCACGGATGGTTGCCGCGGCGGCGGTCCTGTGCGCGCGGGACGCGATCCCAAGCAGGCATTTATGCACGCACAGCCGACCAATCAAGATCACTTAAGACCGGGGTACGGGCGTGTTGTCGGCGGCAGGTGCGAGGATGCCCTCACCCACCGGACGGGCGCCACACCCGCCGGATTCCCCGCGCAGAAGGGACCGCTGACGGCGATGCAGATCCGGCTGACCGTCCTCGCGCCGGGGCGCGCTTGCGACGTACTGGTCACGGCTCCCGCGGGCACGGCCCTCGCGGCGGTGGCCTCCGGCCTGGCGACGGCCGTGCTCGGCCCCGACACACCCGGCACCACCGTCATGTACGCGGGGCGTGAGCGGCTGGACGCGCAGCGTGCCGCACTCGGCGCCCCGCCGCTGGTCGACGGGGCGGTGCTCTCACTCGGCGCGCCGGGCGAGGACGAGGCACCCGTACACGAGGCGGCCGCGCAGCTCAGGGTCGTCGCGGGCCCGGACGCGGGAGGTGTGCACCTGCTGCACGGCGGCCGGGTGGTGATCGGCCGCTCCGCCGACGCGGACGTGCCGCTCGACGACCCGGACGTGTCACGGCTGCACTGCGCGGTGACGGTCGCGCCGGACGGCGCCGTCGCGGTGGCGGACCTGGGATCGACGAACGGCACGATGCTGGAGGGCGCGCCGGTGGGCCCCGCGCCCGTCCCGCTGCCCCGTGGCGCCTCGCTGCGGCTGGGCGAGTCGACGCTGAGGCTCGCACCGGGCACGCGGGAGCCCGCGCGGGCGACGGCCCCGGACGGCGAGGGCCATCTGCGGCTGACCCCGGCGCCGTCCGTGCGGGAGGCTGACGGCGAAGCTCGGCAGCGCTCCGACGGCCGGGACGCGGACACGGCGGGCGCGGCGCGCGGGCCGGCGGGCGGCGGCCCCTTCGCGGGTTCCGCCGGCTACGCGGACTCCCCCGGCGGCCCCGGCGGCCGGGCAGGACACCTCGGCGGCGGCACGCAGGCAGACGGCGCCGGCTCCGACGGGCGCGGTGGTGTCCCGCGCGCACGGGGCGCCGAGGGCGCGGGCGACCCGCGTGCGGGCCTGGCGGGGCCGGGCTCCCCTGCGGCACGCGGCCCGGCGGGGCCACAGCCTGGCGTGCCGTACGTACCGGGTCCGCGCGGCGGCGAGGACCCCGCCGGGTACGGCCCGCAGGGCGGCGAGGACGCCGTCGCGCACGACTGGGCCCCCGGCGTCGAGGACGACGAGGCGCAGGCGCACCCGGGGCGGCGGCGCGGTCTCGGCGCCTGGGCACGGCGGCTCGGCGGCACACGTGGCGAAACACACATCGGCGTGCCGGTGCAGCGCGCGGGCGAGCCCGCCGGGGAGCGGCCGACCTCGGACGGCGTCTGGCCGGACGCCGCCGAGCTCCTGCTCACCGCGCTCGGGCCCGGCCGGCGGCTGTGGGAGCGCGGTCCTGACCACCCGGAGGCGCTGGTGGTGCGGCTCGGCACGGCGGACCGGCCGGAGCGGCCCGTGCCGGTGACGGCCGGACTGAAGGAGGTCGGTTCGCTCGGCCTCGCCGGTCCCCGCGCCCGCCTGACAGGGCTAGCCCGCTCGGTGGTCGCCCAGCTGGCCGCCCTGCACGCCCCGTCCGAACTGGAGATCGTTCTCGTCACGACGGACCGCGCGCTCTCCGTCGAGGAGCGCCGCAGGGACTGGGGCTGGCTCGGCTGGCTGCCCCACACGCGCCCCGGGCACGGCCAGGACTGCCGGCTGCTGCTCGCGTTCGACCGGGACCAGGCGGCAGCGCGGACAGCCGAGCTGACCCGCCGGCTGGACGAGGGTCCTCTCGGCGCGGGCTGGGCATCGGCCGAGCCGTCGGTGCTCGACGAGGTCGCGCGGCGGCACACCGGCCCGCGCACCCTGCTGATCGTGGACGGCGACCCCGGCTCGGCGGCCCTGCGCGAGAGCACGGCGCGCCTCGCGGAGGCCGGTCCCGCGGCCGGGGTGCACGTGCTGTGCCTCGCGGAGACGCCGGCCGCGTCGGCGGTCTCGTCCGTCACGGCGACGTACGACATGGCCTGTCTGGCCTCGCTGCCGTTTCGCGAGTGCGGCGCGGTCGCGCTGCTGAGCGGTGATGTCGCTGGCGCGCTGCGGCTGCTGCGTACGGCACCGGGGCAGCGGGTGGGCGAGGGCCGGGGCACGGTCGCCGTGGTGGACGCGGTGTCCGCCGCCTGGGCCGAACGCTTCGGCCGGGCGCTCGCGCCACTGCGGACCACGGGCCCGGCCACGGGCCCGCGCCCGCCGACGGCGCTGCCGCGCACCGCGCGGCTGCTGGATGAACTGGGCCTGGCCCGTGCGACGCCCGCCTCACTGCTGGCCCGGTGGGCGCAGGCCGCCGACAGCCCGGAAGAGGCGTGCGTGGCGGTGCTGGGCGCGGGCCCGCGCGGCCCGGTCGCCGCCGATCTGGGCCGGGAGGGCCCGCATCTGCTCATCGAGGGGCCGCCGGGCAGCGGCAGGACCGAGATGCTGCGGGCCGTGGCGGCCTCGCTGGCGGCGGGCGCACGCCCCGACCGGCTCGGCCTGCTGCTGGTCGACGGGGCGGGCGGGATGCGCGGGGAGGGCCTCGCCGCGCTGGGCGAACTGCCGCATGTGACAGAGCATCTGATCGCCTCGGACCCGGTCAGGATGCGCGAGTTCGCGCAGGCGCTGGGCGCGGAGCTGAAACGGCGGGCGGAACTGCTGGGGCCGCTGACGTTCGCCCAGTGGCACGAGCGGTACAGGGCCACGGACGCGGCGGCTGACGGCCCGGCGGGGCAGCCGGGCGGGCGGCCCGGTGACGTTCCGGCGTCGGCGACGCGCACGATCCGGCTCAGACCCGGTCCGTCGGCGGGCCGGCAGGAGCCGGTCCCCGTGTCGAGCCCGCTGCCGCGCCTCGCCGTCCTGGTGGACGACTTCGACGCGCTGGTGGCGCCCGCTCTCGGGAGTCCTGGCCGGCCTGCCGCCGGTTCGGTCGTACGGGCCCTGGAGGCGATCGCGCGGGACGGCGAGCGGCTCGGCGTGCATCTGGTGGCCGCGTCCGCCGCCCCGGAGCGCACCGCGGGCACGGAGTTGGCCCGTACGGTGCGGCTGCGGGCGGTGCTCAACGCGCCGCCGGTGGCACCCGCGCCGGAGGACCCGGCTCCGGGCCGGGGGCACCTCGCCGGCGCCGACGGGTACGGGACGCCGTTCCAGGCGGGCCGGGTGACGGGCCGTATCCCCAGGACGGCCACCCAACGGCCCACGGTGGCGGCACTGGAGTGGGAGCGGATGGGCGATCCGCCGGCCCGCCGTCCGGTGCGCGAGCTGGGCAACGGCCCCACGGACCTGGCGTTGCTGGCCAGCGCCATGGACCGGGCGGCCCGCTCGGTGGCCGCGGCCCCGGTGGCCCCGCTGACGCCCGCGCACCCCTGACGTCGCGGGGCTCGTGCGACGCCCTTGCGGGCGCGTCACGAGCCCATCACGATCACCGCGTACGGCTCCCCGGCGCTCTTGCCTGTCATGAACACCCGGCGTAGGACTGGTCCGCACGGGACGGGACGACGCCGCCACGTCCGGCTGCGTACGCCTGTCCAGCGTGGATCCGAACGCGCGCGGGAGAGACGGGGAAGCTGCGATGCGCACAACTCGTACGGCACGTAGGGCTCTGGCGAATAGATCACGGAACGTCCGGGCGGCGGCGGTGTTCGTCGTCCTGGGCGCGACGGCGCTGGCCGGGTGCGGCGGCTCGGACGCGAAGCCCGGTAAGGGCGACGGTGCGGGCAGTGGCGCGAGCCCGTCGGCGGCCGGGAGCGCGGGCGGAGTCGCCCTGCCGAAGCTGACCGGTCAGAAGATCGAGGTGGCCGCCGTGTGGACGGGCCCGGAACAGGCCAACTTCACCAAGGTCCTGGACGCGTTCGAGAAGCGGACGGGCGCCACGGTGACGTTCGTGCCCGCGCAGGACCCGATCGTCAACTTCCTCGGTACGAAGATCGCCGGCGGCAGCCCGCCGGACGTCGCGATGCTCCCCCAGGTCGGCGCGATCGACCAGGCCGTGGCGCAGAAGTGGGTCAAGCCGCTGGGCGCGGCGGCCAAGGCGCAGCTGGCCAAGAACTACAGCAAGGGCTGGCAGGACCTCGGCACGGTGGACGGCACGCCGTACGCGGTCTACTTCAAGGCCGCCAACAAGTCCCTCGTCTGGTACAACGCGAAGGCGTTCCAGAACGCGGGCGCCACGGTGCCGAAGACGTGGACGGAGTTCCTGAAGACGGCGGACACGCTCTCCGCGTCCGGCGTCACCCCCCTGTCGGTCGGCGGGGCGGACGGCTGGACGCTCACCGACTGGTTCGAGAACGTCTACCTCTCCCAGGCGGGCCCCCAGAAGTACGACCAGCTCGGCCAGCACAAGATCAAGTGGACGGACCCGTCCGTCACGAAGGCCCTGACCACGCTCGCCGCCCTGTTCGGCCGGCCGGACACGCTCGCGGGCGGCCCCGCGGGCGCGCTCCAGACCGAGTTCCCGGCCTCCGTCACGCAGACCTTCACGGGCGGCGACACCCCGAAGGCGGCCATGGTCGGCGCCGCCGACTTCGCGGGGGTCAACATCCAGCAGACCAAGGCGAAGATCGGCACGGACGCGAAGATCTTCCCCTTCCCCGCGGTCGGCGCGGACTCACCGGTGGTGACCGGTGGCGACGCGGCTGTCGCGCTGAAGGACACCCCGGGAGCGCAGGCGCTGCTGACGTACCTCGCGTCCCCGGACGCGGCGAAGATCTGGGCGGCGCAGGGCGGTTTCGTCTCGCCGGACAAGTCGCTGGACATGGCGGCCTATCCGGACGCCGTGCAGCGGTCCATCGCGAAGGCGCTCATCGCGTCGGGCGACGACTTCCGGTTCGACATGTCGGACTCGATGCCGCAGTCGTTCGGCGGCACACCGGGCAAGGGCGAGTGGAAGGACCTCCAGGACTTCCTGTCGAACCCGAAGGACGTCGCGGGCACCCAGCACAAGCTGGAGGCCGACGCGGCCAAGGCGTTCACGAGCTGACGGGATGACCTCCGCGGTCACGGGGGGCGCCGGAACACCGGCACCCCCCGTCGGGACAACGCGCAAGAGCGTGACAGGCACACGTAAAGCGGTGGCGGTGGGCTTCCTGCTGCCCGCACTCGTGCTGCTCGGCGCGCTCGTGGTCTACCCCATCGGGTACTCGCTCTACCGGTCGTTCTTCGACAAGTCCGGACACCGGTTCGCCGGTCTGGACAACTACGTCACGATCTTCACCGACAGCTCGATCCTCAAGGCCGTCGAGAACAACGTCATCTGGGTGGTCGTGGCGCCCGTCGTCGCCACCGCGCTCGGCCTGATCTTCGCCGTCCTCACCGAACGCGTCCGCTGGGGAACGGCGTTCAAGCTGGTCGTCTTCATGCCGATGGCGATCTCGATGCTCGCCGCCGGGATCATCTTCCGGCTGGTGTACGAGCAGGATCCGGCCCGCGGTGTGGCCAACGCGGTCTGGGTCGGCGTGCACGACACGTTCGCCCGGTCCGCCGGCTACCCGGGCGCGCACCCCTTGCCCGCCCATCCGCTGAAGGCGGGCCCAGGAGGCTCGTTCGTCACCAAGCAGCCCGTGCACGCCGGGACACCCGTACAGCTGCCGCTGGTCGGGGTGCCACCCGCCGCGATGCCGTCACAGGCGAAGCCCGCGCGGGCCGCCGCCCCCCAGGCCGGGAAGATCACCGGCACCGCCTGGCTGGACTTCACCCTCGGCGGCGGCGGGAAGCCCAACGTGATCGACCCGAAGGAACGCGGCCTGAGGGGCCTCACCGTCCAGGCGGTCAAGGGCGGCAAGGTCGTCGCGTCCGCCACAGCCGCGGCGGACGGCACGTTCACCCTGCCCCCGGCGGCGGACGGCGCCGTACTGTCGCTGCCCGCCGCGAACTTCAGGGAGCCGTACAACGGGGTGGAATGGCTGGGCCCGCGCCTGGTGACCCCGGCCATCATCGGCAGCTACCTGTGGATGTGGGCCGGCTTCGCGATGGTCCTGATCGCCGCCGGACTCGCGGGGATGCCCCGGGAGTTGCTGGAGGCGGCGCGCGTCGACGGCGCCAACGAGTGGCAGGTGTTCCGGCGGGTCACGGTGCCGCTGCTGACACCGGTCCTCGGGGTCGTCCTCATCACCCTGATGATCAACGTGCTGAAGATCTTCGACCTCGTGTACATCATCGCGCCCGGTTCGTCGCAGGACGACGCCAACGTGCTGGCACTCCAGCTCTACCGGTCGTCGTTCGGCACGGACGCGGACCTGGGCGTGGGCAGCGCGATCGCGATCCTGCTGCTCCTGCTGGTGATCCCGGTGATGCTCGTCAACATCCGCCGCATGCGCAGGGAGAACCGCCGATGACCATGGAAGAACCGGTGATCGGCGGGACACTCCGCCCCGCCGCGGGCACCGGCCAGGACACGGGCCCCCGAGGTGCCGAAGGCCTGGAGGGCACGGAACGCTCCGCGGGCCGGGGCGGGACGGGGCGCTCCCTGCCCGCCAGGATCGCGGGCCGCCTCGGCGGCGGGGTCGTGCGGGCCGTCCTGATCCTGGTCGGCCTGTTCTGGCTGATGCCGACGATCGGGCTGCTGCTGTCGTCGCTGCGCGGCGCGGACGACATCGCGGCGAGCGGCTGGTGGCAGGTCTTCACCAAGCCGTCCCAGCTGACCTTCGAGAACTACGCCAACCTGCTCGACAACCACGTCATCACCAACTCCCTGCTCGCCACCGTCCTGATCACCGTCCCGGCGACCCTGCTCGTCGTGGTGATCGGGTCCTTCGCGGGCTACGCGTTCGCCTGGATGGACTTCCCCGGCCGGGACTGGTGGTTCGTCGGCGTGGTCGCCCTGCTGGTGGTGCCGGTGCAGGTCGCCCTGATCCCGGTGTCGAAACTGTTCGGCGCGATCGGCATCTTCGAGACGACGCTCGGGGTGATCCTGTTCCACGTCGCGTTCGGTCTGCCGTTCGCGATCTTCCTACTGCGCAACTTCTTCGCCGAGATCCCGCGCGAACTGCTGGAGGCCGCCCGCCTCGACGGGGCGGGCGAGATACGGCTGTTCACGCGTGTGGTGATGCCGCTCGGCGGGCCCGCGATCGCCTCGCTCGGCATCTTCCAGTTCCTGTGGGTGTGGAACGACATGCTGGTGGCCCTGGTCTTCGCGGACTCCAAGAACCCGCCGATCACCGTCGCTCTGCAGCAGCAGGTACGGCAGTTCGGCAACAACGTCGACGTCCTCGCGCCGGGCGCGTTCTTGTCGATGGTCATCCCGCTGGCGGTGTTCTTCGCGTTCCAGCGTCAGTTCGTCTCGGGCGTGATGGCCGGCGCCGTCAAGTGACCCCGCGAGGGCGGGAAGACCACTCGCGGGTACGGGGTTCCCGTACCCGTGACGGCGTCCGTACCGGCCCCGTCCGCCCCGTCCCCCGTCCCCGTCCCCCGTGCCTCGGCGTGTGAGGTACGGGGACGGGGCACGCGGGGACGCCGGCGGGCGGGCGACCGGGCGAGCGTGGTGCGCGCGGCGAGAGGCCGTACGGGGGGCCGCCGGAACCCCGTACAGGAGCTTCGCCGGGAGACCATGGCAACGCCGCGCCTTCGTGCTGCCGCTTTGCCGCGCCGTGCTGCCGGGCTGCCCCGCCGTGCTGCCGCGCCGCGCCGCGCCGCCGTGCCCGCTCAGCCCCGCTTGAGCGCGGCGACCGCGGAAGCGGCCAGTTCGTTCAGATAGCCCTTGGGCAGCGGGCCGCGCACGACGGCGAGACGCCAGTACAGCGGCCCGACGATCAGGTCCAGGGCGGTGTCCGGGTTGGTGCCCTCCGCCAGTTCGCCCCGCGCCACGGCCTCCCGGATGATGACGGCGGCGATGCCCTGCTGCCCGTCGAGCAGGGTCGCCCTGATGGTGTCGGCGATCTCCGGGTTGCGCGCGGACTCGACGAGCAGGTCCGGGATGACCTGGGAGGCCACCGGGTGGCGCAGCGCCGCCGAGGCGACCTGGAGCAGCGCGCGGATGTCCCCGTACAGCGAGCCGGTCGCCGGGGCGGGCAGGCCCTGCGCGGCGAAGACGGAGACCAGGTCGAGGACGAGCGCCAGCTTGGACTTCCAGCGCCGGTAGACCGCGGTCTTGCCGACCCCCGCCCGGCGCGCGATGCCCTCTATCGACATCCGGGCGAACCCGACCGCGGCCAGCTCGTCGAAGACGGCGGCGCGGATGGCGTCGGTCACATCCTCCCGGAGTACGGCGGCCCCCGCGGGGACTCGGCGTGCGGTACCCGATCCCTTGGTCATCTCTTGAGCATAGCGTCACGACGATACGGTTGCGTTGCGACGTCACCAGACCGTACGCTCGTCGAGCGACGATACGGAACCGTTCCGTCGTCGGTGGTACTTTCCCCCCTCACTTCGAATCACGTCGAAAGCGACTCCTGTGAGCCAGACGATCGCACCGACTCATTCCACTCCGCCGGCCCCCGAGCGGGACACTGACCTCTCCGCTCTCGCCGCACGGTACGGACTGTCGGTGAGCGGGGCGCGCCCCACCCTGCGCCAGTACGTACGGGAGCTGTGGTCACGGCGGCACTTCATCACGACGTTCGCGACCGCCAAGCTGACCTCGCAGTACAGCCAGGCGAAGCTGGGGCAGATCTGGCAGATCATGACCCCGCTGCTGAACGCGGTCGTCTACTTCTTCATCTTCGGTGTGCTGCTCGGCACCAAGCGGGGTGTGCCCGACTACATCCCGTTCCTGGTGACCGGCGTCTTCATCTGGACGTACACCTCCAGCTCGGTCACGGTCGGCACCCGCGCCATCTCCAGCAACCAGGGCCTCGTGCGGGCGCTGCACTTCCCGCGCGCCTCACTGCCCCTGTCGCTGGTGCTCCAGCAGCTCCAGCAGCTGTTCTTCTCGATGTGCGCGCTCGTCGTGATCCTGGTCGCCTTCGGCCAGTACCCGCGCTTCCACTGGGCTCTCGCGATCCCCGCGCTGCTGTGCCAGTCGCTGTTCTGCGCGGGCGTGTCGCTGATCATGGCGCGCCTCGGCGCGAAGACGCCCGACATCGCGCAGCTGATGCCGTTCATCGTCCGCGTGTGGATGTACACGTCGGGCGTGATGTGGAGCGTCGAGAAGCTCACGAGCGGCCACAAGGGCATCCCGGACTGGGTCGTGATGGCGCTGCGCTGCCAGCCCGGCGCCGTCTACATCGACATCATGCGCTTCGCGCTGATCGACAGCTTCCACGCCAACCAGCTCCCGCCGCACGTCTGGGCGCTCTGTGCGGGCTGGGGACTGCTGTTCTTCGCCGGCGGCTTCATCTACTTCTGGCGTGCAGAGGAGAGCTACGGACGTGGCTGAGGAACTCATTCCGACGGTCGTCGCCGACGACGTGCACATCACCTACAAGGTGCACGGCACGAAGGGCGGCAAGGGCAGCGCCACCTCGGCGCTGAGCCGCATCATCTCGCGCCGGCCCGCCGTCGGCGTGCGCGAGGTCCGCGCGGTGCGGGGCGTCAGCTTCGCCTCCTACCGCGGCGAGGCCATCGGGCTCATCGGGTCGAACGGCTCCGGCAAGTCGACGCTGCTGCGGGCCATCGCCGGCCTCCAGGTGCCGTCCGCCGGCCGTATCTTCACCGCCGGCCAGCCGTCGCTGCTCGGCGTCAACGCGGCCCTGATGGCCGACCTGACCGGCGAGCGCAACGTCGTCCTCGGCGGGCTCGCGATGGGCATGTCGCGGCGCGAGGTGAAGGAGAACTACGACGGCATCGTGGAGTTCTCCGGCATCAACGAGAAGGGCGACTTCATCTCCCTGCCGATGCGGACGTACTCCTCCGGCATGGGCGCGCGGCTCCGCTTCTCGATCGCGGCGGCCAAGAAGCACGACGTGCTCCTCATCGACGAGGCGCTGTCGACCGGTGACGCGAAGTTCCAGGCGCGCAGCAAGGAACGCATCGGGGAACTGCGCCAGCAGGCCGGCACGGTCTTCCTGGTGAGCCACAGCAACAAGGCGATCGTGGAGACCTGCGACCGCGCGCTGTGGCTGGAGGCGGGCACACTGCGCATGGACGGACCGTCGGACGAGGTGGTCGCCGCGTACGAGGAGTTCACCGCGACGAAGCCGAAGGCCAAGAAGAAGTAGCGCGGGCACGCGAGCCGGCGGAACGCCCAGCGCAACGGCAAAGCGGTACGGCGGCAGGGGTCCGGCGGCAGGGGTCCGGCAGCACGGCCGCGGGACCAGAGGCGCACCGGCCCGTCCACCCGGCCGCTCGTCACCCCGCCACCCCGCCACTCGCCCCGGAGACCAGCACAAGGTCTCCGGGGCGAGCCGCGTTCCGGGCCCGGGCCCGGGCCCGGTACGGCCGTGGTGCGTCGGGGGGCTGCCGCCGCGCACCGCCCCCCGACGCGGAGGCACCGCTCCGCTCGGCCTCGGACGGCGTCACGGAGCAGCACCCGGTCCCCCCGGCCCCGCAGGGCGTCACTGAGCGCCCGGTCCGCACGTCTCCCGGCAAGCCCCAGCCGGCCAGCCGGCAGAGCCACTGGGCCACCCGGGGCCCGGCGTGCGGCGGGTGGCGGCGGGTGGCGGGTGGCGGGTGGCGGCGGGTGACGCCCGGGGCCACGCGCAACCGCCGCGGGCGGGGACCGGCCCGAGGTCGTTCGCGCCGGCCAGCCGGGGCCGTCGCAGGAAGCCGTCGGCCGCACCCGGCCAGGCCGTGCGTCACCGGCCCCGGCCGCACCGGCACCGGCAGCGGCACCGGCGGCCGACTCCGGAAGCCCCCCGCCAGGCGCGGCACCCCGCCCCGGCTCCCGGAAAAGGCGGCGGGGGCGCCCGGTCCCCTGGACCGAACGCCCCCGCCGGGCTCGCGTGCCCGTCTCGCGGGCCGCCCTCAGCTGTGCGTACGCAGCAGCGTGCGCATCGTCCGCATGGCCACCGACAGGTTCGCCAGGTCGAACGAGTCCGAGCCCTGGATCTCCTCCAGCGTGTTGCGCGAACGCACCAGGATCGCCGCGTTCTTCTCCTCCCACGCCGAGAAGCGCTCCTGCGGCGTGGCGCCGTCCCCGCCGAACGCCAGCACGTCCGACGTGAGCGAGGCGTGCGCCGCGTACAGGTCCTCGCGGATCGACACCCGCGCCATCGACTTCCAGCGGTCGGTGCGCGGCAGCTCCAGGATGCGGTCCATCAGCTCCGTGATCCGCAGCCGGTCGCCGAGGTCGTAGTAGACCTCCGCGACGGTGAGCACGTCCTTGCCGCTGCGCTCGGCGATCGCCACGATGTCGAGCGCCGAGAACACCGACGAGAAGCCCGCGACGCGCGTCGCGAACTCCTTCGGCACACCGGCGCCGCTCATCTGCTCCATGATCGAGTCGAACCACTCGCGCTCCGTGCCGAGCAGCAGCGACGGCAGCTGGGACCACACGCGTTCGGTGCCGTCCGTGAAGAAGGCGATGGTGTCGGCGATCTCCAGCGGCTGCGGCCGGTTGCCGAGCAGCCAGCGCGTGCCGCGCTCGACCAGGCGCCGCGAGTGGAGCCTGATCCGGGTCTGGACGTCCGCGGCGACGGTGTTGTCGAGGTCTTCCACCGCGTCCCAGACCGCGCCGAGGCCGAAGATCTCACGGGCCGCCGTGTGGGCCCTGATGATCTCCTCGATCGACGCGCCGGTCTCCTCCCGGAGCCGGTGCAGGAAGGTCGAACCGCCGGTGTTGACGGCGTCGTTGACCAGGACCGTGGTGATGATCTCCCGGTGCAGCGGGTGGCTGTTGACCCGGTCCGCGAAGTTGTCCCGCAGCTGCGAGGGGAAGTACGCGTGCAACATCTTCAGCAGGTACGCGTCGTCCGGCAGACTCGTCGCGATCAGCTCGTCCGCCACGGTGATCTTCGTGTACGCCAGCAGCACGGCCAGCTCGGGCTGGGTGAGCCCCTTGCCCGCGTTGAGCAGTTCGCGGATCTGCCGGTCGCGCGGCAGGAACTCGATGTCGCGGTCGAGGTGGCCCTCGCGCTCCAGGCGGCGCATGAACCGCATGTGCGCGTGCAGCATGCCGGACGACTGCGCGACGGCCGCGGCGAGCGTGGTGTTCTGCGCGTAGTTGTTGCGCAGGACGAGCGCCCCGACCTCGTCGGTCATCTCCGCGAGCAGCTTGTTGCGCTGCTTGACGGTCATGTCCCCCTCGGTGACGAGGCCGTTGAGGAGGATCTTGATGTTCACCTCGTGGTCGGAGGTGTCCACACCGGCACTGTTGTCGATGGCGTCGGTGTTGATCTTGCCGCCCTCGCCGCCGGCCCCGCGCCGGTCGAACTCGATCCGGCCGAGCTGGGTCAGGCCGAGGTTCCCGCCCTCCCCGATGACCTTCGCCCGCACGTCCTCGCCGTTGACGCGGATGGCGTCATTGGCCTTGTCGCCGACGTCCGCGTTGGATTCCGTGGTCGCCTTGACGTACGTGCCGATGCCGCCGTTCCACAGCAGGTCGACGGGCGCCTTGAGGATCGCCTGCATCAGATCGGCGGGCGTCAGCTTCGTGACGGTGCCCTCGATGCCGAGCGCCTCGCGCACCCGCGCGTTGACCGGGATCGACTTCGCCGTACGGGGGTGGATGCCGCCGCCCGTGGACAGCAGATCCTTGTCGTAGTCGGCCCACGAGGACCGCGGCAGGTCGAACAGGCGGCGGCGCTCCGCGAAGGAGGCCGCGGCGTCCGGCGTCGGGTCGATGAAGATGTGCCGGTGGTCGAAGGCGGCCACGAGCCGGATGTGCTCCGACAGCAGCATGCCGTTGCCGAACACGTCACCGGACATGTCGCCGACGCCGACGACCGTGAACTCCTCGCTCTGCACGTCGTGGCCGAGTTCGCGGAAGTGCCGCTTGACGGACTCCCACGCACCGCGGGCCGTGATGCCCATGCCCTTGTGGTCGTAGCCGGCGCTGCCGCCGGAGGCGAACGCGTCGCCCAGCCAGAAGTCGTACGAGATCGCGACCTCGTTGGCGATGTCGGAGAAGCTCGCCGTGCCCTTGTCCGCCGCGACCACCAGGTACGTGTCGTCACCGTCGTGCCGGACGACGTTCTTCGGCGGCACGACCTCGCCGCCGACCAGGTTGTCGGTGATGTCGAGCAGCGCCGAGATGAAGATCTTGTACGAGGCGATGCCCTCGGCCAGCCACGCGTCCCGGTCGGCCGCCGGGTCGGGCAGCTGCTTGGCGACGAAGCCGCCCTTCGCGCCGACGGGCACGATGACCGTGTTCTTCACCATCTGCGCCTTGACCAGGCCGAGGATCTCCGTACGGAAGTCCTCTCGCCGGTCGGACCAGCGCAGGCCGCCGCGCGCGACCTTGCCGAACCGCAGGTGCACGCCTTCGACGCGCGGCGAGTACACCCAGATCTCGAAGGCCGGACGGGGGGCCGGGAGGTCGGGAATCGCCTTCGGGTCGAACTTCATCGACACGTAGTCGTGCCGGCTGCCGTCCGTCCTGCGCTGGTAGAAGTTCGTCCGCAGCGTGGCCTTGACGACACCGAGGAAGGACCGCAGGATGCGGTCCTCGTCGAGGCTCGCGACCTGGTCGAGCGCCGCGTCCAGCTCCTCCATCAGGGCGTCGATCAGCTCGGTGCCCGCGCTCTGCCGCTCAGGCTTCATGCGCGCCTCGAAGAGGGAGACCAGCAGCCGTGCCGTGTGGACGTTGTGGCGGAACGTGTCCTCCATGTAGTCCTGGCTGAACGTGGCCCCCGACTGGCGCAGGTACTTCGCGTACGCGCGCAGCACCATCGCCTGGCGCCAGGTGAGCCCCGCGCCGAGCACCAGCGAGTTGAACCCGTCGTTCTCCGCGGCGCCCGTCCACACCGCGGCGAACGCCTCCTGGAAGCGCGTCCGCATGTCGTCCACGGGGTACGCGCCGCTCGCGGGCGGGGGCATCCTGAGGCCGAAGTCGTAGATCCACGCGCGTGTGCGGTCGACGCACCGCAGCTCGTACGGCCGCTCGTCGACGACCTCGACACCGAGTCGCTGGAGGACCGGCAGGACCGCGGTCAGCGAGACCTGGTCGCCGGTCCGGTAGATCTTGAAGCGACGCTCGTCCGGCCCCGCGCCGACCGGCTCGTACAGGGAGAGGGCGAATTCCTTGTCGCCCTCCTCCAGCGCCTCCAGGTGCACGAGGTCCGCCACGGCTGCGCGCGGCGAGTGGTCCGCCTTGTACCCCTCGGGGAAGGAGCTGCCCCAGCGGCGCAGCAGTTCGGCGGCACGCTCCTCGCCGCATTCGGCGTTCAGCGCCTCGGCGAAGGCGTCGGCCCAGGACCGGGCGGCCTCCACGAGCCTCGTCTCGATCCGGTCGACATCGCCGTCCGTCAGCTCGGGGAGCTCGGTACCGGGTTCGACTCGGACGACGAAGTGCAGCCGGGAGAGCACCGATTCGGTGTTCCACGCCGTGAAGTCGACGCTGGTGCCGCCGAGTTCGTCCTTGAGGATGTCGATCAGCCGCAGCCGGACACCCGTGGTGTAGCGGTCACGCGGCAGGTAGACGAGCGCCGAGTAGTAACGCCCGTACTCGTCCTTGCGCAGGTAGAGCCGGAGCCGGCGGCGCTCCTGCAGGTAGAGCACGCTGGTGGTGATGGAGCGCAGTTCGTCGGCGGGCGTCTGGAACAGCTCGTCGCGCGGATACGTCTCCATGATCTGCATGAGGTCGCGGCCGTCGTGGCTGTTCGGCGAGAAGCCGGCGCCCTCCAGGACCTCGGCGACCTTGCGGCGCACCACCGGTACGCGGCGCACGGACTCCGTGTACGCGGCGGAGGAGAAGAGGCCGAGGAAGCGCCGCTCGCCGATCACGTTGCCGTCGTCGTCGAACTTCTTCACCCCGACGTAGTCGAGGTAGGAGGGCCGGTGCACGGTGGAGCGGCTGTTGGCCTTCGTCAGGATGAGCAGCTTGTGCTCACGGGCCTTGGCCCGCGCGTCGGCGGGGAGCCTGCTGAACGACGGGCTCGCCGGGTGGTCCTCTTCGTCGTGGTGGCTCGGGTCCGCGCGCAGGATACCGAGGCCGGTGCCGGGCACCGCCGCGAGCGCGTCGGACTCCGTCAGCCGGTACTCGCGGTAGCCGAGGAAGGTGAAGTGGTCCCCTGCGAGCCAGCGCAGCAGCTCGCACGCCTCCCGCAGTTCGTCGTCGGGCAGGTCGTCCGCGGTGGGCTCGGCGGGCAGTTCGTCGGCGATCCGCAGCGCGGCGCCCCGCATCTTCTCCCAGTCCTCGACGGCCTCCCGGACGTCCGACAGCACCCTGAGCAGGTTCGCGGTGATCTGGTTGAGGTCGTCCCGGTCCGTCTCCCGGTCCGTCTCGACGTGGATCCAGGACTCGATGTGCGCGTCGTGGGCCCGGTCGGCGGCGGCCGTCCCGTCGGGCAGCGTGCCCTCGGGCAGCACCTCGATCAGCTTGCCCGCGACATCGCGGCGGACAGCGATCTGCGGGTGGATCACGAGGTGGATGCCGCGACCGAGGCGGGTGAGCTCGTTGGTGACCGAGTCGACGAGGAAGGGCATGTCGTCTGTGACGACCTCGACGACCGAGTGCGTGGAGGTCCAGCCGTTCTCCTCCACGGTGGGCGTCAGCACCCGCACGTTGGCCGTGCCCTGGGGCCGGTTCCCGGCCAGCCGGTAGTGGGACAGGGCCGCGCCGAGGATGTCGACCGGATCGCGGTCGGCGAGGTCCTCGGGGGCGGTGTGCAGGTAGTAGCGCTGGAGGTATGCCAGAAGCGTGTCCTGGTCCGGCCTGCCGCCGCTGCCGGCCTCGACGGGGCTGCGGTCCGGCCGGCGGCCGTCCAGGCCCTCGGTCTGCCCCATCGGGCCGCTGTCAGCGGCCCTTGCCGCCCGAGCGAGCAGCTCGGTCTTGGCTTCGTCCAGGTTGTTCTGCATGTCCTCTGGCTCCTGTCGCGCGCCATTGCGTGACGTAGGTGAACGAACCGACACAACGCCACGACGCGGTGTTTCCGGTCGAGGTCGACGTTATGCCGCGATGAGAGATGTCCGTGACGAATTGGGCCACATCGGGCCGCGCGTCCGGATCGGGAAGTGCCGCGATCGCCTTGGGAAGTGCGGCGATCGCCCGGCCGCCATGGCGCTCCGGGCGCTTGCAGGGGGCCGAGCCCGCTCCGCATATCGCGCTGGTCACAGACCCGACCCTATCTCTCGCGGGACGGCGGTCGTCACGGGCCGCATCTGTACAAAACCCGGACACGACTTCGACACTCCGGCCAGCAACATGCCACCACCCCCTGTCCCGCGTCGTTCACCTCGGCACCGCGCCGGCCCCGGACGGCGCGGTGCCCAGCCCCCGGTGCCTCACCCCACCAGCGCGTACGCCGTCTCGACGGCTTCCGCCAGGGTGTCCACCACGGGCACCCCGGCCGCCGACAGGCTCGCCCTGCTGTTCGAACCACCCGTGTACAGCACGGCGTACGCACCCACGTGCCGCGCGGCCAGCGCGTCGTCCAGCGCGTCCCCGATGACGACCGTGCGCTCCGCGCTGATCCCGCCCGACTGCGTGAGCGACGCCACATGCCGGGCCATCTGGTCGGACTTGCTGACCCCCGAGGGACCCGTCCGCCCGTCCATCCGTACGAAGTGCCGGTCGATGCCGAACCCGCCGACCACCGGCAGCAGCTCCTCGTGCGCGAAAAGGCTGCACAGCGACTGGGAGCGGCCAGCGAGCGACCACTGCGCGAGCAGTTCCGCCGCGCCCTCGGTGAGCCCGCAGGACGTCCTGTGGGCCGTGTAGTGCCGGTGGAAGGTCTCGTCCATCACGAGCCACTCGGCCTCCGTCGGCCGCCGCCCGACCAGCCGCTCGTAGAAGACCGGCACGGGCACGCAGTACAGCTCGCGGTACCGCTCCAGCGTGAGCGACTCCATGCCTATCTCGGCGAACGACGCGTTGGTCGCCGCGAGAACCGCCTGGATGTCGTCGAACAGCGTGCCGTTCCAGTCCCAGACGAGGTGTGCGCTCCGATTCCCCATGTCCGAAACGGTACCGAAGGGGTCTGACAGCGGACCGGTCGGCGCCTCCCCGCGCGGGAACCGCCGCGGGATCGCGGGCCGGGGCCCGGGTGCTTGAGTGCCGGGGCCTGGGACCGGGAGCCTGGGCGCTGGTGGCCTGGGCGCCCGGGTGCCGGGGGCCGGGTGGCGGGGGCCTGGGGCCTGGGGCCTGGGGCCTGGGGATCAGCCGATGAGCCCGGGGATCTCCTGGACGCCGTACCAGAGCAGTTCGTGGTCCTCGGCGCCGTCCACGGTGAACTGCGCGTCGTCGTCGCCCTGATCGGCGGCGCCGAGCGCGGCGGCCGCGGCCGACACGTCGTCGTGCGCCGTGTCCGCGTCGAGGTGGACGGCGGCCGCCTTGGCCAGCGGGACGGCGGCGGCGATCCTGACCTCGCCCACGGAACTCCCGTCGAGGCCCCGGTCGGGGTCGGCGAGCGCGTCCTTGTCGGGCACGTCGGCGGCGATCACGACGCGACGGCGGGGCACGGACGGGTCCGTGGCGAGCGAGCGCAGCGACGCGGAGGCGGCGCGGCTGAGCGCCGCGTACTCCAGCTCCTCGATGTCGTCGGAGACGTACCACTCGCGCAGACCGGGCGTCACCGCGTAGGCAGTGATCGGCCCGGGGCCCAGCTCGCCCGTCCTGTGCGCCTCGGCGAGACCGGGGAGGGTCAGGGGGACGTAGACGCGCATGAGGTGGACCGCTTTCGTAGTCGGGGCGGCATCCAGGATACGTGCGGGGTGTCCTCCCTCGGAGTGACGTCGGCGCGGCCACCGTGTCCATCGCGCGTCACGCCCGGGACGCCGGAGACGGCGGGATTCCGGCCGCCGCGCCTCGCGCGTTCACTCACCCGGGTGACAGGCGGGCACGCCGCCACGCGGAGGGAGGATGTTGCGCGGCACCGATCACTCCCCGTAGAAGATGCCCTACAGGAAGTTACCGACCGGTAAATCGGTCGGCGGCAGAACGGGGGCGATCTGCATGACCACATCGACGAGGACGACGCCGGGCCGGAGCGCGTCCGCCCGGGCCACCCGGGGGACCGCGCCGGACGTCTCGGCGGCCCGCGTCATCAGCAGCCGGCGGCCATCCGGCAGACGCGACCCGCGCGGCCCGGGCAAGGACCCCGCGCGCCGCCGCCCGCACGTCCTTCCACCGCACGACCTGTTCGCGGAACGCCTGCTCGCCGTGCTCAGCGGCGGACGCCCGGTGCACTGGATGCTGGGCTGGACGGTGGGCGAGGCCTACGAACAGCTCGTGCAACTCGCCCCGGGCGCCCCGCTCGGCGCGGCCAGCGGCCGCCCGCGGCCGGTCATCCGGCGCTGTCGCGGCTTCCGCCCGCGGGCGGACGTGGTCGAGGCGTACGCGACCATCGCGTCGGGCGACCGCGTCCGGGCGATGGCATTCCGGCTGGAACGGGGTGAGGACGGACGCTGGCGCTGCGCGGCGGTGGAGATCGGCGGGGCCCGCGTCACCCGCCAGGAGGCGTGAGCCCGAGGGGAGCGGGAGCACCTGCCGGTGCGCGGTGCAGGGGCCCGCCCGGAGTACTCACGGCCGCGGGGACGGCCACGCGGGACGTCGGGCCCCAGTGCCCCAGGCGCCCCTCTCCCGCCGCCTCAGGCCGTCGCCACCGGCCTCGGGGGTGGCGCGGGCCCCGCGGGAGCCTCCTGAGCGGACCCGCGTCCGAGAAGCCCATCAGGGGGCCGCGGGCGGGCGGCCTGCCCTGTCGGGCCGGGGCCGGTTCGAGGATCCGGAGGTCCGGAGGCCCGGAGGTCCAGGGCGGAGGTCCGGAGCCCGGGGTCCGGGGGACGGGGTCCTGGGGCGGAGTCCGGGGGCGGGGTCCGGGGGCAGGGTCCGCGATCCGGCGTCCGGGCGTCCGACCCTCCGGGCCGGAGGCATCGCGTCCGCCGTGACGCGGGCCGTCCGATCCTCCTGGCGCCGGAGGCGTCGCGTCCGCCGTGACGGACGCAGGGCCCGGGGCCGCAGGTCCGCCGGCCGGGGGCCGAGGTCCGGTCCGGCCGACACCCCCACCACCACCGGTGTGTCCGTGAACGCACGAAGGGCCGGGCCGCGCGCCTCCTGGCGCACGCCCGGCCCCTCGTGGGCGACTACTTCTTGCGGCGCCGACCGCCACCGCCACCGCGCTGCGCCTTGCGTCGCTCGGCACGCGTCATGCCGTCCGACGTCGAACGCGTCGGACCGCCGGCCGGCTCGTGCTCGAAGTCGCCCTCGACCACGCCGCCCTCGCCGTCGACCGTCGGTGCGGAGAAGTGCAGCCGGTCGGGGCGCTGCGGTGCGTCGAGGCCCTTCGCGCGGATCTCCGGACGGGCACCCGCGGGCACCGCGTCCTCCTTGACCAGCGACGTCGGCTCGGCGTCCGCGGGGGTCGCATCCT
This sequence comes from Streptomyces sp. NBC_01497, assembly GCF_036250695.1. Classification (NCBI taxonomy): domain Bacteria; kingdom Bacillati; phylum Actinomycetota; class Actinomycetes; order Kitasatosporales; family Streptomycetaceae; genus Streptomyces; species Streptomyces sp. NBC_01497. The sequence continues at coordinate 5,235,423 of NZ_CP109427.1, read as the reverse complement.
GCGCAGGCAGTTCGACCTCCTCGACCTGCTGCTCGACCTGGACCTCCAGGTTGAACAGGTAGCCGACGGACTCCTCCTTGATGCCGTCCATCATGGCGTTGAACATGTCGAAGCCCTCGCGCTGGTACTCGACCAGCGGGTCCTTCTGCGCCATGGCCCGCAGGCCGATGCCCTCCTGGAGATAGTCCATCTCGTAGAGGTGCTCGCGCCACTTGCGGTCCAGGACCGAGAGGACCACGCGCCGCTCCAGCTCACGCATGATCTCCGAGCCGAGCTGGCCCTCGCGCTGCTCGTACTGCTCGCGGATGTCGTCCTTGATGGACTCCCCGATGAACTCGGCCGTGAGGCCGGCGCGGTCGCCCGCCTCGTCCTCCAGCTCCTCCACCGTGACCTTGACCGGGTAGAGCTGCTTGAAGGCCCCCCACAGCCGGTCGAGGTCCCACTCCTCGGCGAAGCCCTCGACGGTCTCCGCCTGGATGTACGCGTCGATCGTGTCGTTCATGAAGTGCTGGATCTGCTCCTGCAGGTCCTCGCCCTCCAGGACACGCCTGCGCTCGCCGTAGATGACCTCGCGCTGGCGGTTCAGCACCTCGTCGTACTTCAGGACGTTCTTACGCGTCTCGAAGTTCTGCTGCTCGACCTGCGACTGCGCCGACGCGATGGCGCGCGTCACCATCTTGTTCTCGATCGGCACCTCGTCCGGCACGTTCGCCATCGACATCACGCGCTCGACCATCTGCGCCTTGAACAGCCGCATCAGGTCGTCGCCGAGCGAGAGGTAGAAGCGGGATTCGCCCGGGTCGCCCTGACGGCCGGAACGGCCGCGCAGCTGGTTGTCGATCCGGCGCGACTCGTGCCGCTCCGTACCCAGCACGTACAGCCCGCCGAGGCTCTTGACCTCTTCGAACTCCGCCTTCACGGCCTGCTCGGCCTTGTCCAGCGCGGCGGGCAGCGCCGCCGCCCACTCCTCGACGTGCTCCACGGGGTCCAGGCCGCGCTGCCGCAGCTCCGCCTCCGCGAGGTCGTCGGGGTTGCCGCCGAGCTTGATGTCCGTGCCACGGCCGGCCATGTTCGTCGCGACCGTGACCGCGCCCTTGCGCCCGGCCTGGGCGATGATCGGCGCTTCCCGGTCGTGCTGCTTGGCGTTCAGCACCTCGTGCTGGATGCCGCGCTTGTTGAGCTGCTGCGACAGGTACTCGGACTTCTCGACGGACGTGGTGCCGACGAGGATCGGCTGACCCTTGTCGTGCTTCTCCTCGATGTCGTCGACGACCGCCGCGAACTTCGCGACCTCGGTCCGGTAGATCAGGTCGGACTGGTCCATGCGGACCATCGGCCTGTTCGTCGGGATGGGCACGACGCCGAGCTTGTAGATCTGGTGGAACTCCGCGGCCTCGGTCATGGCCGTACCGGTCATGCCGGAGAGCTTGCCGTACAGGCGGAAGAAGTTCTGGAGGGTGATCGTCGCGAGCGTCTGGTTCTCGTCCTTGATGTCCACCCCTTCCTTCGCCTCGATCGCCTGGTGCATGCCCTCGTTGTAGCGGCGGCCGGCGAGGATACGGCCGGTGTGCTCGTCGACGATCATGACCTCGCCGTCGATGACGACGTAGTCCTTGTCCTTCTTGAAGAGTTCCTTGGCCTTGATCGCGTTGTTCAGGTAACCGACGAGCGGCGTGTTCACCGACTCGTAGAGGTTGTCGATGCCCAGCCAGTCCTCGACCTTGGTGACACCCGGCTCGTGGATCGCGACCGTGCGCTTCTTCTCGTCGACCTCGTAGTCGCCGGTCTCCTCAAGGCCCTTGAGCTGGTTCCCGGCCTCGCCCCTGGTCAGGCGCGTCACCAGCTTGGCGAAGTCGCCGTACCACTTCGTGGCCTGGTCGGCGGGGCCCGAGATGATCAGCGGCGTACGGGCCTCGTCCACGAGGATCGAGTCGACCTCGTCGACGATCGCGTAGTTGTGGCCGCGCTGCACCAGCTCGTCCTGCGACCACGCCATGTTGTCGCGCAGGTAGTCGAAGCCGAACTCGTTGTTCGTGCCGTACGTGATGTCGCACCCGTACATCTCGCGGCGCTGCGCGGGCGTCATGTTCGCCAGGATGCAGCCGACGGAGATGCCCAGGAACTTGTGGACGCGGCCCATCATCTCGGAGTCGCGTTCAGCCAGGTAGTCGTTCACCGTGATCAGGTGGACGCCCTTGCCGGACAGCGCGTTCAGGTATGCGGGAAGGGTGCCGACGAGGGTCTTGCCCTCACCGGTCTTCATCTCGGAGACGTATCCGAGGTGCAGGGCCGCGCCGCCCATGAGCTGGACGTCGTAGTGGCGCTGTCCGAGCACGCGCTTGGCCGCCTCGCGGACGGTGGCGAACGCCTCGGGGAGCAGGTCGTCGAGGCTCTCGCCCTCGGCGAAGCGCTCCTTGTACTCGTCGGTGAGCGCACGCAACTCGGCGTCGGAGAGGTTGACGAAGTCCTCTTCGATGGAGTTGACCTGGTCCGCGATGCGGTGCAGTTTGCGCAGGATCTTGCCTTCGCCTGCACGCATGAGCTTGTTGAAGACGGACACTGAGGCTGCTCTCCTTGCCGGTCGGGCCTGGCACTGGGGTGGTGAAGGGGCGCTGGCACGGCAGGCGTGCCCCACCGCATCGGCCATCGTAAGCGAGGACCGGCCCGCGCCGGGAGGGCCGCTGCGTTGCGGGACCACCCACACCCCTCAACTAGAACGCTCGGAGGCCGTCCAAGGTGCCGGGCTGCCGCCAAAACTCTTCGCCGTGGACCGATGGGACTCCGCCGCGTATCCGGTCGGTCCCGCCGCGAAATCGAGGGCCGGGGGAGAATCCGCACATGATTCCTCAGACGCTCCGCTCCGCCCGTCTGGAGCTGCGTGCCCTGGTCAGCGACGACATCGACGCGGTGCACGCGGCCTGCCAGGACCCGGAGATACAGCGCTGGGTACCGATCCCGTCACCGTACGAACGCAGACACGCCGAGTACTTCGTGGACCAGCTGGTCACCGAGGGGTGGCGTACGGACACCGCCTACACCTTCGGTGCCTTCCCGCTCGACGGCGGCCCTTTGATAGGCGCGGCCAATCTGCACCGCCAGGGCGACACCTGGGAGATCGGCTACTGGACCGTCCGCGAGCACCGGGGCCGCGGGTACACCGCCGAGACGGTCCTCGCGCTGGCCCGCTGGGCCTTCGCCCAGGGCACCGAGCGGCTCGAATGGCGCGCGGAGACGGGCAACAGCGGATCCCGGGCCGTCGCCGAGAGCGCCGGCTTCGTGATCGAGGGCACCCTGCGGGCCGCCGTGCTCAGCCGGGACGTCCTGCGGGACCTGTGGATCGGCTCACTGCTGCCGTCGGACCTCGGGCTGGAAGGCGAGCACCCGTACCTGCCGACCCAGCGGACGGGCCGCTGACCTCCCCGGTACGTCCGGCGGCTGCCCCGCGGCGGGAGTTCCGGGCGCCCGGCCACCCGCGGCCCGAGCGGCCGACCACCCGCCTGCCCGCCCGCGCAGGCCGAGCCGCCGACCGCACGCCGCCGACCGCACGCCGCCTGCCGCCTGCCGCCTGTCGCCTGCCGCCTGTCGCACGCAGGCCCCTGACCGACCGCGGCACGCATCTGTCCGGTCCCGCGCGGGACCGCGGGGGAGCGAGGGACCGGATGTTCGGCGCCGCCCACGTTGTCAGTGCCGCCGTCTAGGGTGCGGAGCATGACGACCGCCTCGCCCGCCACCGGGCCGTCCGCCGTGGAACTGTCCGCCGCCGAGGCCCGCCGTATCGCGCTGCGCGCGCAGGGCTTCCTCGGCGCGCCCGACCGGCGGGGCGGAGTCCGCGGGGTCCTGCGGGCCCTCGGCGCGGTCCAGCTGGACACGATCTCGGTGCTCGCCCGCTCGCACGAGCTCGTGCCGTACGCCCGCCTGGGCCCGGTCGGGCGCGACACGGTCGAGAAGGCGTACTGGACGCCCGCGCCCCCTGGTGGCCCCTCACCGGCGCCGCACGCGTTCGAGTACTGGTCGCACGCGGCGTGCGTCCTGCCCATCGAGGAGTGGCCGCTGTTCGCGTTCCGCCGCCGCGCCTACCGTGCCCGCCCGCACTGGAACCACGACCTGTCCGACGGGGCCTACGACACGGTCGTCAAGCAGCTGCGCGAGGAAGGCCCGCTGACGGCGACGGAACTGGGCGGCGCGAAGAACGGCGGCCCCTGGTGGGACTGGTCCGACGCGAAGATCGCCGTGGAGCGCGCGCTGATGTACGGCGAGGTCGTCTGCACCGGCCGGCGCGGCTGGAAGCGCGTCTACGACCTCGCGGAGCGGGCCGTCCCGACGGACCTGCTGCATGACGACCTGAGCGACGCGGAGTGCGTCCGCCCGCTGGTCCGCCTCGCGGGCAGGGCCCTCGGCGTCGGCACGCGCTCCGACATCGCCGACTACCACCGGCTCAAGGGCGAACAGGTCGACGCGGTGATCGCCGACTCGGGACTCGTGCCGGTGACGGTCGAGGGGTGGGCCAAGCAGGCGTGGGCCGATCCCGAGGCACTGGCGGCACCGGTGCGCGGGCGGCACCGCACGACGCTGCTGTCGCCGTTCGACTCGCTGATCTGGGAGCGGGCCAGGACGGAGCGGATCTTCGGCTTCACGCACCGTCTGGAGGCGTACGTGCCGAAGCCCAAGCGGCTGCACGGCTACTTCGCCATGCCGCTGCTCGCCGGCGGGAAGCTGGTGGGGCGGGTGGACCCGGCGCGTTCCGGCCGGACGCTGGTGGCGCGGCAGGTCTCGCTCGATGGTCCGAAGGTGGTCGCGCCGATGGCGGCGGCCTTGCGGGAGGCGGCCGAGTGGGTCGGCTGCGACGCGGTGCGCATCGAGCGCGTCAGCGACCCGGGCCTCGCGGCGGATCTGGTGCGCGCGCTCGCGTGAGACGTGCCGGGGTGCCGGGGTGCCGGGGTGCCGGGGTGCCGGGGTGCCGGGGTGCCGGGGTGCCGGGGTGCCGGGGTGCCGGGGTGCCGGGGTGCCGGGGTGCCGGGGTGCCGGGGGCGAACGAGCGCGGCTGTCGGCCGTCGCCGACAGCGCATGTTTCGTCGGTGATCCGACCGGTCTGACATAGCTCTGCGGTGGTCCGGCGCCCCTTGCCGGTGCCGTACACAGCCCGGCGACCTCCGGAAGCGGGCGTGTGTCCCTGCGCTCCCGCGCTCCCGTGCGTGGCAGTGGGTGGTGTGTGCGTCCGCGTCAGCGGATTTCGAGGATCTTCTCGCGCATCGCGTAGACGACGGCCTCCATCCTGGAGTGCAGTTGGAGCTTCTCCAGGATGTTGCGCACGTGGTTCTTCACCGTGTTCTCGGAGATGAACAACTCTTTCGCGATGTCGCGGTTGTTCATGCCCGTGGCAACGAGTTTGAGGACTTCCAGCTCGCGGTCCGTGAGCCGCGGGGCCGGCACGAGCCTGCGCTCATCGGTGCGCTGGATCATCGACTTGAACTCGGTGAGCAGCTTGGCCGCCATGGACGGGCTGATCTGTGACTGGCCGTCGGCGACCGCGCGGATCGCGGTGGAGACCTCGTCGGTGGAGATCTCCTTCAACAGGTAGCCCGTCGCACCCGCCTTGATGGCGTCGTAGAGGTCGGCCTCCTCATCGCTGATCGTCAACATGATGATCTTCGCGCTGGGGGCCACCTCCTTGATGGACGTACAGGCCTCGATGCCGCCCCGCCGGGGCATGCGCACATCCATCAGCACGATGTCGGGGAGCAGGTCGGCGGCCTTGTCGACGGCTTCGGCGCCGTCCCCGGCCTCACCCACGACCTGGATGTCCTCCTCCTGCGCGAGGACGATCTCCAGCCCGCGGCGGAACAGGGCGTGGTCGTCCACGACGAGGACCCTGATGGGTTCCTTCTCGGCCGCGCCGTACGCGTGGCCGTCGTCGGGCTCGGCGCTGTCGGCCGGGAGCCCGGCACCCCGCGCGCCGAGTACCGGCCCGAAGCCGTCCGCCATCGTTCCTCCCCCTGAAGGCCGTGGCCCCAAGTTTTGCTGCGGTGGTCAACCCCAGTGCGTCGACCGACCGTTGGCCTGCGCCCACATGATTCCATGCCGGGACCTCACGGTGGGGCCACCTGTACGGCACGGGCGTGCCCCCGCGGCCGAGAAAGGCCCGCGGGGGCACCACACCGGTCGCTTGCGGCACTCAGCCGCCGAGCGCCCCACCCGCTCCGCCGAGATCCGGGCCCGCGAGCGGATCCGTCCTGAGGTGGATCACTCCGTAGTCGTAGGCGTGTCGCCGGTAGACGACGCTGGGCTCCTTCGTGTCGGAGTCCACGAACAGATAGAAATCGTGTCCGACGAGTTCCATCTCCTCAAGCGCCTGGTCGAGCGTCATGGGCGCCGCCGCGTGGTTCTTCTCGCGCACCACGAGCGGGCCCTCGCCCTGGACGTCCAGCGAACCGATCTTGGTGGTGCGCACAGCCGTATCACCGTCGAGCTGCGGCGACGCACCGTTCATGCTGTATTCGGCGACGCCGGGGACCACATCCCCCACTTCGGCGGCGGAGAGCCTGCCGGAGCCGCGGCGGTTGTGCCGCTTCTCGTTCTGCTTGCGCAGCCGGGCCTCCAGCTTGCCCGTCGCGAGGTCGAGGGCCGCGTACGGGTCCGCCGCGGCGGCCTCCGCGCGAATCACCGGCCCCCTGGAGCGGAGCGTGATCTCCACCCGGTCGCAACGGTCCGCCTGACGCGGGTTGTGTTCCTTGGACACCTCGACGTCGAGGCTGATCACCTTGCCGTCGAGCTTCTGGATCTTCTCCGGCTTCAGCTTCTCGGCCACGTGCTTCCGGAACCGCTCCGGCACCTCGGTCTTGCGGCCCTTGACGACGATGTCCACGCAGAACTCCGTTCCCGGAGCGCCCCGCCTCGCTGCGGCGGCACTCCTTGTTGCACCAGGCTCCAGTGGCCACCGGAGCCTCGGACTTGGCGACTTTCACCTCCTCCTCCCCCGTCGGCCTGATTCCCACCCGTTGCCCGCCGGAGGTTCTCCGAAAACGCCGAAGCAGACCAGTGCATTCACCGAGTCGCGGCTTTCGCCATTCCTCACAACCGAACATAGCTCTCCGGACGGGGTGTCGGCACCCGGTACCGGCAGGTACCCCCGTTCAGGTAATTTTCCTTCCGCATTACCTGCGATCGCGTAAATAACCGGTCAGTTCCGGTTTATTTCGAACGAGGCCGAGGAGGCCGCCACCACGGCGGCCACCAGTGCCGTCCTTCGTGCCGCGCCGGACCGCTCCCCGCCCGTCCCGGTGCCCCGGGCCGCGCGAACGGCGCGGGCCGCTTCGGCGAGCGACGCGCCCGTCGTCACCACATCGTCGACCAGGACGATCCGGCCCGTGCCGAGCAGCCGCGCACCGCCCACCGCGACCTCCAGGGCCCCGGAGAGATTCGCCCGTCTCCGGGACGCGTCGAGCCCCGCCTGGTCGGCGACCACGCGGCGCTGGCGCAGCACCGGCAGGACCTGCGCGGCCCTGCCGACGCGCCGCAACTCACCGGCAGCCGCGAGCGCGAGCCTGCGTCCCGCGTCGTGCCCCCGCGCCGCGACCGCACGCGGCGCCGACGGCACCGGAACAAGCAGCAACGGCCCCGCACCGGTGCCCGGTGGAGCAGCCGCCCGCACGGCGCCCGCGAGCGCCTTGCCGAGCGGTGCGGCGAGCCCCAGCGCGCCCCGCTCCTTGTGTGCCAGCAGCACGGCGCGTACGGCGTCCTCGTACGGCGCCGCCGCGTAGACCGCCGGCAGGCCCACCGGCTCCGGCGAGGGCCGTACGCGGCCCGGCCACGCCCCGTACAGCACGTGTGCGCACTCCTCGCACAACGAGGTCCGGGCGGTGCCACACCCCGCACACGCGACCGGGAGGACCAGACCGCCGATTTCCCGCCACCACCCCCGCATACATCCACTGTGCCGGGGACGGCACCACCCGGCCAGCCCTGTGGACAAAGCCCTGTGGACAACCACGGTCGATGCCTGCCGGCCGGGGTCACCGCACGCCCCCTCGGTCGGACAGGCCCGGACGGCACCTGCCCGGTCCGGCCCGAGCGGGGTCAGCCCGGATAGACCGGCGACGAACCGTGCTCGACGATCGCCTGCCAGTTCCCGCCTGTCGGCAACTGCACGACGCCGGCGTCACCGGAGTCCGCGACCAGCGCCTTCGAGTCCGTGTCACCCGCGGTGATCGCGGTCACCTGGTTCAGTCCCGGCAGCACGCTCGCGTCCGACGTCGACCCGTCGGCCTGGATGAACCGCACCTGCTGCACGCCGCCGGCCTCCTTGCCGACGATCACCAGCCGGCTCGGCCCCGCCCAGGACACCGCCGTCACGGTCTCCATCTGCGGTGTCAGCGACTTCAGGTCCACCACGGCCAGCTTCTGGTGGGGGGCGGAACCGCTCTGCTCCACGCGCCCGATCTCCAGGCTCGTCCGGTTGCCCTTCGTCAGCAGCAGGGCGATCCGCACCCCGTCCGACGAGACCCGCACCGCCTCGATCCTGCGTCCGTCCAGGCCTTCGACCTGGGCCTGCTCGGACGTCGACGTGCCGTTTTTGAACTGCAGCAGCCGCGCGTGGTCCGGGTCCCGGTCGGCGACCCACACATCACCCCTGCTGTCCCAGCTCGGCGCGGACAGCCGGTCGGACGCCTTCTTCCCCTCGCTGGTGACCAGCGGGCTGCCCAGCTCCGCCTCGTCGACGATCGAGGCGACGTACAGGGACCTGCTGTCCGGACCGACGCCCGCGGCACGCTTCTCGTCCCGCGCGATCGCGACCGAGTCCAGCTTCACGCTCCCGTCCCCGAGCGGCCCCACGACGAGGTTGTCCTTGTCGCTGCCCTTCTTGTCGTCCGGCCTCAGGCGGGCGAGTCTGCCGTCGGAATCGAGGTAGAAGGCGTCGTCGGCACGGCCCGACGCGTTCCCCGGCGCGTACGCCTGCGCCTGGTCACCGGTGACCGAGCACAGCGAACTGCCCCCGGCCCGCAACGCGATCTGGCTCACCCTGGTCGACGTGAGGTCCCGCAACGTGAAGAACAGCTGCGCGGCCATCATCCTGCAGGCGTCCGGCCCGGCCTTCGCCGCCGCGTCGTTCAACGGCACGGTCAGCGCGTTGTTGTCGTCGAACTGGAGCGTCCTCGTGCCCTTCTGGAGCCGCGTACCGGCGGGGAACGACGACTTGACGGACGGCTTCAGCCATCCGGTGGGCCCGGACAGCACCGTGTTGACGGCCTGCGTGATCGGGTCCATCCGGGTCAGCGGGTCTATCCGCTGCCTGATGAAGACGGGATCGGACACCAGCCAGCCGTCGGCCTTCGCATAGAAGTACGTGTCGACGGGCCGGTAGTTGCGCTGGAAGTCGGACGCGCCCAGCACGAGGCCCTGCGGCAGCGCGTCGATGCGCCACTCCTTGTGACCCGCCACCTGCTCCTGGATGAGGTGCAGCGACTGCTCGTACCCGGCTGGCTTGAGCGGCCGGTACACGTGCCCCGCGTCGATCGTCGCGATCTTCACACCGTGCATCTGGTAGGTGAGTCCTGGCTGGTCCGGCGCCGGCGGCTTCGCGGGCCCCTCCAGGTCGGGTGCCTCGCTGAGCACCGTCGTGACCTTCTGCGGCTGCCAGTCCCGCGCCTCGTCCTTGGCGAGATATTTCCGGGCCATCGAGAAATCGGGGTCGTCACTCGTCATCGCTTCGAGGAACCCGTCGACGATGTCACCCGCCGACGCGTTCGCCGGGGGCGGCACCGCGTACACCCGCACCTGCGACTCGTCCTGCGGGGACGCCTTCACGGGCTCCACGTCGCCCTTGTCGGGGATGGAGGCGCACCCCGCGAGCGTCAGGGCCAGCACCACGAACCCCACCGACAGCCTTGCCGCACGTGTCCGGCCGCCTCGGCGGCGGTCACCTCCCACGACTGGAGCCCTCCCGGTCCGACGCCCCCCGGACGGTGTTCCGCTCGGGCCCCTCCCCGCCGCCACGGGTACCGCCCCCGACGGGCGCCCCGTCCCGGTCGCCGACGTCCCGCGGGCCGACGCCGTCACGCACATCCCCCGCGGAGACCGCGTCCGGCCCGCCGTGCGCGGTGGCCTGACCTTTCTCCTGCGTCGAGGCAGCCTCCCGCGGTCGCTCGCCGCCGTTCCTCGCGACCACACGCGAGCCGCTGCCCGGCAGTGCCGTCGGGTCCACCACGGCCGTCGTACGGGGCCCCTGGCCCGGCGGTACGGGCAAGGCCCCACCGTTGCCGCGGACGGGGAAAGCGGTGTTCGCGACCTGCCGCGCGGTCCTGTCCGCCACCGCGGCGGCGGCCCGCGCCCGGTTGCCGCGCGAATCCTCCGGCTCCAGCGGTATCGGGGAACCCCGCAGCGGCTCGTCGGCCGTGCGCGGCAACGTCAAACGGAACTGCGAGCCGCCCCCCGGCTCGCCCCACGCCTGGAGCCAGCCGCCGTGCAGGCGTGCGTCCTCGACCGCGATCGACAGACCGAGTCCCGTACCGCCCGTCGTGCGCGCACGCGCGGGGTCGGCCCGCCAGAACCGGTTGAAAACCCGCGTCGCCTCGCCCGGTTTCAATCCCACGCCGTAGTCCCGCACCGCGACGGCCACGGCGCCACCGGCCGCACCGAGGCGCACCACCACGTCGCGGCCCTCGCCGTGCTCCACGGCGTTGACCAGCAGGTTGCGCAGCATCCGTTCCACCCGGCGGGCATCGGCCTCCGCGATCACGGGCTGCTCGTCACCGACGACCCGTACCGTCGACCCCTTGCGTTCGGCCAGCGGCGCGGCCGCGTCGATGACCCGCCGCACCACCTCGCGCACGTCTATCGGCTCGGCCTCCAGGGCCGCCGCGCCCGCGTCGAACCGGCTGATCTCCAGCAGGTCCGCGAGCAGCGACTCGAACCGGTCGATCTGCCCGACCAGCAGCTCCGCGGACCGCGACGCCGCCGGATCGAAATCGCCCCGCGCCTCATGGATGACATCGGCGGCCATCCGTACGGTCGTCAGGGGCGTACGCAGCTCGTGCGACACGTCCGAGACGAAGCGCCGCTGCATCCGCGACAGCTCCTCCAACTGCTGGATCTTCAGCTGGAGGTTCTGCGCCATCTTGTTGAACGCCTCGCCCAGCCGGGCGATGTCGTCCTCACCAGTGACCTTCATCCGTTCATGCAGCAGCCCCGTCGACAGCCGCTCGGCGATCCCGGCGGCCATACGCACCGGCGTGACCACCTGCCGCACCACCAGCCAGGCGATCGCGCCCAGCAGGACCACCACGAACAGTCCCGCCGTCGCCAGCGTCCGCTTCACGAGGTTGAGCGACTGCTCCTCCTGTGTCAGCGGGAAGAGGTAGTACAGCTCGTACGGATGGCGGTCGACGTCATTGAGCCGCTTGCCGATGATCAGCGCCGGCTCCGGCTTCCGGTCGTCCGACGCGTCCGTGTACTTGATCTGCGCGTACGTCTTGAACTCGCCGGTGCCGCCCGCCACCGCCTGCCGCAGTCCGTCCGGAATGGACGACAGGTCCACCCCGCCCGAGGTGCGCGGCGCGCGCTTGGGCAACGGGTCGGCACTGAGCGCCACCACGTTGAACGCGCCGGGCCCGCCGCTCGCCAGCTGCTCCACCAGATCCGTGCGCCAGGAGTTCGTGCCGGCCACCGCGGAGTCCGTGCCGTCGCCGCCGCGGCCGCCGGGCGCGGACGACGCGTCCGCCTTCTCCTGGGCGACGGAGAACCCGCCGTCGGCCTGGCTCTGGGCGGCCTTCTCCTTCGCCTCCACCAGACCGTTGCGGACCTGTCCGATGACCACGAAACCCAGCAGCAGCACCACGCCGAGCGACATGAGCAGCGTCGCCGCCACCACCCGCAGCTGGATGTTGCGCCGCCACAGGCGCATCACCGGCAGCAACGGACGCCGCAGCAGCCTGATGACCAGGCGCAGCACCGGGCCGCCCGCCGGGGCGTCCTGGAGGAGCCGGCCGCCCTGGAAGCGGCGGCCTCGCCCCGGACGCCCGGCTTTCGGCGCAGTGCTGGCGCCGGTCATGTCAGTTCGGTCCTGCCTTGTACCCGACCCCACGGACGGTCACAACGATCTCCGGCCGCTCAGGGTCCTTCTCGACCTTGGAGCGCAGCCGCTGGACGTGCACGTTCACCAGCCGGGTGTCGGCGGCATGCCGGTAGCCCCAGACCTGCTCCAGCAGCACCTCACGGGTGAACACCTGCCACGGCTTGCGTGCGAGCGCCACCAGCAGGTCGAACTCCAACGGCGTGAGGGCGATCGACTGCCCCTCCCGCTTCACCGAATGACCCGCGACGTCGATCACCAGGTCACCGATGGTCAGCTGCTCCGGCGCCGGCTCCTCGGACCTGCGCAGGCGGGCCCTTATCCGAGCCACCAGCTCCTTGGGCTTGAACGGCTTGACGATGTAGTCATCCGCTCCCGACTCCAGACCGACGACCACGTCGACGGTGTCGCTCTTGGCCGTCAGCATGACGATCGGCACGCCGGACTCCGCCCGGATCTGCCGGCACACCTCAATGCCGTCCCGGCCGGGCAGCATCAGATCGAGCAGCACGAGATCCGGCTTGGCATCGCGGAACGCGGCAAGCGCCTTGTCCCCGTCCGCCACGAACGACGGCTCGAACCCCTCACCACGCAGCACAATGCCGAGCATCTCGGCCAGTGCGGTGTCGTCGTCGACGACAAGGACGCGTCCCTTCATATCGACATCATCCCATCAGCCCATCGTTACCTGTCGTGACCTGGCACACAGGTCAGCGATTCCACTGCCGGTCACAGGGGACAACGCCCCGTCCTCCGTGACGAGCGCCGTCACCAGTTCCGGCGGAGTGACATCGAACGCAGGGTTGTACGCCTGCGTCCCTACCGGTGCTGTCAGCACAACCGTTCCCGCCTCCACACCACCTGCGGCCGGGGCCGCCATGAATTCCGTCACTTCCTGCCCCGCGCGCTGCTCCACCTCGATCGACGCACCGTCCGGGGTCCCCGGATCAATTGTCGTGGTCGGTGCGACCACGATGAACGGCACATGGTGATACCGGGCCAGTACAGCGAGCGGATAACTGCCCACCTTGTTCGCCACGGATCCGTCCGCGGCGATCCGGTCGGCCCCGATCAGAACGGCGTCCACCTCCCCCGCCGCGAACAGCGACCCGGCCGCATTGTCCGTCAGCAGCGTGTACGACATCCCGGTGCGAGCCGCCTCGTACGCGGTGAGGCGGGCGCCCTGCAACAGCGGACGGGTCTCGTCCACCCACAGCCGCCGCAGGCGACCGGCCCGGTGGGCCGCCAGCGCCACAGCGAACGCCGTGCCCTCACCACCGGACACGAGCGCCCCGGTGTTGCAGTGGGTCAGGATCCGGTGATTGCCGCCAGGAAGCAACTCGTCCAGCAGAACCAGCCCCGCCTGTGCCATCCGGGCGCTGCTCTCCGCGTCCTCGCGGTGCAGCCGCCTGGCCTCCGCCAGCGCCGCCACGGCAGCCTGCTCCAGGTCCCCGCCCGCCTCCAGCGCGCCCCGGTACGCACCGAGTGCCCGGCGCACGCCGTAGCCGAGATTGACAGCGGTGGGCCGCGCCCCGGACAGGGACTGGGCCGCGTCGTCCACGTCGAACCCCCGGGCCGCCGCGAGCGCCACCCCGTAGGCCCCCGCGATCCCGAGCAGCGGCGCGCCCCGCACCGCGAGCGTACGGATCGCGCCGACCAGCGCCGGGACGTCGGTGCAGACCAGCTCGACCTCCTCCGCGGGCAGTCTCCTCTGGTCGAGCAGCACGAGCACCGGCCCCTCGGGAGGTTCGTCCCAGCGGAGCACCGGAACCATCGAGGACTCTGCGTCAGCGGGGACGGATGCGTACGGATCAGCCATTCGCCCAGTCTGCCTGCTCCGGCATGGACAATGAAGGCGCGCAGGGACGGCATCGGGAGATACGCCCTCTGGCCCATTCGGGGGTACCGCGTGGCACGATGGCTGCCAACCCGCCGGGCGCCGGCCTCGACGGGCCGCCGCACGCCACGGATACGCCGAGCCCAACCCACGACATTTCCACGAGGTGGACGACCGTGAACGACACTCCGGGCTGGGCCTCGCCCGGATCTGCCCCGTCCGACGGCCAGGAGAACAGCACGCCGCCTCCCGCCGACCAGGCCGACGCACCGCCCACCAAATGGTCCGCCCAGCAGCCCCCTCCCGGACAGTGGTCGCCGCCGAGCGCACCGCCTTCCGTACCGGCGCAGCAGGGCCCCCCGCCGGCGCCAGGGTGGGGTGCCCCCGGTCCCGGCGGAAGCCCCGCATGGGGCAGGCCGCCCAGCGCGAAACCCGGTGTGATCCCGCTGCGTCCCCTTGCTCTCGGCGAGATCCTCGACGGTTCGGTGTCGGTGCTGCGCAGGCACTGGCGCACGGTCCTCGGTGTGACCGTCGCCGTCGCCGTGGTCACCCAGGTCTGCGACGTGATCCTCCAGCGCCTCCTGGCGTCGGACCCCGCGCAGATCGACCCGTCCGCCTCCGCGTCGGAGGCACTCGACCAGGCCGCCCACGCCCTGCAGTCCACGCTGCTCACCGCGCTGCTGTCGCTGGGGATCACCCTGATCGGCACCCTTTTCACCACGGCCGTCCTGACGGTGGTGGTCAGCCGCTCCGTACTGGGCCGCGACGTGACGTTCGCCGACGCCTGGCGCGAGGCGCGCCCACGTCTCCCCCAGTTGCTCGGACTGACGCTGCTCCTGCCGCTGATCAGTGGGGCCCTCGTGACGGTCGCCTGCGTGCCGGCGCTCGTGACCGGCACGGCAGCCGGCACCGCCGTGTCCGTGCTGCTCTTCCTCGCCGCCGTCGTGGTGGCTCTCTGGCTGATGGTCCGCTTCAGCCTGGCGTCCCCGGCGCTGATGCTGGAACGGCGGGGCATCATCACGTCCATGCGCCGCTCCGCGAAGCTGGTGCGCGGCGCGTGGTGGCGGACGTTCGGCATCCTGCTCCTGACGGCGCTGATAACGATCCTCGTCACGCTCGTCATCGCCGTGCCGTTCAGCCTGGTCGCCACCATCGCGGACGGCGGCTCCGGCCTCGACAGCATCCTCGCCGGCAACACACCCCACTTCGGCTGGGCCTACGTCATCGTCGCCGGCATCGGCTCCGTGATCGCGTCCGCGATCACCCTGCCGTTCTCCGCGGGCGTCACCGTCCTGCTCTACGTGGACCGTCGCATCCGGCGCGAGGCCCTCGACCTGGAACTCGCCCGGGCCGCCGGCATCACCGGCTACGCGGCACAGCCGGGCGCCGGACACACCGGGGGTTGATGGAGTGACCGTCACGGGGGGACAACCGGCGGCGGACTGGCTGACGGGCAACGACGGGCACCTGCCGCTCGTCCTGTCCCGCGAGGCCGCCCGCAGGGAAGCCGAACTCGAACTGTCGAAGCCGGTGTACCACCAGCACGACCCGAATCCGCTGCAGCGAGCCATCCACAGCTTCCTGGACTGGCTCGGCGACCTGCTGAACTCCGCGTCGGGCGCCGCCCCGGGGGGCCACCTCGGAGTGATCGTCATCGTCGTCGCCGTACTCGCGCTGCTCGGAGCGCTCTGGTGGCGGCTCGGCACCCCCCGTCGCACGACCGCCACGGCGGGCGGCGGAGCGCTCTTCGACGACGCACCCCGCGCCGCCGCCGACCACCGGTCGGCGGCGGCGACCCACGCGGCGGCGGAGCGCTGGAGCACCGCGGTCCAGGAACAGATGCGTGCGATCGTCCGCTCACTCGAGGAACGCGCGCTCCTCGACCCGCGCCCCGGCCGGACCGCGGCCGAAGCGGCCTCCGAGGCGGCTCGCCCGTTGCCCGCACACGCGGCGGGGCTCCGCGGCGCCGCGGAGGACTTCGGCGCCGTCACGTACGGCGGCCGCACGGCGGATCGCCGGATGTACCAGCGTCTCCGCGACCTCGACGCGGACCTGCGGCGCACCAGGCCCAGCACCGAACGGACCGTCGGGGCGGCTGCCGGGAGCCCGCCGGCATGACCCTCACCGCATCCCGGGAGTCCTCCACATCGCCCACAGCCCGTCTGCTGTGGACGCGTGGCCGCGGCATTCTCCTGGCCCTCGCCCTCCTGCTGAGCGCGGGCATCGCCGTCGCCGCGATCGGCTCCGGCGACCAGCACGGGCGCCTCGACCCGCGCTCCGCCGACCCACGCGGCAGCAGGGCCGTGGCGGAACTCCTCAAGCAACACGGCATAGCCGTCGACGTCGTCACCACGCTCCACGGCGCCGCCTCGGCGGCGGGAGCGGACACCACGCTCCTCGTCACCACTCCCGACCTGCTCAGCGAGGCACAACAGCGGACCCTGCACGCCTCCCTCGCGAGGTCCGGGGGCCGTACCGTGCTCCTCGGCGCCGGTCCGGCCTCCGTGCCCGTCCTCGCGCCGGGCATCAGCACCAGCCGCCCGACGGCGCTCTCCGCCCTCTCCCCCCGCTGCGGCCTCGCGGCGGCCCGGGGAGCCGGCACGGCCGACACGGGCGGCGAACGCTACGTCACCCGCCTTCCGGACAGCGACTCCTGCTACCCCGTCGACGGGCTGCCGACCCTCGTCCGCACCACGAACGCGCACGCGGGCGACACCGTCGTCCTCGGCTCCGCCGACATCCTCTACAACGATCACCTCGGCAAACGCGGAAACGCCGCGCTCGCCCTGCGACTCGTCGGCTCCCGACCGCATCTCGTCTGGTACCTCCCCTCGCTCAGTGATGACACCGCCACCGACTCCGGCGGCGAAAGCACCTTCCTCGACCTCATCCCGCCCGGCTGGTTGTGGGGCTTTCTCCAACTGCTCATCGCCGCTGTGCTCGCCGCCGTGTGGCGCGCCCGCAGGCTGGGCCCCCTCGTCACCGAACGGCTTCCGGTAGCCGTCCGCGCCGCAGAGGCAACAGAGGGACGGGCCCGGCTCTACCGCACCACCCGCTCCCGCGACCGCGCGGCAGCCGTCCTGCGCGCGGCGACCCGTGAACGCCTCGCACCGCTCCTCGGCGTGCACCCCGCAGACGCCCACACTCCCGAAACCCTCACGCCTGCCGTCTCGGCCCGCCTCCCCGGCGCCGACCTCGATCTGCCGTTCCTGCTTTTCGGCCCGGAGCCGGACGACGACATCGGCCTCGTCCGTCTCGCGGACCAACTCGACGCCCTCGAAAGGGAGGTACGCACCTCATGAGCGCCCCGACCCAGGAGTCCGCCGACATGCCGGCGGACCCCGACCGTGCCCGCGCCGCGCTCGAAGCACTGCGCACAGAGATCGGAAAGGCGGTCGTCGGCCAGGACGCCGCCGTCACCGGTCTCGTTGTCGCACTGCTGTGCCGGGGGCACGTCCTCCTCGAAGGCGTGCCGGGTGTCGCGAAGACCCTCCTCGTCCGTGCGCTCGCGGCGTCCCTCGAACTCGACACGAAACGTGTCCAGTTCACGCCCGACCTCATGCCCAGTGACGTGACGGGCTCGCTCGTCTACGACGCCCGCACAGCAGAGTTCGCCTTCCAGGAAGGCCCCGCCTTCACGAACCTTCTGCTGGCCGACGAGATCAACCGCACCCCGCCGAAGACCCAGTCGTCGCTGCTGGAAGCGATGGAGGAACGTCAGATCACCGTGGACGGCACCGCCCGCCCACTGCCCGATCCCTTCCTGGTGGCAGCGACCCAGAACCCCGTCGAGTACGAGGGCACTTACCCCCTCCCCGAAGCCCAGCTCGACCGGTTCCTGTTGAAGCTGACCGTGCCTCTGCCCTCACGCGCGGACGAGATCAACGTCCTGACCCGCCACGCGGACGGCTTCGACCCCCGAGACCTCCAGGCCGCCGGGGTGCGCCCCGTCGCCGGGCCCGCGGATCTGGAAGCGGCTCGCACCGCCGTCGCCAAGACCTCCGTCTCCCCCGAGATCACCGGCTATGTCGTCGATATCTGCCGTGCCACCCGTGAATCCCCCTCGCTCAGCCTCGGGGTCTCCCCCCGAGGTGCCACCGCTCTGCTCTCCACCGCTCGTGCCTGGGCCTGGCTCACCGGCCGGGACTACGTCACCCCGGACGACGTGAAAGCCCTCGCACTTCCCACCCTGCGCCACCGCGTCCAACTCCGCCCCGAGGCGGAGATGGAGGGAGTCACGGCCGACAGCGTCATCACCGCGCTGCTCGCCCATGTCCCCGTACCGCGCTGAGACGGAGGCCCACCATGACGCTCACCGGAAGAACCGCACTCCTCGCGGCGATCGGCGCGCTCCCCATCGGCCTCTTCGCCCCCGGCCCACCCGGGCTTCTGGCAGTCGGAGGCGTCCTCGTACTCGCAATCCTGTGCGACCTCGCACTCGCCGCGCCAGTGCGAAAGCTCCACTTCACCCGAAGTGGTGACACATCCGTTCGACTCGGTGACGCAGTCGACGTGAACCTGACCATCACCAACCCGTCCGGGCGAACCCTGCGTGCAGCGGTGCGCGACGCCTGGCCCCCCAGTAGTTGGCGCTCCACCGGAGAACAGTCCGCGGCCAGGCACAGACTGACCCTCGCGGCAGGGGAACGCGGCCGCGTCGTCACCCGGCTCCAGCCGACGAGACGCGGCGACCGCCAGGCCGCCCGCATCACAGTCCGCTCGTACGGCCCGCTGGGCCTGGCGGCCCGTCAGGGCAACCACCATGTCCCCTGGACGGTGCGGGTGCTGCCGCCCTTCGAGAGCCGCAAGCACCTGCCGTCCCGACTGGCCAGGCTCCGCGAGCTCGACGGCCGCACGAGCGTGCTCACCCGAGGGCAGGGCACCGAGTTCGACAGTCTGCGCGAGTACGTGCCCGGTGACGACGTCCGCTCCATCGACTGGCGAGCCACCGCCCGTCAGTCCGCCGTCGCGGTGCGGACGTGGCGACCGGAACGGGACCGCCAGATCCTCGTCGTCCTCGACACCGGCCGCACCTCGGCGGGCCGTGTGGGCGATGTCCCCCGCCTCGACGCGGCGATGGACGCCACGCTGCTCCTGGCGGCCCTGGCTTCGCGAGCGGGCGACCGGGTCGATCTGCTGGCCTACGACCGTCGCGTCAGGGTCCGGGTACACCGCCAGAACACCGCCGATCTCCTGCCCACGCTGGTGCACGCCCTGTCGACCCTGGAGCCGGAGCTGGTGGAGACCGACGCCCGGGGTCTGACCGCCGCCGTACTCCAGCAGGCCGCGCCCGGCGCGCTGATCGTCCTGCTCACCACGCTGGACACGGCACCCGTCGAAGAAGGGCTGCTCCCCGTGCTGCCCCAGCTCACCCGACGCCACACGGTCCTGGTGGCCGCGGTGGCGGATCCCCGGGTCGAGGAGATGGAACAGTCCCGGGGCACAGTGGACGCAGTGTTCGAGGCGGCAGCGGCAAGCCAGACGCAGGCCCAGCGGCGTCGTACGGCCGAGCAGCTGAAGCGACGCGGGGTCACGGTCGTCGACGCCTCCCCGTCCCGGCTCGCACCCGCCCTGGCGGACACCTACCTCGCGCTGAAGGCCGCAGGACGGCTCTGACCGGCTCGCCGGCGGTGCGCGGCCCCGATAGCGTCCACCCGACCGGTCCGGTACCTCGCCGAGGTCCGGCCACATCGACGGAAACGTTCACCGAGGGGCCGGCCCGGCAGCCCGCAGGGCCCCGTCCCTCCCGTGGTCCCTCGCGTACCAGCACACCTCGCCGGGCATTGCCCAGCCAACAGGAACGGGCCAGCGGCCTCTCGCCAACGCTCACGCGCGCCGGGGAAAGAGGAAGGGGGGCGGAGGGAAAGAGGACGCGAAAAAAGGGTCCGGGAACGCGAAAAGGGCCCGCACAAAGTGCGGGCCCTTCCCTAACTAAAAATTGTTCGGCAGCGACCTACTCTCCCACAGGGTCCCCCCTGCAGTACCATCGGCGCGGTAAGGCTTAGCTTCCGGGTTCGGAATGTAACCGGGCGTTTCCCCTACGCTATAACCACCGAAACACTATGAAACAATCAACACAACCGGAATAAACACAGCTGTTCGTGGTTTCAGAACCAACACAGTGGACGCGAGCATCTATGGACAAGCCCTCGGCCTATTAGTACCGGTCAACTCCACCAGTCACCTGGCTTCCATCTCCGGCCTATCAACCCAGTCGTCTACTGGGAGCCTTACCCCATCAAGTGGGTGGGAGTCCTCATCTCGAAGCAGGCTTCCCGCTTAGATGCTTTCAGCGGTTATCCCTCCCGAACGTAGCCAACCAGCCATGCCCTTGGCAGGACAACTGGCACACCAGAGGTTCGTCCGTCCCGGTCCTCTCGTACTAGGGACAGCCCTTCTCAAGACTCCTGCGCGCGCAGCGGATAGGGACCGAACTGTCTCACGACGTTCTAAACCCAGCTCGCGTACCGCTTTAATGGGCGAACAGCCCAACCCTTGGGACCGACTCCAGCCCCAGGATGCGACGAGCCGACATCGAGGTGCCAAACCATCCCGTCGATATGGACTCTTGGGGAAGATCAGCCTGTTATCCCCGGGGTACCTTTTATCCGTTGAGCGACGGCGCTTCCACAAGCCACCGCCGGATCACTAGTCCCGACTTTCGTCCCTGCTCGACCCGTCAGTCTCACAGTCAAGCTCCCTTGTGCACTTACACTCACCACCTGATTACCAACCAGGCTGAGGGAACCTTTGGGCGCCTCCGTTACCCTTTGGGAGGCAACCGCCCCAGTTAAACTACCCATCAGACACTGTCCCTGATCCGGATCACGGACCCAGGTTAGACATCCAGCACGACCAGAGTGGTATTTCAACAATGACTCCACCTGAACTGGCGTCCAAGCTTCACAGTCTCCCACCTATCCTACACAAGCCGAACCGAACACCAATATCAAACTATAGTAAAGGTCCCGGGGTCTTTCCGTCCTGCTGCGCGAAACGAGCATCTTTACTCGTACTGCAATTTCACCGGGCCTATGGTCGAGACAGTCGAGAAGTCGTTACGCCATTCGTGCAGGTCGGAACTTACCCGACAAGGAATTTCGCTACCTTAGGATGGTTATAGTTACCACCGCCGTTTACTGGCGCTTAAGTTCTCAGCTTCGCCACACCGAAATGTGACTAACCGGTCCCCTTAACGTTCCAGCACCGGGCAGGCGTCAGTCCGTATACATCGCCTTACGGCTTCGCACGGACCTGTGTTTTTAGTAAACAGTCGCTTCTCGCTGGTCTCTGCGGCCACCCCCAGCTCACTGTGCAAGACAGATCACCAAGAATGGCCCCCCTTCTCCCGAAGTTACGGGGGCATTTTGCCGAGTTCCTTAACCATAGTTCACCCGAACGCCTCGGTATTCTCTACCAGACCACCTGAGTCGGTTTAGGGTACGGGCCGCCATAAAACTCGCTAGAGGCTTTTCTCGACAGCATAGGATCATCCACTTCACCACAATCGGCTCGGCATCAGGTCTCAGACACATGCATGGCGGATTTACCTACCACACGTCCTACACCCTTACCCCGGGACAACCACCGCCCGGGATGGACTACCTTCCTGCGTCACCCCATCACTTACCTACTACCACCTTGGACCGGCGGCTCCACCACTCCCCTCAACTCCGAAGAGATCAGGGCGGCTTCACGGCCTTAGCATCAGAGGATTCGATACTGGACGCTCTACAGCGGGTACCGGAATATCAACCGGTTATCCATCGACTACGCCTGTCGGCCTCGCCTTAGGTCCCGACTTACCCTGGGCAGATCAGCTTGACCCAGGAACCCTTAGTCAATCGGCGCACACGTTTCTCACGTGTGAATCGCTACTCATGCCTGCATTCTCACTCGTGAACCGTCCACCACTGCCTTCCGGCGCGGCTTCACCCGGCACACGACGCTCCCCTACCCAACCCAGCACCCGTTGGGGCTATACGCTGGATTGACACGACTTCGGCGGTACGCTTGAGCCCCGCTACATTGTCGGCGCGGAATCACTAGACCAGTGAGCTATTACGCACTCTTTCAAGGGTGGCTGCTTCTAAGCCAACCTCCTGGTTGTCTCTGCGACTCCACATCCTTTCCCACTTAGCGCACGCTTAGGGGCCTTAGTCGATGCTCTGGGCTGTTTCCCTCTCGACCATGGAGCTTATCCCCCACAGTCTCACTGCCGTGCTCTCACTTACCGGCATTCGGAGTTTGGCTAAGGTCAGTAACCCGGTAAGGCCCATCGCCTATCCAGTGCTCTACCTCCGGTAAGAAACACACGACGCTGCACCTAAATGCATTTCGGGGAGAACCAGCTATCACGGAGTTTGATTGGCCTTTCACCCCTAACCACAGGTCATCCCCCAGGTTTTCAACCCTGGTGGGTTCGGTCCTCCACGACCTCTTACAGCCGCTTCAACCTGCCCATGGCTAGATCACTCCGCTTCGGGTCTTGAGCGCGCTACTAAATCGCCCTATTCGGACTCGCTTTCGCTACGGCTCCCCCACACGGGTTAACCTCGCAACACACCGCAAACTCGCAGGCTCATTCTTCAAAAGGCACGCAGTCACGACATGCAAGCAAGCTTGCATGCGACGCTCCCACGGCTTGTAGGCACACGGTTTCAGGTACTATTTCACTCCGCTCCCGCGGTACTTTTCACCATTCCCTCACGGTACTATCCGCTATCGGTCACCAGGGAATATTTAGGCTTAGCGGGTGGTCCCGCCAGATTCACACAGGATTTCTCGAGGCCCGTGCTACTTGGGAAATAAACAAACGAGCCGTACAGATTTCAGCTACGGGGGTCTTACCCTCTACGCCGGGCCTTTCGCATGCCCTTCGCCTATCCATACGGTTTCTGACTCGCCTCACTGCCGGCAGACAATGAAAGTCCACTCCCACGACCCCGCCCACGCAACCCCTGCCGGGTATCACACGTGAACGGTTTAGCCTGATCCAGTTTCGCTCGCCGCTACTCCCGGAATCACTATTGTTTTCTCTTCCTGAGGGTACTGAGATGTTTCACTTCCCCTCGTTCCCTCCACACACCCTATGAGTTCAGGTGCGGGTGACAGCCCATGACGACTGCCGGGTTTCCCCATTCGGACACCCCCGGATCAAAGCTCGGTTGACAGCTCCCCGGGGCCTATCGCGGCCTCCCACGTCCTTCATCGGTTCCTGGTACCAAGGCATCCACCGTGCGCCCTTAAAAACTTGGCCACAGATGCTCGCGTCCACTGTGCAGTTCTCAAACAACGACCAGCCACCCATCACCCCACCCAAACAGGCGAGTTCACTGGGGCCGGCAACCCGAAGGGCGAGCAACGCTCGCACCCTCAGACACCCAACAGCGTGCCCGACACATCCCGTCCACCCCTGCATTCCACGCCCCGAAGGACAGTACTAGCAGCAATGATCCGTGATCTGCCGAATAGTCAACGTTCCACCCTTGAGCAACCGGCACCAGACATTCGCTGATGAACCGGCCTCTGACCGGACCCCGAAGGACCCGGTAAGAAATGCTCCTTAGAAAGGAGGTGATCCAGCCGCACCTTCCGGTACGGCTACCTTGTTACGACTTCGTCCCAATCGCCAGTCCCACCTTCGACAGCTCCCTCCACAAGGGTTAGGCCACCGGCTTCGGGTGTTACCGACTTTCGTGACGTGACGGGCGGTGTGTACAAGGCCCGGGAACGTATTCACCGCAGCAATGCTGATCTGCGATTACTAGCGACTCCGACTTCATGGGGTCGAGTTGCAGACCCCAATCCGAACTGAGACCGGCTTTTTGAGATTCGCTCCACCTCGCGGTATCGCAGCTCATTGTACCGGCCATTGTAGCACGTGTGCAGCCCAAGACATAAGGGGCATGATGACTTGACGTCGTCCCCACCTTCCTCCGAGTTGACCCCGGCGGTCTCCCGTGAGTCCCCAGCACCACAAGGGCCTGCTGGCAACACGGGACAAGGGTTGCGCTCGTTGCGGGACTTAACCCAACATCTCACGACACGAGCTGACGACAGCCATGCACCACCTGTACACCGACCACAAGGGGGGCACCATCTCTGATGCTTTCCGGTGTATGTCAAGCCTTGGTAAGGTTCTTCGCGTTGCGTCGAATTAAGCCACATGCTCCGCCGCTTGTGCGGGCCCCCGTCAATTCCTTTGAGTTTTAGCCTTGCGGCCGTACTCCCCAGGCGGGGAACTTAATGCGTTAGCTGCGGCGCGGACCACGTGGAATGTGACCCACACCTAGTTCCCAACGTTTACGGCGTGGACTACCAGGGTATCTAATCCTGTTCGCTCCCCACGCTTTCGCTCCTCAGCGTCAGTAATGGCCCAGAGATCCGCCTTCGCCACCGGTGTTCCTCCTGATATCTGCGCATTTCACCGCTACACCAGGAATTCCGATCTCCCCTACCACACTCTAGTCTGCCCGTATCGAATGCAGACCCGGGGTTAAGCCCCGGGCTTTCACATCCGACGTGACAAACCGCCTACGAGCTCTTTACGCCCAATAATTCCGGACAACGCTTGCGCCCTACGTATTACCGCGGCTGCTGGCACGTAGTTAGCCGGCGCTTCTTCTGCAGGTACCGTCACTTTCGCTTCTTCCCTGCTGAAAGAGGTTTACAACCCGAAGGCCGTCATCCCTCACGCGGCGTCGCTGCATCAGGCTTTCGCCCATTGTGCAATATTCCCCACTGCTGCCTCCCGTAGGAGTCTGGGCCGTGTCTCAGTCCCAGTGTGGCCGGTCGCCCTCTCAGGCCGGCTACCCGTCGTCGCCTTGGTAGGCCATTACCCCACCAACTAGCTGATAGGCCGCGGGCTCATCCTGCACCGCCGGAGCTTTCCACGCACATCCCATGCAGGAGTGCGTCAATATCCGGTATTAGACCCCGTTTCCAGGGCTTGTCCCAGAGTGCAGGGCAGATTGCCCACGTGTTACTCACCCGTTCGCCACTAATCCACCCCGAAAGGCTTCATCGTTCGACTTGCATGTGTTAAGCACGCCGCCAGCGTTCGTCCTGAGCCAGGATCAAACTCTCCGTGAATGCTTTCCCCGTAAACGGGGTGACACCACTCGGAGCGGAACCACAGGAAGGAATAATCCCTGCGGTTCACAGCGTCCTCGCTGTGTTGTGTTACTTCAAAGGAACCTCGTCCACCGGAACCATCCGAAGATTCGGATCGCCCGGCATAATGGACGGGGTATCAACATATCTGGCGTTGACTTTTAGCACGCTGTTGAGTTCTCAAGGAACGGACGCTTCCTTTGGATTCCCTTCCGGGGCTCCTCCGGGCTTTCCCTTCGGTATTTCTTTGTCCTGCTGTGTTTCCGTCTCGCTGTCCTGCGTTTCCGACTCTATCAGACTCTGTTTCGTCCGATTCCCCGTCGGAAGGGGCTTTGCTTCCAGATATTCGCTTTCGCGTTTCTCTTTCGGCGTTACCGATCCTAGCAGACTTCCGAGTGCTGATTTCTCAGCGTTCGAAGTGTCTGAGTTTCGAATCGAATGGCCCGCTAGGAATTCAATTCCCTGCGTGAGCCTCGTAGATATTAGCGCCTGTCGCACGGACCGTCCAAACGGCCCCCGGGCAACCATCCAAATCTACTGCCCCCATGCGACTGCGTCAACAGTTTTCCTGGGGTGCGGATGAGAGTAACAGGTCAGGAGGGTCGGGTGCACATCAGGCGGCGACGGGGAGTTCGGCGCTCCGGCCGGTCATCTCCACGTCACCGGTCTCGCCGGCCCGCGCGGCCCTGCCGCCGAGCACGTACACATAGGTGAGAAAGGCGAGTTCGACGAGGACGCCGATGGAGACGCGGGCCCATGTCGGCAAGCCGGACGGCGTGACGAATCCTTCGATCGAGCCCGACACGAACAGCACCAGCGCGAGTCCTACGGCCATACCCAGCGCCGCTCTCCCCTGCTGCGCCAAAGCGGTCCTGCGTGGCAGCGGGCCCGGATCGACCACGGTCCAGCCGAGGCGCAGGCCCGTACCCGCCGCGACGAACACCGCCGTGAGTTCGAGCAGTCCGTGGGGCAGCACCAGCGCGAGGAAGGTGTCCAGCCGGCCCGCGGACGTCATGAGTCCCGCGCCGACCGCGAGGTTCAGCACGTTGGTGAACAGGATCCAGACCACCGGCAGACAGAGGAACGCCCCCAGCACCAGGCACAGGCCCGCCGCTTCGGCGTTGTTCGTCCACACCTGCGCCGCGAACGAGGCCTCCGGGTGGCTGGAGTAGTACGTCTCGTACTCGCCGCCCGGCCGCGTCATCTGCCGGAGCTCGGACGGGGCCCCGATGGCGGCCTGCACATCCGGGTGGTGGGCGATCCACCAGCCCATGACGACCGTGAGCAGTACGGACACCAGCGCCGTCGGCACCCACCAGTGGCGGGCCCGGTAGACCGCGGCCGGGAACCCCTCGGTGAGGAAGTGGACGGCGTCCCGCCAGGAGGCACGCCGTACGCCGGTCACCGTGGCGCGTGCGCGGGCGACGAGCTGGGTGAGCCGGGCCGTCAGCATCGGGTCGGGTGCCGACGACTGGATCAGCGAGAGGTGGGTCGCAGCGCGCTGGTAGAGGGCGACGAGTTCGTCCGCCTCCGCACCGGTGAGGCGGCGGCCGCGGCGAAGAAGGAGGTCCAGGCGTTCCCACTCGGCCCGGTGGGCTGTGACGAAGACGTCGAGGTCCATGATCGGCTGCTGCTCCAGGCACTAGTACGGCGCGCTGGCCGTCAGCTTGGCAGACTGACTCCCGCAGGGGCAGAGGGACCGTGGGGATGAGGGGGGTCCGGTCGTGGACGAGCTGCTGGTGACCGGTGAGGCCGTCGTGCTGGGGCTGCGGCCCGCCCGGCTTCCCACGCGTGTGCTCGCCTTCGCCGTCGACGCGGTGGTCGTCGCGGTCGCGTACGTGGCGGTCGCGCTGGCCGTCGCGTTCGGCGCGGGCTCACTGGACGATGCCGCGATCGCCGCTCTCCAGGTGGCGTCGTTCCTGCTCGTGCTTGTCGGCGTACCCATCGCTGTGGAGACGCTCAGCCGCGGCCGTTCGCTCGGAAAGCTGGCGTGCGGTCTGCGGGTCGTACGGGACGACGGCGGGCCCATCCGCTTCCGGCACGCGCTCGTGCGCGGCGCGGTGGGGGCCGTGGAGCTCCTCTTCTCGTTCGGCGTGATCGCCTGCATCGCCTCGCTGGTGTCCGAGCGCGGGCGGCGGATCGGTGACGTGTTCGCCGGCACGCTCGTCGTACGGGAGCGGGTTCCGGCGGCCCGGTCGGCGGCCGCGCCGCCTCCGCCGCACTGGCTCGTGGGTAGGTTCGGCGAGCTCGATCTCTCCGCGGTGCCCGAGGGGTTGTGGCTGTCCGTCCGGCAGTACCTGACGCGGATGGGGCAGCTCGACGCGGCCGTCAGCCGGTCGATGGCTACGCGGCTGGCTAACGATGTCGCGGCGCGCACCGGAGCGCCCGCGCCGGGGGGCGTGCCACCGGCCGCCTACCTGGCCGCCGTCCTCCAGGAGCGGCAGGTGCGGGACGCCCGGCGGGCGTTCGGTGAAGGGGGCTCCCCCGCGTCTGGCCGGCCATCGGTGGCTGCTGCCGTACCGGGCGGGACGCCGGTGGCCGGGGGCGCATCGGCGGCCGGCGGTGCGCTGTGGGCTCCTGCCGTGCTGCCGGCCGGCCCTCCCGTCACGCCCGTGCTGCCCGCGTCCGGACCCCCTGTCACGCCGCCGGCGCCGCCGGCCACCGGGTTCGTCCCGCCGGCCTGACGCACTCGCGGCCGTTTCGCGCGTTACGAGCGGAATGTCGAAGGGGGGTCCTGGAGGTCCTCCAGCTCGATGCCGGGAGCCGCGAGGACGACGTCCCCGGCGAGGTGGACCGTGTACTGCTCGCCCGTGTCGAGGGTGTTGATCCGGTACTCGTCCACGACCAGAGGGCCGTTGTCAGTGGGGTGCGCTTCACTGTTCACCAGGGCCCAGGACTGGTCGACGGTGCGCGGGGCGAGTACGGGGTCCGTGAAGGCGACGAGGCGTACGCGTGTGGCGGGGGAAGCGGGGGTGAGGCGCAACAGCCGTGCGGTGGCGACGAGGAAGGCCGGGGACCCGGCCGTGAAGGAGTGGGCCCGGACGTTGCCTTGCGTGGCGTGGATACCGGTGGGGTCGGTTCGGACCCAGGTGACGCCGTCGAGGGCGGCGCCGCGTACCTGCCAGTCGCCGGCGTGCACTTCGAGGCGGATGGGGCGGCCGTGTTCGTCGAGGGCCAGATCGACGGATCCGGTGTGGGCGCCCGCAGGGGTCGTCGTCTCGGCGACATAGCGCCAGCCGGAGGGGCCGGGCGCGCAGTGGAAGTGTTCCTGGGCGAGGGGGGTGTGATCGTGCGGGTCGTGGAGCGAATACCGGCCGCGGGGCATGGGGGTTCGTCGTGGCCTTCGTGCGGTCCTGCGGACCCGGTGGCGGGTCCCTGACGGGTCCTGGGCGGGGGTCAGGCCCCCGCACCGGGTGCGGGGGCCTGACGGGACGGGCGATGCGGCCGTCTACGCACCCAGGGTGCGGACACGGCCTGTCGTCGGTCGCCGGACCGGACATGGCCCGCCGTCGTGTGGACGGCAGGCCGCGACCGGTCAGTAGCGGTACTGGTCCGACTTGTACGGGCCGGCCACGTCGACGCCGATGTAGGAGGCCTGCTCGGGGCGGAGGGTGGTGAGCTTCACGCCGAGCGCGTCCAGGTGGAGACGGGCGACCTTCTCGTCCAGGTGCTTGGGCAGCACGTAGACGCCGACCGGGTACTCCTCCGGCTTCGTGAACAGCTCGATCTGGGCCAGGGTCTGGTCCGCGAACGAGTTGGACATCACGAAGGACGGGTGGCCCGTCGCGTTGCCCAGGTTCAGCAGGCGACCCTCGGACAGGACGATGAGCGTCTTGCCGTCGGGGAAGGCCCAGGTGTGCACCTGGGGCTTCACCTCGGACTTGACGATGCCGTCGATCTTGGCGAGACCGGCCATGTCGATCTCGTTGTCGAAGTGGCCGATGTTGCCCACGATCGCCTGGTGCTTCATCTTGGCCATGTCCGCGGCCATGATGATGTCCTTGTTGCCCGTCGTGGTGACGAAGATGTCGGCCGTGCCGACGACGTCGTCCAGCGTCGAGACCTGGAAGCCGTCCATCGCCGCCTGGAGCGCGCAGATCGGGTCGATCTCCGTGATGATCACTCGGGCGCCCTGACCGCGCAGGGACTCCGCGCAGCCCTTGCCGACGTCGCCGTAACCGCAGACGACCGCGACCTTGCCGCCGATCAGGACGTCGGTGGCGCGGTTGATGCCGTCGATCAGGGAGTGGCGGCAGCCGTACTTGTTGTCGAACTTCGACTTCGTCACCGCGTCGTTCACGTTGATCGCGGGGAAGAGGAGGTCACCGTCACGGTGCATCTCGTACAGACGGTGGACGCCCGTGGTGGTCTCTTCGGTGACACCGCGGATCTCGGAGGCGAGCTTGGTCCACTTCTGCGGGTTCTCGCCGAGCGTGCGGTTCAGCAGCGTGAGGATCTCGCGGAACTCCTCGCTGTCCGCGCTCTCCGGCGCGGGGGCCTTGCCCGCCTTCTCGAACTCGACACCCTTGTGCACGAGGAGGGTGGCGTCACCACCGTCGTCGAGGATCATGTTCGGGCCGCCGGTGGGCGAGTTCGGCCAGGTGAGGGCCTGCTCCGTGCACCACCAGTACTCGGCGAGGCTCTCGCCCTTCCAGGCGAAGACCGGCACGCCCTGCGGGTTGTCCGGGGTCCCGTCGGGACCCACGGCGATGGCCGCGGCGGCGTGGTCCTGGGTGGAGAAGATGTTGCAGGACGCCCAGCGGACATCGGCGCCGAGGGCGACGAGGGTCTCGATCAGCACGGCCGTCTGCACGGTCATGTGCAGGGAGCCCGTGACACGGGCCCCGGCCAGGGGCTTCGCCTCGGCGTACTCCTTGCGGATCGACATCAGGCCGGGCATCTCGTGCTCGGCGAGGTTGATCTCCTTGCGGCCGAACTCGGCAAGAGAGAGATCGGCGACCTTGAAGTCCTGTCGGTTGGCGACAGTCGTCATTTCGGGCTGCTCCTCGTAAGGGTCGAGGGTGAATTGCGTGCGGCTGGCTCTGTCGGCGCCGGGCATACGGATGCCCGAGCCTACGCGGCGCAGTCCGTCGGGCCCCTCTCTCCCTCGGCCGGTCCGCGAGGCGGACCGCCCGACCGCCATCAGCAGCGACGTCTGGCTTCCCGACGAATCTACACCGGTTGCGCCGGACGGCCACAGCGGACGGGAAGACCCGGACCGCCGTCGTGGAGGACCGTGGCGGTGAAACGCGACGACGGACCGTGGGTGGAGAGCCGCCCCGGTCGGGCCCGGCGGGGGCGGGGACCGGTGGGATCGCTCCGGGGCAGGCCGCTCTTGACCGGGTCTCCACGCCTGCCTGCTCCGGGGCAGGCCCGGGCCGCCGCCTGGCACGGCCCCTCCGGACCTGGCCACTCCAGTCCCGGCCGATCCAGGCCTGGCCGCTACAGTCCCGGCCGATCCAGGCCCGGCTACTCCAGCCCAGGCCGCTCTAGTCCCGGCCGCTCCAGTCCTGGCCGCTCCGGTCCCGGCCACTCCAGTCCTGGCCGCCCTCAGGCCTGAGGCCGGGCAGGCCGGTCGGAGGCCTGAGGCCGGGCGGGCTGGTCCGGGGCCTTCGCGCTGAGACAGGCTGGGCCGTTCGGGCGCCGGGGTACGCGCCGGGATGATTCGGCCCTCTCTCGGGGGCGTCCGCAAGGGCCCGCGAAGGCCCGCACTGCCGTGCGGAGGCAGTGCCGGTTGGCGGAGGCGGAGGCGGAGAAGGGAGCTCGGCCGCGGGAGTTGGGTCTCGCGCAGGGGTGGGGAACCCGGTCCCCAGACGTCGGGGGCCGGGGCGGGTCGGGGGCCGGGGGTCGCGTGGGGGGCCCGGGACCAGGGGTCGGAGGCGTGGATCAGGGTGGACCAGTGGACAGAGGAGAAGCCGGCCGCGGAGGTCCGCGACCGGCTTCCGTGGCCGGTATCCGTGGCCGACTTCCGCGACCGGCTTCCGCGACCGGTATCCGCAGCCGGCTTCCGCGACCGGCTTCCGTGGCCGGTATCCGTGGCCGGTATCCGTGGTGCTGGCGGGCGTCTGCGCATGCTCCGGGCTGTCGGCGTGCGCCCCGGGGGCCGGTTGTCGGCGAGTGCCCCGGACCCGGGGCAGTCGCCGTCGGGGCGTTCGCCCCGTCAGTGGTCCTCGGGGGCGGAGCCCGGGCCGCCGGGTGTGGCGGCCGGGTCGTCGCCCGCTGCCGCCGCCTTCTCGCTGTAGACGTCGGGTTCGAGGTAGATGACCCGCGCGATGGGTACGGCCGCGCGGATCCGTGCTTCCGCCGCGTCGATGGCCGCCGCGACCTCGACGGCCGTGTCGTCGTGCCGTACGGCGATCTTGGCGGCGACGAGCAGTTCCTCGGGGCCGAGGTGCTGCGTACGCATGTGGATGACGCGGGTCACGCTCTCGCCGTCGACGGCGGCCTCGCGGATCTTCGTCACCTGCTCGGCGCCCGCGGACTCCCCCAGCAGGAGCGACTTGGTCTCCACGGCCAGGACCAGCGCGATGACGATGAGAAGCGTGCCGATGCACAACGTGCCGATGCCGTCCCAGATGCCGTCGTGGGTGCCGAGCGCGAGGCCGACACCCGCGAGGGCGAACACCAGGCCGATCAGGGCGCCGAAGTCCTCCAGCAGCACGACGGGCAGCTCAGGGGCCTTGGCCCGGCGGATGAACTCCATCCAGGACATGGACCCACGCGTCAGGTTCGACTCCTTCATGGCCGTACGGAACGAGAAGCCCTCGGCGATTATCGAGAAGACGAGAACGCCGACGGGCCAGTACCAGTCGTCCAGCGGGTGCGGGTGCTTGACCTTCTCGAACCCCTCGTAGACCGCGAACATGCCACCGACGGAGAACAGGACGATCGATACCAGGAAGCCGTAGATGTAGCGTTCGCGCCCGTAGCCGAACGGATGCTCCTCGGTGGCCGCGCGCTTGGCGCGCTTGCCCCCGAGGAGCAGCAGTCCTTGGTTCCCGGAGTCCGCGACCGAGTGGACCGCCTCCGCGAGCATCGAGGACGATCCGCTGAACAGGAACGCCACGAACTTGGCCACCGCGATCGAGAGGTTGGCGCCGAGCGCCGCCACGATCGCCTTCGTTCCGCCTTGCGCGCTCATGAGGTGCGCGATGTCCCTTCTCGCGGTGATGGTCCCGGTCGTCCCGGGACCGGGTGTACGCCGTACGTACGGCCGGTCATTGTTGCAGCCGCACGACACCGCCGTGGCGGGACGGACGGTCAGATGACCACGGTGGCCCGGAAAACGGTCCCGGTACCGGACAGTTCGGTCTTCTCGCCGGCGGGTACGAACACGGAGTCGCCGGGCTTCAGGTCCAGATCGTTCGCGCGGGGAGCGCCGGACGTGCACAGCAGGATCTGCGGCGCGGACGGAGCCGTCAGGTCACGGGGCCCACCGTCCCCGGTGAGGACGTGGCGCGAGAGGCGGAACTCGTCGATGGGCGTCGCGTAGACCTCCGCACCGTCGGCGTCGGGTTCCGGACGCAGTACACCCGGGTCGGCCGGCACGAAGCGGACGACGCGCAAAAGCTCGGGCACGTCGATGTACTTGGGGGTGAGGCCGCAGCGCAGGACGTTGTCCGAGTTGGCCATGATCTCCACCCCGAGGCCGCTCAGGTAGGCGTGCGGGACGCCGGCTCCGAGGAACATCGCCTCGCCGGGCCGGAGCGTCACGGAGTTCAGCAGCATCGCGGCGAGAACGCCGGGGTCGCCGGGAAAGTGGCGGGCGATCGACGCGTACGTCGCGTGCGGGCCGCCGAGCCGTTCGGCGGCGGCAGCGGCCTCCGTCACGGTCGCGGCCATCTCGGCCGGGTCGCCCGACAGCACGGCCGTGAGGACCTCGCGCAGTGCGGCCTCCTCCGGTCGGGCGCGCAGCAGGTCCACGTACGGCTTGAGCGAGTCGACGTTCAGCGCCTCCAGCGTCGCGGCGGCCTCGGCGGCGGCCCGGAAGCCGCACAGACCCTCGAACGGGGTGAGCGCGCAGATGAGTTCCGGTTTGTGGTTGGCGTCCTTGTAGTTGCGCTGCGGCGCGTCGATCGGGACGCCCCTGCGCTCCTCGTCGGCGTAGCCCTCCCGTGCCTGGGCCAGATCGGGGTGGACCTGGAGCGACAGCGGGGACCCCGCGGCGAGGACCTTCAGCAGGAAGGGCAGGCGCGGCCCGAACTTCGCGACGGCCGCGGCGCCGAGTTCCGCCTCCGGATCGGCGGCGATGACGTCGGAGAGCGCGCGTTCGCGCGAGGTGCCGTCCTCGGCGGTACGGACCACACGCGAGGGGTCTCCGGGGTGGGCGCCCATCCAGAGCTCGGCCTGGGGTTCGCCGGTGGGCTCGATGCCGAGGAGTTCGGGGATGGCGGTCGTGGAGCCCCAGGCGTAGGGGCGCACGGGGTTGGAGAGGCGGTCCATGGGGCGGGCCTGCTTCCTTCGAGTCGGGATGAGGGGCGCGAGCGGGTTCGGGTCCGCGTCACGCTTGCGGTTCCGGTTCCGGTTCCGGTTCCGGTTCCGGTTCCGGTTTCGATTTCTGCCTTCCGGCTCCAGCTCCGGCTCCGGTTTCTGCCTTGCGGTTCCGGTTTCGGTTTCTGCCTTCCGGTTCCGGTTTCGGTTTCTGCCTTCCGGCTCCGGCTCCGGTTCGGGCTGGTCGGTGGCGGGGATTACGGGTGGGGTTCGGGCCTGTCCGGCGTCGTGACCGCTGACCGGACCCGGTCAACGCGCAGGATCAGGACCCGGTCCCGCGCAGGATCAGGACCCGGTCCCGCGCAGGATCAGGACCCGGACGCGGACAGGAAGCGGGCCTGTCGGCCCATCGACCTGCCGGGGGCCGTGAGGCTCCCGCCCCGGTCACGATCGGCGGCCCGGCGGGAAGGGCCGCCGCGCGGTTGCTCGTTACCCCCGTCGGGCGGTGGACGAGCGGGCGGGCGTGGGCCGGGGCCGCTCCGTCGCCCGACAGCGTCGTCGGCCGCGGGTGCGGTGGGCGTCAGAGGTCGGGCGTCGCCAGTGTCAGGTACGCCGCCGTGAAGTCGGTGACGGCGACGAGTTCCGCGAGGGCTTCGAGTTCGCTCCCCTCCTCCGGCTCCAGTTCGCTGAGTGGGGTGTTCTCCGCGCTCACCGCCTCGCGCGCGGCGGGCGCGGCCGAGAGGGAGTCGGCCGGGCGGTCCCGCAGCAGGACGACTCGGGCCCGCAGCGCCGCCGGGTCCTCGACACGGTCACGGAAGAAGTCGTCCGGGTCGCCGCCTCCCGCGAACACGCCGCGCAGCAGCGCGCCGTGCGACGCCAGCGCCTCCGGGAGTTCGGCGGCGAGCGCCGGCCTGCCGGTCAGCTCCGCGAGTACGGTCGCGAACCGGCGTCCGACGGGCGCCGTCGCGGCGCCCTCCGTCCAGATCAGCGGCAGGCTCTCGGCGAGTTCCGCGGCGAGCGTCTTGGCCGGGTTGCTGTAGGTGGCGATCGCCGGGCCGCAGCGCTCGGCGACGCGGTCGAGACGGTCCGCGAGCAGGTTGAGGGTCTCGGGCGGCGCCGTGAGGAGGCCGATGCGGTCGAGGAGCACCAGCAGCGGGGTGAACAGGGCCCAGAGCGCGCCCGGGCTCGCCGGGACGGCCTCGGGTCGGGGCGCGGCGGGCTCTCCGAGGCGGCGGTAGCCGTGGCTCCCGGGCTCGGCGCGGGCCCCGTCCCCGTCACGGTCGCGGGCACCGTCTCCGGCCGGGGACCGGTCACCGTCGCGCGGGTCGTACGGGCTCTCGTACCGCTGTGACGGGGTGGTGGCCATCGGCACCATCAGGCCGCGTGCGCCGTCGACGGTCTCCGTCAGCGGGGAGCCCGCGGGTGCCACGGCGACCACGGTGCATCCACGGCGGTACGCCTGCTCCGCGAGGAGGGCGAGGCCCGGCTCGCCGCCGTCGGTGGTGACGATCAGCAGCAGGTCCACGGCGCCGGTCCAGCCGGGCAACGACCAGCGCAGGGCACCGGCCGCGGGCGCGACACCGACGGGACGCAGGCGGGTGATCGGCGCCACCGAACCGGCGAGGGCACCGATCAGGTCGGCCACGGTAGCGGCCGCGGCGCCGGAGCCCGCGACCATGACGGAACGGGGCCGGCCCTCGGGGTTGAGGCGGGCGATACCGGCCTCTTCGGCGTTCCGCACCGCCGTCCGTACGCGGGCCCCCGCTTCGGCGGCACCGCGCAGCAGGCCGCGACGGTCGGCGCGGGCGAGGCCGTCCGGGGCGTCGAGCATCGACTCGTCGAGCATGGTGTGGGCCTCCGGGCCGTCTGTACGCGTCCGTGCGTTTACGCCGGGCGGCGGGCCTCGTCCACGAGCAGTACGGGGATCTCGTCGCGCACCGGGTATGCGAGGCCGCAGTCCTCGTTCGTGCAGACCAGCTCGGGGGTGTCCGCCGAGGTCTGGTCACTGAGCGGCGCATGGCAGGCCGGGCAGGCGAGGATCTCCAGGAGGCCGGCTTCGAGCGGCATGAGTGGGGGTCCCTTCGGGCTGGGTGTCTGGCCTCGTCAGCGTACCGCCGGTGAGGACGGAGTCGTCCGCGCGGTGCCTACCGGTTCGAGGTTCGGACGCGACGGTCCCGGCGGAGCCGTGTCCGGGGCGCCGCCTCCGGGGACCGCGCACAGCCTCGGAGCAGGGTCCGCCGGTCTCGATCGCGGGTCAGCCGCCGTCCCTGGTGGGCCCTCTGCGGCCGCTCTCGCCTCCCGGCGGGGCCGCCCAGGTCGCGCGGCGGGCCCACCCCGGTGTCCACTTCTCCTCGTCCCGGTCGGAGGGGCGGCCGGCACCCCGACCGGCATCCCGGCCCGATCCACGGGGCCTTCCTGGACCGTCACTGCGAGGGGGCCCATCGGTCCGGTCCGATCCATCGGCTGGTTCGGGTCCGCCGGTTGGATCAGGTGCGCCGGTTGAATCAGGGGCGGTGGCTGCATCGGGTGCGGTGATTGCATCGGGTGCGGTGATGAGATCAGGCCCATCGCGCCGATCCGGCTCGTCGGGCCGGCCGAGTCCGTCGGACGGTCCGGGGCCCTCTGACGGTCCGGGTCCCCACCGTTCGAGTCCCCGCCGTTCGGATCCCCGCCGTTCGGGTTGCCCCGATGACTCGGGCCCGTCCGCGCCGAGGTGCCGGCGGAGCGCGGCCAGCGCGGGGTGGGGGTTGCCGCGCCGCCAGATCAGGGAGTGCGGGTAGACAGGTGTCGGGTGGCGCAGGGCGATCCGTCGCAGGCCGTAATCGGCGGGCCAGACGAGCCGTGTCTCCTCGCCCACGAAGGTCGACAGGGTCGAGGAGCCGGCGATCACGTCGAGGAGCGGTTCGGTGCCGAAGTGTGGGCCCACGGTGTCGATGGTGAATCCGAAGGCGGTGGCGAACGCCTCGTAGTACGCGGCCCATTCGGTTCCCGCGACGATGCCGGGCATCAGGATCCGGTGTCCCGCGAGCTGGGTCGGCGTGATGGTCCCGGAGTCCGCGAACGTGTGGGCCCGGCCGGTGACGAGCTGGATGGCCTCGTCGAAGATCCGGGCGGTCCCGATCCCCGTGGGCAGCTGTCGGGCGGACCGGGTGACGGCGCGGAACGACGCGTCGACTTCCCCTGACCCCACGGCGTCGACGGCCGCGTCGAGGTCGAGGAGCGCCACGAGGTCGAGTTCGGTCGCGGGGTGCGCGCGCAGGAACTCACGCATCAGACCGGACGGCGCGAGCCGCCGGCCGATGACGTCGACGCGCAGTGCGCGACGGCCTGGGCGCACGGAGGCGGCGGCCCGCTCCTCGGCCCGGAGGAGGTCGTGGGCGTGGGGCAGGAACGCCTGGCCGTCGATGGTGAGCCGGGCACCGCGCGCGGTGCGGTCGAACAGCCGTACCCCGAGGTCCTTCTCCAGCCCGGCGATGCGCTTCGAGACGGCCTGCTGGGTGATCGCGAGGTCGTCCGCGGCTTCCTGGAACCGGCCCGCGCCTGCGACGGCGACGAAGGTGCGCACGGCGTCGAGATGCATGGCGGCACACCCTAGCCGTGCGCGGTCGCACAACGTGCGGTTGTGACCGGACGCGATATCGGTTGTTTGCTCGCGGGGCCGTGACTCGCTTTGATCTCGCTGGTCGGCGTGAGGTCGTCCGTGGCGACGGTGAAAGCAACGGCGACGGCGGCAGCGGCAGCGGCAGCGGCAGCGGCAGCGGATGACGGTGAGGGGCAGGGGTGCCATGGGTTCCATGCGGACCGTGACGGCGAGGCCGGCGGGGAGGGGGCCGGGGCGACGATCCGTGCGACGCTCGCTGGGGCGGCAGTTCGGGTGGCTCTGGACGGCGTACGCGGTCAGTACGTTCGGGACGTGGCTGGCGTTCGACGCGGTCGCCATGATCGCGATCCTGGTCCTGCACACCGGGTCCACCGAGGTGTCGCTGCTCGCGGCGACGGGGCCGGCCGTGGGCGCGCTGGTGGCGGTGCCGCTCGGACCCTGGGTCGAGTTCCGGCGGAAGCGGCCGGTGATGGTGGCCATGGACCTGACCCGGTTCGCGGCGGTGGTGAGCATCCCGGTCGCGTTCGCGTCCGGCCTGCTCGGCTTCGCGCAACTGCTGGTCGTTTCCGTACTCGTGGCGGCGGCCGACATCACCTTCACGGCCGCGTCCGGCGCCTGTATGAAAGCGCTGGTGCGTCCCGGGGACCTGCTCGTCGCGAGCGGCCGGTTCGAGTCCACGACCTGGACCGCCACCGTGCTCGGGCCGCCGCTCGGCGGGGCGGCGATCGGGCTGCTCGGCCCGGTGGCGACGGTACTGGCCGACGCGGTCAGCTACCTGCTGTCGGCGGCGGGGATCCAGGCGATCGGCGGGACGGAGACCCGGCCGGTACCGGCCGGGACGCGGACCGGGGCGGAGGCCTCCGGGGCGACCGTGCCGAAGCCAACGCCCGCACCCGCACCCGTACCCGCACCGGCACCGGCACCGGCACCGGCACCGGCATCCGTACCAAGGGCATCACCTGCGTCCGCAGGCTCTCCCACGTCCGCTGGATCTCCCCCATCCGCCGTATCCGCCGTATCCGCCATATCCGCCGCGACGAACTCAGCGGAGGCAGCGGCGGACGCATCCGGCACACCGACCGCTCCGACCCTGCCGGCGGTTCCCGTGACCGCACCGCTCCGGGGCCGCTCCGGCGGACTGCTGGACGGCTGGCGCTACCTGCTGGCCCATCCGGCACTGCGCCCGCTGTTCTTCCACTCGATCCTCGTCAACAGCCTGATCATGGCGACGTCCCCGCTGCTCGCCGTCCTCATGCTCGGGCCGCTCGGGTTCGCTCCCTGGCAGTACGGTCTCGCGTTCGCGGTGCCCTGCGTCGGCGGCCTGGTGGGCTCGCGGCTCGCACCCCGGCTGGTCGCGCGGTACGGACGGCACAGGGTGCTGTTCACGACCGGGTCCCTGCGCACGTGCTGGCTGCTCGGGCTCCCCTTCCTCCGTCCCGGCACGGCCGGTCTCGTGCTCGTCATGGCCGTCGAGCTCGGGGTGATCACCTGTTCGGGCGTGTTCAACCCGGTGTTCGCGGCATACCGCCTCGAACAGACCGCGACGGACCGCGTCACCCGGACGCTGACCGCGTGGAGGGTCACCACCAAGGCCGCCACCGCGGCCGCGACCGCGCTGTGCGGTCTGCTGGCCGGCATCACCGGTCCCCGTACCGCGATCGCCGCCGCCGGTCTGCTGCTGCTGGCGGCACCGTTCCTGCTGCCACTCCGCGACCGCACGCCGCGGCCCGAGGGGGTGCCGGCCGGGGGCACGTCCTGAGCGGGGGTGTCCGACCGGCCGGGGACCCCCGGGGACCCGCTCCCGGCCGTCCCGGGGTCCCGCGCTCCCGAGCGGCGTGCCTGTGCGTGCGGCCGATCCCGGCTACCGCGCCCGGATCGTCCTCAGGGCCTCGTCCCTGACCGCCGCCATGGTCTCCGCCTCCCGCGCCTCCACGTTCAGGCGCAGGAGCGGTTCCGTGTTCGACGGGCGCACGTTCAGCCACCAGTCCTTCGTCGTCACGGTCAGGCCGTCCAGGTCGTCGAACGTGACGTCGTCCCGCCGCGCGTACAACTCCCGTACCGCCTCCGTCCGCGCCCGCTGGTCCGTGACGGTGGAGTTGATCTCGCCGGAGCCCGTGTACCGCTGGTACTCGCTCAGCAGCGTCGAGAGCGGGGCCGGGCCGCCGCCGAGGGCCGCCAGGACGTGCAGCGCCGCCAGCATGCCCGTATCGGCGTTCCAGAAGTCCTTGAAGTAGTAGTGCGCCGAGTGCTCACCGCCGAAGATCGCACCCGTACGGGCCATCTCCTGCTTGATGAACGAGTGGCCCACGCGGGTCCGGACGGGCACGCCGCCGTGTTCGCGTACGACCTCCGGCACTGACCACGACGTGATCAGGTTGTGGATGACCGTCGCGCCCGGGTGCCCCGCCAGTTCGCGCGCCGCGACGAGCGCGGTGATCGCCGACGGGGACACGCCCCGGCCGCGCTCGTCGACCACGAAGCAGCGGTCCGCGTCACCGTCGAAGGCGAGCCCCAGGTCGGCGCCCTCCGCCAGCACCCTGGCCTGGAGGTCC
Source organism: Streptomyces sp. NBC_01497 (assembly GCF_036250695.1). Lineage (NCBI taxonomy): Bacteria > Bacillati > Actinomycetota > Actinomycetes > Kitasatosporales > Streptomycetaceae > Streptomyces > Streptomyces sp. NBC_01497. Next base: position 5,195,824 of record NZ_CP109427.1, on the reverse strand, counting down.
ACCAGGTTCTTCGGGTCGAGCGGGTTCGCCTCGTGGTTCGGGAACGTGCCGTCCAGTTCGAAGTACATCGGCACCACATCGAGCGGCAGGCCCTCGAAGACGGTCGGCACGGTGTGCCCGGCCATGCCGTTGCCCGCGTCCACCACGACCTTCAAAGGGCGGATCGCCGTCAGGTCGACCAGGCCCCGCAGGTACGCCGCGTACGGCGCGAGCGTGTCCTTCGTCGTGACCCGGCCCGTCGCCGCGTCCGCCGCGTCCGGCAGGCCGGTGGCGAGCATCTCCTCGACCCTTGTCCTGATCTCCATGAGGCCCGTGTCCTGGCCGACCGGCGCCGCTCCGGCCCGGCACATCTTGATGCCGTTGTAGCGCGCCGGGTTGTGGGAGGCCGTGAACATCGCGCCGGGCAGCCCCAGGGCACCCGACGCGTAGTAGAGCTGGTCCGTCGAGCACAGACCGATGATGGTGGCGTCCGTGCCGCGGGCGGCCGCGCCGCGGGCGAAGCTCTCCACCAGCGCGGGGGACGACGGGCGCATGTCGTGGCCCACGACGATCTCGTGTGCCCCGGTCACTTCGGCGAACGCCGCTCCGAAGAGTTCCGCAAGCCCCTCGTCGAGCTGGTCCGGGTACACCCCGCGCACGTCGTAGGCCTTCACCAGCTGGGAGAGATCCGCATCAGCCACCAGGTGTCTCCTGAGTCGTCGGACGGGCAGTCGAGATCGGCTCACCGTACCGTCGGCGCCGGCCCGGGCGGCGGCGGGCACCAAAGGAGCGGGCACTGCAGGACGGACCGGCCGGGGCGGACAGTGCGGGGGCGGACAGTGCCGGGGCGGAGCGGACGGCGTTCGTCCCGACACGTCAGTGGTCGGGGCTGCGGATCGGCGGTCGCATCCGAGGATCACTCGTCGGGGTCACGGATCAGCGGTCGGAGCCGCGGAGCACGCGTCGGGTCACGGGATCAGGAGTCGGGGCTGCGCAGGACCCTCAGGTGGCCCCTGCGGCCCACTTCGACCGGGTCCGCGCCCGGGGCGCCCTTGCCGCCCGCCTGCGCCGTGCGTTCCCGGGGGCGGGCCGCCTCGCGTACCGCGTTGGCCAGGGCTTCCAGGTCGTCACCGCTGGGGCGGGAAGGGGCCGAGGTGTCCGTCAGCCGTACGACTTCCCAGCCGCGCGGCGCGGTGAGGCGGGCGCCGTGCTCCGCGCACAGGTCGTAGCAGTGGGGTTCGGCGTAGGTGGCGAGCGGGCCGAGGACAGCGGTCGAGTCGGCGTAGACGTACGTCAGCGTCGCGACGGCAGGGCGGCCGCAAGCGGTGCGCGAACAGCGACGTACAGGGCTCACGATGTTGGACGGTACCGCACTCTTGAGCGGGCCGCGACGACTCAGCCGCACGTCACCCGCCCGTGTCGCCGTGTGAGATCAAGCACAGCTGACTCTCTGTCAGGTGTGGTGGACCCTGAGCGGTCGCCCGGCGGCCCACCGACGGACCCCGCGGCGGCTGCTACCGTCCCCGCCCGGGCCCACCGAAGTACGCTGCGTCAGTGATGGACAGCTCCGTACCGCCGCAGCACCCGGCCGAGCCGAGGCCGCGCCGCCGCGACCGCCACGGCCGTGGCATGCGTGGCCCGGTCGCCCCGCCGCAGGTGCCGCTCTCCGCCAGCCGCGCCGAGGCCTTCCAGGATCTGGTGCGGGACTCGGTCGACCGCCTCGAACGCCGCTGGCCCCAGCTGGCCGATGTGGAGTTCCTGGTCATGGATGTGCCCCCGACGCAGGAGGAGACCGTTCCGCTGGGCGACTCCCTGCCGGCGGGCAAGCAGCATCCCGCACGCATCCTGGTCTACCGGCGGCCGGTGGAGATCAGGACGAAGACCCGCGACGAGCGGGCGCTGCTGGTGCATGAGGTCGTGGTCGAGCAGGTCGCGGAGCTTTTGGGCCTCGCGCCGGAATCCGTCGATCCGCGGTACGGACAGGAGTAGGCGGTCCGGGTACGGGCGCCCTGTGGTGGGATGGCCCCCCGCGGGCCGGGTCGGACCCCGCAGGGGCCGGGACAGGTTCCGCGTTCTCGTCGAACGGTGTGTCCGGTCCGGCCGTACGGCGCGAACGGTGTGTCCCGTCCGGCCCCGTCCCCAACGGCGTGTCCGGTCCGGGCCCCCGTCCCGAACGGCGTGTCCGGTCCGGCCGTCCGCCCGCCCCGGCCGCCCCGGCCCGGGTTCCGCCGTGTGCGGACCGGGACCTTCCCGAGGTGACGGGCCGCATCAGTTGTCGTCCTTGAGGATCGACAGGTCCTGCTTCGCCTGCGGTACGGACACCGTGCCCCGGTCGTCGGGCAGCGTCTGGATCGTGAAATCCGGGACGCCGTCCTGCGGCAGCGCCAGCGTCCGTGCCGCGTACACCGGGCCGCCCGACTGCGGCTCCACCGTCAGCGCGTAGGAGCCCTTCAGTCCGTCCGGGACGGGCGGGGTGATCGCGAGGGTGGTGCCGGCCTTGACCGTGTACGTCTTCTGCGTCGGAGCGCCCCCCTTGGAGCCCGCCGACGCCGTGACCTTCACCTGTGCGGCAGCGCCCGGCGCCACCAGCGACAGGGTGGAGCCCTTCGCCCGGTTGTCCGCGACCGTCGCGCGCGCCGAGACCGGGGCCGTGGCCGGGATGAAGGCCATCTCCCTGTTGTCGCCCTTGCCGCGGACGACCTGGAGCGCGGCGACGACGGGGGTCGCCTCGCCGCTCTCGGAGGGGCTGAGGCTCAGCGAGCCGACCTCGCCGCGGGTCACGTCCGCCAGGTCGACGGAGGCCGTCATCCCTGACTTGACGTGCAGCGACTCGTGGCCGGCCGGCACGATGCCGCCGGTCGGGCCGATCAGTTTGAGGTTGAGGTCCGCGTCGCTCTGGCCCGGTGCGAAGACCACGAGCCGGACGTCCGTGGCGTCCCCCGGAATGCCCGGCATGACGAGGCTGGGCGCGGGGTCCGCGGCCGGGGTCAGCCAGTCGCCGCCCGTCGCGGTGTCGGTGGCGCGCAGGGCGGCGCCGACCCGCCCGCTGCGGGTCGTGACATGGACCGTCACGCCGTCCTCGGACTGCGAGGTCAGGGTGGACAGCAGGACCGGCACGCTGGAGTGGGCCGGTACGGGCAGGCCGTCGCCGGTGTCCGACTTGAGGACGCCGTCCTTGCCGTAGAGCTGGATGTCGGCGACGGCCGCCTCGTCGTCCGGGTTGGTGAGGTGGACGAAGTCCTCGCGGGACTTCGCTGTGCTCGCGCCCGGCAGCCAGAAGTCGGTGTCGGGGGCGGTGCAGGTGAGGCCGAGCAGGCCGCGTCCGGCACCGACGTCCTCGGTGGTCGTCTCCTGGGTGGTCCAGCCGGGGGCGAGGGCTCCGGTCGCGGTGCCCACGAGTGCGGTCGGTTCGTCGCCGGCCGTCGCGGTGACCGGTGTGCCGGGCTGCTTGAGCGAGAGCACCGGTTTCTGCGCGGGTGCGGAGGCGGACGAGGAACTGGACGGGGACGGCGACTTCGACGTCTTTCCCTTGCCGTCGTCGGTGCCCTTGCCGTCCTTGCCGTCCTTGGACTTGCCGGAGGGGGAGCCCGAGGTACCGGCGCCGGGCGTGGCGGCGACGGCTGCCGGTACGAGGGCGGCGGCGTTCGCGTCGCCGGGGGCCGCGGCGGCCCCCTTCGGCGTGACCGACGTGTACGTCGTCCCGGCGGTCTCGGAGTCGCCCGGCGAGGGGCACAGCCCGCTCGACCGTTCGACCGGCAGTCGCGCCGCCGCGGCGGCCCCCGACGTGCCGCCTGCACTGCCGCTGGAGGTGACGGAGGCGATCCCGGTGACCGCCACGAGGGCGACCACGGCCCCGCCCAGGGAGAGGGTCGTACGGTTCACTGGTTGCTGCTCCCGTCCGGGTGCTGCGGTCGCCTCTCGGCGTCCTGGTCCTGGCCCTCGTCCTCGGAGTACGGGTGGTGGGGGTCCAGGCCCTGCTGTTCGTGCGGTGACTGCTGTTGGGGCGGTTGTTGCTGTTGGGCGTAGCCGTACGGGTCGTACTGCGCGGGGTCGTACGTGCCGCCCTGCTGCGCCGGATCCTGGTACGTGCCGTAACCCCACTGCTGCTCGGGGTACTGCTGCTGATCGCCGTAGGGGGCGTCCGCGTACTGCTGCGCGTCGGGGTACTGCTGCCCGCCGTTCGCGTACTGCTCGCCGTTCCCGTACTGCTGCCCGTCCGCGTACTGCTGGGGATACTCGCCCTGCTGCGGATAGTCGCCCTGCGGGTAACCGGCCTGCTGCGGATAGCCGTCGGCGGGGTAGGTGCCGCCGCCGGCCGTGTCCCACTCGGCGTAGGACTGCTGGTGCGGGATCGCCGCGTACGGGTCCTGCGCGTCCTGGCCCTGACCCTGCACGCCCTGGTCGCGCGGGTCCCCCGCGCCCGGTGCGGGCGTCTCCTGGCCCTGGGCGTCCTGCCCGGAAAAGCCCTGGTCCTGGTCGGGGAAGCCGTGAGGGTGGGCGGACGCGCCGGCCGGCGCGTGCGGGGCGAAGACGTCCGCTTCCTCGTCGGCGTCCTCGGCGTAGCCGGCCCTGTCGTCACCGTCCTCGCCGTACCCGGCGGCGTCCTGTCCCTCGGAGGGCAGGACCTGGGGCTGTTCCCCGGTGCCGTACTCGGGCGTTCCGTAGGCGCCGCTCGCGTACTGCTCCGCCGTTCCCGGCGCCTCGTACGGGTCGCCTGCCTCGTAGACGCCGGTGCCGGTCGCCGACGCGGCCTCCGCCGCCTCGGCCGCCGCTTCCACCTCGGCCGCCGCGCGCAGCCTGCGCGCCCTGCGGCCCTCGCCCTCCAGCGCCTCCGGCGGGACGGCGGCCAGGGCCTCCTCCGGGAGGTCGTCGTCGACGTCCCGCCGCCCGCTGGGCAGGGCGAGGACCAGCAGCACGAGGCCGAGCAGGCCCTGCAGCCAGACCCACGCCGTGTGGGTGATCGGCTCGTCGTAGCTCACGTCGAGGGTGCCGCCGCCCGCGGGCAGCTGGAAGCCCTGTGCCCAGCCGTCGACGGTGGTGCTGGTCAGCGGCTTGCCGTCGAGGGTCGCCTGCCAGCCGTCGGAGGCGCGGTCGGCGATCCGCAGGACGCGGCCCGCCGTTCCGGCCGGAATCCGGGTGTGGGCGTCGATCGCCGAGGCGGCCACCGAGACGGGCTGCGCCGTGTCGCCCGTACCGGCGGCGGATCCGCTCCCGGCCGGCGGGACGATCATGATGCGGGAGACCTGCTGGTCGATCCGCCACAGTTCGCTGCCGTCGAGCTGGCTGAGCCTGCTCAGGCCGGGCGTCGCGTCGAGGGTCCTGCTCATGTCGCGCGGGGCGCCGTCACGCAGGAGGACGTAGCGGATGGCGAAGCCGCGCAGCTGGGTGGTCTGGTCGGCGCCGGATCCCGCGACGAGGTTGGCGACGACCTTGTCGAGCTTCTGGTCGTCGCCCGCGGCCCTGGTGAGCTCGGCGTCGCCGAGCCTGGCGCCCTCGCCGCGGACCAGGCTGTAGGCGACCGAGCCGGGCGAGGTGCCGTTCAGGACGAGCGTGCGCGGCTGGTCCGAGGTCGCGGACTCCTCGGCGACGAACGCGGGCACCTGGGTGGCGTCGGTGCGCTCCAGCGGTCCCGCCGCGCCGCTGACCATCCAGCTGAACGCGGCCACGAGGGGCGCGATCCCGGCCAGGACGGCGATCAGCGCCGCGGCCGGCTGCCGCCAGCCGAAGCTCATCCCGGCGACCCGCAGCCGCGCGCCGTCCGCGCCGACGAGGGCGGCGGCGAGCAGCGCGAGAGCGTAGACGAGGGTGGCGGGCCCGGCCCAGCCGGAGTGGTTGGCCGCGACGGCGAAGACCAGCGCCACGACGGCGGCGACCCACGCCGTCCGTACGGCGAAGGCCCGCTCCGTGCGCAGCAGCGCGGCGAGGGCGGCGAGGACGACACCCGCCATCAGGATGCCGCCGACCGCCTTCGGTCCGCCCGGGTCCATGCCGAGCAGGTCGAGCGCGGAGGCGGAGCCCGTACCGAAGTCGAGGCCCGCTTCCCGCAGGAAGTCCCGGGGGCTCGTCAGCAGCGTCAGCGACCAGGGTGCGAGCAGCACCATCGGCGTGAGGAGCGCTGCCAGCACGCGGGGCCCGTACGCGCCGATCTCGCGGCGGCGCAGGACGAGCACGCCGAGGCCGAGGAGCAGCGACAGCGGCCACACGACGGGCGTGAACGCGGTCGTGAGCGTGAGCAGGAAGGTGTATGCCCAGGTCGCCCGCCAGGTGCCGCGGCCGGTGCCGCGCAGCCCGTACGCCGACACGGCGGCCCGCGCCGCCACCGGCAGCAGGATCGCGAGGATCGCGGTGCCGAGCCTGCCGGTCGCCAGCGCGCCGGTCGCGGCGGGCAGGAACGCGTAGACCACGGCCGCCCAGGACCGCAGCAGGCGCGACGGGACGAGGGAGCGGGACGCGAAGTACGCGCTGACACCCGCCAGCGGTACCGAGCACACCAGCAGCACGGTCAGTGCGAACCCTGTCGAGCCGAGGAACAGCACGGACATGCTGGCGAGGATCGCGAGGTACGGGGGCGCCGTCTCGGTGCCCCCCGTACCGACCGCGTGCCAGGTGTCCGCGTACCGGTCCCACAGGTCGTAGATGTGCGAGGGGGCGGGCAGCAGCGCGCCGCCCGCGAGGGAGCCGCCGCTGAGCAGGGCGCGGCAGGCGATGAGCGAGACGAAGAGCAGGACCGCGAAGAGGACGGGACCGGGCCTGCGCGCCAGCTTCTTCAGCCGCGCGAACTGCTCGATCTCCATGTAGTCGGCGTCTTCGCCGCCGGGGCCCGACTCGACCACGCCGTGGCGCGATCCGCCGGTCTCCGCGTCGGCGGCGCCGCCCGCGCCGAGGCTCGCGGCCGCCTGCTCGACGGTCGCCCTGATGGTGGCGCCGGGCGGCGGGAACAGCGACCTGAGTTCGGCGAAGTCGGTGGGGGAACCGGCCCGGTCGCGCCGCCCCCCGAGGATCCGGCCGGGCCGCAGCAGGGTCGCCGACAGGCCCATGACCTCGTCGACGGCCTGGCCTGGCACCTTCGCGAGGAGGTAGCCGAGGGTACGCAGCAGGGTGCCGACGACGAGCCGCAGCAGCACCCACGGGAGGCGGGAGCCGCGGGCGTTGACGAGCATCGTGTACGCGGCGCCCGCCTTGTCGACGCGGTGCGGGTTGGTGGCGGAGCGGCCCACGCAGTCCACGGTGCGGCGCTCGCGTGAGGAGGCCTCCGCGTGCCGCAGGACCGCGTCGGGGGCGACGAGGACGCGGTGGCCTGCCGCGTGCGCGCGCCAGCACAGGTCGACGTCGTCGCGCATGAGGGGCAGGCTGCGGTCGAACCCGCCGAGTTCCTCCCACACGTCGCGCCGCACGAGCATGCCCGCGCTGGAGACGGACAGGACGCTGCGGACCTGGTCGTGCTGGCCTTGGTCCTGTTCCCGCCGGTCGAGTCCGGTCCAGCGGCGGCCGCTGTTGGCGATGGAGACGCCGACTTCGAGGAGCTGTCTTCTGTCGTACCAGCCGCGCAACTTGGGCCCGACGACGGCCGCGTAGGTGTCGGAGTCCGCGACGCGCAGAAGTTCCGCGAGCGCGTCGGGCGCCGGGGCGCAGTCGTCGTGGAGGAGCCACAGCCACTGCACCGGTTCGCCGTGCGGCAGTTCGGGCAGGTCGTACGCGTCGTCGCGCCAGGTGCGCGAGACCGGGTCCCAGCCGCTCGGCCGCCGCAGGTAGGGCAGGTCGTCCGGGCTGAGGACGGGCGCGATGCGTACGGCCTCCTCGACGGCGGTGCCGAAGCCCGACCTGCGGGCGAGGTGCAGGACGCGTTCGTCGCCGAACGCGTCGGTCAGCAGCTGCGCGGAGCTGTCCGCGCTGCCGGTGTCGGCGGCGACGGCGTTCTGTACGGGCCGTTCCTGGGCGGCCAGGCCCGCGAGGGTGTCGGGCAGCCAGCGCGCGCCGTCGTGCGAGACGACGACCGCGGTCACCACGTGACGCGGATACTCGGGGGGTGTGGTGGGCGCGAAGCCGCCCTCGGTGGCGGGAACGAACGCTGCGGTGGTGGCGGACATCGAGGTGAAAGGCCCTCCGGCCGGGGGTTCCGCCCTCCAGGGGGCGCTGAGCGTCAGGGACGGGCCACCACACTAACGGTACGGACAAATGCGGGGTGCGGAGCGCCGGATGAGGCAGCCCCCGGGGGCCGGGCCGGGAGCTCGTCGCGTCGGGCGCGGGCGCGCACGCGGCGCGGGCCGGCGGGCTCGGGCGGGGGACGGCGGTGGAGAACGCGGGGTGGCCCGCACATGACGACGGTCCGTCTCCCGCGTGACGTGGGCGGGTGACGGACCGTGGGTCGTGCGGCCGGCCGGTGACGCGGCCGGGCGCTCGTCCGGCCGGGCGGTATGCGGGGTATGGGCCGGCGGCGGGCCGCGGCGGCGGTGGCACCGGCGGCGGGTGTCGCGGGCTCGGTGGTCCCGGTGGTTCCCGTGGAAAGGGCTGCTTCGGCGTCGGAGACGCCGGTGATGTCGGTGACGTCGGTGGTCAGGACGGCGGCGGCGCCGACGCCCCGGGGGCCGCGTAGCCGTCCTGCGAACCCGTCGTACGGGCCTCTCGTCACGCGGCACCACGGCGGCGCGACGCGGCAGTTCGGATCACGCCTGTGCCGATCGCGGCAGTTCAGATCGCGGCCTTCTTCAGGCGGCGGCGTTCCCGCTCGGACAAACCACCCCAGATGCCGAATCTTTCGTCGTTCGCAAGCGCGTACTCAAGGCATTCGGAACGGACTTCGCACGCGAGGCAGACCTTCTTGGCCTCGCGGGTCGATCCGCCCTTCTCCGGAAAGAAGGATTCCGGATCGGTCTGTGCGCACAAGGCGCGCTCCTGCCAGCCGAGTTCCTCTTCCGCGTCCTCGACCAGCAGTTGCTGGAACAGCTCGGTCATGTGCGCCCCTCGTCTGTCTTCGCGTCCCCGTGGTACGGCCGAACGGCTTTTTCCGGCCGAACGACACGTGTGAAATTACAGGCGTGTAGCTCCGGGGCCGTCAAGCGGAGGTCTGCTATTGGACCCGGTATTCACTCTGCGGAACCAAGGCTATGCGGAAAGTGTTCAAATCACCAAAAATCTGACACATGCCACTGGCCTGCCCGCGCCTTCCCGACGTGGCCGCCCGCATACGAGAAGACGTAACCCGCGTCCGATGGGTTGAAATCCGTCAGATAAAGCGATCGGGATCACAACCCGATCACGGACGCGCGCCGGGGTTTACGAGAACAGTTGCTGCGCCATGTCTCCCGACCTGGGCACACCCAAACCTCCGGCCGGAACAAGCAACCGGATAAGGTGAACTAATGCGGCCAAACCGGTCGCCGAGTTGACATCGGGACGGCCGATTCGCAACCTTTGGGTCATGCCAGCGACCTCTCCGCGCCCCGCGACCCACCTCCGTGGACACCGCAGTGCTGCCCAGGTCGACTGTTGTCGCCCCGCTCCCGGCTGTTGCGGCTGTTCGTGCCGTTGTGCCGACCGCGGGCGCCCCGTCACCTGTTGACGGTGGCGCGCCGGGTGCGCCCCCGTCGCTTCCCGCCTTCTTTTGAGGCTGCCGCACACTGCCTGACGCGATCCCGACCGGACCGCGCCCGTTTCTGACGGCTGCTGCCAGTTCTCACGGAATCCCCACCGATTCTCCCGCCGGGGATTACAGGCGCCGCAATCGGCTTCGCCGCACCGGGGACCGATCCCCACGGAGCCGCGGCACCGAAGAGGGCGGCGTCCACGGCAAAGCCCGACGTCGCCGCTGCCGGCAATCCGCGCATCAACCGGACGCGGAATCGAGCACCGGTAATCGCTTTCTTGTTCTGACGATTTTCTGCACATCTTCTGACCGATTCCTTACCGAGGGACCGCGCACCCGATGAACAGCGACAGTGACCTCCAGATCGCCGGCGATCTCTTCGAGGTCGAGCACCTCCTTTTGCCCCCGCGCCGCCATCCCGGGACGGTGGCCGAGTTCGCCGGTCTCGCCCGGTCGATCGCCGCGGACTCTTCCGCGTGGGGCCACCTCGTGCGCTACGACGCGACGACGCGCTGGTACCACCGGCTGCGCACAGGACCCGGCTACGAGGTCTGGCTCCTGTCCTGGCTGCCGGGACAGGGCAGCGGGCCGCACGGCCACGGGCGGTCCGCGGGCGTCCTGACGGTCCTCGCGGGCGAGCTGACGGAACGTACGCACCGGGGCGAGGGGGCGCTCGCGCACGGGACGCAGCGCGTGTACCCGCCGGGCTACGCGCACGACGTGGTGAACGCCTCGCTGGAGCCAGCGGTAAGCCTGCACGTCTACTACCCGGGCCTGACGGAGATGCCGATGGGGACCGTACCGGTGGCCGGGCACGTCGCGACGGTGCCCGCGGCGGTGGTCCCGGCGGGAGCAAAGGCGGGGACCTCGGCGGTGGCCTCGGCGACCGTGCCGAGGGCGGGCAGGCCGGGCCCGGGTCCGGCTGTCCTGCCCGGCTGACACACTTGGCCCATGCGCATTGTGGTTCTGGCCGGCGGCATCGGCGGCGCCCGTTTCCTGCGTGGCCTGAAGCAGGCCGCGCCGGACGCGGACGTCACGGTGATCGGCAACACCGGAGACGACATCCATTTGTTCGGGCTGAAGATCTGCCCGGACCTCGACACGGTGATGTACACCCTCGGCGGGGGCATCAACGAGGAGCAGGGCTGGGGGCGTACGGACGAGACGTTCGCGGTCAAGTCCGAGCTCGCGGCGTACGGGGTGGGACCCGAGTGGTTCGGCCTCGGCGACCGCGACTTCGCCACGCACATCGTCCGTACGCAGATGCTCGGCGCCGGTTATTCGCTGAGCGCGGTCACCGAGGCGCTGTGCGCGCGCTGGCAGCCCGGCGTGCGGCTGCTGCCGATGTCGGACGACCGCGTGGAGACGCATGTGGCCGTCGATGTCGACGGTGAGCGCAAGGCCGTGCACTTCCAGGAGTACTGGGTGAAGATGCACGCGTCCGTGGACGCGCAGGCCGTCGTGCCCGTCGGCGCGGACCAGGCGAAACCGGCGCCCGGCGTGCTGGAGGCGATCGCCGCCTGCGACGTCGTCCTCTTCCCGCCGTCCAACCCGGTGGTCAGCATCGGCACGATCCTCGCGGTCCCCGGCATCCGGGAGGCGATCGCGGACGCGGGCGTTCCGGTGGTCGGCCTCTCCCCCATCGTCGGGGACGCGCCGGTGCGCGGGATGGCCGACAAGGTGCTGGCGGCGATCGGCGTGGAGTCGACGGCGTCGGCGGTCGCCCTGCACTACGGCTCGGGCATGCTCGACGGCTGGCTGGTGGACACCGTGGACGCCGCCGCCGTGCCGGAGATCGAAGCCGCGGGCATCCGCGCGCGTGCCGTGCCGCTGATGATGACGGACCTCGAAGCGGCGACCGCGATGGCGCGTCAGGCGCTGGCACTGGCCGAGGAGGTACGGGCGTGAGCGGCGGTGTCCCGGTCCCCGCGGCCTATGCGGTACGGGCCCTCGGCGAGGCGTTCCCCGAGGTGCGACCGGGTGACGACCTCGCGAAACTGATCGCCGCGGCGGCCCGGCCGCCTCTCGCCGACGGGGACATCCTGCTCGTCACCTCGAAGATCGTCTCCAAGGCGGAGGGCCGGATCGTCCTGGCCGACGACCGGGAGGCGGCGATCGACGCGGAGACCGTACGGGTCGTCGCGCGGCGCGGCACGCTGCGGATCGTGGAGAACCGGCAGGGGCTCGTCATGGCGGCGGCCGGGGTCGACGCCTCGAACACGCCCGCGGGCACGGTGCTGCTGCTGCCGGAGGACTCCGATGCGTCGGCGCGCGCGATCCGCGCGCGGCTCCGGGAGGAGCTCGGGGTCGACGTCGGTGTGATCGTCACGGACACGTTCGGGCGTCCCTGGCGCAACGGACTCACGGACGTCGCGATCGGCGCGGCCGGTGTACGGGTCCTTGAGGATCTGCGCGGTGAGCGGGACGCGCACGGCAACCTGATGTCGGCGACCGTGGTGGCCCTGGCGGACGAACTCGCCTCGGCGGGCGACCTGGTCAAGGGCAAGGCCGCCGGCATGCCGGTGGCGGTCGTCAGCGGGCTGGCGCACCTGGTGTCCCCGGCCACCGGCGGTTCCGACCCGGCCGACGGGTCCGCCGACGGCGCGGGCGGCGCAGGGCCGCACAGCGCCAGGGAACTGGTCCGGGTCGCCGCGGACGACATGTTCCGGCTCGGCACGTCGGAGGCCGTCCGCGAGGCGGTCGGGCTCCGCCGCACCGTGCGGGAGTTCACGGCGGAGCCGGTGGACCCCGGAGCGGTGCGCCGCGCGGTCGCCGCCGCCGTCACCGCGCCGGCACCGCACCACACGACCCCCTGGCGCTTCGTACTGCTGGAATCGCAGGAGTCCCGGTCCCGGCTGCTCGACGCGATGCGCGACGCCTGGATCGAGGACCTGCGGCGCGACGGCAAGTCGCGGGAGTCCATCGACAAGCGCGTGCGGCGGGGCGAGGTGCTGCGCCGGGCGCCCTACCTGGTCGTGCCCTGCCTGGTGATGGACGGCTCGCACGAGTACGGCGACCCGCGGCGCGACGCGGCCGAGCGCGAGATGTTCGTCGTCGCGATGGGCGCCGGGGTGCAGAACTTGCTGGTGGCGCTGGCGGGCGAGCAGTTGGGGTCCGCCTGGGTGTCGTCGACGATGTTCTGCCGCGACGTGGTGCGCGAGGCGCTGTCGCTGCCGGCGGACTGGGATCCGATGGGAGCCGTCGCGGTGGGCCGGGCCGCGGTCCCGGCGGCGGCGCGCGCGGAGCGGGCGGTGGAGGACTTCCTCACGGTCCGGTGAACCACCGCCGGGCGCCCCGCGCCGGTTCGGCTCCGGGCTTCGGGCCGCGGGCTTCGGGCCGTGGGCTCCTGGCTTCGGGCCGCCGGCGGGGCCGGCGTGAGCGCGCGGCGTGAGCGGGCGGCGGGTACGACCCACGCTCGAAGCCGTTGCGGCCCGGCCTCGGGGAGCGGGGGCGCCGTGTGACAGCGAGGCAGCGAGGCAGCGGCGCCACCACCTCACCCACCTCACCAGGACGAGATGTCGCCCACGGCCATGCGCGGCGCCCGGCGGGCCGGGAGCCGTCCGCTGAGCAGGATCAGGCGTACGGCTCGGTGGCGCTGACCCTCGTAGGGCGCGAGCAGTTCCAGCATGCGCGCGTCGTCGGCGTCGCGTTCGCCCGCCAGGACATGGCCGACGATGCCCGGCAGGTGCAGGTCGCCGACCGTCACCGCGTCGGCCGCGCCGTTCGTGCGCTGGACCACCTCGGCGGCCGTCCACGGGCCGATGCCGGCGATCAGGCACAGCCGCTCCGCCGCGGCCCCCGGCTCCATCGCCGCGGCCTCCTCCAGGCGTTGCGCGACCCGCACGGCGCGCAGGATCGTGGAGGAGCGCTTCTCCTCGACGTTCGCCCGGTGCCACTCCCAGGACGGGATCCGCGCCCACGTCCGCGCGTCGGGCATGACGTGGAGATCGGTGACCGGACCGGGCGCGGGTTCGCCGTACGCGCGCACGAGCGCCCGCCACGAGCGGTACGCGCCGATCGTCGTGACCTTCTGCTCCAGCACCGCGGGGATCAACGACTCCAGCACCAGACCAGTGCGGCACAGCCGCAGGCCCGGACGTCTGCGGCCGGCCGCCAGCACCGCCCTGTGGCGCGGCACGAACGCGGCCGGATCGTCCGACTCACCGAGCATGTGCGGGAGTTGGCCGAGCATCCAGTCGGCCCCCGCGCCCCATGCCTCGGCCTCGACGGTGTCGTCCGCGTGGTGGACGAGCCGGATCGTCGCCGGCCCCGCCGGGGTCCGGCTGGCACGCCAGATCGCGCCGTCGGGTGTCTGCCGGAACGTCGGATCCGCCGGGCCCCTGCGCAGCGGGCCGAGCACCAGCCCGAGGTCGTAGGGACCCTCGGGCGGTGTCCAGCGCCGGCGCACGCCGGGCCCGGCCGTCGCGCGCACGTGCACGGCCGACCTCGGGCGGGGGGCGAAACGGCCGGCCATCAGTCCTCGGGGTGGGGTGGGTACGGGCCGCACGCAGGGGTGGGACGGATGCGGCGGGTGGACACGGGACACGCGGGACGCGTGGTCGCTACCGAGCGTACGGGGTCCCTCGGTGACGCCTCCCGTCCGCCGGGTGCGGGGCGGCGGCGGCCGGCCCCGGGCGACAGCGGCCGGCCCGGACGTCCGGGCATCCCCCTTGCCGTCCGTACTCGGGCCTTGCCGTCCGTGCTCCGCAGCCGGCCGCCCTCGTCCCGCCGACCCGTCCCTGGCCGGGGGTGACGGCACCCGTCCGTCGGGCCCGCGTACCCCGACCGGCAGGTCTGCGTACCCCGGCCCTCGGTGGTCCGTACCCCGCCGCCCCGGACGTCCGTGCCCCGTCCGTCCGGGCCGGGGCCCCCTCCGCGGGGCGGCTAGGCGTCGGACGAGAAGCGGATCGCGGCGTCCGGGACCGACGCCCCGCACCAGACCCTGACCCCTTCGCGCAGTTCGTTGTCCGCTCCGACCCGCGCCCCGTCGCCGATCACCACGCCGGAGAGCACGGTGCGCGCGCCCACGTGGGCCGCGCGGCCGATCATCGAATCCGTGACGACGGCGCCGGGTCCGACGACCGCGCCGTCCAGGACCGTGGAACCGCTGATCCGCGCGCCCTCGCCGATGACCGCCCCGGCGCCGATCACCGTGCCGCCCGTCAGCTTCGCGTCCGGGGCGACCTCGGCCGTGGGCAGCACCAGCCGTTCCCCGCAGCTGCCCGGCACGGCCGGCGACGGCGCCCGGCCGAGGACGAGGTCGGCGGAGCCCCGGACGAACGCCTGGGGGGTGCCGAGATCCAGCCAGTACGTGGAGTCGACCATGCCCTGCAGGTGGGCACCGTCGGCGAGCAGCCCAGGGAACGTCTCCCGTTCCACGGACACCGGGCGAGTGGCCGGAATCGCGTCGATCACGGACCGTCTGAAGACGTAGGCACCCGCGTTGATCTGGTCGGTGACGATCTCCTCGGGCGTCTGGGGCTTCTCCAGGAACGCCGTCACCCTGCCGGTGGCGTCGGTGGGGACGAGGCCGAAGGCTCGTGGGTCGGGCACGCGGGTCAGGTGGAGCGAGACGTCCGCGCCCGTCGAGCGGTGCGTGTCGACGAGAGCCGGGATGTCCAGGCCCGTCAGGATGTCGCCGTTGAAGATCAGCACGGGTTCGTCGGGGCCCGAGCGCAGCCGGCCGGCGACATTGCGGATCGCGCCGCCGGTACCGAGCGGATCGACCTCCGTCACGTACTCCAGATGGAGGCCGAGCGCCGCGCCGTCGCCGAAGTACGGTTCGAACACCTCGGCGAGGTACGACGTGGCGAGCACCACGTGCTCGACACCCGCCGCCCGCGCGCGGGCCAGCTGGTGGGTGAGGAACGGCACGCCGGCCGCCGGGACCATGGGTTTCGGCGTGTGCACGGTGAGCGGCCGGAGCCGGGTGCCTTTGCCTCCGACCAGGAGGATCGCCTCAGTCACCTGTTGTCTCTGCTTCCTGCCGGGGGCGTTTTCCCGCCACGGAATGGGCCGCCGCGGGATTTGCCATGTGTTGCCGTCGTCTTGGGGCGTTCCATTCGTACACCGGTACCCAACATTCCGATCACCGGATCACCTGATCAGACGTTCGGAACCCGCGAAGTACGCTGTCGGGCGTGAACGCCAGCGAACGCACCCCGGCCGGTCTGCTGCGCTCCGCGCTTGCCGCGGACCCGGCACGGCCCATGGTCACCTTCTACGACGACGCGACCGGGGAGCGGGTCGAGCTGTCCGTGGCGACGCTCGCGAACTGGGTGGCCAAGACGGCGAACCTCCTCCAGGACGACCTGTCGGCGGGCCCCGGCGACCGGCTCGCGCTGCTGCTGCCCGCGCACTGGCAGAGCGCGGTGTGGCTGCTCGCCTGCGCGTCGGTCGGCGTGAGCGTGGAGATCGGCGGCGACCCGGCGGAGGCCGACGTCGTCGTCAGCGGACCCGACACCCTCGACGCGGCGCGTGCCTGCGGCGGCGAGCGGGTGGCGCTCGCGCTGCGCCCGCTCGGCGGCCGCTTCCCGCAGCCGCCCGAGGGCTTCGTCGACTACGCCGTAGAAGTGGCCTCGCACGGCGACCGGTTCGTACCGTACGCGCCGGTCGACCCGGCGGGCGTCGCGCTGCGCGTCCACGCCCCGGGCGGCGGCGACAGCACGGAACTGACGGCGGCCGCGCTCGTCGAGCGGGCCGCGGCCGACGCGGCGCGGCGCGGGCTGGCGCCCGGAGCCCGGCTGCTGTCGGCGCTGCCGTACGACACCTGGGAGGGCCTGTCCGCCGGGCTGTACGCGCCGCTCGCGGCGGACGGTTCCGTGGTGCTGTGCCGGAACCTGGAGGAACTCTCCGCGGAGAGCCTCGCTCAGCGCGTGGCGAGCGAACGGGTCACCGACCGGGCCCTCTGAGGCCCTGCCCGCCGCGCCGTTCACGCCGGCACGCCCCTGGCGGCACGGGGGATCGCCCCGGGGGCGTGCGGCCCCGGGCGCCAACAACGGTCGCGCCGGGGGCGATCGGTATGAGGGCGCGCACAACCAACCGCGGGTTTCGGCCGTCTAGACGTACGATCGGCGGCGCCTTACGCCACCGAAGTACCGAAGGACGGACACAGACGTGACCGAGAGGGCCGGAGGCGCCGTGGGAACCGGCACAGGCGGCGAGGAAAGCGGCGACGGCGAGAACGCCTCCCGCTCGGTGAACCCCGAGAAGTCGGGAAGCCCGGAGAACGTATCCGGCGAGGGATCTGACATCGATGCCATAGCGGCGATCGACACCCCGTCCGCGGACGACGCCCCATCGGCGGACGACGACTCCGACGGTGGCACCGGGGTCACGGCCGGCGGCGAGACGGCCGCAGGACCGGATGCCACCGCCGAAGCGAGCACGGACCCGGAGACAGAGACGGATGCCGGAACCCGCGCCGACGCCGACGGGGACGGGGACGCGAGCACGGACGACGTGCTCCCGGACACGGACGCCGACGACGTGCTCCCGGACGTCGGCACCGCCCCCGGAACGGGCACTGGGGCGGACACGGAGGCGGACACCGACGCCGGGACCGCCGTCGGCGCCGCCGCCGCCGCACGGACCGTGGACGCCGCGCCGAGCCCCGGCATACGCACGGGCCGTGGCGGCAGCCACACCGGCGAGGCCGGGAAGGTGCCGCGTCCGCGCAAGCGCCGTACCTGGTTGCGGTGGGTCGCCGGCGGTGTCGGTGTGCTCGTGCTGGCGACCGCCGGGGCGGGCTGGTGGTTCTACCAGAAGCTCGACGGCAACATCACCACCGACACCGAGGCGGCGGCCCAGCTCCAGACGTACGCCAAGGAGCGCCCCACCCCGGTCGCGCTCGACGCGCTGAACATCCTGCTCATCGGCTCCGACAGCCGTTCGGGCAAGGGCAACGCGAAGTACGGGCACGACGAGGGCGGAACCGCCCGCTCCGACACGACGATCCTGCTGCACCTCGCCGCGGACCGGAAGAGCGCCACCGCGGTGTCGATACCGCGCGACCTGATGGTGCACATACCGGCCTGCGATCAGAACGGTCACACCACCTCGGCGCAGTTCGCCCAGTTCAACTGGGCCTTCGAGTTCGGCGGCACGGCCTGCACGACGCGCACCGTGGAGCAGCTGACCGGGGTGCGGATCGACCACGAGATGGTCGTCGACTTCAGCGGCTTCAAGGACATGGTCAACGCCGTCGGGGGGGTGCAGGTGTGCCTCGCCGAGCCGGTCGACGACAAGGACGCGCACCTCAAGCTGCCCGCCGGCAAACAGACCGTGAACGGTGAGCAGGCCCTCGGGTTCGTCCGGGCGCGCCACGCCATCGGCGACGGCAGCGACACGGAGCGCATCGAGCGCCAGCAGGGTTTCCTCGGCTCGCTGTTCACGAAGGTCCAGAGCAACGGCGTGCTGCTGAACCCGACCCGTCTGTACCCGGTGCTGAACGCCGCCACCAAGGCGATCACGACCGACCCGGGCCTCGACAGTTTGCGAGATCTCTACAACCTCGCGCACTCGATGCGGAACGTGCCCACCGACAAGGTGCAGTTCCTCACGGTGCCCCAGCAGCCGTACGGACCCGACCCGAACCGGGACGAGCTCATCCAGTCCCAGGCGGACAAGCTGTTCACGCAGCTGCGTGACGACGCTCCTGTCACGGTGCGCACGTCGGGGTCCCCGACGGGTTCCGGCGCCTCGGGGTCACCGTCCGGGACGCCTTCCGGCGAGTCCACGGGGGGAGCGTCCGGGGCGGGTGGCAAGGACTCCGGAACTTCCGGTGACCGTGCCGCGCCCGGTTCGGGCCCGAGCGCCTCGGGCAGTGGCTCGCCCACCGCGTCCGGCGGGGCGGGCACCACAACGCCCGGCCCGACGTTCACAGGAACCAATGCCAGTGTCGGTCTGTGCCAGTGAGGCCCTTGTGTGTGAACCGTGGGGACGGTGAGCCGCAGGGCCCATGACGATTGGGCGTATTGCCCGCTTGTAAGAACGCACGTGTCCGGCACCGACGTCGCTCGACGGCGAAGCGGACGGATAGTGTGTCGCGATCCGGTGCATTCGGCCGACCGCCGCGCGCCCCCGGATCGAAGACCTGGCGCCCGAGGGGAGGCGCTTCACGTGGCACCCGACGGAGGATTCAGGCAACCGTGGATGCACAGAACCGTGGGCAGGGCGACATCGACCCCGCCGACCAGTGGGTCCTCAACCCGGAGACGGGCAACTACGAACTGCGACTGGACAACCCCGCAGCGCAGCCGCCCTCTCCCCGGTCCGGTGAGACGTCCGGGCGCGACGCCCCGGCCGAGTCCGCGTACGGCCACGGGGACGCGTCAGGCGCCGGACGCAGGCGCGGCGGCGAGCGCGCGGCGGACGACGCCCCGGGCCGCGCGGGCCGGCGTTCGGGCCAGGCGGGCGGTCGTGGCGGCGGGCCGGACACGGGTGCGGGCGGGCCGGACGTGCCGGGCCAGCGCAGCCGGCGCAAGGGGGCCGCGGCCGGTCCTGCGCCGAGCCGCCGCAAGGGCAAGAGCGCGAAGAAGTCCGGGAAGAAGAAGGTCCTCTTGTGGACCAGCGGCACTCTCGGCTTCCTGGTGCTCGCCACCAGCGGCGGCGCGTACGCCTACTACCAGCACCTCAACAGCAACATCTCGACGGTCGACGTCGGCGGCGCGGGCAGCCAGAGCAGCTTCGCGGCCGGGAAGCCCGTCAACATCCTGCTGATGGGCACGGACAAGCGGACCGGCAAGGGCAACGAGGGGTACGGCGACGCGGGCAGCGTCGGGCACGCCGACACGAACATCCTGCTGCACGTCTCGGCCGACCGTACGAACGCGACGGCCCTGTCGATCCCCCGCGACCTGATCACCGACATCCCCGACTGCGAGACCAAGGAAGCCAACGGGCAGACGAAGGTCATCCCGGGCACGCCGGACACGCGGTTCAACGTCAGCCTCGGCCAGGACGGCCGGGACCCGGGCTGCGCGATGCGTACCGTGCAGGAACTCACGGGCGTCAAGGTCGACCACTTCATGATGGCCGACTTCAACGCGGTCAAGACGCTGTCCACGGCCGTCGGCGGCGTGCCGATCTGTGTGGCGCACGCGGTGAACGACCCGAAGTCGCACCTGAACCTGACGGCGGGCGAGCACACCATCGAGGGCGAGCAGGCACTGGCGTTCGTCCGTACCCGGCACAGCTTCGGCACGGGCAGCGACCTGAGCCGTATCCAGGTGCAGCAGCAGTTCCTGAGCGCGCTGCTGCGGCAGTTGAAGTCGAAGGACACGCTGAGCAGCCCGACGAAGCTCGCCGGTCTCGCGGAGGCGGCGACGAAGGCGCTCACCGTGGACACCGGCATCGGGTCGATCAAGAAGCTCAGCGACCTGGCCCAGGAGCTCGCGAAGGTCAACACGAAGAACATCACCTTCGCCACGCTGCCCGTGGTGGACAACCCGGACGAGGTCGTCCACGCCACGGTCGTGGTGAACCAGTCCGAGGCCCAGCCGATCTTCGACGACCTCCAGAACGACACCTCGCTGACCGAGGTGAAGAAGAAGACGACGGGCGCGGCGGACGACGTCCTCAAGGGCTCCAAGGCCGCCGCGGACAACGTCCGGGTGGACATCTACAACGGCGGCGCCCAGGACGGCTCCGCGCAGTCCACGCTGGCGTGGTTCCAGAACGACGAGCAGGCGCCGAAGACGACGAACAAGGGTGACGCCGGGACCACCGCGGCCAAGACCACCCTGGAGTACGCACCGAACCAGGCGGACCAGGCGCGCACCGTCGCCGCCTGGATGGGGCTGCCCGCCTCGGCCTTGAAGAAGGGCACGAAGGACGCGGTCGGACTCCAGGCGATGAAGCTGACCCTGGGGAAGGACTTCAAGGGCGTGGGGGTGCCCCTCACGGGACCGGCGAAGGTGTCGTCCAACGTGCAGAAGGTGGAAGCCGACAAGCAGGTCTGCGCCAAGTGACGCCGGTACGCCGGCGCGCGAGCAGGTCCTGAACCGAGGGGGATGAGGATGGGTCAGGACGGCGCACGGCGCGCGAGACCGAAGATATCGAAGCCGCCGAGAGCCCAGCGGGCGCAGTCGGCGGCGAGCACCCAAAGAGGGCAGGTCCGGCATGCCCGGGAGCTGGGCTGGGACGACAGCCTGTACGAGAACACGGCGGGCGCCGCGCACGACGCGGGAGCCGGAGCCGGCGGCACGGCCGTGGAAACGGCCGCCGCCCGCACGGCGACGGTGCCCGAGCAGGGCGGCAGGCGCCGGCAGGCAGGCGCCGCCGGGGGCCACGGGGGCCGCCGCGGGCGCGGCTCCGGCGGCGACGGCGGGGGCGGGGGCGGGGGCCCGCGCCAGCGCAAGAAGCGCCGCAGGTTCCGGGCGCTGCGCTGGATCTCCGGGGTGCTGTCCCTGCTGATCCTCGCGACGGCCGGGGCGGGCTACCTCTACTACCGCCACCTGAACGCCAACCTCCGCAGCGACAGCAGGGCGGGGTCCACGACGGGCGTGGCGAAGCCCAAGGCGAACGGCGCCGGGCAGACTCCGTTGAACCTCCTGCTCATCGGCTCCGACAGCCGGGCGAGCGACGCCGACGTGGCGCTCGGCGGCGGCAAGGACCTGCGCAGCGACCCCCCGCTCGCCGACGTCCAGATGCTGCTGCACGTCTCGGCGGACCGCAAGAACGCCTCCATGGTGTCGGTCCCCCGGGACACGCGGGTCGACATACCGGCGTGCAAGGACGCGAAGACGGGCAAGGAGTACCCGCCGACGAACGCGATCATCAACACGACGCTCGCTCGCGGCGGGCCGGGCTGCACGCTCTCCACCTGGGAGAAGCTGACCGGCGTCTACATCGATCACTGGATGACGATCGACTTCTCCGGCGTCGTGGACATGGCGGACGCGGTCGGCGGGGTCCCGGTGTGCGTGGACGACAACGTCTGGGACCATCCGACGCCCGCGGTGCCCGGCGGTTCCGGTCTGAAGCTCAAGGCGGGCACGACCAACGTCAAGGGCAAGCAGGCGCTGCAGTGGCTGCGCACCCGGCACGCCTTCCAGAGCGACCTGGGCCGCAGTCAGGCCCAGCACCTGTACCTCAGTTCGATGTTCAGCAAGCTGAAGTCGGAGAACTACTTCACCAGCCCGGGGAAGCTGACGGGCCTCGCCGAGGCGGCCACGAAGGCGCTGGAGGTGTCCCAGGAGATCGGCTCGGTGAAGAAGTTGTTCGACCTGGGCATGCAGCTGAAGGACGTGCCGGTCAACCGGATGACGATGGTCACCATGCCGACGCTGCCGGACCCGCAGGACCCGGGCAACCACGTCGTGGCGAACACGGCGGACGCGGACCAGCTGTGGTCACTGGTGCGGGACGACGTCGCGCTGGACAAGAACGGCAAGCCGGCCGCCTCCTCCGCGGGCAAGGCTCCGACCACGCAGGCGAGCGTGCCCGCGCCGAGCGACTCGCCGGCGCAGACCGGAGTGACCGTGCGCAACGGCACGGGCGGGGACCAGGCACCGGTGCCCGGCCGGGCGGGTGACATCGCGAGCCTGCTGGTGGGCAAGGGCTACAGCCGCACCGTGAAGGACTCGACCCCCATGACGATGAAGACCACCACGGTCCTCTATCCGAGCACGGACCTGGAGGGGGACGCGCAGGGCGTGGCGAAGGCACTGGGCGTGCCGTCGGGCTCGGTGAAGAAGTCGACGGACGTGTCGGGCGTCATGGTGGTCGTCGGCGCGGACTGGCGCGACGGTGCCACGTATCCGAAGCACGAGAAGCCGAAGGCCGGTTCGGTGCCGGCCTCGGCGAGCGTCCTGCACGGCGGCGACAAGAGCTGCATGCCCGTGTACGCGCCGTACCGCTGGTGAGGCGGCGCGCCGGGCGGTGACCGGCGCGGAACGCGGGAGGCCGCCCGGCGATGTGTCGGGCGGCCTTCCGCGTTCCGCGTGTGTCCGTGACGCCGGTGCCTTCCCCTGGCCGGGCGCGGGGCCCGCACGGCTTACGCCGCGGGCCCCTGCCGGGCGTCAGACGGCTGCCGGGTCCTTCGGTACGGACGGACGGCGGCTGGCGATCACGCGCTTCGCGAGCGAGCGCGGGCTCGTCAGGAAGCCGTATCCCCAGGCCATGTGCATGGTGGCGAGCGCGAGGGGGATCTGGACCCGGGACTTCAGCCGTAGGCCTCTGCCCGCGGGCAGCGAGCCGGCGAGGATGGCCGCCACGTACGCCCCCGGCACCACGAAGGCCCACGGGGTGAGCGCGGCACCGACGACGATGCCCGCGGCGATGGCGCACACGGCGACCGGCGGGGCGAGGTAGCGCAGGTTGATCGAGCCCGCGTGGTAGCGGGCCACCACGTGGCGCCAGCGCCCGTAGTCCTTGTACTGCTTGGCGAGGGCGCGCACGGAAGGACGCGGCCGGTACTGGACGCGCAGTTCGGGCGAGAACCAGATGGCGCCGCCCGCCTCCCGGATGCGGAAGTTGAGCTCCCAGTCCTGGGCGCGGATGAACTCCACGTTGTAGCCGCCCTGTTGCTCCAGTGCCTCGCGGCGGAAGACGCCCAGGTACACCGTCTCGGCGGGGCCCGCCTCGCCGCCGGTGTGGAAGGCTGCGTTGCCGACGCCGATCTTCGACGTCATGGCGGCGGCGACGGCCTCCTCCCAGGACGTCTCGCCCTCGGCGTGCATGATGCCGCCGACGTTCTGCGCGCCGGTCTCGTCGAGGAGCCGGACCGCGGTGGCGATGTAGTCGGGCGAGAGCATGCCGTGCCCGTCGACGCGGACGACGACGGGGTGCGAGGACGCCTCGATGGCCGCGTTGAGGGCGGCGGGGGTCCGGCCGGTGGGGTTCGGGACGGTCTGCACGCGGCGGCCCCGGCCGTTCGCGGCGGTCTCCGCCACGAGTTCGGCGGCGATCTCGTCCGTACGGTCGACGGAGGGGCCGAGCGCGATGACCACCTCCATCTCGCCGTCGTACTCCTGCTCCAGGATGTGCCGGACGGAGCTGCGCAGATGACGTTCCTCGTTGAGCACCGGCATGATCACGGAGACCGCGGGCGAGTCGTCAGACATGGGGTCCTTCGGGTCCTGATGGGGACCTTGGTCGCAAGGTCAGGAGCGTGGGGTTCGGGCGTCACGTTACCGCGAACGGGGGACAGGGAGGCGTGCCGTCCGATCACGAACGGGTGCCGCTGATCGTATGGGCCTACGGTTCCCGTGGTCGTCCCCCTGTCCGCTCCCTCCCGCCCAGCACACCCCGCCCCGGCGCCCCCGGCCTCCCCGCACCGTCACCCCACCGGCTCACACGCACCCACTGACCGCACCCCGGCTCCCCCGGCTCCCCGCACGGCCGACCACCCGCGCGGGCCGCCGCCCACCCTCGCCCCCGCGGAGGTTTCCCCGTGCCCACCCCGCCCCGGCCCCCGTACCGCCCCGAGAGGACCGCAGGCAGGCCGCGGCCCGGATCGGGCGGTGGGCTGCCCGGCGGCGCACGGGCCGGCTCCCCGTACCGCGCGGGCGGCGTGAGCGGGGTCCGGGCGCCGGGCGGGCGGGGCGGACGGCCCCCGTACCCGGGCGGAAGGCCGCCGGGGCGGCGGCCCGGCGGACGGCGGGGCGCCTCCGCGGTGCGGACGGCGCGCTGGGGGATGCGGCTCGCGACCACGCTGTCGGTGCTCGTTCTCGGCGCGGGCGGCATCGGGCACGCCGTCGTGACGAGCCTGGACAGCGGGATCGGCCGCGTCGATCCGTTCAAGGACATGAAGAACAGGCCCGCGCCGGGCCACGGCATGAACCTCCTGCTGGTCGGCACGGACGGCCGCTCCACGATCAGCGCGGCGGACAAGCGGAAGTACCGGCTGGGCGGCGCACCCTGCCACTGCACGGACACGATCATGCTGGTGCACCTGGCGGAGGGCGGGAAGCGGGCGAGCGTGGTGAGCCTGCCGCGCGACAGCTACACCCGGCTGCCCTCGCACCCCGCGGGGAGCACGGGCGGAGCCCGGGGCACCCACCCGGCGAAACTCAACGCGGCCTACGCGGAGGGCGGCCCCAACCTCACGGTCAGGACCGTCGAGTCGATGACGGGGGTCAAGGTCGACCACTACCTGGAGGTCGACTTCACCAGCTTCATGAAGACCGTGGACGCGCTCGGCGGCGTCCAGATCTGCACACCGCGGCTGCTGAAGGACCCGAACACCGGCCTTGACCTGACCCCCGGCACACACCGGCTCAACGGCGGTCAGGCACTGCAGTACGTACGTTCGCGGCACATCGAGGGCGACGGCAGCGCCGACCTCGGGCGGATGCAGCGGCAGCAGCGGTTCGTGGCGGCGATGATGGCGCGGGCCACGGGCAGCGGGGTGCTGCTGAACCCGGTCCGGTTCAAGGGCGTCGTCTCGGCCGCGCTGGACTCGGTGCGGGCCGACGCCGGGTTCGGGGCCGGGCAGCTGCTGGCACTCGGCGAGGCCATGCGCGGCTTCTCGCTCTCGTCCTCGGAGTTCGCGTCCGTGCCGCTGACCACCCACGGCGTGGACCTCAAAGGCGTCGGCTCGGCTGTGACGTGGGATCCGGTCAAGGCGAAGGACCTGTTCCGCAAGCTGCGCGCGGACGAGCCGCTCGCTCCCCCGCACCCGGGGGCGGCTCCCGCCCGGCAGCGGGCGACGGTGGTGGACGTCCCGCCGTCGCAGGTCCGTGTCCAGGTCTACAACGGCACGCAGAGCGACGGGCTCGGCATGCGGGTCGACGACGCGTTGAAGGCGACCGGCTTCGACACGACCCGGCAGCCGGAGACGAAGCCCGCGCTCAAGGCCGCGCGGACGCTCGTCGAGTACGACCCGCGCTGGGACCGCTCGGCGCGCTCCCTGGCGGCGGCGCTGCCGGGCAGCCGGCTCAGGGCCGTGAAGGGGCAGGGCAGGACGCTGCGGGTCGTCGCCGGCGCGGACTTCACCAAGGTGGCGCCCGTACGGGCGGAGCAGGGGCCCACGGGCACGTTCGGGACGGTCACCGGCGACCAGGTCGTCTGCCCCTGAGGAGCGCCGGGAGAGCCCGGCCGGCCCGGCCCGACGCCCGCGGCGGCCCGCCGACGGTCGCGGGTCGACGCTCTGTAGGGCCCTGGCGACCGCGGGTACGCCGGTCCGCATCGCCGCGGACGCCGTCCCGCCCCCGTGACGGGTCTCACAGATGTGCGGATCCCGGTGGCATTGCATCAGGTTGGCAACAGGCCCGGTGCGATTTGACGCATGATCTGTATAGGCCCTCGCTGCGGCCTGCACACTGGTGCGCATGAACGAGTGGCCCGAAGGAAGGACCGGCGGCCCCGGCGAGCGCTCCGAGCGCTACGGCCGTGGCAGCGCCGACGCGGAGCCCGAGGGGGCGCGCGCGATGCCGCACGTGCAGCGCGGAAACGTCCCTCCGCGCCAGCGGGGACGGTACGGCGTACCGCCCCAGCAGGCGCCCGGATACGACGACCGCTACGGCGCGCAGGCCGACCCGTACGGGCAGGGCTACGACAGTGGCTACAACACCGGCCAGGTGTACGGCAACGGCGGTGGCGGCCCGGGACAGGGGCACGGAGACGGTGGCGGCCCCTACGGTCCCGGCGGTGCGACCGCCCGGCCCCGGCCGCCCGCGAACTGGGGGCGCCGCATCAAGTACGGCGTGCTCACGCTCGTCGTCGTGGTGCTGGGCGTCTCCGTCGGCACGTACTTCTGGGCGGACTCCAAGCTGCACAAGGACGTCGATCTGTCGAAGGTGATCGACCGGCCCGCACAGGGGGCCGGCACCAACTACCTGATCGTCGGTTCCGACAGCCGCAAGGGCATGACCAAGGAGCAGGAGAAGCAGCTCCACACGGGCGGCGCCGAGGGCCAGCGCACGGACTCGATGATGATCCTGCACGAGGGCGCAGGCGGTCCCTCGCTGATCTCGCTCCCCCGCGACTCCGACATAACCCTCCCGTCGTTCCAGGGCGCCGAGTCCGGAAAGATGTACCCGGCCGCGCCGAACACCCACATGAAGCTGAACGCGGCGTACGCGACGGACGGCCCGACGCTGCTCGTCCGCACGATCGAGGCGGAGACGGGCCTGCGCATCGACCACTACGTCGAGATCGGCTTCTCCGGCTTCGCGAACGTCGTGGACGCGATCGGCGGCGTGGACATGAACCTGCCGCAGGGGTTCAAGGACAGCTACTCCGGCGCCGACTTCAAGGCAGGGGAGCAGACGCTCGACGGCCAGCAGGCGCTGGCGTACGTGCGTACCCGGCACGCGTTCGCCACCAGCGACATACAGCGCGAGAAGAACCAGCAGAAGTTCCTGTCGGCGCTCGCCTCCCAGACGGCGACGCCGAGCACGATCCTCAACCCGTTCCGGCTCTACCCGGCGCTCGGCGCCGGTCTCGACACGCTCTCGGTGGACAAGGACATGTCGCCGTACTCGCTCGCCAAGATGTTCTTCGCGATGAAGGACGTCACGGGCGGCGACGGGGTGTCGATGACCATGCCGGTGTCCGGCAGCAACGGCGGGAACCTCGTCTGGGACCAGACGAAGGTCAAGGAGCTGGTGAGCCAGCTGAACAACGGCGAGAAGGTCACCGTCTCGGACAACTGAGCCACGGCCGGGAGGACGCCCTCCCGGCCGGGACCCGCGCGGTGCGCCGCGTGCGGACGTGAGGCGTGAGGGCCGCCGGGCTTCCCCGCGGGGAAGCCCGGCGGCCCTGTGCCGTACCCGGGGACCGGTGCGCGGAACCCCCGGCGCCCCGGGGTCGCGGCCCGGCGCGCGCCCGGGTGCCCGCGCCGTCAGAGCGGACGGGTCACGGGATGTTGCGGGCCATCACGATCCGCTGGACCTGGTTCGTACCCTCGTAGATCTGCGTGATCTTGGCGTCGCGCATCATGCGCTCCAGCGGGTAGTCCCGCGTGTAGCCGTAGCCGCCGAGGAGCTGGACCGCGTCCGTGGTGATCTCCATCGCCGCGTCGGAGGCGTAGCACTTGGCGGCGGCGCCGAAGAAGGTCAGGTCCTCCTTGGCCGAGCCCCGGTGCACCCGCTCGGAGCGGGCGGCGGCGGCGTAGGTCAGCTGGCGGGCGGCCTCCAGCTTCATGGCCATGTCGGCCAGCATGAACTGCACGCCCTGGAAGTCGCCGATCGGCTTGCCGAACTGCTTGCGCTCCTGGACGTAGCCCTTGGCGTAGTCCAGCGCGCCCTGGGCGATGCCGAGGGCCTGTGCGGCGATGGTGATGCGGGTGTGGTCGAGCGTCTTCATCGCGGTGGCGAAGCCCGTCCCCTCCTCACCGATGATCCGGTCGGCGGGGATGCGGACGTTGTCGAGGTAGACCTCGCGGGTCGGCGAGCCCTTGATGCCGAGCTTGCGCTCGGGGGCGCCGAAGGAGACGCCCTCGTCGGACTTCTCCACGACGAAGGCGCTGATGCCCTTGGTGCGCTTGTCGGGGTCGGTGACGGCCATCACCGTGTAGTACTCGGAGACGCCCGCGTTGGTGATCCAGCGCTTCACGCCGTTCAGCACATAGCTGTCGCCGTCACGTACGGCCCGGGTCTTCATGCCGCCCGCGTCGGAGCCCGCGTCCGGCTCGGACAGGCAGTACGAGAACATCGCGTCGCCCGCGGCCAGCGGCGTCAGGTACTTCCGCTTCAGCTCCTCGCCGCCCGACAGCATCACGGGCAGCGAGCCCAGCTTATTGACGGCCGGGATCAGCGAGGAGGAGGCGCAGACCCGGGCGACCTCCTCGATCACGATCACGGTGGCGAGCGCGTCCGCGCCCGCGCCGCCGTACTCCTCCGGCACGTGGATCGCGTGCAGGTCGCCGGCGACGAGCGCGTCCAGTGCCTCCTGAGGGAAGCGCGCCTCCTCGTCGACCGCGGCCGCGAACGGCGCGATCTTCGCCTCCGCGAGGCCGCGCACGGCTTCCCGGAGGGCTTCGTGCTCCTCGGCGGGGCGGTACAGGTCGAAGGACGACCCAGTCGATCCGGCCACGGTCTCTCACTCCCAGGGAGGCTGCTCGTTGGACGATGCTTGACGGGGGTTCTGCTAACTACCGTTAAGTAACCCGATACTAGAGCGCCTCCCGCCCGATGGCATAGGTGAGCCAGGGCACACAGGGGGGCGCGACTATGCTCAGGCGGCGTCCCGACCGTCGTATGCATATGGAGCAGCCCATGGCCCTCAAGATCACCGTGATCGGCACCGGCTACCTCGGTGCGACGCACGCCGCGGCCATGGCCGACCTCGGATTCGAGGTGCTCGCGCTCGATGTCGTCGAGTCGAAGATCGACGCGCTGCGGGCGGGGCGCGCCCCGATGTACGAGCCCGGCCTGGAGGAACTGCTGCGCAAGCACGTCGCCGGGATCGAGGGCTCGACGGGCCGGCTGCGCGTGACGATGGACTGGGCCGAGATCGCCGAGTTCGGCGACGTGCACTTCGTCTGCGTGAACACCCCGCAGAAGCAGGGCGAGTACGCCTGCGACATGAGTTACGTCGACAGCGCGTTCGACTCCCTCGCCAAGCACCTCGCCAAGCCGGCCCTCGTCGTCGGCAAGTCGACGGTGCCGGTGGGCAGCGCGGAACGGCTCGCGGCGCGCCTCGCGGAACTGGCCCCGGCCGGCGGCGAGGTCGAGCTCGCGTGGAACCCGGAGTTCCTGCGGGAGGGCTTCGCGGTGCAGGACACGCTGCGCCCGGACCGGATCGTGGTGGGCGTGCGCAGCGAGCGCGCGGAGCGGCTGCTGCGCGAGGTGTACGCGAAGCCGGTCGCGGCGGGCACGCCGTTCGTGGTGGCGGACTTCGCGACGGCCGAACTGGTGAAGGCGTCGGCGAACTCGTTCCTCGCGACGAAGATCTCCTTCATCAACGCGATGGCGGAGGTGTGCGAGGCCGCGGGCGGTGACGTCGCGACCCTGGCCGAGGCGCTCGGGCACGACGACCGCATCGGCAGGAAGTTCCTGCGCGCGGGCATCGGCTTCGGCGGCGGCTGCCTGCCCAAGGACATCCGCGCGTTCATGGCCCGCGCCGGCGAACTGGGCGCCGACCAGGCGCTGACGTTCCTGCGCGAGGTCGACTCGATCAACATGCGGCGGCGCGGCCACATGGTCGACATGGCGCGCGAGGTGGTCGGCGGTGGCTCCTTCCTCGGCAAGCGGGTGGCGGTACTGGGCGCGACCTTCAAACCGGACAGCGACGACGTGCGCGACTCGCCCGCACTGAACGTGGCGGGCCAGATCCACCTCCAGGGCGGGCAGGTCACCGTCTACGACCCCAAGGGCATGGACAACGCGCGGCGCCTCTTCCCCACGCTCGGCTACGCGCCGACGGCCCTCGACGCGGTGCGCGGCGCGGACGTGGTGCTGCACCTGACCGAATGGCACGAGTTCCGGGAGCTGGACCCGGCCGGCCTGGGCGAGGTCGCGTCCGCGCGCGTGCTCCTGGACGGCCGCAACGTGCTGGACGCGGAGCACTGGCGTGCGGCGGGCTGGACGTACCGCGCGATGGGCCGCCCGAACGCCTGACCCCGCCGGGGGGCACGGGGCGCAGCGGCGCCGACGCCCCGCGCCCCCCTTCGGCACATCCCGTCCGGCGACGGGCGTCCGGCCGCTCAGGCCCGGCGCGCGCGGTAGGCGCGCATCTTGCTGCGCGCGCCGCAGACGGACATCGAGCACCAGCGGCGGCGCCCCGCGGGGCTGCGGTCGTAGTACGCCCACTGGCAGGTCTCCGCCTCGCACGCCTTCAGCCGCTGCCAACTGCCGTCCAGCGAGGCCCGCGCGACCGACTCCGCCACGCGCGGGAGCAGGCCGTCCGCCGTCGCCGCGATCATCGCCGCGCCGCGCGGATCCACCACGACCCGCAGGGCCACGTCCGCGAGCAGCGCGTCCAGCGCATACGCCGTGCCCTGTCCCGCGTGGGCGAGACAGGCCGCCCGCAGCGCCTCCCGCAGGAGCTTCGCCGCCGGGACGTCCGCCGCCGTGAGGCCGAACGGGCGCCTGCCCTCCGCCGTGTCGAGGGTGTCGGTGCCGTCCTCGACGTCGCGGGTGTTCACCAGGCCCTGGATCAGCTGCAGTCCCTCGGGGGCGGAGGGTCGGTCGTTCATGCTTGCGACGCTACCTCGTTACCTGTTGAATGGGGTTACCGGTAACAGCTCCGCAAGGGGCACCAGCGAGGTGACCGCGCACGAGGCACGCGCGAGGGAGGCACCCGCGTGGGGTGCTCGCGCAAGAACCAGCCGCGTGCGAGATCCCGCGCCCCGGAGCAACAGCGCCACACGTAACAGTCGGCCCGTCAGCTGCCCGGAGGTATCCCGTCATGGCCATCGCCACCGCCCGCACCGTCGTCCTCGACGCACCCGACCCCGTCGCGCTCGCCGGCTTCTACGCGCAGATCATCGGCGGGGAGGTCAAGGACAACGGGGAGGGATGGGTCGACCTGGAGGGCGCGTCCGAGACCCTGCTGTCGTTCCAGGCCGCGCCCGGCCTCGTACCGCCCGCGTGGCCGTCGGCGGAGCATTCCCAGCAGTTCCATCTCGACTTCACCGTCGCCGACCTGGACGCCGCCGAGAAGGAAGTGCTGCGGATCGGGGCCGTCGCGCTGGACGCCGAGGACCGGGAGCGCAGCTTCCGTGTCTACCGGGACCCCGCGGGCCACCCGTTCTGCCTCTGCGCCTGCTGAGCCGCGGTGCGCGAACTCCTCGACACGGCCGGTGGCGGGTCCTGCCTCAGAGGGCCCCGCCCCGCACGGCCACCACGAACTCCCGCCAGGCGCCGGCCCCGAAGACCATCACACCGGCATCCCGGTCCTTGGTGTCCCGCAGCGCCTGCCGCCCGGACCTGAGCACGCCGCGTTCGACGCAGCCGTTGTCGCTGCCGCTGTATGTGCTCTTGTGCCACACAGCGCCGTCGAATTCGTCGCGCTTCGCCATCACATTCAACTGCCCTAGGTCAGATCGCGGATGTACCGCTGCGAGGCGGAAGGCGACAGGGCCACTGCCGTGAACTCGTCCCACACGCGGTCATAGTCCTGCACGTCCTGCCGCTGTTCCAACAAACTACCACCGGTCATGTGCTCCAACCAGGCAACATCCAGCGGTGGTTCACCGCGCAGGGAGAACAGTGTGAACGGCGTGTACTGCTCGGGAGCGAGCCTCGCGTCGATCGGAAGGATCTGGAGCTGGACGTTGCTCCGCGTGCTCATGTCGAGCAGGTGCTCCAACTGCTCGCGCACGAGGCCCCGCGTCCCCGCGATGCGGTGAAGGGCGGTCGCGTCGATGATGGCGCGCAGCCTGAACGACAGGTGCGATTCCAGAAGGGCTCTGCGCCGAAGACGCGTCTCCACCAGCCTCTCCGCCTTCTCAGCGGGGTGCCGGGCCTCGAAGATCCGCCGCATGTACGCCTCTGTCTGCAACAGCCCCGGAATCACCGACTGGTTGTATTCGCGCACCAGCTCCGAGTCCGATTCCAGTGTCAGATAGTCGCGCAGGGTGTCGTGCAACAGCGGCCCCTGACTGCTCCACCAGTCGACCTTGTGGATCTCCTTGGCCAGACGCTTGATGTTGGCGATGAGAGTCTCGTCCTCAACGCCGTACAGCTCCATGAGGATCGAGAGATCGAGCGGCCTGATCCCCCGCCGCCCGGTCTCGATCTGCGAGATCTTGGGCTGCCCGCACATCAACTTCGACGCCGCGTCCTGGACTTTGAGCCCTGCGGCAAGGCGCAGGCGCTTCAATTCGCCGCCGAGTCGCCTGCTCCTCATGGTGGGCATGTCGTTCTGA
Organism: Streptomyces sp. NBC_01497; assembly: GCF_036250695.1. NCBI lineage: Bacteria > Bacillati > Actinomycetota > Actinomycetes > Kitasatosporales > Streptomycetaceae > Streptomyces > Streptomyces sp. NBC_01497. The sequence goes on along the minus strand of NZ_CP109427.1, from coordinate 5,163,503 downwards.
GCCATGGCCACAGCCTGGCGCCCACCCCTCAGCATGTACAGATGCCATCGACCAAGTCAGCCATAAGAGTTAAAAGCCTTAGGCATACTTGCCTTAGCAGCGCATGGCGCGACACCATCCCCCCATCACGCGACGGGCCCGCACGGCACCGCCGCCCATGACAACTCCCGCTGCGACGCGCAGCGGTGATGGAGGTGCCATGTTGAGCCCCGACCCGCACGACACCGAACACGAGATGCGCAGGAGCTACGCCCTGTCCCCCGAGCAACTGCGCGGCATTCGCGGTGAGATCGCGGAGACGCTGTTCGCCTGGGGATATGGATGCGTCTGCGACGACGTCGTCCTCGTCGCGTCCGAGTTACTGACCAACGTCTGCGACTACACGAGTGGCTGCTGCGATCTCGTCCGGCGCGCGCACGACGGCCGGATCCACCTCACCGTCACCGACACGGAGATGACGGTCCCGTCCCGGATCAAGGACCCCTGGCAAGGGGGTCAGGGCTGGGGCCTCGCCATCGTCGACGCGCTCACGGACCAGCGCCTGACGGTGATCACCCGAAGGGGCAAGAACGTGTGCTGCTCGATCGAAGCACCCGGCCGCCCGGCCTCGACCGCACGCATTCCCGCGCCGCAGGGGCCGGCACTCCGCTAGCTTCGACGACATGGCCGACGAGATCTTCACGCATGCCCGACTCGCCGCGATCTACGACCCGCTCGACCCCGATCGTGGTGACCTGGTCCCCTACCTCGGCCTCGCGCACCGGCTGGGGGCGCGACGGGTGCTGGACATCGGCTGCGGTACGGGCGTGTTCGCGCTCCTCCTGGCGGAACGCGGGATCGATGTCGTCGGCGTCGACCCCGCGCGGGCGTCCCTCGACGTGGCCCGCGCCAAACCGGGCGCAGAACGGGTGCGCTGGCGGTGCGGGTACGCGACGGAGCTGGGACCACTGGCCGTCGACCTGGCCACGATGACGGCGAACGTGGCGCAGGCGATCGTCGACCGGGACGCCTGGGAGGACACGCTCCGGGGCGCGCACGACGCGCTGCGACCGGGTGGACACCTGGTGTTCGAGACGCGCGTCCCGTCGCGCCGTGCGTGGGAGGAGTGGAACCGCGGGGCCTCCTACCGCGAGACGGAGGTTCCGGGCGTCGGCACGGTGACGAGCTGGGTCGATGTGACGTCTCTGGACGGGCCGTTGGTCACGTTCCGCTGGACCTACGTGTTCGCCGAGGACGGGCAGGTACTGACGTCCGATACGACACTGCGCTTCAGGGAGCGCCCCGAGGTCGAAGCGGACCTGGCCGAAGGTGGCTTCGAACTGGTGGACGTGCGCGGGGCACCGGACCGTCCTGGCCGGGAGTTCGTCTTCGTCGCCCGCAGGCCCGCAGGCTGATCACGTCCGCAGGGCACGCCACAGACCCGGCGCGGTGAAGGCGGCGACCAGGGTCATCGAGCCGAGCACCGCCGTGCCCGCGCCCGAGATGCCGGTCGAGCCCATGAGGACCGCCGCGCCGCCCAGCGTCAGCAGGCACATGGTTCCCTGGACGACGGCGAGCATGCCGGTGCGGCCCTGGACGCGCAGGACGCCGATGTAGAGCTCCACGATCACCCGGGGCAGCGTGGCGAGTGCCAGCAGGCGCAGGACCGTGGTGCCGTGGGACGCGTACGTACCGCCGAAGGGGGTGAGCACCAGCGGGGCGAACAGCACGATCACAAGGACGACGGGCACCAGCAGCACGGTCATCCGGCGCAGGGCGCCGCGCACACCGGCGGCGAGCGCGCCCGGGTGGTAAGAGGCGTGCGCGGTCAGCGACGAGGCCATGTTGATGGCCATGAACTCCATGGTGCCGCCCACGGTGTAGGCGGCGTAGAAGAACGCGTTGTGCGCCGCGTCGAACCGTACCGCCACCATCACGGGCAGCAGGTTGATCATCGCCAGGCTGAACAGCGAGCCGACCGAGTCGCCCGCCATGAAGCGTCCGATGTCCGCGTACCGCAGCGGCGCGCGTTCGCGCTGTTCCAGGGCCTGGCGGGGGATCAGCCTGCGCAGGACCAGCCAGCCCAAGGGCAGCAGGGAGAGCGCGATCGCCGCCGCCCAGGAGACGAACACACCGAGGACCGGCAGCGCCGCCGCGAACACCGCCAGCAGGACGAGCTTCCCGACGGAGAAGACCGCGTTGCCGACCGGCACCCAGAAGGACTTCCGCAGTCCGGTCAACACCCCTTCCTGCAGGGTGAGCAGGGCCCAGGCGACGCAGGCCGCCGTGAAGACGAGGCCGGGCACGAGGCCGCCGAGCGGCGCGTACGAGTCCCCCCACCGGCGCAGTGTCGCCAGGAACACCAGCGAGGCCGCGCACACCACGACCGAGCTGAGCCCGTACACCCGCCACACCAGCCGTCCGGTGCCGCGCCCGGCGCGCGGCACGTACCGGACCACCGCGCCGATCATGGTGGTGGCGGTGATCGACGCGATGAGCCTCATCGCGGCGATGGCGGCCGAGCCCTGGCCGACAGCGTCCTCGGTGTAGTAGCGCGCGGCGACCACCCAGAAGGCGAGCCCGAGCAGCGCCGAGACACCCGTCGACAGCATCAGCGCGTAGGCGTTGCGGAACATCGAGTTCGCGTCCGCGTCCGGCCCGGCGGCCGTTCGCGCGCCGGTGGCCGGGAGGTCGGGGAGCCCTGTCGTGTCAGCCACCGGTGCCGCCGCCCAGGGGCGGCTGAACTGGCGTGACGGGCAGCGCCGCCAGGATGCCCAGGACCTCGTCCGCCCTGCAGGGGTCCACCGGCAGGGCGTGGCGGGCGAACCACGCCGCCGCCCCCGGCCGGGGCGACGGGTCGGTGAACGTCTCGCCCGCGTACGCGTCGAGCGGCGGGTCGTAGAGGTATCCGACGGTGATCCGGTGACGCGCCAGCGCCTCGATCGCGGCGTCCCGGTCCGACACCAGCAGCGGTACGCGGAAGAGGGGCTGGGTCTTGGCCGGTTCGGTGCCGAGGAGCTTCGCCGTGCCGGCCGTGTGCCGCGCGAGCCTCGCGTCGAGCCGCTCCAGCAGCCGCCCCGTGCGCCGCAGCCGCACGGGGCCGGGGGTGATCCGGTACGGGTGCATGTCCACGCGCACCCACGATTCGAGCGGGCCGAGCCCCGGCACGGCGGATGCCCCCACCGCGCGCCCCAACTCGGCGGCCCGCAGCGGCATGCGGATCTCCTCGCGCTCCTCGGCGCCGAGGAGCCGCAGCGCCGCGCGGGCCGCGCCCACCAGTCGCATCCCCCGGACCCCGGCCTCCGCGTACGGGCGGATCGCGTACAGCGCCTCCGACGCGAATCTGGCCGGTTTCAGCAACTCGTCCCTCAGAGCGGTCAGTTCGTCACGCAGTCCGGGGTCCGCGAAGGCCAGGAAGCCGCCCGTCTTCGCCCCCACGTGCTTCGAGAGGCTGAACACGGACGCGTCGCCCACCGCGCCCACCGCCTGCCCGTCAGCGTGCGTGCTGCCGATCGCGTGCGCCGCGTCCTCGATCAGCGGGATGCCCGCCGTGGCGCACCGGGCACGCAGCTCGGGCGCCGGGTCGGGGTTCCCGTACAGGTTGGTGGTGATGACGGCGGACAGTCCGCGCCAGGTCTCCTCCGGCACGGCGCTCACGTCGATCGACCCGTCGAGCGGGCTCAACGGCGCCTGCACCGGGCGCAGTCCGGCCGCGAGCACGACGAAGAAGATGACGTCGTCGTTGACCGGAGACATCAGTACGCGCCCGCCGGGCGGGCACCAGTGCCGCAGCGCCACGTACAGACCGAGCCTGCACGACGGTGTGTACAGGCACTCTCTGCCCAGACGCCGGCTCATCAGCGCTTCGAGTGCCGCGCTGCCCTCCGGACGGCCGTCCCCACGGTCATTCCCGCGCGCCATGGCGTTCCCCCCTGCCCCCGGCGCTCAATGTGACCCATACCGGACGCCCCGTCAACAAGGCCTCGGCAGGAGCCGCTCACCCCCGGGGCCGGGATCCGCTATCCGGCCATGTGCGGGCGCTTGACGGCCCGGCCGACGATGACGGTCTCCGCGTACTCCACGCCGAGCTCACCGAGTTCCGCGCTGACGAAGCGGTAGAGATGGTCCAGGTCCCGCATCCACACGGCGGCGTGCAGGTTCGCGACGCCGGTCGTCGCGACGGCGCCGTGCACCGCCGGGTGCCCGGCGAGGGCCCGGCCCACGGCGTCGAGCCGCCCCGGGGCAACGCGCATCCAGATGTTCGCGTCGATGGCGAGGCCCAGCCTCGCCGGGTCCACGACCACCTGCGTCCGGGGGAGCCCGCGCGTCCCGAGCCGCGCGATCCTGCGCCGTACGGTCGACTCGGGCAGGCCCGTGCGCGCGGCGACTTCAGCCGCCGGCGCCCGCACGTCCCGCAGGAGTTCGGTGAGCACCACCTCGTCGGTCGGGTCCGCGGGGGCGGCCGGTCCGCCGGCGGCCGGGGTGAGGGCCTGGTGGGAGTCGTAGCCGGCGGGCGGTGTCAGGGCCGCGCGTTCCTGCGGCGTCAGGACGTCGTGGCGCCACTCGGGCGCCTCGCGGAACGCGTGCAGCGCGGTCGCCGCCGTCACGTCCGTCACCGCCTGCGTGGACGGCAGTTGGCGGAAGACCAGCCGGTCCCGGCTGCCGGGCCGGGTCCAGGCCACCGCGCTGATCTCGTCCCCCGACGCGGACAGGTCGATCAGCGGGATGTCGTCGCGGGCGGCGAGCGCCGAGGTGATCGTGTCGATCCTGCCGCGCAGCACCTTGATCCGCAGCAGCAGGACGGAGCCGGCGCCCGCCGGGCGGGGCGGCAGCGCGACGACGCGGGCCACCCCCTCGTCCGCGAGCGACCGCCACCGGCGCCGTACGGTGCGGGCCGACATGCCGAGGACCCGGCCCGCCTGTTCGGCGGTGAGGCGGCCGTCGCACTGCAGTGCCGCAATCAGCCGCTGGTCAGTCTGATCGAGTACCTCTTCGCTCACATCATGGGCCATGAGTCGCATTTTCGCTCATTCATGCTCCTACGGACGGCCACCGGGCGCCCTGCCCGGCCGAGGATGGAAACACACCGGCCCGCCGCGCGGGGCGGAGCCGCCGCACGCCGCTCAGGGAGGAAGAACGATGGGACGCAGGGACATCACGCAGACCCGCAGGACCGACAGGACGGACGGGACCGCCAGGGCCGGTGGGGCCGCCAGGGCCGGTGGGGCCGCTCCGCTCGCCTCGTACGGGGAGCTGCTGCCCGCCCTCGCCACCGCGGTCCGCGAGACCGGCGCGCTGCTGCGGAGTGCCGGGGTACCGCCCCGCCTCGCGACCCTCGACGCGATGCGCGCCGCCTTCGAGGAGGCCGAGGCGCCGCTGCTGGCGGAGCTGCACCGGCATCTCGACCCGCTGCGGCCAGGAGCGGTCTGGCTCGACGAGTTCCCTGACGGCGTCCCGCCGACGGGCGACTTCTGGTCGGTCGACCCGCTGGACGGCCTGGTCCAGTACGTGCAGGGCCTGCCGCAGTTCTGCGTCAGCGTGGCCCTCGTCCGGGACGGGGAGGCCGTCGTGGCCGCCCTGCACTCGCCCCTGACCGGCGAGACGTACCTCACCGCGAAGGGCGGCGGTGCCACGCTCGACGGGCGGCCCGTCGTCCCGTCCGCCAAGAGTGACCCGGCGATCGCCGTGACCGCCACCAGCCACCCGCCGTTCCCCGCCACCCAGCCGGAGGCCGCTCGGCTGGCGGGGGCCAGTCTCGGGGCTGTCCTCCCGCACGTCGCCGCCGTGCGCAATCTCGGGCCCACGTCCTGGCAGATCGCGGACACGGGTTCGGGCCGCCTCGACGCCTTCTGGGAGTACGGCGACGACCTCGGCAACCTGCTCGCGGGCGCGCTCGTCGCCCGCGAGGCCGGTGCGGTCGTCACGGACGCCGCGGGGCGGCCCTGGCACAGCGGGGCGGACAGCTTCCTCGCGGCGGCGCCGGGCCTGCACGGCACGCTGGTGGATCTTCTCGGCGGCCGGTGACGCGCGCGGCCGGACGGTGGCCCGGCGTCGACGGGCCCCGGCAGGCGCGTCACGCGCCGCCGACGCTCCCACGGCCGGTTCACCGCCCGGACCCGGTTGGTTCACCGCCCGGCCCGCGCGGCCTGCCGCAGGTGCGGCCCGCCGGACAACACCGCGTCGCCCACCGAACAGCACGGTGCCCCGCCCACCGGGAGGCCCGGCGGGCGGGGCACCGTGTGCCGCTGTCGTCCTCGGTCAGTGCCACGGCCGTCCGCCCGGCCCCGCGCCGGCACCGCCGGCGAGCGGGTGCCGTCAGCGGCGGCCGACCGGCCGGGCCGGTCATTCCTCCAGCGTGAGCCCCTTGCGCAGCTTCACCAGCGTCCGCGACAGCAGCCGCGACACGTGCATCTGCGAGATGCCGAGTTCGTCGCCGATCTCGGACTGCGTCATGTTGGCGACGAAGCGGAGCGAGAGGATCTGCCGGTCCCGGTGCGGGAGGCCCGCGATCAGCGGCTTGAGCGACTCGATGTACTCGACGCCCTCGATGCTGTGGTCCTCGTAGCCGATCCGGTCCGCGAGGGTGGCCTCACCACCGCCGCCCTCGTCCTCCTCGGGCTGCGCGTCCAGCGAGCTGGCGGTGTACGCGTTGCTGGCCGTCATGCCCTCGACGACCTCTTCGCGCGTGAGGCCCAGGGCCTCGGCCAGTTCCCCCACGCTCGGGGCGCGGTCGAGGCGCTGCGCGAGCTCGTCACTGGTCTTGGCCAGGTCGAGGCGGAGCTCCTGCAGCCGGCGCGGCACCCGCACCGACCAGGACGTGTCACGGAAGAAGCGCTTGATCTCGCCGATGATCGTCGGCATCGCGAAGGTCGGGAACTCGACGCCCCGGCTCAGCTCGAACCGGTCGATCGACTTGATCAGGCCGATCGTGCCGACCTGGACGATGTCCTCCATGGGCTCGCTGCGCGTACGGAAGCGGGATGCCGCGAACTTCACCAGGGCGAGGTTGAGCTCGACCAGGGTGTTGCGCACATAGGCGTGTGCGTGGGTGCCCTCTTCCAGGGCTTCGAGGCGCGCGAAGAGCGTCTTCGACAGCACACGGGCGTTGACCGCGTCCATCTCGACGAGCACGTCCTGCGGCGGGATCCACGGCAGGTCCTCGGTGTCGGCGTAGTCGGCCGACGCGGGAAGGGGCTGGGTCTCGGGGGAGACGGCCTGGGCGGGGACCCCGGGGGTCGCCGCGTCGGGACCGTACACCTCGGATGTGACGTCGGCCACAGAAGGTTCGGGCGTTGATGCCGACGGCGCGATCGGGGTACGCGGTTCGTCGAGCCGGGGTGACATGGTCTCCTCCATCGTTCTCGGCACATGGCTGCCGATGCCGGTGCGCAGTGGCTGCGGCGTGCGGCGCCTCCCAGGCCGTGCCGTGTGTGGATGTGTCTTCCTCTAGCCCTACCTGCTGGGCATAGCCGGTTGCAAGTGTCAATTGTCCGATTTGCTATGCATTGTTGGGTACTTCGGCTACCCCGTCGCGCCTGAAAGGCGTAATGTTCGACCGGTGTCCGCGGTCGGCCTGGTGCCGCGGCGGACAGCGAATCCCCACAGGTCCCGCGTTTCATGACGGAGCGGCGCGACCTGCGCACGGCAAGCAACCACCAGACGGAAACGACGGCGAAAAGGGACTGGATGGACCCCCAGACGGTCGGCAGTACGAACCGGGGCCGACTCAGGGTCGAGGTTCGCACCGAGGGCCGCAGCGAGGTCGTGACGGCAGCCGGTGAGCTCGATCACCACACGGCCGAACTACTGCGTGCCCCGCTGGACGAAGCACTCGATCAGGGGCGGTCACGCCTGGTGATCGACTGCTCGCAGCTGGAGTTCTGCGACTCGACCGGACTCAACGTGCTGCTCGGCGCCCGCCTCAAGGCGGAGGCGGCCGGCGGCGGTGTCCACCTGGCCGCGATGCGGCCCGTGGTGGCCCGGGTCTTCGAGATCACCGGCGCGGAGGCTGTCTTCGGTGTGCACGCCTCGCTGCGCGACGCGCTCGCGGAGTGAGGGTGTCCCTCCAGGTCCCGGCAGGGTGCCGTGGCGGCGTCGCGTGTTGTGTCGCGACACGGGGTGTTGTCGCCACGCCTGCGGGCAGAAGAATCCCGCAGGCCGCACACATCTCTGTACTCACTCCCCGTGCGGCTCACATGCCCCTTCGGCGAATCGGTGAGGTGAAGCACTGATGAGCACCACCCGGCAGCCACCGCCGGGCGACCTCGGCCCCGAGCCGGACGCCGATCAGGTGCCCGTGACGGACGGCTCGAACCGCACGCTCACACTGGATGGAGCCAGCGGGGTCGTCCCGCTCGCCCGTGACTTCACCCGTCAGGCCCTCTACGACTGGGGCTGGCTGCCCGCGTCCACCACGGACGCGCGAGCCGCCGCGGAGGACGTACTGCTGGTCGTGTCGGAACTGGTCACCAACGCGTGCCTGCACGCGGAGGGCCCCGAGCGGCTGCGCGTCTCGACCGCCGCGAAGGTGCTGCGCCTTGAGGTCACCGACAGAGGAGCGGGCCAGCCCGCTCCTCGTACACCCCACCAGGCCGGGCGGCCCGGCGGGCACGGCATGTTCATCGTCCAGCGCCTCTGCCTCGACTGGGGCGTCCTGCGTACCCCCGGCACCGAGGGCAAGACGGTCTGGGCCGAACTGGCGGCACCCGCGTAACCCCCGGCACCCTCTGACGCGCGGCCCGTCCGCGCACCCCCCGTTCCGCGCGGCTTCCCGCCGCGCGGAACTTCTTCGTGCGTGCGGCGGGCGCGCGTGCACCCGTGCCGGGCCTCGGGCCTTCACGTTCGTGCCGAGGCTTCGTGGGCGTGCCGGGGCTTCGTCCGCGTGCCGAGGCTTCGTGGGCGTGCCGAGCCGGAGGTGTCCGCCGCCGATCGTATATATCCGGCGACGCGGGGAGGGCGTCCAACGAACGGGCGCAGGGCCGCAGGCAGGACCGCGGAGGCCGGGCCGGCCGAGGGAGCGGCCGGCCCGACGACCGTCAGTGGATCTCGCCCATCAGGTCCCGGACCCGGCGGCGGTACATCACGACGGCCAGGCCGGCGAGCGTCGCCAGAGCCGCTTCCATGGTCACGACACCCGTACCGCTGAGGTCCACCTTCGCGATCGAGAGCAGACCCGTCACCGAGTCGCCCGCGGTCACCGCGAGGAACCACACGCCCATCATCTGGCTCGCGTACTTCTCCGGCGCCATCTTCGTCGTCACGGACAGGCCCACCGGCGAGAGGCACAGCTCGCCGACCGTCTGGATCAGGTAGATCCCGACCAGCCACATCGGGCTGACGAGCGTCCCGTCGACCGCCATGAACAGCGGGATCAGGAAGAAGAAGAACGAGACGCCGATGAAGACGAGGCCGACCGAGAACTTCGTGACCGTGCTCGGTTCCTTGCCGCGCCGGTTCAGCCACAGCCAGAACCAGGCCAGGACGGGCGCGAGCGCCATGATGAAGACCGGGTTCAGCGACTGGTACCAGGAGGTCGGGAACGCCAGGCCGAGCACACTGTCGGACGCCTTGTCGGTGCCGAAGGCCTGGACCGTCGAACCGCCCTGGTCGTAGATCATCCAGAACACGGCGGCTGCCACGAAGAACCAGATGTACCCGGACATCTTGGTCTGCTCGCCTGTCGACAGGGCCTTGTCCCGCTTGATCCGCCACAGCACACCGGCCGGGATGACCAGCCCCGCGACGGTCAGCGGGATCATCGCCCAGTTCATGGTGAAGTGGCCGCTCAGCCCGATGACGGCGTACGCGACGACGGCGACGATCAGCCACAGCAGGCCCTTGCGCAGCCAGCTGGAGCGCTCCTCGCGGCTCAGCGGCTGGGGCACCTTGCTGCTCTCGGGGCTCAGGTGGCGGGTGCCGATCAGGAACTGGATGAGGCCGAGCGCCATGCCGACGGCCGCCAGGGCGAAGCCCAGGTGCCAGCTGTACTTCTCACCGACGGTGCCGATGGTCAGGGGGGCGAAGAAGGCACCGACGTTGATCCCCATGTAGAAGATCGTGAAGCCGCCGTCCCTGCGCGGGTCGTTCGGACCCTTGTACAGGTGGCCGACCATCGTCGAGATGTTGGCCTTGAGCAGGCCCGAGCCGAGCGCCACGAGGGCGAGGCCTATGAAGAACGTGCCCGACCCGGGCAGCGCCAGGGTCAGGTGCCCCACCATGATCGTGCCGGCGGCGACCGCCACCGTCCTGCGCGGGCTCCAGACCCGGTCGCCGAGCCAGCCGCCCGGCATCGCGAGCAGGTAGACGAGGGAGTTGTAGATCGAGTAGATCGCGGTGGCGGCGGCGAGGTCCATGCCCAGGCCACCGGCGTGCAGGCCCTTGGAGGCGTCCGGGCCGCCGGACAGCAGGTAGATCGTGAGCAGCGCCCGCATGCCGTAGAAGCTGAACCGCTCCCACATCTCGGTCATGAACAGGGTGGCCAGGCCGCGCGGGTGGCCGAAGAAGGTCTTGCCGTCGCCGGGTGGGCTGGGCGCGTCCTTCGTCAGAGTGGTCGCCATGGTGTTCCTTGCTCGTGGGGGCGTACCGGCCGTGGGGGGCCGCGCCGTGGGGGCCACGGGGTCCGTGGGTGACGGAGTCGTCCGTGGGGATGCCGCCCGCATACAAAAGAGACCCTTGGCAGCTTCTTCGCCAAAGGTCCCCAGGTAGTACTACAGGCTCTGCATGACCATACGACATGCCATAGGGCTATTTAGAAGGACTTGAGAGATGAATCACAGGTTATGAACCCCTTACACACTGTGATTCGAAGGTGAAATCCTACGCTACGGTCTGTAGCAGAGGCTCGACCCATCATTGCCCGACCGCCGCCCCGTGCGGACTACCATCACCACATGACCCGTGTACTGCTCGCCGAGGACGACGCATCCATCTCCGAGCCGCTGGCCCGCGCCCTCCGGCGGGAGGGGTACGAGGTCGAGGTCCGCGAGGACGGCCCCACCGCTCTCGACGCGGGCCTCCAGGGCGGCATCGACCTGGTGGTACTCGACCTCGGCCTGCCCGGCATGGACGGCCTTGAGGTCGCCCGCCGGCTCAGGGCCGAGGGCCACGCGGTACCGATCCTCGTCCTCACCGCGCGCGCCGACGAGGTCGACACGGTCGTCGGCCTCGACGCCGGTGCCGACGACTACGTGACCAAGCCGTTCCGCCTCGCCGAACTGCTCGCCCGCGTGCGGGCCCTGCTGCGGCGCGGCGCCAGCGAGCCGGCGCCCGCGCCCGCCACCCACGGGGTACGGATCGACGTCGAGTCGCACCGCGCGTGGATGGGCGACGACGAGTTGCAGCTCACCGCCAAGGAGTTCGACCTGCTGCGCGTCCTCGTGCGGGACGCGGGCCGGGTCGTCACCCGCGACCAGCTGATGCGCGAGGTCTGGGACACCACCTGGTGGTCCTCCACCAAGACCCTGGACATGCACATCTCGTGGCTGCGCAAGAAGCTCGGCGACGACGCCGCGAACCCCCGCTACATCGCCACGGTGCGGGGCGTGGGCTTCCGCTTCGAGAAGAGCTGACCGCCGGGAGCGGGGCCCCGGCCCGAAGCCGAGCCCGGGTCAGGTCAGGTCAGGTCAGGTCAGGGTCCGGACGCGGAGCGTCAAGGCGTACGGCGGAGGACGCGGACCCGGGCCCGCACGCCGGTCCGGACCCGGACTGGTGCACCGGGTGGGGCCTCGGACCGGTGCACCGGGTGGGGCCTCGGACCGGCGGCCGGACCCGTACGCTGGGGCCGGACCTGGACCCGGCGCCGTTGCCGGATTCGTGCGGTCCACCGCGCCCCGTACTTCACCCTGTACTTCACCCCCGCACGGCATGCACGGCCCGGTGCCTCAGCTCGCTCGCCCGTGCGCTCGTCGCCGTCGTGCGCGGGAACGGCTCGCGGCGTTCGCGCCTCGGGCCGTACGTGATCCGGTCATGCGCGACCGGGCCGTCCAGGACGCGCCCCGGACATCCGCCGGGGGCGGAATCCGGACGGCCGGGACTCCTGACAGGCTGAGTCGCGGGAACCGCTCCAGCGGCCTCGGCCGCGCCCACCCCCCACCCGGAGGGCACATTGCGCCGTCGACTGATCAACTCCACGCTGGCCGTGGTGCTCGTCGTCATCGCCGTCTTCGGCGTCTCCCTCGTCATCGTGGAGACCCGGACGATCACGAGCAGCGCCCAGGAGAGCGTCGATTCCGAGGCGCTGCGCGTGGTCAGCATCGTGGACGGCCGGCTGCTCGGCGGCGAATCCATCACCGCCGGCATCCTCAAGCAGCAGATCACCGCCAACCGCTTCGCGCGGATCGATGTGCCGGGCCACGGCGACGTGCAGGTCGGCAAGGAGCCCAAGGGTTCCGTCATCCGTGGCCAGGGACGCGGCGAGCAGGGCGAGATCGTGACCGTCGAGGAGCAGAGCTCCTCCGTCACCCGCGAGGTCGGCCGGACCCTGCTGATCATCGGCGCGGTCGCGCTGCTCGCCATCATCGCCGCCGTCCTGCTCGCCGTACGGCAGGCGAACATGCTGGCGTCGCCCCTCGTGGACCTCGCGGAGACCGCGGAGAAGCTGGGATCCGGCGACCCGCGGCCCCGGCACAAGCGGTACGCGGTACCGGAGCTCGACCGGGTCGCCGACGTCCTCGACTCCAGCGCCGAACGCATCGGCCGCATGCTGACCGCCGAGCGCAGGCTCGCAGCGGACGCGTCGCACCAGCTCCGTACCCCGCTGACGGCGCTGTCCATGCGGCTGGAGGAGATCACGGTCACCGAGGACCTGGACACCGCGCGGGAAGAAGCGTCGATCGCGCTCAACCAGGTGGAACGGCTCACCGACGTCGTCGAACGGCTGCTCACCAACGCGCGCGATCCCCGCACCGGGTCGGCGATCCCCCTCGATCTCGACCGGATCATCAAGCAGCAGATAGAGGAATGGAAGCCCGTCTACCGCGGCGGCGGCCGTGCCATCGTGCGCTCCGGACGGCAGGGCGTGTGGGTGATGGCGACTCCCGGGGCGATCGCGCAGGTGCTCGCCGCGCTGATCGAGAACTCGCTGATGCACGGCGGCGGCACCGTCGCCCTGCGCACCCGCGTCACGGGCAACCAGGCCGTCATCGAGGTGACGGACGAGGGACCCGGTGTCTCACCCGACCTCGGTGCCCGCATCTTCGAGCGGGCGATCAGCGGCCACAACTCGACGGGCATCGGCCTCGCGGTCGCCCGTGACCTCGCGGAGGCGGACGGCGGGCGCCTGGAGCTGCTGCAGCCGAATCCCCCGGTGTTCGCACTGTTCCTGAGCCGCGAGACCCAGGAACCGGAGGAGCAGCAGCGCCCGGTGCGGTGACCGTCCGAGAACGGGACGGGACCTGGACGGGAAGGACGGACGCGGTCCGGGTACCGGAAGGACGGATACCGGACGCGGTCCGGGAGGAAGGAACGGATGCTGGACGCGGTCCGGGACCGGACCCGCAGGTGCCGGAGCGTACGGAACGCGAGACCCGGGTGCCACACCGCGGTGACCCCGGGATCCGACGAGCAGGTTCCGTACCGGACGCAATGCCGGGCTCCGCGCCGACCGGCGGCCGTCGCGCCGCCTGGGCGCTCGGCGCCGACCCCGGCCCGGCAGGCGCGGAGCGGCGCGGTCAGCCGACGCGGTCGGGCTGCGTCTTACGGCCCTTCTCCCGTTCCAGGAACGATTCGCCACCGCCCGGCAGCGTCTTGAACACCCACGAGCGGTACGACCAGAACCGGAACAGCGTGGCCACGCCGATGCCGAGGAACTTGAAGACGTTGCTTTCGAGCGGCGTGTGCCAGCCGAAGCCGTACGTCGCCGTGTAGAGGATGCCGTTCTCGATGACCAGGCCGATCGCGCTGAAGAAGAGGAACAGCATCAGCTCACGGGTACGGCCCGACTTGTCACTGTCCCGGTACGCGAAGTAACGGAAGCCGATGTAGTTGAAGACGATCGACACGATCGTCGCGAGCACCGACGCCCGCACCACCTGCAGGTTCGTGGCATGCCTGACCAGGTTGAACACCAGCAGGTTCACCAGCAGGCCGGCCCCGCCCACGGCGCCGAACTTGACGATCTCCTGGAGCAGCCGACGCGGCCGCGCCCCCGATGCCGCGTCCCCGCCCCGTACGCTCATCTGGTTCAGCCCCGTTCGTTCGGTGTCGTCGCGCACCATGCTAACCAGCGGTTCGCGTCCCGGCTCGCCGTCTCCCGCACCGGCGCACAGCCGCCCGGCGGCGCTTTCCGGGGCTCGGAAGGCGAGCGGCTCCATGCCCGCGGAGGGGCTGCGGATACCCTGGTCGGGTGACGTTCCCCGTAGTCGGCATGGTCGGTGGCGGTCAGCTCGCCCGTATGACCCATGAGGCGGGCATCCCCCTCGGCCTGAAATTCAAGCTCCTCAGTGACACACCGCAGGACTCCGCCGCGCAGGTGGTGGCCGACGTCGTCGTCGGCGACTACCGCGATCTGGAGACCCTGCGGTCCTTCGCACGCGGCTGCGATGTGATCACCTTCGACCACGAGCACGTACCGCTCGCGCACCTGCGGGCGCTGGAGGCGGACGGCGTGACCGTGCGGCCCGGCCCCGACGCCCTGGCGCACGCCCAGGACAAGGGCGTCATGCGGGAGCGGCTCATGGCGCTCGGTGTGCCCTGCCCCCGCCACCGCATCGTGACGGACCCGGCCGACGTGACGGCCTTCGCGGCCGAGTGCGTGGCCGCGGACGCCGACGCGGGCGGCATCCCGGGCGCGGGTGACGGATATCCGGTGATCCTCAAGACCGTCCGCGGCGGCTACGACGGCAAGGGCGTGTGGGTCGTACGGTCCGAGGCCGACGCGGCCGAGCCCTTCAGGGCCGGGGTCCCGGTGCTCGCGGAGGAGAAGGTCGACTTCGCGCGGGAGCTCGCCGCCAACGTCGTACGCTCGCCGCACGGTCAGGCCGTGGCCTACCCGGTCGTCGAATCGCAGCAGGTCAACGGCGTCTGTGACACCGTGATCGCCCCCGCGCCCGGCCTGTCGGAGGAACTGTCGGGCGAGGCGCAGGAGCTGGCGCTGCGGATCGCGAAGGAACTGGACGTCGTCGGCCACCTCGCGGTGGAGCTGTTCGAAACGCGCGACGGCCGCATCCTCGTGAACGAACTGGCGATGCGCCCGCACAACTCGGGCCACTGGACGCAGGACGGCTCGATCACCTCGCAGTTCGCGAACCACGTCCGGGCCGTCCTGGACCTGCCCCTGGGCGACCCGCGCCCGCGCGCGCGGTGGACCGTGATGGGCAACGTGCTCGGCGGCGACTATCCCGACATGTACGCGGCGTACCTGCACTGCATGGCCCGGGACCCGCAGCTGAAGATCCACATGTACGGCAAGGACGTGAAGCCCGGCCGCAAGGTCGGACACGTCAACACCTACGGCGACGATCTGGACGACGTGCTGGAGCGCGCCCGTCACGCCGCCGGCTACCTGCGAGGAACGATCACCGAATGACCTCCGAGAACGCGCCGCTCGTCGGCATCGTGATGGGCTCCGACTCCGACTGGCCGGTGATGGAGGCCGCCGCCAAGGCACTGGACGAGTTCGGGGTCCCCTACGAGGTCGACGTGGTCTCGGCGCACCGCATGCCGCGCGAGATGATCGCGTACGGCGAGGGCGCGGTGGACCGCGGCCTGAAGACGATCATCGCGGGCGCGGGCGGCGCTGCCCACCTGCCGGGCATGCTGGCCTCGGTGACACCGCTCCCGGTGATCGGCGTGCCGGTCCCGCTGAAGTACCTCGACGGCATGGACTCCCTCCTGTCGATCGTGCAGATGCCCGCCGGTGTCCCGGTCGCGACGGTCTCGGTCGGCGGGGCGCGCAACGCGGGCCTGCTCGCCGCCCGGATCCTCGCCGCACACGACCCGGCACTGCTGACGCACATGAAGGAATTCCAGCAGGAGCTGAACGACCAGGCGACGGAGAAGGGCAAGCGGCTCCGGGCGAAGGCCCAGGGCGAGGCGTCCTTCGGTTTCAGGAAGTGAGGCGGGAAGTGAGCGGCACGGTGACGGACGCGAACGGATACCTGGACGAGGCGCGGGAACTGCTGGCGGCGTTCCCCGTGGTCGACGGCCACAACGACCTGCCCTGGGCGATGCGCCAGAAGGCCGGCTACGACCTCGACGCGGTGGACGTGGCGGGCGACCGCAGCGGCGAACTCCACACGGACATCCCCCGGCTGCGGCGCGGCGGCGTCGGCGGCCAGTTCTGGTCGGTGTACGTGCCCTCCGACCTGGGCCCGGACGAGAACGCCGTCGCGGCGACGCTGGAGCAGATCGACTTCGTGCGCCAACTCGTGGCCCGCTACCCGAAGGACCTGGCACCGGCCCGCACAGCCGACGAGATGGAGGTGGCGCGCTCCGAGGGCCGGATCGCGTCGCTGATGGGGGCCGAGGGCGGCCAGTCCATCGCCGACTCGCTGGGCACGCTGCGCGCGCTGTACGAGCTCGGCGTCCGCTACATGACCCTCACCCACAACCACAACCTGCGCTGGGCGGACTCGGCGACGGACACCCCCCGCGCCGGCGGCCTCACCGCCTTCGGCCGCGAGGTCGTGCGCGAGATGAACCGGCTGGGCATGCTGGTCGACCTCTCGCACGTGGCGGCGACCACGATGCGCGACGCGCTCGCCGTGGCCGAGGCACCGGTCATCTTCTCCCACTCGTCGTCGCGGGCCGTCTGCGACCACCCGAGGAACATCCCCGACGACGTGCTGGCGCAGCTGCCCGCGAACGGCGGAGTCGCCATGGCGACGTTCGTCCCCAAGTTCGTCCTGCCGGAGGCGGTCGCCTGGACACAGGCCGCCGACGAGAACCTGCGCGCGCACGGGCTGCACCACCTGGACACCACGCCGGGCGCCATGCGCCTGCACGAGGAGTTCGAGGCGGCGCACCCCCGCCCGGTCGCCACGGCGGCCACGGTGGCGGACCACCTGGACCACATGCGCGAGGTCGCCGGCGTGGACCACGTGGGCATCGGCGGCGACTTCGACGGCACGGCGTTCACCCCGAGCGACCTGTCCGACGTGGCCGGCTACCCCAACCTGCTGGCTGAACTGCGCGCCCGCGACTGGTCCCGCGAGGACCTGGCGAAGCTGACGTGGCAGAACGCGGTCCGCGCCCTGCGCGGCGCGGAGGAGGCCTCCCGCACGCTCCGCGCCCGCCGGGGCCCGTCCCTGGCGACGATCGAGCAGCTGGACGGCGCACCGGCCGCCTAGCCCGCGCCACGCCTCGCCCCGCGCCACCCGCTGCCCGGACTCCGGCGGCCGGGCCCGATCGTGGCCCGGCCGCCGGATCGCTGCGGGCCGTCCCGGCCCGCCTCAGCGCACCTGCGCCGGCAGCGGCTGGTTCACGTAGGGGGCCCCGCCGGCCTCGCGGTAGCCCTGGAGGGCCGGACCGTGATCCGCCCGCAGGTCGCAGTCAGGTCCGGGGACCGGGCTGTCCCACTGCACCATGGCCTTGACGCCCGGAAGTTCTGGGGCGGCCTTCGGTATCTGCTCGTACCAGCCCTTCTGCCGGTCCGGGTCGGCCGGGTCGGGGGCCGTGCTGAACTCCGACATCATGATCGGCTTGGTCGCCGAGATGTTCTTCCGCAGCCAGTCGTAGGCGGGTTGCTGGCTCTGCCGGAAGTCCAGCCAGTCCGGCGACTTGTGGCAGAGGTAGTAGTTGTACTGGTCCATGCCGATCCAGTCGACGTACGCGTCTCCCGGGTACAGCGCCTTCATCTGCGACGTGTGGCCGAGGTAGCCCGACACGGTCCAGACCCAGATCACGTTGTTGACGCCCAACTGCGCGAAGCGGTCGTGCACATGACGGTAGGCGGCGATGAACTCCGCCGGGGTGCCCGCGTCGGGCGTACGGAAGTCCGCCTCCTGGTCGAAGGAGAAGAAGATCGTCTTCCCGTACTTCTTGATGCGCTCCGCCTGCGGATCGATGATCGTCCGGTCGAAGTCCCCGGCGGCCACCCGCGCCCAGCCCAGTTGTGTCTGCGTGTAGTTCCTGTGGTGCGGCTCCGTCCAGACCGTCGACTCCCACGCGAGCATCAGCATCCGGTCCTCGCCGAGCCGGCGTTCGTCGGGCGTCAGCAGCACGCCGTCGCGCTGGG
Source organism: Streptomyces sp. NBC_01497 (assembly GCF_036250695.1). Lineage (NCBI taxonomy): Bacteria > Bacillati > Actinomycetota > Actinomycetes > Kitasatosporales > Streptomycetaceae > Streptomyces > Streptomyces sp. NBC_01497. Next base: position 5,145,352 of record NZ_CP109427.1, on the reverse strand, counting down.
TGTTGGACATGTCGTGGTACGTGTACACCAGGTCGAGCCTGCGGCCGATCTTCTGCTCGAAGCTGAGCACGGCGTCGGTGAGCGAGCCGTTCGACGCGTACGGCACGTACGCTCCCCACCACGCCCCGCACGGCGGCTCCAGCAGTTTCGTCGGCGCGCAGTCGCCCGGCGGCCGGGCGTGGTCCGAGGAGCGGGCGAACCACCAGGTGCCGAGCCCGGCGAGCAGCGCCCCCACCGTCGCGAGGGCGAGGAACAGCCGCGTGCCGCCGGAGCCACGCGCCGGAGGCCGGCCGAAGGGCCTGGCCGGGGGCCTGGCCGAGGAGTGCCTCATGCTCAGGGCTCTCCGCCCGCGCCGGTCCCCGCGCCGGCCGCCTCCGCGGACTCGTCACCGGCCGCGCGTATCGCCGCCGGGAGCGGCAGTCCGGGCAGCAGTGCCGCCACCGTGCAGAACGCGGCGAGCGAGATCAGGAAAACCGTCGCCGAGAAACCCTGCACCAGGAACAGTGCCGTCGCCGCGAGCGTCGCCAGCGACCAGCTCAGTGGTGCCGCCAGCGCCAGTGTCTCCAGGCGGGCCGCCGGACGGGAGGCGACGGGCTGGGGGTGCAGGAGAGCGAGCCCCGGGCCGAAGGTGACGAACAGCAGGATGGGGGCCCAGCGCAGAAATGCCCCGGCGGGCAGCAGCGTCGCGCCGAGAGCGACCCATCCTGACAGTGCGAGGACTGCTCTGAGCTGTGCCTGTGTGCGGTTCATGGCGTGACGTGACTCCTGGTGGCGTGGGGCGGCATGAGCGCTGACGGTGGTGGCCGTGTCCGGGGGCGCGGCAGGCCGGAGAGCGGCGGGACGTCCCCGGCCGCTGTGCGCCGGGGCGCGCCGGGCATGGGCTCGCCGGGCCGGCGGCCGGGAGCGCTCCGGGCTCCCGGCGGGCGGGCTGCCCGGGCGGCTCGCGGACGGTTCTCCCGGGCGGCCCGCGCCGGCGGAGGACGGAGCGCCGGGACGACCGGGGTCATCGGCGGACGGGCCCGTCCCGCGGCCCGGGCGGTCAGGGTTCGACATCGGACGGCAGGGACTCGGCCTTCGTCGGCACCGGAAGGTGCTGGAGCAGCAGCCCATGGCTGGTGTCCTCGACGATCTTGAAGTGCGGGGAGACCTTCAGCGCCGCGACCAGTTTGTTGTAGCCGCCCGGCGGCAGATAGCCCTCGCCCTGCACGGCTTCGCCCTGCGTCGGAGTCAGGAGGATGAAGGCAGGACAACCCGCGGGTATGCCCTCCGCCAGGTAGTCGCCCGGGTCCTTGAGCAACTGCTTGTTGGCCGCCGCGTCCTGCTCGGTGAAGAACCAGTGGTCGTAGTGGTTGTAGTGGTAGTACGCGCCGGGGAACGATCCCGTGGCGGCCATGACGAGCGACCCGACCGGCGCCCGGTCGTAGGCGTGCTCCACGAAGGCGACCTCCTGCGGGGGCGCGTACTGCATGTCCTCCTTGCCGTAGTACGACGGAAGGAATCCGGCGAGCAGGACGAGCACCCCCGCCGGCAGCGCCACGACCATGACGCGCTGCGCGATCCTGCGGGCCCTGCCCGCGTACGCCACGGACGGCACCAGCGCGGCGGCGGCGAAGAACGCCGAGCCGGGCAGACCGAACAGGTAGACACGGAAGACCATTTCGCCGCCGTAGTTGTTCACGGCGAGCAGCGGCGCCGGCGCGACGGCGGCGAGCAGCAGCGGGAGCGCCGACCTGGCGAGGCGGCGGCGCAGCAGCACGGCCGCCACGGCGAGCACTCCGAGGGACACCACCATCACGATGTTGACCACGCCGACCAGTTCGGCGCCCTCGCCCGTGGGGTTGCCGCCGATGCCGGGCTTCGCGTTGCTGAGCAGGTCGCCGAGCTGCCCGCTCAGCGTCTTCATCGTGTCGACGAACAGCGCTCTGCCCATCGTCAGGTCCCAGACGCCCATGATGACGACGGCGACGACGAACAGTCCGATGTTGCGGTAGCGCCGGGTCAGGCAGAACGCGAGCAGCGTCACACACAGCATGACGGGCGTCAGTTGGTGGGCGGCGTTGATCGCGGCGATCAGCGGCGCCAGCAGCACGACACCGACGGCCCGCTGCTGCCAGGTGGTCGACGGCGGGACGGGCGCCGCCGCGGGATCGAGCGCGTCCCGCTCCCGCAGCCGGCCCGCCGTGCCCGGCCGGACGAAGTTGCGCAGCACCACCGCGAAGACGGCGAGGAACAGCACATAGGCGAAGCCCTGCGGCGAGAGGTAGTCCTGACCCACCCAGTTGGCAAGCTGGAAGATCCACACCGCCGTCCACACGAGCCGCCAGTCGTCGGTGAACGTGCGGTAGATCAGGACGAGGATCGGCAGCATCAGGGCGCCGTAGATGACCGGGGCCCAGTTCGTGTAGACGGCCGCCCCGTGCACACCGAAGGCGCGGATGAGGGCCGCGTTGAGGGAGAAGAAGCCCGGCCACTGGTCGTAGGCGGACATGCCGCCGTTCAGCGTGTGGTGCGGATGGACCGTGCCTTCGGTGAGCAGGCGGGCGATGACCGCGTCGTGTTTGGACGCCCACGCGTAGCGGACCGTGTCGTACAACAGCGCTGTGGGTGCCTTCAGTGCGAACAGCATCCCCAGGCTGTACGTCAGCGGCCACCACGGAGCCGTGCCGGCCCGGCGCAGCGAGGCGATGAAGCCGACGGTGAGGACAGCGAGCGAGGCGTAGAAGGCGATGGGGAAGCGGTCGAGCAGACCGAAGTCCCCCAGGTCGTGAAAGCGGATCTTCGGCAGCGACCAGGCCCACAGGGCCGCGCCGACGGGTAACGGCAGCCACGTCAGCAGCCGGCCGGGACCGACCGGGAGGCGTCTGGCTCCCTCCCGCGTCAGCGTGCCGCGCGCTGCGCCCGGCGTGGACATCTCATGCTGTGCCACGGTCCTGCTCCCCCTGATGTGTGTCGGTGGTGCCCGGCCCTCTGCCCTGTCCGCGTTCCCGCCCCGGCTGCGCCGCGTCGGGCCGCCGCCGTGCCTCGTCCCCGCCCGCTACCCCGCGAACTCCGGTCCGCGCACCCGCGCGCGGGCCCGGCGGTAGAGCCGCCAGCCGACGGTCCTGGGCGCGTCGGGGAACGGCGCCACCCTGGCACCCTCCCCTGCCATCCACGCGGCAACGTCCCTCGCCGTGTGCGACCGGCGCAGGATGAGCCGCGCTATCCGCAACGGCTCGTCGGCCATCGAACTCAGCGCGTGCCGAACGGCGACCGCGGACGCGTATCCGGCGGCCGCTGCGGCGGCCCGCACCGCGCGGCTGTTGTAGCCGTGCGGGTAGGCGAGGTGATCCACCGCGTGTCCGAGGGCGTCCTGAAGGGCATCCTTCGACTCGCGCAGTTCGCGGCGGAGTTCGCTCGCGGAGAGGGTGTCGAGCTGGGGATGCGTGACGGTGTGGGCGCCGACCTCGATCCCGTACTTCTCCAGCCCGGCCGCCTGCGCGAGGGACATCATCGGCGCCGGCGGGAGCAGACTGCCGCGGCCCGGTGTCACCGCGCCCGTCGTGAGATACGCGGTGGCCGGGAGTGAGCGCTTCGCCAGGAGTTCCGCCGTCGGCCCCGGCAGGTCGGCGAAGCCGTCGTCGAAGGTCAGCACGACGGGCCTGGCGGGAAGCTCCCCGCGTCCCGCGAGCCCGTCCGCGAACGCGCCCACGGTGAGCGGTGTGCGGCCGCTCGCCACCACGGCGTCCAGCTGGGCCGCGAACATCCCCGGATCGACGGTGAACTCGGCGATCCAGTCGGGCGGGTCGGCCATCACGGCGTGGTACAGGAGGACCGGAACGACTGTCACGACCGCCGCCCCCCGCGCCGCGCCACGCGCGCCGTGAGGTAGCCGAGGGGCCCGTAGAGCATGCCCCGGCGTTCGAGCCGGGACAGTGAGCGGGGCCACGGGTGTCCCTGTGCCCCGTGCGCACCGGGCGCCGCCGGTGCGCCGGGCCCGTCGGGCTCCCCCGGGCCGGTCGTCACGCTCGCGACGGCCTCCGGCCGGTGCGCCGTGATCGCGCGGGCGTGCGCCAGTCCGCGCGGGAGCCTGCGGAGCAGCGAGGGCAGCAGCGCCGGCTGCCGCACGAGGACAGCGGTGAGATACGCCGTCAGACCGGCCCCGTACCCGTACGCCTGGTTCCTGAGGTCCTGCCAGGTCTCCCGGTGGTGGTGCCACACGAGCGCGTCCGGCGTGTACAGCAACCGGTGTCCCGCGCCGAGGACCCTGACGAACCCGTACAGGTCGTCACCGCCCCGCGCGGGTGTGCCCGTGCCGGTGGCCGGGTCGAAGCCGCCGACCGAACGCAGCGCGCCCGTACGGAAGGCCATGTTGGCGCCGGAACCGAAGCTGCCGGCCGTGAACGGGAACAGCGGCTCGTCGGCGGGCGGTCGCGCCGGATCGTAGAGCCGGGGTGTGAACCCCTTGGCGAAGCCGCCGTGGCTCTCCAGGAGGATCTGGGCGGGAGTGCCCAGCCGCGCCGGCAGGATGAGGCCCGTCGCACAGCCGAGGCGCGGATCCGTCGTGAACGGCACGGTCAGGGCCGTGAGCCAGTGCGGATCGGCCACGACGTCGTCGTCGGTGAACGCGACGACCTCCGTGTCCTGCGGGACACTCGCGAGGCCCCGGTTGTGTGCGGTCGCGAGCCCCGGGACGGGTTCCCGCACATAGTCGACGCGTCCGGCGAACGACCCCGTCACGAGGTCGTGGGTGGCGGTGGTGGTCGGTGCGTTGTCCACCACGAGGACCCGGAAGTCCGGATGGTCCTGCGCGAGGAGCGAGGTGAGGGCGCGCGCGAGACGGCCCGCACGCTCGCGCGTGGCGACGACGACGGTCGTTCGCGGCGCTATTCCCGCCGTCCCCGGCGCGGCGGCACCCGCCGTCGCGGCCTCCTCGCCGCGGTGGCCGGCGCGGTGGGCGGCGACGAGCGCCTCGGCCGGATCCCCGTCCGCCGGGACGCGCACACGTACCGTGCCGACCGGTCTGCCCCGCAGGCGGACCAGCGCGTACACGTCACCGCCCGGAAGTGGCTCGGGGCCCCCCGGCGCCGGCGTGCAGGAGAGCACAGGCCCGCCCGGGGCCGCCAGATCGAGGTCGACGACGGCGATCGCGGAGGGCCGCGACGCCGCCGCCGCACCCGTGTTCACCGCGTCGTGCTCGCGCGAGGCGCGCCCGGCACGAGGTGGTAACTGCGGCGGCAGATCCCGGTACGGCATGGTCCCCCCTTGGTACGGCGCTGAAAGTGCCGGCTGTGCTGGACGTGCTGGGCGTGCCGGCTGCGGGTTCTGGTTCTCCGCACTGTTCGTTCCGCCCGTGCCGTTCGTACTGTTTGTTCCGTTCGTGCTGTTCGTTCTCTCCGTGCTGTCCGTGCTGTCCGTGCTGTCCGTGCTGTCCGTGCGAATCGCGTGGGGAGTGCGTATCGCGCCGTAGGCGCGACACGCACCGGCGGCGCTCCTCACGTGCGGTGCCGATGCGCCGGGTGCTGGTCCTGCCGCCGTACCCGTACGGAGCTTCGGCCCCTTGGTCACGCGCTGTTCTCGACCCATCGAAGGCCCTCACCTCGGTTCGCGCGCCGTCGGGACGTCCGTCAGCGATCGCGGATCCTGCCCACCTGGTTCAGCGTGCTCTGGGCGAAGGAGGCGAGCCGGGGCCTGGTCCTGACGAAGCTGTGGGCCCGCCTGGAGGGCTCCCTGCTCAGCCGGTACAGGGCGGCACGCGCCCCCGGGCGCACCGCCGATCCCTCGTAGACCTTCAGCGCGCCCGTCTTGAGCGAGTCCTTGTACTCCGCGGCTCCCCGGCCGAGGTCGAGCATCCCGATGCCCTCGGCCGCCGCCGCCTCCGCCATCCGCAGGTGGAGGATGAGACCGGGGGAGTACTTCGCGAACTCCGTCTCGTACGCGGGGAACCAGCACGACAGTACGGACCGCGAGCGCAGGCCGAAGTGCGCGGCGACCGGCCGGTCACCCACGTACAGCACGCTCAGCACGCCGGAGCAGCCCGGGCTGCGCGTCTCGGCCAGCAGGTGCACCAGGTCGCGGATCCAGTCCTTGGCGAACCGGTCGCGGCGGCCCGTGCGCCGGTACTGCGCCGACTTCCACTCCATGAGCTGTGCCAGTGCGGCCGGATCGCGCTCGTCGAAGACGAACCGGACCTCGCCCACCTGCCGCCCCAGCCTGCGTTCCTTGGCCGTGGTCGTCCGGTAAAACTTCGGCGACCGTTCGCGCAGCCCCGCCTCGTACGCCTCGAAGCCCTCCCCCACGTCCACGATCGGCGAGTCGAACTCCTCCGCCGCCTGGGGCACGAAGGGCGTCTGACCGTCTTCGAGGTTGTCGAACTCCCAGGCCGACAGTGAGCACGCGCGCATCAGATCCCGGGCGGTGAGCGACAGGCCCGGCCGCAGAACCGCACCCTGGCTGTCGGACACGCCGAGGCCGATCGCCCTGCCGTGGCCCAGCGGTCCGGTCTCGTAGGGAAAGAATCCGGCGGCCTCGGCGGCCACGCCCGGAACTCCCGTTCCTTCGGTGCCCTCCGGCCCTTCCGTGATCACCGCGACCCGCGCCGCCGGCCGCACCCGGCCCACGGCGCGGCTGAACTCGGGCTCCATGAACGGATTCATGGGAGCCCCCGACTTCGCCCGTAAGGCACGCCACGCGTCGAGGTCGCCCTCGCCCAGCTCCCCCGGCGCGACCACCCGTATACGCACAGCACCGCGTACAACGCTCAACTCGACCCCCCGGTCGCGGGGCTGTCGCCCCATTCCCCCCGCGGGCCCACCTTCCCCGCGGCGCCCGCATGCGGAACAGGACGTTACCGGCCCAAATCCGCAGGGGACAGGGCTCCGCCTTTCGAGTGGGACGGATGGGACGCGAGGGGTGTACGGGTCAACTGTTGTGCGGCACAGGCCCGAAGAGGAACGACGGGAAGCCGACTGACAGGACTTCGATCCCATTAAGGCTCGATGCGGCTACGCCCATGACCCCCTGGCGCCCAACGCCCAGCCGATGGTGCTCTTCCGGCTGCACGTCATGGCCCCGCCCCCGGGTCCGCCGCACGGCCTCCGGGACGCTCCCGGCTCCTCCGCGCGGCACACCATCCTGCCCGATGCCACGTGGTGGGCCTGGACGCTGTTCCCCCGGTGCTGGACGCCATGGACGCCCACACCTCCCACGGGCGCGGCGTCATCACGTTCGGCTGAGGCGGTCGCCCCCGTCCTGAGACGCCGTCAGGTCACACTTCCCGCCGTCCGGACTTCCAGACGGCGGACACCAGCGGCACACCCGGCCGGTACGCCAGGTGCACATGGCTCGGGGCGTCGAGAAGTACGAGGTCCGCGCGGGCGCCGACGCTGAGGCGGCCGACATCGGTGCGCCGGAGAGCGGCCGCGCCGCCGGCGGTGGCGGCCAGAACCGCTTCGTCGGGCGTCATCCCCATGTCCCGCACGGCCAGTGCGATACAGAAGGGGACGGACGAGGTGAACGAGGAGCCCGGGTTGCAGTCGGAGGCAAGCGCCACCGTGACGCCGGCGTCCAGGAGGCGGCGGGCGTCGGGCCACTTGGCGCGGGTGGAGAACTCGGCGCCCGGCAGCAGCGTCGCGACGGTGTCGCTCTGCGCGAGCGCGTCGATGTCGGCGTCCGTGAGGTGGGTGCAGTGGTCGGCGGACGCGGCGCCGAGTTCCACGGCAAGTTGGACACCGGGACCGTACGAGAGCTGGTTGGCGTGGACCCGGGGCAGCAGCCCCTTCTTCATTCCGGCGGCGAGGACCGCGCGGGCCTGGTCCGCGTCGAAGGCGCCCCGCTCGCAGAAGACGTCGACCCAGCGGGCGTGCGGCGCGCAGGCGTCGAGCATCGGGCCGGTGACGAGGTCGACGTAGGCGGCGGGGTCGTCCGCGTACTCGGGAGCGACGATGTGCGCGCCGAGGTAGGTGACGTCGTCGGTCCTGGCCGCGGCGATACGCAGCGCACGGGACTCGTCGGCGGCCGTCAGGCCGTAGCCGGACTTGGTCTCCATGGTCGTGGTGCCCTGGCGCAGGGCCTCGGCGAGGTAGCGGTCGAGGTTCGCCGCGAGTTCGGCGTCGTCGGCGGCGCGGGTCGCGGCGACCGTGGTGCGGATGCCCCCGGCCGAGTAGGGGCGGCCGGACATGCGGGCGTTGAACTCGGCGGTGCGGTCACCGGCGAAGACCAGGTGGGAGTGGGAGTCCACGAACCCGGGGATACCTGCCCGGCCCTCGGCGTCGACCCGGTTGTCAGTGGCGGGTGCTTTGCTTGACTCACCGACCCAGGCGATGCGGTCGCCGTCGATGACGACGGCCGCGTCCTGGATCAGACCGAGGGGATCTCCTTCCCCGCTCCCGGATGTGCGGGAGCGGGGCGGCCCCGATCCGAGGGAGGGATCGTTGGTGACCAGGCTTGCGATGTGGGTGACGAGTGTCGTCATCGCGGTGCTGTCTTCCTTCCTGGGACGCTCGGGTGATGGCGGTCGGGCCCTGGGGGCCGCGGCCCGCCGGCGCGGCGTGCCCGGCAGGGCCCGGAGGGGTCCGGGGAGCCGCGGCGTCGCGCCCGGTGGGGGAAGCGACCCGGAGGCGGGTACGGAACCGGGCCCGCGCCCGGAGTCGTCGGTGCTCAGGAGCGCAGGACGGCGATCGCCTCGGCGAGCGCGGTGGGCACGTCGGGTACGAGGGTGTGCACCCCGTCCTGTACGACATGGCGTCCGGCCACCACGGTATGCCGCACGTCGGCCGCTGACGCGGCGAATACCGCGGTCTCCGCGCCGAGCCTGGCCCGTGGCCCCGCGGTTCTGACGGAGTCGAGGGCGACGGTCGTCAGGTCGGCCAGCATGCCCTGTTCGATGCTGCCGGCGTCGGGGCGGCCCAGAGCGGCGTGGCCGTTCGCGGAGGCGGCGCGCAGCAGCGCCGCCGCGGTCCAGTGGCCGCGCCTGCGGGTGCGCAGTCGCTCGTCGAGCTCCATGGCGCGTGCCTCTTCGAGCAGGTCGATGACGGCGTGGCTGTCGCTGCCGAGCGAGAGGGGTGAGCCCGCGCGTTCCAGTGCGACGGCGGGCCCGATGCCGTCGGCCAGGTCGCGTTCCGTGGTGGGGCACATGCACGTGCCGGTGTGGGCCGCGCCGATGAGCGCGATGTCCTCGTCGGTGAGGTGCGTGGCGTGCACGGCGGTGGTGCGGGGGCCGAGGACGCCCCGGTCGGCGAGGAGCCGGGTCGGGGTCCGGCCGTGGACATCGAGGCAGGCGTCGTTCTCGGCCGTCTGCTCGGACAGATGGATGTGCAGCGGCGCGGCCCGGGCCTCGGCCCAGGCGGCCACGGTGCCCATCTGGTCGGCCGGCACGGCGCGTACGGAATGGATGGCGGCGCCGACGAGCGCCTGGTCGGGGTCCGGCGTCCGGAGGGCGCCGACGCGCTCCGCCCAGGCGTCGGCGCTCCCGTCGGAGAAGCGGAGTTGGTGACGGGTGAGGGGGGCGCCACCGGGTTCGGTGGACGACAGACCGGAGGAGAGGTACAGGGTGTCGAGCAGGGTGATGCGCACGCCCGCTTCCGCGGCGGCGGCGATGAGGGCCTCGCCCATGGCGTTGGGGTCGGCGTAGGGGGTGCCGCCGGGTCCGTGGTGCAGGTAGTGGAACTCGCCCACCGCCGTGATGCCGGCGAGGGCCATCTCCGCGTAGGTGGCGCGGGCCAGCGCGTAGTACGTGTCGGGGGTGAGGCGGCCCGCGGTGCGGTACATGACGTCGCGCCAGGTCCAGAACGTGCCGCTGCCGACCTGCACTTCGGAGCGCAGTGCCCGGTGGAAGGCATGGCTGTGGGCGTTGGCCAGGCCGGGGACGGTGAGGCCGCGCAGCGCGGTGGCGCCGGGCGGCGGGGCGGGCGTGTCGGTGCGTACGGCGGTGATGCGGCCGCCCGCGGTCTCGACCGTGACGCCCGGCTCGACGTGGGTGTCGAGCCAGGCGTGCTCCAGCCAGTAGGTGGTGGCGGCGCCGGTGGTGCTCATGCGCACGCGAGTCCTTCCAGTACGTCGGCGAGGGCGCGCACCCCGGCCACGCAGTCGTCCTCGGCCGCGGTCTCGGCCGGGGAGTGCGAGACACCGGTGGGGTTCCGCACGAACAGCATGGCCGTCGGTACGGACGCGGACAGGATGCCCGCGTCGTGCCCCGCGCCCGAGGGGATCACGGGGAGGGATGCGGTGGACGAGCGGCCGAGGATACGGGCGAGTTCGTCGCGCAGGGTGTGCCCGAATTCGACGATGGGGGTGAAGGACTCGCGTATGACGGCGAGTTCGACGCCCGAGCGGGCGGCGGCCTCGCGGGCCGCCGCTTCGACGGCGGCCACGACGGTGTCGAGGGATGCCGGGTCGGCCGCTCGGGAGTCGAGCCAGGCACTGACGAGGGAGGGGATGGCGTTGACGCCGTTCGGCTGGACGAGGACCTTGCCGAAGGTGGCGAGGGCACCGGCGAGTTCCGCTTCACGGCGAGCCGCGAGCACGGTCTCCGCGTAGGGGAGCATCGGGTCCCTGCGGTCTTCGAGGCGGGTGGTGCCCGCGTGGTTCGCCTCGCCCTGGAAGTCGAACCGCCAGCGGCCGTGCGGCCACACGGCGGAGGCGAGGCCGACGGGGCTGTCGGTGAGGTCGAGGGCGCGGCCCTGTTCGACGTGCAACTCGACGAGGGCGCCGATGCGGCCGAGCCGTTCGGGGTCGGGGCCGATGGCGTCGGGGTCCTGGCCGGCGGCCTCCATCGCCTGCGGCAGCGTGGTGCCGTCGGTCGCGCGCAGGGCGTGGGCCTGTTCGCGGGTGAGCTGCCCCGCGGACAGCCGGGAGCCGACGCAGGCGACGCCGAAGCGGGCGCCCTCCTCGTCGCCGAAGGCCGTGACGGCGATGGGCCTGGTCGGCCGGGCGCCGCGGGCGCGGAGCTCGTCGAGGGCCGCGAAGGCGGACACGACACCGAGGGGGCCGTCGAAGGCGCCCCCGTCGGGGACGGAGTCGAGGTGGGATCCGGTGACGACGGCGTCGCCCGCCTCGGGGTCGCCGAGCCATGCCCACAGGTTGCCGTTGCGGTCGGTCTCGTTGCGCAGCCCCCGGGCCGCGGCCTGGTCGCGGAACCAGGAGCGGCACTCGGCGTCGGCCCCCGTCCAGGCGTAGCGGCGGTAGCCGCCGGTGGCGTCGTCGCGGCCGATGCGGGCGAGGTCCGCCCACATCGTCTGGAAGGCGGGGACGCTCACTTGGTCTCCTCCTGCGCCTGCTCGCGCATCGGGACCCGCACGCCCTTGGCCTCGGCGACGGCCTCGGCCTCCTCGTAACCGGCGTCGACGTGGCGGATGACGCCCATGCCGGGGTCGTTGGTGAGGACGCGGCGGATCTTCTCGCCAGCGAGCGGGGTGCCGTCGGCGACCGTGACCTGGCCCGCGTGCAGGGAGCGGCCCATGCCGACGCCGCCGCCGTGGTGGATCGATACCCAGGAGGCACCGGAGGCGACGTTGACCATGGCGTTGAGCAGCGGCCAGTCGGCGATGGCGTCGGAACCGTCCCGCATGGCCTCCGTCTCGCGGTAGGGGGAGGCGACCGAACCGGTGTCGAGGTGGTCGCGGCCGATGACGATCGGCGCGGCGAGTTCGCCGGAGGCGACCATGTCGTTGAAGCGCTCGCCGGCGCGGTCGCGTTCGCCGTAACCGAGCCAGCAGATGCGGGCGGGCAGTCCCTGGAAGTGGACGCGCTCCTGGGCCAGGTTGATCCAGCGGTGCAGGGACTCGTTCTCCGGGAAGAGGTCCAGGATCGCCTTGTCCGTCTTGTGGATGTCGGAGGCCTCGCCGGACAGGGCGGCCCAGCGGAAGGGGCCCTTGCCCTCGCAGAACAGCGGGCGGATGTAGGCGGGGACGAAGCCCGGGTAGTCGAAGGCGCGCTCGTAGCCGGCCAGTTTGGCCTCGCCGCGCAGCGAGTTGCCGTAGTCGAAGACCTCGGCGCCCGCGTCCTGGAAGCCGACCATGGCCTCGACGTGGCGGGCCATGGATTCGCGGGCCCGGGTGGTGAAGTCGGCGGGCTTCTCGGCGGCGTAGTCGGCCATGTCGTCGAAGTCGACGCCGATGGGCAGGTACGCGAGGGGGTCGTGCGCGGACGTCTGGTCGGTGACGATGTCGACGGGCGCGCCCTCGGCGAGCATCCGGGGCAGCAGCTCGGCGGCGTTGCCGAGCAGTCCGATGGACAGGGGGCGGCGTGCGTCGCGGGCCTCCACGGCGAGCTGGAAGGCGTGCTCCACGCTGTCGGCGCGTACGTCGAGGTAGCGGTGCTCGATGCGGCGCTGGATGGCGCGCGGGTCGACGTCCACGCAGATGGCCACGCCGTCGTTCATGGTGACGGCGAGGGGCTGGGCGCCGCCCATGCCGCCGAGGCCGGCGGTGAGGGTGATCGTCCCGGCGAGTGTGCCGCCGAAGCGCTTGGCGGCGACGGCCGCGAAGGTCTCGTAGGTGCCCTGGAGGATGCCCTGCGTGCCGATGTAGATCCAGGAGCCCGCGGTCATCTGGCCGTACATGGTCAGACCGAGGGCCTCCAGGCGGCGGAACTCCTCCCAGTTCGCCCAGTCGCCGACGAGGTTGGAGTTGGCGATGAGGACACGCGGCGCCCACTCGTGGGTCTGCATGACGCCGACGGGACGGCCGGACTGGACGAGCATCGTCTCGTCCTGCTTCAGGGTGCGCAGCGTGCGGACCATGGCGTCGAAGGAGCGCCAGTCACGGGCGGCCTTGCCGGTGCCGCCGTAGACGACGAGCTTCTCGGGGTGCTCCGCGACCTCCGGGTCGAGGTTGTTCTGGAGCATGCGCAGCGCGGCTTCCTGCTGCCATCCCAGGGCGCTGAGCTGGGGGCCGCGCGGGGCCCTGACAAGGCGAGGCTCTGACATGGCGGGGGACTCCTCCACGAGCGATCCGACGTATACGGGTGAACTGCTGAGTGAACGGCTGGGTGAACCAGATATTCACATCCTGACGCTCTGAATATTCCTAGTCAACAGGGCCCGCTCGGCCGGCCGGGCCATCGAGCATGATGGGCACATGCACATGGGCAAGACAGAGACCGACATGACCGACATACAGGACCGGGGTGCGGCGGCGGCCGCCCGACGGCACCGCGCGGTGCGCGCCGCCGTCGTCGAGGGCCTGATCAGTGACGAGCAGCCCGTCGTGGGCCTGCTCGACGTGGCGGGCATCCGGGAGTCCGTCGCCACACTGCGCACCGCGTTCGAAGAGGCCCTTCCCGCCGGCACGCCGGTGCTGCACGCCTTCGCCGTCAAGGCGTCGCCGCTCGTGCCCGTCGTGCGCCTGCTGCGGGAACTGGGCGTCGGCGCCGAGGTGGCGAGCCCCGGAGAGCTGGCGCTGGCGCGCGCCGCCGGGATGCCCGCCGCATCGGTCGTGCTGGACTCCCCCGCGAAGACGACCGGCGAGCTGCGGGAGGCCCTGTCCCTCGGCATCGCGGTCAACGCCGACAACCGGCAGGAGCTGGCGCGCCTCGACGCCCTCGTCGCGGAGCTCGGCACGCGCTCCCCGATCGGCGTCCGGGTCAACCCGCAGACCGGCACCGGATCGATCGGCGCGCTGTCCACGGCGACGTCGACCTCGAAGTTCGGCGTGGCACTGCGGGACCCGGGCGCCCGGGAGTGGGTCGTCCGGGCCTACACGGAGCGGCCGTGGCTGACTCGCCTGCACGCGCACTCCGGCTCCCAGGGGGTGCCGCTGGCGCTGATCGCCGAGGGCATCAAGGCGCTGTACGAGCTGGCCGAGGAGATCAACACCGCGGCCGGCCGGCAGCAGGTCGACACGCTCGACATCGGAGGCGGCCTCCCGGTGAACTTCGCCTCCGAGGAGCACACGCCCGGTTACGCGGACTACGTGCGCGTCCTGAAGGAGACGGTGCCGGGGCTGTTCGACGGCAGGTACGGGCTGGTGACGGAGTTCGGCAGGTCGCTGCTCGCCAAGCACGGCACGATCCTCGCGAAGGTCGAGTACACGAAGTCGGCGGGCGCCCGTCCGATCGCCGTGACGCACGCGGGCGTGCAGGTGGCGACCCGCACGGTGTACGCCCCCGAGTCGTGGCCGCTGCGGATCGCCGCGTACGACGCGAAGGGCGAGCCGCGTACGGGCGAGCCGGTCGCGCAGGACGTGGCGGGCCCGGCCTGCTTCGCGGGCGACCTGCTCGCGACCGACCGCCCGCTGCCCCTGATCGAGCAGGGCGACGTGGTCGCGGCGCTGGACACCGGGGCGTACTACTTCGCGCACCACTACGCGTACAACAGCCTGCCGCGGCCGGGCGTGTACGGCTTCACGGCCCCTGAGGCACAGACGGCGGACGGGCCGGTCGGCTTCGCGACGGTCCGCACCCCGCAGACGGTCGAGGAGATCGTCGCCGAGTCGGGCGCGGAGCACACGGACGCACTGCTGCCGTAGGCGGACCCGCGCCACCGGGCGCCCGCCCCATGGCGTGGACGCCTCCCGGCCCCCGGCGTCCCGGCCCCCGGCCCCCGGCGCCCCGACCCCCGGCGCCCTGGTCCTCGGCCGGCGAGCTTCGCGCGCGTGCGCCCGCACGCGGTCGCGCGTGATCGCGACTTCCGTCGCCGTGCGCGAGGAGAGCGTCTGCCGGTAGCCAGCTCATCTACAAATAAGACATGCCCGATCGTGTTCGATCACGATCGGGCATGTTTTTGCATATGCCAGGTTCATAACTGATTTCTCTCGGCGGAATATGCCGGACTCGCTCTCCCGCGCGAACGCTATGCGTAGTGTCGCGGTTACTGCTTCCGCACGACTGTGCGCCTGCACGCCCGACTGGGGGAGGGAGTTCGCGTGCCCGGAATCGACGCATGCCTGGACGAGGCCATGGCCCTGCCGGGGGCACGCGGCGCGTCGGTCGTCGACTGGACGAGCGGGCTGGCCCTCGGCACGGCGGGCGAGTCGCCCGGTGGCGACGCGGAGGCGACGGCCGCGGAGACCGCGGAACTGGCCCGCGCCGCGGCCGAGTACACGACGTTCGCCCCGGACGGCGCGCGGGACCTCTCCTCCGATCGCGCCCCGTCCGGCGGCGCCCGCTCCTCCGGCACCGCCGCCCGCTCCGAGGGCGGGGGCGAGGGGGCGGACAAAGGGCTCCCGGTCGAGGACGTGATCGTCTCCACCCGCACCGGGTACCACCTGCTGTGCTTCGTGGAGACGACGTTCGACAGCAGTGTCTTCCTGCACCTCTGGCTCGACCGGGACACCGGCAATCTCGCGCTCGCCCGCATACGCATGCGACAGCTGGCGGAACGGCTGGTGCTCGGATGACCGCACGCTCCTTGTCCGCCGGGCCCCCGGTCCCGGACCCGGTTTCCGCCGGTCCCGCCTCCCAGGACTCCGCATCGCGGACGGCAGCGCCGGCCGGCCCCGCGTCCGAGGACTCCGGGTCGAGCGGCTCGGGGTCCGGCGGCTCGGGGTCAAGCGGCTCGCGGTCCGGCGGCTCCGGGTCCGGCGGCTCGGGGTCAAGCGGCTCCGGGTCCAGCGGCTCAGGGCCCAGCGGCTCGGGGTCAAGCGGCTCCGGGTCCAGCGGCTCGGGGCCCAGCAGCTCAGGGTCCGGGAAGTCCGGGTCCGGGTCCGGGTCCGGGAAGTCCGCTTCCGCGTCCGGCAGTTCCGCATCCGTCCGGTCCCTGTCCGAGGACAGCGCCTCCACCGGCCCCGCGGCGTGGAACTCCCCCTCCCACGGCCCCACGCCCGCGTCAGCGGACTCCCTGCCCTCGCGTCCGGGAGCGGGAGCCCCGTCGCCGTCCCCGCGCTCCGTGTCCCCCATGCTGCTGCGCCTCGCCGAGGAACGCGCCACAGGGGCGCTGCTGCGCGATCACGGGACCCTCTACCTCTCCGAGGGCCGGATCGTCCACGCGGAGAGCCCCACGGCGCCCGGCGTCGACGTCCTGCTCATGGCGGGCGGCCGGCTGCCGCGCACCGGCTGGCAGGAGGCCGTCGACAAGGCCGGCGCCCGCCGCGAGGTCGCCCGCTTCCTGGTCGACAGCGGCCGGGTCGGCGGCGGTGAGATGGAGATATGCCACCTGGGCGCGCTGTTCGACGCGGCGTTCTTCGCACTCGCCCCCGGCAGTGGGCCGACCCGGTTCCGCTATGGGGTCGCGCACTGGTTCGGCACCGTGCGTCCCGTGTCCGCGGCGGCCGTCGAGCGCGAGACGCTCCGCCGCCGCGAACTCCTCGACAGCGTCTGGCCCTACGCGAGTGTCGACACCGCGCCGGTGACGGCCCGCGAGCCCGCGCCCGGCCAGAGCGTGCCGCGCAGGCAGCGTGACGTACTCGCCCTGGCTGACGGCACCAAGTCGCCCGCGGCCATCGCCTGGGCGCTCGGCCGCCCCGCCTTCCACATCCTCCTGGACATCCGCAGGCTCGCCGCGGCCGGGCTGGTGGACACCCCGCAGGACCCGCTCCCGCCGCCGGAGTCGACCGGGGCCGTGCCCGCCTGGGTCGCGACGCTCTCCGGCGATCCCGACATCGCCCTGCTGCGCAGGCTGCGCGACGCCCTGGAGGCAACCCTGTGATCCCCTGCTCCCCCACCGGACACGCCCCGACCACACCGTCATGAGGCGCACGTTGCGGCAACGCGCCGAGAGGAGACAGCTGATGACGGCAGAGGCCGATGTGCTCGGCGAGCTGAGACGCCTCAGGGCCTGCCTCCCCCAGGTGACGGGAGCGCTCGCGGCGAGCGCCGACGGACTGGTGCTCGCCCAGGAGACCGCGGGCAACCAGGCGGAGGGCGTGGCCGCTCTGACCGCCGCCGCACTGGGTGTGGCGCAGCGTCTGACGGAGACCACGGGGCAGGGCGACTTCCGCGAACTCCTCGTACGAGGTGAGCGCGGCTACGTCGCGACCTACGCGGCGGGCTCGTCGGCGGTGCTGACGCTGCTGGCCGAACCGCGGACCAACGTGGGCCGGTTGCACCTGGAGGCCCGCAGGTCGAGCGCGCGGATCGGTGAGTTGGTGGACGGCGCCCTCGACCGATTGGAGAACGCCTGAGCGATGACTTCAGCCTCCGGGAAACCCCCCACGACCTCAACGACCCGTGGCCGCAGGACAGTGAAGAAGACGGCCACCACAAGCAAAGGAAGTACGACACCCATGGCCAACACCGAAGCCTCCCTCAAGGATGCCCTCACCTCCATCGACGGCGCGATCGGCGCCGCGCTCGTCGACTACACCAGCGGTATGGCGCTCGGCACGGTCGGCGGCGGCAAGGACCTCGACCTGACCGTCGCGGCCGCCGGCAACACGGACGTGGTCAGAGCGAAGGTCCGCACGATGGAAATGCTCGGGATGAAGGACGAGATCGAGGACATCCTGATCACGCTGGGCAACCAGTACCACCTGATCCGTCTGCTCAAGGGACGCGGGAAGAACGGCCTGTTCCTCTATCTCGCGCTGGACAAGAGCAGGGCGAACCTGGCGATGGCCCGCCACCAGCTCGCCAAGGTCGAGTCCGAACTGGATCTCTGACGGGTAACCGGTCCGGGGCCGAGGGCCCCCGGTCCCCGCTTCGCTGTGAGTACGGCGCCCCGGCCCGTCCCGACCTCGCCGTGGGTACGGCGCCCGGGCCCGTACTCGCGGCGGCTCAGCGGCTCAGCGGCGCCGTGTTCCGCCGGGCGCGGCGTCGCCCGCCAGGATGCCGGTCGTCCGGTACCCCTTGACCTGCTTGCCGACGGGGCGGCCGGTTCCGGCCCAGTCCGTACGGACCCACAGGATCGCGTCGTTCCTCCGCTCTCCGCGGCCGATCCACACTGCCTTCAGCCACAGCCCGGCTCCGGTGCCCGCGACGGCCATGCCGAACGCGGCAGGCACCGCGAACGAGCAGGCGACGCCGACCACGAACGCGGCGACGAGCCACCACCGGTGGGCCCGCCGCCAGTTCCGCTGGGTGACCACCCGGTCCTGCAGGAGGTCGAACTTGCCCGCGCGCGAAGCACGGTCGGCCCACGCCCGGTAGCGGCCGCGCCGTACGAGGGCGACGACGGCCGCGCACCCCACAAACAGTGCGGCCCCCGCGTAGGCGCCGACGTGCCGCCCGGTGAACCCGGGCAGCAGCAGGCCCACTCCGGCGGACAGTGCACCCAGCCAGAACAGTGGGACGGAACCCGCCCGCACGATCACCGCCACCCGGGCCAGGGACTGCTGCCCTCCGCGCGCCATGATGTGCCTCCTCCGCGGCTGCCGTTGGTGTCCGCAGCGTAGTGAGAGCACGTGAGGGAGCCATGAGAGAAGGTGAAGGAGGCCTGAGAAAGACCGCGGTGGTCACTCGGCGAAGAGCCCGCGGGCGAGGGCGGCCGCGTCGAACTCCTCCAGCCGGGTGGGTGCGTCCGGCAGTTCGTCGCACATCGCTTCCAGCAGCACGCGCCCGAGGAGCATGGGTGCGCACACCGTGTCGAAGGCGAGTCCGGTGCCGACGGCGGCCGGGATGAGGACATCGCTGTACGGGGCGACCGGCGCGAACGAGGAGTCGGCGACGGTCACCACGGTCAGCCCGATCTCCCGCGCGTGCGCCAACGCCTCGACCACCTCGCGCGGGTGGCGCGGCAGGGCGAAGCACATGAGCGCGGTGGCCCCGCTGCGGCGGGCGGCGTCGAGCCGGTCGACGAGCATGCTGCCGCCCTCGTCCAGCAGGCGCACATCGGGGTGCACCTTGGCCGCGAAGTACGCGAATCCACGCGCCTGCGAGGAGGCCGCGCGCAGGCCGAGCACGGGGAGCGGCCGGGACGCGGCGAGCAGCCGGCCGGCCCGTTCCACGGGAGTGGGGTCGGCCAGCAGCGCGGCGAGTTCGCGCAGGTTGTCGATCTCGCCGAGCACGGCCTGCTGGTACGCGTTGCACTCGGCGTCCTGGTGGCTCGTCTCCGGCGGTGCGGAGGGCGCGACCTCGCGCAGATGCCTGCGCAGCGCGGGGTACCCGTCGAAACCGAGCGCGACGGCGAACCGCGTGACGGAGGGCTGGCTCACCCCGGCCAGTTCGGCCAGCTCGACGCTGGAGAGGAACGGCGCCTCACCGGCCCGGCGCACCATGCTGTGCGCGATGCGACGCTGCGCGGGGGTCAGGCGGTGCCCCTCGAAGAGGCGCTGCAACCGCTCGGCGGGGGTGTCGCTCATGCGGGCAAGGTATCAGTGATCCATTCACTACCGCACCCGTATGCATAGCTTCATACAGAGTCGTCCCGCGGCGACCCGCACGGACACTCCGCACGCCCCTGACGGGGCTCCGGAGGGGTGGACACGAAGGCGAAGAGGGGGGCTAACCCCCGTGTGCGGAGGGGCCCCGACGCCTACCGTCATGGGGTATGGACACCCACGACCCGGAGCTCAAGAAGGAGCTCAACGCCACCCTCCAGGCCCGCCGAGAGCTCGGCGAGGACTACGACTCCGCGCTCGTGGACTCGTTCCTGGACAAGGTCGAGCAGCGCCTCGGCGCGACGGACAAGCGCGTCAGGCGCGAACTCGCCGAGCAGCAGCTCGTGGTGGCGCGCGGCGCCTCCCGCCCGCGTACCGAGGACGGCTTCGGCGAGCGGTACGGCTTCGGCATCGTCTCGCTGGTCCTGGCCGTGCCGCTCTCGGCGATCGCGGGATCGCTCGGCGGCCTCGCGGGCCTGCTCGTGGCGTGGCTGGGGATCGTGGGCGTGAACACCGTCCACTCCACCCGCTTCTGGCCCTGGGCCCGCGCCCACCGCCGCTCGACGTGGGAGGACTGACCGGAGCCGGCTGCCCCGGGCCCGACCGCCCGTGGGATGCGCGACAGCCCGTGGCATGACCGACCGGGGCCGGCCGCCCCGGGCCCGACCGCCGCCGCCCTGCCCGCCTCCGCCGCCGCGCGGCACTCCCGCCCGCCCGACCTCACGGGCACCCACGCCCCGTGCGAGCCCGGCGCCCACGGGCCCCGGCCGCGCCCCTGAGTTCTGGCTGTGCCACTGGGCCTAGGCGTGTCCGGTCGGACCGAGCCCGCACCGAGTCGCACCGAGTCGCACCGAGTCGCACCGAGTCGCACCGAGTCGCACCGAAGGATCCGGCAGGGCCCGGCCCGACCTCGCACCTCGCACCTCGCACCTCGCACCTCGCACCAACCCGTCGCCCCGCGCTGTGACGCCCCGCCAGATCGCCCCCCGGGGGTTTCCCCGGGGCAGCTATTCACCATGTGTATACCCACCATGTATAGTCCTTGACCAGGTGGCGGACAAGGCTGCGGTGCGCCGGCCCGGAGGAGGCCGGATTCCGCTCGGCCCTTCATCCGGCCATCTGTCATGCCCATGTCTATTGCACATCCCTGCCCAGGTCCGTGGCACACCCATGCCCTCGGACGGGTCACGGCCCTGCCCGTCGCGGCACGCAGGCGGTCAGGCCGACGTCCGCATGTCCTCCCGTGCGGGCGAGCCCCGCACGGCCGGAGACCGAACCGGCCCGCGCAGCCCTCACACTCCCCGAACCACGGAAGTACGGAAGTAACGCCATGCCCCAGCACATAGCCTCCTCGGCCCCCGCACGGCTCCTCGCCGGCGTCGCGGCCGTCGCGTGCCTCGTCCCCGTCCTCAGCGCCTGCGGCGCGTCCTACCCCGTGACCAGCCCCAAGGCCGCGCGGGACGCCGCCAAGGGCGTTCCCGCGGCCCCCGCCACGCCCGCCGTCACCGGCAGGGCCAGGACCGGGGTCGGCGCGGCGCCCGGCAGCGCCGCCGCGATCGCGGCAGGCCGACCGGGGGCGGTGGACTGCCGGAAGGTGAAGTGCGTGGCGCTCAGCTTCGACGCGGGCCCCAGCCCGTACACGCCCGCGGTCCTGAAGTCGCTGGAGAAGTACCACGCGCACGCCACGTTCATGACCCTCGGCAAGAACCACGTCCTCAAGCACCCGGACCTGGTGCGGCAGGAGGCCGCCGCCGGGATGGAGATCGGCAACCACACCTGGACGCACCAGATCCTGACCAAGATCAAGCCGGCCGAGGCGCGCAGGGAACTCAAGCTCGACCAGGACGCGGTCAAGAAGATCACCGGCAAGGCGCCCACCCTGATGCGCCCGCCGCAGGGCCGCACCGACGAGGACGTCACGAAGGTCTGCCGCGAGCTGGGCCTGTCCCAGGTGCTGTGGAGCGTCACCGCCAAGGACTACAAGACGAAGGACTCGGCCGTCATCCGGCAGCGTGTCCTCGAACAGACCCGGCGCGACGGCATCATCCTGCTGCACGACATCTACCCCGGCACAGCGCCCGCGCTGCCGGGGATCCTCTCCGCGCTGGACCAGAAGGGCTACACCGTCGTCACCGTCTCCCAGCTGCTGTGGCCGGCCAAGCCCGTGCCGGGTGAGGTCTACCGCCCGGACAAGCCGTGACCGTGGCGCGGCGGTGAGGCACGTAAGGCCGGTGAGGCACGAGCGGCAGACGGGAACGGGTGGGCGCGAGCCCTCCGCGCGAACAGTGCCGTCGGTCGGGAACGACCTCGGCCGTGGCGTACCCGGGGAACACGCGGGGGCGCCCTGCCGGCGCGGGGGACGAGAGAAGCGCGGGGACCGCCGCACCCCCGTGATGACACAGGGGGCGGGACGACGGCGGTCCCCGCGCAGGGGGCACGGTTCGGGTCAGGGCCGACCCGTGTGCCCGGGCGCCGAAGGGAGGTCCGGGAGCCGCTCCGTCGTTCCCCGGCGCGACACCCACCTTGCCCGTGGCGTGTTAAGCGCGTGCTGCGTGGACGTGTCGGCCTCGTACCACTTGCGCGAATCCGCCCGGGGCGCGGCGGCAGTCCGAAGGCCCGGTCCGGACCGAACGCCGGCCGACCCGAACCCGGACCGCTCCCACCAGCGGCGACACGCGCCGCCACCCGGCCCGGGTGCCCGTCCACCCGCACGCGCACGGGCACCCGGGCCCACCCGCCCCAGCAGACGCAGGCATACCCGCACGCGCAGACGCACCCGCACGCACAGACGCACCGGACGCGCAGACACACCCGCGCACGCGGGCTCCGCCTACCGCCCGTCCACCGACAGGAACGACAGCAGGTCCTGCCGGCTCACGACGCCCGTCGGCTTGCCCTCCACCAGGACGATCGCCGCGTCGGCCCCCTCGCGTCCGGTGCCGCTCAGCACCGCCATGAGGTCCCCGACCGGCTCGCCCGAGCCGACCTGCGGCAGCGGCGCCGACATGTGGCGTTCCAGCGCGTCCGTCAGGGTGGCGCGCTTCGCGAACAGGGCGTCGAGCAGTTCGCGCTCGACGACCGAGCCGACGACCTCCGCCGCCATCACGTCGGGGTGGCCCGCGCCGGGCTTGACGATCGGCATCTGCGAGACGCCGTACTCCCGCAGCACCTCGATGGCCTCGCCGACCGTCTCGTCGGGGTGCATGTGGACGAGTGTCGGGATCGCGCCCTCCTTGTGCCGCAGGACGTCGCCGACGCTGGCGGAACCGCCGCCGTGCTCCAGGAAGCCGTAGTCGTTCATCCACTCGTCGTTGAAGATCTTGCTGAGGTAGCCGCGCCCGCTGTCCGGCAGCAGCACGACCACCACGTCGTCGGGGCCGAGCCCCTCCGCGACCTTCAGCGCCGCGACGACCGCCATCCCGCAGGACCCGCCGACCAGCAGGCCCTCCTCCTTGGCGAGGCGGCGCGTCATCTGGAAGGAGTCCTTGTCGGAGACGGCGACGATGTCGTCCGTCACCGTGCTGTCGTAGGCGCTCGGCCAGAAGTCCTCACCCACGCCCTCGACCAGGTACGGACGTCCCGACCCGCCCGAGTACACGGAGCCCTCGGGGTCGGCGCCGATGATGCGCACCGGTCCCTCGGCACGGTCCGCGCTGATCTCCTTGAGGTAGCGGCCGGTCCCGGAGATGGTGCCGCCGGTGCCGACGCCCGCCACGAAGTGCGTGATGCGGCCGTCGGTCTGCTTCCACAGCTCGGGCCCGGTCGTCTCGTAGTGCGAGAGGGGGTTGTTCACGTTGCTGTACTGGTCCGGCTTCCAGGCGTCGGGGGTCTCCCGTACCAGGCGGTCGGACACGTTGTAGTACGAGTCGGGGTGGTCCGGGTCGACCGCGGTCGGGCAGACGACGACCTCGGCGCCGTAGGCCCGCAGCACGTTGATCTTGTCGGTGGAGACCTTGTCGGGGCAGACGAAGAGGCATTTGTAGCCCTTCTGCTGCGCCACGATGGCCAGGCCGACACCCGTGTTGCCGCTCGTGGGCTCGACGATCGTGCCGCCGGGGCGCAGCTCGCCGCTGCGCTCGGCCGCCTCGATCATGCGGAGGGCGATGCGGTCCTTCACCGAGCCGCCGGGATTGAAGTACTCGACCTTGGCCAGAACAGTCGCCTGAATGCCCGAGGTCACGCTGCGCAGTCTCACCAGCGGGGTATTGCCGACAAGACTGATCATCGATTCGTGGAATTGCACCGTATGTCTCCGGTTTGTCCGGGGCTGCCATCGGGATCTCCGTGATGGTCCCGACAGCCTAGGCACGGCGTGCGCGCGGCCCAGTCACGGCAGCCTAGGCAGCACCGCGCCGCCTTCCGGCACACAGGCCGAGATTGGACCGCTGATGTCGTTGGTGCGGGGGCCCTCCGGGGGCAGATATGCGATGTACGTGCGTGTGTGCAGAGGAGGTGGCTCGGACAGTGTCGAGAGCGAGGGTGGCGCGACGAATCGCGACAGGCGCGGCTTTCGGAGGCGGAGGCATCGGTCTGATCGGTGCGGCGGGGGTGGGCGTGCTACTGGCGGAGGTACAGCTCGCCAAGAGACGGGTGGGCAGTCCTGACGCCCCGGTACCCGCCAACGGGAACGGCTGGTACGGGCTCGGATACGGCCAGGCGGACGCACTTCGCCTGGGAATGCTGGGGGACTCCCTGGCCGCGGGACAGGGGGTGCGGCGGGTCGGCCAGACGCCGGGGGCGCTGGTGGCGTCGGGGCTCGCGGCGGTGGCGGAACGGCCGGTGGACCTGATCAACGTGGCGCTGCCCGGCGCCCGCTCCAACGACCTGGACCGCCAGGTCACGCTGATGCTCTCCGACCCGTCCAGGCTGCCGGACGTCTGCGTGATCATGATCGGCGCGAACGACGTGACGCACCGGATGGCGCCCACCCAGTCCGTGCGGTACCTGTCGGCGTCGGTGCGGCGGCTGCGCACGGCGGGCGCGGAGGTGGTGGTCGCGACGTGCCCGGACCTGGGCACGGTCGAACCCGTCTACCAGCCGCTGCGCTGGCTCGCGCGCCGTACGAGCCGGCAGCTGGCGGCGGCGCAGACGATCGTCACGGTCGAGCAGGGCGGGCGCACGGTGTCGCTGGGTGACCTGCTGGGCCCCGAGTTCGAGGCGCACCCGGGCGAGATGTTCGGCCCGGATCACTACCACCCGTCGGTCGACGGGTACGCGACGGCGGCGATGGCCGTCCTGCCGACGGTCTGCGCGACGCTGGGCCTGTGGCCGGAGACGGACCGGCTGGACGTGCTGCGCGACGAGAACATGCTGCCGGTCGCCAAGGCCGCGTCCGAGGCGGCGTCGCGGGGTGGCACGGAGGTCACCGGTGCGCGCGCTCCCTGGGCGCTGCTGAAGCACCGCCGCAGGCGCCATGTCGTGACGCAGCAGGAACCGGCTCCGCGCGAGGCGCACCAGGAGTCGTGACGTGGGGAGGTCCGCCCGGGGCGTGGAGCACGACGGCCGCAGGGGGTGGCGTACGGGGACCGTACGCCACCCCCTGCGGCGTCCGCCCCGTCGCCCCGCTGCTCCGCTCGCTCCGCCGCCCCATCCACCACACCGCCACCCCATCCACCGCACCGCCGAACCGGCCACCGCCAAGTCGCCGGTCCCCACCCGCCGGCCCGCGCAAGCCACCGCCTCGCCCGTACGAGCCGTCGCCGGCTCTCACCCCCTGGCCTGCCTCGCACACGCCACGCCACGCCCTCACGGGCCGCCCCGCATCACCCGGGCCACTCCGCCGACCCGGTCGCGACCGCCGTCACCCCGACGCGCCGCGAGGACGGCCAGGCCTCCCGGCCCGCACGCGCCGCTTCCCGCCCTCCGCCGCCGGGGCGCGGGTGGGGGAGCACCCCCGATGCGGACCGGACACGGGGGCGGGGGCGGGGCCCCAAGCGCTCCGGGGACAGGGGCGCCGGCGGATGCCCCACCCGTAACCGCCCGCCCGGTCGCGGGACCGCACAGGCGCTCCGGGGACCGTGCGGCGGGGCAGGAGGGCGGCGGTCCGCCCGCCACCGGGCGGCGCGGTCCCGCCGGGCCCCACGTGCTCCATCTCACGCCTCCGCAGCCGCCCCCGCGGTTTCGGGGCCCGAGCCCGCGGGGACTACCCTCCCATCCGCCTGAGCAACCGCTTAGGATGGAACCCGGCAGAGCCGCCGACCCGTCCCGCCCCCAGGAGCGCCCGATGCCAGAAGCCGTGATCGTCTCAGCCGCCCGCTCCCCCATCGGGCGGGCCTTCAAGGGATCGCTCAAGGAACTGCGTCCCGACGACCTGACCGCCACGATCATCAAGACCGCGCTCGACAAGATCCCCGCGCTCGACCCGCACGACATCGACGACCTGATGCTCGGCTGCGGCCTGCCCGGCGGCGAGCAGGGCCACAACCTGGCGCGCATCGTGGCCGTGCAGATGGGGATGGACCACCTTCCCGGCTGCACGATCACCCGGTACTGCTCGTCCTCGCTGCAGACCTCGCGGATGGCGCTGCACGCGATCAAGGCCGGCGAGGGTGACGTCTTCATCTCGGCCGGTGTCGAGATGGTGTCCCGGTCGGTGAAGGGCACGAGCGACGGCATGCCGGACACGCACAACCCCCTGTTCGCGAGCGCCGAGGCCCGTACCGTCGAGGTCGCGCAGTCCACCGGCGCCGACTGGCACGACCCGCGCGCGGACGGGCTGTTCCCCGACCCGTACATCGCCATGGGCCAGACCGCGGAGAACCTCGCCCGGCTGAAGGGCGTGACGCGCCAGGAGATGGACGAGTTCGGCGTCCGGTCGCAGAACCTCGCCGAGGAAGCCCTCAAGAACGGCTTCTGGGAGCGCGAGATCACGCCCGTCACGCTGCCGGACGGCACCGTCGTGGCCAAGGACGACGGCCCGCGTGCCGGTGTCACCGTGGACGGCGTCGCGGGTCTGAAGCCGGTGTTCCGCCCCGACGGCCGGGTCACCGCGGGCAACTGCTGCCCGCTGAACGACGGCGCGGCCGCGCTCGTGATCATGTCCGACACGAAGGCGGCCCAGCTGGGCCTCACTCCGCTCGCCCGCATCGTCTCCACCGGCGTGACCGGCCTGTCGCCGGAGATCATGGGTCTCGGTCCCGTCGAGGCGTCCCGGCAGGCGCTGAAGCGGGCCGGGCTGTCCGTGGGCGACATCGACCTGGTGGAGATCAACGAGGCCTTCGCGGCGCAGGTCATCCCGTCCTACCAGGACCTGGGCATCCCGCTGGAGAAGCTGAACGTGAACGGCGGCGCCATCGCGGTCGGCCACCCCTTCGGCATGACGGGCGCGCGCATCACGGGCACGCTGATCAACAGCCTCCAGTTCCACGACAAGCAGTTCGGCCTGGAGACGATGTGCGTGGGCGGCGGCCAGGGCATGGCCATGGTCATCGAGCGGCTGAGCTGAGCCCTGGCGGAGGGTAGGGGTCGCCCGAGGAACGAGGGCGGCACCTGCCCGCAGCGCGGGCGAAACTCAGCGCGACCGACAACGCGAGCGGCTGAGCTGAGCCGTAGCGGAGGGTAGGGGTCGCCCGAGGAACGAGGGCGGCACCTGCCCGCAGCGCGGGCGAAACTCAGCGCGACCGACAACGCGAGCGGCTGAGCTGAGCCGTAGCGGAGGGTAGGGGTCGCCCGAGGAACGAGGGCGGCACCTGCCCGCAGCGCGGGCGAAACTCAGCGCGACCGACAACGCGAGCGGCTGAGCTGAGCCCTGGCGGAGGGTAGGGGTCGCCCGAGGAACGAGGGCGGCACCTGCCCGCAGCGTCGGCGAAACTCAGCGCGACCGACAACGCGAGCGGCTGAGCTGAGCCACCGGACGCCCGGCGGGGCCGCGGGAGGCCGAGCGGGGGCCGTGACACCCCGGTCACGGTCGCGGGCGCCCCTCACATCCCGTGAGCCCCCCTCGTAATGGAATCTCCCCCCGGATTGTGACCAATTCCGGGGGGAGATTCTTTTGCGCAGGTCAGCGGCGTCGACGGCAGCGTCCAAGGGCCCAAAGACCCACGCATTTCATGACGTAATGCACTGACGACCGCCGCGCGCCCACGACAAGCTGAGATAGGAAGACGGGGGAATCCGATGAGTTTGGGGAGTAGTAAGTGAGCGCCATGTCTCTTGCCTTGCTGCTGACCACGGCCACCGCGACCGCCGTGGGCGCGGCCGCACTGTGCGCGGCCCATGGGCTGCGCAAGGAGGTCACCGCCCTGCGCGGCGATCTCGCCGGGGTCAACGGCGGCGGATTGGGCGCCTCCGTACCGCAGGCCAGAAACGCCGCGGTGGGGGCCGGCTCCGCCGTCTCCGTGTCCGTGGCGGCCACCACGGCGGCGGACACCACCGACGCGATACGCACCGCGGTCGCCGAGGCCCTGGCCGAGGAGCGCGAGCGCGAGCTGGCCGAGGCGCGCGCCTTCTGGGCGGCCCAGGAGGCCCGGGACGCGTCGGACAGCCCCTCGGTGCTCGGCGGCCTCATCGGGCCGGGCGTCGACCCCTCCCTCGGGGACGTGGCCTTCTTCATGCCGCGCCAGGCCGACTTCTCCGCCTTCGAGACCTTCGGCCACGACCTGCCCGGCTTCGCCGACGCCTCCGGTGTCCACGGTGCCCCGCACCCCGCCGAGGGCGTGTCGCGCGACCCGTTCGACCAGGCCGCGCACGAGCAGCTCTCGTACGACAGGGCCGTCTACGACCCCGCCGTCCACGACCAGGTCGCCGACGCGTTCGACGAACTCGCGGGCCTGCCGCCCGTCGGTCCCCAGGACGCGCCGGGTGAGTCCCGCACCGGCACGTCCGGCGTGGGCGACGCGGACGACGCGGCTCCGGCCGCTCCGGCGGACGAGTTCCCCGAGGACTCCGCCGAGCTGGCGGCGGCCCGCCGCAGGCACCCCTCGCACCCGGACTTCGTGCCCACCAGGACGCCGATCGTCACCGATCACGAGCGGACGGTCGGTCGGCTGGAGCACCTGGCCGAGACGCGGACGGCGCTGTCCGACGTACGGCCGGGACCGCTGGGCACGCTGGACGTGTACCTGTTCGCCGACGGCACCACGCTCTGCATGACGCCCGGCCACCGGGAAACGGCGGAACGGCTCGCGCGCTCGCTGCGCGAGGGCGGTGCGCCCTTCCTGCTCGGCGGCTCCGGGGTCTCCGGCGCGTACAGCCTGACCTTCTCGTGCGGCGCGAGCAGCACGGACGGCACGGACACCACCGAGGAGCACGTGTACATCCTCGCGGACCGCGTCATCGCGTCGCTCTAGCGCCGGCGGACCCGGCGCTCGGGGCGGACCCGGCGCTCGGGGCGGACACGCCCTTCGGAGCCGGCCCGGCGGTCCGGGCCGCCGCGGTGACCGGTCAGAACTTTGCCTCCGCAATCGTCCGCGCGACCGACCTGACGGCCTCGTCCAGCTCCTGCTGGGACGGGGCCGTTCTCAGTGCCTCGACCAGGTCGCCCGCGGCCACCGCGAGCTGGTCGGCGACCACGAAGACCCCGGCATCGGACATGATCCGGGGTTCCGCGCCGGGATCCTCCAGGCGCTGGGCCCGGACGGAGAGCTCCCTGGCCAGGGCGAGTGCCGCGGCGGCCGGGCCGCGTCTGAGCCTGCTCTGCGGGGCGGCGCGCAGCCGGTCGGTGAACCGGTCCACGGGCGAGGTCAGCGGTGTCGTATCGAGCACGGTGCGACCCTACGCGGCCCGCCACGAACGGTGGGAAAGAGGCCGGGACTGTTGCCAACGGGCGAACGCTCAGGCACGGTGTCGTTAACGGCCGCTTCATCTGCGGCCGCCGCTGCACCAGTACGCGCGACGCGTCCGGAGGCGCCGATGTCCCTTGTCTTCTCCGAAGAGACCCATCGCAATCTGCTCTCCCACATCCCGCAGTGCACCGGCCGAGGCGTCTCGGAGTGGCTGCGTGCGCTCGACGAAGGTCCGGCCCTCGTCCGCTTCGAGGAGAAGGTCAGCTGGCTGCGTGGCGAGCACGACCTCTCCTACGGACACGCGAAGGCGATCGTCCACGAACACGATCTGAGGCGGGCGGCCCGCCGTCTGCTCTGACCTCGGCCGGCCCCGCCCGGAGCGGGACCGGACCGGACCGGGCGGCCGTGCGGGTGGCCGCCGGAGAAACCGTCACGGAGACCGCCGAAGACCGGCAAAGACACACGTGCACGCACGGAGGGGGTCCGCGGGTGTCATGCCCGCGGGCCCCCTCCGTTCATGCTCCCTCGCGTCCCGCTCCGGCCCGGTCCGGGACCCGGGCGCGCGGGCCGCGCGGCCGTCAGTTGTTGCTTTGCAGGATCGACAGCACCCGCAGGACCTCAAGGTAGATCCACACCAGTGTCATCGTCAGCCCGAAGGCCGCGAGCCACGCCTCCTCGCGGGGCGCGCCGTAGGCGACGCCGTCCTCGACCTGCTTGAAGTCGAGCGCCAGGAAGCAAGCGCCGAGCAGGATGCCGACGATGCCGAAGGCGACGCCGAGACCGCCGCTGCGGAAGCCCAGCCCGTCGCCGTGGGTGAAGACGGAGAACAGCAGGTTCACGGCCATCAGGATCAGGAAGCCGATCGCCGCGGCCGTCACGAACCGGTAGAAGCGGTTCGTGACGCGGATCCAGCGCATCTTGTACGCGATGAGCGTGCCCGCGAAGACCGCCATCGTGCCGAGGACGGCCTGGACGACGACTCCCGACGCGATGTACGTGCTGACGACGCTGCTCAGCACCCCGAGGAAGACGCCCTCGAACGCCGCGTACGCGAGGATCAGCGCCGGCGTCGGCCGGCGCT
Source organism: Streptomyces sp. NBC_01497 (assembly GCF_036250695.1). Lineage (NCBI taxonomy): Bacteria > Bacillati > Actinomycetota > Actinomycetes > Kitasatosporales > Streptomycetaceae > Streptomyces > Streptomyces sp. NBC_01497. The sequence goes on along the minus strand of NZ_CP109427.1, from coordinate 5,115,383 downwards.
TGAAGGACTGGATCAGGCCGAGGACCAGCGCGACGAGCGCGGCCCCGGCAGCGATGCCGTAGGACTTGTTGACGTTCGCCGCGTCCACCGGCAGCAGCAGCCACGACAGGACGGCCGTGACGACGACCGTGCCGAGCGTGAGGGCCGTGCGGGAGACGACGTCGTCGATCGTCATGGCGCCGGACCGGGCGGCGGTCCGCTGCCCGTAGGGGTCGGCCGCGCACGGGTTCGTCGCGTACGGGTCGGTGCCAACGGCGGTGCCCCCGGTCCGGGGCGCCGTGTTGAACCCCGCGTACCCGGCGCGCGCGCCGGTGTCGCGGGTGAAGCCCCGTCGTGAGAAGACCGGGTTGCTGCTTCTCATCTCACTCCTCCATGACCGCCTCGCGCGGTCTCGCGTCAACAGTAATGCGTAGGCAAAGGGAAGATCTCGTCCGCGCGGGGGATCTTGCCCGATCATGACATCGTCTTACCGGCGTATGTGCGAGGGGGAATACCGCTCCGCCCGGTACCGGCCGTCACCGGCCGCGTACCCGCCTAGCCTGATCGGATGATCCCCTCGCCTGCCCCCTCGCCCTGCCCCAGTGTGCCGCTCCCCGGCGGCTCGCGCGACGACCTCCCGAAGGACACCGGGCCCGTCGCGCCCGCCGCCGGCGATCAGGCCGGCTTCACCGTCGTGCTGCGGCGCAGGGCGGCCCTCCCCCGCGACCTCGTGCACGGGACGGGGACCGTCGGACGCGAGGAGTTGGCGGCCAGGTTCGGCGCGGACCCGGCCGATGTGGAGGAGGTGCGGCGCACCGTCGAGGACGCCGGGCTGACGGTGACGGACGTTCACGAGGGCTCGCGGCGGATGACCGTGTCGGGCCCGGCGGGCCCGGCGGGCCCGGCGGGCCCGGTCGGCGCGCTGCTCGGCGGCGAACCGCCTGCGGTGCCCGGAACGGGCCGCGGTGCGGGCACGGCCGGGCAGCGCGCCCGCACCGGGGAGCTGTCCGGGCAGGCGACGCTCGCGGACCGGGTCGTCGCGGTGCTCGGAACGGGCGACCGGCCGCACGGCAGGCCCCTGCTGCGCAGACTGACAGAGGGCACACACCGGCCGGGGACGCCACGCGGTGACGCGGCGGCAATCTCGTACACCCCACCGCAGTTGGCCGAGGCGTACGGCTTCCCGGCGGGCACGGACGGCCGTGGCCGGATCGCCGCGCTGGTGGAGTTCGGCGGCGGGTACGACGAGGCCGAGCTCGGGACGTACTTCCGCGAACTCGGCCTGCGGCCCCCGGCCGTACGGTCGGTGAGCGTGGCGGGCGCCGTGAACAGCCCCGGCACGGACGAGGACGCGGACGGCGAGGTCCAGCTCGACATCGAGGTGCTCGGCGCGCTGGCACCCGGCGCTGAGCTCGTCGTCTACTTCGCCCCCGGCACGATGCGCGGCTATGTCGAGGCGGTGTCGGCGGCCGTGCACGCGAGCCCGACACCGACGGTGCTCTCCATCAGCTGGGGTGCGCCGGAGGACCGGTGGACACCGCAGTCCCTCGCCGCACTGGAGGAGGCGCTCGCCGACGCGGCGGCGCTGGGCATCACGGTCTGCGCGGCGGCGGGCGACACGGGCAGCACCGACGGCGAGCGGGACGGCAGGCCGCACCTGGACTATCCGGGGTCGAGTCCGCACGTACTGTCGGTGGGCGGCACCTCCCTGCGTATGGGTGCCGGGGCCGGGAACGGAGCGGGTTCCGCGGCTGTTCCCCATGCCGTCGAGACCGTCTGGAACGCGCTGGCGGTGGGCGGCGGGGCCACGGGCGGCGGACGCAGCGCGACCTTTCCGCTGCCCCTGTGGCAGCGGCTGCACCATCGTCGGACGCACCAGCGGCAACACCCTGGGCAGGGCCACGACCACGGCCAGGGCCCCGCCGACCGTCGCGGCGTGCCGGACGTGGCGGCGGTCGCCGACCCCTCGACCGGCTACCGCATACGTGTCGGCGGCAAGGCGACCACGCTCGGCGGAACCAGTGCGGCCGCCCCGCTGTGGGCGGCCCTGGTCTGCCGCCTGAGCGAGGCGCTCGACGCCCCGCTCGGCCTGCTTCCGCCGCTGCTGTACGCGCTGGAGGCGCAGACGGCGCCCGCGCCGCTGACGGACATCACGTCGGGCGGCAACGGCGACTACGAGGCGGCCGCCGGCTGGGACCCCTGCACCGGCCTGGGCACCCCGCACGGCACTGCGCTCCTGAACCACCTGCGGGCGACGCGCGGCTGACGGCCGGACGCCCGCCGCCCCACAGGCGGCGGGTTCGCACCTCCCCCGGCGGGTTCGCACCTCCCCCGGCGGGTTCGCACCTCCCCCGGCGGTCCTCACACCGCGCCCGGAGCCACCTGCGGGGGGGTCGTGGCGGGGCGGGGGTCCTCTCCTTCACGGGCCCGCAACCGGCGCTTCCTACCGTGACGTCCTGATCGTCGGTACGCGCCCGGTTCTTCCCGGGCGGCGCCGGCGCGGAGAGGGGGCCCGGTGACGGACGCGGTGGGGCGCGGGGGCGGGCCCCGACCCGGGCGTCGGAGCCCTTGCCGGGTGCGCTCGGTCCGGCCGGCGCGGACGATCCGGCGCCGCCACTTTCGGGGCTCGGTCGCCGTCACCTGGCCGGGCTGTCGCGGGTCCGCCGCTGCACCGCCCGGCGCTACGTACGGGACGTGTACTGACGCCGGGCGTCCCCCGCGCCGCGCCTCACATCGAACGTCGAACGCCTCACGCCGAACGCCTCACTCCTCACGCCGAGGGCACGCGTGCGACCCCGACGTAGAAGGAGCTGTCCCCCGCCTCGGGCGCGGCCCCCGTCCGGTACCACTCGGTGGCGCGCACGAGCCCGGGCGCGACCAGGTCGAGCCCGTCGAAGAAGCGGGCCACAGCCGCGTGCGGGCGCAGCGCGAGAGGGATCCCGCCGCTGCGGTAGGTGGTGGAGGCCGCCGCCGCGAGCTGCGGGTGGAAGTCGCCGGTGCCCTGGGTCAGCACGAGGTAACTCCCGGGCGCCAGCGCGTCCACGAGCGTGCGGGCGATCCCGTACGGGTCCTGCTCGTCCGGGATGAAGTGCATCAGCGCGATGAGCGACAGGGCGACCGGCCGCTCGAAGTCCAGCAGTTTCCTCGCGCGGTCCAGGATCGCCGCCGGCTCGCGGACGTCGGCCTGGACGTAGTCGGTCGCGCCGCCCGGGGCGGAGACCAGCAGGGCCTCCGCGTGCCGCAGGACGATGGGGTCGTTGTCGGTGTACACGACGCGGCAGGCGGGGTTCACGCGCTGCACGACCTGGTGCAGGTTGGGCTCCGTCGGTATGCCGGTGCCGACGTCCAGGAACTGGTCGACACCCGACTCGGCCAGCCAGGCCATCGCCCGGTGCATGAACGCCCGGTTCAGCCGCGCGTCCATCGGCGCGTTCACGGGCAGGCGCCGCGCCACCTCACGGTCGACGGGGTAGTTGTCCTTGCCGCCGAGCAGGAAGTCGTACATCCGGGCCGGATGCGGCTTGCTGGTGTCGATGAAGGCTCTCGGGGTGTCCGATGTCATCTGCGGCTCCTGGTGGGTGCACGGGCGACGGTTGCCCGAGGATCATCTCACCCACCTACAGAGGCAGTTGGCTCGCAGATGTTTTGCCGACCGGCGTCTCAGCCGGCCACCGCGACCGCCGCGTCCGACAGCCGCTGCCAGACGAGTTCGGTGCGCGGCCGTCCGGGGCGGTCGGTCGCCGGCACCAACTGACCGGGCCGCTCGTCCAGGCGGGCACAGCGCTCCTGGTCCTCGCCGAACGGCGGCAGGCCGACGTGCACCACGTGCCGTTCGCGGTCGCCCTCGGCGCTCACCCGGCCCGCGTACGCCACGGCGGACGCCGGGCCCCGGCCGGCGATGACGACGGCCATGTGTGCGTCCCGGGTGTAGATCAACTGCCCCTGCGGGGCGTCACCGTAGGGCCTGGAGCGCACGCGCCCCTCGCCGTCGACGTCGGTGACGTCGGTGAGGGTCCACACGCCGACCAGACGGTCCCACTGCTTTTCCACTGCTCTCCTCCATGGCGTCACCCGTCGGCCGACGCGCGTCCTGGCCCTACCGGAGCCCTGGTGAGCGTAGGCCGGCGGCCCGCCCGGCGGCCTGGCGCCGGGCGACAGCCCGCGTCACGCGCTGCTGTGCGGGTCCACCAGGTTCGACGCGACCGGATCCCCGGTCCGGTGCGAGTACCGCCCAAGGCGCCCTTCGCACCGCCAAGGGCGGCATCGACGGGCTCGTGCACCACGCGCTCATCCCGTACGCGGTCAAGCCTTCCGGGGTCATGCCCGGGGAAGTACCCAGCGGCTCTGCAGGCTCGGCAGGCTCGACGCCGGGACGCGTGCGGCGTTCGCAGTCACCAGAGATGTCCTGCCTGCCATGACCGCACGGCACCCCGGGCAGCATCGCCCGGCTCGGCACCGCACCACGGCGCCCGAGCCGATGGCCGTCGCGTACCGCCGCCGGGTTCCGGCCCGGGTCGGCGACGTTTCCGCATCGCCACGGCCGGCCTCACCTGCGTCGACCCGGACCGCCCCGGACGGCCCCGCCACGGACGGCCGTCTCGGCCCCGGGTGCCGTGCCTGCCCGGTGAGCCGGATGCGCAGGGCTGCCGACCGCGCGCGCCTGCGCCCTGTCCGTGCGCCCCGGCCCGGCCGCTCCCGGTCGGGAGGCCCCGGCGTGCCGGAGTGAGCGATCCGGCGCACGCTGGAGGGATGACAGACGCACCGATCGTCGTACACCGGGTGTCCACGGGCGGCCGGGGCGTGACCGTGCGCGGAGAGATCGTCGGTCTCGCACACAGCGACCGGGACCTGGCGCTTCTCCTGGACCACGCGGGCCTCCCGGATGCCGACTCGACGGGACTGCTCGATGATCCGGATTGGATCGAGTGGCGGGGCGAGCGCGCGCACGAGTGGGGTTCCTGACGCGGCAGGGCCCCGCCGGGCGGTCGGTCTGCGGGGCGACAGTCGGGGCGCCTTCCGTGGCCGCTGCGCGCGGGCCGTAGCCGCACATCGGGTGCGACGTCCCGACCGGCGCGGGCCTACCGGTCTCGTCCTCGTCGAACCGCTCCCCTCAGGGACGGGCCCGTGCCCGCTTCCTTGACGCGACGTCACCTGACGGGTCATCACCACGGCGACCACCACGCCGCAGCGTCCTTCCACCCCGCGACGCACGCCATGGCGGGAAGCCGGGGCGCCGTGCGCCCACCGTGCGTCTCTCCACACAGAGCGTGACCATGGAGATCGGTCGCTTTCGTACATCAGGGCACATAGGCCGTGTGGTGCCCGGAGCCGGACTTGAACCGGCACGCCCACTGAGGGCAGCGAGGTTTAAGCTCGCCGTGTCTGCATTCCACCATCCGGGCGTGGCGCGCGGCTCCGCGTTGGCTCACGAGCCTATCGGGATGCGGCAGTTCAACAACGGGCCGCTGACCCGATCTTGTCTTATTTTATTGGCGTCTGAGGGTGCGTCAGCACCGGGGAGAGGCCTTGGGCACATGCCGGAGGCGCGCGGGAGGCACGGCGCTCCGACCCGCGCCTCCCGCCGGAATGACGAAAAGTCGCCGTCCCGTCACTCTGCGCAGAGGTCACCGCACGTCACGCGGTTCCGCCGGTCGTGCGCGGCGCCTCGTTGACGCAGCGCAGCACCGGGGCGGCGGCGAGAGCCGCGGGATCGGCCAGTGCCGCGCCCGTGACACGGAAGACAGCGCTTTCCCCGGGGGCCAGAGTGACCAGCATGTCGTCAGCCTCGGCCCCCGGATGGAGCCGATCGGGGAAGAGCGCGAGATCACGGACGAAGGTCTCGGCGGTGACCCGCACCTCGTACGCGCCGGGGCCGGTCTCCTTCACGTCCGTCGCGAACCGGGCCTGCGGCAGCGCGGCCGTCGTGTCCTCGCCGTACGGTTCGACGGTGCGTGCCCCGGCGAGTTCCGCGGTGAGGAACGCGCCGAGCGGGTCGGCGGGCCGCGCCAGGTCCGCGGGCAGATCGATGTGTGCGACGGAGCGCGCGGCGATCCGCACCCGCTGTTCTTCTTTGGCCAGAACCGCACCGTCGAAGGAGCGCGCCGTCAGGGTCAGCCTCCCCGCCCACTCCTTCGGCGAGTCGTTGACGGCGTGCACGGCGCCGTCCCGTACGACGAGGATCCGGTCCGCGTAGGCGGCACGCAGGGCGTACCACAGCGGCTTGCGTCGGCCTCCGCTGTCGACGGCCGCCCACGACACCACCGGCCAGCAGTCGTTCAGCTGCCAGACGATCGCGCCCATGCAGTACGGCGCGTGCGAGCGCAGGTGCCGGATGCCGAACGCCACGGCCCGCGCCTGGTTGAGCTGCGTCAGCCAGTGCCAGGCGTCGAAGTCACCGGCGGGCGGCTGCGGCAGGTGGTCGCCGAGGCCGCGCAGCAGCTTCTCCTGCCCGTCCTGCGCCTTCTGGTGCGCGGCCAGCAGCGGGGAGTCCGGGTGCAGCCCCTGGTCCCCGATGGCCGCGCGCAGCGTGGTGTACGTCGCCGGACCCTGGAAGCCGAACTCCGCGACGAACCGGGGCACCCCGTCCGCGTAGGCGCGGTAGTCCACGCGGTTCCACACGTCCCAGAGGTGCACCGTGCCGTGCTCGGGGTCCTGCGGCGGCACCTCGGGGGCGCCCGAGTAGGGGGTGCCGGGCCAGTACGGCCGGGTCTGGTCGAGTTCGGCGACGACCGACGGCAGCAGCTCGTGGTAGTAACCGCCGCCCCAGGTGCGGCCTGGAGCCAGCTCGCGCCGCCAGCCCCAGTCCGCGTAGCCCTCGATGTTCTCGTTGTTGCCGCACCACAGCACGAGTGAGGGGTGCGGGGCGAGCCGTGTCACGTTCTGCCGCGCCTCGGCCTCGACCTCGTCGTACAGCGGCGCTTCCTCCGGATAGGCGGCGCACGCGAAGAGGAAGTCCTGCCAGACCAGCAGCCCCCTCTCGTCGGCGAGCTCGTAGAAGTCGTCACTCTCGTAGAGGCCGCCGCCCCATACCCGGACGAGGTTGACCCCGGCCGCGACGGCCTGGTCGAGCCGCTCGGCGATCCGCTCGCGGGTGAGGCGGGACGGGAAGCAGTCGTCCGGGATCCAGTTGACGCCCCGGACGAAGACGGGCTCGTCGTTGACGGATATCCGGAAGGCGTCCGGGTCCAGGGAGACGGACCGGAAACCGGTGCGCCCCCGCCAGACGTCGGCGGCGGCCCGGCCGTCCCCGGTCCCGGCGGCGGCCACACCGCCGCCGTCCCCCTCAGCGCCTCGGACGTCCCCCACAGCGCCGCCGTCACTGTCGTCTTGGAGCGTCACCGTCACGTCGTACAGCGGCTGTTCGCCGTACCCGCGCGGCCACCACAGCTCCGCCTCGGGCACCGGCAGGTCCACCTCGCCCGTCGTTGCGTCGCGCGGTACGAGGACGGTCGCGCGGGCGCCCGCGGTCTCCACCACGACCTCCAGCGGACCGGTGACGCCCGGGGCGCGTTCCAGCTCCACGCTCGCGCGGAGCGTCGGCACCCCGTCGGACGCCACGTCCGGCGTGAGCAGGACGTCCGCGATGCGGGCGGCGCGCCAGGTCTCCAGCGTGACGGGCCGCCAGATCCCGGAGGTCACCAGCGTCGGGCCCCAGTCCCAGCCGAAGTTGCAGGCCATCTTGCGGATGTACTGGTACGGCTCGTCGTACGCGCCCGGCAGCGGCCCGATCCGCTCCCGCTGCTCCTCGGCGTACGTGTACGGCGAGGTGAAGCAGACGGTGAGGGTGTTGGGTCCTGGGCGCAGGAGACCGTCCACGGGGAAGCGGTAGGAGCGGTGCTGGTTGGCGGTGCGGCCGAGCTCGGTGCCGTTGAGGACGACGGTGGCGACGGTGTCGAGGCCCTGGAACACGAGGTCCCTGCGGACACCGACGTCGCTCAGCGGGCCGTCGTCCCGCGCCGCCCCGCCGTCCGCGGGACCTCCGTCATTCCCGCCGCCCCCGCTCGCCTCACCGTCCTCACCGTCGGCCGGGTGGTCGAAGACCGTCGAGTACGTCCAGTCCCTGCGGCCGATCCAGCCGAGCCGCGTCTCGTTGTCGCCCTCGTACGGCTCGGGGATGAGCCCGGCGGCGAGCAGATCGGTGTGGACGCACCCCGGCACGGTGGCCGGGACGGGCAGGGCGGCGTCGATCTCCGTGCCCTCGCCGGTGGTCAGGGTCCAGCCGTCGAGGAGGGGGGTGGCGGTCCGGGGCACAGGGGTCCTTCCGGTCTCGGGCACTGTGACGGAATGGTGCAGGTGATGCACCCAGAGTATGGAGAAGGGGGCCCGGGCGGAAGATCGCCTCGGGGTCGGCCGTCATCCCGGAGTCGGACACGGACAGCCGGTGTCACTCCCGAGTCGCCCTCAGGAACGGACACGGAGACGGACGATCGCCGGGCTCCCCGCCGGGACGATGGTGTCCGACACTCCAGCACTTCACCTCTTCCGGGAGCCCCACCATGACCATGTCCCCACCGATCGGTCTGAAGGACATCGCGGCGGCGCGGGCCGTCGGAGTCTCGAAGGTCTACGGGGAGGGCGAGACGCGCGTCGTCGCCCTCGACCGGGTCACGGTCGACTTCCGGCAGGGCGAGTTCACCGCGATCATGGGCCCCTCCGGCTCCGGCAAGTCCACGCTGATGCACTGCGTCGCGGGGCTCGACTCGTTCAGCGAGGGGTCGGTGCGCATCGGCGACGTCGAACTGAGCACGCTGAAGGACAAGCAGCTGACGCAGTTGCGCAGGGACCGGATCGGCTTCATCTTCCAGGCGTTCAACCTGCTGCCGACGCTCAACGCGATCGAGAACATCACGCTGCCGATGGACATCGCGGGCCGCAGGCCCGACCAGGAGTGGCTGGACCGGGTCATCACGATGACGGGCCTGCGGGACCGCCTCAAGCACCGGCCGACGCAGCTCTCCGGCGGACAGCAGCAACGCGTCGCGGTCGCCCGTGCGCTGGCCTCCCGTCCGGACATCGTCTTCGGCGACGAACCGACCGGCAACCTGGACTCCCGCGCGGGCGCCGAGGTGCTGGGCTTCCTGCGCGACTCGGTGCGCGGGCTCGGCCAGACGGTCGTGATGGTCACCCACGACCCGGTGGCTGCGTCGTTCGCGGACCGGGTGATCTTCCTGGCGGACGGGCGGGTCGTGGACGAGATGTACGAGCCCACGGCGGACGGCGTACTGGACCGCATGAAGGCGTTCGACGGCCGGGGCCGCGCGGCCTGACCCGTCCGGCCCGCGCCGGAGCCATGCGGGCCCGGTCCGCACGACCGCCCCTCGCTCTCAGCTCTCAGCTCTCGGCCGCGACTCCACCCCCACCACCCCTCTCCTGGACCCTTCATGCTCCGAACCTCCCTGCGCAACGTCCTCGCCCACAAGGCGCGCCTCCTCATGACCGTCCTCGCCGTCCTCCTCGGCGTCGCGTTCGTCTCCGGCACCCTCGTCTTCACCGACACCCTCGGCCGCGCCTTCGCCCACGAGAGCGCGAAGGACTACGCGGGGGTCGCCGTCTCCGTCTCGACCGAGACCGCGCACCCGCTGACCGCGCACGACCTCGACCGGCTGCGCGAGGCGCCCGGCGTGGCCACCGCCACCGGGCGCGTCAGCGGCTTCGCCGGGGTCGCGGACCGCGACGGCAAGCTCATCGGCAGCGCGTGGTCGAACCGGGGCGGCAACTTCGCGCCCGGCCCGCACGGCTCCGACCCCGCGTACGTGCTGCGCCAGGGACACGGCCCGCGCGACGCGCACGAGATCGCCCTCGACGCGCACTCCGCCGCCACCGGCCACTACCGCGTCGGGGACACCGTCCGCGTCGCCACCGACGGGCCCGTGCGCACGTACACGCTGGCGGGCGTCTTCACCACGCACGACGGCGCCGTGGACGCCGGGGGGAGCCTCGTCCTGTTCGACACGGCGGAGGCGCAGCACCTGTACGCGGCGCCGGGCCGCGGCGCGCCGGGCAAGGGACCCGCCACCGCGACCGGCACCGGCACCGGCACCGGCACCGGCACCGGCACCATCTGGACGGACGCCACCCTGGCGGCCCGTCACGGCACCTCCGACGCGGCCGTGCTGGCCGCCGTCCGGCCGCTGCTGCCGCACGGCGCCACCGCCGAGACCGGCAAGGACCTCGCCGCCGATGACGCGCGGGCGTCCGCCAACGCGCTCGCCTCGCTCAACGAGATGCTGCTGACCTTCGCGGGCATCGCCTTGTTCGTCGGGATCTTCCTGATCTCCAACACGTTCACGATGCTCGTCGCCCAGCGCACCAGGGAACTCGCCCTGATGCGTGCCGTCGGCGCGTCCCGGCGGCAGGTGCGCAGGTCCGTCATGGGCGAGGCCGCCCTCGTCGGTCTCGTCGCCTCTGTGGCCGGCTTCGCGGTGGGCCTGGCGCTCGCCGTCGGGCTGCGGTCGGTGATGGGTTCCTTCGGTGCGGCGCGGATTCCCGCGGGCCCGCTGGTCGTCGCGCCGGACGCGGTGGCCGCCGCGTTCGGGGTCGGCGTCCTCGTCACCCTGATCGCGGCGTGGCTGCCCTCGCGCCGCGCGGCGAAGATCCCGCCGGTCGCGGCGATGGGCAGCGCCCACCTGCCGGCCGGTACGCGCTCCCTCGTCGTACGCAACTGCCTGGGCGCCGCCCTCGCGGCGATCGGCGCGGTCGGTATCGCCGGCGGCGCGGGCACGGGCGGCGACAACGGCCGGCTGCTGATCTCGGCCGGCGCGTTCGTCCTGCTGCTGGGCGTCATCGTGCTGATCCCCCTGCTGTCGCGGCCCTCCGTCGCGCTGGTGCGGCCGCTGCTGCGCCGCCTGTTCGGTACGCCGGGCACACTGGCGAGCCGTAACGCCGTGCGCAATCCGCGCCGTACGGGCGCCACCGCGTCGGCCCTCGCGATCGGCCTGACCCTGGTCACCGGGCTGACGGTCGTCGGGGTGACGCTCGGCGGCTCCGTCGACCGGATGACGACCGACAACATGCGAGCCGACTACATGGTGTCGACGGCCACGGGCGGCGGCCTGAACCCCTCGGTAGCCAAGGCGCTGGCGCACGCGCCCGGCGTCACCGCCTCGTCCCCCGACGAGGAGGCGAACCTGCGGATCGGCGGCGCGTACCACTCCACGTCCGCCGTCACCCCCGCCACCGTGGGGCAGGTGCTCACGATGCACGTCGTGGACGGGTCCCTCGACACCCTCGCCCGGGGCGGGGTCGCGGTCGACCAGGAGACCGCGAAGGCCAACGGCTGGCGTGTCGGCCAGACGCTGCACGTCACCTACGACGACGACACGAAGGGCACGCTGCGCGTCGGGGCCACGATCCGGTCCAACGCCTTCCTCTCCCCGCTCATCGTCTCCACCGACGTCATCGCGGGGCACGAGAGCGATCCGCTCGTATCGGGCGTGTGGGTCAAGACGGCGGGCGGCGCGAGCGCGGCCCACGAGCGGGCGCTCGTGCACGCGCTCGGCGCCAACCCCGCCTTCGACATCCAGGACCGCGACGGTGTCCGCGCGGCCTACGGCGGCTCCGTCAACACCGCTCTGGGCATCCTGTACGGGCTGCTCGCCATGGCTCTGCTCATCGCGGTGCTCGGAGTGGTCAACACGCTCGCCATGTCCGTCTTCGAGCGGCAGCAGGAGATCGGCATGCTCCGGGCGATCGGCCTGGACCGGCGCGGCGTCAAGCGGATGATCCGCGTCGAGGCCGTGGTGATCTCGCTGTTCGGCGCGGTGCTCGGGATCGCGCTCGGCGTGTTCCTCGGCTGGGCCGTCGGCGACACCCTCAAGGGCTCGGTGCCCGGCTACACGCTGGTCATCCCGTGGGAGCGGATCCTGATCTTCCTGGCGCTGTCCGCGGTGGTCGGCGTCCTCGCCTCCGTCTGGCCCGCGCGCAGCGCGGCCCGGCTGGACATGCTGACGGCCGTCAAGACCGAGTAGCGGCGTACGGATCAAGCGCGTGGCCCCGCAGGAGTGCTCCTCCGGGGCCACGCGCACACCGCCCGCGGGCGGTGTGCCTCAGCGCCAGTCCAGCGCCCTGCGCGGGGTCCCCGACGCACCGCTCTCGGGGGTCCTGACCGCGAGGATCTGGTTCACGCCGATCTTGTTCCGCTCGAAGGACAGCGCGGACGCCGCCATGTAGAGCCGCCACACCCGGGCCCGCCCGGGCGATGTCGCCCGTACGGCGTCCCGCCAGTTCTCCTCCAGGTTCGCCACCCAGCGGCGCAGGGTCAGCGCGTAGTGCTCCCGGATGGAGTGCACGTCCCGGGCCTCGAACCCGGCCTCCTCCAACGTGGCGAGCGTCCGGCCGACCGGCGCGAGTTCCCCGTCGGGGAAGACGTAGCGGTCGATGAACGCGTCGATCTCGTACGCCTCGTCGTGGGCGAGCGGTCTGCGCGCGATCTGGTGGTTCAGCAGCCGGCCGCCCGGCTTGAGCAGGGCGTACAGGACGTCCGCGTACTCACGGAACTGGACGGACCCGACGTGCTCGGCCATGCCGATCGACGAGATCGCGTCGTAGGGCCCGTCCTTGACGTCCCGGTAGTCCTGGACGCGGATCTCGACGCGGTCGGTCAGGCCCGCGTCGGCGACACGCTTGCGCGCGTACGCGGCCTGTTCGCGGGAGAGCGTGACGCCGGTGACGTGGGCGCCGTACTCGCGGGCCGCGTGCAGGGCCATGCTGCCCCAGCCGCAGCCGACGTCGAGGAGCCGGTCGCCCTCCTTGAGGTCGAGCTTGCGGCACACGAGGTCGAGCTTGTCGCGCTGGGCGTCCTCCAGCGTGAAGCCCGGCGCGTCGTCCCAGTAGGCGCACGAGTAGACCATCGAGGGGCCGAGCACCATCCCGTAGAAGTCGTTGCCGACGTCGTAGTGGTGGCTGATGGCCTGCTTGTCACGGCGCTTGGTGTGTATCGTCCCGGCCCGGCCCCGGATCTCCTCCACCGGCGGCGGGGGCGGCGGGAAGGGCCCGGCGAGCTGGAGGAACTGCTTCGCCGCGGAGCGCACCTTCGGGTCGAGCGCGGACAGCTTGTGCGGTTCCGCGTCCGTGCGCTCCCAGATGAAGGACGCGAGCCGGTCGAGCACCTCGTACAGGTCGCCCTCGACATCGAGGTCGCCGGAGACGTAGGCCCGGGCAAGGCCCAACTCGCCCGGCTTCCACATGATGCGGCGCAGGGCCCGCCGGCTACGGATCACCACGGTCGGTCCCTCCGCGGGACCTGCCGTACTGCCGTCCCATGCCCGGATGCGTACCGGGGGCGGCGCCCCGATCAGCTCCTGGGTCAGAGCGGACAGCCGCGACGCGGCGTCGGCCATGGCGCACACCTCCGTGTTCAGGTCTGGGTTTGTTCAACACCACGTAAACACCGCGGGGGTCCCGTTGCGATCCCGTTGGAGCGTAACGGGACGGCAAAATACTTGCCCCTACCACGCACCTTGCCGTGAACACCGTGGCGGGAAGCCGGCGAGCGCACCCGGACGAGACCGTACCCGGCTGCGGACGGACATGGACATGAGAAAGCCGCCCGCACCACGGATGGCGGGCGGCCTTCTCGGTTCTGGGGTGTTTCCGGCGCGTCCTTGAGCCGGCCTCGACGACCCTCGGGCCCGGTGTGCCGCCTGGGCGGCCCGACCCGGGCCGGGGGTCAGCTGGCCTTGGCCTTCTCGGGTTCGGCGGGAGCCGCCGCCACCGGCTTCGGGGCCGGCTTCGCGGCCTCGTAGAACTCCTCGCGCGGCGTCTCCATGGCGCCCAGGGACACGACCTCGCGCTTGAGGAACATGCCCAGGGTCCAGTCGGCGATGACCCGGATCTTGCGGTTGAACGTCGGCATCGCCATGCCGTGGTAGCCACGGTGCATGTACCAGGCCAGACGGCCGCGCAGCTTGATCTTCGTCTTGCCGAAGACGATCATCGCGACGCCCTTGTGCAGACCGAGGCCCGCCACCGCGCCCTTGTTGGCGTGGCTGTACTCCCGCTGCGGGAAGCCCCGCATACCGGAGATGACGTTGTCGCCGAGGACCTTCGCCTGCCGCAGCGCGTGCTGCGCGTTCGGCGGGCACCAGGCGTTCTCGTTGCCCGCCTTGCGGCCGACCATGTCCGGCACCTGGGCGTTGTCGCCCGCGGCCCAGATGTAGTCGGTGCCCTGCACCTGGAGCGTCGCGGCGGCGTCGACGTGGCCACGGGGGCCGAGCGGGAGGCCGTAGCGCGCGAGCGCCGGGTTGGGCTTGACGCCCGCGGTCCACACGATGGTGTTCGCGTCGACCTCAAGGCCGTTGTTCAGGACCACGTGGCCGTCGACGCAGGAGTCCATGCCGGTCTTGAGGTAGATCTCGACACCGCGGCCCTCAAGGTGCTCCTTGCCCCAGGTGCCCAGCTTCGGGCCGACCTCGGGAAGGATCTTGTCGGCGACGTCGACGAGGACGAAGCGCATGTCCTCGCGCTTGACGTTGGTGTAGTACTTGGCCGCGTCGCGCGCCATGTCCTCCACCTCGCCGACGGTCTCGGCGCCGGCGAAACCGCCACCGACGAAGACGAAGGTGAGCGCCTTGCGGCGGATCTCCTCGTCCGTCGTGGAGTCGGCCTTGTCGAGCTGCTCCAGCACGTGGTTGCGCAGGCCGATGGCCTCCTCGACACCCTTCATACCGATGCCCTGCTCGGCGAGGCCGGGGATCGGGAAGGTGCGGGAGACGGCGCCGAGCGCGATCACCAGGTAGTCGAAGGGCAGCTCGTACGCCTCGCCGACCAGCGGCGCGACGGTGGCGACCTTGCGGTCCTGGTCGATGGTGGTGACGCGGCCTGTCAGTACCTCGGCCTTGGGCAGCACGCGTCGCAGCGGGACGACGACGTGCCGAGGCGAGATGTTCCCGGCCGCGGCTTCGGGAAGAAAGGGCTGATACGTCATGTACGAGCGCGGGTCCACGACCGTGACGGTCGCTTCGCCGTACCGCATCTTCTTCAGAATGCGGCGAGCCGCGTACAAGCCAACGTACCCACCGCCTACAACGAGGATCCTGGGACGCTCCGTGGTGCTCATGCCATCGAGTATCCACCCGCTCCGAGGGGGGTCCTCGTGAGCCCCTTCACAAGAAGGTGGACAGGGTGTGTTACCCTGCCCGGCCGCTCACCGAGGGTGCACGACCGGCCCCATGCCTACCGGACGGTACGGAGCCCGGTCACACCCGCGCTGAGCTGCCCGTCCGTCGCTTCGCGCGAGGGCGGAGGCGGGTGCTGCCGGCCTCGCCGCGCCCTGGTCCGGCCCGCTCGTTCGTGGCGGCCGCCGCTCCGTGGAGAGCCTTTCCACCCCGTTGGGGGTCATGCCGGACCCGGCGGTGCAATTTTCCTTGTGAAGAACTTCACGAAGTTTTGATAGTGGCCCCGCCCCGGCGTTTCGGGACGTGCCGCGCGGTGGTCCCGCGAGCCTAACCCGAGCGGTCCCGACGGGACCCTCACCGGTACGCGCGAGGTGGCGGAGAGCGCGTTCACGGGCCGGCGCGGCATGCTCCCGGCCGGGCCCGACGCGCCGGCCGCGGCGCCGTGCGCAGGGCACGAACACCGCGGCCGGGGCGGGCAGTCGCCCAGCCGGGCGGCCGGTCAGCCGTCCCGCAGGAAGGACGGTCCAGCGGTCAGCCGGGCGGCCGCTCAGCGCCAGCTGTAGGTGGCGGTGGCTCCCGCGGCGAGCGTGGCGGTGAAGCCGCGGCCGCCGGAGACGACGGTCACCGGCTCGGACGCCGTGCCGCTGGTGTTGTGGGCGACGACGGCCGTGGATCCGTCGGGGTTCACGAACGCCGACGTCTGCACCGGGCTGTCGGTGGCGTCGCTGCGCGCCGCGCTCGCGCCGACGTGCACGGCACCGGGCTTCACGAAGCGGGAGAGGTGACCGAGCGCGTAGTACTGCGCGTTGTAGGTGACGACACCGGTCGTGGAGTTGACGGTGACGGTGCCGTTGCACGTGCCGCAGCCGCCCTGGTGCGGGTTGTGGTTCTCGTCGAGCGCGATGTTCCAGTACGTGACCGTCTTGGCCCAGTTGTTGACCGAGTCGAGGCCGGTCGTGATGGTGCCGCCCTCGCACTCCGTCTCGTAGATGTCCTTGCCGGGGAAGGACGCCCGCAGCGCCGTCATCGCCGACGCGTCGCCCGCGTAGCAGTGGTACGCGGTTCCGTCGATCCACTTCGCGGCGCTCGACGCGAGCAGGTCGTAGGGGTAGTTGACCTCGGGGTCCTCGCCGACGGCCTCATGTGCCTTGATGTCGTTGGGGTGTTCGGACCAGTTGTGGTCGTAGCCGAGGATCTTCGTGTCCAGGCCGGCCTTCTTGAGAGCGGGGCCGAGCGCGTCGATGACCTTGGTCTCCTGCTCGAACGACATGTCCGAGCCGGGGTAGTTGTTCCGGTTGAGCGCCTGCGGTTCGTTCTGCACCGTCAGGTAGTCGACCGTGACGCCGTTCGCCGCGTACGCCTTGACGAACTTGACCAGGTAGTCCGCGTACGCCCGGTAGATGGCGGGCGAGTCGATCAGCTTGCCGTCGATCATGGAGTCGCCGGTCTTCATCCAGCCCGGCGGGGACCAGGGAGTACCCACGATCTTCAGGCCGGGGTTGAGCTTCTCGGCCTGCCGGAGCAGCGGCAGGATCTGCTTCTGGTCGTGGGCGACGGAGAAGTGCTTCAGGCCGTAGTCCTTCTGACCCGCCGGCATGTCGTCGAGGCTGTAGTCGGCGCCCTTGACGAAGTCGGAGGCGCCGATGGGCTGGCGCAGGAAGCTGGTGCCGTCGCCGGTCTCCGGGTCGAAGAGGTTCTTCATGACCGTGTCCCGCTGGTCCTTCGGGATGCCGTAGAGGACCTGTGCGGACGAGTCGGTGACCGAGGCGCCGAAGCCGGTCATGGTCTGGTACTTCACCTGCGGGTCGACCCGCACGGTGGTGCCGTCGGCCGGCGCCCCCGCGGAGACCGGCGCCGCGGTCAGCCGGTCCGTTGTGGCTCCGGACTGGCCCTTGGCACCGGAGGTCCACGCCTCCACCTGGCGCGGGGCGGACGGGCCGTGGTGGTCCTGGTGGCCGGGGGCGGCCGAGGCGGAGACGCCGGTCACGGCGAGACCGGCGGTGGCGACGAGGGCGACGGCGAGGCTGAGGGCGCGGGCCCGGGGACGACGTGGACGCATCTGACTCTCCGTTGAGTGGGGGCGGGGCGCGGGTGGAACCGGAGGACTCAGGAACGGGCGGAACGGGAGAAGGGCGGTGGGGCGAAAGCGCTTTCACGACCTGGGCCGGAGTCAAACCCCGGGGACACCGAGCCGTCAAGACCATGAACACGACAGATGTATGTGAACGGAGAGCGGCTCGCGGCAGCGCACGCCACAGGACCGGGGCGGTGCGTGCCCGCCGCATCGCGCTTACTCGCCCGCCGGCAAACGCACGTCGGTCCCCGGCCGTCGGCGCATGGACACCCGGTGCCCTCCCGCTTACATGTCCGCCACGGCCGAACGCGCGGCGACCGCAAGGGGAAGCCCTGCCCGCGCCGGGGCGGAGCGCATCCATCGCGCGGAGGAGGAGGGCGCGCCCACGCTGATCACCCGCAACGCCGGCCGATGGCCGGAAGCTGCCACTGTGCCGCCGCAGCGCACAGGAACGGCTGCCTCACACCGCACCGCCACCGTCTTCGGCGCACAGGAACGGCTGCCTCACGCCGCACCGCCACCGTCTTCGGCGCACAGGTCCGCGACCAGTTCGGCCCTCGCCGGCGTCGGACCGCGCCGGTCCAGGGACGCTTCCGCCTGCCGGGCCGCCAGGGCATCGGCTGCTTCCTCCGGCGTGGGGAACTCCGCGAGGGAAGCCACGGCCGCGAGAAAGGCCTGACGACGCAGAGGCCAGGACTCGTGGGTCCCACGGACCTCCATCGGCTCCGGGCCGGCGGCTACCGGGCCGTGCGCGGGACCGAGGACGGTGAACCCCGTCGTTCCCGTCGCCACGGCCGGCGACCGCCGCGACGCCCGACGCGCCATCCGGCGGGTTCATCCGGTCGGCCGGGTGAACCCGTCCGCACACGGGCCGGCCCCCGGACTCACGCGGGGGCGGACTGCGCGGACCCGTGGCCTCCGCGCCACCGCCCCCGCGGGGTCACGCACCCGCTTCGGCCACGCTCCAGGCGATGCCGTCCAGGATGTCGTGTTCGCTGACGACGACCTCGGCCGCCGACGTGCGTTCCATGATCGTCTGAAGGATCAGGGCGCCCACCCCGATCACGTCCACCCGCCCGGGATGGATCACCGGGTTCGCGGCGCGCTCCGCGTGGGTCGCCGCGAGCAGCGTCGCCGTGATGTCCTTGACCTGCTCGTACGAGACCCGTGAGCGGTGGATGGCCGCCGAGTCGTACGCCGTGAGCCCCTGCGCGATCGCGCCCACCGTCGTCACCGAGCCCGCGAGTCCCACCAGCGTCGTGGAGTCCCGCATCGGAACGGTCGCAGCCGCCTCGTCGATCGCCCGCTCGATGTCCGCGCGGATCGCCGCGATCTGCGCGGCGGTCGGCGGGTCCGTCAGCTCGCCGTCGTGCAGCAGATGACGTTCCGTCAGGCGTACGCAGCCGATGTCGACCGAACGCGCCGCCCGTACCCGCTCGTCGCCGAGGACGAACTCGGTGGAGCCGCCGCCGATGTCGACCACCAGCGCCGCCTGGTGGGTGGCGAGTTCGCGGGTCGCGCCGGTGAAGGAGAGCGCCGCCTCCTCGTCGCCGGTGATGACCTCGGGCCGCACGCCCAGGATGTCGAGCACGCCGCCGACGAAGTCGTCGCGGTTGGAGGCGTCCCGCGAGGCGGACGTGGCGACGAAGCGGACACGCGAGACGTCGTGCGCCGCGATCACCTCCGCGTAGGCGCGGCACGCGGCGAACGTCCGCTCCAGCGCCTCCGGCGCCAGCCGGCCCGTGCGGTCCACGCCCTGGCCCAGCCGGACGATCTCCATCCGCCGGTCCAGGTCGGTCAGCGAACCCGTCGCCGGGTCGGCCTCTGCCACCAGCAGCCGGATCGAGTTGGTGCCGCAGTCGATCGCCGCAACCTTGGTCATTCGCCCGTCTCCGTCGTCGTTTCCTGTTCGTGCGGGGCCCGCGGGGCCTGGACGCACGCGGCGTCCACGCACGGGCCCTTCCGCCACCACTGCGGCAGCAGGGCGATCGCCTCGTCGCCCAGCGGGTTGACGCCGGGACCCGCCGCCAGGGAGTGCGCCACCAGCACGTGCAGGCACTTCACCCGGTCCGGCATGCCGCCCGCGCTCGGGAAGTTCGCCAGCACCTCGATCGCGTCGCGGCGCGCGAGGTAGTCCTCGTGCGCGGCCCGGTACGCGGCGGCCAGTTCCGGGTCCCTCGCGAGGCGTTCGGTCATCTCCTTCATGACGCCGTTCGCCTCCAGCGTGCCGATCGCGGACGCGGCGCGCGGGCAGGTCAGGTAGTACGTGGTCGGGAACGGCGTCCCGTCCGGCAGGCGCGGCGCGGTCTCCACCACGTCGGGCAGCCCGCACGGGCAGCGGTGCGCGATGGCGCGCAGCCCGCGCGGCGGCCGGCCGAGCTGGGCCCGGAAGGCCGCGATGTCGTCCGCCGTGGGCGGCTCGGTGCGTTCAGTCTGCGGAGGAGGGGTTTCCATGGCTGGTCTGTACTGCCTTGCTGCTCGTTGGGGGACCGTGCGTAAAGGGCCGCGCCCCGCGGTCCTCAGTTCTTCGCGCCGCCCCGCGTCGCGTCCGCGCCGGTGCCCGTACCGGTCCTGGTACGCACCGCCGCCGCCGTGTCCGCGTGGTCGACGTCGTCCATCATGTTCGCGTACCAGGGGCGGTTCGCGGGCCCGATCGCCTGCTGCTCCTGCTTGACGGCGCTCGGGGCGTTCATCGTGTACCCCTTCTCCCCCGGCATCACGAAGTGCAGGCGCTCGCGCGCGAGCCGTTCGACGTAGGCGTCGTCCTGGAGCCTGGCCTTCTCGTCCCGCAACTTCTCGACCTGCGCCTTCGCCTCCCGCGCGGTCCGCTGCTGGTCGGCGATGTCGCCCTGCTGCGAGACGTACTGCCGCATCGGGTACGCGAGCGCGACGACCAGCGTGCACAGCACCAGCGCGAGGAACGCGGCGCGTCCCGTCAGCCGGGAGCGGTGCGCCTGTCTGCGGTTCTGCGAGCGGTAGACGCGGGCCGCCGTCTGCTCGCCGAGCACCCGCAGCCGCGTCGCGGTGGAGAAGCGGTCCTCGGAACGGCCCCCGCCGGAACGGCCACCCGTGGAACGGCCGCCTCCGCCGCGGCGCGACGGAACACCCGGTTCCCTCACGGGCGTCCGGCCGGGGACGGGGTCGCGGGGACGGCGCTCGCCGGTGCGGTCGCCGGCGCCGTTACGCGCTCCGTCCCGGTCTCCGGTGCGTGCCATGGCCACACTCCCTGTCACCTGTCGTACGTCCCGTACGTACGTGCGCGTCCCCGGACACGGTACGGGACCATGGCCGGGGACGCGGTGACACGAGGGGGTCTCAGCTCTCCGTGCCGCGGAAACGCGGGAACGCGCTGCGTCCGGCGTACACGGCGGCGTCGTCGAGGATCTCCTCGATGCGCAGCAGCTGGTTGTACTTGGCGACACGGTCCGAGCGGGCCGGGGCGCCGGTCTTGATCTGACCGCAGTTCACCGCGACGGCCAGGTCGGCGATGGTGACGTCCTCGGTCTCGCCCGAGCGGTGCGACATCATGCACTTGAAGCCGTTGCGCTGGGCCAGCTCGACGGCGTCCAGTGTCTCGGTCAGCGAACCGATCTGGTTCACCTTCACCAGCAGGGCGTTGGCCGCGCCCTCCTCGATGCCGCGGGCCAGGCGCTCGGGGTTGGTGACGAACAGGTCGTCACCGACGATCTGCACCTTCGCGCCGAGCTGGTCCGTGATGGTCTTCCAGCCGGCCCAGTCCTCCTCGTGCAGCGGGTCCTCGATGGAGACCAGCGGGTACGCGTCGACGAGCTCCGCGTAGTACGCCGTCATCTCCTCGGCGGACCGGGTCTTGCCCTCGAACTCGTAACTGCCGTCCTTGTAGAACTCGGAGGCGGC
This sequence comes from Streptomyces sp. NBC_01497, assembly GCF_036250695.1. Lineage (NCBI taxonomy): Bacteria > Bacillati > Actinomycetota > Actinomycetes > Kitasatosporales > Streptomycetaceae > Streptomyces > Streptomyces sp. NBC_01497. The sequence continues at coordinate 5,094,341 of NZ_CP109427.1, read as the reverse complement.
GACGTCCAGGGCGAAGGCGATGTCGCGGCCCGGCACGTAGCCGGCCTCGTTCACGGCCTCCAGGATGAGGTCGAGCGCGGCGCGGTTCGACTCCAGGTTCGGCGCGAAGCCGCCCTCGTCGCCGAGCCCCGTCGAAAGGCCCTTGCTCTTCAGGACCTTCTTCAGCGTGTGGTAGACCTCGGCACCCCAGCGCAGCGCCTCGGAGAAGGACTCCGCGCCGATCGGCGCGATCATGAATTCCTGAATGTCGACATTCGAGTCGGCGTGGGCGCCGCCGTTCAGGATGTTCATCATCGGCACCGGCAGCAGGTGCGCGTTCGGGCCGCCGAGGTAACGGAACAGGGGCAGGTCGGACGCCTCGGACGCGGCGTGCGCCACGGCGAGCGAGACGCCGAGGATGGCGTTCGCGCCGAGCGAGGACTTGTCGGGGGTCGCGTCCAGGTCGAACATCGCCTGGTCGATGAGGCGCTGTTCGGTGGCGTCGTACCCGACCAGCTCGGGGCCGATCTGCTCGATCACCGCGAGCACGGCCTTCTCCACGCCCTTGCCCTGGTAGCGGTTCTGGTCACCGTCCCGCAGCTCAAGGGCCTCGAAGGCGCCGGTGGAGGCGCCGGAGGGGACGGCAGCACGGCCGGTGCTGCCGTCGTCGAGGCCGACCTCGACCTCGACGGTGGGGTTACCTCGGGAGTCGAGGATTTCCCGGGCTACGACGACGTCGATCGACGGCACGAGCATCTCCTTCTGGGAAGTGACGTGGGGAGCGCAGGGTCTGCGTCTGTAGTCCTTGCGCCAAGAGCCTAACCGGCGCGGGCGCCGGGAAGTGCCCCGGGCAGTCCCCACGCCCATACGTGCGGGGGCCGGACGCCCGGACGGGTGGCCGGGCGATCACATGGGCGCGCGGGCCGCCAGATGCGCGGTGACAAATCCGGCGAACCGGCGGCCGACGACCGCCGCGGTCACCGGGGACGGTTCGCCTCCCCGGCGGACCGTCGCCGGGGGCGGGAACCCCCCGGCGCACGCGACCGAGGGCGGGCGAACCTCCCCGCACGTTCCGGGAAGTTCGCCCCCGTCCGGGCGCCCGGTGGACGACGAAGCGGCCCGGCCCTCGGGGGGCCGGACCGCTCCAACCGGCCGGGGACCGTCGCGTCAGGGTTCTCGTCCGGGTGGCGCCGCGCCCGGCGCCCCGTCTCCCCCAGCCGGCCGGTGGGAGACCGACCGGGCCCGCCGGAGCAGGTCCGGCCGAACGGCCGGGTGGGAGCGGTGCGCGGGAACGGTGCGCGGGAGTACCGGTCAGTGCAGGTGCAGCTGCTGGCCCGGGTAGATCACGTCGGCGTCCGTGACGATCTTCTTGTTCAGGTCGAACAGCTTCTTCCAGCCGCCCTTGACGTGGTGCGCCGAGGCGATCGTGGACAGGGTGTCGCCGCCCTTGACCTTGTACTCACCGTCACCCTTCTTGATCACGGTGGGGCGGGCGCTGCCACGGCTCGCGGGCTGGGCCGGGCGCTGCCGCGCCGGGCTCGCCTGCGGCTGGCTCTGCTGCTTGGCCGGGGCCGACTGTGTGGAGGTGGAGGTGCTCGGGGCCGCACCGGAGCCGCCGGGGCCCGAGAGGCCCTTGCCGCACACCGGCCAGGCGCCCTTGCCCTGGCCCGCGAGGACCTTCTCGCCGATGGCGATCTGCTGGGACTTCGAGGCCTGGTTGGCCTGGGCCGCGTAGGCGGTGCCGCCGTACGCCGACCAGGTGGAGCTGGTGAACTGGAGGCCGCCGTAGAAGCCGTTGCCGGTGTTGATCGCCCAGTTGCCGCCGGACTCGCAACTCGCGACCTGGTCCCACTCGGAGACGGACGCGGCGGAGGCCGACGTGGCGGACAGCAGCGGGACCGCGACGACGGCGCCGGTGACGCCTGCGAGCGCGGCGTAGCGGACGGCCTTGGACGGGCGACGGTGCTTGTGGGACTTGCTCGAACGCAGCATGAAGCATCTCCTCACCGACGCCTGCGAGGTCAGCTGTCGGGTTCGGGCGCAGTGAGTTGCCCGGTCGCGATCGGCCCACGTGTGTGGTCCACGCGGTACGCACTGGCGGTGCGTACCGCTCGCGGCTTAACCCCAAGCCGGGCCGCTGGGCCGTCCTTCACGGACAGCCTTCCCGGTCCGGCGGCGGAACCTTGGGTCCCCCGCTCCTGCCTTCGGCGCTTGACGCGACGACTGTTCCGGTCGACCGACGGCAGGATTCGGCGTTTCGGTCGACAGGGCCCGCGGTGCGAGCGGTGAAGACCGTAAACATACGACTGTCAGATCTTCAAAGAAGGACATCCCGGTAATAACACTCATAGCGTTCACCCGGGTGGCGGCATTTCCCCAGGTGAGCCCTGAAAAAGGCGAATCTGACGGCCCATTTCGACCAAACAACCCGAAGAGACGCTTGTCTCATTTTCACAGAATCGGACATAGGGGGCCGAACTGACAGCGCACGGGGGCCACTTCGTGGCCACCCGTGCGCCGTCCCCGCTTCGCCTGAGGCGTCAGCCCACCGGGAGGCTGAGACTCTGGCCAGGAACGATGTGGTTCGGATCGGACCCGAGCGCGGCCTTGTTCGCCTCGTACAGGGCCTGCCAGCCGCCGTCCACCCGCTGGCCCACCGCGATACCGGAGAGACTGTCGCCGGCGTGGACGGTGTAGCGGGCCCCGGAATCCGCCGCCGGGGTCCCCGCGTCTGACGAAGTGTCACCCGATCCGACCTGGCGTCCGGTTTGGCCGGTCTGACCCCCACCGTCCGTTTCGGACGTCGGGGTGGAGGTGCGGGACGCCTCGGTCGCGGCGCCGCCACGGTGCTTGCCTCCGGTCACCGCCGAACCCGAGGGCGCCGGCGTGACCGTCGTCGTACCGGGCGCGCCGGTCCCGCCGGGCACGGCCGCCGACGACGGCGTGCCGGACGCGCCGACGCCACCCGGGGCGCCCAGGGCACCCTGAGCGCCCTGCGTGCCGGACGGCGTGCCGGTGGCCGAGGGAGTCGCGGTGGCACGCGCGGCGGCGCCGGCCGGCGCCGCGTCGGGAGAGGTCCAGGTGACCTCGTCCGGGAACTGGAACAGCGAACGCGAGGCGCCCCCGGCGTGCGTGCCGGAGTAGTGCGGCGCGAAGGGGATGTGGATGACGGGCGTCGCGCCCGAGTCCGGTACGACACCCGGCAGGTCGGAGTTGCCGATGGAACCCGCGCCGCTCGTCTCCGAGCCGGACGCGAGACCGCCGCTGTTGTCGCGGCTCACGCTGAGCGGGAAACCCCCGTCGTCGGTGGAGGGCGCGGTGCCCGGCGTCGCGGCGCGGTGCTTGCCGCCCCTCGCGGAGGTGCCGCCGCCCGCCTTGCCGTGCCCCGAGCCGGAGACACCCGGCGACGCGGAGCCCGAGGGGCTCGCGGACGGGTTCGGCGTACCGCTCGTGCCGTCGTCCCCCGTCGCCGTGCCACCGGACGTCTGGGAACTTCCGGACGGGTCGGGGGTGGCCGTGCCGCCCGTCGTCGCCGGGGTGCCGGACGGGTTCGTCGCGGCGGAGCCGCCCGAACCGTGCGAGCCGCCGAGCAGGCCGCCCAGGACAGCGCCCAGACCCCCGCCGTCGGTGCCGCTCCCGTCAGAGCTCGGCGCCGGCTTGGATTGCGGCAGACCGGCCGAGTCCGCACAGCTCGCCCAGGTCTGGGGGCCCTGCCCCGCGAGGATCTTCTCCGCCACCGCGATCTGCTGGGACTTGGTGGCCAGGTCGGGACGGGCGGCGTAGTCGCTGCCGCCGAACTGGTCCCAGGTGTCCTGAGTGATCTGGAGGCCGCCGAAGTAGCCGTTGCTGAGGTTGGCGCTCCACTGTCCGCCGCTCTCGCAGGCGGCGACCTTGTCCCAAGTGGAAGCGTCCGCCGCGTGCGCGCTCGCGGCGCCGAGCAGCGGAATGGCGATGGCGGAACCGGTCACCCCTGCGGCCACGACGATGGCGGGCGCCTGGCGGGGGCGACGGTGTCGACCGTTCCCGGACATGCGATTACCTTCCGTTTACGTGGTCACGCATGGAATGCGCGACGCGCGAAGCGACTCACGGCCCTGGGGCTGTACACGTCACCTGTGACCGGTGAGTCGCTCGGAAACGTAGCGTCAGTCGAACGCTTGTCACAAGTCGGTGCAGCGGAGATCACGCGAATATCACAGAGTTGATACGACCTCAGTCACGCAGGGGTGCGAAGCGGACCGGAAGCGTGCGCAGACCCCGCATGATGAGACCACCACGCCACCGCAATTCGGCCGGATCGGCCGCAAGCCGCAGATCGGGCAAGCGCGTCAGCAGCGACACGAGCGCCGTGCGCCCTTCGAGGCGGGCGAGCGGTGCGCCGAGACAGTAGTGGATTCCGTGGCCGTAGCCGAGGTGTTGATTGTCACGCCGGCCGAGGTCGAGGGTGTCGGGCGCGGCGAACCGCTCGGGGTCGCGGTTCGCCGCGGCGAGCACCACGAGAACCGGGTCCCCGGTGGCGATGGACCGGCCGCCGATCGTCAGCGGCTCGGTGGCGTAACGCCAGGTGGCGAGCTCAACAGGGCCGTCGTACCGCAGCAGTTCCTCGATGCCCGTGGCGAGCGGCGACTCGTCGCCCGCGCGCAGCGCGTCCTGGAGCACGGCCCGCTGCCCGGGGTTGCGCAACAGGGCGAACACCCCATTGCCGATCAAGTTCACTGTCGTCTCGAATCCGGCGAAAAGCAACACGAAGCACATCGCGGCCACTTCGTTCTCCGTCAGGCTCTCCTCGTGGTCGCTGGCGCGGATGAGGCCGGAGATGAGGTCGTCGCCGAGCGCCTGCCGTTTGCGGTGGATCAGGTCCGCGAGGTACGCCCTGATCTTCTTTACGGCCCGTGCGACGCCGCCGCGCGGCCCGCCCCCGTGGCGGATCATCATGCCCGCCCAGTCCCGGAAGTCGTCCTGGTCCTCGGGGGGCACGCCGAGGAGGTCGCAGATCGCGTAGATCGGCAGCGGGAACGCGAAATCATGGATGAGGTCGGCGGACCCGGTGGCCGCGAACCGGTCGATGAGCTGGTCGGACAGCTCCTGCACGCGGGGCGCGAACTCGGCCACCCGGCGAGGGGTGAACGCCTTCGAGACGAGCCGGCGCAGCCGGGTGTGGTCCGGCGGGTCGATGTTCAGCAGATGCGTCATCAGATCCGCGCCCCGCTCCCCCGGGATCCCGGTCTTGCCCCGGGCGTGCGCCGGCTCGGAATGGTGCACCGGGTTCTTCGACAGCCGGGTCTCCGCGAGCGCCACGCGGGCGTCCGCGTACCGCGTCACGAGCCACGCCTCCACCCCGCTGGGCAACCGCGTCCACCGCACGGGCTCGTGCTCGCGCAGCCAGGCGTACGCGGGGTACGGGTCGGAGGCGAACTCCCAGGAGAAGAGTTCGGGGGACGGTGAAGCGGCATCGGACATGCCTGAACGGTACGGCGCACGCCCTCCGGCGGCGCACGCCCGTCCCCTATATACACACCGGTGCGAAAGCCCTGCACGCCCCGGCGCGTACACGCCTCGCCCCGGACCGCCGGAGCACGCGAAGGCTCCGCGGCACGTCACGCCGGAGCGCGCGGAAGTGCCCCGGCGCGGGCCGCCGGGGGCGCGGGCGGGGGCAGCCGGGGGCGCTGCCGCTCGCAGCCAGGGACCCGGGGAACGGTGATCCTCCAAGGGGCGTTGGAGTCGAGAATCCGACGGCACCGACCAGGGGCATCCGCGCCCGGCGGACGCCACACATCCAGCGGCGCCGCCCGGTTGCCTGCCCTTGCCCCCTTCCGCACGCGCCCGCAAAGGTGCGCGTATATAGGGGACGCACCGTCACCGGGCGGGACCTGATTGCTGGGGCCTCCGGCGTACGGCGCGGCCACTCACAGCCCGCCACGGCTGCTGTACCGGTTTCGCTCCGCGAGCCGCGAGCGCAGCCGGTCCGCGTCCGGCAACGCGTCGGCTCGCCGCACGGCGCCGGTCTCGCTCCGGGTCTCCGCGCCCTCCGGGGCCGTCACTTCGTCGTCCAGCCCGCGATCGGGGCAAACTGCCTGCCCGCAACGGCACGGGGGCCATTTCAGACCGTCGCCCGGAGCGGGCTCCGCGCCGTCGGCGGATTCCCCGGCTCCTGCCGTGCGGACCACGAGGATCCCGTCGGCGCCGAACCGACTCGTCAACCCGGCCAGGAACTTCCTGGCATCACTTCCGCTCATGCCCTGCTCACCTCGTCCGTTGTGGAGTGGGGTCCGGGGACCGAACACGAGGCCCGCCACCCGTCACAACCAGGCTGTCGTTACGGTCCGCGCACGCACAGGGACGGAGCGTCCTGCTTTTCGCACGCTAAGCGGCGACCCCCAGGAACTCCGCCAGCGCCCTCAGCCCCGCAGGTCGATTGGGCAGTTCCCACAGGTCTTCGACGATCGCCACCGCCAGCGTGTGGTGGCGCATCCAGGTCGGTGCCACACGGCGCAGTGACTCCAGGGTCTTCACCGCGCCGTCGGCATCACCGAGGTCCGTGTGCGCGCGGGCCACGTCCAGCAGCAGCCAGGTGCGCCAGGAGGGCGGGGTGTCCTTGGCGAGGCGCATGCCGCGCGCGAGGTCGAGGGCGTCCTCGGGGCGGCCGAACTGGACGGCGAGCCGCACGCGTTCGATGCGCACCGACGACGTACTGAAGACGGAGACCATCCGGTTGTCCTCGGCGGCCGGGAGGTCCTTGAGCCGTTGCGCGGCCGCTTCGGCGGCGCGCATCATCTCGTCCGCCCGCTCGTAGTCGCCGCCGCGCGCGTAGCTCGTGGCGGCGGACATCAGCAGGCCGCCCCGTACCTTGACCGCCTCGGCGGTGATCTGGAGGCCCCGCTCCATCGACTCGGCCGCGTGCAGGGCCACGTCCCGGGCGTCGTCCAGGCGCCCCTGCCGCTGGTAGGTCCAGGCGACGGAGTTGACGATCATCAACGCGAGCAGCGGGTCGCAGGACGCGGCCTCTTCCGCCGCCGTCATGGCGCGCTCCAGGCTCGCGAGCGCGAGGTCGGTCTTGCCCATCCGGACGGCGAGGTGCCCGCCCAGCTGGAGTGCCTTGCACAGGGCGACCGGGTCCGCCGCGCGGCGCGCCGCACCGATCAGTTCGGGAAGGACGGACATCAGCCGCTCGAACTCGGCGTCGTGGTACAGGGTCCAGGCCTCGGCGATCCGTTCGCGCAGGTCCGGTACGAGTGGCCCGTCGGGCGGGGCCGCGAACAGGGGCGGCATGATGGCGCGCCGCACCGCGACGAACTGCGGGGCGTCCGCCTCCCCGTTGGACGCCACGCCGGGCGGGTCGCCGAGCAGGGACGTCAGCTCGACGCCGAGGCCCGCCGCCAGCGCGTGCAGGGTCGGCAGCCGCGCGGAGTGCTTGCGGCGCTGCTCCAGCCGACGGATGACGTCGACGGACACACCGGAGCGTTCGGCGAGTTCCTCCTGGGTCAGTTTGGCCAGGCGCCGCAGCCGCCGCAGCTTCTCACCAAGGTGCTCTCCGCCTTCTGACGCCATGGCCCCACCGTAAGCCTCGCCACGTGCTTCGTATGCTGGTCCGGCGCACGCGAGGGAAGGGATCACCGGCATGGGGACCGCAGTGCTGCGGGAGGGCGAGTACCGCAGGGTGCCGTGGAAGAACGGCGGCGGGACCACGCTGGAGGTCGCCGCTTGCCCGTCCGCCGACGGGGATGGTTTCGACTGGCGGGTGAGTGTCGCGGACGTGGCCTTCGAGGGGCCGTTCTCCGCCTTCCCGGGGGTGGACCGGGTGATCACGCTGGTCGACGGCGACGGCATGGTGCTGAGCGTGGACGGCGTGGAGCACCGGCTCGCGCCCCTGGAGCCGTTCGCGTTCCCGGGGGACGCCATAACGGCCTGCCGCCTTCCGGGCGGCCCCGCGCGCGACCTGAACCTGATGACGCGCCGGGGCCGTACGGCGGGGCGGGTGCGGGTCGTCGGCGTCGCCGGCGTCCTCGATCTGGACTGCGCGAGCGACGAGACCCTGCTCGTGCTGCCCGTCGACGGTGGTATCGCCCTGGGCGGGGACGACGGACGTGCGGCTCCGCCGGGGCGCCTGGACTGCGTACGGCAGGACGGTACGGGCCCGTTGCGCCTGCGCGGACGGGGCAGGGTCGTGGAGATCCGGGTCGCTCCGGCGCGCTGACGGCGCCAACTGGCCGGTTCCCCGCGTGCGTTGCCCAGGGAGCCGACCGGTTCCGCGGCCGGTCCACAATGGTGCGCGGAACCTTCCGGAGAAGAGGAACGCTGACATGACGTCCATACCGGTCACAGATGTGCCACGAACCGCCGAGGAGTGGAGGGGCTACCTCGTCGAGTACGGCGGGGTGTTCGTGCGGACCGCGAACGAGTACGTGCGCCCGCGTCTGACCGCTGAGCAGATCGAGACCCACTGGCTGGGCGCCGAGCCGGCGGACGAGGAGACCCTCACGGCGACCGAACAACGCCTGGGTACCCGCCTCCCGCCGAGTCTGCGGACCTTCCTGAGCGTCACCGACGGCTGGCAGGGCGTCGGCGGGTGGATCGACGAGATCGGGCCGTGCGCCGGGATCGACTGGCTGCGGAACACCGACAGGGGCGCCCACCTGATCGAGATCTACACGGAAGTGGACGAGGAGGTCGGCGAACCGGGTGAGCTGTCGGCGCTGTTCGGGCGCGCCCTGGTGATCGCCGAAGGCGAAGATCTCTGGCTGCTCGATCCCGCCGCGACCGGCCCGGACGGCGAGTGGGCCGCCCACGAGTTCGCGCCCAAGTACGGGGAGGCCACCGATCACCCGGGCTTCGCCGAACTGCTTGACGCCAGCAGGGATTTGATGATCACGCTCGCCGGGGACGAGGACTAGTCGGTACGCCGCGCCTTCTCCGTGGCCCTGATCGCGTCGCGGTAGGTGCGGGCAGCCGCGCGCAGGGCGGTCTCCGGGTCGACGCCCTGGGACTCCGCCTCGGCGGCCAGGGCGAGCAGGGCGTAGCCCAGCGGGTTGTCCTCGGTGGGCAGTTCGATGCTCAGGCGGGCCGACCTGGCGCGGCTCGACAGTTTCGCCGCGAGGGCCAGGGCGGGCTGGCCCAGGGGGATGCCGTCGGTGACGGAGGTGCGGTGCGCTTTCTCCACGGCCTTCGTGCGCTCCCACAGGGCGTGCACGTCGTCGGGGGTGTGTGCGCTCTCGTCACCGAAGACGTGCGGGTGGCGGTGGATCAGCTTCTCCACGAGGGTCGCGGCGACGTCGTCGATGGAGAACGTGTCGTCGGGGTCCTGCGCGTCCTCGGCGATGCGCGCGTGGAAGACGACCTGGAGCAGGACGTCCCCGAGTTCCTCGCGCAGTTCGTCCGCGTCACCGTCCTCGATGGCCTCGACGAGTTCGTACGCCTCCTCGATTCCGTACTTCGCGAGGCCCTTGTGGGTCTGCGTCGACGTCCAGGGGCACTCCCGCCTGATCCGGTCCATGACCTGCACGAGGTCGAGCAGGCGCGCGCCGGGCAGGTCGTACGAGCCGGGCAGCAGTTCCAGGTCCGGCATCCGGACACGGCCGGAGCCGGCGAGGCGGGCGAGACCGTCGGTCAGGGCCGTGTCGGTGTCGTCGCCTGCCGCTGACGGGATCACCACGAGCGTCGTGCCGGGCGGGCAGGCGTCGACGAGTTCCTCCGCCGTCGGCACCGCGGGCTCGACCGTGACGCCGGCGTCCCGCACGTACGGGAGCTGGGGATGGCGGGGGTCGGCGCACAGCACGCGGTCGGCGGTGCGCAGCGTCTCCCACGCCTGCCAGGACAGCAGTCCCGGCGCGACCCGGTGGCTCACCGTGAGCAGGACGATCCGGCCCGCGGCCGGCTGGGTGGTGGTCTTCTCCGTCACCCTTCCGAACTTACCCGCAGCGGGCCACCGACCCCTCATGCGTGCGCGTCACATGTCCGACGGCTCCTGGGCCTGCGTGTCGCCCGAGACCTGCTTGATCCAGTCGGTCCTGGTGGAGCCGAGCGCGACCTTGGCGTCGTCCCAGGTCCCGTAGCGCGGGTTGACGTCGACGTGCAGGTCCTTCGACGTCTTCGTGAGCACGGTGAGCAGTTTCTGCTGCCCCGCGGGGGTGGTGGTGTCGCCGCCGACGGCCGCCGCCAGCTTCGACATGAGGACGTCCCTGCGGACGGCCTCGTCGATCTGACCGGGTGTCAGCGCACCCTGCTGGAGCAGCGAGGCCTGCAGCTGCTTCTCGCCGCCGGACTGTGCCGCCGCCTGCTGCCGCGCGGTCTGCACCTCGTGGCGGCTGGCGGACACGCCGGCGTCCCGGGCCGCGCGGTCCAGGATGCGGTCGAAGATCATGCCGTTCAGCTTGGCCTGGCTGAGCTGCGGGCTGTTGCTGATCAGCTGCGCGGACCCGGGGGACGCCTGCTGCGCCGTGCGTACGTCGTCCACCTCGCCCTGGAGGGCGGCCACCGTGAGGCGCTGCCCTCCGACGACGGCGGCCGCTCCCGGGTGCGGCGCGCCTGAGCACGCGGCAAGCAGCGGTACCCCCGCCACCAGCGCTACGGAGAGGGAAAACAGGCCGCGGTGACGGCTGTTGGGGCGCTTCAGGCGGTTCAAGGGGGCCTCCCGAGAGATTGTGCTTCGGTGCACAAGCCTTGCAGTGATCGATGGTAGGCAGTCTCAGTGGCGTGGGCCACTGCCTGGACCAACGATTCAGCCGCGAACCGGGTGCGTGAGCCCCTCCGTCCTCGGTCCATCGGGCCGCGTCATGATCGTCCGGGAGACGACGAAGGTGATCGGGATGGCCGCCGCGGCCGCGATGAGCGGCGCGTATGTGTCGTTCATGCCGAGCAGGTCGACGAGGACGTAGACACCGCCGGTGGTGATGACGAAGTTCGCCAGGTTGGTCAGCGGGAACAGCAGGAACTTCCGCAGGGTCGGCCGGGTCCGGTAGGTGAACCAGCTGTTGAGGAAGAACGATCCGATCATGCTCAGGATGAACGCGATGACGTGGGCGACGACGTAGGGCAGGCCCGCGCCGTTCAGGAGCGCCAGGTAGAAGACGTAGTACGTACCGGTGTTGACGGCTCCGACGAGGGCGAAGCGGATCAGCTGCGACCAGGTCCTCGCGCGGGAGGCCGGCGCCGCCGGCTCCGGGAGCGCCGGAGCCGGCGTCGGGAGGGTCATCCGCGGACCAGCTCTCCCCTGCCGGGCGTCGTGCCGCCGGCGGTCCCGGCCGCGGGGTCGGGCACCGTGCCGTCGGTCCTGGCCTGCCCGGCCCGGGCACCGTCGGTGCGCAAGTCCTCGTCGGTCGCCGCGACGAGGTAGTGCGGCCTGCGCTTGACCTCGTAGTAGATGCGGCCCACGTACTCGCCCACCACTCCGATCATCACCATCTGGACGCCGGAGAGCGCGGTGATGGCGACGAGCAGCGTCGCGTAACCGGGGGTGCCGACACCGTTGACGAGGGTCGTCACGACGATCCACGCGGCGTACAGCATCGCGAGCGAGAGCAGCAGGAAACCGAGGTACAGCGCGGCGCGCAGGGGCTTGTTGTTGAAGGATATGAGCCCGTCGAGGCCGTAGTTGAGGAGTTTGCCGAAGCTCCATTTCGAGCGGCCCTGCTCGCGCACGGCGTTCTCGTACGCGAAGGTCGCGGTGCGGAAGCCGACCCAGGCGAATATCCCCTTGGAGAAGCGGTTGTTCTCCGAGAGCCGCAGTACCGCGTCCACGGTGCGGCGGGAAAGCAGCCTGAAGTCCCCTACTCCGTCGACGAGTTCGACGTCGACCAAGCGGTTGATCGTCCAGTAGTAGGCGCGGGCCATCACGGTCCTCGTGACCCGGTCGCCCTTGCGGGTGCGCTTCGCGATGACTTGGTCGTAGCCCTGCGCGTGCAGTTCCAGCATGCGGCGGACCAGCTCTGGCGGGTGCTGCAGGTCGGCGTCCATGATGACCACGGCGTCCCCGGCGGCGTGCTGGAGGCCGGCGAGCATCGCGGCCTCCTTGCCGAAGTTGCGGCTGAAGGAGACGTACCGCGCGCGCGGATCCGCTTTCGCACCGGCCTCCAGCAGGGCGAGCGTCGCGTCCCGGCTCCCGTCGTCCACGTAGACGAGTTCGAATTCGTGGCCGAGGTCCTGGGTCAACGTGACGAGTTCCCTGGTCACATGGGCGTGGAAGCGTTCGATGATCTCCGCTTCGTTGAAACACGGGACAACTATCGAGATCAGCACAGGGAAACAACACCCGAAGGGCATGTCCACGGCGGAAGGTAAACATGAATATCTCACAGCTGACTCATGAACGAACGCCGCCAACTGCCGTGTCTCACCGCGGGGCTGGCATATTCGATCACTATGCCCACCCTGGAATCCGTACGCGGCCTCGTGCGCGGTCGCCCGGCGGCTCTCGCCGCCCTGATCACCGCGGTCGCCGTGTGCGCCGGCGACGCCGCGGCCCGCCAATACCCGTTCGGCAGGCACGCCCGCGGGATCAACGATCTCGGTGCTCAGTTCGTACCCTTCCACGCGCACCTGTGGGACCTGCTCCACGGAAAGGCCCACGGCGGGCTGCTGCTCAACTGGCAGTCCGGCTTCGGCGCCGCGTCGCTGCCGGACCTCGGCACGTACCTCACGAGTCCGTTCGCGCTGCTCGTGGGCGTTTTCCCGCGTGACCGCATCGATCTCGCGGTGTACGTGATCACCGTGCTGAAGATGGTGGCGGCAGCCGCGGCCATGGCGGCCGTCCTGCCCCGGCTGACCCGTGATTTCACCCGTACGGGTGACTTGGTGGCGTTGCGTCACCGAACGAAGCCCGAAGTCGCAACCGGAATGAGACCTTCAGCGCCCACGTGGGCGGGTCCGGGGACCACCGCGGCAGGAGCGCCCTGGTGGGCCGCCGCGTTGCTCGGCGCCACCTACGCGCTCTGCGGCTGGTCCGTCATCGAGGCCTCGTACAACCCGATGTGGCTCGACGGCCTGATCGCCTTCCCGCTGCTGTGCCTGGTCGGCGAGTGGGCGCGCACCGCCCGGCGCCCCGTCGTCGGGCCGCTGATCGTGGCCCTCGCGTGGATCGCCAACTTCTACACCGCGTACATGGCGACCATCGGCGCTGCCCTCGTCCTCATCCTGCGACTGCTGCTCGACCAGGACACAACCGGCCGCGAGCGCGTACGGGCCCTCGTACGGGCCGCGTGGCGAGTGGTGCTGGGCGTGGCGCTCTCCGCACCGGTGCTGCTGCCGGTGTACCTGGGCACCAAGCACGCGTTCCCCGGCTCGACGGCCGTCTTCTCGCCGTCGCCGTGGACCGACGTGTTCGCCCGGGCGCTGCCGGGCACCTACAGCTTCCTCTCGCCCGCCGTCTTCATCGGCGCGGGCGCCCTGCTGCTCGTCGGCGGCCTCGCCTTCGACCGGGCCGTGCCCGCGCGCGAACGCGCCGGCTGGGTCGGCCTGGTCCTCGCCGTCGCGGTGTCCCTGCAGTGGCGCCCCACCAGCCTCGCCTGGCACGCCTTCGCGATACCCAACGGCAGCCCCTACCGGGAGACGTTCGTGCTCGCCGGGGTGGTCGTGGTGGCGGCCTGGGCCGCGCTGTCACGCGGCGGGCCGGGCATCCGGCCCGTGCTGTACGGGACGGCGGTGCTCGCCGCGCTCTGGCTGGGCGCCGCCTCCAGCTCCCTCACGAACAAGCCCGCGCTGGCGCTGTTCGTCCTCGCCGTGGCCGGCACCGCCGGGGGCCTGCTGCTGCTCGCACGCGCCGGCGGCGGGCCGTGGGCCCGCGCGGGACTCCTCGACGGCCACGAGCACGGCACCGGCGTCCCGGGGCCTTCCCGGGGCCGGTCCCCCGGCCGGTGGCTGCCGGCGCTCGGGGCGCTCCTGGTGCTCGGGAGCCTGCTCGGGCAGTCCACCGCGGCCATGGCCTACGGCGACCACGCGAAGCTCATGAAGTTCGAGGCGTACCCGACCTGGGGGGCCGACCAGAGCGCGCGTGCGGCCGCCGTCGCGAAGGCCGACGGCTGGCCCGTGTACCGCACCGACCCGGGGCGCACCCAGATCAGTTCGGACGATCCGCTGCTCATCGGCGGCGAGGGCGCGGGCTACTACAGCAGCATGACGTCCGACACGTACACGACGACCATGCGGGCCCTCGGCGCCGGCTGGACCTCGGGCGGACGGGTCGTGCAGAGCCTCGACAACCCGGTGACGGACGCGATCTTCTCCGTCGGGGCGCGGCTGCGCACCGACCCGGGGCACGCCCCGGTGACGGTCCGCGAGAGCGTCCCGCCGCTGGTGACCGTGCGGCCGGGCAAGCTGCCCGCCGCTCTCGCGACCGGGACGGCCGACGACCCGGCGACCGGGGGGCCCCGCTACGGCGGCTCCCCCTTCCGCAACCAGGAGGCGCTGCTCGGCACCGACGTCTACACGGTGCCCGCCGACCACGTCTGCCCGGTGGGCCGCGAGGCGTACCTGTCGGCCCCCGACTACTGGGGCACGGCGCGGCTCGGCTCCGGCCCCGCCGTCGAGCTGCACGGCGCGCTGCCGAAGTTCCGCGCCGCGGTCGTCTCGCTGGGCACCGTACGGGCGCCCGGTGAACGAATCACCTTCCGCACCAAGGCGGGCAGGCCGGTGGGCCCGAAGTCCTGGAGTGTGGGCTGCCTCGACCGCGGCCGGCTCGCCGCCGCCGTCACCGGCCTGAAGAAGACGGCCGCCGTGTCCGTACAGGTCGGCGACAGCGGCGTGCACGCACGGCTGCCCGAGGGGTCGAGCGGTTACGCGGTCCTCTCCGCCCCGCGCATCGCGGGCTGGAGCTGCGACGGCCGGCCCGCCGACTCCTATCTGGGGCTCGTGGCGGTGGAGCTGCACGGCGGCGACTCGGTCGACTGCTCGTTCCGGCCGCCGGGACTCGTCGCAGGTGGAACAGCTGGTTCCGCCGCTGTTCTCGTGCTCGTGGCCATCGCGTCGTTCTCCCGCCGTCTGCGGGCCTCCAAGCCTTCATCCACCCACCATCCGCGCTTGGTTCGCAGGGATGAACAGCTGAGTTAGGTTCCGCTCGTGTTCGCTCTCACGAAGAATCCCCTCACGCGGCGCGTCGTGCGACCCGCCGCCGAACTGGTCGACCGTCGTGTGGCTCGCCACATGAAGGGACTGCGCCCCGAGATAGAAGCCCTGAGGAAGGAGGTGGCGGCCCTGCGCGGGGAGCGCGACGGTCTCGCGCTGCTCGTCGACGGAACGGCCCGCAGCGGTCCCCGCACCCCGACGCCCGCCCAGCTCGACACGTTGGTCAGCCAGGTCGCACGCGTGACGGGAGTGCCCAAGGGCACCGCCCGGCGCAACGTCGTGACCGCCTACCGCAATGTGATCGCGCTGGAGATGCTCGCTGTCGGCCGCCTCGCCGGCTCCACCCAGAACATCTGCGGCAAGCTCGCCGCGACACCCCTGCTCGCCCCGCAGGAACACCGCGACGTCCTCGAAATAGGCACCCTCTACGGCCTGTTCTCGGCGTCCCTGCTGCGGATGCTGCACCGCGCGGGCATCGAGGCCCGCATGACGATCGTCGACCCGCTGGCCGGCAGCCAGCTCCAGCCCGGCACGCCCGAGGGCGCCGACCCGACCGGCACGCCCGTGCGCATGGACATCGTCCGCGCCAACCTCGCCTTCGGCGGGGCGCCCGGCACGGAGGCCAGGATCGTCCAGGGCTTCTCCGGCGACGAGGACGTACGCGCCCAGGTCTCGGACCGCGAGTACGGCGTCATCGTCGTGGACGGCGACCACTCCGCCGAAGGGGTGCGCGCCGACCTGGAATGGGCGGAGAAGATCGCCGCGCCCGGCGGGGTCGTCGTGGTCGACGACTACGGCGACGACCGGTGGCGGCACGTCAAGACCGCCACCGACGCACACCTGGCCCAGCGCGGCACCCGCTTCGAACTCCTCGGCGCGGTGTCGACCTCGGCCTTCCTGCGCGTACGGGACTGACGCCGGGGGCGCGGAGCGGCAGGTGTGGGCGGGCGGCGGGGCCGGTGCAGGGGGCGGCAGCCCGCACCCGGCCGCCGCGAGGCCGGTGCGGGTCAGCGCGGGTCGAGCCGCCCGAGACGGTCCAGTGAACGCCCCGCCTCCACCGCCAGCGGGTGGTACGCGCCGTACGCGCGGATCACGTCGTACTGCAGCGCGCTCAGCTGCGCCCGCGCCGACGGCCCGTCGCCGAGGGCCAGCAGCAGCTGGCCCACCCGGTGGCGCACCTCGAAGGCGGCGTCCCGTCCCTCGCCCGGCGCCTCGCCGCCACCCTCGTAGTACGGCAGGAGGGCGCGGTACTCGGTGAGCGCGGCGGCGGACTCGCCCAGCTCCTCCAGGCAGCGGGCCACGTCCTGCCGGAAACGCAGCGCCACCGGGTCGGCGGGGCCCGCCTGCGCCGTGCGGTCGGCGGCGAGGCGCCGCAGCTCGGGCAGCGCCCTGCGGTACTGGCCGTCGTCCATCAGCGTCGCCGCGTACTGCTTGCGCAGGATGCGCACGACGGGCGACGCCTCGCCGTGCTCGGCCGCCGCCGCGGGCAGGATCGAGCCGAGGAGGTCCACGGCCTGGGTGATGCCGCCCTCGCCGAGCAGCCGCTTGACCTCGTCGACGGCCGCCGCGACGTCGATCCGCCCGCCGTCCCCGGGGCCGGGCGCCTGCGGCGGTACGGCCGGGGCGGGCGGCGCCGCCGCGCGGTCCGGCCAGGGCGCGTACGGGCGCAGGAAAGGACGCGCCGGGTCGAGCGGTCCGGCCGGCCGGCCGCCCGGTGCCGGCAGCAGCGGCACCAACTGCTCGTAGACGGCCTGCGCGCCGGGCGGCCGGTGCCGCGGGTCCTTCGCGAGCAGCCGCAGTACCAGCGACTCCAGGCTCTCCGGCAGCTCGGGCCGCAGGCTGCGCAGCGGCCTGGGCGCCTCGTACAGGTGGCGGTGCAGCACGCCCAGGACGGTCGTGCCGGCGAACGGCGTCTCGCCGCCCAGGAGTTCGTGCAGCAGGATGCCGAGCGCGTACAGGTCGGTGGCCGGCCCGACCGCGCCCCCCATCGCCTGTTCAGGCGCCATGTACGCGGGGCTGCCGATGGGCGATCCGGTGTGGGTGAGCCGGGTGGTGTCGGCGTCGACGACGGACGCGACACCGAGGTCGAGGACGGTCACCGTGCCGTCCGGCTTCACCATCACGTTGCGCGGCTTGAGGTCCCGGTGGACGATCGGCACCGCGTGCACGGCGGCCAGTACACCGCACAGCTGCGCGGCGACGGAGACGGCCCACCGCCAGGGGTACGGCTCGTGTTCGGCGAGGTGGTCGGCGAGGTCGGAGCCCTCGACGTACTGCATGACGAGGTAGAGGTCGTCCCCGTCGCCGCCCGCGTCGTGCACGGTGACCAGGCCCGGGTGGTCGACCTGCGCGGTGACCCGGCACTCGCGCACGAAGCGGCGGCGCAGGTCCTCGGCCGCGGAGGCGCCCGCCATCAGGTCGGGGCGCAGCAGTTTCACGGCGACCCGGCGGTCGAGCCGCTGGTCGTACGCCGTCCACACCTGGCCCATGCCGCCCTGCCCGATGAGGGTGGACAGTTCGTAACGGGCCGCGATGACACGGCCGTTCACCGGAGGCCCTGGTCCTTGCCCTCGCCCAGGCCCTGATCCGGTCCCCGGTCCGTACCCCGGTCCTTGCCGCTGTCCTTGCGGAGCAGGTCGCTGAGCTCGTCGAGTTCGGCGCGCACCTGGTCGATGCGGGGCGTGTGCGCGGGTCCGGGGACGGCCCCGCGCGCTCCGGCGGGGGCGAGGGGGCTCCCGAAGCCGTGGGGCGGCGGCGCCGTCGGGGGCGCCGGCCGCGGTGCGGACGGGAAGGACGGCGGCCCGAAAGCCGGGGCCCCGGGCGGCGGCGCGTACGGGGCGCCGTGGGGCACGGGCGACCCCGGGGTCATGGGCGCCGTCGTGTACGGGGGGTAGCCGTACCCCGGCACCGGTCCGTAGGCCCCCGGTCCTGCCACCTTCGGACGCTGGTCGCGGCGCAGGTCGAACACCAGGAAGTAGACGGCGGAGGCCACCCCGATGAGCAGCAGCGAGCACATCGAGACGTTCGTCCCGACCGCGTCCTCCGGCAAGGTGCCGACCACGGAGAACAGCCCGCACGCCACCGGGAACGCGGCCCAGGCGAGGGTCCAGTCCCACCACCGGCGGCGCAGCACCGCGATCCTGAACAGCGGGGCGCACGCCAGCAGCCCGATCGTGAGCGGCGCGCACGCCGTCAGCAGGACGCGCACCGCGACAACCCCCGCGCGAGCGGCGCGCGTCCGGGCCGGGGGCGGCTGCACGGCACCGTACATCGGGGCTCCTCGGACGTCGGACGACGGGGACGGGGGCGGGAACGCGTGGGACACGAGCTGAGCGTATACACCGACACGGACAACCGCCCCGGGGTTGTACGGGACCGCGCGAAGCGCACTGTCGGCCCCGTCACACTCCCCCGCGTCCCGGGTGCCCCACAGGTCCCGCGCGGCCGGGCCCCGCGCCCTGTCACACCGTCAGCGAACCGTCGGTCAGGCCGTCGTACAGCGCCCGTACGAGCTGGTCCCCGAGCCGGGCAGCGCCGCGCAGTTCGTCCTCGAACGCGGCCAGGGCACGGAAGCGTTCGCCGTACCGGCGCTGGTCCACCAGCGGTAGGCGGGGCAGTTGGAGACGGCGTACGTCGAGCCGGGTCGCGGTGGACGCGTAGCTGCTGGCCTGCCGGTTGTTGGCGGTGCCGCGCAGGAAACCGGCGAGGAACCAGGGGTCGAGTGCGGCCGGGTCGGGGCGCAGCAGTTGGAGGTTGCGGCCGAGTGCGGCGCCCGCGCAGGCGTCGTCCACGACGCGTGCGACGGAACCGCCGCCGAGGACGGGGACGACCACGTCACCCGCGCGCACGAGGACGGGTTCCTCACCGGGCCCCTCCGGCAGGGCACCGGAGGGGGCGCCGCCGCTGAGGACGTCCCCTTCGGTCAGGACGCGGACGGGTCCCGCGGGACCGGTGCCCGCACCGCCCGAGCGCAGTTCCAGCGCGCCGGTGCGGGCGAGTTCGCCGACGGTGGTGGACGTACGGCGGGCCGGGGCGCCCGGCGGCCCGTCCGGGCCCTCGGCGGGGGCCGGGGTGAGCTCGACCGTCCGGCGCAGGGCCTCGGCCACCCTCTCGCGCAGTTCGCCGAGTTCGGCGGCGCCGCCGGGTGCGGCGGGGGGCGGCAGGTGGCGGGCCGGGGCCAGGTCGACGTCGTCGTCGAGCAGGTCGATGACGGGCATCGAGCGGCTGACGCCGGGGCGCCCGGCGAGGGTGCCGTCGCGGTCGAAGGCGCGCCAGGAGTCCAGGGCGGTGGCGTGGACCGCGGCCCGGCCGAGGTCGTCGCGGCCGCCCCGGCCCGCGCCGTACCCGGGGTGACCGGAGGCGCCCTGGGGGCCGTTGAGGCCCCGGGGGTAGGTGTGCTCGTCCCGGCCGCCGGGGTCCTCGGCCGCGCGTGCGGTGTCGACGAGGAGGAGTTCGGGCGAGGTCCCCGTGGCGTCGGGGCGGCGCAGCACCCACAGGTGCAGGGGGACGCCGTAGGGCGGCGCGGCCCCGGCCGGCAGGGCGACGACCGCGCGCAGCGCCCCCCGGCGCAGCAGGTCGGCCCGTACCCGGCGGCCGGAGCGGCGGGAGGCGGCGGCGGGCGGCATCAGCAGGACGGCGGTGCCGCCGGGGCGCAGCCGGGCGAGGGCGTGCTGGACCCAGGCGAGTTCGGATTCGGTGCGGGCCGGGAAGCCGTACTCCCAGCGCGGGTCGTAGGCGAGTTCGTCGTGGCCCCAGTTGCGTTCGTTGAACGGCGGGTGGCACAGCACGGCGTCGGCGGCGAGACGCCCGAACGCGTCGTCCCTGAGGGTGTCCCCGGCGGCGACCTCGACGCGCGTGGCGCCGGGATCGGTGCGCAGGACAAGCCGGAGCGCGGTGAGCGCGGCGAGTTCCGGCGCGGACTCCTGGGCGAGGAGCGCGCCGGGGCGGGTGACGGCGCACAGCAGCGAGCCCGTGCCGGACGCGGGGTCGAGGACGGTGACGCCGCCGGCGGCTCCGTCGTCCGGGGCATCGCCGGAACCGGCGGCCGGGGCGCCTGCGGGCGCGTCGGTGCGGACGCCGGCGAGCGCGGCCATCAGGGACGCGGTGTCGGCGGGGGTGAGTGTGTACTGCCGGGGGTTGGCGTCCAGGTAGCGGCCGAGCAGGAACTCGAAGGCCTCCGTGGCGCCGAGTTCACCGGCGAGTTCCGCGGCACCCCTCAACAGGGCGATGCTTGGCCGTAGTTGACGGGCCGACGGGGTGTGCACGACGGACCGGCCGGGCGCGGCGGACCCGGCTGCGAGGCGCCCGGCGAGGACGGCGTCCAGCGCGCCCGGCAGGCCGCGCGCGAGGTCGTCGTCGTCGCCCTCGGCGAGCTTCCGCCAGTCCTGCGGCTTCTCCCGTACGAGCACCAGCACGCAGCCGACCCGCACGAGCGCGGCGGCGGCACCCGCCGGGTCGCCGGCCAGTTCCTGCCAGACGCGTTCGCGGGGCGGTACCGCGGCGAGCTTGCCCTGGGCGCGCAGCCATTGCTCGACGTCGGAGAGGGCGAACGAGGGGCTCGTCTCGGTGCCGCCCACGGGCAGCGGGAAGTCGGCGTGCCGGCGGCGCCAATTGCTGACGGCGGCGCGTCCGACCCCGGCGAGCCGGGCGATCCCGGCGGCCGTCACCTCTGTCGCGTTCTCCGGCACGGGCTGCCTCCTGATGCGTCCGGTGTGGCGCTGAGCATACAGGCGCCGATCTAGCGGGGGCCATTCACAGTCGAAAGCTCAACTCGCATCATTTTTCGTGTTGACTCGGTTCACAGCTTCTGTTGTCATTGACCCATCGCTACAGGGGACCTCGTCAGTCCCGGAGAAAAGGGGGGGACCCATGTCCCACAACACGCAGGACCCGCAGAATCCTCAGCAGCCGTACGGACCCGACGGGCTCGGCGGGCAGGACCCCTGGGGTCCGGAGGGCCACGCGGCACGGCGGGCGCCGGCCGGACATGGCCGCACCCAGGTCCCCGGCCCGGGAACCCCGTTCCCGCCGGACCCGCAGGCGCAGGGCCCCCACCGGGCGCAGCAGGCCCGCAACGGGCTCGGGACCACCGCCCTGATCCTCGGAATCGTGGGTGCCCTCAGCGGAATCGTCCCCATCCTCTTCTGGCTGGCGGGACTGCTCGGCCTGATCGGCCTGATCCTGGGGCTCGCCGGCCGGGGCAGGGCCAAGCGCGGCGACGCCACCAACAAGCGCGTCGCGACGATCGGCGCCCTGCTCGGCCTGATCGCGATGATCGTGGCGGTGATCGGCGCGGTCATCACCTTCAAGGCGGTGGGCGACGCGGTGGACCAGATCGACCAGGCCACGTCCGGCAGTTCGGCCTCGGCGAAGCCCCACCCGGGCACCGGCGGGAGCGCGGGCACGGCGAAGGGCGGCGACACCGACAGCGGGAAGGCGGGCGTCGGCTCCAAGGACAAGCCGCTCGCCCCGGGCGACACCGCCGTCTACGACGACGACCTGAACGTCACGATCGGCGCGGCACAGCCCTATACCCCCGACGCGTACGCCATCGGCCACAAGGCGGGCAACCACGCGTACAAGGTGACGGTCACGATCGACAACAAGGGCAAGAAGAAGTACGACGCGACGCTCACCACGGTCGCGGCCCGGGCCGGCGCGGACGGCCGCGAGGCCACCGAGATCTTCGACAACAGCGTCGGCGAGGGATTCAGCGGCCAGGTCCTGCCCGGCCACAAGGCCACCGCGGTGTTCGCCTTCGACGCCCCGGGCGACGCGAAGGACCTCACGGTGCAGTTCTCCCCCGGCCTCTCGTACAACGAGACGCAGTGGGACCTGACGTTCTGAACCCGCCGGGCGGCCAGGCCGCCCGGCAGCACCCCGGTGGGACCGCTTCGGGGGGGCGGTCCCAGCGGGGTGTCCCGCGTTCGGGGCCATGCGGTGGGACGACGGGGTGGGGAGACGCGGTGGGAGTGCCTGGGTGACGGGGTGCCAAGGGCGCGGGGCGCCTGGGTGACGGGGTGGCGGGGTGGTGGGGTGGCGGGGTGCCAAGGTCACGGGGTCGTGGGGGCACGGGGGCGCCCGGCAACACCGGGCGCTCACCCCACTCGTCCGGGCGAAGAACCGCCGACGCGCGGGCTCGGAGCCCTCCGCCCCCGCTAGCGTCCCGGCCATGGCGACGTCAGCACGGCCCGCGATGCCCGTACGACCCGCGCGCGTGAGCGTCCTTGCGGTGAGCGCCGCGGGCGCCCTCCTCGCGGCGGCGGCCCTGACAGGCTGTACGGCGCACCCCGCGTCCCGTCCCTCCGACGATCCGAAGCCCCCCGGCCCGACGGCGCCTCCCACCGGCGGCGCGCCCGCCTCGGCTCCGCCCGTGCCCCCCACCTCCGCGCCGAAGGAGCCGGGTACCCCGCCCGCGACGGACGCCCGCGACGGACGGAACTACGCGGCGTGCGCGGACGGCGGTTGCCAGGTCCTGGTGGACGCCCCGGCCGCGATCCGCGTCGGGCACCGCGTCCTGCACGCGTCCGTCAGCGGCTCCACGGTCCTGCTGACCGAATCGGCCAACGGGTCGCGGACCGCCATGTCGCTGACCGGCCCGGGCGGCCACGGCCGCATCCTGACGAACGGCACGACGATCGACGTGACGGTCCGCCGAGCGGCGCGCGGCACGGCGGTGCTCGACATCAGCACACCCTGAGGCTCAGGCGTCCCGCGCCCGACGGGCCGTGCGCGGCGCCTGGCGTCGCCGCGCTCAGCCCCCGCACTGGCGGGCCATCGCGCTCTTGTCGGCCGTCGTCACGGGCAGCTCGTACTTGAGCGAGACCTGCGCGAAACGGACCGCGTACGAGCAACGGATCGATGTGTTCGGAGGCAGCCAGGACGCGGGGCCGGAGTCGCTCTTCGACTCGTTCATGGAGCCGTCCACCGGGATGAGATTGAGCGGGTCGTTGGCGATCTGCTCGCGCTTGGCCTTCGTCCAGTGCGCGGCGCCCATCTGCCAGTCGTACGACAACGGCATGACGTGGTCGATCTGCACGACCGTCGCCTTGGTCTTGCGCCAGTCGATGGTCTTGCCGGTGTACGGGTCGTGCAGCGTCATCGAGGACAGGACGCAGTCGGAGCCGGAACGGTACTTCACGTCGTCACCGTCGCGCTTCAGGACGTCGTCGCGGGTATCGCACCCGTTGTGCGCGTCCGGCACGCCGCTCGCCGAGTCCATCCAGGCATAGCCGAACTCGTCGCGGTCGTAACCGGTCTTGGGGCCGCGTCCCTTGGTGGCGACCTTGTCGATGACGGCGAGGCCGGCCTTGCGGTCGCCGGCCGAGGTGAGGGGGGCGAGGCCCCGCTTCGTACCGTCGGTGTTGGTGAGCGGGCTGACCCCGAAGTCACCGCCCCGCTCCCCGCCGCCGGCCGCCGCGGCGCCGGTGGCCGTGGAGGGGTCGCCGCCCGGCGACGGCGCACCGCCGCCCTGGAGTTGTGCCCTGCACCCGGCGAACAGCAGCGCCGCAGCCACCAGCGTCACCACCCCCGCGCCCCGCGTGCCGCGCCCGCTTCGACGTGACGTCATCCGCCCCTCCACCCGATCGCGTCCCTGTACGGGCGATCCGTCCGGCCGCCCCAGGTGACGGTTACCCGCTGGGCCGCCCGTCACCGCACCCGAACACTCGCACGTCACGGCACCCGAACACCCGCCCGCGGCGCCCTCGGCACCCCCGGGAGTGCCTGCCCCCGCCCGGGCGCCCCCGCCCGCGCGGGGGCGCGGTGGGTGCGGCGAGCCGGGCGGGCGCGGGGTTCAGGAACCCAGGATCGTCGTCAGGAACTCGCCCGTCCACGACAGCAGTTCACGCCCGACCACGGGCTTCCCGCCGATCTTGCCGGCCGTCGGGCGCGGCACGAGGATCTGCTTGGCGGGCGCCTTGATGACCGTGCGCGGGTGCAGCCGCTTCAGCCGCAGCTCCTGCGACTCGCGCAACTCCACGGGACCGAAACGGATGTTGGCGCCCTGGAGGACGATCTCGCCGACACCGCAGGCGCGGGCCAGCATCCGCAGGCCCGCGACCAGCAGCAGGTTCTCCACCGGCTCCGGCAACGGGCCGTAGCGGTCGGTCAGTTCCTCGCGCACCGCACGGATGTCGTCCTCGGAGGACGCGGACGCGATCGCCCGGTAGGCCTGCAGACGCAGCCGTTCGCCGGGCGCGTACTCGTGCGGGACGTGCGCGTCGACCGGCAGCTCGATCTTGACCTCCAGCGGCGCCACCTCCTCGACGCCGCCGTCGACAGCCGCCCGGTAGTCGGCGACGGCCTCGCCGACCATCCGTACGTACAGGTCGAAACCGACGCCCGCGATGTGCCCGGACTGCTCCCCGCCGAGGAGGTTGCCCGCGCCGCGGATCTCCAGGTCCTTCATGGCGACGTACATGCCCGCGCCCATCTCCGTGTGCTGGGCGATGGTCGCGAGGCGTTCGTGCGCGGTCTCCGTGAGGGGCTTCTCCGGCGGGTACAGGAAGTAGGCGTAGCCGCGCTCCCTGCTGCGGCCCACCCGCCCGCGCAGCTGGTGCAGTTGCGAGAGGCCGAAGTTGTCGCCGCGCTCGACGATCAGGGTGTTGGCGTTGGCGATGTCGATGCCGGACTCGACGATCGTGGTGGACACCAGCACGTCGAACTTCTTCTCCCAGAAGTCCACCACGACCTGTTCCAGGGCCTGTTCGGACATCTGGCCGTGCGCCGTCGCGATCCGCGCCTCGGGCACGATCTCACGGAGCTTCGCCGCCGCCCGGTCGATGGACTCGACCCGGTTGTGGATGTAGAAGACCTGGCCCTCACGCAGCAGTTCGCGCCGGATGGCGGCGCCGATCTGCTTCTGCTCGTACGGGCCGACGAAGGTCAGGACCGGGTGCCGCTCCTCGGGCGGGGTGGTGATGGTGGACATCTCGCGGATGCCGGTGACGGCCATCTCCAACGTGCGGGGGATGGGAGTCGCGGACATCGTCAGCACGTCGACGTTGGCGCGCAGCTTCTTCAGCTGCTCCTTGTGCTCGACGCCGAAGCGCTGCTCCTCGTCCACGATGACGAGGCCCAGGTCCTTGAACTTCGTCTCGGACGAGAACAGCCGGTGCGTGCCGATGACGATGTCCACGGCGCCCTCGCGCAGCCCTTGCAGCGTGGCCTTGGCCTCCGTGTCGGACTGGAAGCGCGACAGGGCCTTCACGGACACGGGGAACTGCCCGTACCGCTCGCTGAAGGTCGCGAAGTGCTGCTGGACGAGGAGGGTCGTCGGGACGAGGACGGCGACCTGCTTGCCGTCCTGGACGGCCTTGAACGCGGCGCGCACCGCGATCTCCGTCTTGCCGTAGCCGACGTCGCCGCAGACCAGCCGGTCCATGGGGACCGTCTTCTCCATGTCGTCCTTGACCTCGGCGATGGTGGAGAGCTGGTCGGGCGTCTCCACGTACGGGAAGGCGTCCTCCAGCTCCCGCTGCCAGGGCGTGTCCTGGCCGAACGCGTGGCCCGGCGCCGCCATCCGCGCCGAGTACAGCTTGATCAGGTCGGCGGCGATCTCCTTGACGGCCTTCTTCGCGCGCGCCTTCGTCTTCGTCCAGTCGGCGCCGCCGAGCCGGTGCAGGGTGGGCGCCTCGCCGCCGACGTACTTGGTGACCTGCTCCAGCTGGTCGGTGGGGATGTACAGCCGGTCGCCGGGCTGGCCGCGCTTGGCGGGCGCGTACTCGACGAGCAGGTACTCGCGGGTGGCGCCCTGCACGGTGCGCTGCACCATCTCCACGTACCGGCCGACACCGTGCTGCTCGTGCACGATGTAGTCGCCGGCCTCCAGGGTCAGCGGGTCGATGGTCTTGCGGCGGCGCGTCGGCATCCGCACGCCGTCCTTGCCCGCGGCCTTCTGCCCGGACAGGTCGGTCTCGGTGAGGACGGCCAGTTTGAGGTCCGGGTCGACGAAGCCGTAGTCGATCGAGCCGCACGCCACGTGCACGACGGACGGAGTGATCTCGGTGAGGCCGCCCCGGTCGGGGCTGTCGAGGCGTGCGGCGATGCCCTCGCCTCCCAGCACCTCCACCGTGCGGGAGGCGGTGCCGTGCCCCTCGGTGACGTAGACCGTGCGCCAGCCCGCGGCGAGCCAGCCCTTGGTGTCGGCGAGCGCGCGGGCCGTGTCGCCGCGGTACGTCTCCGGGGCGTGCATCCCGAGGGCGAGCGTGTCGTCGCCCTCACCCTCCTCGCCCGGGATGTCCAGGGCGAAGGGCGACACGGACCACCACATCATGCCCAGCGCGCGTGCGCGGTCGCGCACGTCGGCGATCGACCACAGGGAGGCCGCGTCCACGTCGATGGGGGCCTCCCCGCCGCCTGCCGTGGCCGCCCAGGACGCCTGCAGGAACTCCTGGCTGGTCGCGACGAGGTCCGCGGCCCGGGTCCGTACCCGCTCGGGGTCGCAGACGACGGTCATGGCCCCGGCGGGAAGGACGTCGAGCAGCAGCTCCATGTCGTCCACGAGAACCGGTGCCAGGGACTCCATGCCCTCGACGGCGATGCCCTCGGCGATCTTGCCGAGGAGTTCACCGAGCTCGGGGTGGGCCTCGGCGAGGACGGCGGCCCGCTCCCTGACCTGCGCGGTCAGCAGCAGCTCGCGGCAGGGCGGCGCCCACAGACCGTGTTCCGCCACCTCCAGCGACCGCTGGTCGGCGACCTTGAAGTAACGGATCTCCTCGACGTCGTCGCCCCAGAACTCCACCCGCAGCGGGTGCTCCTCGGTCGGCGGGAAGACATCCAGGATCCCGCCGCGCACGGCGAACTCGCCACGCCTCTCGACCAGCTCCACCCGGGAGTACGCGGCGGCGGCCAGCGCCTCGGTCACCTCGCCCAGATCCATGCTCTGCCCGGTGCGCAGCGCCACGGGTTCCAGGTCCCCGAGCCCCTTGACCTGCGGCTGGAGTACGGACCGTACGGGCGCCACGACGATGGAGACGGGACCGGTCGCCGGGTCGTCGGCGGCGGGGTGCGCGAGCCGGCGCAGCACGGCGAGCCGGCGGCCCACGGTGTCGGAGCGGGGCGAGAGGCGCTCGTGCGGCAGGGTCTCCCAGGACGGGAACTCGACGACGGTGTCCTCGTCGACGAGCGACCTGAGCGCGGCGGCCAGGTCCTCGGCCTCCCGCCCGGTCGCCGTCACGGCCAGCACGGTCCGCTTCGCCTCACGGGCCAGCGCGGCCACGGCGAAGGGCCGCGCGGCGGGCGGGCCCACGAGGTCGACATGGGGGCGGCGCCCGTCGGCCGCGGCCTTCACCGCCTGGGCGAGCGCGGGATCGCGCACAACGGCATCGAGCAGACCGTGCAGGCTCATGAAGGTCTTCCGTCCGGGTCCGGGGGCAACGCGAAGGGCCCGACACGTGTCACGGGCCGGGGGCTCCAGAGTACGACGGCGCTTCCCGTCCGTGCGCGGGCGCCGCTCGGGGGGTGGTGCGGGGGGCGTCGTGGGGGTGCGGGGCGGGGGCTCCGTCCGCCGGGTGCGGGCACGGGGCGGCGGTGGTCCCGCGTGCGCCGGCGGCAAAAACAAACATTCATTCGACACTGGATGGTGCATCCTGTCCCGGTGTACGAGAGCCACATCACGGTGCTGTGCGAGGGGGACGAGTTGCGCAGGCTGGAGCGCTGGGCGGCGGCCCGGGCCGGAGTGAAGTTCACCCACATCGCACTGGCCCGGGGGCGCACGGCCTCGCAGCCGATGCTGACGCTGCGCGGAAGCCGGCCCACCTGTCCGGAGGAGGTCTCGGCCGTGCGGCAGATAGCGGACGCGCTCGCCCACGACGGATTCGCGGTGGCACGGATCAAGGTCGAGTGCGCGCCGTGGGCTGCCGAGGTGCCTCGGGGCGACGCCCGCATACCCGGTCGCGCGGACGCCGGGCGGCACTTCGAGCACCATGTGAAGCTGCTGCTCGATCCGGCGTATGACCGGGACGCTCTGGTGGCCCTGGCCGTACGGCACGGGGCGCATGTCTCGTGCAACGCGCGGAGGCGGCGGCCCGACGGCCGGGAAGAGCGCTTCGTCACACAGCGCTGCCACGGGGTCGGTGCCCCGCACGCCGAGCGGCTCCTGCACGCGCTGCTGTCGGACCTCGGGAGGTACGAGGTGCTCGACGTGGAGCGGGAGTACGTCCTGGTGGACACCGGTCCGGAACTCGACGAAGGATGGTTGGTGTCCACATGAACACGGAACGTGACGCGGCGGAGGGCGTCGTCCCCCGCGACGTACAGGGCAACGCACTGAGCTCCCTTCCCGACGAGGTGCCCCGGACACTGCTGCGCGTACTGGACGCAGAAGCCGTGCAGGAACTCGTGTTCGATCCGGCGCTCAAGCAGTTCCCCAACGCCTTCCGGTCCGCAGATCCACTCTTCCCCTCCCCCGAGGCGACCCGGGCGTGGCAGAGCGCCCGGTCGGGAGCGCTGTGCGCCGTGCGCGACGGGGTGGCTGCCTCCGCATGGGCCGAGTCGCTGGTCCTGCGCGGCAGCGAGCTGCTTGCCCTGTGGTTCGGCGAGCAGGCACGAGAGCCCGGTGATCTGGACTTCGTGGTGGTTCCCGAGTCGTGGCACATCGATGAGGAGCGGACCTCGGCACTGTTCGCGGGTGTCGCCGAGGCCGCCCAGGCTCAGGCCGCCGAGCGGACGGACGGGGTACGCCTCGACGCGTCCCTTGCCGTGTGCGAGGACATCTGGACCTACGAGCGGGTACCGGGACGGCGCATGATGCTGCCCTGGTCGGCGCCGGACACGCCGGGAGGCTGGGTACAACTGGACTTCGTCTTCGGCGAGTCGTTGCCCGATCCGCCGCTGCTGATCGAGCTGCCCTCCGGCGGGCACCTGTACGGGGCCACCCCCGCGCTGTCCCTGGCCTGGAAGGTGATGTGGCTGGTCAACGACGTGCACGCGCAGGGCAAGGACCTCTACGATGCCGCTCTGCTGGCGGAACGCCACGCCCTGCCGAACTCCCTGCTGCAGGAGGTCTTCCGGCTGGGCGGAGAACAGGCCGCGCCCGGGCGGGAAGACCTGCTCGGCACGGATCTGCACGAGGCTCTGCGTTATGTGGAATGGCATCACTTCGCCGCCGAATACCCGCAGTTCGCGGGGCGTGAGGCAGAGTTCTCCGCGCGCCTGACGAGGGGGCTGGCGCCGACCTTCGCCGACGATCCGGAGCAGTGAGCGCCCCACCGCCGGCGACCATCGGCCCGGTCGCACCACCCGCTCCCCGCCGACGCCGGCCGGCGGACGCCCCGCGACGACCACGCGCCCCGGCCCGGACGAGCGGAGACGGATCCGCTGTGCTTCGCCGCCCGCGTCGAAGCGCCCCCGCGCGTCCGGCCCCGGCCCGCCGCCGTGAAGGGCGGGTGCCGGGGCCGGACGTCCCCCCGTGTCCCGGCGCCGCTGGTCGGGCGGCGCCGGTTCCCGTGCCGGGCCGCCCGCGCGGGGCGGCCCGGGGCGGGGCTATTCGCTGGCGATCGCGTTCAGGACGTTCATCCGTCCCGCCCGGAACGCCGGGAAGAGGGCCGCCAGCAGGCCGACGAAGGCCGAGGCCACGAAGACCCCGATGATCGTGGGCCACGGGATGCTCAGCACGCCCAGCCCTTCGAGTGCCAGCAGTTTCTGTGCCGCCGTGCCCCACCCCATCCCGAGTCCGAGGCCGATCAGTGCGCCGAACAGGGCGATCACCACGGACTCCAGCCGGATCATGCGGCGCAGCTGGCGCCGCGAGAGGCCGATGGCACGCATGAGGCCGATCTCGCGGGTCCGCTCCACCACCGAGAGGGCCAGCGTGTTCACGACGCCCAGCACCGCGACGACGATCGCCAGTGCCAGCAGCCCGTAGACCAGGTCGAGCAGTTGGCCGATCTGGTCCTGGAGCGACTTCTTGTAGTCGGTCTGGTCCTGCACGGAGTACTGCGGGTACGGCGCCATCGCGTCCTTGAGCGCCGTGTACGCCTGCTTCTCCCGGCCGTCCTTCGCCGCGGCGAACATGATCTGGCTCTCCGGCATGCGGTCGGCCGGCAGGTACCGCTCGGCCGTCGTGATGTTCGTGTACATCACGCCCGTGTCGATGACGCCCTTGTCGGAGGTGACCGCGGCGACCTTCAGATGCGCGGTCCTGCCGCCCGTGAACGCGACGGTCATCGTGTCCCCGGCCCGCACGTGGTGGGCCTTCGCGTACGTCGCACCCACCGACATGGCGTTCGCGCCGTACGCGGCGGACAGGCTGCCCTCGGTGGTGTCGCGGCGCAGGTCCGATGCGTACGACGGGTCCGCGGCGACGAGCGGCGCGTGCTTTTGCACCGACCCGTCCGGCGTGGTGAGCGTCGCGTCCATGTCCTTGTACCGGGTGACGTGGTCCAGGCCGGGCGTCCGCTGGAGCGCGGCCTGCGCCTGCCGCACGATCGGCTGGCCCGTCTGCGACTGGATGATGAAGTCCGCGCCCACCGTGCGGTCCACCTCGTCCGTCGCGGAGGCGACCATCGAGGAGCCCACCACCGACAGGCACGCCACGAGCGCGAGGCCGATCATCAGCGCCGCGCCGGTCGCTCCCGTACGGCGCGGGTTGCGCAGGGCGTTGCGCTCCGCCAACCGTCCCACCGGTCCGAACAGCCGCAGCACGACCGCGCTGATCGCCCGCACCACTCCGCCCGCCAGCAGCGGCCCGATGACGACGAACCCGATGAGCGTCGCGACGACACCGAGGCCGAGCAGCGGCGACGCCTCGCCGGCCTTGCCCTGCTGCGTCGCGGCATACAGCGCGAGACCGCCGCCGAGCGTCAGCAGCAGACCGACGCCGCCGCGGATGCGCCCCGCGCGGCCGTCGGCGGGGGTGCCCGCGTCCCGCAGCGCCGCCATCGGCGAGATCTTCCCGCCGCGCCGCGCCGGGATGTACGCGGCGACGACGGTGACCACGATGCCGAGCGCGAGCCCCACCACCGGGGTGCGCCAGGTGACGGTCAGGTCCTGCGTGGACAGGTCCATGCCCGCCGCGCCCATCACCTTCATCAGCGCCACCGCGAGCCCGACGCCCGCCGCGACACCCGTCACCGACCCGACGACGCCGAGCAGCACCGCCTCCGTCAGTACCGAGCGGTTGATCTGCTTGCGGCTGGAGCCCAGCGCCCGCATGAGCCCGATCTCCCGGGTGCGCTGGGCGACCAGCATCGAGAAGGTGTTGACGATCAGGAAGATCCCGACGAGGAACGCGATCCCGGCGAACCCGAGCATCGCGTACTTGATCACGTCGAGGAAGGAGCCGATGTCCTTCTTGTTCGCGTCGGCGGACTCCTTCTGCGTCCGGATCGTGTACGAGCCGGTGCCGGCGAGCGCCTTCTCGACGTCCCGCTTGACCTGCGTGTCGGGCACGCCCTGTGCGGCGTTCACGTTGAAGGCGGTGAACCGGCCTGTCGCGCCGAGGAGTTCGCGCTGCGCCGTGGCGGTGTCGTAGTAGAGGACGGTCGCGCCCGGGTTGGTCACCTTGAAGGTGGCGACGCCGGAGATCCGCGCCGTGAAGTCACCGGAGCCGGTGATGGTCCGCAGGGTGTCGCCGATGCGCAGGTGGTGCTTCTTCGCGGTGTCCGCGTCGACCATCACCTCGCCGGCGCGCGTGGGCCGGTGGCCCGAGGTCACGTCCATCGACTTCGCGTCGCCCGAGGTCCAGTTGCCCGCGATGGTCGGGGCGCCGCTCGTCGCGCCGACGTTCTTGTCGCGCCCGTCGACGACGGTGACGGACTGGCTGGACACGCCGCCCTCGACGGAGCGCACGCCCGGCACCTTCGCTATCCGCGCCATGGTCGCGGCCGGCAGCGAGTCCGGCTTCCCGGTGGACCCGCCCGACCCGGCCCCGGGGGTCTTCGGAGCGACGGTCACGTCCGACGCCGTCACCGCGAAGAGCTTGTCGAAGGTGGTGTCCATCGTGTCGGTGAACACGAGCGTGCCCGAGACGAACGCCACCGACAGCAGGACCGCGATCGCCGACAGAGCCATCCGGCCCTTGTGCGCGAGGAAGTTGCGCAGGGAGGTCTTGAAGATGGTCACGACGTACGCCCCCGCGCCTCGAAGTGCTTCATCCGGTCGAGCACCGAGTCGGCCGTCGGCCGGTACATCTCGTCGACGATCCTGCCGTCCGCGAGATACACCACCCGGTCCGCGTAGGAGGCGGCCACCGGGTCGTGCGTCACCATCACGATGGTCTGGCCCAGCTCGTCGACGGACGTGCGCAGGAAGCCCAGGACCTCTGCGCCCGCCCGCGAGTCGAGGTTGCCCGTCGGCTCGTCACCGAAGATGATCTCGGGCCGGGCCGCCAGGGCCCGGGCCACCGCGACGCGTTGCTGCTGTCCGCCGGACAACTGCGTCGGCCGGTGCTTGAGGCGGTCGCCGAGGCCCACCGTCTCCACCACCCGCCGCAGCCAATCCTGGTCGGGCCGGCGACCCGCGATGTCCATCGGCAGCGTGATGTTCTCGATCGCGTTCAGCGTCGGCAGCAGGTTGAACGCCTGGAAGATGAAGCCGATCCGGTCCCTGCGCAACTGCGTGAGGTGCTTGTCCTTGAGCCGGGTGATCTCCGTGTCGTCCAGGAAGATCTCCCCCGACGTCACCGTGTCCAGGCCCGCGAGGCAGTGCATCAGCGTCGACTTGCCGGACCCCGAGGGCCCCATGATCGCGGTGAACTGCCCCTTCGCGATGTCCACATCGACGTGGTCGAGCGCGACGACGCGGGTCTCCCCCGCCCCGTACGCCTTGACGACCTGTCGCGCTCGCGCCGCGACTGCCGTACGCCCTCCAGTACCCCCGTGCCTGGGTGTGCTGACAGCAGTGGTCACGGTATGTCTCCTATGTCGGTGGTGCTTCGGCTGACGCAAGTCTTCCGTTCACGGGGGCCCCGGCGCGCTGGTGCCCAGCGCAGTCTTGTGCTGGGGTTTTCCCCACCCCCGGCGCTGGGGCCCCCGCCCCCGGCCCGCCGCGCGCAGGAGCGGCGGGCACCGGGCCCGTACGGTCGGACCCTTAAGAACAAGCTAAGGACCACCCCCGCGTCCCCACCTCCTCCAGCGGGACGAACGGGCCCTGGGTATCAGTGAGGAGGGCCCCCTAGGGGGAGTCCACCCGCAGGTTGAGCCCTGAGGTGGAGGGAGGCGCTCTCCCGCAGGTGAGCGGGGGGTGAGAGGCTGAGGGGCGGCACCACACCGCCCTCGGGTGACGGGCGCCGCGCCGGAAGTCGGGCACGGCAGCCGCGTACGGGCAGCAGCGGGACGCCCGCGACGGCCGCTGACCGCGGCACGGCACGGTCGGCGGGGCACACGCCGTCGTACGAGCGACGGCACAGCGCCGCGCACGGCGGCATGGCCTACGAGGGGAACACCACCGGTGAACGGGGAGACCGACCCAGCCCGCGACGACGACACCGAGACCGACACCGACGAACCCGCACGGCGCGCGAACCGTTCAGCGACCGGAGGCGGAGCCGGGGCCGGGGCCGGGGCAAGGACCGGGAACAGGAACGGAAACGCTTCCGGGGCCGGATCCGCACGCGGGAACGGCCCGGCGGCCGGGGGCGGTTCAGGCAGCGCCTCCGGCATCGGGTCCGCCGTGGGATCCACCCCCGCGACGGCCCCGGGCGGCGGCCCCGCTCGCGCGGCGCGTGCCGTGACCGCCCGTGACCGGGGCGGAGCCGTCCCCACCCCCAAGGGCCGTGGCTGGCTCGTCGCCGCGCTGATGGTGTCGACGGCGCTCGCCGCACTCGACAGCACCATCGTCTCCACCGCCGTTCCGCAGATCGTCGGCGACCTCGGCGGATTCCCGCTCTTCTCCTGGCTGTTCTCCGGCTACCTGCTCGCGGTCACCGTCACCCTCCCCGTCTACGGCAAGCTGTCCGACACCTTCGGCCGCAAGCCTGTCCTCCTCGCGGGCATCGCCCTGTTCCTGCTCGGCTCCCTGCTGTGCGCCACCGCCTGGAACATGCCGTCCCTCATCGCGTTCCGCGTGATCCAGGGCCTCGGCGGCGGCGCGCTCACGGGCACCGTGCAGACGGTCGCCGCCGACGTGTACTCGCTCAAGGACCGGCCCAAGATCCAGGCCAAACTGTCGACGGTCTGGGCGACCTCGTCCGTCGCGGGCCCCACCGTCGGCGGCCTGTTCGCCGGTTACGTGGACTGGCGCTGGATCTTCCTCGTCAACCTGCCGATCGGCGTCCTGGCCCTCGCCCTCATCGTCCGGCACCTGCACGAGCCGTCCGTCGCGCGCACCACGCACCCGGGCCGCGCCCTCGCCCGTATCGACTGGGCGGGCGCCGTCGGCATCTTCGCCACCGGAAGCCTGCTGCTCGCCGCGCTCGTGCAGGGCGGCGTCGCCTGGCCGTGGCTGTCCGCGCCGAGTCTCGGCTTCTTCGGCGGTTCCCTCGCCCTCGCGGGCGCGACGATCGCGATCGAACGGCGCGCGGCGGAACCGATCATCCCGGGATGGGTCTGGCGGCGGCGCTCGATCGTCTCCGTCAACCTCGCGCTCGGCGCGCTCGGCCTGCTGATGGTCACGCCGACGGTGTTCGTGCCCACGTACGCGCAGTCGGTGCTCGGACTCGGCCCGATAGCGGCCGGCTTCGTCCTGTCCTCGATGAGCCTCGCGTGGCCCATAGCGGGCGCCCTGTCCAGCCGCGTCTACACGCGCGTCGGGTTCCGAGGCAGCGGCCTGATCGGCATGTCCATGGCACTGGCCGCGCTGCTGATGTTCCCGTTCCTGCCGTTCCCCGGCTCGCCCTGGCAGCCCGTCCTCGTCCTGCTGCTGCTCGGCAGCGGCCTCGGCCTGTTCCAACTGCCGCAGATCATCAGCGTCCAGTCGTCCGTCAGCTGGGCCGAACGCGGCACGGCGACGGCGTCGATCCTCTTCTGCCGGCAGATCGGGCAGAGCGTCGGCGCCGCGTTCCTCGGCGCGATCGCCAACAGCGTGCTCACGTCCCGGCTCGCGCACGCGCCGGCACCCGGCCTGCCCACCGACCTCAACTCCGTCTCGCAGGCCCTCGACGACCCCGGACACCTGACCGCCGCCGGCGCCGACTACCTGCGGCGGGCCGTGGACGCGGCCACCGGGCACGTGTTCCTGTTCGCCGCGTGCGCCGCCGCCGCGTCGCTGCTCGTCATGGTCTTCGTCGCGCCCCGCCGGTCCGCCGTCCTCGCCGACGACGAGAGCGGCGGCGCCTGACCTCACCCGCCCAGGGGCGACGGAGCCGCAGCCGCCGCGACCGGGCCCGCGAGCCCGACCGGCCGGTTCAGGAAGCGGTGAGGACCGGCCACCTCGGGCCACCGGAGGGGCAGGTCCAGCAGGCGACCTGGTCGACGACCTCCGCCACGGCCGGATGACCGTGGCCGGGACACACAGGACGGGGTGCGCCGCCCGTCTCCTCCAGGACCGCGTCCTGGAGCTGGTCGGCCAGCAGCGTGACGGCTTCGGCCTCGGGCAGGGGCTCCTCGAAGTGGACGGAGGCCGAGGAGCCGTCGGCGAAGGCGAGCGTGACCAGCACGCCCTCGGCATCGCCCTCGGCATCGCCGTCGGCGGCGGCACCCGGCGCGGCCCCGGCGACATCGCCGCCCGACGGGCGCCCGTCGTCCGGGGTGACGCGCAGCGAGGAAGCGAAGGCGCCCCCGGGCCCGGCCCCGGGCCCGCTGTCCTGCGCGCCCGCGCCCGCGTCCGGGCCCGCGTCCGCGTCCGCGTCCGTGGAAGCCACGGCACCGGCACCGGCGGAGAAGCCCCGGCCGGTCACGGTCAGGGTGTGCCCGGCCGGCGCGCCGAGCTGCGCGAGGATCGCCTCGGCCCAGGCCCGGGCGATGTCACGGGAGAGACGCATGGCTGACTACTTCTTCGTCTTGACGTTGCTGGTCCACGTCAGGGTGCCGGTACCGGTCCGTCCGCCGATGGTGACACGGAACGTCATGTAGTCCTGCGACTGTACGTGGCTGCCGTGCCCGACCGGCTCGAAGGTGCCGTGGAAGTGGTAGTTCCTCGCCACCGTGTGCGGTGCGTTCTTGGGCATGTGCCTGCCGTTCTTCCACCACGACGTCCCCCGTTCCGCCACGCGGCCCGTGATGACCGACCGCAGCCCGGCGGAGATCCGGTAACCCCAGTTCACGGTGGAGTGGTGGCAGTTGAACCGCTTGTCGAGCCGGCCTCTGGCGTCGCTCCAGTGCGGGTTCTTGTCGCAGCGCAGTGTCGCGGGCCCCTTCGCCTTGCCGGCGGCGGCGCCCCTCCCGTTCTCGGCGCCGATCGCCGCGAGTTCGTGGCGCTGGGCGGTGGTCAACGTGGGTGCGGAGCCGTCGGCCTCCGGGTCGAGCGCGATGTGCAACCGGGTGGCCGTACCGTCCGCCCGCCGGTCGACGTCCACGGCCCTGCGGTGGCCGGCCTCGCCGGGGGCAGAGCGGCCCGGGCCGCTCCGACGAGGCCGGTGGGCGCGACGAGCACGAGCGCGACCGTACCCGTTCCGCGCCTGATCCCCGCGCCGTTCACCCGAGGGGTCGCACGGTCCCGGCACGCGGCAGCCGCCGCAGGAGTCTCCATGCCCAGCTCAACGAACGATCATGAAAAGGCAATCGCATCCTCACGCCGTTGCCTTCCGGGCGGCGCCGACGCCCGGTCAGGGCGCCCGGTCAGGCCGCCCTGTCAGGCCGCCCTGTCAGGCCGCCCGTTCGAGGCGGTGCAGGACGGCAGCGAGCCCCGGCGCGGCGAAGGGCGCCCCCGTCGTCGGCGCCCCGCCCGCCGAGAGGCGCTGTGCGCGCCGCCCGGCGGTCCGCCGCCCTCGCCGGGGCGCGCGGGGCCCTCGCCGGGGCGTGCGTGCCGCGACGGACGACGCGTGCGCCTCCCCGACGCCACCGCGTGCGGCGCCGCCCAGCGGACACGGCCTAGAGGAGCCCGTCCCACATCTGTTCCAGCAGCACCGACCACCAGCTCTCCGGCGAGGACAGCGCCGCCGGGTCGAGAGCCGCCAACTGCGCCTGGAAGTCGACCGTCCAGCGCCCCGCCTGCTCGGGCGTCAGGCCGAACCGCAGCCGCCACATCCTGCCGAGCATCGCCATGCACCGCGCGAACTGCGGCAGGCTGGAGTTCACGAACTGCGGAGCCCCCGGGGCGCCGCCGGGCCCCGCCTCCACCGGTACGGCCATGATGTGCGCCGTGCCGTACTGGACGCACAGCGCCCGGCCGAAGTCCGTGCCCACCACCAGGTACGACGAGGCGTCGGACGCCGCCGCCACCTGCCGCTGCGCCGCCACCTCCGCCAGCGTCGGAATGACCGGCTGCGCGGGCTGCGCCCAGAAGAACGGGCCGAAGTCGGCCGGCAGGCCCGCCCAGACGAGCGTCTGCGCGACGACCTCCGGCACGCCCTGCCGCGACACCGCCTGCTGGTCGTAACGGCACAGTCCCTGCGGCCCGAAGGCGCCCAGCATCTCCTGCTGGATCGCCTCCGGCGGGACGGCCGGCGCGGCAGGCACCTGGGGCAGCGGCGCGCGCACCGGCGCGGGCCGCGCCGGACCGTCCGCGACCTGGTGCAACTCGCCCTGGTGCGTCAGCAGATGCTGCATGCCCTGCTGACGGCTCGCATGGTCCTGCCCGTACGGGGCGACGCTGGTGATCCGTACCTGCGGCCACATCTCGCGGATCATCCGCGCGCAGTAGGCGCCGGGCAGTTCGCACGACTCCAGCTCCGTGTGGAGTTCGAGCACCTGCTGCGGCGGCACGTTCAGAGCGCGCAGCTCGTGCAGGATCTGCCACTCCGGGTGCGGGGTGCCCGGCGCGGAACGCCGGATCAGCTGCGCCTCGGAACCGTCCGGCGCGCGGTAGCGCAGGACGGCCTGGTAGCCGGGCCCGACGGTCGGCACAGCGGCCGGAGCCGGTGGGTAGCCGTAGGCCGGCGGCGGGATCTGCCCCGCCTGCGGGACGGGCCCCGGCACGGAGCCTGCGGCGCCGCCCTGGACGCCGGGCATCTGCCCCGCCATCTGCCCCTGCACGCCCGGGACACCGGGCGGGGCGGGCGGCGGTGGCGGCCCGCCGAGCGCCTGCGGGTCGGCGAACACGGTGGCCGCGTGGTGCGCGCCGGGCGTGCCGGGAACGCCCGGCGCACTCGGCGGTCCCGGCGGTCCGGGCGGTCCCGGCGGCTGCGGCGGACCGTCGAGCGACGCGACGAACTGCGTCGCCACGTACCCGCCCGGCGTGCCCGGCACACCGGGCGGCGGCGGGGTGGTGGGCACACCGCCGCGCCGCGGCGGCGGGGTGGCCTTGCTGGTGGGCGCGTGCGCTATGTCGCTCGCCGACGGGTCGTCGGGCAGTGCGGGCGGCGCGCCCTGCGGTCCGGGCGGTCCGGGCGGTCCGGGGACGGGGGGATTCGGCCCGTTCCCCGGGCCCTGCCCGCTCACCGGCGCGGCGGACGCTCCGGCGGACACGGGCGGCACGCTGGGCGCCACCGCCGTCGGCGGCAGCTGGCTGCCGCCGTCCAGCAGCGCGGTCGGCGCGTCGGCCGGCGCACCGCTCCCGTCGTCCGCCCCGGACAGGGGCGGCGCGAACACGGTCGCGGGCAACGGCACCGAATCGCTGTCCGACGCCGCGTTGGTGTCGGTACCGGCCCACGCCCCGGAACCCGTGGTGGCCGCGCCGCCCCCGACCGGAACCGGACCCGCGGCCGGACCGGAGCCGGCCCCCGTGGACGGAACCGGACCCGCGCCAGGACCTGTGGACGGAACCGGACCGAAGTCCGGCTCCGGAACCGGAGGGAAGGCCGGTGCGTCGGGCGGAGCGACACCCGAGCCGCGCCGCGCCACCCCGTCGGCCGGCTCCCCCGCGGACGGCCCACTCGCCGCCCGGGCCTCGCCCCGGCGGTCCGGGATACCCAGCTTGTCCGCCGCGTCCTGGAGCCACTCCGGCGGCGTCAGCAGGAACGACGTCTGGTTCAGGTCGATCCGCGCCGGCGGCTCCGGTGCGGGCCGCACCGCCGCCTGCGCCCCGTACTCCTCCTCGAAGCGGCGGATCACCTCACCCACCGCGATGCCCGGCCACAGCGTCACGTCGCCGCTGTCCCGCGCGATCACCAGGCGCTGCCGGCCGCCCTCGACGACCGGCCCGCCCTCGCGGTCCTCCGACCACACCACGAAGCCGAGGCCGAACTCCCGTACCCGCACCGCCCGGTGCTGGTAGGCGGGCACCTCACCGTTGACCCATTCCTCCGCGCGCTCCTGCGCCTGCGCGAACGTCACCATCGCCCGCTCACCCCTCCACCGGGACGGCGCGCGCGAAGCCGCCGTCCACCATCAGGTTCGCCACCGTCGCCAGCTCCGGCGGGTTGCCCGCCAGCCGCAGCAGGAACGCGTCGAAATCGTCGCCGCACGGAAGCAGCAGCCGCTCCACCCGCTCCCGGACCGACCAGCCGTCCTGGTCCCGGGCGTCGTCGTACGCGCAGAACCACACCGAACCCGGCTGCTCACCGCGCACCTTGACCGCCAGCAGGCCGCCCTGCACGAACGCGACCCCGAGGAAGTCCTTCGTCAGGTGGTCCCGCAGGCACTTGTTCACATAGACGAGGTCGTTGACGGCCGCCTCGTCCCGCACCGTGAAGAACGGCTGGTCCACCAGCAGGCCCAACTCCGCGTCCAGCGCGGCACCCACCGGCGCACAGCCGCCCGCCGCCTTCAGGAACGAGCGGTACGCGGCGGGCAGCCGGTAGCCGAGGTCCTCCTCGGCCGCCGCCACCAGCGGTTCCGCCACCGCGGTACCGGCCTTCGGCAGCCCGAAGTGCGCGGGCCGCGTCTCCTGCAACGGCCGCGTCCCCCGCTTCGTGTGGTCCACCGGCGCCGTCGCGAGACCCCCGTGGTGCCGCAGCAGCGCCTTCACCTCCACCGGTACGAGCACCAGCCGGCGCGAGCGCACCTCGTGGTGCCACGTCCAGCCGTGCGGCGTCGCCACCGCGGGGATCGTGTCCCACAACTCGTGCCCCGCCGCGCTCAGCGCCGCGTTCGCCGACAGGTAGTCCGTCAGGCGCAGTTCGTCGACACCGAAACCCGCCGGGGGCTCCGCTATCTCCGCCGCGGCGCGCGCGTAGGGCGTGAAGTCCGGATAGCCGTCCCCGTCCACGCGCACACCCACCGGATGGCGAGCGGCCCGCACCGGGTCCGGGAATCGCACGACCTGCCCGGCGTACGCCGCGTTCGGTGGCGCGGCTTGCTGCCCGAGCCGACCTGTCGTCATGGCGGTTGCCCCCTGCTGAAGCTGGCTGTTCCGCACAGCCTATGCGGTGGCGCCGGGGGCCGAACCGGGACGGCCGACCCGCTCAGGCGCCCCGCCGACGGCACGGATCCGACGTGCCCGTACGAAACCTCCGCGCCGCTCACCAACCGTCACAACCACGTGACCGTATGCCCACGGCACGCCACGATCTTCGCCCCCGCTACCCGATCACCGCCCGCATTTGGCAGGCTGTTCCCGCGAACCGGGGGACGTGAGCCCGCACACGACGCACGCGGGCACCGGAGGGGACACGGAACATTGCGCACCGCACCAACGACAGACACGCACGACGAAGTGCCGGGCACTCAGGGCCCAGGGGCACAGCACGGCCCGCACGGCCCCCGGCAGAGCGGGGCAGCCGGGCCGGCCGGCGCCGCGCCGCACCCCGGGCACCCGACGGCGGGGCGCGCTCCGGGCGGGCCCGGCAGCCGCGCCGGAGCGCAGGGCGACCCCCGGCTGGGCTGGAGCAGCACCGAACCGCACCTGCCGCCCCGGCCCGGCCACCGCCGCGACGGCATCCTGCCCGCGGTCGCCGCCGCGCTCTCCGTCCGCGGCGAGACCCTCACCTGCACCGCGGGCAAGGCCGACCAGCCGCCCCAGCTGCACCCGCTCGTCCAGGACTTCCTCGACACGCTCGCCACCGCACAGCGGGAACGGTTCACCGGACGCTGCCCCGAAGCGATCCTGCTCTCGCGCCACCTCACCGGCACCGAGGCGGGCCGCTCCAAACGCGCCCGCAAGAAACCCCTCACCGCCGGGGAAGCCAGACGCTCCCTCAAGCACGCGAAACTCACCGCGCGCCGCATCCGCGAGGACGGGGACCCGCTGCACGGCACCTACGCGCCGCCGTGCCGGTCCTGCGCCCCGCTCCTGTCGCACTTCGGCGTACGCCCGCTGGACCCCTCGGAACACGCCACGGCCGGCTGACCCGAGCGGCGCGCGCCCGCAGCCACGCACCACCCACGCCGTGTCCCCGCGCAGACACGGCACCGCCGTCAGGACGACGACCGGCGAACCCGAAGCAGAACGGCTGACCAACCCATGCCCGACCTCTCCACCACCCGCTTCCCCGTCCCCGTCGACGCCGCCCTGCGCGAGGCCGGCTGGCAGCCGGGACGCTGGGACATCAAGCAGGCCGAGGAATGG
Organism: Streptomyces sp. NBC_01497; assembly: GCF_036250695.1. NCBI lineage: Bacteria > Bacillati > Actinomycetota > Actinomycetes > Kitasatosporales > Streptomycetaceae > Streptomyces > Streptomyces sp. NBC_01497. The sequence continues at coordinate 5,052,887 of NZ_CP109427.1, read as the reverse complement.
GCCGACGCCGTCAGCACCTACGTCACCCCCGCCGGCCACCGGCACCGCGTCTTCCCCGCCGCCGTCGAGGCCTGGGCCGAATTCGGCAACCTCCGCATCGCGCCCCTCGGCCCCGGCCGGCAGATCGCCCCTGCGTCCCTCCTCGTCGACCCGCTCGCGGGCATCCACCTCGCCCGTACGCTCTCCGACCTCGGCCGCTCCCTCGACACCGAGATCAGCCCGCTCGGCCAGGAGGGCGACGGCCAGGCCGTTCTCGCCATCGACCGCGACGGCCGCGTCTACAGCGTCGACCACACCGGCGACTGGTACCTCGGAGCCGACTTCGACACCGCACTCGGCACCCTGCTCACCGGCCTCGACCCCGCACGCCTCACCCCGGCCACGGACTGACCCGGCCGGCGGCCGGGGGCGACGGCCACCGGGACGCGTACGACGCGCCGCCTCCCGCACACGCACGGGCCGCCGCCCTCCGCGAGGCGTACGAGCCGCCGCTCCAGGACGGGTACGGCGCCCGGTTCCGGGACACGCCGGAAGCACCCTCCCCGGACAGTCGAGGGCACCCGTTCCCCGGCAGCCGAGGACACCGCGTACGGCCCCCGCGCGAGAAACGAGTGAGACCCACGGCTCCCGGACAGGAAAAGACCCCGCGCCCGGAACACCATCACGGCCCCCGCCCGACCGAGGGCGAAAGCGCCCCGCTAAGACAGTGTCCTATGTGGTGAGCCGAATGAGTCGTTTGTAGCAGCAGAGGGCGGCGGCGAGGCCGAGGAAGGCCAAGTAGTTGCGGGGATGACGTTCGTAGCGGTGGTTGAGTCTGCGGTAGCCGGTCAGCCAGGACATGGTCCGCTCGATGACCCATCGTCGTCGGCCTAATCGTTCGCTGGACTCGATTCCTTTGCGGGCGATGCGGACGCCGATGCGTTTGCCGCGGAGCCATCGTCGCAGGTCGCGCTGGTCGTACGCCTTGTCGGCGTGGAGCTTGCGGGGTTTGTAGTGCCAGCCGTTTTCGGGGTCGTGTCTCGTTTGGAGACCGGCGACCATCGCCTTCAGGCCCTGGCTGTCAGGGGTGTTGCCTGCGGAGACGCCGACGACGAGGGGCAGCCCGTTCGCGTCCGACAAGACGTGCATCTTGGAGCCCGGCTTGCCTCGGTCCACGGGGCTCGGACCTGTGAGTTCGCCCCCTTTTTAGCCCGTACGTGGGCGGAGTCGAGGACAGTGCGTGTGAGGTCGAGCAGTCCGCACTCGTCGATCCGATCCAGCACGGCCTCGTGGAGCCGGCCCCACACCCCGGCTCTCGACCAGATCAGGAACCGGCGATGCGCGGTGGACTTCGAAATGCCGAAACAGGGTGGCAGGGCCCGCCAGGCACAGCCACTGACCAGGACGTAGATGATCGCCGCGAACAGCGTCTCATCAGGCGTGTCCTGCGTCCCGCCGCCCTGCGGCCGCACCCTCGACGGCGGGATCAATGGCTCCGCGATCTCCCACAAACCATCCGGAACAATCCAACTCCACGTACCTCGCCCCATGTTCAGCTCAACGAGACGCTCCCACATAGGACACTGTCTAAGCCGACCGCACCGCAGCCTCCGCGCTCCGTGACACCGCGTCCGGCAGTACCGCCGACACCCGGAAACCGCCCGCGTCCGTCACACCCGACACGAACACCCCGCCCAGCGCCGTCACCCGCTCCCGCATCCCCACCAGGCCGTTGCCGCCCGACGGCAGACCCGCGTCCGCCGCCGCACCGTCCGAAGGGCCGTTCTCCACCTGCATCGCGACCTCACGACCCCGGTACGCGATCCGCACGGTCACCCGCGCGCCCGCCGCGTGCTTGTGGACGTTCGTCAACGCCTCCTGCACCACCCGGTACGCCGTCTGCTCCACCTCCGGCGCATACGGCCGCGCATCCCCCTGCACCATCAGATCCACCACCATGCCCGCATCCCGCGACTGCCCCACCAGGCCCTCGATGTCCTCCAGACACGGACCGTCCTCGGCCGCCGCGGCAGCCGCCGCGGCCGCCGCCACCCCCACCGCCGCCAACGGCACCGCCGCGCCCCCGCCCGCCGGACCGCCGCCCACAGGCGACACCGCGCCCTTTGCCTTACGGGCCGCCGCGGCCTCCCCCGTCCGCAGCACCCCCAGCATCTCCCGCAGTTCCGTCAACGCCTGCCGGCCCATGTCCCCCACCAGCGCGGCGTTCTTCACCGCCTTCGGCGGATCCTTCAACGCCACCGCCTGCAACGCCGCCGCGTGCACCACCATCAGACTCACCCGGTGCGCCACCACGTCGTGCATCTCCCGCGCGATCCGCGTCCGCTCCTCCGTGCGCGCCCACTCCGCCCGCTGCTCCGCACGGTCCGCCAGCAGCGACAACTCCTGCTCCAGGCTGTCCGCACGCTCCCGCAGGCTCTCCATCAACCGCCGCCGCGCCCCCACGTACATACCCAGCAGCACCGGCGGCGCCGTCAGCCCCACCGACACCAGCACCGCCAGCAGGAGCATGTACCAGGCGTGCGTGTGCAGCGCCGGATCGCTCAGGTCCTGCCGCGTCCACACGTACGTCACGATGAACGTCGCCGCGAACGACATCCCTGTCAGCGCCGCGATGATCCGGCGCGGAGCCCCCGACGAGGCCAGCGCGTACAGGCCCACAAGACCCAGCACGAACCCCATCTGCGCCGGCGTCACCGCCACCGCCACCAGCACCACCGCGTACGGCCACCGCCGGCGCACCAGCACCACCGACCCCGCCAGCAATCCGAAGATCACACCCAGCGCGACCGGCAGAGAAGAGGTCCCCGCGAACCTGACCCCCTCGAACCCGCACTCCAGGGCCGACACCAGCGCCAGCCCGACATCGAGAACGACACTGCGCCGCCGCCCCCACCACCAGTAGCCGCGGGTGGTCCCTCCCGCGGCGTCCCGGTGCTCCCCCGTCGTGGTCATACGTCCCAGCCTAAAGGTGGCCGCACCCCATTTTCCGGTGACCGGCCGGTATGGAGCAGGTCACACGTTCGATAGAACGCGCCTCCTCTCACACGAACTGGTGAACCACTGCGGCGGCATCACCGAACCCGAAGATTCCGCCAGAAGATCGCGACATGACACCACTGAACAGCACATACGGCGACTTCGAGGGTTTGCGGGCCCAGGTCGTCGCCCTCAGACAGGCGGGACTCAGCCGCCGCCAGATCCGCGACCGCGTCCACATCAGCAACAACGACCTCCTCAACCGCCTGCTCGACGGCGAACCCGCCCCCGCCTGGACCCGCCGCCCCAACGCCAAGGACGACCTGCGGGAGAAGGCGCGCGAACTACGCCTCCAAGGCCTTACCTACGACCGGATCCAGCTGGAGCTGGGCTGCTCGAAGAGCTCCATATCCCTCTGGGTCCGCGACCTCCCCAAACCGGAGCGCCGCGACGCCAAGGAACAAGCGGCGCTGGCCGCACGCAAACGCTGGGACCACGAACTGGCGGTCCGGGACGAGGAGCGGCAGCGGACGAAGGCGGCCGCGACGGCCGAGATCGGCCGGCTGACCGACCGGGAGCTCTTCATGGTGGGCGTGGCCCTCTACTGGGCGGAGGGCTCGAAGGACAAGACCTACGCCCGCCGGGAGCGCGCGGTCTTCATCAACAGCGACCCCGAGGTCATCACCCTCTACCTCGCCTGGCTCGACCTGTTGGGCGTCGAGCGCGAACACCTGAGGTTCCGGGTCTCCATCCACGAGTCCGCGGACGTGGAGGGGGCGGAGCGGCACTGGGCCGGGCTCGCGCGGACGGATCCGTCGGCGTTTCAGCCGGCCACGCTCAAGAAGCACAATCCGAAGACCGTCCGGAAGAATGTGGGCGGGAGCTACCGAGGCTGCCTCGTCGTCGTGGTGCAGCAGAGCGCCGACCTTTACCGTCGCATCGAGGGCTGGTGGTACGGCATAGTTAGGGGCGTCACCGTGGCGGACTGAGAGAGTGTCCGATTTGGTGGCTTATGCCATCCCCTGTGGTGTAATAGGCAACACGGGTTACTTTGGATAACTTGTTCCAGGTTCGAGTCCTGGCAGGGGAGCTTCTCGTTCGGGTCCTGACCGCTCAGCGGTCGGGGCCCGATCGCGTTTTCCCGCCTGACCCCTCCGGCTAAGCTGCGAACGTCCCAGCACCTGATCAGCCGAAGGGCCAATCCGTGAGCGCCAATCGCCCGGCCGCCGTCGTCGTCCTCGCAGCGGGGGAAGGCACGCGTATGAAGTCGAGGACACCGAAGGTCCTGCACGAGATCTGCGGGCGGTCGCTCGTGGGCCATGTCGTGGCCGCCTCCCGCGAGCTCGATCCGCAGGAGCTCGTCGTGGTCGTGGGGCACGCGCGGGAGCGGGTCGAGGCGCATGTGACAGATGCGTTCGAGGGTGTGCGGACGGCGTTCCAGGCGGAGCAGAACGGTACGGGGCACGCGGTGCGGACCGCGCTTGCGGAGCTGGGCTCGACGCCGGACGGGACGGTGGTGGTGCTGACCGGCGACACCCCGCTGCTGTCGGCGGGGACGCTGGCGGCGCTGGTGGCGTCGCACGAGAAGGACCGCAACGCGGTGACGGTGCTGACGGCGGAGGTCCCGGATTCGACGGGCTACGGCCGGATCGTGCGGGACGGCGCGAGCGGCGCGGTGACGGCGATCGTGGAGCACAAGGACGCGAGTGACGCGCAGCGGGCGATCCGGGAGATCAACTCGGGGGTGTTCGCGTTCGACGGGGTGCTGCTGGCGGACGCGCTGGGCAAGGTCCGCACGGACAACAGTCAGGGTGAGGAGTACCTGACGGATGTGCTGGGGATCCTGCGGGAGTCGGGCCACCGGGTGGGTGCTTCGGTGGCGGGGGACTTCCGGGAGATCCTGGGGATCAACAACCGGGTGCAGCTGGCCGAGGCGCGGACTCTGATGAACCGGCGTTTGCTGGAAGCGGCGATGCTGGCGGGCGTGACGGTGGTGGATCCGGCGTCCGTGCAGCTCGATGTGACGGTGACGTTCGAGCCGGACTCGCTGGTGCATCCGAACACGCAGCTGTCGGGGTCGACGCATCTGGGTGAGGGCGCGGAGGTGGGTCCGAACTCGCGGCTGCATGACACGTCGGTGGGTGCGGGGGCGCGGGTGGACAACACGGTCGCGGATGGCGCCGTGGTGGGGGACGAGGCGCTGGTGGGTCCGTTCGCGTATCTGCGGCCGGGCACGCGGCTGGGTGTGCGTGCGAAGGCGGGCACGTATGTGGAGATGAAGAACGCGACGGTGGGCGAGGGGTCGAAGGTGCCGCATCTGTCGTATGTGGGGGATGCGACGATCGGTGATTTCACGAATATCGGCGCGGCGAGTGTGTTCGTGAACTACGACGGTGTGAGTAAGTACCACACGACGATCGGGTCGCATTGCCGAACGGGGTCCGACAATATGTTTGTGGCGCCCGTCACGGTCGGGGACGGTGTCTACACGGCGGCCGGGTCGGTGATCACGAAGGACGTACCGGCCGGTTCGTTGGCCGTGGCCCGTGGCCAGCAAAGGAATATCGAGGGTTGGGTGGCTCGGAAGCGTCCCGGTTCGGCCGCCGCGGAGGCGGCCCAGGCGGCAGGCGGACAGCCGGAGAACAGCGTCTGACGAGGGCCTGGCCAGGACCCGGCCGCTCGCTCTCGCGTACGGTATATCTGCACGATTCGGCTGGCTCGCAGGTACCGGTTCTGGTCCATGCGGGTGCAGCGGCATCCGAGACGTCTGAGGAGTCTGTGCTGTGACCGGGATCAAGACGACCGGCGAGAAGAAGCTGATGTTCTTTACCGGCCGCGCCCACCCCGAACTGGCCGAAGAGGTCGCGCAACAGCTCGGGATCGGGATCGTTCCGACGAAGGCGTTCGACTTCGCGAACGGTGAGATCTATGTGCGGTACGAGGAGTCCGCGCGTGGAGCGGACTGCTTCCTTATTCAGAGCCACACGGCTCCGATCAACAAGTGGATCATGGAAACGCTCATCATGATCGACGCGTTGAAGCGGGCCTCGGCCCGTTCCATCACGGTGATCATGCCGTTCTACGGATACGCGCGGCAGGACAAGAAGCACCGCGGGCGCGAGCCCATCTCGGCGCGGCTGATCGCGGATCTGCTCAAGACGTCAGGTGCGGACCGGATCCTGACCGTGGATCTGCACACCGACCAGATCCAGGGTTTCTTCGACGGCCCGGTGGACCATCTGTTCGCGCTGCCGATCCTGGCGGACTACGTGGGCACGAAGGTGGACCGTACGAAGCTGACGATCGTCTCTCCGGACGCGGGCCGGGTGCGGGTCGCGGACCGGTGGTGCGACCGGCTGGGCGCGCCGCTGGCGATCGTGCACAAGCGGCGCGACAAGGACGTCGCGAACCAGGTCACGGTGCACGAGGTCGTCGGTGACGTGGAGGGCCGGGTCTGTGTCCTGGTCGACGACATGATCGACACGGCGGGCACGATCTGCGCGGCGGCGGACGCCCTGTTCGCGCACGGCGCGGCGGACGTGATCGTGACGGCGACGCACGGTGTGCTGTCGGGTCCCGCGGCGGACCGGCTGAAGAACTCGAAGGTCAGCGAGTTCGTCCTGACGAACACACTGCCGACGGCCGGCGAGCTGTCGCTCGACAAGATCACGGTCCTGTCGATCGCGCCGACGATCGCCCGTGCGGTACGTGAGGTCTTCGAGGACGGTTCGGTGACGAGCCTCTTCGACGAGGACGCGTGACGCGTCGCGCGTGAGCCGGCGGCCGGGTCGCGCGGGGCGTGACCGGGTGGTGTCCGGTCATTCCTTGTGGGGCGCGGCCCGGGTTTCGTCCGGGTTCCGGGTGGGGGCGTGAATGTCCTCCGCACGAGTCCCCCATGGGGTTCCGGGCGGCGTCCGTGCGGGTGTCGGGCGGTGGAGGCGTAACGCTTCTGCGGTCGGGCGCCCGTTCCGGTTGATCGATTTCTGGGCGGCCTCCCCCGCCGGGTAGACTCTGAGAGTTGCTCGGCGAGGGAGGCCGTACGCGTAGGTGCGTACGGCGGTCCGTTATCGACGCGCGCTCCTTGTAGCAGGCCCGTTCGTGGCCGGGTGACGCCGACGACATCCATCCGTCACCGCTTTCGAGGAGCCGAAGTCATGGCCGAGCTGAAGATCACTTCCGAGACCCGCACCGAGTTCGGCAAGGGCGCTGCCCGCCGCATCCGCCGCACCAACAAGGTGCCCGCCGTGATCTACGGCCACGGTGCCGAGCCGGTCCACGTGACCCTGCCGGGCCACGCCCTGATGATGGCGCTCAAGACCGCGAACGTCCTGCTGGAGCTGGACATCGACGGCCGCAACGAGCTGGTCATCCCGAAGGCCGTGCAGCGCAACCCGCTCCGGGGCGACATCGAGCACGTCGACCTGCTGGCCGTGAAGCTCGGCGAGAAGGTCACCGTCGAGATCAACATCCTGACCGAGGGCGAGCTCGCCCCGGGCCAGCACCTGCTGGAGTACGTGCTGAACACGCTGTCGGTCGAGACCGAGGCGACGCACATCCCCGAGTCGGTCACGGTGTCCGTGCAGGGCCTGACGTCGGGTGACGCGGTTCTGGCGAAGGACATCACGCTGCCGTCGGGCACGACGCTCGTGACGGACGGCGACGCGGTCGTCCTCCAGGTCCTGTCCGCGCAGGCGGAGGAGCCGACCGAGGAGTCCGCCTCGGGCGACGCCGCCGCCGAGGCCTGAGCCTCGCACTGAGTGAAGGACGGGGCGGGCGGACTCTCAGGGTCCGCCCGCCCCGTCCGTATGTCCCGGGCGGGTGCTGGTTCACTGTCCCTACGGTCCCTACGACGAGCTACGAGGGTTGTTGACGATGACGACGGATGGATCCGCGCCCTGGCTGATCGTGGGCCTCGGCAACCCGGGCAAGGAGTACGCGGCAAACCGCCACAACGTGGGGTTCATGGTGGCCGATCTGCTGGCGGCCCGTATCGGCGGTTCGTTCAAACGGGCGGGCAAGGCGCAGGCACACGTGCTGGAGGGGCGGCTGGGTCCGATGGGGCCGGGCAGTCGACGGGTGGTGCTGGCGAAGCCGTCGTCGTTCATGAACCTCTCGGGCGGCCCGGTGTCGGCGCTGCGGGACTTCTACAAGGTGGACACGGCGCACATCGTCGCCGTCCACGACGAGCTGGACCTCGACCACGGGACGCTGCGGATGAGGCTGGGCGGCGGCGACAACGGCCACAACGGGCTGAAGTCGATGACGAAGGCGATGGGCCCGGACTACCACCGGGTGCGGTTCGGCATCGGCCGGCCGCCGGGACGCATGCAGGTCGCGGACTTCGTCCTGAAGGACTTCTCGCCCACGGAACGCAAGGAGCTCGACTACTTCGTGGACCGCGCGGCGGACGCGGTGGAGGCTCTGGTCATCGAGGGCCTGGAGCAGGCGCGGGAGACGTACGACTCGTAGGCGGCCCGGCCCGGCCTGGTGCGGTGCGGTGCGGTCAGGTCAGATCCGGTCAGGTCAGATCCGGCCCGGCCCGGTCAGATACGCGGTTCCGACGGGCGGCCGGGGCGGCCGAGGCGGTCGGAATGCCGGGCCGTCAGGCCGATCGGGAAGAGCCCCGGGGATCTTTACTCGCGCGATCGCGGGGTCCCACGCGCACGGCCGAGCGCCGGCGTGCCAACCCCGCGTTGCGCCCTTCCGGGCGTCACATCAATCGCTTCGCACGGCAGTTCGCACCTCGTTGCACCGAGCCCCTGCGGCGGCCCGGCCCTATCAGCGGCTGGGCGCTGCGAGCCGGGCGAGGGGCCGAGTTGGCTGGTGAAACGCCCGGACGGCCTGCGCAAGGCCACCTCGGGCCGGCTCGGGCCACCCGGACCATCACCCGGAACCGCCCCCGCCGTTCGCCGCCGGTCAGGCCCCTCGGACAGTCGCCCGTTCCGGCGGCCGTCCCCCGGGACACGTCCCGGTCGTCGCAGCCGGGCGTGCCCCACGTTTGCAGGCGCGACCGCACGCCGTCGTGCGAGCCCGGACCGTCCTGATTCGTCCGCCCTCCCGTCACGGCGCTTCGACTCGCACGTCACAGGAGCGTCTTGGTGCCCCCGCGGCCGCAACGTCCCAGCGGGCAGTGGGTGTCCTGGGAAACAACAACGCCCGCCGAGCCGAAGCGAGCAACACCGCTTCCCCAGGAGTACCGATGCGCCTCAAGAAGATCTCCGCCCTCACCCTCGTCGCCGCCACCGCAGGCCTCTGCCTGACCGCGTGCGGCAGCAGCGAAGGATCGAGCACTTCCGCCGCCCCGGGCACCTCCACCTCCGCGAGCGGCGGCACCGGCCGCCAGGACTCGTCGGCCGGTTCCTCCGCCGCCGGTCCCACCGGGTCCACCGGCTCCTCCTCGACCGGCTCGTCCTCGGCCGGCTCGTCCTCCACGGACTCGTCCTCCCGTGGCTCCAGCAAGGGCAGCGACCTGAGCGTCCAGACCCAGTCCTCGGCGTCGGCCTCCCGCTGCGACGCCGACCACCTCGCCCTCAGCGCCTCCTCCGCGATGGCCGAGAACGAGATCGTCGTCAACATGAAGAACACCGGTTCCAGCACGTGCGGCATGCGCGGCTTCCCGGGTGTCCAGCTCGTGGGCCCCGACGGCCTGGGCGACACCGGCCCCGACGCCGCCCGCACCGACGCCACGGGGGCCGGCGTCACCATCGCGCCCGGCGAGGAGACCCGCTTCCTGCTGCACTGGATCCCGGACACCAGCGGCTCCGGCAAGACCTACACGCGGCTCGACGTCACCCCGCCCGACGAGCGGATCTCGGAGATCGTCAATCTCAACAAGCTGACCATCACCGTCCCCGCCACGAGCAGCACCTCCCCCGACGTCTTCGTCGACCCGATCGGCTACCACACCGGCACGGGCAAGTAGCCCCACCACACCGCCGAGCGCCAACAAGCGCGTTGTTGGCGCTGTGAGCGGCCCCGGGGGGCCGACCCGTCAGTCCGGGCCAGGAACGTCCGGTCAGGGTCCCTCCAGCGTCCCGGCCTTGACCGCGCACACGAAGGCGGCCCAGCCCACCTCGCGAAAGTGGAGCACTGGGCCGTCCGTGCGCCTGCTGTCCCGGACCGGGACGAACGCGGCTACGTGGTCCGCGACTTCGAGGCAGTCCCCGCCCTCCCCGTTGCTGTACGAGGACTTGCGCCACATCACCGCACTGCTGAACATCCTGCGGTTCCTCGCATTCAGGGTTCAGGGCCGAAGCAGTGTGCCGGTCTTGACTGCCGCGACAAAGGCGGCCCACTGCCCCTCACGGACATGGAGCTCCGGGCCATCAGGGGATTTGCTGTCCCGGAGACCGACGCGCGCCGTCATGTCGTCGGCGACTTCGAGGCAGTTGCCGCCGTCTCCGTTGCTGTAGGAGGACTTGCGCCAGCCGGACATGGTCAGGTGTGCATCAGAGATCATCGTGTCGCGAAGTCCTTAGCCACCGATGCGATCAATGTGAGGGAGGGCTCCCCCGCCAAGGAGGCAGCTCTCATCAGATCGTAGGCCCTTTAGTAGCGGGCGACCGTTGCTGGATCCTCGATGAGCTGTCCCGCGTACGCGCTCTCCGTGTAAGTGACCGGCGGGGAGTCCTGGAACGTCATCAGCACAGTGGACGCGTCGAGGAATGCGGCCGCTCCGGCCTCGAAGGGCAACACCTGCACCACGATCCGCCTGCCGCTACGAGCAACCTTCACGATGTGCATGAGCTGCTCGGCCATGACGGCGTATCCCCCGACGGGTACGCGAAGTGCCGCCTCGTGCAAGAAGACCCAGAACACCGGCGCTGTTGGCCCCGTGAGCAGCGCTTGCCGTTCGAGACGACCTTGAACGATGCCCTGCACCAGTTCTTCGGCCTCGAACGGCTGGGCAGCACTCACCAGTGCATGAGCGTATGCCGCGGTCTGGAGCAGGCCGGGAACCAGCATGGCCGCGTACTCGCTGATCGTCGCCGCCTCCTGCTCCAGCTCTGCCGCGCGGGCGAAGTACTCCGCGAACTTCGATTTGTTGGCGAGCCTGCACAGCCGCTGGAACTGTTCGCCCGTCCCGAAGACCCCGTCCAGCAGCCTGGAGACGTCCGGCTGGGGGCGGCGGGTCGCGGCCTCGAACTGGCCGATGTAGGTGCTGGAGCAGAAAACGCGTTCGCCGCGGCGGTCCTGGGAGAGGCCGGACTTCTCGCGGGCGAGGCGGAGTTCGCTGCCGTAGAAGGCGCGGGGCGAGCTGTAGGGGTCGAGGTCGCTGTCGCGCTGGTTCTGGTTCGTCATCGGTGGGTTCCTCACTGCCCGCAGTCGGCCTTGCTGGCACGGGGGTCCTACTGGGCGTAAGGCAGGGGCGTCACGCTGTGAGCATGAACGATGACAGGCAGGATGAACAGGGCGGGCCCGACGAGGTGTTCGGCGTGACGTTCGCTGATGACGCGCTGGCCGCGATGGTCGCTCTGAGCGATGGGCTGAGGGCGGCGCTGGCGCGGCACGCGATCGTGTTTCCTTCGTTGGGGCCGGATCTGGCGTCGTGCGTATCGGTGCCGGCGCGTCCACTGGTGGAGTTGGGGCGGGCGAATCCGGGGACGGTGGCCCGGCTGACGCGAGTGCTGGTCCGGGCGGACGGGGGGTGAGCGGCGGGCCGGGGGTGCCGCCGCGTTCCGTCGTCGTGGACGAGGGGGTGGGGCGGGTGGGTGAGCTGATGGGCGCGGTCGGGCCGTACGTGCAGATCCGGCCGCTGGGTGGCGGCCGGGAGTGGGACGCGGAGCCGGGGGCGGTGCGGGTGGCGACGCCGACGGAGCGGTTGCGTGCGTGGCTGGTGGTGGTGAACGCGCGGAGCAGCCGGCCGTGGCCGCCCGGCGTTTGACGGGGGGCTATGCCATGGCCAAGGATCCGGCCATGGTGTCGACGTCCTCCCCGAGTTCGAGGTCCGCTCTGTCCGGGGGCCGGTCCGTGGTGATGGCCCTGGTCGCGTTGGTGCTGCTCGTCGGCGGGGGCTACGCGTCGTGGGACGACGCCCAGCACGTGATGCTCGCGAAGGGGCGCCAGCACGGCGTGTACGCGGTGACGGCGTGCGGGGACGCGACGTGCGCGGGGTCGTTCGATCCGGACGGCCCGGGCGGTCCCGAGTCGGACATGACCATCAAGAGTTCGGTGGCGGCCCACAAGGGCGAGCGGTTCCCGGTGGTGGTGAAGCCGGGGACGCACGACGTCGTCCGCAGCGACACGGCGGGCAGCCTGCACGCGTGGGAGCCGATGGGCGGCGCTCTGCTGCTCGCGGGGCTCGTCATAGCGGGCGGGATGCGCCTGGGGCGGTTCGGGCTGATCGTCGCGGCCCTGGGGGCCGCCCAGCTGTTCGCGACGTTCCTGCTGATCTGAGGTCGTCCCGTCCCGTCCGTCCCGTCCGTCCCGTCGACCGGGCGCTGTCGCGGGTCGGGCCCCGGACGGCGGACCCGCCGGGGGCGGCCTCCGCCGTGATCACGTACATCCGGCCGGAGCCACGTGATCTCACGCAGGCCGCCCCGGTGGCCCGGGGACGGGCCGGGTGAACGGTGCGGCGCGTTCCGCGCCCGGGCCGCACCGGCGCGGCTCAGCCCTGGCCGGTGCCGCCCTGCGGATCAACAACAGTGTCCGGACCAGGCGTCATGATGGTCTCGTGTCCGTCGTCCGACCGCACGCGGTACGGAGGTCCGCCGTCGGATCCCAGTACCTCGACGACTTCCACCATGTGATCGGGCTTGCCCACGGTACGACCATGAACCACGAGGCGGTCTCCCACTCTGGCGCGCATCGCACAGGCTCCTCTCTCGGGACGGACGGTCGCGATCCCCGACCGCGACGAGTCAACGAGTCAATGTCTCCTCCGGACACGAGCCTTCCTCGACGATCCTTCGGAGGATTGAGAGACTTCGGAGAACACGCCGAGCCGGCGGCGGCAGCCAGCCGGACGCGGGGACGGGTCGCGGGGACGGGTCGCGGGGAACGAAGCGGCGCCCGGCCGTACGGGAGTTCCGTACGGCCGGGCGCCGTCGTGCGGGTCGGACGGGTGCTCAGCCGGTGTTGCGCAGGCCCGCGGCCACGCCGTTGACCGTCAGGAGCAGCGCCCTGGCGAGCAGCGGGTCGGGGGCCTCCTCGGCCGCGGCGGCCTTGCGCTGGCGGGCCAGCAGGGCGACCTGGAGGTAGGAGATCGGGTCCAGGTAGGCGTCGCGGATACCGAACGTCTGCTGGAGGACCTGGTTGGAGTCGAGGAGCTTCTCGCCGCCGGTGATGCGGAGGATCTCCTGGACGGTGAGGGCGTGTTCGGTCTCGATGTCCCCGAAGACGTGCTTCAGGTGGTCCGGGACGAGGGTGTCGACGTAGTGGCGCGCGATCCGCAGGTCGGTCTTGGCGAGCGTCATCTCGACGTTCGCGATGAAGTTGCGGAAGAAGTGCCACTGCTCGTACATCTCGTCCAGGACGGAGTCGAGTCCGGCCTCGCGCAGCGCCTTGAGGCCGGCCCCGACGCCGTACCAGCCGGGCACGATCTGCCGGGACTGGGTCCAGCCGAAGACCCACGGGATGGCGCGCAGGCCGTCGAGTCCGGCGCCCGAGTCGGGGCGGCGGGAGGGCCTGGAGCCGAGGTGGAGGTCGGCGAGCTGGTCGACGGGGGTGGAGGCGAAGAAGTACGCGGGCAGGTCGGGGTCCTCGACGAGGTGCCGGTACGCGGAGTGCGCGGCGTCGGAGACGGTGTCCATGGCCGCGTCCCAGCGGGCGAGCGCCTCGGAGGACTGGCGGGGCGCGGTGTGCAGCGCGGACGCCTGCAGGGTGGCGGCGACGGTCAGTTCGAGGTTCTCCCGGGCGAGGGAGGGGATGAGGTACTTGTCGGAGATGACCTCGCCCTGCTCGGTCACCTTGATCTCGCCCTCCAGCGTGCCCCAGGGCTGCGAGAGGATCGCGTCGTGCGAGGGGCCGCCGCCGCGGCCGACGGTGCCGCCGCGGCCGTGGAAGAGGCGCAGGCGCACGCCGTGCCGGTGGGCGACGTCGCGCAGTCGGCGCTGGGCCCGGTGGATCTCCCACTGGGACGTGGTGATGCCGCCGAACTTGGACGAGTCTGAGTAGCCGAGCATGACCTCCTGGACCTCGCCGCGCAGCGAGACGAGACGGCGGTAGGAGGGGTCGGAGAGCATGTCGTCGAGGATGACGTCGGCGGCGCGCAGTTCGTCGGTGGTCTCCAGGAGCGGCACGATGCCGATCTTGGCCCAGCCGCCGTGCAGGTCGAGCAGGCCCGCCTCGCGGGCGAGGACGGCGGCGGCGAAGACGTCGTCGGCGCCCTGGCACATCGAGATGATGTAGGACTCGATGACTTCGGGGCCGAAGCGCTCGAAGGCCTGCTGGATGGTGTGGAAGACACCGAGGGTCTTGGTGCCTGCCGCGTCGAGCGGGGCGGGGCGCGGGGCGAGGGGCCGGCGGGAGCGGAGCTCCTTGGCGAGGAGCTTCTGCCGGTTCTCGCGGGGCATGTCGGCGTACCGCCAGGACTCCTCGCCCAGCCGGTCGAACAGCTGGCCGAGGGCGTGGTGGTGGGCGTCTGCGTGCTCGCGTACGTCCATGGTGGCGAGCTGGAGGCCGAACGCGGCGAGGGTGCGGATGGTGCGGTCCATGCGGCCGTCCGCGAAGAGGCCGCCGCGGTACTCCCGCAGCGACGTCTGGATCAGCGTGAGGTCACTGAGCAGTTCGGCGGTGCCGAGGTAGTCGCGGCCGGGCTCGTGCGGGGTGTTCCTGGCGAGGCGCTCGCGGGTGTTGACGAGCTTCTGCCGGATGCAGGTGGCCTTGAGCCGGTAGGGCTCCTCGGCGTTGAGCCGCTTGTAGCGGGGGCTGATCTCCGGGAGGCGCTGGAGGTCGGTGGCGAGGGAGTCGAGGAGTTCCTCGGTCGCGCCGGTGTAGCGGATGGAGTTGGACAGCTGCCCGCGCAGCGTGTCGACCATCTCCAGCGCGTCGGTGATGCCGTGCTCGTGCTGCAGGATCAGGACTTCGCGGGTGACGTCGGGGGTGACGTTGGGGTTGCCGTCGCGGTCGCCGCCGATCCACGTGCCGAAGGTGAGGGGGCGGGTGCCGTGCGGCATTTCGACGCCGACGCGTTCGAGTTCGGCGGTGAGGTCTTCCAGGACGTCGCCGACGGCGCCCGCGTGCAGCTCGTCCAGGTAGTAGATCGCGTTGCGGGCCTCGTCGGCGGGCTCGGGCCGTACGACGCGGAGTTCGTCGGTCTGCCAGATCAGGTCGATGGACTCGGCGAGGCGGAGGTCGTGGCGGCGCCGGTCCGACGGGTTGACCGGGGTCTCCAGCAGTTCCGCGATGCGGCGGAGCTTGTTGAGGACGGAGCGGCGGGCGGCCTCGGTGGGGTGCGCGGTGAAGACGGGGCGCACGTTGAGGTTGCGCACGGTCTCGCGCAGGTGCTCCGGATCGGCGTCCTTCAGGCGGTCCGCCGTACGGGCGAGGAGCCCGCCCTCGGCGGCGCGGCGATCGCGCATTTCGCGGCCGCGGTGGACCTGCTCGGTGACATTGGCGAGGTGGAAGTACGTGGAGAACGCGCGGACCAGCTTGGCCGCGGTGTTCAGGTCGGTCTCTCCGAGGAGCGCGGCTGCTGCCTCGCCGTCCTCGCGGGTGAGGGCGCGGACACGCTCGACGAGGTCGAGGAGATCCTGCCCTTCTTGTCGTACGAGTGTCTCGCCCAGCAGGTCGCCGAGGCGGCGGATGTCGGAGCGCAGCTCGGCGCTCGACGTGGTACTGGCGTTCGCGCTGGTCTGGGCGGGCTGGCTCGGGGTCTGGTCGGCACTGCTCACAGGTGCGGCTCCTTGCAGTGTTTGAGCACGTCTGGAGGTTTCTGGAGGCTTCAGACCGCCTGCCGGTCGTCGCGGGGCAGCCGGTCGTGCGGACCGCGCTGTCCGACGGCACAAGGATAGGTGCCCTTCCCCCGACGTTATCCACAGCCCTCTTGTCGCGACGTTGCTCGCTGCCATACTGACGATGCCGTAGGTTACGCACCCGTATCCGGGCAACTGCCGTATTTCTCACCCCAGGGGATCCCCCATGACCACAAGCCCCGACGTGATCGAAGACTCCTCCCGCAACCCCGCGCCGTCCGACGGCGCCCCGCCCGGCTCCGCCACGCTCGGCGGTGACAAGAAGCGTTCCATCGAGCAGTTCGCTCTGCTGCTTTTCATCTTCGTGCCGTTCGTGGCGCTGGCCGGCGCGATTCCGCTGGCCTGGCGGTGGGGCGGCATCAGCTGGCTCGACGTGGGCCTGATGGTCGCCATGTACTTCATCGGATGCCACGGCATCACGATCGGCTTCCACCGCTATTTCACCCATGGCGCCTTCAAGGCGAAACGTCCACTGCGCATCGCGCTCGCCGTCATGGGCTCGATGGCGGTGGAGGGCCCGGTCGTGCGCTGGGTCGCCGACCACCGCAAGCACCACAGGTTCTCCGACGCCGACGGGGACCCCCACTCCCCGTGGCGGTTCGGCGAGAGCCTGCCCGCCCTGATGAAGGGTCTGTGGTGGGCGCACATCGGCTGGCTCTTCGACGAGGAGCAGACACCACAGCAGAAGTACGCGCCCGACCTGATCAAGGACTCCGCCATTCGGATGGTCTCGAAGCAGTTCGCGCTGTGGACGCTGGTGTCGCTGCTGGTGCCGCCGCTGGTCGGCGGCCTGGCCACGATGTCGTGGACGGGCGCCTTCACGGCCTTCTTCTGGGGGTCGCTGGTCCGGGTGGCGCTGCTGCACCACGTCACGTGGTCGATCAACTCGATCTGCCACGCGGTCGGCAAGCGCCCGTTCATGTCGCGGGACCGCAGTGGCAACGTGTGGTGGCTGGCGGTCCTGTCGTGCGGCGAGTCGTGGCACAACCTGCACCACGCCGATCCGACGTGCGCGCGGCACGGGGTGCTGCGCGGGCAGATCGACTCCAGCGCGCGGCTGATCCGCTGGTTCGAGCGGATCGGCTGGGCGCACGACGTGCGGTGGCCGAGCGCGGAGCGGATCAGCGCGAAGCGGGTGGCCGCGACCACGAACGCTCTCTGAGCGCCGCCCCGGGCCGGGGGCGCCGCCGCACGGCGCGCCGTCGGCCCGGGTCCGGCGCGGGCCCGGGGCGAGCGTCGGGCCGGGTCCGGCGGCGGCCCGGGTCCCGCGGCGCGCCGGGTCCTGCGGCAGGCCGGGGGTGCTTCCACGCCAGGTCGGCGCTCAGGACGATGGGGCATGATGGCGCTCGTGGCGACCGACACGAGTTCGAACAGCGCGAGTGGGAGCGGCAAAGCCGGCCGGCCCGCCCAGGGCAGGCGCGCGCGCCGGGTCCGGATGACCGGGGCGGAGCGTCGTCAGCAGCTGCTCGACATCGGCCGCACCCTTTTCGCGGAGAAGGGGTTCGAGAGCACGTCGGTGGAGGAGATCGCGGCCAAGGCCGGGGTGTCCAAGCCGGTGGTGTACGAACACTTCGGTGGCAAGGAAGGGCTGTACGCGGTCGTCGTGGACCGTGAGATGCGCCAGCTGCTCGACATGGTGACGGGCGCGCTGACCGCGGGCCATCCGCGGGAGCTGCTGGAGCAGGCGGCGTTCGCGCTCCTCGACTACATCGAGGTGTACACCGACGGCTTCCGCATCCTGGTGCGGGATTCGCCCGTGGCCCAGTCGACGGGCACGTTCGCGTCGCTGATCAGCGATATCGCGACGCAGGTCGAGGACATCCTCGGCCTGGAGTTCAAGGCCCGCGGCTTCGACCCGAAACTCGCCCCGCTGTACGCGCAGGCGCTGGTGGGCATGGTCGCGCTGACCGGCCAGTGGTGGGTGGACGCCCGCCGCCCGAAGAAGGCCGAGGTGGCCGCGCACCTGGTCAACCTGGCCTGGCACGGGCTGGGCAACCTGGAGGCCAAGCCGCGGATGATAGGCCACCGGAAGGTCTGACGCCGGCGCCGTGAGGCAGGTTTCGATCACTCGCAGCGACGATGGCGTCCACGTCCGCGTCCACGAATTCGACGTACCCGCCGGCGGGTACGGCCTCACCGGCATCCACCACCATCGTTGAAGGTCGCCGTGCCGTTCGACATCGACGTCACCGTGCCGTTCGACATCGCCGGTCCACCTCTCGCCGGACGCGCCGCGGACGCGCCGCGGACGCGCCGCGGACGCGCCTCACCCGCCAGATGCGTACGGCTCCAGGATCTCCAGGCGGTTGCCCACCGGGTCGTGGGTGTGGAAGCGCCGGTGGCCGGGGAGGGCGTCGTCCCAGGTGATGTCGGCGCCGTGCGCGGCCAAGCGGGCGGCGAGGGTGTCGATGTCCGCCACCCGCAGGCCGGGATGGGCCTTGCGGGCGGGCCGGAAGTCCTCCTCGACACCCAGATGGAGGCGGATGCCGCCGGACCGGAACCAGCAGCCGCCGCGGTCCGCGAGGGCCGGGGGCTTCGCCTCCTCCTCCATCCCCAGCACGCCCCCGTAGTACGCGCGGAGCGCGTCCTCGGCGCCCGGGGGCGCGGCGAGCTGCACGTGGTCGAGGGCGATGAGCATCAGGCGGGGCGCCGGGCCACGGCGAAGAGGCGGCGGAAGGGGAAGACGGTGCCGTGCGGGGTGGGCGGGTACGCCTCCCGCAGCGCCGCGCGGTACTCGGCGGTGAACGCGGCGACGGCGTCCTCGTCGTCGCCGAGCTCCGTGAGGACCGGCCGCAGCGCGGTGCCCTTGACCCAGTCCAGGACGGGGTCCTCGCCGTGGAGCACCTGGAGGTAGGTGGTCTCCCAGACGTCGGCCTCGCAGCCGAGGCCGAGGAGCGTCGTGAGGTACTCGGCGGGTTCCAGGACGGGCGAGAGGCGCAGCCGGCCGTCGAGCCGGTCGCGCCAGCGCGGAGAGGCCGCGAGTTCCCCGAGGATCCGGTGGCTCGGCGCGGTGAAGTTGCCGGGGACCTGGAAGGCGAAGGTGCCGCCGGGCGCGAGGCCGTCCAGCCAGACGGGGAAGGCCTTGACGTGGTCGGGGACCCACTGGAGGGCCGCGTTGGAGACGATGAGGCCGTACATCTCGTCCGGCACCCAGGTCGCCGCGTCGGCCTCCTGGAAGTCCATCGAGCCGCCGCCGGGCGTGGGGCCCTCGTAGGCGGTGCGGGCCTGGTCGAGCATGGCCTGCGAGGTGTCGAAGCCGGTGACGTGGGCGGCGGGCCAGCGCTCGGTGAGCAGCGCCGTGACGTTGCCGGGTCCGCAGCCGATGTCGGCGACGCGGAGGTTACCGGCCGGTGCGGGCGGGTCCTGGACGCGGGCGAGGAGGTCGAGGAACGGGCGTGCGCGGTGGTCGGCGTGCCGCAGGTACTGGTCGGGGTCCCAGGCGGGCCGGGGGTGCTGTGCGGGCATGCGGGTGCCTTTCGTACGGGGCCGGCTCCATGGCCGGGCCGGGCCGGGGCCGGCGTTCGGCAGGGGCCGGCGGCCGGCGCGGGCCCGGTGGCCGGGCGCGGGCAGTGGGCTGCGGCCGGGACACGGTGGAGCGGGTCCTGGCGCGGCACCAGACTGCACCCACAACTATCTTGACGTCAAGAGACTTCATGTCGAGGGACCAACTACACTGATCGTCATGGAGGACGAGGTCGATCGACTGGTCGCGGCATGGCGCCGAGAGCGCCCCGACCTCGACGTGGAACCGCTTGAGGTGCTCAGCCGCGTGTCCAGGCTGGCCCGGCACCTCGACCGCGCGCGGCGGCTCGCGTTCACCGAGCACAGCCTGGAGCCGTGGGAATTCGACGTCCTGACGTCCCTGCGCCGCGCGGGCGCCCCCTACCAGCTCTCCCCCGGCCAGCTCCTCACCCAGACGCTCGTCACCTCGGGCACCATGACCAACCGCATCGACAGGCTCACGAAGAAGGGCCTCGTCGAGCGGCTGCCCGACCCGAGCGACCGGCGGGGCGTACTGGTCCGGCTCACCCCCGAGGGCCAGGACCGCGCGGACCAGGCGCTCGCGGGACTGCTCGACCAGGAGCGCGCACTCCTGTCCGAGCTGTCCCGCGCGCAGCGTGGCGAACTGGCCGGGCTGCTACGCCAGCTGACCGCCCCGTTCGACAACGTCCCCGGCGCCGGCTAGCTCCGCGGGCCCCACTCCGGCCCGGCGCGCCAGCGCCACGGCGGCCAGTGTGGAGTGCACACCGAGCTTGCCCAGCACGTTCTGCATGTGCGTGCGGACGGTGTGCGGCGACAGGAACAGCCGCTCGGCGACGGCCTTGCGGCCGAGCCCCGCGACCATGCACCGCAACACCTCGCGCTCGCGCGGTGTCAGCGACTCGACCAGCCGCTCGCTCTCCGTACGGTGCTTGCGCGCGGCCGTCAGCTCCCTGAGGACCCCGGTGAGCAGCGCGGGCGGCAGGTGCGTCTCGTCCCGCAGGACGCCCCTGATCACGGCGAGCAGCCGCTGCAGCGAGCAGTCCTTCGCGACCCAGCCGGACGCGCCCGCCTGCAGCGCGAGTGCCGCGCGGCGGGGGTCGTCCCGCTCGGCGAGGACGACCGTACGCACCGACGGCTGGCTCGTACGGACGCCCGCGACGAGCGACAGGCCGTCCACGAAGACCAGTTCGCCCCCCGGCTCCGCGGCGGGCGCCGCGGACAGGGTGGCGGCCGTGCCCGCGACGGCCATCGCCGACGCGGCGTGCGCGGCCTGCGCGGTGCGCGCGGTGGCCGTGGCGTGGTCTCCCGCGCCGACCGCTCCCACCGACGGCGACGCCGGGGCACCCGCGGGGGCCATGGAGGCGGGCACCGGCCCGCCGTGACCACGGCCGGCGGACGCCTGACCGGTCCTGACACCGGCTGACACCCCCGGCACACCGCTCATACCCGCC
This sequence comes from Streptomyces sp. NBC_01497, assembly GCF_036250695.1. Classification (NCBI taxonomy): domain Bacteria; kingdom Bacillati; phylum Actinomycetota; class Actinomycetes; order Kitasatosporales; family Streptomycetaceae; genus Streptomyces; species Streptomyces sp. NBC_01497. The sequence goes on along the minus strand of NZ_CP109427.1, from coordinate 5,032,063 downwards.
ACACCCGGCATCCCGTGCGCGCCCGGGGCGCCGGACGACGCGCGGGCCCGCACTCCGGCGAGCGCGCCTGGTCCTGACTGCGCCAGGGCGGCGACCGTGCGGCCGGGCGCGGCGGCGGTGGTGCCGAGATCGGCGTCCACCAGCATCACGTCGAAGCGGCGGCCCTCGGCCGCCGCTCGTTCCAGGCAACGCAACGCGGCCGGGCCGCTGCCCGCCGCCGCCACGTCCACATCGGGCTCGGCCGCCAGGGCGGCGGCGAGCGATTCGGCAAAGATCCTGTGGTCGTCTACCACCAGAACCCGGATTCTGACCATGTAAGGACACCCCCAGAAGGTGGGGAGCGAAGCCGACGACGCGAGGCCCGGCGCGCGGATCGGACGGTCCCCGGCCCGGCCGTCGCCGTCCGGGACCGCCGACCCCGCCCCGGGCGTCGCGCCCGACCGGTTTCACCCCTGCTGCGCACCGGCCCCCACCGGCGCTGAGGATCAGGTTACGGGTGAGGGCCCTAAGCGGAAGGGAAAACGCAGAACTGGCCGACTCCTGTGCTTACTGTGGGGCGCATGTTCCGTATGGAGACCGGGGTCGACAAGGAGCGGCACGTGCTGCTCGGGGAACGCCTGCGCGAGACCAACACCCAACGCTCACCCACGCTCCGGGCGCTGCGCGGGACGCCCTCCGAGGACGAACTCCCGCTGCACATCTGGCTGGTGGAGGAGACCACGGGCCTGCTCGCGGGCGGGCTGAGCGGCCGGACCTGGGCGCGCTGGCTGCACGTGGACCTGTTGTGGGTCGAGGGCCGCCATCGCGGAGCCCGGCTCGGGACCCGTCTGCTGGCGGAAGCGGAACGTCTCGCGCGGGACGAACGGGGGTGTGCGCGCTGCCGGTTGGAGACCTGGGACTTCCAGGCCCCGGGCTTCTACGTCAAGCAGGGGTACGAGGTGGTGGCGGCGATCGAGGACTACCCGCCGGGCGTAACGGAATACACGCTGGTGAAGCGCCTGACCGGCTGACCGGCGCGGTGGCTCGGCCGCCTGGTCCGCGGGCCACGCGCCAGGACGGGCCGCGAGGGCGCCGGGACAGGCCACAAGGGTGCGGTGGTCGGTGGCGCGGCGGCACGGTGGTCGGTGGCGCGGCGGCACGGTTGTCGGCGGCGCGCTCCGGACATCCGCCGGCGGACATCGCCGGGGCCGCGTCCTGGACGACGGTCGCCTCGACCCGCGGGGCCCGAAGGCCGGGGCCGACCGCGTCGACCGGGGACGGCGGCCGCCACCGGCAGCACCTCGTCCAGGCCGTACACCCGCGTCCCGCCTGGTACTTCCCCGGATCCGGCGATCCGGGGCCGGGGTTCGCCCCGGGGTCCGACCCGGAGGTCCGACCCGGAGGTCCCGGCGCGCCCGGCCCGTGTCAGGGCCGGGCGCGCCGCCGCCTCACCGCTGCGTGCGGCCCGGCCGGGGTTCCTGCCCGGGGGAGGCGCCCCGTCGCCTACTCACGCGACGCCGATCCAGGCGTCCGGCCCGAAAGCGCCCTTGATGTCGGAGGCGACCGACGTGGGGTCGACCGTGTAGCCGAGTTCGTACAGGACGGTCTTCTGCGGAGCCTGGACTCGCATCCGGACGGGACTGTCGCCCCGGTGCGCGGTCAGGATGCGCTTGAGCTCCGCGATCGACGGCTCACTGATCTTGTGGGACTGGAACGCCAGCACCACGGGCGGTTTGCCGCCGCTCTCCGCCGAGGACACGTCGAGTACTTCCAGTTCCTGGCCGAAGAGGCTGATGGCGCCGTCCCGGTCGTTGAGGCGTCCCGAGACCGTGACGACCGAGTCCGGGATCAGTGCGTGCTGGACGAGCTGGTAGGAGGCCGGGAAGAACAGGACCTCCATCTCCCCGTCACGGTCGGCGAGGTTCACCAGCGCCCAGGCGTTGCCCTGCTTGGTCATCTTGCGTTCGACGTTGGTGATCAGCCCCGCCAGCTTCACCACGCCCTCGGACCGGCCAGAGCCGAGGAGCTCGGGGATCGTGACGTCCCGGTGCCGCGACAGGATGTGGTCGGTGCCGTCCAGCGGGTGCGCCGACACGTAGAGGCCGAGCATCTCCCGTTCCGTCGCGAGGAGCTGCTTGCGCGGCCACTCACTGGGGTTGATGGCGAAGTCGAGGCCGAAGGCGGGGGCCCCGGCCGTGTCGTCACCGCCGAGCCCGGCGAACAGGTCGTCCTGCCCGAAGGCGGCGGCCTTCTTCACGGGGATGACCGAGTCGATCGCGTCCTCATGGATCGCGGACAGGCCCTTGCGGGGGCTGCCGAGCGAGTCGAAGGCGCCGGCCTTGATCAGGGACTCGACCGCGCGCTTGTTCAGCGCGGGCACCTCGGCCTTGTCGAGGAAGTCGGCGAACGAGGTGAACTTGCCCTTGGACTTGCGGGTCGCGACGAGCGACTCGATCACGCCTTCCCCGACGTTGCGGACGGAGCGCAGGCCGAAGCGGACGTTCTCGCCGATGGCGGTGAAGTCCGCGACGGACTCGTTGATGTCGGGCTGCAGCACCTGGACACCGAGCTTGCGGGCATCGGCGAGATACAGGCCGGCCTTGTCCTTGTCGTCACCCACCGAGGTCAGCAGAGCCGCCATGTACTCCGCGGGGAAGTTCGCCTTCAGGTAGGCGGTCCAGAAGCTGACGAGGCCGTAGCCGGCCGTGTGGGACTTGTTGAACGCGTACCCCGAGAAGGGGAGCATGACGTCCCACAGGGCCTTGATGGACTCCTCGGAGTAGCCGTTGTCCCGCATGCCGTCGTGGAACTTCTCCCACTCCGCGGCCAGCACCTCGGGCTTCTTCTTGCCCATCGCCCGGCGCAGCAGGTCGGCGCCGCCGAGGGTGTACCCCGCGAGCTGCCGTGCGATCGCCATGATCTGCTCTTGGTAGATGAGCAGGTGGAACGTGTTGCCGAGGATCGGCTCCAGGGCCTCGCGCAGCTCGGGGTGGATCGGCTGGATCTCCTGGCGGCCGGTCTTGCGGTGCGCGTAGTTCGTGTGCGCGTTCGCCGCCATCGGACCCGGCCGGTACAGGGCGAGGGCCGCCGCGATGTCCTCGAACCGGGTCGGTTCCATCAGCTTCAGCAGGGTGCGCATGCCCGCGCCGTCGAGCTGGAACACACCGAAGGTGTCGCCGCGCGCCAGGAGCTGGTACGTGACCGCGTCGTCGAGCGGGATCGGTGTGGCGTCGTCCCCCGGGTCGGGGACGGTGCAGATGTTGATCCCGCGGTTCTCGCGGATGTTGTGGATCGCCTGGTCGATGACGCCGAGGTTGCGAAGCCCCAGGAAGTCCATCTTGACCAGCCCCATGTTCTCGCAACTGGGGTAGTCGAAACCGGTGATCTTGACGCCGTCCTTGGCCCGCATGTGCAGCGGGATGCGGTCGGTGAGCTTCGTCTTCGACAGGATCACCGCGGCGGCGTGCACGCCGGTGTTGCGGATCAGGCCCTCGACGCCCTTGGCGCCCTCGACGACCTTCCGCACGTCGGGCTCGCCCTCGTACAGGGCCCGGATCTCGCCGGCCTCGCCGTAGCGCGGGTGCGAGGGGTCGAAGATCCCGTTGATGGGGATGCTCTTGCCCATCACGTCCGGCGGAAGCGCCTTGGTGATCCGCTCACCGTGCGAGAAGGGGTAGCCGAGGAGGCGGCTGGTGTCCTTGATCGCGTTCTTGGCCTTGAGCTTGCCGAAGGTGTTGACCAGGGCGGTGTACTCGTCGCCGTACTTCTCCACGACGTAGCGGACCATGGCGTCGCGCTGCCGGTCGTCGAAGTCGAGGTCGACGTCGGGCGGGTTGATGCGCTCCGGGTTGAGGAACCGCTCGAACAGGAGACCGTGCTCCAGGGGGCACAGTTCGGTGATGCGGGTGGCGTAGGCGACGATCGACCCGGTGGCCGAACCACGGCCAGGACCGACGGGGATCTTGCTCTCCCGGGCATGGCGGCAGATGTCCGCCACGACGAGGAAGTACGACGAGAAGCCCATGGGCCCGATGACCGTCATCTCGGTCTCGAAGCGCTCCAGCACCTCTTGCGGGATGGGGTCGCCGTAGCGGACGGCGAGACCCTTCATGACCTCCTTGCGCAGCCACGACTCCTGGTTCTCGCCCTCCGGCACGTCCGGGTACTGCGGCATCTCGTCGTTGTGGTCGAAGACTTCCTTGTACGACCCGATGCGCTCGGCGATGAGGAGCGTGTTGTCGCAGGCCTCGGGGAGCTCGGAGAACAGCTCCCGCATCTCCCGCGCGGTCTTGAGGTAATAGCCGGTGCCGTTGAACTTGAAGCGGCCCGGGTGGTCCTTGTTCTTCCCGACGCCGATGCAGAGCAGGTTGTCGTGCGCGTCCGCGTGCTCCTCCAGGACGTAGTGCGCGTCGTTGGTGGCGAGGAGCGGGATCTTCAGCTCCTTCGCCAGGCGCAGAAGATCGTCGCGGACGTTGCGCTCCAGGTCGAGGCCGTGGTCCATCAGCTCAAGGAAGTAGTTCTCCTTGCCCAGGATGTCCTGGTAGGCGGACGCGGTCTTCACCGCCTCGTCGTACTGGCCGAGGCGCAGACGGGTCTGGATCGCGCCGGAGGGGCATCCGGTCGTGCCGATGATGCCCGCCGAGTGCTCACTGATGAGCTCCATGTCCATGCGGGCCTTGCCGGCGGGGAACTGTCCCGTATAGCTGGCCTCGGTCGAGAGGTAGAAGAGGTTCCGCAGGCCCTCGACGTTCTCGGCCCACATCGTCATGTGGGTGAACCGGCCGCCACCGGAGACGTCCTTCGACCCCTCACCGTCGTCCGACATCGCCCGTTGCCCGCCGGGCCCCCAGAACTCCTGCTTCCGGTTCCGCCGCGAGGACGGTGCCACATACGCCTCGATGCCGATGATCGGCTTGACGTCCGGGAAGCCCTGGGAGACCTGGTACAACTCGTAGGCCCCGAACATGTTGCCGTGGTCCGACATGGCGATGGCGGGCATCTCCTGCCGCGCCACTTCGTCGAACATCGGCTTGAGCCGCTGAGCCCCGTCGAGCATCGAGTACTCGGTGTGATTGTGCAGGTGAACAAAGCTTTTCGTCACCGGGCAGGCACCTCCCAGGCGTGTCGCAGAAGGCACCAACCCTATCCCTCAGCGCCTCCCGGCAGCGCCTTCCCCACGGGTATCAGGGAGGTGACGGGCACCACGGATCGGTGACCTCGGCGTTCGCCGGGAGGTCCCGGACGTCGCGTGCCGTCCGGGGCGTGGGGAAGGCGGGGGCGGACCGGTCGGGCGCCTCGCCGAGGCCGCTCCGGGGCGGGTGCGCGCTGGGGTGGGGGGCGCTCGGGTGGGCGGAGGGTCGCGCGCGTTTCGCGTCGAGCCGCCGTGCGCGCTGTTACGGCAGGATGCGCTCCCGGAGCCGTTCGCGCGCCCCCGCGAGGCCGCCCGCACCGGCCTTTCCGCCCCGGTGAGCCGGGCGGGCGGGCGGCGCCTGACGCGCCTCACGCGGCGGCTGTTCGCCCCGGGGACCTCGTCCATGACAGCCCGTGACGTACTTTGTTGGATCGTGAGCGGATTTCGCGGCGGTTCTTGGGTCATCCCTTGACTAGAGGCCGCCTCCATGCTTTCTATGTGTGCGATTATGTTTGTATGTGTTGCGCATCAGGCCGGCGCGCGCGCCGACAGGAGAGACCATGAAGAAGACGGTGACCACGCTCGCCGACGGCCGTGAGCTGATCTACTACGACCGCCGCGACGACGTCGTACGCGACGCCGTCGACGCGCGGCCGCTCGGCCGGGTCGCCACCTCCTCGGAGGTGCGTCACGACCCGCTCCTCGGGGACGCCGTCGCCGTCGCCTCACACCGCCAGGAGCGCACCTACCACCCGCCCGCCGACGAGTGCCCCCTCGACCCGTCCCGCGACGGACGGCACACCGAGATCCCGGACAGCGACTACGACGTCGTCGTCTTCGAGAACCGGTTCCCCTCCCTGTCCGGAGACGCCGGCCGCTGCGAGGTCGTCTGCTTCGCCTCCGACCACGACGCGTCGTTCGCGGACCTCGACGACGAGCAGGCGGCGCTCGTCCTCGACGTGTGGACCGACCGCACGGCGGAACTCGCCGAACTCCCCCAGGTCGAACAGGTCTTCCCGTTCGAGAACCGCGGTGCGGAGATCGGCGTCACGCTCGCCCACCCCCATGGGCAGATCTACGCCTACCCCTTCGTCACCCCGCGCACGGCGCTCATGCTGCGCTCCGCGGCCGCGCACCGGACCGCCACCGGCCGCAACCTCTTCGAGGACGTCGTCGCCCGCGAACGCGCCGACGGCGAGCGGATCGTGCTGGAAGGCGAGCACTGGACGGCGTTCGTGCCCTACGCGGCGCACTGGCCCTACGAGGTGCACCTCTACCCCAAGCGGCGCGTCACCGACCTGCGGGGCCTGGACGACGGGGCCCGTGCGGAGTTCCCCCGCGTATACCTGGAGCTGCTGCGCCGCTTCGACCGGATCTTCGGTCCCGGCCAGCCGCGCACCCCCTACATCTCGGCCTGGCACCAGGCGCCGTTCCGGGCGCAGGGACGCGAGGACTTCGCGTTGCACCTGGAGCTTTTCACCATTCGCCGTACGTTGGGCAAGCTGAAGTACCTCGCCGGCTCCGAGTCCGGCATGGGCGTGTTCATCAACGACGTACCGCCCGAGGCGGCGGCGGCGCGACTGCGAGAGGTAGCGAGCGAGTGAGTAGCAAGAAATACCTGGTCACTGGTGGCGCCGGCTATGTCGGCAGCGTGGTCGCGACACATCTGCTGCAGGCCGGGCACCGCGTGAGCGTGCTGGACGACCTGTCCACGGGCTTCGTCGCGGGCGTACCCGAGGGCGCCGAGTTCATCGAGGGCCGGGTGCACGACGCGGCCCGCTGGCTCGACGACTCCTACGACGCGGTGCTCCACTTCGCGGCCTCCTCGCAGGTCGGCGAGTCCGTCGTCAAGCCGGAGAAGTACTGGGACAACAACGTCGGCGGCTCGATGGCGCTGCTCTCCGCCATGCGCGACGCCGGGGTGCGCACGCTCGTGTTCTCCTCCACGGCGGCGACGTACGGGGAGCCCGTCTCCACGCCCATCACGGAGAGCGACCCGACGGCGCCGACCAACCCGTACGGTGCGACGAAGCTCGCCGTCGACCACATGATCGCGAGCGAGTGCGCGGCACACGGCCTCGCGGCGGTGTCGCTGCGGTACTTCAACGTGGCCGGCGCGTACGGCGCGGCGGGCGAGCGGCACGACCCCGAGTCGCACCTCATCCCGCTGGTGCTGCAGGTCGCGCTCGGCAAGCGCGAGTCGATCTCCGTGTACGGGGACGACTACCCGACGCCGGACGGCACCTGCGTGCGCGACTACATCCACGTCGCCGACCTGGCCGAGGCCCATCTCGCCGCGCTCGGCGCCGCCACCCCGGGCGAGCACCTGATCTGCAACCTCGGCAACGGCAACGGGTTCTCCGTCCGCGAGGTCATCGACACCGTGCGCAAGGTCACCGGTCACCCCGTGCCCGAGGTGACCGCGGGACGCCGCGACGGCGACCCGGCGGTCCTGGTCGCGTCGGCCCGCACGGCGCACGAGCGGCTGGGCTGGACACCGAGCCGCGCGGACCTCGCGGGCATCGTCGAGGACGCCTGGAACTTCACCCGGAGGAACACGTGAGCGAGACCGGCAGCGAGGCGCCCATAGCCACCGTCGAGGGATTCACCGAGCTGTACGGGGCAGCGCCGGAAGGGGTCTGGGCGGCACCCGGCCGGGTCAACCTCATCGGTGAGTACACCGACTTCAACGAGGGCTTCGTCATGCCCCTCGCGCTGCCGCACACGACCGTCGCGGCCGTGTCGCGGCGTTCGGACGGCGTCCTGCGGCTGCACTCGGCCGACGCCCCGCAGGGCGTGATCCAGCTGGAGATCGCCTCGCTGACGCCCCGCTCGGGGGACGGCGGCTGGGCCGCCTACCCGGCGGGCGTCGTCTGGGCGCTGCGCGAGGCGGGCCACGAGGTCGGCGGCGCGGACATCCATGTGACGTCCACCGTGCCGACGGGCGCCGGCCTGTCGTCCTCGGCGGCTCTTGAGGTCGCGACGGCGACAGCGCTCAGCGACCTGTACGGGCTGGGGCTCGCCCCGGCCGACGCGGCGCTGCTGGCACAGCGCGCGGAGAACGAGTTCGTGGGCGTGCCCTGCGGGGTCATGGACCAGATGGCGTCGGCGTGCTGCGCCGAGGGGCACGCGCTGTACCTCGACACGCGCGACCTGACGCAGCGCCAGGTCCCCTTCGACCTGGCCGCGCAGGGACTGCGGCTGCTGGTCGTCGACACGCGCGTCAAGCACGCTCTGGGCGACGGCGCGTACGCGGAACGCCGGGACGGGTGCGAGGCGGGGGCGCGCACACTTGGCGTGCGCGCCCTGCGGGACGTGCCGTTCGCGGAGCTGCCCGACGCGCTCGCCCGCCTTCAGGCGGCGGGCGTGGCGGAGAACGTGGTGCGCTACGTACGGCACGTGGTGAGCGACGACGCCCGGGTCGAGCGGGTGATCACACTGCTGGAAGCGGGCGAGACGCGCGCGACGGGCCGGATCCTGCTGGAGGGACACGCCTCCCTCAGGGACGACCTGCGGGTCTCCTGCGACGAACTGGACCTGACGGTCGAGGCGTCGGTGGCGGCCGGCGCGCTGGGCGCGCGGATGACGGGCGGCGGCTTCGGCGGTTCGGCGATCGTGCTGGTCGAGTCGGGCGACGTGGAGCGCGTGACGAAGGGCGTCGAGGCCGCGTTCGCCGAGGCGGCGTACGCGGCGCCGCGCGTCTTCGAGGCGACCCCCTCGCGGGGCGCGCACCGGGTGGCGTAAGCCGGGCGGGCCGGTGCGCGGTACGCGCGCCGGCCCGGCGGCCGTGCGGGCCCGTGTCCCCAGGCCACCCGGCGGTCTGCGCAGGCCCACCGGTCTCCGCCGACCCAGCGGACTCCGCAGGCCCACCGGTCGGCGCAGGTCGGCGCAGGCCCATCGGTCGGCACAGATCGGCGCAGGTCCGCGCAGTCGGCGCGCGGTGCCACGGCCGCGGCCGTCCCGTGGGCGGCCGCGGCCGGCCATCGGTCCGCGCCGGAGCCGGACGGGTCGCGCGCGGGGTCAGGCCTCGCGTTCCGCCCGGTCGAGCAGGCCGGTGCGGGCGGCCAGGGCCGCCGCCTCCAGGCGCGAGCCCACATTGAGTTTCATCAGGACCCGCTGGACGTGCGTGCGCGCCGTGGACGGAGCGATGTTCATGCCCGCCGCGATCTGCCGCGTGTCCTCGCCCTCCGCGACCCTGACCAGCACCTCGATCTCACGCGGCGTCAGCATCGCGAGCAGCCGCTGGCCCTCGTCGTCCGGCTGCACCGCCGGGTGGAGCAGCTCCGTGAACGCGCCCTGCAGCAGCCCGGGCGCCACCGCCGTCTCCCCCGCGCGGGCCTTCACCATCGCCCGTTCGACGCCCTCGATCCGCTCGTCGTGGCGCACGTAGCCCGACGCCCCGGCCGCGAACGCGGCGGCGATACCGCGCGGGCTCGGGACCGGGCCGAGTACGACCACCGCGACCTGCGGACGGTCCCGCTTGATCCGCACGATCGGGTCGAACGCGCCCGGTTCCGCCGGAGCCGCCGTCCCCATCAGGCACACCTCGGGCGCCCTGCTCACCACCAGTTCGGCGGCGCCCGCCGTGGGCGCCGCCGAGGCGAGCACCCGGTGCCCGCGCAGTTTCAGTGCCGAAGCCAGTGCTTCCGCCAGCAGCCGATGATCGTCGATCACCATGAGCCGTACGCCCATCGACATCCCCCATCCCAGCCGAAGCGGCCTGGGCCCCCCGGTTCCTAGACCCGGCAAGCTACACGCTTGTTCGAGGATGCGCGCCCCCTACCGGCCAGAAGCCCCCCGGATTGTGGAATTCCGCGGCATTCCGGCCACGACGGCGGGGAAGTGGTGGTCCTTCGTTCGGCCTCAGTGTGTCGAGAAGGCCATCACCAGCGGATGTTTGGCATCGTCCGCGTCGAGCGGCTTGTCCACGAACTCCTGCGACAAGAACAACCGCCCATCGCCGAAGCGCACTTGGGAACCGCTGGCGACGAAGCTCGTCTCGTCGTCGAGGGTGGCCCGGTCCGACGGGTTACGCAGCAGGGTCGTCTGCCGGAAGGTCGAGGGGTCGATGGAGACGATCTGGCCCCCCTTGTTGTAGGGCCCGGTCTTGTACGCGATGAGGTCCGGCCCGTCCATGCGGAGCAGTTGCGCGGTCCAGCCGTCGCCCGCGTCGGCGCGCTGCGAGGTCCCCTTGCCGGTGTCCAGGTCGAAGGAGACGACCTCGTTGGTCTCGTCGAGTGCCTCCCCGCTGTTGGAGTCGTGCTCCTTCGTCGGCAGGTAGAGCTTGCCGTTGCCCGCGAGGACATCGGTGCAGTTCTCCATCGCGTCGGCGCAGTCGGCCGCGTACGTGTCGCCTTCGGCGGAGATCTTCGCCTTGAGCTTCCCCGTCTTCGCGTCCAGCGAGAAGAAGTCGGAGACGCCGTCGGACCCGGTGTCGCCGACATCGGCCGCGACGACCAGCGGATCGGTCGAGACGGTGTGGATGTCCTCGACGCCCGGCGGCATCTTGTACGAGGACAGGGTGGCGCCCGTCTTCGGGTTGATGTTCTCGACGGTGATCTGCGCGTCGTCGCCGTAGCCGCACTGGCGCGACGCTACGAGGATCGCGCCGCCCGCGTATCCGGCGTCGTGGCAGTCGTCGGCCGAGGACGACTGCGGCTTCCAGCGGACCGCGCCGGTTTCGAGGTCGAACCCCGCCCCGCCGCCGCTGCTGCCCGCGGCGACGGTGTCACCGCTCTGGGTGACGTCGTCGAAGCGGATGCCCTCGTCGCCGCCCGGGTTGGTGACGGACTTGTTCCACAGCAGCCGGCCGGACGTCAGGTCCACCACGCCGATCCGGCTGCATGCCTGGGGAGCGGTGTTCTTCGTGCGCGGAGCGCCGTCGAAGACCACCCCCGTCCTGCCGTCGGCGCTGACGTGCGGGCTGGCCTCGCACACGTCTCCCGGCAGGGGGAGCGTCCAGCGCTTGGTGCCGGTCTGCGGGTCGTAGCCGACGATCTGCTGGATGCCGGCCTTCGCGTAGACGCTGCCGGTGAGCCAGGAGGCCTCCACGCTGTGCAGGTCGGTGGCGCTCGGCTGCGGGACCCGGAAGGTCACTTTCGCGTCGGGGTCGGCGGGGGCCTTCTCGTGGGCGGCCGTCGGGCCGTCGGCCCGCGAGGGGTGTGTGACCGGGCCGTCGCCGCCCCTGGCCGCGGTGTCGCCGCTCTTCGCGTACCAGATCCCGCCGCCGAGGATCAGGACCACGGCGACGGCCGCGGAAACGATCATCCGCAACTCGGTCCTGGTCAGCCGGGAACCGCCGGTACCGGTCCCGCCGGTGGACGGCCCCTGGTAGGTGACGGCCGGCGTGGGATACCCGTAGCCCTGCTGCGGTACGGGGCCCGGGGGCTGGGCCGGGGGCGGGGCCTGGGCGGGGTAGCCGTAGGCCGGGCCGCCGGGGCCCGGTGCGCCCGCGACCGGCCCGCCCTGCGCCGGCGCGGCACCCGGGAACCCGTACGCGGGCGGGTTCTGCGGCCCGCCGAAGCCGCCCCCGGCGGGCGGCTGGTAGGGAGGCTGCGGCTGCCCGGGGGGCTGCTGGTACGAAGGCTGCGGCGGCTGACCGGGAGGCTGCCCGGAGGGCTGGTTCGGCGGCTGGTTCGGCGGTGGGGGCGGCTGCGTCATGACGTACGTCCTCGGTCGGTCGAAGGGCGGTGGCCCCGAAGGGCGTGGGGACGCCGGGTCACTTGCCCAGCACCATCATGGACAGGGACGCGTCGTCGCTCTGGCCCTTGGACGGCGGGGTGACCGAGTAGCTGGTGATGAAGAACCGGCCGCCTGCGAAGTGGTACGAGGGGTGGAAGAACCCGCCGGACTCGGGGTCGGCGGCCGCGTCGGGGTGCTTCTGCACGATCGTGAACGCGCCACCGCCGGATCCGACGGTCGCGAGGGCGCCGGCCTGGTCGAGCGAGGCCTCCTCGTACACCAGGAGCCCACCGCCCTGCGGCTGCACCGGGTCCACCAGGCGGCCGGAGGGCGCGGGCGCCTTCCACTTCTGCTTCCCGGTGGCGAGGTCGAACGCGACGATGGCGTTGGAGTACGGCTCGTGGCTCTCGTCGAGCGCCGTCGTGATGTAGAGGGTCTTCGCGTCGACGGCGACGCCCTTGCAGTCCTGGAGGCTGCCGTCCTCGATGCCGAGACCGTCGCCGCAGTCGTCGGCGAACTTCTCCGTGCTGTGCATCGTGGCGCGCTCGCTGCCGTTCGCGTTGAACGAGGCGATGGCCCACGTCTTCTTGTCGTCGTTCTTGAACGAGACGACCAGCGGGTCGACGGAGTACACCTTGTCGACCGCGTAACCGGCCTTCAGTTTGTACGTCCACTTGGCCTTGCCGGTGACCGGGTCGAGCTCCTGAAGCTGCTGCGCGCCGGTCGAGCCGATGTCGGAGTCGGGGCACGACTCGTTGGCGATCATCTTCGACCCGCTGGTGACGCCGACGGGCTGGCACTCGCCGGGAATCTTGCTGAACAGCGGCTTGCCGTCGCCGACCCGGAAGGCGTTGGTGCCGCCGACCCGGGAGACCGTCACGGTGTCCCCGACGATAGCCATGTTCAGGTTGAGCAGGATGTCGAACGTGTCCGTCTTCGTAATCCCCTTGCTCCAGCCGCCCTTGCCGGTCCTGAGGTCGATCTCCTTGAGCTGGTTGCAGTCGCCGTCGTCGCCGGCCTTGTCCTCGTACGCGACGACGATCTTGCCGTCGGCGGTGGGGGCGACGGGTGCGGCGCACACCGACTGGGGCAGCGTGAGCGACCACACCTGCTTGCCCGTGGCGGCCGAGTAGCCGGCGACCTGCTTGTACAGGGCCCGCACGACGGTGTTGCCGACGAACCAGGGCCCGTAGACGGTGTTGTTGTCACGCGGCACGTCCGCGCTGGGCGCCTGCGTCCACAGCACCTTGGCGTCGCCCGCCTTGCGACCCGCGTTGGGGTCGGCGCTCACATCGGGATCGCCAGGCCCCTTGCCGTCCCCCTGGAAGGGGGTGCCGGACGCGCTGGGGCCGCCCGTCGTGGCGGACGAACTGGCCTGAGCGACAGGCTTGTCGCCGCCACCGGAGCCGAACGCGAGCCAGCTGACGCCGCCGACCACGACCACCGCGGCGACAGCCGCGGCGAGGATGATGCCGGGCTTGCTCGTGAAGAAGCCCCGGCCGCCGCCGGGTCCACCGGCGGAGGGGCCCGCGACGCCGGGGCCGTAGGGCGGCTGGGGCGGCAGCCCGGGCACGCCCGGTGCCCCGGGGTACTGCTGCTGCGGTGCGCCGTAGGAGCCGTAGGGGCCTGAGGCGGGGGGCTGTTGGGCGTACGGGTTCGGCTGGGGGGAGCCGTATCCACCGGGTCCCTGGGGCTGCCCGTATCCACCGGACGGCTGGGGTGATCCGTATCCGCCGGACGGCTGGGGCGAGTTGTACGGGTTCGGCGGTGCGCCGTACGGGCCCGGCTGCGCCTGCGGCTGCTGCGGGTACCCGTATCCGGGCCCCGCGAGGGGCGGTTGGGCCCCCGGCCCGGGCTGCGGCATCGGCGCCGCGGGGGGCGCGGACGGCGGCCCCGGGGGCATCGGGGGCGCGGGGGGCGTTCCCTGGCCGGAACCGGAGGGCGGCGCGGGCCGCGGACCGGGCGGTGCAGCGGCTGCGGCGTCCCGCGGCCCGCTTCCGGGTGGCTGCGGTGGCTCGCGGTGCGGCTCGTTCTGCGGCGGTTGCTGACCAGGCGGCTGAGTCATCAGCGCACTTCCCCCTATGTTCACGGCCCGCCCTGTCGGTCCCCCCGGCCCGGAGCGCGTCCGGAACGGGGTGTGAGGGGCGGGAGTTCCGCTCCTCGGCAGGCGAGCGGGCCTTCTTTCTACCACCACGCCCGGCCGGGGGGACCGGGCCCACCCTGCCCTGTTCCCAAGGGAGAACCCCGCCGTAATGGCACTGTTACTCCCTTACGTGGGCGTTCGGGGCCGCCTGAACACCTCCGCCGTCTGCGGCCCCGTCCCGTGTGGTGCGCGCGGGACGCGTTCCCCGGAGCCGCCGGGCCGGCCGCAGGTCCGGATCGCCGGCCCCGGCGGCACGGCTCCGCCCCTGGCACACCCTCGGCGTCGCCCCGGCGCCCGGCCGAACCGGCGGGAAAGTCGGGCACAACCCTCGGTGACGTCCAGTTGTCCTACGGGCTGGCGAGCGGCGTCCGGCAGTGACCCGTGAGGTCGTCGAGGACCCGCCGCCGCATTGGACAACCAATCCCGGGGGATACGCATGACCGTCCGCAATCCACATCGTGAGGGGCCGGCCCGTGTCCGGGGCAGGCTCGCGAGAACGGCGGCGGCCGCGGTGGCCGCCGCCGTCCTGACACTGGGTGCCGCTCTCCCCGCCGCAGCCGACGCCACGGGAACCACCGGAACCACGGGAACCACGGGAACCGTCGTGCAGACCGGTCCCGTACCGACTCTCGTCAACGGCTCGGCGTCCGCCGCCGAGTTGCACTTCGACGCGACACTGCCGGCCGGCGCCACCGGGGACGTGCGTGCCCGACTCGACCTCGACGGCGGCCAGTTCCCGCCCGGCGGTAACGACCCGTGGCGGGTGGCCGCCGGCTTCGGGCAGGCGCAGTGCTCCGCGAACGGGGCCGCCTTCACCCCGTGCTCCTGGTACAACTCCGGGCCCTCGACACCGGACGTGATGGAGATCTACCTCGACCTGCCGACGGTCCAGGCCGCGCCGACCGTGCACTACGACGTCAAGGTCACGGCCGACCCGTACTTCCTCTGGGACGACCAGGACATCACCGGGAAGGTGCTGCTGACCGCGGCCGACGGCGGAGCCGCGCTGGCCAGTGGCCCGCTGACCCTGCACTACCACCGGGTGGCGCTGCCCCAGGAGGAGACGGCCGTCTACGCGGTCGACAAGGCCGGGGTGCTGTGGCAGTACCGCGGCACGGCCGACCGGAGCGCACCCTTCACCCCCCGCGTCAGGATCGGCGGCGGCTGGCAGGTCTACGACCTGATCACCAAGGTCCTTCCGACCAGCGCGGACGGCCGAGGCGACCTGGTGGCCCGCGACCGCTCCGGCACGCTCTGGTACTACAAGGGCACCGGCGACCCGGCACAGCCCTTCGCCAAGCGGGTGCGCGTCGGCAGCGGCTGGGGCCAGTACACGGCGCTCACCGCCGGTGGCACCCACCGCAACTCCCACACAGTGCTCGTGGCCCGCGACGCCTCAGGTCACCTGTGGTCCTACACCGCGACCGGCAACGCCACACACCCCTTCGCGGCGCGCGTCGCGGCCGGACACGGCTGGAACATCTACCAGCCGCTGACGGGCTTCGGCAACGGCGTCATGGGCCGTGACGCCTCCGGCGTCCTGTGGAACTACGACGCCTACCAGGGCACCGACAGCCAGCCCTTCGCCCCGCGACTGAGGATCGGCAGCGGCTGGCAGATCTACGACCTCATCACCAGCCCCGGTGACACCGACGCCGACTTCATCAGCTCCGACGTCATCGCCCGCGACACCACCGGTCACCTGTGGCTCTACACCGGCACCAGCACCAGCAACCGCCTCACCCGACGCACTCCGGTCGGCGGGGGCTGGCAGATCTACACGACGATCATCTGACCCCGCGCCCCGGCACGGAACCGCGCCAGGCCCCGACCCGGACCGCACACCGGCGGCCGAGGGAAGTGCCGGCGCACCCGCTGGCCGGGGAAGGCCGGCACACCCGCAGCCCGAGCGGCCGGCTCCGACGGCCCCGGCCGCCGTTGCCTCGGTGCAGGTGGCACCGGGGGCGAGCACCATTCGGGCGGCCGGGGACGAGCGCGGTCCAGACGGGGGACGGGCGCGGCGACGCGGGCCTCCGCGCGGCGCTCGCCGCGGGGACCAACAGCCCCTGCCGGCGGCGTGTTACTGGGCGTCCTCCGCCAGCTCCAGCCAGCGGGTCTCCAACACCTCGCGTTCGCCGATCAGTTCACGCAGCTCCGCGTCGAGCTTCGCGACCTTCCCGAAGTCCGTCGCGCTGTCCGCGATCTGCTGATGCAGCGTGGTCTCACGCGTCGAGACCTTGTCCAGCTGCCGCTCCACACGCTGCAGTTCCTTCTTCGCGGCGCGGCTGTCCTTCGCGGAGACCGCCGCCGCCGACCTGGCCGCGCTGTCGGGCCCGGCGAGGGGGGTCCGCTCGGCGACGCGCGTCTCCTCCATGGCGTGGCGGCGCTCCAGGTACTCGTCGATCCCGCGCGGCAGCATCCGCAGCGTCATGTCGCCGAGCAGCGCCATCACCTGGTCCGTGGTCCGCTCCACGAAGAACCGGTCGTGCGAGATGACGACGAGTGTGCCGGGCCAGCCATCGAGGAGGTCCTCCAGCTGCGTCAGGGTCTCGATGTCGAGGTCGTTCGTCGGCTCGTCGAGGAAGAGGACGTTGGGCTCGTCCATCAGCAGCCGCAGGATCTGCAGGCGGCGGCGCTCACCACCGGACAGGTCGCCGACCGGTGTCCACTGCTTCTCCTTGGAGAAGCCGAACTGCTCGCACAGCTGGCCCGCGGTCAGTTCCCGGCCGGTGCCGAGGTCGACCCGCTCCCGTACCTGCTGCACGGCCTCCAGGACCCGCAGCGCCGGCGGCAGTTCGGCCACGTCCTGGGACAGGTACGCGAGCCGCACGGTCCGGCCCGTCTTGACCGTACCGGCGGCCGGCTGGACGTCGCCGTCGCTGCTGGCCGAGTCCGCGAGGGCACGCAGCAGGGAGGTCTTGCCCGCGCCGTTGACGCCGACGAGGCCGATCCGGTCGCCCGGGCCGAGCTGCCACGTCAGGTGTGTGAGCAGGGTCTTCGGGCCTGCCTGGACCGTCACGTCCTCCAGGTCGAACACGGTCCTGCCGAGGCGCGTCGCGGCGAAGCGCATCAGCGCGGAGGTGTCGCGGGGCGGCGGGACGTCGGCGATCAGATCGTTGGCCGCCTCGATCCGGAAGCGGGGCTTGGACGTCCGGGCGGGGGCGCCGCGGCGCAGCCAGGCCAGTTCCTTGCGCACCAGGTTCTGCCGCTTGACCTCCTCGGTCGCGGCGATGCGCTCCCGCTCCGCGCGGGCGAAGACGTAGTCGGTGTAACCGCCCTCGTACTCGAAGACGTCACCGCGCTGCACGTCCCACATGCGCGTGCACACCTGGTCGAGGAACCACCGGTCGTGGGTGACGCAGACGAGTGCGGAACGGCGCGCCCGCAGGTGGCCCGCGAGCCAGGAGATGCCCTCGACGTCGAGGTGGTTCGTCGGCTCGTCGAGGACGATCAGGTCGGGCTCGCCGATGAGGAGCTTCGCGAGGGCGATACGCCGGCGCTCGCCGCCGGACAAGGGGGCGATCACCGTGTCGAGGCCCTGCGGGAAGCCGGCCAGGTCGAGGCCGCCGAAGAGGCCGGTCAGGACGTCGCGGATCTTGGCGTTGCCCGCCCACTCGTGGTCGGCGAGGTCGCCGATGACCTCGTGCCGGACCGTGGCGGACGGGTCGAGGGAATCGTGCTGGGTGAGCACGCCGAGCCGGAGACCGCCGCTGTGGGTGACGCGGCCGGTGTCGGCCTCCTCCAGCTTGGTCAGCAGCCGGATGAGGGTGGTCTTGCCGTCGCCGTTGCGGCCGACGACACCGATCCGGTCTCCCTCGGAGACGCCGAGGGAGACACCGTCGAGCAGCGCACGGGTTCCGTACACCTTGGTGACCGACTCGACATTGACCAGATTGACGGCCATTTCACTCCTGACAAGGGGATGGATCAGCGTCCCAGCGTAGTCGCCCCGCGGAGGGTGCCCGTGGCGCGTCCACGCCCGCCCGCCTGCCGCGGGGCCGCGCCGGACCGGCGGGCGTCCGCCGGCGGGCGCGAACCGGGTCCGGGACACCGCTGCCCCACGAGCGCGGGGGCGCGGGACCGGGCACCGTGCCCCGCGGGCGCGGGGCGCGGGACGGGGCAGCTACGGCATCGGTGCGGGGAGCTCGGGGGCGTCGGACGGGACATCGGAGGGCGGGCGGAGTGATCGCGTCCGCACCCTTGCCCCGCCCCGGACGCGCGCCTACGTTTCTGACCGCGCGGCCATCCCGCGCACAGCCGTTCCCCCTACGCACACGCGCGCGGAGCCTCGCTCCACCGTCCCTCTCCTTCGAGGAAGGCGCCAGAGCCATGCGGAAACCAGCAGTGAACGGCATCCCCGAACAGCGCGCCCCCGGCCCCCGCGCCCCCTCGGGCCTCGCCGTCGGCACTGTGGTGGCCGGATGCTTCGCCGTCTGCCTCGCCCAGATCGGGATCGCCACCCCCGCCACCCTCAACGGCCTCTTCCAGTCGGACCTGCACCCCGTCGGATCCCAGCTGACCTGGATATCCGACGCGTTCCTGCTCCCGGTGGCAGTCCTGGAACTCACCTTCGGCGTGCTCGGCGACCTGTTCGGGCGCAAGCGGCTGCTCGTCGCGGGTGCCGGGCTGATGGCACTCGGCGAGGCGGTCGCGGCGGCGGCGAGCGGCGTCCACGTCCTGTGGATCGGCCAGGCGCTGGCCGGCCTGGGCGCGGCGGCGCTGTTCCCGACGTCGCTCGCGATGCTCGCCGCCGGGACCCGCACGCACGACCAGCGGGCGAAGGTCATCGCGATCTGGGCCGCGCTACTGTCGACCGGCGGGTTCCTCGCGCCGCTGCTCGGCGGGATCACCGGCACCTACGGGTCCTGGCGGTGGGCGTTCGCCGTCGTGGCGGTGCTGGCCGCGCTCAGCGCGCTGGCCAGTGGGTGGCTCGCGGACAACTCCAGTGCTCCGGAGGGACGTTCGCTGGACATAGGTGGCCAGGTCACCATCGGCATCGGCCTGTTCGCGCTGCTGTACGGCGTGATCCAGGCGCCCACGGACGGCTGGGACTCGTTCGGTGTGGTGGCCGCGTTCGTGATCGCGGCCGTGTGCCTGGTGCTGTTCGTCGTGGTGGAGCGGCGGGCCGCGTCCCCGCTGCTGCGGCTCGACCTGTTCGCGAACCGGGGTTTCGCGGTGGCGTCGGTGGTCGCCGTCATCGGCATGTTCAGCTTCCTCGGGACCTGCTACACGACGAGCATCCGGCTCGGCCCGATCCAGCACCAGAGCCCGATGCGCACCGCGATCGCGTTCCTGATGCTCAACGGCGTCACGATCTTCCTCACGCCGCTCACGGCCCGTCTGCTGGCGCGGGTCGCACCGCGCTGGGTGCTGTCCGGCGGCTTCGCCCTGATGGCGGCGGGCGACTACCTGGCCGCGACCCTGCCCGTGGGGGACACGGCGCTGCCGTCGCTGATCGTGCCGCTCGGACTGGTGGGCGTGGGCTTCTCGTTCGCGGTGTCGTCGATCACCGCGACGGCGGTCAACACCGTGCCCGTGCACCTCGCGGGGATGGCCAGTGCCACGACGAGCCTGCTGCGCGACTTCGGCTTCACGCTGGGTCCCGCGGTGATCGGCGCGGTCGCCCTCGGCCGGGCGGGCACGGCCTTCAGCGCCGCGCTGGCCGGTTCGTCCCTGCCCGGGTCCGTGAAGACGGCGGCGGGCCAGGTGGCAGCGGAGGGCGGCCCGCTGGCCGTCAACTCGGTGCCGCCCGCGAGTCCGCCCGGCCACGCCGCGGCCCTCGCGGTCCAGGCACTTGGCCACGGCTACGCCATCGGCTTCTCCGTGTGCGGGTCGGCGGCGCTGCTGTCCTGCCTGCTCACGGTCCTGGCCCTGCGCGGCGGCCACCCCGGTGAGAGTGTCGCGACGGCGGACGAGACGCTGCCCCCACGGCCGGCCACGGCACAGCCGTGACGCGCCCGGCGGGCCGTGCGGGACATCCCGGGCCCGGGTGGGAACGGCCCGTCGGCCCGGAGCGGCCCCAGGCCGGGAGTCCCATCGGCCCGGAACGCGCCGTCGTCCCGGAGCGGCTGCCCTAGGCCGGGAGCGGCCCGTCCATCACAGCGGACCGCTCGGCCCCGGCATCGGCCGGACCGGGCCCCGCCGTGTCGTCGGACAGGACGACCGCGCCCAGGGCCGGGCTCGCGGCCACTCGGGCCGTGCGGCAGGTGCCCGACGTGCGGAGCGCCTCGGCCACCCGGTGGGCGGCGGGCGCGTCCCGTGTCAGGAACGCTGTCGTCGGGCCGGAGCCGGAGACGAGCGCGGCCAGCGCGCCCGCTTCCGTTCCGGTGTCCAGCGTCCGGCGCAGGGACGGGCGCAGGGTCAGCGCCGCCCGCTGGAGGTCGTTGGCGAGCGTCTTCGCCAGCGCGGGCGCGTCACCGTCGCGCAGTGCGGCGAGCAGCGCCGGGTCCGCGGTGGGCGCCGGGATCCGCGTACCGGCGCTCAGCCGGTCGAACTCCTGGAAGACCCGGGGCGTCGACAGCCCTTCCTCGGCGACGGCGAACACCCAGTGGAACGTGCCGCCGACGGGCAGCGCGGTCAGCCGCTCGCCCCGTCCGGTGCCCAGGGCCGCCCCGCCGAGCAGGCTGAACGGGACGTCGCTGCCGAGGTCCGCGCAGATCGCGAGGAGTTCGTCGCGGGGGGTGCCGAGTCCCCACAGCGTGTCGCACGCCAGCAGGGCGCCCGCGCCGTCCGCGCTGCCGCCCGCCATGCCGCCCGCGACGGGGATGTCCTTCGCGATGTGGATGCGTACGTCGGCGGCGAGGCCGTGCCGCGCGGCCAGGGCGAGGGCAGCGCGCGCGGCGAGGTTCGTCGCGTCGAGGGGCACCTGCGCGGCGTCGGGTCCCGTGCAGGTGATGACGGGGCCCTCACCCACCGGGCCCGGCGCGACGGTCACCTCGTCGTACAGGCCGACGGCGAGGAACACGTTCGCCAGGTCGTGGAAACCGTCGGGGCGCGCGCCGCCGACGGCGAGCTGCGCGTTCACCTTCGCGGGCACCCGCACCCGCACCTGTTCCCGCATCCGCTCCCGTCCCTCCACCACTTCCCCCGCCCCTACGTCACCGACCGGCGCGCCGGTCACCCGGGCGCCCTCGTCACCGGCTCCCCTCGTATGCCCCGGCCCGTTCACGGATCCGTTCACGCGCCCGCTCCCCTGCACTCGGCGATCCGCGCGAACTCCGCCACCGTCAGCGACTCGCCCCGCGCCTGCGGCGACACCCCCGCCGCGACGAGCGCGGCCTCCGCCGCCGGGGCGGAACCCGCCCAGCCGGCGAGTGCGGCGCGCAGGGTCTTGCGGCGCTGGGCGAATGCCGCGTCGACCGCCGCGAAGACCTCCTTGCGGCTCGCCGTCGTCTTCGGCGGCGCGTCCCTGCGCACGAGTGAGACGAGCCCCGAGTCGACGTTCGGCGCGGGCCAGAACACGTTCCGGCCGATGGAGCCCGCCCGCTTCACCTCCGCGTACCAGGCCGCCTTGACCGACGGCACGCCGTACACCCGCGAACCGGGCGCCGCGGCCAGCCGGTCCGCGACCTCCGCCTGCACCATGACGAGGGTCCGCTCGATGCTCGGGAAGTGCTCCAGCATGTGCAGCAGGACGGGGACGGCCACGTTGTACGGGAGGTTCGCGACGAGCGCGGTGGGCGGGGGGCCCGGCAGTTCCGTGACGTCCATCGCGTCGGAGTGCACCAGCGCGAACCGGTCGGCCCGCTGGGGCAGCCGCGCCGCGACCGTGTCCGGGAGCGCGCCCGCGAGCACGTCGTCGATCTCGACGGCGACGACCCGGTCGGCACTCTCCAGCAGCCCCAGCGTCAGCGATCCGAGCCCGGGGCCGATCTCCACGACCACATCGTCGGACCGGACCCCGGCCGTACGGACGATTCTGCGGACGGTGTTGGCGTCGATGACGAAGTTCTGGCCGCGCTGCTTGGTCGGGCGTACGCCGAGGCGCGCCGCGAGCTCCCGCACGTCGCCGGGGCCGAGAAGGGAGTCGGGGCCGGACGGTGCGGCCCCGGCGGGCTCAGTGGTACTCACCGGTCAAGCCTAAAGGGCGTATCCGAAGGCCCGTGCCGTGTTCGCCGCCAGGGCCGCCGCGAACGCGTCTTCGTCGGTCCCCCGCACCTCCGCCATCGCACGCAGGGTCACCGGAATCAGGTACGGGGCATTCGGCCGGCCACGGAAGGGCGCCGGCGTGAGAAAAGGCGCATCCGTTTCGACAAGAATGAGTTCTTCCGGCGCTACTGTGAGCGCATCCCGCAACGGCTGAGCGTTCTTGAATGTGACGGTGCCCGCAAAGGACATGTAGTAGCCGGCGTCAGCACATACTTTCGCCATTTCCGCATCACCGGAATAACAGTGGAACACCGTCCGCTCGGGCGCCCCCTCCTCCTCAAGAATCCGCAGCACGTCCGCGTGCGCGTCCCGGTCGTGGATCACCAGCGCCTTTCCCTGCCGCTTCGCGATCTCGATGTGCGCACGGAACGAGCGCTCCTGCGCCTCGCGGCCCTCAGGACCGGTCCTGAAGTAGTCGAGGCCGCTCTCGCCGACACCCTTCACCTGCGGAAGGGCGGCGAGCGCGGCGATCTCCGCCAGCGCGTCGTCCAGTTCGCCGGCCGCCGCGAGGCGGGGCGCCTCGTTGGGGTGGAGGGCGACAGCCGCGTGCACCGCGTCGAACTCGGCCGCCGTACGCGCCGCCCAGCGCGAGCCTTCGAGGTCGCATCCCACCTGCACGACGGTGGTCACGCCGACGGAAGCGGCCCTGGCCAGGCCCTCCTCGACCGTGCCGTGCTGCATGTCCAGGTGGGTGTGCGAATCCGCCACCGGCACCCGGAGGGGGACGGGCAGCGGTGGCGGCGTCTCGTTCGAACTCATGGCGCGATCCTACGAGCACCGGCCCGTCCACCGGCGGGCCCGGCCACCGCTCCCCTCCGCCCGCCACGTGCCCCCTCCGCCTTCCCCGTGTCCGGGCTCACGCCTCACGGCTGACAGCTCACACGGCTCACGGCCGACCGGGAACCGGCCCGCGACCCGCGCCCCACCGCGACCGGGTCACCGGTGCTCGCGTGTCACGGCGTGCCAGGCCCTCACCGGGCCCCCGGGCCGCGCGGCGCTCCTGTCTCCTCGTGATGGAGCAGGTGCCGCAGGAACTCCGGCAGATGCGGATGCGGCAGGTGCGGATGCCAGGGTTCGGCGACGTGGTCGGGGGCCTCGGCTGCCGCGTCGAACGGGGGCAGGACGCCCGCGCCGGCCGCCGCCCCCTGCGGCGCCTGCTCGGTGCGCGCGGCCTGCGCCGCCTCACGCAGCGGCTGCGCGCCCTCGGGCTGCCCCGCCAGGACGCCCGTACCGTAGGACCGGGTCAGCTCCCGGTAGCCGGACACCTGACCCGACCGCATGATCCGCACGACATGCCCCTCGCACGTCGGGCAGCTCGGACTGGTCAGCGGCGACGGGACGGTCCGCCCGTCACACTTGTACACAACAAAAGCGCCCCTCTTGTCGTCGACGTGGTGTTCGATGTCGAACGACTGCTCCCAGCCGTGCCCGCACCTCATGCAGGCAAAGGCATACGCCTCATGGGCTGCGACGGTACCCACACGCTCATTCATACCGTCTCCTTTCCACTCCTCCAGTTCACTACCCGGAGGTATGAAAGGCACCGCGGCCAAGCGTTAAATGGCGAGCTTTTGGGAATTCCGAGGCCCGTTCGCCCTTCGACCCGGTATGCGTTTTACCTTGATGTAAAGACTCTTTACGTACCGGCCCGATTACGGGTGACGCCGGTCACGTTCACGCCCGTCCCGCGCCGCAAGGGCGCCCCGTCGCGCCCCCGGGCGCCACCCTCACGCCCCGCCGCGCGCCGCGTTCTTCGCCGCCACCACCGCGTCGAACACCCGCCGCTTCGGCAGTCCCGCCTCCGCGGCGACCGCCGCGATGGCCTCCTTGCGGCGCTCGCCCGCGTCCTCACGGACCCGGACCCTGCCGACCAGTTCCTCGTCGTCCAGCTCGGCGCCACCGGTGTCGGACGCGCCCTCGACGACAATGGTGATCTCGCCCCGCACCCCCTGCGCCGCCCACGCGGCCAGCTCACCGAGCGGGCCCCGCTTGACCTCCTCGTACGTCTTCGTCAGCTCGCGGCAGACGGCCGCCCTGCGGTCCGTGCCGAACGCCTCGGCCATCGCCGCGAGCGTGTCGTCCAGCCGGTGCGGCGCCTCGAAGTAGACGAGGGTGCGCCGCTCCTCCGCGTTCTCGCGCAGCCGGGCCAGCCGCTCGCCCGCCTTGCGCGGCGGGAACCCCTCGAAGCAGAACCGGTCCACCGGCAGCCCGGACAGCGCGAGCGCCGTCAGCACGGCCGACGGCCCCGGCACGGCCGTGACCCGGATGCCGCGTTCGACGGCCGCCGCGACCAGCCGGTAGCCGGGGTCCGAGACGGACGGCATCCCCGCGTCTGTGACCAGCAGCACCCGGGCTCCCCCGGCGAGCGCGTCCGCGAGCTCCGGCGTACGGGCCGACTCGTTGCCCTCGAAGTACGACAGGACCCGGCCGCCCGGGTGGACGCCGAGGGCCTGGGTGAGACGGCGCAGCCGCCGGGTGTCCTCCGCGGCGATCACATCCGCGCGCGCCAGCTCGGCGGAGAGCCGGGGCGGAGCGTCGCCGACGTCCCCGATGGGCGTCCCGGCGAGCACGAGGACGCCGGCCCCGCCGTCGCGGGCGTCACGGGCCCGCCCCGCGTCCTCGTACGCCTCGCTCCCGTACGCGTCGTTCTCGTGCCCGTGCCCGTGCCCGTCGCCGGCGTACGCGTCGCTTCCGGTCCCGGTGCTCCCGTACCCGTCGTCGTCGCTCCCCGCGCCCTCGATCCCGGCGTCACGGGCGTCGGGCACGGCCTGCCCGGACGGTGTGACGGACATATCAACGGGCTGGGTCTCGGGTGGCTGGTTCGCATTCACAGCAGCCATCCTCCCAGCCTCACGGATACGTTCCCTACGATGGCGCGGTGACCAGTACTGCGCCCGAAGCCCTCCAGGGGCCCGACGCCGAAGACACGCCGCCCACGTGGCCCGGGCGGCTGCGCCGTTTCGGTCATGTGCCCCGGCAGACGACCAGCCTGCGCGACCGGCTCGTACCGCCGTACACCCGGCTGTCCGAGCACCTGTGGGAGGTGCTGCGCGTCCCGCAGGCCACCGCCCGGCTGCTGACCCGGTGGTCCGGGTGGGGCGGCCCGCTGATCATCACGCTGATCGCCGGGGTGATGCGGTTCTGGCACCTCGGCAGCCCCAAGGCGGTCATATTCGACGAGACCTACTACGCCAAGGACGCCTGGGCCCTGTGGCACCAGGGGTACGAGGGCAACTGGCCGAAGGACGTCGACAAGAAGATCCTTCTCGACCCGTCCTCGGTGCCGGTGCCGCACGACCCCGGCTACGTCGTGCACCCGCCGGTCGGCAAGTGGGTCATCGGTTTCGGCGAGTGGCTGTTCGGGTTCAACCCCTTCGGCTGGCGGTTCATGGTGGCCGTCTGCGGGACGCTGTCGATCCTGATCCTGTGCCGGATCGGCCGGCGGATCTTCCGCTCCACCTTCCTCGGCTGCCTCGCGGGCGCACTGCTGACGACCGACGGCCTGCACTACGTGATGAGCCGCACCGCGCTGCTCGACACCGTGCTGATGTTCTTCGTCCTCGCCGGGTTCGGCTGCCTCGTGCTGGACCGGGACTGGACGAGAGCGCGGATGGCCGCGGCGCTGCCGGTCGACGCGGACGGCGTACTGCGGCCCGACTCGCGTATCGCCGAGACCCTGCGCTTCGGCTGGCGGCCCTGGCGGCTCGCGGCGGGCGTGATCCTCGGCCTGGCGTTCGCCACCAAGTGGAACGGCCTGTACATCCTGGCGGCGTTCGCCGTGATGTCGGTGCTCTGGGACGTCGGTACGCGGCGCACGGCGGGCGCCGCCCGGCCCTGGCCCGCGGTGCTGGGGCGGGACGTCGCGGCGACCTTCGTCTCGACGGTCCCGGTGGCGTTCGCGACGTACCTGGTGTCGTGGAGCGGGTGGCTGTTCACCAGCAACGGCTACTACCGCAACTGGGCCAGTACGAAGGGCCAGGGCCTCGGCGGCAGCTACACCTGGCTGCCGGACTGGACGCGCAGCCTGTGGCACTACGAGTACCAGGTCTACGAGTTCAACATCCACCTCGACAGCGGGCACACGTACCAGTCGAACCCGTGGAGCTGGATCGTCCTCGGCCGCCCCATCTCGTTCTTCTACGAGTCGCCGTCGGCCGGCCAGTCCGGCTGCCCCTCCGACACCGTCGGCAAGTGCTCCAGCGAGGTCCTGGCCCTCGGCACTCCGCTGCTGTGGTGGATGGCCTGCTTCGCACTTCTCTACGTGCTGTGGCGCTGGCTGTTCCGCCGCGACTGGCGCGCGGGCGCGATCGCCTGCGGGGTGGCCGCCGGCTGGGCGCCCTGGTTCCTCTACCAGGACCGTACGATCTTCTACTTCTACGCGGTCGTGTTCGCGCCGTTCCTGTGCCTCGCGGTGGCGATGATGCTGGGTGCCATCATCGGCCCGCCGGGCTCCGACGAACGCCGCCGCACGATCGGGGTGGTCAGCGCGGGCGCGCTGGTGCTGCTGATCTTCTGGAACTTCATCTACTTCTGGCCGCTGTACACGGGCACGCCCATCCCGTACGCGTCGTGGCAGCACCGGATGTGGCTGGACACCTGGATCTAGCTGGTCGAAGGCACGGCGGGGGCGCGGCCGACGGCCGCGCCCCCGCCGTCATGTCCGGCGCCCGGTGGTAGCAGCAGGCCGCCCGCCGTCCCGCTCGAACGGCCCAGGGACGGCCCAGGGACGGGCCGGGGACGGCCGCTGGGGCACCGGACCCGGGGTGCGTCCGGCCCCACGGCCCGGTGAGGGGCCGGGCCCGGAGAACACGTCCGATCGCGGATGCGGACATGCGTACGGATACTCAGGCCGCGGACGCCGTGCGGCGGGATCGTGGAAACCGCCACACCCCTCGGAATCCAGGAGACCCGACATGGCCGCCCGTCCGCGTTCCTTCACCACGTCCTTCCGCCGGGCCCTGCTGCACCCGGTCTCGCTCGCCTATCTGGCGCTCGTGGCCGGCGTCTGGTGCTGGGTCGCCTGCGACCTGCTGTTCGTCACCCACCAGGACGCCACGCTCTCCGGGGTGTGGGCCTTCCTGGTCACGGCCCCGACGTCGCTGCTGTTCGTGGCGCTCCCCGGCCCGCTGCCCTGGGCCGGGCTCGCCGTCGGCGCGGTCCTGCAGGCCGCCGCGCTCGGCGCCGCGGCCGGCCACAGCGGCTTCACACTCCGCCTCCGGGCCGGCCGGACCGGACGCGCCGGGCGGTGAGGCGCCGGTCCGCGGGCCAGCGCCACGGCCCGCACGGACGCCGACAGGAACGGGCACGCGCCGCCGCCGGCACATGCCCGGAAACATCCCCCCGGCCTTCCTAGGGATGTTGGCTCACACCCCTGGGGAGGGCCCCTCTTCCTCCGAAGGGAGTCGAGTCATGCCCGCACCCTTACCGTCCGGGCCCGCACCCGTGTGCGGGGCCGTCTCACGGTTACCCGAGCGTCTCGTCCTGGCGGCCCTGCGCCTGGCCCCGGACCCGTACGGCGAACCCGAGGACCACCTCGTGGAACGCCTGCTCTCGTGCACCCGCGAAGCACACACCACGGGCGACCACTACGCGCCCGTCCGCGAGTCGGGCAGCGCCCACGGCGGGGCCGTGTGGACGCGCTGGCCCCCTGACGGGCGGCCGGCGGCCGTGGAGGTCCTCCCCGACTGCCCCGCCGTCGTGACCGGGCACGACGGAGCCCGGACGTGCGCCGAGTTCCTCGGCCACCCCGGCCGCCACACCTGGGAGTTGGACCCGGACCGGCCGGCGGGGTGGTAGGGGCGCCTCAGCCCTCGAAGCCGTTGTCCGCGAGGATCCTCTCGATGCGCGCGCGGTGGGCCTTCTCCCAGTCGTCGAGCGTCTCCGCCGCCTCCTTCGCGAGCGTGCGCCCGGCCTCGGGCAGCACCTCGGCGGCCCGCCCGCCGGGTACGACCACGACGCCCTCCTCGTCCGCCACCACGATGTCCCCCTCCCGCACGAACACGCCGCCGCAGCGGACTTCGGCGCCGAGCGCGGTCACGGCCTTCTTGGTGCCGGGGATGGGGATGACACCCCGCGCGTAGACGGGGAAGGCCGCGTCGCGGACCTCCTCCAGGTCGCGGATCACACCGTCCAGGACGAACCCGGCCACGCCCCTGCGCTGCGCGACGGCACACACGTTGCCGCCGGCCAGCGCGTGGTCGACGTCACCGGACTCCACGACGATGACGGAGCCGGGCGCGGCACGGTGGATGGCCGCGTGCAGCATGAGGTTGTCGCCGGGCGGGCACCGCACGGTGAACGCGGGTCCCGCGAGGCGCGGGCCGCCGGACCACAGTGGCCGCATGCCGATGTCCATGACCTGCTCCCGTCCCAACAGGTCGGCGAGGGTCGTCGTGGGGATGCCGTCGAAGCCGGTGGCGTCGTCGTTCATGGTCTGCTTCCGCCTTTCGCAAGGGTGGTCGCGCACGCCGGGCGCGATCAATGGCACGGCGCGTGCGCGATGGTACGGGAGTGGCTTCGGCGGAGCGCCGGTCGCGGTGAGCCGTTCGGTGTGATGGTGGTCGCAGTCCGACAACACCCGACTCGCGTGTACCCGTGGCCCCGTAGAGTGCTGTCCACAGGGTTTTGAACTTGTTCAAGATCCGGGGGGACCCGGGGGGAGTGAGGCTGCGCCATGCGCAGTGGGGCCAAGATAGGCGTGGTCGGGGGCGCGTTCGCCGTCGTCGCCGCGGGTGCCGCGTGGGGCGGACTGAATCTGTACAACGGCATGACCAGCGGCACACACGGCACCGACCAGGGGCTGGTGGGGCAGTCCGCGTCACAAAGCGCCGCACCGGTGCGGACGGGGCCGCTCAGCGCGGCGGAAGTCCGCGAAACCGCGAAGCAGTTCCTCAGCGCGTGGGCCTCCGGCGAGGGCTCGGAGGATGTCGCGCAGCTGACCAATGCCCCCACCGAGGCCGGCCCGTACTTCGAGGACTTCCACAGCTCCGCGCACGTCACGAAGGCCGTCATCACGCCGGGCACACCGACCGGCACGACCGTGCCCTTCACCGTGCGGGCCACGGTCTCCTACGGGGGCAAGTCGAAGCCCTGGACGTACAGTTCGAAGCTCTCCGTGGTGCGGGGGCAGACCACGGGACGCCCGCTGATCGACTGGTCGCCGACCGTCGTGCAGCCGGACCTGACCGCCACCACGACACTGGTCACGGACGCGGCCGCCGCCCCGCCCATCGAGGCCGTCGACCGCGACGGCAAGGAGCTGGACGCCCGGCACTACCCCTCCCTCGGCCCCATCCTGGACGCCCTGCGGGAGCGGTACGGCGACCAGGCCGGCGGCAGCCCCGACATCACCCTGCGCGTCGAGGAACGCGACGCCGGCACAGACACCAGCGCGGACACCGGCACCAGCCCGAAGGTGCTGCTGACGCTGTCCAAGGGGCACGTGGGCAAGGTGCCCACGACGATCGACGCACGCGTACAGGCGGCCGCGGAGAGCGCGGTGAAGAAGTACACCAACGCGTCGGTCGTCGCCGTCCGGCCGAGCAGCGGCGACATCCTCGCCGTCGCCAACAACCGCGGGGACGACTTCGACGCGGCACTCCAGGGCGCCCAGGCACCCGGTTCGACCATGAAGATCGTGACATCGGCGCTGCTGATGGAGAAGGGCCTCGTCACGCCCGACGGGCCGATGGAGTGCCCGCCGACGGTCACCTACTACGGGCGCACGTTCCACAACGAGGACAACTTCTCCCTCAAGCAGGGCTCCACCATGCGCGACGCGTTCGCGCAGTCCTGCAACACCGCGTTCATCAAGATGATCGACGACACCAAGGACGACGCGGGCCTGAACAAGGAGGCCGGCGAGGTGTTCGACATCGGCAACAACAACTGGAAGACCGGCGTCGTGTCCTTCGACGGCAAGGTGCCCGCCGAGACCGGCGGCGAGGCCGCGGCCGAGTACATCGGCCAGGGCACCGTCCAGATGAACGCGCTCGACATGGCGTCCGTCACCGCCACCGTCAAGGCCGGGGCCTTCCACCAGCCGGTCCTCGTGCCGCAGTCCTTCGACCACCGCCAGATCGCCTCCGCGCAGCGCCGGTTGCCGGCATCCGTGGCGCAGTCCATCGTCGGCATGATGCGGACGACGGCGGTGAGCGGCACGGCGGCGCACGCCATGGCGGGCCTCGGCGGCGACAAGGGCGCGAAGACGGGCTCGGCCGAGGTCGACGGGCAGGCGGTCTCCAACAGCTGGTTCACCGCCTTCCAGAACGACTGCGCGGCGACCGCCGTCGTGGACGCCGGCGGCCACGGGGCCGACGCGGCGGGCCCCTTGGTGGCCTCGGTGCTGGCGGCGGACTGACGGGACGGCGGCGACCGGCGGCCGACGGTCCGGGCCGGGTGCCGTCGCGGGCCTCCGGGTGCCACCGGGTGCCGGTGCGCGGCGCCGGCGGGGGCGGTTCGGCGAACGGTCCGGGTCGGTCGCGGGTCGGTTCGGCAACGGTTCAGGGGCAGTTCTCGGTCGGTTCGGGGTCGGTTCGGGGGCAGTCCTCGGTCGGTTCGGGGTCGGTTCGGTGGCCGGTTCGATCGCCGGTTCGGTGGCCGGTGGTACGCAGGGCTCAGCGCGGGCGGCACCCGGGGCCCTCAGGAACACGGGGCGGGGGTCCGGAGCGCGGGGCCCGGGGCCGTCGGGAGCGCGGGCGTCAGGTGAAACACACTCGACGCTCCTGAAGCCCGGCACCTACCGTGCCAGCATGAGCCACCGCGCGCCATCCTCCCCCGCACACCGCGGTACGACCCCGGTGGGCCTCGGCCCCCGCCCTGCCTCGTGACCCCGCTGGTCGCGCTCGCGGTCCTCGTCGCGGCGGTCACCCACGCCACCTGGAACGCCATCGCGCACAACCTCAGCGACAAACTGGTCGCGTTCACCCTGATCAGCGGCGGGGGCGCGGCCATCGGCGCCCTGCTGCTCCCGATCGCGGCGCCGCCGCACGCGGGCGCGTGGCCGTACCTCCTGACCTCCGCGCTGCTGCACGTGGGCTACCAGCTGCTGCTGATGCGGTCGTTCAGCCTCGGCGACTTCGGCCAGACGTATCCGATCGCGCGGGGCACGGCCCCCCTGGTCGTGACGGTGATAGCGGCGGTGTTCCTGCACGAGTCGCTGGACGGCTGGCAGGCGGCCGGCGTCGTCGCGTCCTCGGCCGGACTGCTGGGCGTCGCGCTGTGGGGCATCCGCGGCCAGGGCCGCACGCCGCGCGGGAACGCGATCGTCGCGGCCCTGGCGACCGGCCTGTCCATCGCCGCGTACACGGTCGTGGACGGCGTGGGCGTACGGAAGTCCGGCACGCCGCTCGGCTACCTGGCGTGGCTGATGATCCTGGAGGGGCTGATGATCCCCGCGTACGCGGTGTACGCGCGGCGCGGCCGGCTCCTTTCGGAGCTGCGGCCCAAGGCGGCGGTCGGCCTGCTCGGCGCGGCCCTGTCACTGGTCGCCTACGGTCTCGTCCTGTGGGCCCAGACGCGCGCCGACCTGGCGCCGGTCGCCGCCCTGCGCGAGTCGTCGATCATCGTGGGCGCGGGGATCGGCACGGTGTTCTTCAAGGAGCGCTTCGGCACGCCACGGCTCGCCGCGGCCGGACTGATGGTGGCGGGCATCGGGCTGATGCTGCACGCGAGCTGACGAGCCGGTCCGGTCGCGCGGGCGGGGCGGACCGGACCGTGAACGCTCGTCGCGGCTCCCGGTCCGGCGCCGCGTCACACGTCCAGGCGGCAGATCACCGAGCGGTGCGTCGGTACGTACCCCAGCGCGTCGTTGACGCGGCGCATGTACGGGTTGGTGTCGGCCGTGTCCGTGAGCAGTCCGCCGAGGGCGGGGTGGTGCTCGCGGGCGTGCAGCACCGACGCGGACTTGATCCAGTGTCCGAGGCTGTGGCCACGGTGCTCGCGCACGACGCCGGTGCCGTAGTGCTGGGCGTCACCGGTCCCGTCACCGGGTACGACGAGCTCGGTGAAGGCGACGATCGACCCGTCGCGGGTGTCGACCGCCGCGACGGTGTGCAGCAGCCCGCCGTTCCGCTCGACGGTCCGCGCAGCGGCCCGCACCCGTTCGACGTCCCACACCCCCCGGCCGTAGTCGGTGTCCCCCATGGGCATGTCGTCCATGGCGCGGCGGGAGCGGGCGAACGTTCCGGCGAGAGCGTCGGGCACGAGACCGTCCCAGGACATCAACCGGTAGCCCGGGTGCGGCCGTTCGACGGACCGGGCGAGCGCGGCGGGATCGACGTCCGCGAGCGCGAGCCGCGCGTGGATCAGGACGAGTGCCGCCCGGAAGCCGCGCGCGGTCAGGAACCGCTCGCCGGGCGAACCCGCGGTCACCTGCGTGGTGAGCGTCCGCCGGTGCTCCTCCCGCGCGGCGAGGACGACGGCGTCCAGCAGCCGGCCGCCGACACCGCGCCCGCGCTCTGCGGGGTGTACCCGGATATCGGCCTCGCCCAGGTGGTCCTGGCCACGCCTCAGGGACAGCCGCAGCGCGGCGGACCCGACGGGATGGTCGTCGCCGTCCGCCGCGAGCCAGACGAGCCTGCGGGAGGAGGGGCCGGGAGACGGATCGATCAGCGGGGTGACGCGGAGGGGCGGGACGGACGACGCCACGGCCGACGGGCCGCTCGGCCCTGCAGCGCGGGACGGGTCAGGGGCCGGCTCCGGGGACGGGTCCGCGGACGGGCGCGCAGACGGGTCCGCGGACGGCGGGCACGGAGTCGGCTCCGGGGACACGTCCGGCGGCAGGCCGGGGGAACGGTCCGACGACCCGTCCGGGGGCAGGTCCGGGGGCGAGGTCAAAGACGGGTCCGGGGAGGGAGAGGACGAGGACGGCAACTGCACGACGGCTCCGGTGAGTCCGATGAGGTGGAACGGACGGTGTCATGACGGGCGCGCGTCAGGGAGCCACTCGTACGCATCAGCCGTACACCTCCTCGGAGTGCCGGACAGGGCGCGATCCGCCCGTCCGTCCGCGGGCGACCGTAGTGCCGGGCGCCCCGGCCCACAACCGAAATTCCGCGCCCGCACGGCCGACGGCCCGCCGGTGGCCCGCGCCGCCACCGGCCCCCCGGGGTCCCCCATGGAACATGTCAGGACCGGTGCCTGAGGTCCGATGGCGATCGGACACCCCTGAAAGGCCGCGTCCACCCCGTCGCGGGCTCGGACGCCGACAATGACCGCATGAACGTGACGCCCGATCCCGACGCCGCCACCGACTCCGCGAACGATTCCGCCGCCCGCGCCACCGGTGCCGGCACCGGGGCCAGGGCCGAGAGCGGGGGCGGGCCCGATGCCGCGACCGCCACCGCCTGGCAGGCCCTCGGCGGGCCCCCCGAGCTGCTGGACCTGGTCTCCTACGAGGGCGCGGACGGTGTGCTGCCGTCCCGGCTGCCCGTACGTGAACTGGCCCGCGCCACCGTCGGCGCGGCCTCCCTCGCCGCCGCGGAACTGCTCGCGGCCCGGCGCGGCGACGCGCAGCCGCCCGCGGTGGTGGTCAAGGAGGGCGCTGTCGCCACCGCGTTCGTCAGCGAGCGCCATCTGCGGATCGACGGACGGCACCCGTCCACCTTCGCGCCCCTGTCCCGCTTCTGGCCCGCCGCCGACGGCTGGGTCCGCACCCACGCGAACTACCCCCACCACCGCGCCCGGCTGCTGCGCGCACTCGGCGTGGAGGACATCGGCGACGACGACAAGCTCGTGGCGCGCGTCGCGAACGTCCTCGCCGGGCAGCCCGCCGAGGAGATCCAGGAAGCGGTCTACGCCGGCGGCGGGCTCGCCGTACGCGTTGCCCCCGCACCGGTGTCGCGGACCCTGCCGCTCGTGGAGATCGAGTACGGGCAGAGCACGGGCGGCCGGAACGCGGACCCGGGCAGCGGCGGCGCCCGGCCGCTGCCGCCCGCCGTGCTGCCCGCGCAGGGCGTCCGCGTCCTCGACCTGACCCGGGTCATCGCCGGACCCGTCGCCACGCGCACCCTCGCCCTGCTCGGCGCCGACGTCTTGCGCGTCGACTCCCCGCGTCTGCCGGAGACCCCCGACGCGCACGCCGACACCGGCATGGGCAAGCGGTCCACCCTGCTCGACCTCGCCGCCACCGCCGACCGCGCGACCTTCGACGATCTCCTCGACACCGCCGACGTCCTCGTCACCGGCTACCGGCCCGGCGCGCTCGACCGGCTCGGGCTGTCCGCGCAGGACGTACGCACACGCCGTCCCGGCCTCGTCGTGGCGCAACTGTGCGCATGGGGCTGGTCGGACGTGGGGCCCTGGACCGCACGCCGCGGCTTCGACAGCCTCGTCCAGGCCGGCACCGGCATCGCGGCGACGGAGGCCGCCGACGACGGAACGCCGGGGGTGCTGCCCGCGCAGGCGCTCGACCACGGCACCGGTTACCTGCTCGCCGCCGCCGTCCTGCGATGCCTGACCACCCGGGGCACGACGGGCACCGGCGCGCGTGTACGCCTGTCCCTCGCCGGCACCGCGCAGTGGCTCCTGCACGGCATCGCGCCCGACCCGCTGCCCGGCCCCCCGTACGCATCCGACCAGTACGTCACGGAGGCACCCTCCCCGGAGCACGGGGTGCGCCACGCGCTGCCGCCGCTGCACTACGAGGGCGCGCCCACCGACTGGCGTCACCTGGCCACCCCCTGGGGCTCGGACACCCCGAACTGGCTGTGAGACACACGGCGTCCTTGGATACGGTCGTCGCATGAGTGATACGGCTGGGGGAACGGGCGGACCCGTGCACGGGGACGGCCGCCGGGCAGACGGGGGCGGTGGCGATCCCGCCTCCGCTACCAGGGCCGAGGCCGGTACCGGGGGTGGGAGCGGCAGTGCGGGGCCGCGCGTGCCGGACTGGAGCGGTCGGCCGGCGTGGTTCATCGTGAACGAATCGGC
Source organism: Streptomyces sp. NBC_01497 (assembly GCF_036250695.1). NCBI lineage: Bacteria > Bacillati > Actinomycetota > Actinomycetes > Kitasatosporales > Streptomycetaceae > Streptomyces > Streptomyces sp. NBC_01497. The sequence continues at coordinate 4,997,051 of NZ_CP109427.1, read as the reverse complement.
GGCCTTCCTCGTGGAGTTGGCCGCCTTCGCCGCGCTGTGCTGGTGGGGGCTGCACGAGGGCGGGGTGCTGCTCGCCGTTGTGACGCCGCTGGCGGCCGTGGTGGTGTGGGGCCTCTTCGCGGCGCCACGGGCCCGGTTCACGCTGCCGCTCGCCGCTGTCCTGGTGGTGAAGGCCGTGATCCTGGGCGCCGGCGCGGTCGCGCTGTGGCCCGTGGGTCATCCGGTGTGGGCGATCGTGCTGGGCGTGGTGGTGCTGGTGAACACCGGCCTCGCCCAGGCCGGCCGCAACCCCACGGCCGGGCCCGCCGCCTAGCTCCCCACCGCCACCGGTCAAGGCCCCCGCGAGAGCTCCGCCGGTGGCCGAGTGTGGTTGTGTGGTGAGCCACGACGAGAGCGGACGGCGAGCGGTGGTGGCAGCGTGACGGGCGAGGGGACGGGCGGCGCGAACGAGGTGTCCCCTGCGGGCGACACGGGGACATCCGCCCGGCGGACCGCGGCGGGAGCGGCGCGCACCGGCCCCGCGGCCCGAGCGGGATCCAGGCCCGAGGTCGGCGCCCGAGCGGGAGCCGGGGTCGGGGTCGGGGCGGGAGACGAGGTAGGGGTCGGGGTCGGGGCGGGAGACGAGGTAGGGGCCCGAGCGGGAGCGGCGGCCGAGGCCGGGCCGGGAACAGCCGCTGAGAGCGGGCCGGGAGCAGCGGCTGAGACCGGGGCCACAGCCGAGGCCGCAGCCGGGACCGGGCAGGTCGGTACGGAGCGCGCGGAGGTCGTACGGACCCGGGCGCTGCTCGACCGGCCGGGACTGAGCGCGGGCGAGCGCGAGATCCTGCGCGTCCTCGGCCGGGCGGAGGACCTGGGCAGCGTCGGCTCACGGATCGTCGTATCGCTCGGTGCCGCCATCATCGAGGGCGGACTGCGGCCGGGTGACGACCTCAACTCCGTTGATCTGGCCCGCCGTTTCCACAGCAGCCGCACCCCGGTCAGGGAGGCCCTGGCGGTCCTGGAGCGCGAGGGACTGGTGGAGATCGCGGCCCGCAAGCGCCCGCGCGTGCGCAGGCTGGGGATCGCCGAGGTCAGGGAGATCTACGAACTCAGGGCCGAGCTGTACGGCCTGGTCAGCAGGCGCATCGTGCGGCACTGCGCGGACGGGCCGCTCGACGCGCTGCGCACGGCCCAGGCCGACCTGGAGTCCGCCGCGGCCGACGGTGACCTGGAGCGGTACTTCTGGCTCGTCGTCGGCTTCCGCAACACGGAGGCGCGGCTCGCGGCCAACGAGACCGTGCGCGGTGTCCTCGACTCGGTCGGCATCAGGACACTCCAGCTGCGCCATCTCAGCCTGTCCCTGCCGGGCCGCGTGGAGACGTCCGTCGGCGACCACCGGCGCCTGCTGAAGGCGTACGTGGACCGGGAGGCGGACCTCGCCGCCGCGCTCACCCGCTCGATCGTGCGCAGGGGCCTCGCTGCCCTGGAGGGATCGGGCTGGAACGGCTTCTCCGACTGAGCGGCACGGGATCGCCCGGCCGCCCGCCCCGCCCCGCGGGGCTCCGGCGTACCCCGCACCCCTGCCTCACGCCCCTGCCCTCACGTCCCGCCCCTGGCTCTCGTGTCGCCGAAACGGCTCCTCCCGGTCGTCGTCAGGCCGGTCGTCGTCAGGCCGGTCGTCGTCAAGCCGGTCGTCGTCAAGCCGGTCGTCGTCAGGCCGGTCGTCGTCAAGCCCGCCCCCACGGTCATCGCACCCGCCCCGCCGCGTCGCCGGGCGGGCCTGACGGTCAGCCGGGCAGGGCCGTCGGACGGTCGGGCCGGCCCCTCCGGTGGGCGGGGACGTCCGTCCGGACGCCGAAGAGGTCCGTCGCGCCGAGAAGCCGCGCGCGGTCCCCGTCCTCCTGCTTGAGTGCGTCCAGCGCCGCCAGCGGATGGTCCACGCGCATCGGGAACGGGTAGTCGCTGCCGAGGACCACCCGGCCGGGCCCGGCGAAGTCCAGGAGGTGGCGAAGCGCGTCGCCGTCGTGCAGGACCGTGTCGAAGTACAGCCGGCCGGCCAGCTGCCGGGGGCTCAGTGTGCCCTTCGCGCGGGCGGCCGGCGGGGCCGCGGTGAAGCCCCGGTCCAGGCGGCCCATCTGGTACGGCACGAAGCCGCCGCCGTGCACGAGGAGGACGCGCAGCCGGGGGTGGTCCTCCAGCACCCCGCCCAGCAGCAGGGCCGCCGCGGCGAAGGTGGTCTCCGCCGGGTTGCCGACCAGGATGTGCAGGAACAGCCTCCGCATGCGTTCGGGGACATCCAGCTCCGCCGGGTGCACGATCACCGGTACGTCCAGGTCCTCCGCCGCGCGCCAGAACGGGGCGAGCGAGGGGTCGTCCAGGCCGAGTTCGCCCACCCGCGCGCCGATCTGCACGGCCTCGTGGCCCAGTTCGGTAACGGCGCGGCGCAGTTCGGCGGCCGCGAGGTCCGGCGCCTGGAGCGGCACGGCGGCGGCGACCCGGAACCGGTCGGGGTGCGCGGCGCGCAGGGAGGCGGCCGAGTCGTTCTGCACCCGCGCGAGCCAGAGTCCGTCCGCGGGCGGCAGTTCGTACCCGGCGAGGTCCATCCAGGGCGCGACGAGCTGCACGTCGACACCGGCCGCCGCCATCCAGGACAGACGGGCCCGTACGTCGCTCAGCGGCGGGATCAGCGGCAGCCCGCTCGGCCGGCCGCCGACCTCGACGCGGGTGACCGGTCCGCCGGCACCGCTCTCGCGGGTGACCAGCCGGACGCCGTGCGCGCCGCCCTCCTCCCGGATGCGTTCCACCGCGTGCGCGCCGACATGGTGCGCGTGGACGTCGACGACGCTCATGAGGCGCCTCCGTGGCCGGTGGGTACGCGCCCCGTGAGCCGGCCGAGTGCGGCGACGACCACGTCCGGGTTCTCCAGCGGGGTGAGGTGCCGGGTGCCGGGCACGACCGTCGCCGGGCCGTCCCCGACGAGCGCCGCGAGTTGGCGGGCCATCGCGGGCGGTGTCGCCGTGTCGTCCTCGCCGACGAGCACCGCGACCGGGTGGGGGACACGGTCCGCCGAGTCCCGCAGGTCCGCGGCGCCGAGCATCGCGCACGTCGCCTCGTACGCGTGGAGGTCGTTGGCGGTGAAGATCCCGCTCAGCTGCTCCATCAGGCCGGGGCGGGCCGCGCGGAACGCGTCCCCGAACCAGCGGGTGAGCTGGAAGGGGATGAGTGCCGCGAGTCCGTCCCGCCGGGCCTTCGCGGCGCGCTCCGCCCAGTCGGCGACCGCCGTGGGCCCGTACCAGGCCGTGGTGTCGACGAACAGCGCCCCGCGCGTACGGTCCCGGTGGCGTGCCGAGAACTCCTGCGCCACGCAGCCGCCCATCGAGCAGCCCGCGACGACGGTGTCCCGCCAGCCGAGGTGGTCCAGCAGGTCGGCCAGGTCGTCCGCGAACTGGGCGGTGCTGTAGGGGCCTTCGGGCCGCCCGGAGCGGCCGTGTCCCCGGCAGTCGTACACCAGCGTCTCGGCGCGCCCGGCCAGTTGCCGCGTCACGCCCGACCACAGGGACCGGTCGAGGGCCAGGCTGTGCACGAAGACGACGCGCGGGGCGCCGTCGGGCCCGGGGGTGTGCGTGTACGACAGGCTGACGCCGTCGCGGGTGAGTGCCTCACCCTCGACTGCCGTGCCGGCTGCGGTCATCGGTCTCCTCCTGCGTGGTGCGGGGTGTGCCGGGCCCGGTGCGCGGCCTCGGTGGTCGCGCGGTGGCCGGACTCGGCGGTCCTGTGGATCCTGTGCGCGGGCCGCTTCACGGGCGGCGTACGGCGACGGCGTGGGCCCGCGCCCGGCCGCGCTCCCGGGTGCGGCGCGATCACTGCTCCTCGCCCGTCCAGCCCGAACGTTCTATGGCGGCGAAACCGCCGCGCACCAGCGACTGCGTGAGCGCGGACGCCAGGTCGGCGTCCCGGTCCTCGTAGGCGCGCAGCAGCCGCGCGTGGTCCTCAACGGAGGGGCCGAGCCGGCCGGGCTGCGACAGGCTGAGGTGGCGCAGCTGGAGGGCCCGCAGCCCGAGCGTGTCCAGGATCCGGCGCAGGGTGGTGTCCCGCGCGATGGCCGCCTCCGTGTTGCGGTACTGGACGTTGACCCAGAAGTACCGGTCCACGTCGTCCGCCGCCGCGGCCGCCTCCAGGGCGAGCTGTTGGCCGCGCAACAGCTCCAGGTCCTCCGCAGTGCCGAGACGGCACACGGAGTGGCTGACCACCGCGTACAGCTCGGCGCGCAGGTTGTACAGCTCCCGCACCTCGCTGAGCAGCAGCCGCGCCACCCGGGGCCGGCGGCGCGCCGTGATCTGCACGAAGCCCTCGCGCTCCAGCACCAGCAGCGCTTCCCTGACCGGCGTCCTGCTGCTGTTGAACGTCCGTGCCAGTTCGACCGAGTTGAGGTCGTCCCCGGGCGAGAGCCTGCCCTCGATGATCTCCGCCGCGACGGCGACGGCTATCTCGTCGGCGATGCCGGCCCCCGAGATGCCCCGGTTGAGCATCCGGGTCAGCTCGTCCCGCCTCGCGGTGTCCCCGATGGTCGGGTAGGCGGGACGGATCGGCACCGCACTCACCGCGAGCCGCCCAGTACATCCGGCCAGCGCTTCATGACCCGCTCCAGCAGCGCCTCACTGGCCTCGGCCACCTCGGGGAAGGAGCCGAGCCGGGCCCAGGGCCGGCACGCGTCGATCACGGCACGTGTGTTGAAGGGCGGCACGCCCCGCTCCCGCAGCGGGTCGACCCGGCTGCCCCAGGTCTGGCGCATCGTCTCGATGTCCTCCGCCGGGTCCGTGCGGGTGCACATCGCCCACACCACGTCGCTGAGGCTGCGCGGGTTGACGTCCGCGTCCACGACGACCACGAACTTGTTCATGTACGCGGCGGCCGGCAGCTGGGACGTCAGATAGCCGGCCTGCCGGGCATGGCCCGCGTACCGCTGCTCGACCGCGACGGCGAGCAACTGCCGTCCGCCGCCCGCCTCGTGTGCCCACACGCCCTCGACGCCCGGCAGCCCCGCCTGGATCAGCGCGTCCTGGATCATGGCGGACTTCATGACACTGCGCATGTACGAGTAGTCGTGCGGCGGCTTTCCCGGAGGAGCGCCCAGCAGAACGGGGTCGTCGCGGTGGTAGATCCGCTCGATGTCCAGGGTCAGTACGGGCTCCGCGCCGCCGCTGTAGTAGCCCGTCCACTCACCGAACGGGCCTTCCTGCTCGCGCCGGTCGGGGTACAGCCAGCCCTCCACGGCGATCTCCGCCGTGGCCGGGATCGGCAGCCCGGTGACCTCACCCCTGATCACGTCCACGGGCCTGCCGAGGACGGCGCCCGCGTACTCCAGCTCGGAGACCCCGGTGGGGACCTCCGTGCCGGCGACGACGAGCAGCAGCGGGTCGTGGCCGAACGAGGCCGTGACGGGTGCCCTGCCCTCGCGGGCGAACCACTCCCGCACATGGGCGGCACCGTGCTTGCCCGCCTCGATGTTGACACTGGCGGCCCGGCCGTCGTTCTGCACCTGCATGCGGTAGGCGCCCGCGTTGAGCACGCCGGTCTCCGGGTCGGTGGTGAACACGGCGCATCCGGTGCCGATGTAGCGCCCGCCGTCCCCCTCGTGCCACCGCGGGACGGGAAAGTCCAGCAGGTTCACCTCGCCGGCCGCCGCGACGTTCTCCTTGACGGGGCCCGTCGCCACCTCGTGGACGGGGTAGCGGGAGGCGTTGGCCGCCCACTCGCCCGGCTTGCTGCGCAACGCCTCGACCAGGGCCCGGTCGTCCAGGTCCGTGCCGAGCCTCAGTGTCATGCCGAGACGGCGCGCGTTGCTCATGGAAGCGGTCAGTACCCGCTGCCCGGTCCGGTGACCGACGATGTCGTCGAAGAGGAGCGCCGGCGGGGAGGGCTGCTTGTAGTTCGCCTCGGACGCCGCGCCGATCTCCTTGTCCCAGTGTGCCCCGGTGATCGTTCTGACCTCGCCGAGCTTCTCGGCGAGCGCCAGCCAGCTCCGCAGGTCATCGATGTCGTCAAGTGACGCCATGCCACCCACCCTTCGTCTCGTCACCGGTACATCACAGGTCAAGCCACTGCCCGCGCGGCGGGTCGAGCCGCTGCCCGGGTGGCCCGCCGGGCCCAGCGCGGGGCTCCGGACGGCCCACCGGGGCGATCCCCACCGCGGGCCCCGGGCCGGGGAGCCACCGGGTCACCGGGTCACCGGGTCACCGGTACAGGGAGTCGATGAAGCCGGACGCGTTCAGCTTGTCGACGTAGGAGTTGTCGACGAACACGTCGGTGTTCTTCGGCATCGTGCCTACGCCCTTGGCGACGGTCACGGCGAACGAGTCATGGACGAGGCGGGGATCGACCCTCGGGTCCTTCGCCCACAGCCGGTCGAAGAAGTCGTACGAGTACTCGGCCAGGGCTTTGTTGTCGACGCCGCTGTGCTTCATGATGCTCTGCACCGCCGCCTCCCGGTCGTTGTGCAGCAGAGCCAGGCATTCCGCCTCGGACTTGGTGAAGGCCGCGACGGCCTTGCCGTTCGCCGAGAGGTAGTCGGTCTTCACCGTGTACGCGTTGGCCGCCGTCGGCAGGTCCGTGAAGTCCATGATCTTCTTGAAGCCCTTCTCCCGGGTCTTGGTGCCCGTCGGAGGCTGGGTCACGATCGCGTCGACCGCCCCGTTCTCCAGCGCGGACACTTCGGCCGGACTGGACTTCAGGTAGATCTTCTGGATGTCCTTCGGGGACCAGCCGTTCTTCTTGATGAGCGCGTCGACGGCCGCGTCGCCGAGCGAGCCCGGTGAACTCAGGCCGATCTTGTGCCTCTTGAGGCCGTCGCCCGGTTCCAGGGACTTCTTGCCCCACATCTCCATGTAGTAGCGGTTGATCGGCAGGGCGATGTACCGCAGGTCGACGCCCTTCAGGTTCATCGCGCCGGCCGCCGTCGCCGTGGTGGCGCCGACACCGATCTGCACACTGTTGCTGACGAGCGCGGCCACCAACTGCGAGGAGCTGTTGAGCAGGGTGATCTTCACATCGAGCCCGTTCTTCTTGAAGATCCCCTTGTCCTCGCAGATGTACAGGTCCGAGTAGGCGGCGCCGATGGCGGTGTAACCGATCGTCATCTTCATGCTGGACGGCTGGACGGACGCGCTGCCCGAGACCGCGCAGCCCGACGCGGTCAGCGCGAGGACCGCGATCAGCGGCACGGAGAACCTTCCGACGATGCGCGAGCGGCGCAGGGACGGTGACATGGGACCCCCTCTCAGTCCGTCGCGGACCAGAACGTGAACCGGCGCTCCAGGTAGCCGACGCCGCGCGTGAGGGCGATGGCCACCACGGCGATCACGGCGATCGACGCCATGGCGTCGTCCATCTCGAAGTTCGACGTCTGCAACTGCACCTGGTAGCCGAGGCCCGAGGAGCCCATGAACAACTCGGCGACGATGGCCCCGATCAGCGCGCGGCCCACCGCCTGCCGGACACCGGCCAGGATGTACGGCAGCGTCGCGGGGAACTCGACCGCCCACAGCGTGTACGTCCGGGTCGCGCAGTAGACGCTCGACACCTGCCCGTACGCCGGGTCCAGGTTGCGCGTGCCGGCGATCACGTTGATCAGCAGGGGGAACATCGCGCTCCACACCACGATGACCAGGCGCGCGTTCATCCCTATGCCGAACCAGAAGATCAGCATCGGCAGGAAGACCACGTACGGGACCGAGTACATGATGCTGATCACCGGGTCCGTCAGCCCGTACAGGTACTTGTTGCGCCCGATCAGCAGGCCCAGGGGTATCCCGACGACGACCGAGATCGCCATGCCCAGTGCGACGATCGACAGCGTCGAGCCGAGCGGCGCCCAGATCGTCCCCGACGAGATCGAGTCGACCAGCGCCACGAACGCCCCGGCGGGCGAGCTGCTGAAGTTGGAGTCGACCAGGCCCGTGGAGGCACAGAACTGCCAGGCCGCCAGCACCACGACCAGGCCCACCACGCCCAGGAACAGGTTGAGATGGCGGCTCGACGCGCGCCGGCGCCCGGACCGCACCATGCCGACCGGGGGACGGACCCTATCCGACGACAGTTGCGTTGCTGCCATGGTCGCTCGCCCTTCGTCCCGGCTGGGTCTGGCTCATGACGAGCCGGAGGATGTAGTCGCTGATCTCCTGGAACTCGGGAGAGCGCTTCATGGCCGCGTCGCGCGGGCGCGGCAGGCCGACGTCGACGACCTCGACCAGGTGCGCGGGACCGCTGGAGAAGACGACCACGCGGTCCGCGAGGAACACCGCCTCCGGCACGTCGTGCGTGACGAACACGGCCGTCTTGCCCTTGCCCGCGCCGTCGGCCTGCCAGATGCGGGTGAGTTCCTCCTGCATGACCTCCCTCGTCTGCGCGTCGAGCGCGGAGAACGGCTCGTCCAGCAGGAGGAGGTCGGGGTCGGTGGCGAGCGCGCGCGCCAGGTTGACCCGCTGGCTCATACCGCCGGACAGCTCGCGCGGATACGCGCGCTCCCTGCCCGTGAGCCCCACGAGGTCCACCAGTTCGGCGACCCTGGCCCTGCCCTTCGCGTCGAGCCGCCGCTGCGCCTTCAGGCCGAACTCGATGTTCGTCGTGACCGTCCGCCACGGGAACAGCGAGGCCTGCTGGAAGACGAGCGAGCGGTCCGGCGACGGCCCCTGGATCTGCGTGCCGTTGAGTTCGAGGCGTCCCGACGTCACCGGAACCAGGCCCGCGAGGGCGGTGAGGAACGTGGTCTTGCCGCAGCCGCTCGGGCCGACGATGGCCACGAACTCGTTCTCCGCGATCTCGAACGAGAGTCTGTCGCAGGCCGGCGAGAACGCTTCGGTACGCGACGACCAGTGCCCGAGACTCACGTCGTCGACGACCAGTTTCTGGGATGGATGGTTCACGGATACCTCCTCCGAGGGAGAGCCGGTCACACCGCCGGGCACTCCACGAGCGGAACCTGGCGGGCGGTCAGCGGAACGGCCCGCACCACGGGCCCGCCGATGCCGCACCGTCACGGCTCGTCGCAAAGTGTCGACACTAAGATTGAAGCAGCGCCCTCCATCGATGTCCATAGCGTTGCGGACACCCGTCCAAGTTGCTTCGTAAGCAGCAAGTTGACGCTCCGTGCACGCGGGGCGCGCCGTCGGGCTCTCGCGAAAAGCGCGTCACCCATGGCTGGTTCCGTCGCTCCGAACACGGACAAAATGCCGCATGAGTGACGGGATGCCGCCCCGATCCGGCATCGGTACGACCCTTCTACCAGGGCTCCTCAGGCGGCGGGGGAATCCCCGGACGCCCCGGGCCGCGCGCCGGCCGGCGAGCGCAGTCACCGCCGCCGACCGACGCTTCCGGTCATCAAGTGTCGACACTTACCGCCATGATGGCCGAGGGAGCACGTCGCGGGGCCACGCCCGCTCCTCCAACCGGACCGTCCGACCGCACTGACCGCTCCGGGTCGGCCGGCCGACTTCCGACCGGCCGGCCACCGACCAACCGACCAACCGGCCCCATGCCTCGCCCGGAGGCGCACCTCGTCGGGGCGACGGACCCCGGGGTCCGAACGCCGGGCCCCGAACGCCGAGGCCCGAGGCCCGAGCCCCCACGCGGTACCCGGCCTCTTCGCCCGTGGGGAGCGCCGGTCAGTCCAGCCCCGCCACGGCCCTGCGGAAGCCCATCTGTGCCGTCAGGATGCCGCCGTCCACCGGCAGCGCGACCCCCGTGATCCACGCCGCGTCCCGCGACGCGAGGAACGCCACGGCAGCCGCGATGTCCTCGGGGCGCCCCACCCGTCCCATCGGGTAGAGCTTCGCGGCGCGTTCGAGGACGTCCTCCCGGCCCGCCCAGCCCTCGGTGTGCACCGTGCCGGGTTCGACCAGGTTGACCCGCACCCCCCGGGGCGCGGCGTGCCCGGACAGGGTCCTCGTCAGGCCCGCGAGGCCCGCCTTCGCCGCGCTGTACGCGTGGTTGCCGAAATCCCGCTCACCGTTGACGGAGCCGATGGAGACGATGGCGCCGCGCCCCGAGGCCACCAGGTGCGGCAGTGCCGCCCGCGCGCACCGGAAGGCGCTCGTGAGCGTGAGGTCCAGGTCACGGGCCCATTTCTCGTCCGGTTCGTCCTCGAACAGCGGCTCGTCCGCGCCGCACGAGAACGCGTTGTTGACCAGGACGTCGAGCCGCCCGAACCGCTGCACGGCGTACGCGACCGCCGCCTCCACCTCTGCCCGGTCTCCGACGTCGCAGCGGAACGCCTCCGCGCCCTCGATACGCCCTGCCGTCGCGGCCGCGCGCTCCTCGTCGATATCCGTGATGAGGACCCGCGCGCCCTCCTCCGCCAGCCGCTGTGCGGTCGCCGCCCCGATGCCGCGTCCCGCTCCCGTGATCAGTACGCCATAGCCGTCGAATCGCTTCATCGCACGATCAGATCACCAGCGCACCACCCGCACCAGAGCGCCCGCCGACCTCGGCAGACAGACCCTCGGCCCCCGGCGCCCGGTCCCGAGCAGCCTCAGGCAGCGCACCGGCCGCACCGGCCGCCGCCCCTCACGAGGCACCGGCCCCCAGGACTCAGGGGCGTCAAGAGGCTCACCGGCCTTCCCGGGGCCACCGGTCCTGCTTGCCCCACCGGCCCCAACGGCTCCACCGGCCCTGCTGGCCCCACCGGCCTACCGGCCCCTCACCTCACCGCAGACCAAGACCGATCGATCCCGCCGGTACCACCGGTCGCATGTGTCCCACCCGACCCACGAGACCCACACGACCAACCGGACCCACGTGACCCACGTGACCCAGCGGCCTCACAGCGCCGCCCGCACCGCCCGCACCAGCGCCTGCGCCCGGGGGTCCGCCGTGACGCCCTTGCGCATCCCGTTCGTCACGTACCCGAACGCGACCCCCGACTCGGGGTCCGCGAACCCCAGGGACCCGCCCCGCCCCGGATGCCCGAACGATCCCTTCGCCAGCATCGGCGCCGCCGGGCCGTGCAGCATGTAGCCGAGCCCGAACCGTGTCGCCACGACGAGCACCCGGTCGGGCCCCGCCGACTCCTCGGTCCGCGCGAGCGTCAGCGTCGCCGGGGCGAACAGCCGGTATCCGTCGACCGGGCCGATCATCGCCGCGTACACGCGGGCCAGGGCCCGTGCCGTGGAGATGCCGCCCGAGGCGGGCATCTCCGCCGTGTGGAACTCGCGGGCGTTCTCGTCCACCGCCGGGCGGATCACGCCGAACGCCCGCCGCGTCAGCGACTCCGGGTCCTCGTAGGCCTGGGACACCGATCGCTTGGGCCGCAGCCGCAGTTCGCCGCCCGCCGCGGGCGGCTCCGCGATCTCGGTGATCCTGCCGACCCTGCGGGCCTCTTCCTCCGGCAGGCCGATCCAGAAGTCCAGTCCGAGGGGACGCGCGATCTCCTCCGCCACGACCCGGCCGATGGACCGCCCGGTGACCCGCCGCACGAGTTCGCCGAGCAACCAGCCGTAGGTGTGCGCGTGGTAGCCGTGGTCCGTGCCCGGCTCCCAGACGGGCCGCTGCGCGGCCAGCGCCCGGGGCCCCGACTCGCCGTCGAGGGCCTGGGCCGGCGTCAGCGGGTCGTCGAGCACGGGCACGCCCGCGCGGTGCGAGAGCAGGTGCCGTACGAGGACCCGTTCCTTGCCCGCGGCCTTGAACTCCGGCCAGTACGTGCCGACCGGTGCGTCCAGGTCGATCCGGCCGCGCTGGTGCAGCAGGAGCGGTACGGCCGCCGCGACGCCCTTCGTCGCGGACCGTACGACCTGCGCGGTGTCCAGGGCCCACGGCTCCCGGCCGGTCGCGTCGCGCGCGCCCGCCCACAGATCCACGACCTTGCGGCCGTCGCGGTACACGGCGACAGCCGCGCCGCGTTCACCGAGCCGCTCGAAATTCCGTACGAAGGCGTCCCTGACCGGCTCGAAACCGGCCGTCACCGTGCCCTGGACGTCCACGCCCGCACTCCCGCTCGTCAATCCGCTCGGCGTACCGCATACCGCACGGCACCGGAGTGGTGCCGCCTCTCTATGGTGCAACGTTTCTGGAGGCGTCAGGACCAGGGTCCGCCCCCGCCCTCCCGTGCACTGCCGACGCACTGCCAAAGAAGTGCCGGGGTCCTGCCGCCGGACCGCAGGGCCCCACCGCGCCCGGACCGCAGGGCCCCACCGGGCGCCCGGTCCGCCGGACCGCCGCCGCCGGTTGTTTCCGCTGAACGGAAGTCGCACTGTGCGGCGGACCCGTCCGCGTGCACGCTGTGCTCGACCCGGCCCCGGGCCGTCCCCCACTGGGCGCCGGCGGCCCAGGCGGCCCCCGCCACATCGTCGTGGCGGGGAGCGGAGAGAGGCAGGAACGATGGGTTCCCTCGTCCACGACCAGCAAAGTTCCTTCATCCGAAACCAGTGGTACGTCGCGGCATACGGTCGGGAGGTGGGCCGCGAGCCCTTCTCCCGCACGGTCTGCGGCGAGCCGGTCCTCCTGTGGCGGACGCAGGACGGCGCGGTCACCGCGATGTCGGACCGCTGCGTGCACCGCCGTTTCCCGCTCTCCCAGAAGCCGAGTCACCTGGCCGGCGATCAGCTCGTCTGCGGTTACCACGGCTTCACCTACGGCGCCGACGGTGTCTGCGTGGCCGTACCGGGGCAGCGCAGGGTGCCGAGGACCGCGCGGCTGACCACGTACCCGGTCGCCGAACGCGACGCGTTCGTCTGGGTGTGGATCGGGGAGCGCGACGCCGCCGACGAGGCGCTGATCCCCCGCGCGCCCTGGCTCGCCGATCCCGCGTACACGACGGTCTCCGGCATGGAGCCGCTCGCCGCGCGGTACGGACTGCTCGTCGACAACCTGCTCGACCTGTCCCACGAGACCTATCTGCACGGCGGGTACATCGGTACGCCGGAGGTCGCCGAGACGCCGATCACCACCGAGGTCGACGAGGAGCGGGGCGTCGTGCGCGTCGGCCGCCACATGGACGACGCGGCCTGCCCGCCGTTCTACGCCGAGTCCACCGGCATCCAGGGGCGCATCACGCGGTGGCAGGACATCGAGTACCACGCGCCCTGCCTCTATCTGCTGCACAGCCGGATCGCGCCGGCCGGCACCCCGCCGCCGGCCGCCGACGGCGCGGACCCGGACGCCTTCCACGTCGAGGTCGTGTACGCCATCACGCCCGAGACCGAGCACAGTACCCACGACTTCTGGGCGGTGGCACGGGACTTCGCGCCGGGCGACCGGCGCGTGACGGACTTCCTGCACGACAGCAACCGGACCGTCGTCCTGCAGGACGTCGTCGCGCTCGACGTCCTGGAGAAGGCGGTGGAGGCGGAGGGCGGCGGGTACCAGGAGTTGAGCATCAACATCGACACGGGCGGTCTCGCGGCCCGCAGGATCCTGGACCGGCTGCGCGCGGCGGGCTCGGGGGCGGGAGCGGGGGCTGCGACATGACCGCCCGCGTCGGCGGGAGCGTCTTCCGCGTCCACTGGGTGCCCGGCACCGACCGGCTGCACGGCGTCTGCTTCTGCGGCGCGGCGCGGGACTTCGAGGACCCGGTCGACCTCTGGGACTGGCTCCTGGCCCACCCGGAGCACCCGTCCGCACCGGACCCGTCCACCCGGGTCACGTCCACTCCGGACCCGTCCACTCCGGACCCGTCCGTCCCGGACCTTCCGACGAGGCCCCCGTACCCGGTCGGCCCCGCTCACCCCGCGACCCCGGCGCGTCCGGCCGGCACCACCCCCGGACACGCCACGTGAGCGCGCCTGAAGCGGAGTTCCCCCTCGTCGTCGCACGCCGGGAGGCTGTCGCCGACGGTGTCGTACGGTTCACTCTCGCGCACCCCGACGGCGCCGAGCTGCCTGCCTGGGCGCCGGGCGCGCACCTCGACCTGCTGCTCGCGCCGGGCCTTGAGCGTCAGTACTCGCTGTGCGGCGACCCGGATGACCGGTCGGTGCTGCGGGTTGCGGTCCTGCGGGAGGCGGCCGGCCGGGGCGGCTCCCAGCACGCGCACGACAAACTGACCGAGGGCTCCGTGGTGCGGGTGCGGGGCCCGCGCAACCACTTCGCCCTCGTGGACGCGTCCCGCTACCTCTTCGTGGCGGGCGGGATCGGCATCACACCGCTGCTGTCCATGATCGCGGCGGTGGCGGCGCGGGGCGCCGACTGGCGGCTCGCGTACGGCGGCCGGAGCCGCGCCTCCATGGCGTTCGCGGAACGGCTGGCCGCCCGCCACCCGGAGCGGGTCGCGCTGTACCCCCGGGACGAGGCGGGGCCCCTCGACCTGGACGGGCTGCTCGGCGTCCCCCGCGCGGACACCGCCGTGTACTGCTGCGGTCCCGAGTCCCTGCTCACCGCGGCCGAGGAGCGGTGCTCGGCGTGGCCGCGCGGAGCGCTCCACACCGAGCGGTTCGCGCCGAGGCCGGAGGCCGCCGCCGGTACAGCCGGCGGGGCCGCCGAGGCCGCACCGGGCGGACCGGCGTCCGGCACGGCGCCCGGTACGTTCGAGGTGGAACTCGCCGCCTCGGGCAGGACGGTGACGGTCCGACCGGACTCATCCATCCTCCAGGCCGTGGAGGAAGCCGGGATCCAGGTACTGTCCTCCTGCCGCGAGGGCACCTGCGGGACCTGCGAGACGGACGTGCTCGCGGGCGAACCCGACCACCGGGACTCGCTGCTCACGGCCGGCGAACGGGCCGCGAACGACGTGATGTTCATCTGTGTGTCGCGGTGCCGCTCCGGTCGGCTGGTGCTCGACCTGTGACACCGGCGGCCGGGCGGGGCACCGGATCCGCGCCCAGCGACCGGGAGATGCCCCGGGCCGCGATCTGCACGAGCGGCACGAGCGTGTGCGGCTGGACGCCACCGGCGCGCGCCACGACGGAGACGGCCGCGACGACGTCGCCGCCCGGTCCGTGCACCGGAGCGGCGACGGACACGCTGTCGAGGGTCACCTGCCGTTCGCAGATCGCCACCCCGGTACGGCGCACCTCGGCGAGCAACTGCCGCAGCACGGCGGGCTCGCACACGGTCTCCGGCGTGCACCGCGCGGGCGGGCCCGCGAGCACCCGCTCCTGGACGTCGGGCGGCGCGTACGCGAGCAGGACACGGCCCACACCGGTCGGCATGAGCGCGAACCGCCCCGCGACACGCGTCAGTACGGGCACGGCGCCACGACCCGCGAGGCGTTCGACGAACACCACCGAGAGGTCTTCCCGTACCGCCAGCTGAGCGTTCTCCCCGGTGACATGGACGAGGTCGGAGAGCTGCGGGAGGGCCAGTTCCCGCAGTCCGAGGCCGCGCGGCGCGAGCGAGGCGATCTCCCACAGCCGCAGGCCGATGCGGTACGCGCCGTGGGCGTCGCGCTCCAGGGCGCCCCACTGGGCGAGTTCTCCCACCAGGCGGTGCGTTGTGGTGAGCGGGAGGCCGGTGTGGCGGGCGATGCCGCTGAGGGTGTGGACCGGCGCGGCGGGTGTGAACGCCTCCAGCACGCGCAAGGCCCGCCCGGTGACGGAGGCCCCGTGCCCCCGCCCGTCCCGGCCCTCGCACCTGCGCCCCGCCCCGGCCCCTCCTTCGTCGCGCCGCCCGGCGTAGTCGATCCGAAGGCCGCCCTCGCCGAGACCGTTGCCGTCACCGCGACCGCCGCCTTCGCCGCGCCTGCCCGCGTCGACCGGACCGGGACCGTTGCCGTCACCGCGACCGCCGCCTTCGCCGCGCCTCCTGCCCGCGTCGACCGGACCGCCCTCGTCGCACCGCCCGGCGTCGTCCCCCGTACTCCGTCCGTCCACGCCCATCGGGCCATCGTCCGGCCACGGGTGCCGGGGGTCAACGGTGGGGCGGCACGTCCCGCCCTGGCGCCACTCCCGGCCGGCGCCGTCCGGTGGGGGCACAAGGTCAGCGGCGTCCGATCCCTGGGCGAGGGCCGCCACGAGGTGGCCTTCGCCGACGGCGCCACCCTCGCCACGACCCTGCTGGTCGGCGCGGGCGGCGCCTGGTCACGGGTCCGGCCGCTGCTCTCCGACGCGGCACCCGGGCACACAGGCAGGTCGTACGTCGAGACCTCCCTGTGACCCTGCTCGGCGACGCCGCCCACCTCGCGGTACCGGACGGCGAGGGCGCCAACCTGGCCATGTACGACGGCGCCGAACTCGGCACGGCCATCGCCGCACACCCGGACGGCGTCGAGACCGCGCTCGCCGGCTACGAGCAGGACCTGTTCCCCCGCAGCGCCGCGGCTGCCGCCGATGGCCTCGACCTCCACGAGCTCCTCTTCGGCGAGGACGCGCCCCGGAGTCTCGTCGGCATGTTCGAGGGAGGCGAGTGAGCGGCACGCGGCCCGGGCGCCGGTCACGCACGCACGCTCACCGAAGACGACCCGCGTCGACCACCCGTCCCGGGGGCGGACGAAAGACACGGCAGAAAGGCCCTTCGCCAAGCCCCGTTCCGGACCTCGTTCCGGAGCCTCGTTCCGGCCCGTTCAGGGGGCCTCACGAGGTCGCAGTGCAAGATTTTCATATATTTGTACCATTAAGGGGTGATTTTGTCGGTCCGGGGCATCACGTCCCGGCATCCGTTCAGAGGAGTCGTCGATGTCACCTGTGGTCGAGCAGTCCGCCAAAGCGCGCCTGATAAGCGACGCCCCTCACCCCCGAATCGTCTCCGTCATGCTGCGCTACGACGGCTCCGACCCCCTCGCGCTGCGGATGGTCTTCCCCGCCGAGGTCTCGCTCGACGACAGTGACGTCGTCTGGACGTTCGCCCGCGACCTGGTCGAAACGGGCCTTCGGGAACCGGCGGGCGACGGTGACGTGCACGTATGGCCGTGCGGGCGGGCGCAGACCGTGTTCGAGTTCCGGGCGCCGGAGGGCGTCGCGCTGGTGCAGTTCGACAACGCCTCGTTGCGCCGCTTCCTGCGGAGCACGTACTCCGTCGTGCCGGCCGGCAAGGAGGCCGACCACCTCGACGTCGAGCAGCACATCGGCAGCCTCATCGTCTGAGCGCACGGATGGGCGGGACCCGGCGCAGGTGCTGGACGTGTCCACAGCCCGGCCGCCCGGGTCGCGCCCGCCGGCGTCGCGCCGGCCCCGCGCGGGGTCCGTGCGCCCGGTGCGCCCGCCCGAAATCCACGGGATGAGTTGCCCGTGCACCCCGCCGCGGAAAGCATGGGAAGGTGAGTGACGACGTCGCGTATCTCCGCTTCCCCCACCTGCACGAGGACTTGGTCTGCTTCGCAGCCGAGGACGACATCTGGGTCGCCCCGGTCGCAGCGGCCGGTGAGCGGCCCGGCCGGGCCTGGCGCGCGAGCGTCGACCGGACGAGAGTGGGCCACCCCCGGTTCTCACCCGACGGCCGGCACATCGCCTATACGAACTGGCGCAGCCTCGACCCGGAGATCCACCTCGCCCCCGTCGACGGTGGTCCGGCCCGGCGCCTGACCTACTGGGGCTCGACGGACACCCGCGTCTGCGGCTGGAGTGCCCCCGATCCGAAGGAGCCCGGCGGCAGCGGGCAGATCCTGGCCGTGTCGTCGCACGGGCAGCCGTTCTCCTACTACTCCTGGGCGTACGACGTTCCCACCGACGGGTCCCCGGGCGGCAAGCTCCCCTGGGGGCCGGTGTCCGACCTCGCCGTCGGCGACATCGGCGGCGAGCGCAGGACCCTGCTGCTGACCGGCACGCCACCGCACGAACCCGCCACCTGGAAGCGCTACCGCGGCGGTGCCACCGGCCGCCTGTGGCTGCACGGCGAGCGACTGCTCGCGGATCTCGACGGGCATCTCGCCTGCCCGATGATCGTCGGCGAGCGGGTCGCCTTCCTCTCCGACCACGAGGGCATCGGCAACCTCTACTCGTGCCGCCCCGACGGCACCGGCCTGCTCCGCCACACCGACCACGACGCCTTCTACGCCCGGCACGCGTCCACGGACGGCCGCCGCGTCGTCTACCAGTGCGCGGGCGAGATCTGGCTGGTGGACGCGCTGACCCCCCACTCCGTGCCCCGCAGGCTGGACGTGCGCCTCGGCGGCCCGCGCGCCGGCCGCCGTCCGTACCAGATCCCCGCGGCGGCCCACCTCGGCGCGATCTCCGTCGACACGACGGGCCGGGCGAGCGCCGTGTCCGTACGCGGCAGCCTCTACTGGCTCACCCACCGCGACGGGCCGGCCCGCACCATCGTCGACACCCCCGGGGTCCGGGTGCGGCTGCCCTCGATGCTCGGCTCCGGCGGCCAGGTCGCGTACGTCACGGACGCGGAGGGGGACGACGCCGTCGAGATCGCGTACCTGCCGCGCGCGAGCGGTGACCGCAGTCCGCGCAGGCTGGCGGCCGGGCGGCTCGGGCGGGTGCACGAGATGGAACCCGACCCGGACGGCGAACGGGTCGCGATCGCCACGCACGACGGTCGCCTGCTCCTCCTCGACGTCACCGACCCCGGCGCCGGCGAAGGCGCTGACGAAGGCGCTGACGAAGGCACCGAGAGCGTCACCGGCGACGACGGCGACGGCACCGCCGAGGTGTCCGCCGATCCGGGCACCGGCACTGATCCGGCCGAAACCGGCACGGCAGGCGACGCCCCGGACGACCCGGCCCGGGCGCCTGTCCGCCTGACCGAGATCGTCCGTTCCCGCAACGGGCCGGTCACCGACGTCGCCTTCTCCCCCGACGGCAACTGGATCACCTGGTCCCATCCCGGCGTCGGCCGGTCCCTGCGCCAGATCAGGATGGCCCGCATCGGCGGCCCCGGCGCGGCGGGGCCCGGCGAGGCCCCCACCGTCGTGGACATCACCGACGGCCGCTTCGAGGACGAGAACCCCGTCTTCACCAGTGACGGCCGCTATCTCGCGTTCCTCTCCTGGCGCGGCTTCGACCCGGTCTACGACGTCCACACGGGCGACCTCTCCTTCCCGCTGGGCTGCCGCCCGTACCTGGTGCCGCTGTCGTCGGCGACGCCCTCCCCGTTCGCGCTCTCCCCCGAGGGGCGGCCCGCGGCCGGGGGCCTCGATCCGCTCGGCGCCGACGATGCCGAGGGCGGCGCGGTCACCGTGGAGGTGGAGGGGCTGGCGAGCCGGGTCACGCCGTTCCCGGTGTCCGCGTCCAAGTACTCGTCCCTCTTCCCCGTCAGCGGTGGCGGCCTGGTCTGGCTGCGCTGGCCGATCTCCGGCGCGCTCGGTGAGACCTTCGCGAACCCCGACGACATGTCGGGACGCCCCACGCTCGAACACTTCGACCTCGCGAAGGCCCGCAGGAGCGAACTGGTCGACCACCTCGACTGGTTCGCGCCCAGCGGCGACGGCTCCCGGCTGGTCGTCGTGGACGACGGCGACCTGCGCGTCGTGGCGGCCACCGGGGACGCGGACGGGGACGGCTCGGTCCACCTCGACCTGCGCCGCATCCTGCACGAGGCGGACCCGCGGGCCGAGTGGCGGGGAGCGTTCGAGGAGGCGGGCCGCGTCATCCGCGCGTACTTCTGGGACCCGCGGATGAGCGGCATCGACTGGGACGCGGTGCTCGACCAGTACCGGCCGCTGGTCGAACGGGTCGCCTCGCCCGACGAGTTCGCGGACCTGCTGCGCGAGGTGCTGGGTGAGCTGGGCACGTCGCACGCGTACGTGTCGGCCGCACGGCGTGACGAGGGCCCACCGCACTACCAGCGGCCGATGGGACTGCTCGGCGCCAACCTGGTGCCCCGGGACGGCGACTGGACGGTGCAGCGGATCCTGCCCGGCGACTCGTCGGACTCCAGGGCCCGTTCACCGCTCGCGGGTACGGGGGTCCGCGAGGGCGCCGTGCTCACGCATGTGGACGGCCGCCCGGTGGACCCCGTCGCGGGCCCGGCGCCGCTGCTGTCGGCCGCCGGAGGGACGACGGTGGAGCTGACGTTCCGCACGGTGGACAGCGCCGGGGGCCCAGGCGGCGACGGCGGGCCCGCGACGGGGTCAGGGGACAGCGACGGCGACGGTGGCCGCGATCGTGGCGGACAGGCCCCGGAGCCTGGCCCCCGCCCGCTCTCCCGGCCCGGCGCCCCCGCGCGCCGCGTCGCCGTCGTCCCGCTCGTCGACGAGCGCCCGTTGCGCTACCAGGACTGGGTCACCAAGCGCCGCGAAGTGGTCCGGGCGCTCAGCGACGGCCGCTGCGGCTATCTGCACATCCCCGACACGCAGGGCTCGGGCTGGGCGCAGTTCAACCGCGACCTGCGGCTGGAGGTGTCCCGCCCCGCGCTGATCGTGGACGTACGCGGCAACGCCGGCGGCAACATCAGCGAACTGGTGGTGGAGAAGCTGAGCCGCCGCATCATCGGCTGGGACCTGACCCGCGACGCGGAACCGGTCTCGTACGCGTCGAACGCGCCGCGCGGCCCGGTCGTCGCGATCGCCGACGAGGCGACCTCGTCCGACGGCGACATGATCACCGCCGCCTTCCGGCTGCTGGGCCTCGGCCCGGTGGTCGGGCAGCGCACCTGGGGCGGTGTGGTCGGCATGACGGGCCGGCACCGGCTCGGCGACGGCACGGTGATCACGGTCCCCATGAACGCGGCCTGGTTCGACGCGTACGGCTGGTCGGTGGAGAACCACGGGGTGGAGCCGGACATCGAGGCGCTGCGCACCCCGCTGGACTGGGCGGAGGGCCGGCACGCGCAACTGGACGACGCGGTCTGGGTGGCGCTCGACCTGCTGGCCGCCCGGCCCGCGGCGGAGCCGCCCGGCTACCAGGCGGTGCCGGACCGGCGCCGCCCGCCACTGCCGCCGCGCGGGGTCCCGGAACCGGAACCGCGACCGGAGCCGTAATCGGGGCCGTAAAGAGTCGTAAGGAGTCGTCATCGTGGCCGTGACCGCCGGCCGCCGTCGAAGGCCTGAACCGGTGCCGGGTCCCCCCGCCACGGCACCGCGCGCGGTGCCGTTGACGCCCCCCGCGCGCCGGAGGGCCGCAGCCGGTCAGTCCGGCTGCGGCCCTCCACGTCAGGTCACCCGGTGGCGCCCACCCTCACGCCGGGAAGCGGCTGCCGGGGCGCTCCCGCCCCGCCTCGGTGCCTCCCTCGGCGCGGTCGGCCTCGCGGTCGCTCTCGTCCCGCATCCGCTCCCCGGCCTCCCCCGCCTGAGCGCGTGGCGGGGCCTTCGAGGGCCGTGGGGCCGCGCCCCGCCGGACGCTCCCCTCGCCGTGCTCACGGCCCTCGGGGCCGCGGGCGTCGGACGGGCCGCCCGTCGGCTCCACTTCCTCTTCGCCCCCGCGCTTGCGCGCCTCGTCCTTCATGCGGTCGGCCTTGTCCTGGAACTGCTCCTTGAGGCCCATGGTTTCGTCACTCCTCGGGGGAGGCGGGGAGCCCCCGACCGGGGGCCCGACCAGAGTTGCACGGCAGGACACGCTCCGCATTTCGATCAGTGACGCTGTGTGCGGCCCGCCTCGTCGGCCTGTCCGCCGGCCCCGACAAGTCCCTTGCCGATGCCGGTCAGCCGGGGTTCGAAGCGCCGCATCTCCCGCTTGCCGACCGTCGCCACCACCCCGGGGAGGTACGCGCGCACGCCCTGCATCCCGCGCAGCCACCACTGTCCGTACACGTGCGGCGAACGGTGCTCGATCCCCGCGACGATCCGGTCCACGGCGGGCCCGAGCGGGTAGGTGCGATTGGACGGCCAGGGCAGCCGCTGCCTGAGCTCGCGCATCACGTCGTCCTGGTCGGCGCCGCGCACCATGTCGGTGTCGGTCCACGACAGGTAGCCGACGCCCACCCCCACGCCCCGGTGCCCGACCTCGCAGCGCAGCCCGTGCGCGAAGGCCTCGACGCCCGACTTCGACGCGCAGTACGCGGTCATCATCGGCGCCGGGGTCATCGCCGCAAGGGAGGCGATCTGCAGGAAGTAGCCGCGGCTCTCGCGCAGCGCGGGCAGGAAGGCGCGCGCGGTGTTGGCGCCGCCGATCAGGTTGACCTCGATGACCCGCCGCCAGATGTCGGGGTCGGAGTCGGCGAACGGACCGCCGTTCGCGACGCCGGCGTTGGCGACGACGATGTCGACCCGGCCGAAGCGTTCCCGTATCCCGCCCGCGACCCGGCCCAGCGCCGTGTGGTCGGTGACGTCCGCGTACCAGTGGCCGCTTTCGCCGTGCAACCGTTCGCCGACCGCTTTGAGCTGGTCCTCCTCCAGACCGACCAGGGCGACGGTGGCGCCGCGCGCCGAGAGCTTGCGGGCGAGCAGTTCGCCCACACCGCGTGCCGCGCCGGTGACGACCGCGACCTTCCCTTCGAGGACCGGCCGCTTCCTCGTGTTCCGCGCATCGCTCATGCGGCCGGCTCCGTGTTCTTGAGGTGGGCGGCGGCGAGTTCCCGTATCGCCGCGGTCACGGCCTCGGGCGCCTCGACGGGGCTCATGTGCCCTATCCCGGGCAGGGTGGTCAGGCCCACGCAGTCCGGCAGCCAGGCGGCCAGCCGGCGGGCGTGGACGGGCGGGGTGAGCCGGTCGGCGTCGCCGGCCACTACCGCCGTGGGCACGGTCAACTCCCGTACCCCCAGCTCCAGGTCGAGCGTGTCGAGGACCGCCGACCAGGCGACGCGGGCACCGCGCGGGCAGGCGTGCACGATCTCGACGCATCGCCGCACCCGGTCCTTAGGGGTGGCCGGGCCCATCGTGCCGTAGCGCAGCGCGCGCAGGGACAGCGGTGTGACCGGCCCGAGCGGGGCGCGTGCGCCGAGGATGCGGCGGGTGATGCCGGTGCGCAGCCGGCCGGCCCGCATCGGTACCACCCGGGATTCGGGGACCAGCCCCGACGCGCCCGTACTGCACAGCAGTACGGCGCCGGCGTGCTCGCGGAAGGCGGGCCGGGCCGAGGCGGCCATCATGGTCATGCCGCCCATGGAGTGCCCGGCCAGTACGGCCTGTTCGCCGGGTTCGAGGGCCGCGTCGAGCACGGCCTCCAGGTCGTCGGCGAGCGCCTCGGTGGAGTACCCGTCGGGCGCGGCGGCCGGGCTGGCGCCGTGGCCGCGCTGGTCGTAGGCGATGACGCGGTGGTCACCGCGGAGGTCCGCTATCTGCTCGGACCAGAAGGCGATGTTGCAGGTCCAGCCGTGCGAGAGGACGACCGCGGGCGCGCCGTCGGCGCCGTGGACCTCGACGTGGACGCGGGATCCGTCGGCCGAGACGGCGTCGAAAGTGCGGGTCGGGACTGGTGGGTGCGGGGAGTTCACCGCAGGGCCTCCTTCGCGGCGGAGCCGGCGGCGGTCGCTGCCAGGCGGGTGTCCGGCTGCCGGACGATGTCGTACTCGGCGGGGTCGACGCGCAGCGTCTCCCGGTGGAACTCGGCGGTCGTGCCGGGCCAGATGGTGGTGTTGCGGCCCGCGGCGTCCATGTACCAGCTGGTGCAGCCGCCGGTGTTCCACACCGTGCGGGCCATCCGCCGCTGCACCCCCTCGTTCCACGCGTGGACGGCGCCCGGCCGGGCGTCGAGCGCGGCACGGCGGCCCCGGCCCCCGCGGTCCAGGGAGCCGAGCTTGCGCAGGTAGTCCGCGAGGTAGTTCAGCTGGGCCTCGATCATCAGGATCATCGAGGAGTTGCCGAGGCCCGTGTTGGGCCCGATGAGCGACATCCAGTTGGGGAAACCGTCGACGGTGGCACCGCGCAGCGACCGCATGCCGCCCTCGGCCTCGCCCCAGGCCTCGGAGAGGGTGCGCCCGCCCGCGCCGACGACGCGCCGCGCGATGGGCATGTCGGTGACGCGGAAGCCGGTCGCGAAGACGATCGCGTCGACCTCGGCGGTGGAGCCGTCCGCGCCGACGAGTTCGCGGCCGCGCACCTCGGCCAGCCCCGCCGGGACGACGTCGACGTTGGGGCGGGTCAGCGCCGGGTAGTACGCGTTGGACAGCAGGATCCGCTTGCAGCCGATGCGGTACGAGGGGGTCAGCCGGGCCCGCAGTTCCGGGTCCGCGACCGCCTTCGCCAGGTGGCGCCTGGCCACCGCCTCGACGAGGCCGAGTTCGCCGGGGTGCTTGGTGAACGCCTGGACCTGGAGCTCCCTCATGCCCCACAGGCTCCGGCGGCGCAGCCTGGCCGTGGCGGGCACGGCCCGGTGCAGGGCGCGTTCGAAGCCGGTGATGTCCCGGTCGCGGCGCGGCATCACCCAGGGGGGCGTGCGCTGGAAGAGGGTGAGCCGGGCGACGTCGGGCTGGATGGCCGGGACGACCTGGATGGCGGAGGCGCCCGTTCCGATGACGGCGACGCGCTTGCCGCGCAGGTCGTAGTCGTGGTCCCAGCGGGCGGTGTGGAAGACGCGGCCGGGGAAGGTCGAGAGCCCGGGGATGTCCGGGGTCCTCGGGTCCGAGAGCGGTCCGCCGGCGGAGACGACGACGTCCGCGGTGAACGTGGTGCCCGGCGCGGTCCGGACGATCCAGCGCAGTTCTTCCGCGTCCCACCGCGCCTCGGTGACCTCGTGGCCGAGGCGCAGGTGCGGGCGCAGGCCGAAGGTGTCGACGACGTCCTGAAGGTACGCCCTGATGTAGGGCTGGCCGGAAAAGGCGCGAGGCCAGTCGGGGTTGGGTGCGAAGGAGAACGAATAGAGGTGCGACGGCACGTCGCAGGCGCACCCCGGGTAGTCGTTGTCGCGCCAGGCCCCGCCCACGGAGTCGGCGCGTTCCAGCACCACGAAGTCGGTGACACCTTCGCGGCGCAGTCGTACGGCGGCGCCGATCCCGGCGAACCCGGACCCGATCACCGCCACGCGCACATGCTTGTGCTGTCCCATACTCGCCTCCCAACCATGCCAGCAATCACTGGCACGATGGGAGCGTAGGGCACGTGCGTACCGATGGGTAGGGGGCGTGCGCCACGGAGTTACCGGCAGTACGCGCGCTACCGGCCATAAGCTGGCGGGATGCCGGACGATCACCGAGACCCCCCGAGCGACGAGATCCGCGAGTACCGCATGGAGGAACTGGCCGACGCGGCCGGCGTCCCCGTACGCACCGTGCGCTACTACCGCGAGCGCGGCCTGCTCCCGCCGCCCCGCCGCGAGGGCCGGATCGCCTGGTACGACGAACACCACCTGGCCCGGCTGCGGACCATCGCGGGACTGCTGGAGCGCGGCCACAACCTCAACGGCATCGCCGACCTCGCGACCGCGCTGGAGAACGGCCGCGGCATCCACGACGTGCTCGGCATGAACGCGCCGACCGAGGAGACACCGGTCAGCCTCTCCCCCGAGGAGATGGCCGACTACTTCGAGGCCGAGGTGACCTCCGAGAACCTGGCCGAGGCGCTGGAACTGGGCTACCTCGCCACCGACGGCGACCATCTCGTCCACATGAGCCGCCGCCTGCTGGAGGTCTCCTCGACCCTCGTACGCTCCGGGGTCCCGCTCTCCGCGGTGCTCGCGGCGGGCCGCGAGGTCCGCTCCCACGCGGACGCCCTCGCCGCCCTGTTCACCGGCCTGCTGCGCGCCCACACCCCGGACACCGACCCGGCCGAGCTGCGCCCGCTGGCCAGGAGTGTGGTGGAGGCCGAACTGTCCCTCGCCCTCGACCACCACCTCGCCGCGGCGCGCGGACCGGGGGAGCCGGCCGACGGGCCCGGGACCTGAGCCCGGCCGCGCGCGAGGGGCACGCCCGCGGCCCCCGCGAGGGCCCCGCGTCCGGCTAGGGGCCGTACGTGACGGTCACCGGCGCGTGGTCCGACCAGCGTTCCTCGTGGCTCGCGGCGCGCTCCACGACCGCCTTGACCGCGCGGGCCGCGAGAGCACCGGTCGCCGCGTGGTGGTCGATGCGCCAGCCCGCGTCGTTGTCGAACGCGCGGCCCCGGTACGACCACCAGGAGTAGGGGCCATCCTGGTCCGGGTGCAGGGCCCGCACCACGTCGACGTAGCCGGTCTCCTCGTAGACGCGCGAGAGCCAGGCGCGCTCCTCGGGCAGGAAGCCGGAGTTCTTGCGGTTGCCGCGCCAGTTCTTCAGGTCGGCCTCCCGGTGGGCGATGTTCCAGTCGCCGCACACCAGCACCTCACGGCCGTCCCCGGCCGCCCGCTCGCGCAACTCCCCCAGATACGCCAGGAACTCCTTCATGAAGCGGTACTTCTCGTCCTGACGCGGGGTGTCCACCTCGCCGGACGGCAGATAGAGGCTCGCGACCGTCACACCCGGCAGGTCGATCTCCGCGTACCGGCCGGACGTGTCGAACTCGGCGCTGCCGAAGCCGATCCGCACCGCGTCCGGCTCCCGCCGCGCATAGAGCGAGACGCCCGCCCTGCCCTTCGCGAGTGCCGGGGCGTGCACGGCGTGCCAGCCCGCCGGCGCCCGCACGCCGTCCGGCAACTGGCCGGGCTCGGCCCGTACCTCCTGCAGGCACAGCACGTCGGCGGAGGTCCGCGCCAGCCACGGGACGAAGCCCTTCTTCGCGGCGGCGCGCAGCCCGTTCACATTCACGGTGGTCACGGTGAGCACCCGTGCACACTACACACCACGCGCCGAGGGCCCGGCTCCGCGCGGTGTGCGCGGGGCCGGGCCCTCGGTACGCGGGAGTGTCAGTGGTTGCCCACACCGTTGCCCGACAGGACCGGGATCTGGTCCAGGATGTGCGACAGCGGCTCGTCGCCCTTGGCCTGGGTGGAGTTCTCGGTGCACTGCTGGTTCTGCGGGTTGGACAGGACGTTGACGTCCTGGACAGCGATCGGGATCGCACCGATGAGCGAACCGGCGTTGACCTTGGCCGGCAGGCCGATGCAGGGCTTGTTCAGCGTGCCCTGGACCAGGCTCAGCTGGGGGCTCATGTCGCCCATGGTCGCGGAGTTGCCGAAGGCCTGCTGCGCACCGTTGCCGCTGGCCGACACCGTGCCCGAGTCGTCGCCCACGGCCATGGCCGGCGCGGCCGCGGCGGCCACGCCGCCGGCGATCGAGACAGCGACGACGGCGGTTGCCCACAGCTTCTTCATGTGAATGCCTTTCGGGAAAGTCGGACTCCACCTGTGAAGTCCGTTCATGCAAATCGGCCGTCGGGGGCTGGTGTGAAGCAGTCCCCCGGATGGCCCACCGCGGTGGTCACCGCGCTTAGGCAAGGCCGGCCGGGCCACCGCGGAGAGCGGGCCCGCCGCGGCGGCCCGGCCGTGTCAGCGGACGCTCAGCGGTTGCCCGCGCCGTTGCCGGAGAGCAGCGGGATGTGGTCCAGGATGTGCGACAGCGCCTCGTCGCCCTTGGCCTGGGTGGAGTTCTCGGTGCACTGCTGGTTCTGCGGGCTCGACAGGACGTTGATGTCCTGGACGGAGATCGGCACGAGGCCGATGAGCGAGCCGAGGTTGGCCTTGGCCGGCAGGCCGATGCAGGGCTTGTTCAGCGAGCCCTGGATGAGCGCCATCTGCGGGCTCATGTTGCCGTACGTCGCGGAGTTGCCGTAGTACTGCTCGGCGCCGTTGCCGCTCAGGGACGTGGTGCCGTGACTGTCGCCGACGGCCATCGCCTGAGGAGCGAGTGCGGCCGAGGCGCCCACAACGGAGGCGGCGACAGCCGCTCCCGCCATAACCTGCTTGATCACGATGAGTCCCCTTCTGAAGGATCGCCCCATCTTGCCGGGGCTCACTTAAGCAACTGCGGGACACGGGTTTGGTTCTTTGCGTTCACCCCAATGGCCCAGTGGTCAGTCATCGCGGTCCCACAAGCCGATCGGGTGAAGAAGCGGAACGAGCGGAACCAAAGAGAGAACGCGCGGTTGATACAGGGCGCACCACTTGCATTCCTGAGAAAAGGAAAAAGCCAACCGTGATCAAGAAGATGATGGCCGGAGCCGCAGTCGCCGCCTCCGTTGTCGGCGCCTCCGCCATGGTGGCGCCCCAGGCGATGGCCGTCGGCGACAGCCACGGCACCACCTCGGCGAGCGGCAACGGCTCGAAGGACGCCTTCGGGAACGCCGTGACCAAGGGCAACCTCTCACCCCAGTCCACCCTCGTGGGCGGTTCGCTCAACAAGCTCTGCATCGGCCTGCCGGCCAAGGTCAACGCGGGCTCGCTGGTGGGTCTCCTCGTGCCCGTCGCGGTCCAGGACGTCAATGTCCTGTCCAACCCGCAGAACCAGCAGTGCGCCGACAACTCCACCCAGGCCAAGGGCGACGAGCCGCTGTCGCACATCGCGGACCAGATCCCGGTGCTCTCGGGCAACGGCACGGCCAACGGCTGATCCGCACCCGCACCCCACACGGCCGGCCCGGGCACATAGCCCGGGCCGGCCGTGCGTTCACCGACGCCTGTCCTACGGCCGCAGAAACGAATATGCACGACGCGGCAATCGAGTGAACGGGCAGAAGTGGTAATGCGGAACAGTTTCCTGACCACTTTCTGATCGTTGGAGTTCCCGCAGCGGTGTACGGTCCCCGGAATTCGGGGCCCGCGGACCACGACCTTCGTGCGACGCACTTTCTCCGCTGCGGAAAGGGCTCGAAATGAAGAGCATGAAGGCCGCCTCGGCCGTCGCAGGGCTTCTCATGGCAGTCGGCGCCGCCTCCCCCGCGATGGCCGACGCCGGTGCCGGCGCCCTCGCCGCGGGATCACCGGGCGTGCTGTCCGGCAACGTGATCCAGGTCCCGATCCACATCCCCGTGAACGTCTGCGGCAACAGCATCAACATCATCGCGCTGCTGAACCCGACGTTCGGCAACACCTGCGTCAACGCCCACTGACGTCAGCGCTCCCGCGGCTGCCCGCGCGCGTCCGGTCCCGGACCCGCGCGGGTCCCGCGCATCCGGCCGCCCTGTACGGCGGCCAGGCGACCCGCAACGGTGCCGAACCCCGTCAGCAGGAGAGAAAAGACCAGATGCGAGACCTCATCAGCAAAGGGCTGCTCACGGCCGCCGCGGCGACGAGTGTGCTGTCCCTCGGTGGCGCGCACGCCTTCGCGTCGGACGCGCAGGGCGCCGCCACCGGCTCCCCCGGCGTGCTGTCCGGCAACAACGTGCAGGTGCCCGTCGAGATCCCGGTGAACGTCTGCGGCAACACCGTGGACGTGGTCGGGCTGGGCAACCCGGCGTTCGGCAACACCTGCGCCAACGTGAACGCGCAGCACACGCACCGGCAGTACGAGCAGGCGCGTGACGACTCGATGGCGCAGGCCCACGGCAACCAGGACGGCGGCGCCCGCGCCGGCGTGCCCGACGCCGGCCGCGCGGCCGGCGCGCCGCTGCCCGCCCCCGCGCACAAGCCCATGCCGCTTCCGGACCGGATGCCCGCCCACGCGGTCCCGTCCCCGGCCGCGCCGATGGGCACGCCCGTGCCGCAGGGGCCGGCCGCCCAGCACCCTGACGGGCAGCAGGACCAGGGCTCGCAGCACGGGCAGCACGCGTGGTCGGCACCGCAGGCGCCGGCGCCCCAGCACCGTCCCGCCGGCTCCACCGCGGGCGACCAGTACGCCCCCGCGGGCACCGGCGCCCAGGCGTCGGGCGTGGCCCACAACTCCCCGGGCGTCCTGTCCGGCAACCTGGCGCAGCTCCCGATCGACATCCCGGTCAACGCCTGCGGCAACACGATCGACATCGTCGGCCTGCTCAACCCGGCGTTCGGCAACCACTGCGAGTCGGGGACCGTCCCGGCCCCGCCGCAGCCGCATCACCACCACCATCACCACTGTGCCGAGCCCCCGGCCCCGCAGCCGCACCACCACGCGCCGCCCGTCCCGGCGACGCACCACAGGACGCCCCACGTCCCGGTGCGGCACACCTCGTACGTCCCGCCCGCCCCGCAGGCACCGCCGGTCGCGCAGCTCGCGCACACCGGCGCCGACGCCCACCTCTTCGCGGCGGCCGCGATGAGCGGCGGTCTCCTGCTCGGCGGCACCATCCTCTACCGTCGCAGCACCGCCACAGCGCGGGCCCGCGCCCGCGGCTGACCCGTCCCGGTCCACGCGGCACCCGCGGTACCCGCGGTACCCGTCCCCCGGAGAGGCCGGGAGAGCCCGCCCGGCTCTCCCGGCCTCTCTGCGCGCGGGGGCGGTCCCCCGCGCGCGTGTCAGGGCGTGGCGCCCGCGGTCCGGCCCCGGGCCGGCAGCTTCTCCACCGCGGCGCGCTGCGTGACCAGGCCCGGCGAACCGCCCGCCGAGCCGAGCCGCCGCCGGACGCCGCGCACGAGGCGAACCGCCGTGTACGTCGCGCCGTACACGAAGCGCATCGACGGCCCGAACGACGGCGCGCTCAGCAGCCCCGCGAGGAACAGCCCCGGGTACGACGACTCGAAGCAGCCGCTCGCCTCGGGCCCACCGCTGCCGTCGACCGTGGCCATCCCCTCCACGAGTTCGGGCGCGAGCAGGCCGAGCCGGTCCAGCGCCGGCGTGAACCCGGTCGCGGCGACGACGTGGTCCGTCTCCAGCACGGTGGTGGAACCGTCCGCGCCCGTGAGCCCGAGCCGGAGCCGGCCCCCGGCCGGCGTCGCGGAGGTGATGTGCTCCCCCAGCCGCACCGGCACCACGCCCTCGAAGCGCTCCCGGAGCCACCACGCGCCCGCCGGGCCGAGGGCCGACGTGAACACCCGGGCCCGGGTGGCGGCGGGCAGCCGGCGGAAGGCGCCCGGGGTCCGCGCGTAGAGCCAGTTCTTCCAGCCGCAGCCGAGGCCCGTGTGCGGGCTGCGCGCCCGCTCGGCGAAGGAACGCTCCAGGGGCGGCGGCACCCTGTTCCAGTCCAGGGCGGCCGAGCGCGCCACCACCCGTACGGAGGTGCCCTGTTCGGCGAGGAGGGTGGCGGTCTCCAGCGCCGCCTGCCCGGCGCCCACCACGGTGACGTCACGGCCCTCGAAGCGCGTCAGGTCCGCGTGGTGGCTGCTGTGCGAGGCCAGTTCGCACGGGAGGCCGCGCAGCGCCCCCGGTACGTCGATGAACGGCATGACGCCGACCGCGAGCGCGACCGTGCGGGCGAGGACCGGCTCGCCGTCGTCCGTCGTCAGCACGAAGCCGCCGGGCCCCGGCCGCAGCGACACCACATCGCGTGTGTCGACCGGCGGCGCCGCGTGCCGCGCGAACCACAGCCCGTACGCGGCGAAGAAGCGGACCGGCACCGGGACGCCGTGCCGGGAGGGGGTGCCCTGCGCCTGCGCGTACGCGGCGAGCGTGTGCGCGGCCCGGGGGTCGGAGAGGTTCGAGGCCCAGGGCTCCGACTTGAGGAACATGCCGGGCGGCATGTTGTCGAGCCACGACGCCATCGGCTTGCCGAAGATCTTGACGTCGAGACCGGCGCGGGCCGCGTGCGCCGCGATGGACAGCCCGTAGGGCCCTGCACCCACAACTACCAGGTCGTACATGGGGGGTTGCCTCTCTCTGTGTCGTCGTCACGAGGGGGGATCACGGGGATCGTCACGAAGGGGCCGTCGCGGTGGCATGGCCGCGGTGACTTCTCGTCCGGCCGTCGCGGGATAGCCGCGGCGGCCCTTCGTCACGGAAGGGACGGAGTACGGCCGGCGCCGGTCGGCCGGGCCGCGCCGGCGGCCCGCCGGGCACCGGGGCGCGGGTGGGGCGGGGTGGCCGGCGCCGCCGCGCGGCCGGCCCGCCCGGCGGCACCCGCGCCCGGCAGGACACGGCGCGCCGCGTGCAGTGTCCATGCCGCCGCCATCGCCGCGGCGGGCCGCGGGTCGTCGGCCGCGAACCACGCGGCCTCCGCGCGCCGCCGGGGAACAGCCCCCCGCCCGCCCTCAGCCGGTGCCGGGGCGTCCGGCCGCGGGCGGTCGCGTCCTGGCTCGGTGAGGGCCGCCGCCAGGGACAGCAACGCGTAGTTCTCCACCACGAAGGACCTCCCGTACGCAGGTTCGTGGGTCGGCACCCGCCGCCCCGTCAGGTCCAGGTGCAGCGCGCGTACGACGTCGAGCCCCGACCGGTCCGTGAACAGCCGGAACTGGGCGCCGGGGCGCGGGTTGAAGTCGAGCAGGTGGTACGCGCCGCTGCCGGGGTCCAGCCGGAAGTCCAGGTCGAGGATCCCCCGGTAGCCGAGTGCGGCGACGACACGGCGCGCCGCGGACTCCACGGCCTGGTTGGGCAGCCACCGGCCGACGGCTGTCAGCCCCGCGTCCACCGGCCAGGAGCGCTCCTTGCGCCCGGTGGCACCGACGGGGCAGGACGCGTCACGGCCCGCGTACCCGTGGAAGAACCAGTCGAGGCCGCGGCCCGGCGGCAGGAACTCCTGTACGAGCAGCCGGCTGCCCGCCTCGGCGCTTCGCGCGAACAGGTCGCGCGCCTGCGCCTCGGAGCGCAGGAGCCGGGTGGAGCGCAGCCCGCCGCCCTCCGGCAGCAGCCACGGCCTGCTCCACTTCGCGATGGCCGGCAGCCCGAGCGACCGGACGGCGGCGGCCGCCTCGTCCGGGCTGTCGGGGACGGCGGTGCGCGGGTGCGGCACGCCGAGCGCCGCGCACACCGCGACCAGTTCGGCCTTGTCCGCGACCTGCTCGGCGAGTCCTGACGGCTGATCAGGCAGGAGGTAGCGGCCCGCGAGGCCGTCACGCAGGTGCCCTGCGGCGATCGCGCTCACGTCGTCGAGCGGGATCAGCACGGCGGGCCTGCCGACGGCGTCGGAGACGGTGAGCAGCAGCCGGCGCATGCCCGCCAGGTCCATCTCCCCCGGCGGCCGCAGGTGGGCGGCGTGCAGGTGGCGGGAGCGTGCGACGGGGCTGCGCGGGGACTCGATGACGGCGTGCACCTCGATGCCCGCGCGTCCCAGCGAGCGGACCGCGCCGAGAGTGCCGTGGTGGAAAGGGTTTCTGTCGAGGCGTACGAGTACCGCGGGCGTGCTCGTGTCAAAGGTCGGCACGGGGTGTCCCCTTCATTCCGATGACCCATCAGAGGGATGAAATGCACGAACGGTCTACTGGGAGGCGGGCCCGGATTCCCGTTCGGCGCAATAGAAATACTTTTGGATCAGCGTGACCGCGCGGTCCTGCCGCGGCCACCGAAACGGTCCATCAGCCGAGGAGTAGCCATGGCCCCATCACGTCGTCGACTCGCGGTCACCTGGACGAGCACCCTCATGGCGGGATTGCTCGCCGCCGCGGTGGCAGCGCCGACCCCGGGATTCGCGGACGAACCGCGGGACGGGGGCACGGCCGGCACGGCGAAACCGCCTCCGGCGGCACATCCCGCCTTCGGTACGTTCACCGATTCCGGCAGCCGGGGTGTGCAGGACATCGCCAGGACCCAGCAATGGCTCGGCGGCACGGACCTGCGGGTCGGGCATACCTATCTGCCCGGCGGCACGTGGTCGGACATCGAGGGCCAGGTGGACTTCCTCGGCGACTGGGCGCGCTGGAAGCAGGCCCGCGCGGGCCGGCTGTTCGTCCTGAACGTCCCGATGCTCGACGACAACGAGGGGCACGTGCCCGACGCGCAGGTCCGTTCCGAGCTGGGGCAGGGCGCGGCGGGAACCTTCGACGCGCACTACAGGACGCTCGCGCAGCGGCTCGTGGACATCGGTGTGCCCGACACGGTGATCGTGCTCGGCTGGGAGATGAACGGCACCACGTACACCGGCCGGTGCGGCCCCGATCCGGCCGCGTGGAAGGCGTACTGGAAACGGATCGTCACCACGATGCGCTCGGTGCCCGGACAGAAGTTCCGGTTCGATTTCGCGCCGAACCGTGGTACGGACGCCGTCCCCTGGACGCAGTGCTACCCGGGGGACGACCTGGTCGATGTCCTCGGCATGGATTCGTACGACCAGCCGCCCGGCCAGACGTTCGAGGAAGAGGTGAACGAGCCGTACGGACTCAAGGCGCACGTGGAATTCGCCGCCGCGCACGGAAAGCAGATCTCGTACCCGGAGTGGGGACTCTTCCGCAACGGCGACAATCCCCTTTACATGCGGTCGATGCTGCGGTGGATCGACACGTACAAGCCGCTCTACAACACCCTCACCGACTACTGCCCGCACGGCGTCTGGCAGTGCGGCTCGAACCCCGAGTCCTCGAAGGTGTTCCGGGACGCGCTGTACGGGCGCGGCGAGAACCCGGTGGACCCGCCCACGGAGCCCACCCAGCCGCCCGCGCCGCCGACCGACCCGACGAAGCCGG
Source organism: Streptomyces sp. NBC_01497 (assembly GCF_036250695.1). Classification (NCBI taxonomy): domain Bacteria; kingdom Bacillati; phylum Actinomycetota; class Actinomycetes; order Kitasatosporales; family Streptomycetaceae; genus Streptomyces; species Streptomyces sp. NBC_01497. The sequence goes on along the minus strand of NZ_CP109427.1, from coordinate 4,963,083 downwards.
CACAGCCGCCCGCCGACCCGGACGCGCCGAACTGCACGGAGCTGCCGCTCGGCGACTGGGTGGAGGCGTGGCTCGGCGGGAAGGTCTGTGTCCCCTTCACCTGGTGGCAGAAGTGGTACTGAGGCACCGGACGGCAGAAGTGGCACCAGGGACGGGCGGGGCGGGAGAACCTCGGTGGCGCCCCCGGCGGGGGGCGCGGGCCGGATCACTCCCGGCCGGCGTCCCCACCGCCCCTCGCCCCCTCTGCCCCATCTCCGCCCCTGCCCCTGCCCCTGCCCCGCGCGGGCGCGGTGCCCGCGGGCGTGCTGCTGCCCACGGCCGTCGCAGGCGAGGTGCCACGCGCCCGCCAGCGCTTGACCGCCCGGGCCGCCGCACGCCGCGCGGCGGCCCTGGCCACCAGCACCACCAGCGCGGGCCGCAGCGCGGGCCGGGCCAGCAGCAGCCGCTTGTTGCGCACCGGCTCCGGCCGCCAGTGGCTCTTGTACGCCTCGGTGCCCCGCAGCATGCTCAGCGCGGCGTCCTCGGGCGTGCCGGGACCGAAGTGCTCGGCGCTGTTGCGCAGCAGGATCGCCGACACGTCGACCTTGCGGTCCCGCAGCGCGGGCTCCGCACCGTACAGGTAGCCGCCGGAGAGCCGAGGCGAGATCAGCGTCAGATCGGACACGACGAGGTCGCCGTCGAGGTGGAACTCCGTCACGCGCGCCTGGCCGCGCGCCGTCATGGCCCGCACCGCCCGGATCAGGTGCTCCCCGAACCTGGCCGAGAGGTGCTCGGGGTTGACGCCCCGGCCCGCCCACTGCCGCCCGTGCAGCTCGATCAGCCGGCCGATCGCCGCGGGCACCTCGTCCTCGGGCACGTGATGCGCGGCGATCCCGAGCTTGTCGGCCTTGCGGAGTTTGGCCCGTACCCGCTGGCCCGTCAGCGAGGGAAGCCGGCCGACGAGGTCGGCGACGGGCGCCCCCGGCAGTTCCAGGCAGAGCGAGTCGGTGAGCTGCCGGCGCGGCCCCTGCCACTGCGCGAAGATCCGTTCGGCCGCCGCGCCGGGCCGTACCTCGCGCAGGTCGATCACGGCGCCGCGGGCCAGGTCCCCCAGCAGCTCACCGAGCGTCACTGCCGCCTGGTCCGCCCACGCGTCGTCCAGCAGCACATCGCAGAAGTCGGTGATGGCGCCGCCGAGCGGCACGAGGACCGGGAAGGGGCGGTAGGTCAGCGTGAGGGGCGCCAGTGCGAGAAGCCGGCCGCCGTCGCCGCGCACGGCGGCGATCCGCAGCCGGCCGGGCGTGCCGTACGACAGCCACCAGGAGTGCAGCCAGGCGTGGCTCTGGAACGGGGTGGCGGTGCGGCACCGCGCGAACAGCGCGTCCCACTCGTCGGCGAGGGCGGCGAACTCGGCCGCCCCGCGGTACACGTGCGCGGACAGCGCGGCCGAGCCCCGCGGCCCCGGCACGGCTCCGGGCGCGGTGCCCGGCCCGGCGCCGGCTCGGCCGCCGGGGGCCGGGGCGCCCGCGGGGGTGGCCCCGGCCGGGGAGGTGCCGCCGGATCCGGCGGTGGCGGGTCCCGTGGTCATCACACCGTTTCCGGCTGCGGAGTGTGGCCCTTCGCGAGCGATGTCGCGGGGCCCGGGACCGGTGCGTACGACTCCGGTGCCCGGCGCCGCCTCGGCACCACGAGCAGGCCGAGCGCACCGAGCAGGCCGCCCGCGCAGCCGCCGACGAGCCCGGCGAGCGGGGTGGACGGCGACGTCGGCGCGGTGGGCTTCACGGCCCGCGAGAACTGGAGCACCTTGACGTTGGTACTGGTCTGCAGGTGAGTGCCGTTGGTGACCAGGGCCCGCGCGACCCCGTCCGCCATGTTGACGGCCGTGGTCGCGTTCGCGTCGGTCGCGGTGACGGAGATCATCGGCGCGTCCGGCGAGGTCGCCGTCGTCACGTGCTCCTTGAGCCGGCGCACCGGCACGCCCGCCCACACCTGCGCGTCGCCGAGCACCGCGACCTGCTGGGCGACCCGCCCGTACGCCGTGGCGTAGCCGAGCGCCGACGCCGGATCGGACTTGTCGGTGGGCACCACGATGACGTAGCTCGTCGCGCTGTACTGCGGCGGGCTGACCTCCCCGTAGGCGGTGCCCGCCCCGGCGCCGACGACGGCTGCGACCGGGACCACGATCCAGCCGGGCACTCGCCTCAGCCGCGCCAGGAAGGTCCGCGGCTCAGAAGTCGCCACTGTTTTCTCGGTCATGATCGGTCACTTGCTCCTCGTGTGGCGATGGTGTAAACGGCCATCAGCCGCTCGGCGCTGCGCGCGATGTCGTAGTGGTGCGCGGCGCGCGGCGCGGGCAGCCGCTCCTGCGGCCCCCGGGTGAACCGCTGCTGGTGGGTGCGGAGTTCTTCGATCAGTTCGGGTACGGAACCGGAGATCTGGTGCGCGCCGGGCGCGGCCTCCGTCGGCAGGTCGTGCAGGGCGGGGCAGGTGACGTGCAGCACCGGCAGCCCGGCGGCGAGCGCCTCGACGACGGCCAGGCCGAACGCCTCGTCGGGCGACGGCGACACGAAGACGTCCATCGCGGACAGCAGCGCGGGCAGCGACAGCTCCCCTGGCGCCGCGGGCGGGTCCTGGCAGGCGCCCGTGAGCAGGATCCTGCCGCCCGCGCCGCGCCGCCGCGCGATGCTCAGGAGCGCGTCCCGTTCCGGTCCCTCGCCGACGAGCAGCAGCCGGGCGTCGGGCAGGTCGGCGACGGCCCGTACGAGGGTGTCGAAGCGCTTGCCCCTGCTGAGGCGGCCGACGCCGCCGACGACGAACGCGTCCCGGGGCAGGCCGAGCCGGTCCCGCGTCGCGCGGCCGGCGTCCGCGTCGTAGCCGAAGCGGGCCGCCTCGATGCCGTTGGGCACGACGTGGATACGGTCGTGCCGCACTCCCCACCGTTCCAGGCGGCGGGCGACCGTGTCGGACACGGCGACAGTCGCGGACCCGAGGCGCTCCCCCGCGAGGTAGAGCGCGCGGGCGCCGGTGGACAGCCTGCGGCCCTCGATCTGGCGGGCGCCCAGGGAGTGTTCCGTGGCGACGACGGCGCTGACCCCGGCGAGGCGGGCCGCGAACCGCCCGTACACGCAGGCACGGTAGAGGTGGGTGTGGACCAGGTCGTACCCGCCGCGCCTGACCAGGCCGGTGAGGCGGGGAAGCGCGCCCAGGTCCCGGTTGCCCGCCATGCCGAGGTGGCGTACGGACACGCCGTCGGCGACGATCCCCTCGGCCACGGCGCCCGGGTTGGTGAGCGTGACGACGTCGTGGTCGGTGGGCAGGTGGCGCAGCAGCAGCCGCAGTTGCTGCTCGGCGCCGCCGATACCGAGGCCGGTGATGACATGGAGGACCCTCACGGCGCGGAGCCCTCCCGCGTCTGGGCGGGCTCCGGCGCGTGCGCCCCCGGCACGGGCACGTGGGGTTCGGGCAGCTCGGACTCGTGGACCTCGGGGTAGGGCCCGTACGGGACGGGTTCGCGTCGCCTGCGGTGCAGCGCCAGCTTGAGCAGGAGACGGGTGCTGGTGTCGTCCTGCCCCACGTGCACGCGGGGCAGCGCGAACAGGCCGGTGAGCGGGCCCGGGTCGATGCCGACCGCGTAGTGGTACCCGGCCGCGCGCACCGCGTCGACGGCGCGCTGGTCGACGCTTCCGTAGGGGTAGCAGAAACCGGTCACGTCGGTGCCGGTGACGGCGCGCAGCAACTCCCTGCTGCGCGCGGTCTCGGCGGCGAGCAGCTCGCCGTCGACGAGCTCCCGGTCGGTGAGGTCGGTGTGCAGCAGGCCGTGCGAACCGATCTCCATCCCCGCGTCGGCCGCCGCGCGGAGCCCGTCCTCGGTGAGCAGCGGCTTGCGGGGGCCGAGCGGGTCCCACTCGTTGCTGCCGCCCATGCGGCCCGGCAGCACATACACGGTGGCGGTGCATCCGTACCGCAGCAGCGCGGGCACCGCGTGGGTGGTGAAGTCGGCGTACCCGTCGTCGAAGGTGAGGCCGACGAGCCCGGCGGCCGTGCCGTCGGCGCGGGCGCGCAGCAGCCGCTCCATCGACACGCCCCTCAGGCCGCACCGGCGCAGCAGCCGCAGCTGACGGTCGAGGCGGGCGGGCGAGACGGTGACCCGGTACGGGTCGTGCGTGGCATCGGCGACCGAGTGGTACATGGCTGCCCACAGGGGACCTGCGGACGAGTGCTCAGCGGACATCGGCGACCCTTCGTGTGACGGTGCGGACAGTGCGGGCGGTACGGCGCAGGGCGGCGAGGACCGTGCGGGCCTCGGGTGCGCGCAGGGCCGCCGCGACGGCGAGGAAGACCACCGCGATCGCGAACGAGCCGAAGACGAGGGCGGGATACGGATCCGCGAACACGGACACGCAGAGCCGGCCCGCGACGGTCGCGGCGATCGCCGCCGCGGCCAGCTTGGCGAGTCCGGCCGCGACGTAGGGGACACGGACCGGCACACTGCGCCCGCCGAGCCCCGCGAGCAGGAGTACGGCGGTGAGGCTGATGCCGAGCGCGTTGGCGGCGGCGATGCCGAGGACGCCCCACACCCGCACCAGCAGGACACCGGAGACCGTGGTCAGCGCCAGGCCCGCGATCATGGCGAGCGCGGGGAACCAGAGCGGCCGGGCCGCGGAGAAGTAGCACCGCACGAGCGCGCCGACGAGGGTCTGCCCGAGCAGCCCCAGCGCGTACACCCGCATCACCGACGCGGTGGCGGCGGTGTCGGCCGCGTCGAACGCGCCCCGCTGGAAGAGGACCTGCACGATCTGGGGGGCGCAGGCGACGACGACCGCGGTGCCCAGCAGCACGACGATCGCGGCGGTCGCGAGGTCCCGCTCGACGCGGCGGCGTGCGGCGGCGGTGTCGCCCGCCGCCATCGCGCGGGCGACGACGGGGAACGTGACGGTGCACAGCATCAGCGAGAGCGACATCGGCAACTGCGCCACTTTCTGGGCGTAGTTGAGGTGGGAGATCGCTCCGGCGGGCAGGGGCGCGGCGAGGAAGCGCTCGACGAGGACCTGCGCCTGTCGGCTCAGCGAGAACACGATAACGGGTGCGACGAGCGCGACCCCGACCCCCGGCACCAGCGCGCCGGGCGTCCCCGTGCCGCCGGCCCGCACCCGCCGCCACAACGACGGTGCCTGCACGGCCGCCATGCACAGCCCGCCGGCGGCGACCCCGATCGCCGCCCCCCGCACCCCGAGGCGGGCGGGGAGCAGCAGCATCGTGGCGACGATGCCGGCGTTGTAGGCGACGTAGATCGCGGCGGGCGCGAGGAAGCTGGAGTGCGCGCGCAGCGCGGCGCTGAAGTAGCCCACGAAGCCGAAGGTGAACACGCAGGTGGCGGTGGCGCGGGTGCAGTCGACGGCGAGCCCGTGGTCGGGCAGGCCCGGCGCGAGCGCGTCCACCACCCAGGGCGCCGCCGCGATCACCAGCAGCGAGACGCAGCCGAGGACGAGACTCATCGGCAGGAGCGTGCGCCGCAGCAGCGCGCGGACGGAGCCACGCGCGACGGCGAGGCTGAACGCGGGCACCAGGATCAGCGCCATCGCGTCCTCGATGAGCAGGGTGGAGGAGACCTCGGGCACGGTCCACGACACGAGGAAGGCGTCGCTCTCGGCGCCGGCGCCGAAGAGGTGGGCGATGACCTGGTCCCGTACGAGGCCCAGCAGCGCGCCGACGGCGGTCAGCACGGCGGTGACCAGCGCGGCCCTGCCGAAGCGCCGGGCGGCGCCCGCGCCTTCCGGGTCGTCGCCACCTGACGCGCCGGCCCCGCCGGACCCGAGCGCGCCCGGGGCCCCGGCGACGGGCCGCGCGACGGCCCCGGCAACCCCAGAACCGGACACCCCGGGGCCGGGGGTCCCTGATCCGGGCATCCGGGCCCCGGCCGCCACCGGCGCGGGCGCCTCTGCCGCGGCCGCCACTGCCCCGGACGGCTCCTGACCTGACGCGCCGGCCCCGGGCCCGGCCGTGCCCGGCGCCCCGGACCCCGGTGCCGTCCCGGTCGTATGCGCCGCGCCGGCCGGGTCCGCGGGGGGACGGGCCACGGGACCCGCGACGGGACCCGGCCGCGCGGACGGCGTGCCGCCGGGCACCCGCCCCTCCGGTACGGGCCCGGGCCGCGGCGCCGGGGTCCGGGCGGCGGCGCCCGCCACGGCGTCGGGCGCCGGGGCGGGCCGGGGGCCGGTCGCGTCCTTCATCGGCGCGGCGCCCTGCCCGGGGCCCGCCGGGTCGCGACCGTACCGACGGACCAGGTGGCGGCGAGTCCCAGCATCACCGCCGTCAGCACCGTGGAGGGCCCGCCGATGTCGGCGTACGCGAAGTCGATGAGCTGCCACACCAGCAGCCCGCACACCATGACCGCGATGCCCGTGTCCCGTCGGTCGCGGCGGGCGGCCGGGAGCCGGCCCAGGGCGCGCACCAGGAGCGCCAGCCAGCTGCCGACGAGCGCGAGCACACCGACCACGCCCTGCTCACTGAGGATCAGCAGGTACATGTTGTGCGGCGACAGCAGCGGCTGACGCTGGAACCCGGCGCCCGCGCCGTCGGTGTCACTGCCCGACGACAGCGCGAGCGAGGCGTTCGCGTCGCGGTGCGCGGGAAATCCCTTGAGGCCGACGCCCGTCACCGGGTCCTGCCGCCACATGGCGACGGCCGCCGCCCACATCGTGTACCGGTCCGTCACGGACTGGTCGGGGTCGTCGGTGACCTGGGTGATGGACGCGAGCCGCTGGGAGACCATCTGGGAGCCGACACCCGCCCCGCCGATCAGCACCACGCCGAGCGCGCCCGCGACCAGCGCGACCACGACCGCCCGGCGCGCCCCGGACACCAGCAGCATCAGCAGGAGCGCCGCCGCCGTCGCGATCCACGCGCCCCGGCTGAACGACAGCACGAGCGGCACCGCGAGCAGCCCCGCGCACGCGAGGGCGAGCCCTCTGCGGCGCGGTGCGGACCGGTCGTCCAGCGCGTAGCCGACGGCGATGATCATGCCGTACGCCACGACGGTGGCCATGCCCATCACGTCCGTCGCACCGAAGGTGCCGACCGCGCGCACGTCCTTGCCCTCGTACGAGGCCCCGGTGGCGGTCGCGTACTGCACGACGCCGAGGGCGCCCTGCGCGAGCGCCAGCACGACGAGCCCCCCGGCGACGACGCCGAAGTCGCGCCGGTCGCGCACCAGCAGCACCAGGGACGCGGGCACGAGGACGAAGATCTGGAGGTAGCGGGGCACCCCGGCGAGGCTGAAACCGGGGTCCTGGGAGGCGATCGCGGCGATGGACACACCGATCACCGGCACACCGAGCACCACGGCGGCGGTACGGCTCAGGGTCCTCTCGCGCCGCCGCAGCAGCCGTCCCGCGCAGAACAGGACGAGGACACCGGAGGCGGCGTCGGCCACCGACCCGGTCCCCTCCGACGCCCCGCCGCCGGGCGCCGCCGGGGCCGCGAGCAGGGCGAGCACGGCGAGCACGGCGAGCAGATGCGCGTACCCCCGCCAGGCCGCCATCCGGGGCCGGGCGGCCGGTGCCGGGGCGGGCGCGGTGTGCTTGAGGGCCGACATGGGAGCCAACGCGGGCGCGGGCGCGCTCATCAGCTGCCCGCCGGACGGACCAGGGACGCGGCGGTGCGCAGCAGGATGCACACGTCCTGCCAGAGCGACCAGTGGTCGATGTAGTGGTTGTCGAAGCGGGAGCGGTCCTCGATGGACGTGTCGCCGCGCAGCCCGTGCACCTGCGCGAGGCCGGTGATGCCGACGGGCATCCGGTGCCGGGCCGCGTAGCCGGGGAGGGTCTTGCTGAAGTTCGCGACGAAGTGCGGTCGTTCGGGTCTGGGCCCGACGAGGCTCATGTCGCCGCGCAGCACGTTCCACAGCTGCGGCAGTTCGTCCAGCGAGGTGCGGCGGAGCAGGTTGCCGACGGTGCTCATGCGGTGGTCGCCCGCGATGTTCCAGCGGGTCGCGGACTCCTTCTCGTCGGCGGGCCGCAGCGTACGGAACTTCAGCAGCGTGAACAGGCGCCCGTCCTGGCCCACGCGCTCCTGCCGGAACAGCACGTCGGGCCCGTCGCAGAGCCGAACGGCGAGGGCGCAGCCGAACAGGACCGGCGAGGCGGCGAGCAGCGCGGGCACGGCCACGGTGATGTCGAGGAGCCGCTTGGCGCGCCGGCCGCGCCAGGGCCCCTCGGGCTCGTCGACGCGGCGGAACTCGAAGCCCCACAGGTGGTCCGTCATCCGGGGCCGGTCCTTCAGCGCCGCCGGGCCGCCGTCGCCGACGCACAGCACCCCGCAGCCGTACGCGCGGACCAGCTGGACGAGTTCGGCGAAGCCGGAGCCCGGGCCGGCGAAGCCGTCGTGGCCGGCGAGGGTGTCGGCGTCGACGAAGACAGCCTCCTCGACCCCGTTCTGGATGACCGCGCGGTGGACGTCCTCGGCGGTGGTCAGCACCGGCAGTTGCGCCCCCTGCTCCTGGCCGGCCTGGTCCGCCGGGCTCTCGGCGGGCTCCGGGTCCGCGATGCCGACGGGCCGCAGCCCGTACTCGGGGTGCTGGACGAGGAGGGCGGCGACGGCCCGCGCCCGGACACCGGTGCCGACGACGAGCGCGGAGCGCGCCTTCGTCCGGCCGGCGGCGCGCACCCGCGCGTGGGTGGCGGCGCGGCCCGCGCAGGCCACGACGAGCTGCGCGCACGCGCCACCGGCGAGGGTGGCCGGCGCGCACACGCCGCCGACGGAGAACAGCGCCTCGCACACGGCGGCGGCCACGCACCAGGCGAGTGCGACGCGCGCGGCGAGCGCGGGCAGCCGGTCCAGCACGGACGGCTTGAGCGGCGGGGCGTAGAGCCGGGCCGACGCGTTCAGCGCGGTCACGCACGCGACGAGGAGTACGGCGAGGGCAGCCCAGGCGATGCCGGGCAGCGCGTCGCTCCCGGCCCTCACGAGCGCGAGGCCGGCGGCCACGCCCGCGAGGTCGGCGGTGAACAGGGGCAGCGCCCGCCGGGCGGACGCCCGCGCGGCGCGGCGGCGCGAGGGCGGTACGAGCCGGTCGGGGGCGCCGAGCCCGCGCGGCGCGTGGTCCCGTTCGCGGTCCCGGGGCGGCGAGGCGATCGTGACGCGGCTCGCGGTCTGTCCCGCGCCGCGCCCGGGCCCCGACGGCGAGGGAACACTGGTGCTTTCCGTGCTCACTGGGGGATCCGCTCCCTGCGTTCATGGTGCGGAGCGCCGGTGACCTCGCGGTAGACGCCCGCGACGGCTTCGGCGGTCAGCCGCACGTCGAAAGTGCTCAGGACGTGGTCGTGGGCCTGGCGGCCGAGTGCCGCGCGCCTCGACGGGTCGCGCAGCAACGCGACGACGGCCGCGGCGAGCGCGGCGGGATCCTCGGGCGGTACGAGGCACGCGCCGGCGTGCCCCGGCGGCAGGCTCTCGCGGGCCCCGTCGACATCGGTGAGGACGACGGGCCGCCCGCACGCCATCGCCTCCAGCGGAGAGAGCGCCATGCCTTCCCAACGGGACGGCAGGACCACGAGGTCGGCGGCCCGGTACCAGCGCGCGGTGTCCGCGACGGTTCCCGTGAACAGCGCGGACGGCGGTGCGGCCGCGCTCAGGGACGCCGCGTCGGGACCGTCGCCGACGAGGACGAGCCGGGCGCCGGGCACCTCGCGTGTGACGGTGTCCCAGGCACGCAGCAGGATGTCCTGGCCCTTCTGCCGGCAGAGTCTGCCCACGCACACGACGACGGGGGCCGCTTCGGTGTCGGCGCCCGCGTCGAGATCGAGGCCGTCCCGGCCGAGCCCGGCGAGCGGGGGCGGCTCCCCGGCGCCCGGCGGCGCGTGGGGGGTGAAGTGCGCGGTGTCCACGCCGTTGCGTACGACGCGGAACTCGGCGCGTACTCCGGCTCGTACGCCGGTGGTGCGCTCCGCGTCGCTGACGCACACGATGCGGTCGCTCCACCGGGCGGCCCACCGTTCCCAGCCACGCGCCGCGCCGGCCATGGCGCCGTCGACGGCCTCGAAGGACCAGGCGTGCGGCTGGAAGACCGTGGGGACGCGGCCCCGCGCGGCGAGCCGCCCGGCCAGCCCGGCCTTGGCGCTGTGCGCGTGCAGGACGTCGGGGCGTACGGCGTCGAGGAGCCGGGCGGCGGCCCGGATCTCACCGGGCAGTGAGCGGCCCGGTTCCCGGGTGGCCGGCCAGGACCGCACCTCGGCACCCGCCCGTGCCGCCGCGGGCGCGAGGGTGCTGCCGGGCGGACACGCGACGACGACGCGCAGTCCGGCCGCGGTCTGGGCGGCGACGAGGTCCGTGACGACGCGCGGCACGCCGCCGTCGGGGGGCTGGACCAGATGGAGTGCGGTGAAGCCGGTGTCGGCCCTGGAAGTACCGGACGTCGCGCGCACTTCGTTTCCACTCTTTCCACTCGTGGACGGGAAAGCCTTTTCGGGACCACCCGGCCGAGACGCCGGTTTCCGGTCAGTCCCGGACTGCCGTCTGTACGAAGAACGCACCGACCCACAGGGAGTCACGCCCGGCGTCGAATCGAACGCCAAGCCGCTGCCCCCCGGCGGTCAAAGCGGGCGTCAGATCGAACACATCTGAGTCGTAGCCACGATTGTTCGCATAAAAAGGTTGTCGCTTGATCCGGTCGACACCGAGATCGGTGATGCTGGAATTCATCACGTCGTGGAGGCCGTTGGCCTTGTCGGAGAGCGGGACAGCGCGCCCCTTGTCCGTCGCGACCGTCACGGAGTCCCCCGTCACGCCCCGGTCGCCGTCGTAGGCGACGAGCCCGAACCGGCCCGCCGCGCGCTTCGGCACCGTGGACATCGGCACCTGGACCGCGACCGACCGGTGCCCGGAGTCCAGCGCCTCGAACCCGTCCCACAGCGCCAGGCGCCGCAGCGGCTCGTCCGCCTTCTCGTACGCGACGACCAGGGTCCAGCCCCCGAACGCCCCGACGGCCGACCGGCCCCGGGCCACATCGGCCTGCGCGACCGTGTACATCCCCGGACCCGCGCCCCGGACCAGGCCGGTCACATCGGCGGACGCCTGATAGACGTCGGCCGCCGCGGTCCTGCGATGCCCGAGGACCGTGTCGGCGAGCACCTCCCGGTACTCGCCCCCCGGCTCGGCGACCAGTACCCGCCCCGCGTCCGCCACCGGCTTCTGCTCGCCGACGCGCAGGTTGCCGCCCCAGTACAGGCGGGCGCTGCTGACGGTGGCGCCGTCCGGGATCGCGAGATCGGCGCGCGAGGAGTTGTAGGTGTTCGGGTCGCTGTCGACGTCCGCGTACGACATGTCGGCGTCCTGGTTGCCCGCTCCCCGGCCGCCGCGCACGGCGGGGCAGGTGGTGCGGCAGCGCACGGCCGTGTTGCCCGCGCGGACGATCCCGCCGTGCTGCACGGCAGAGAACCGTGCGCGGAAGGGGATGCGCGCCGCTTCCCGCGCCACGGGCCGCACCGGCCCCGGAGCGGCGGCGAGCGCCGGAGCCGGCCCCGGACGGTGCGCGCCGGGGCCGACGGGCGCGGGCCGCACCGCGTCCCGTACCACCGCCCCCTGCGCCAGGGCCGCCTGGGGCGCGCCGGCCGCGGCCAGCAGACCCGCCGCGCAGGCGCAGAGCAATCCGCGCCACGCGCCCGGGAAGGCCGACGTCCGCATCACTGAAGTCCGCACGGGACCCTCCGTCATATGGTCGAACAAATGGTGAGAAATCACTCCCGCCGAACCGATAGGCACCTTTACAGAACGGATGGTGAATGTGACGGAGGCACGCTGACGCGAACCGGTCACGACGGACGCGCGCAGGCAGGAGCGATCAGGCTTCACTCATTCGGGGCAGCAACCGATCGGGCCCGGCCGCGTTGATCGGTACGTCGGACATTCACGCCCGGCATTTCGTTTGCTTGTTGTCACACCGAGGAGCCTCATCCCCATGTCCCGTATCGCGAAGGCTGTTGTTCTGTCCACCACGGCGGTCGCCGCTGTCGCCGGCGCGTCCGGTGCCGCGTTCGCCGACGCAGGCGCGGGTGCCGCGGCCATCGGTTCCCCCGGTGTCCTCTCCGGCAACGCCATCCAGGTCCCGGTCCACGTGCCGGTCAACGTCTGCGGCAACACCATCAACGTCATCGGTCTGCTGAACCCCGCGTTCGGCAACACCTGCGTCAACGCCTGAGGCCTCACGCCCCAAGCAGCACCGCGGAAGCCGCCCTGCCACTCCGGCAGGGCGGCTTCCGTCGTCACGTACCACCGCGCATCGCGGGGCGCGGTACGGCTCCCCCGCGCGAAGGCGGCCGCGGGACCGTTCGTGTGAGGGACACGTCGGCCACCCGTTCGGACCGGGGCGCGTTGCGGGCGCCACCCGCGGAACACACGGTGAGGGGACGTCCCCCTGTGCTCCGAAAGGACCCCCGCGCCATGCGCCCCCAGCTCTCCCTGAGCACCGCGGCACTCGCCTGTGCCGCTCTCGCCCTCGCCACCGCGGGACCCGCGGTCGCCGCGGCCCCGTCCTCGCACGACACCGGCCGTACGCTCGCGCCGGCGGAGCACACCCTCCCGCGCGTCCCGCCCCCGGACGCCGCCACCCTGACCCACCGGATCGACGCGCTCGACCGGGCCGACGGCGTGCTCGCCCCCGTGACCAGGCTGCTGCGCACCGCGGTCGCGGCCGAGCACGGCAGGATCCCCGCCGCCGACGCCGCCCGTCTCGTCACGGCCGCCAAGAAGGCGATCACGGCGGCGAAGCCCGCCGGGGCCCCCGCCACCGGCACCCGCGCCGCCGCGCCGGCGGACGCCGTCGACGACGCCCTCGCGGCGCTGGGCGCATCGGTGGACGCGCTCGCCGCGTCCGCGGCGACCGGCGACACGGCGACGACCTCGAAGGCCGTCAGTGACGCGCTCGCCCACCTCGTCGACGTGGTCGTCGCGAACGCCGCGAGCGGTGATCTGCCGCAGTCCGAGCTGCCGGACCTGCCGGACCTGCCCGCGCTGCCCGTCCTGCCGACCACCCCCGGCACGCAGGACCCGGGGACGTCCACCCTCCCCGCCCCCACCACGCCGTCCGGGATCTCCACCCTTCCGGTGTTCGCCCACCCCGGGCTGAGCGACCTGTCCGACCTCACCCGCTGACCGGGGTCCCGTACCGGTACAGCAGCGGCCCGGCCGCGGCGCGAGACGCCGCGCCCGGGCCGTTTTTCGCGCGCCAACGACCGGACGCCCCATTCGATACGCGTGAAGGCCCAGTCCCAGGCGTACGAGTGGCACCGGCCCGATTCGGCCGGTTCCGAGTTTCCCGCGGCGGCGAGGAGTCGTTAGGGATATCGCAGTCCACGCGAAAGAAGGTTGACGAAAATGAAGTCCACGAAGGTTGCCGCGATCGTCGCAGGTTCCCTGGTCGCCCTCGGTGCGGCGGCCCCGGCCTTCGCCGACGGTCTCACCCCCTCCAGCCTCAACGGCGGCATCGACTCGCTGGCGTCCAACGGGCTGCGCAGCGGCTCGCCGATCAACACCAACGCGCTGGACACCGAGAACAAGGGCTCGCTGGTGAGCGCGGTCAGCGACACGGCCCAGAGCCTCGGCAAGGCGAAGGCCGCCCCGAAGAAGCAGGGTGCGTCCAAGCAGTCGGCGAAGAAGCAGCCCGCGAAGAAGCCGGGCGGCGTCGCGGGTGTCGGTCAGCTCCTCGGAGGCCTTCCGCTGGGCGGCTGATCAGCCGCCGCACACCGGTCGCACACCGGTCGCGGATCAACGCGATGACGCCGGGCGGTGGAGTTTCCGTACGTGGTCGGAACGGCTGCGTCACGGGCAACACCCCGTACGCGTCGCGCCCGGCATCATCGCGGCGGGTGCCGCGGTGGGCGGCGCCGCCGCGGACCCGGGTACGGGCGCCGCGGCCGTCGGCTCGCCGGGCGTCCTGTCCGGCGCCGTCGTACAGGTGCCGGTGCACATCCCGGTCAACGTCACCGGCGACCGCGTCGACATGATCGGCGCGCTGAACCCGGCCGTCGGCAACCAGTCGGCCAACGGCTGAACACCGGCCGCCAAGGCCACCACCGACCGGGATCCTCTCCCTCCTCGGGAACCTCCCCCTCGGGAACACGACGGAGCGGACGTGTGGAGTTGGGGCTCCACACGTCCGCTCCGTTCCTTTTGGGGGTTGTCGTTGGCGATCAGCCCGTCCAGAAGTCCCACCAGCGGGTGAGGACGAGCATGCCGATGCCGCCGAGCCAGAGCAGTGGCGGGACCCAGTGGAACTCGCTCAGTGCGGCACGCAGGCCGGCGGGCGCGGGAATCACACCGTGCTCGATGTTGTGGACCGTGACGTAGCAGAACGCCAGCGTGGTGCCTGTCCAGGCCAGGCAGCACCACAGGCACAACGCGTTGATCTCGTACAGGGACTGGACCTGGAGCCAGGAGCAGAACCCGACACCGAACAGTGTTCCCGCGTTGAGGCCGAGCCAGTACCAGCGGCCGTACCGCGCGCCGGCGAGGACGCCCAGGCCCACCCCGACCACCACCGGGTAGGTGGCGAGGCCGAGCATCGGGTTGGGGAACCCGAAGACGGACGCCTGCGCGCTCTTCATCACACTGCCGCAGGACACCACCGGGTTCAGGCTGCAACCGGGCCTGAAGCCCGGGTCCTTGAGCAGGGCGAACTCGTCCAGGGTGATCACCCAGGCGGCCACCAGCCCCATGAGTCCGGCCACCACCAGCAGGACGCCGAGAGGCCGGCCGCCGCCGTAGCGGCGCGCACCGCCCTCCGGGTCACCCCCTCGCGCGTGTGCCGCTCTTGTGTCGTGTTCCTTGCCGGCGGAATCCGTGCCGGCCACAGCCGTTGCCATGGTGCCGACGCTATGCCCGCGTTGACCACTGTCCGCCGGGTAGCGCCCGGTTTCACCGGAACGAGGGAGGCGGCGCCGGTCCGACCATCGGATGAGCCAAACACTCGAAGAAGCGTTTCCCCCGTCCCCCCGCCCTTCACGTAAACAGTGACTCTGTGGATGTCCTGTGCGTTTCCCCCGTATGGAAACCCTCCGCGCCCCCCGCAAGGGCCGGCCGGCGGACGCCGCGAAACCGCCGTCCGCCGAGCCCGCGTACCAGCGCACCTCCACGCCCATCTACAACGCCCTCGTGAGGGAATGGTGCGCCGCGGGGCACACCGCCCCCGTCACTCCCCCGACGGCAGGCCCCGGCCACCGCCACCGGCCCCAGTGACGCAATAACGCACTGACGCACTGACGCCGGCAGAGCACCGGGCCCGGCCCACGCGATGCCTGCGCGGGCCGGGCCCGTGTGTGCGTGGCCCGGGGCGGGTGCGAAACGGGCCGCCACGTCGGTGCCCGCGGCGGCTCGAACTCGGGCGGGTCCGTTCTCAGCCCGTCAGGCTGCGGACCGGCAGCAGGCAGTGCATCGCGGTCGTGAGCACGTCCTCGTCACCGATGAAGGCGCGCAACTGCTCCTCCGTGACCGCGCGTCCGGGCAGGCCGTCGGTCCACGGCTTCGTCGCCACGATGAAATACACCTGCCCGACCGTGCGCGCGTCCTTCTCCCACTCCGGGGGCACCGGGCACTGCGCGTTCAGGTACGGCATCGTCAGCACCGCGCGCCCGGCCTCCACCAGCAGGGTGATGGCGACGGAGGGCCTGCTCGCGAGGTCCACGACCTCGACGCCGGGCGTCAGACCGATCTCACCGAGGACGGTCCGCAGGGTCTCCTCCCCGGCGGCCGGGCCCTCCCGTCCGTCACCGAGCGAATAGGCGAGCAGGAAAGGCGCGTTGCGCTCGCCCTCCGCGGGGTCGCTGGTCCAGGGGATCACCGAGAGCGTGCCCATGAGCGGGGCGTACGACGCGGTGTTGCTTGTGGTCATATTCCGTCACATTAGCTGTGATTGGGCCGTGGCCGTGAGCCCGCTTCACCCGACCGGGTCATTCGCGTGGCTCCCGGGACCCGTGGCGAGGCGCCGTGGTGTGAACGAGACCGGCAGCCGCGCGGGCACGCGGGTCCAGGGCGAAGGACTCGGCGCGAGATCCGTTACGGGCACGGTGAGTTCCAGGTCGGGCAGCAGGTTGAGCACGGTGCGCACGGCCGTGCGCGCGATCAGCCGGGCCGGCAGCTGCGCGGGGCACCGGTGCGGCCCCGCGGAGAAGGCGAGATGTGCCCGGTTCCCCCAGTCCTCGCCCTCGTCCGGGCGGATCTCCGGGTCGTCGTTGGCCGCGCCGATGCCCATGATCAGGCAGTCGCCCCGGCGCAGCACCTGCCCGCCGAGCTCGATGTCGTGCAGCACGTACCGGGCCGGCATGGCGTTCAACGGCGGCTCTCGCCACAGCGCTTCGTCGAGCGCGTCATCCACGCCGAGACGGCCGCCACGCAGCCGCGCGGCGAAGCGCGGGTCCGTGATCATCATCCGCAGCGTCTGCGCGATCCACGAGATCGCCGGCATGTTCCCCGCGATCAGCATCAGGTGCATCGCCGCGAACCGCTCCTCCTCCGTCACCAGGTTGGGGTGACGGGCGAAGTTCCAGGTCAGGTCGTCGTCCGGGGCGGAGCGCGGACGGGCCACCATCTCGCCGATGATGCGGTGCTGGACCTGGTACGCGTCCTCGGAGTCCGGCCCCGACCCGACGACGCCGAAGACGGTGCGCACCAGCTCCTCGCTCTGGGCCTGGCCCAGACCGAACAGCCCGCCGAGCGCCATCATCGGCACCTGCGCCGCGTACTCGTTGACCAGGTCCGCGTGGCCGGCCTCGGAGAACTTCGCGACCAGACCGTGGCAGCGTTCCTCGATCAGCCGTCGCGCCGCCCGTTCGTTCAGCCGCCCCACCCCTTCGTCGAACGGGACGCGCAGCCGCCGGTGCTCCGCGCCGTCCGCGTGGTAGCAGACCGGGTGGTACCGCATCATCGGCATGAGCGGCGAATCGGGCGCGACCCGACCGTCCCGCAGGGCGTGCCAGTTGCGCGGGTCCCGGGAGAACAGCTGTTCCTGCCGGGTGACCGCGAGGAGTTCGTGGTAGCCGAGCACCAGCCAGGCGGGCAGGCCCGGTTCCAGCTCGACGGGCGCCACGGGCCCGTACTGCCGGCGCAGTTCCCGGTAGACGAGGTGCGGGTCGGGCGAGGACACGATGTCGGTCAGCGCCATCGGCGCGGGCCCGCCGGCGCCGGCCACCGGGGCGGTCTCGGGAGTGCTCCTGTGGTCGTGGCGGACGGGACAGCCGCTTGGTTCCTCGTCGTCGGCGGGCGCCCGGTGGCCGTCCGGTTCGCGGCCCGCCGTCCCGTGCGTCGCACCGGCATCCCCGTCGCCCGGACGGCCGTCGCCCGGGTCCTCGCCGTACGGGCCCGGCGTCCGGGAGGCCTGCTCGTGGACCGTCTGCCCGTGGGGCACCTGCTCGTACGGAGCCGTGTCGTACGGAGTCACGTCGTACGTACCCGTTTCGTACGGGCCCGCGTCGTACGGGCCCGCGTCGTACGGAGCCGCGTCGTACGGACCTGCCCCGTACGGGCCCGCCTCGTCACGGCCCCCTTCGTACGACTCCGCCCCGTACGGCTCCGGTTCGCGCGCCCCGGTGCCGGCGCGGGACGTCCCGTCGTAGGAGCCCTCGTAGGAGCCGCTGTCCCGCGGCGTGTCGTAGGAGCCGTTCTCGCGGGCCGTGTCGTACGAGCCGTTCTCGCGCGGCGTCATGTCGTAGGGGCCGTTCTCGCGGGGCGTCATGAAGCGGCCTCCGGGGTCCGTAGGGCGTCGGTGGCCAGCACGTGTTCGACGAGGGTGATCAGGGCCTCCGCCGCCGAGCTGCGGTCGCGCGCGTCGCACATCACGATGGGGGTCTCCTCCAGCAGGTCGAGCGCGTCGCGCAGTTCGCGGGAGTCGTAGGCCTGGCTGTCCGGGAACTGGTTGACCGCGACCGCGAACGGCATGCGGCGCAACTCCAGTTGTTCGAGGACGTCGAAACTGTCCTCCAGCCGGCGCGTGTCGATCACCACCAGAACTCCCAGGGCGCCTTCGAGCAGCCCCTCCCACAGGTCCCAGAATCGCCGCTGGCCCGGCGTGCCGAACAGGTACAGGACGATGCGCGAGCTGAGGGTGATCCGGCCGAAGTCCATCGCCACCGTGGTCGTGGTCTTCCTGCTGGCCCCCGCCAGGTCGTCCACCCCGACGCTGGCCTGCGTCATCACCTCCTCCGTACGCAGCGGCTCGATCTCGCTGACGGAGCCCACCAGCGTCGTCTTGCCGACCCCGAACGCACCGACCACGGGGATCTTGACGGCCTGCTGGACCGTGTCGGGCAGGTAGCGGTCAGCGGAGCCGGCGGAGACCATCCAGTACCTCCTGAAGCAGTTGCGAGTCGGGCAGTACGGCCTGGGGCACGCCGGAACGTGCGGTGAGGTGGCCGCTGTCGACCAGGTCGGACGCGAGGACCTTCACCAGGCTCACGGGAAGTTCGAGGTGTGCGGCCGCCTCCACCAGGGAGAGCAGCCGCTCGCACATCCGCACGAGGGCCCGCTCCTCCCTGACGGCGGAGAGCGGCAGGGGCGTGGCCGGCGTGGTGGCCACCAACAGGGTCTCCACGCCGACGGTGTTGCGGCTGGGGCGTGAGCGGCCCCTGGTGATGACGTACGGGCGGAGCGGGGCGGAGCCGCCCTCCGGGTCCGCCCCGGGTTGCGGCTCCCCCGGTTCGTCGTCCGGCCGCCCGGGGCCGCTCACGCAGTCCCCTGCCGGGGCGGGCTGCTGAGGTTCGCCGCGCCGATCTTCATCACCTGTGCCTGCATCTGCCGGGCACAGAGCTTCGGGTCCACCACCGGCCCCGTGACGACGGCCAGATGCGCGCCGTGCGCACTGCGCATGAAGAGGAAGCCCCCGTTGAACTCCACCATCTGCTGATGGACGAGGCCGCCGTCGGAGCCGAACTCCCGTCCGAGGCTGCGCCCCAGGGAGAGCAGTCCCGAGCAGTTCGCCGCGAGCCGGTCGGCCGAGTCCCGGTCCATCCCCTCCGAGCTGGTCAGCAGGAGGCCGTCGGCGCTGAACACGATGACCTGGCGCACGCCGGGAACAGCGGCGACCTCGGCGATCATCCAGCTCCGCTGCTCCGGCTCGGTTACGTAACTCATGGTCGGGTCCGTCCTTCTGGAGGGTCGGGATGGCGGTGGGGCAGGGGGCGGCGCCCCGGAGGCGGCAGGCGCGGGCGGTCGTCAGGAGGCCGGCGGCGGGGCCCGGGAGAGGGCCGGCCGGTGGTCGCGTGGTCATGAGGTGGGCGGGGGTGTCCCGTCGTCGCCCGCGGGCCGTGGGTGCGGGGGTTCCTGCGGCTGCCGGGAGGAGCCGTCCAGGAAGGCGGACATCCACTCACCGGCCTCCTCCGGACTGCCCGGCGGGGTCATGCTGGTGGGTTCTGGCGGCACCTGCCGCCCCTCGCCGCGGGCGGACCTGCGCCGGGGAAGCCGCCGCATCCCGCCGGGCGGTTCCGCGTCGGTCGGACGCGGGCGCGGCTCGGGGACCAGCGGTTCCGCGGCGGCCGGTTCCCGCGTCGGCGGTTCCGGCACCGCACGGCGCGGCAACGGGGTCTCCGGGACCGGCGGTTCCGGGGTGCGCGGCTTCCTGGCCGGGGGCTGCGGGACGAGCGGATTGTGGATGAAACGCTCGTCCGCGGGCGACGCGTCGGCGTCGCTCACGCCCCCGTGACGGCCCCTGCTCGGCCCCTGGCCCGGTACGCGCTCCGCGTCCTGGTCCCGGGGGGACCGCCGGGGAGTCGTGCCGGGCGGCGCCAGCTTCTCCAGCATCTCCAGCGGGACGAGGACGACCGCGCGGATTCCGCCGTACGGGGAAGGCCCGAGGTCGACGCCGAAGCCGTGCCGTCTGGCGAAGCGGCCGATGACCGCGAACCCGGTCTGCGGGATCTCGCCCACGTCGCCGACGCCGAGCAGCTTGCGGCCGGACACGATCTCGCGCGCCTCGTCGAGCCGGTGGTCGTCCAGGCCGAGCCCGCCGTCGTCGACCTCGATGACCGCGCCGCGCTGCACCGGGCGGACGGCGACCGGCACCGCCGTGCGCGGCGGCGAGTACTCGGTGGCGTTGGCCAGCAGTTCCGCGACGAGGTGGATCAGCGGTTCCACGACGATGGCGGCGATACCGATGTCCGGGTCGCCGGTGACCTCCACCCGCCGGTAGGACATGATGCGGCCCGACGCGGCCCGCACGACGTCGACCAGCGCGAGCGGGTCCTGCCACTGCTGGCCCGGCCACTCGTCGCAGAGCACCTTCAGGCTCTGCGCGTGCCGGGCCTGCTGTGTGGCCGCGTGGTCCACCTGCATGGTGGTGTCGAGCAGGTCGGTGTCCCCGGGGTAGCGGTCCGCGATACCGGTGGCCTTCGCCTGGATGCGGTGGGCGGAGGTCTGAATGCGGTTCGCGAGCTCGACCAGGGAGAGTCGCTGCGACTCCTCGCGTTCGTCGATGGACCGGGAGATCTCCCCGAGCATCCGGTCGAACCAGACGGCCACGCCGTCGTCCCCGGCGGCGGCTCCGGTGCTGCCGTGGCCGCGCGCCTCGCCGCCGCCCCGCGTGTGCAGGGCGGGCGGCACCTCGGCACGGGCGAGCGCGGCGGGCAGCCGGCGGTCGAGCGTGAACGCGGCCTCTTCGCGCACGCGTTCGGCCTGGCCGTTGACGTAGCCGTGCCAGTGCGCCTCGCGGCGGGCGATCTCCGCTTCGCGTTCGGTGATCTCGCCCCGGAGTTTGATCAGGTCGTGCGTGAGGTCCCGCTGCGCGCGGCGGAACGACTCCAGCCAGCCCAGCAGTACGGCGCCCGCGACCCCGTACGCCGCCACGGCTCCGACGCCGACGACGCGTTCCATGGCGAAACCGCCGCCGGCGAGGGCGAGGAACGCGAGGACGAGGACGACCGGCCAGGGGCGTGTCCTGCGGGAGGAGGTGGCAGGCACGGGGGTACGGGCACGGGTCATGGATAACCTTCGCGTTGTCCGAAGTCTGGTCCCCGACCGGTACTCCGACGCGGACGGTACCGGCCCGGCCGGTCCTGAGGCCATTCCTCAGCCGGAGGTCAATCCCTCGGCAGGGTGCATTTCGCGAAGTAGCAACTACACCCGCGTCAGGCAAGGTTGGGGGCCAGACATTGGGGGGATGGTATATCGCCCGGAGAGTGGGCAAGGACGCTTTTTCCGACAGAACGCGCCCCCACCCCCGATTAATGCCTCCGACCTGCGATTTTGACAGATTAGAGCACCCGGTAGAACATCTACGCTGCGTCACCTGAGGCGCCGAACAGCCAGCCGAAAGGACGAGGTGACGTTTACGGAAGCGCCCCTTCTCCCGAGTCGATACGCCAGTTCGAGGGGCCGATCCGATGCGCGGCGGAGCCTATTGCGACACGTGGACGCATAGCCACCGAGGTGAATGAGGTTGAATATTCGAGGACTTCTGAATGCGTTTCTCGAAAGAATTCGAACAATGCCAGTCGGCTCCAGCCGCCACCCCCGCCGGGAGCGAGAGGGAGGGGACCGGCGGAATTCGACGTTCCGCCGGCCGGCGTCCGGTCGTCGCTCCGCCACGATCGCAGGCGGGGCATCATGCCCTCGTGAACACCGCCGACGCCCCCGAGATCCGAGCCGATGTCCCCGGAACCTTCGCCCACGGCGTGCTCGCCGAGCGGCATCCCGCGCTGATCCAGCAGGTACGCGACGCCACCCCCTACCCGCCGGCCGCCCAGCGCGCCCTCGACGCGCTGCTCACCGAGATCACGCGGGGGACGGTCGCACCCCTGCCGCCGGACGCCCGGGACGCGGGGCGCTGGGCGGCGTGGGGGTCCGGGGCGTACATCGGCAGAGCGTGGTTCGATCTGCCGTTCCTCTGGGCGGAGAGCTACTTCTACCGCAGGCTGCTGGGAGCGGTCGGCCACTTCACACCGGGCCCGTGGCAGGGACTCGACCCGTTCGCGCCGTTCAAGGACGCCGAACTGGGCAGCGGCACGGTGGACGACGAGCTCGCCGCCCTGGACGCGCTCGCCGCCCGCCCCGAACGCGAACAGGCGGACGCGCTGCTCGGCGCCGCGCTCTGGGGCAACCGGGCGGACCTCGGCTTCCGGATCACGTCGCAGGAGGCGACGCCGGGCGCGCCGGGGCAGCTCGTCGCCGACGACCGGGAGCAGCTGTGGCGGCTGCTGCCGCCCGGCCGCGACGCCCCGGTACATCTCATCGCCGACAACGCGGGCCGCGAACTGGTCCCCGACCTGCTGCTCCTCGACCACCTGCTGCGCACCGGCCGCGCCGGGCGCGCCGTCCTGCACGTCAAGCCGCATCCGTACTACGTCTCCGACGCGACCACCGCCGACGTGAGCGCCGCGCTGCGCCGCCTCGCGGCGGCACCGGGACGAGCGGGTGAGGCGGGCCGCCGCCTGTGGACGGCGCTGACTGACGGCCGCCTCTCCCTCGACGCCCACCCCTTCTTCTGCGCGCCGCTCGCGTACGACCGGATGCCCGACGACCTGCGCGGCGAACTGGCCTCCGCGGCCGTCACGATCGTGAAGGGCGATCTCAACTACCGCCGTCTGGTCGGCGACAGGCTCTACGACCCGACGACGTCCTTCGCGGAGCGCACCGCCTTCTTCCCCGCTCCCGTGGCCGCGCTGCGCACCCTCAAGTCCGACGTGATCACGGGGCTTGAGGCGGCCACGGCCGCGGCACTCGACGCCACAGGCGAGCCGTGGCGCGTCACCGGGACGCACGCCCTGGTGCAGGTCGCGGGGGCCGGCGCGTAGCGTCGTCCCCGTAGGGCCCCAGCCGTACGCAGAGAGGCGACGCACCCATGACCACGCACGAGACCCCGCTGCCGCGCTTCCATCTGGCCGTGCCCGTCGACGATCTCGCGGCCGCGCGCCGCTTCTACGGCGGCGTGCTCGGCCTGCCCGAGGGCCGCAGCGCGGAGCGGTGGGTCGACTGGAACCTGCACGGCCACCAGTTCGTGACACACCTCGCGCCGCGCCCCGCCGAGCGCGCGCACAACGCGGTGGACGGCCACGAGGTCCCCGTACCGCACTTCGGACTGCTGCTGGCTGTCGAGGAGTTCCAGGAGCTGGCGGAGCGCCTGCGGGCCGCGGGCACGGAGTTCGTCATCGAGCCCTACCTGCGGTTCGCGGGCGAGAAGGGCGAGCAGTGGACGATGTTCCTGCTGGACCCGGCCGGCAACGCCCTGGAGTTCAAGGCGTTCGCTGACGACTCACAGGTGTTCGCGGTCTGACCGCGCGACCGCCCGGCCGCGACGCACCGGTACGGCGCGGCTCCTCCTCGGCCCGCGACCTCGGCAAGCGACCTCGGCGCCGTCAGGCGGGCCGCACCGAGGCGCGCCGAAAACGCGCCGGGGTCGTGCCGACCGCCGAGCGGAACGACCTGCTGAACGCCGACTCTGAGTGGTAGCCGACCTGCCCGGCCACCGAAGCCACAGTGGCGTCCGTGGTGGCGAGCAGTTCCGCCGCGGTCATCAGGCGCACCTGCCCGAGGAAGGTGCCGGCGGTCATCCCGGTGCTCCGGACGAAGTGCCGGAGGAAGGTGGCCCGCGACATGGCCGCGGCCCGGCTCAGGCGCTCGATCGACCAGTCGGCCCCGGGGTCGGCGAGCACCCGTTCGACGACACCCGCGATCCGCCCGTCACCCGCCGCCGTCCAGAGCGTCGCGTTCGCGTTCACGCCCCGCGACGTCCTGAGGACCATGGCGAGAAGGACCGTGCACAGGGCGGAGAGGATCGCCGCGGTGCCGTCGCCTTCCCTTCGTGCCTCGCCGCGCATCAGAGCGCTCAGCATCCGCAGGACCTCCTCTCCCTCGTCCGACGATCCGAACGAGACGTGCAGCGGGTCGGGAAGGCTGCGGAACAGCAGCGCACCCGCTCCGGCTCCGAAGGTGTAGTGGCCGCAGAACAGGTCGATGACGGGAGCCCGGCTCTGTGCGCTGCGTGTCGTCACGAACGCCTCACCGGCCGTCTCGGCCGTCGGGCTCAGGGGTTCGCAGCCGGGCGTCGTGACGCGGTGCGGTGCCCCACCGGGGATCAGCACGACGTCGCCGGCCCGGACCTCCAGCAGCTTCGACCCGATCTCAAGGGTGCAGGCGCCTTCCAGCAGGACATGGAACGGAGCCTTCCGCTCCGCATGAGCGGCGACGTCCATCCGGGTCGCCCCGCCCAACAGGCAGCGCTTGTCGAGGCGAGCCTGCGGGCGGGCCAACCGGAGAAGATGACTGACAGCGTCCATATGAGACTCTCGGGCTGAAAAATGAATCAGAGAGACCTGTTCGAATCAACTATAGGTGCAGAGACTCAAGGCATGGAAACGACGACCACCATGCTCAGCGCCGACGTCCTCGTCGTCGGCTTCGGAAAAGGCGGCAAGACCGCCGCGCACGCACTCACGGACGCCGGCCGTCGCGTCATCCTCGTCGAGCAGTCCGAGAACATGTACGGCGGCACGTGCCCCAACGTGGGATGCGTCCCCACCAAGATGCTCGTCCACTACTCCAACGCGCGACGTCCCGAGGACGACGCGCAGGGCTTCTTCCAGCACTCGGTCGCGGGCGTGCGCGAGCTGACCAGCGCCTTCCGCGCCGGCAACTTCTCCTCCCTCGACGGCAAGGACACCGCGACGGTCATCACCGGCGCCGCTCATTTCCTCGACCCGCACACGGTGGCTGTCGGCGAGGGCACGGACCGCATCACCGTCACCGCACCCACGATCCTGATCAACACCGGCTCCGAGCCGGTCGTTCCGGCCATTGCGGGCCTGGCGGCCAGCCCGCACCTGGTCAGCAGCACCGAGTTGACGCAGACGAGCAACCTGCCGGAGCGGCTCGTCGTCATCGGCGGAGGCTACCTCGGGCTTGAGTTCGCCTCGATCTACCGTCACTTCGGCACCGACGTCACCGTGCTGGAGGCGGCCGACCGGCTCCTCCCCCGCGAGGACGAGGACGTGGCGGGCGCGGTGACGCAGATCCTCACCGGCGACGGCATCCGCGTCATCACCGGCGCCGTCGTCTCCGAGGTACGCGACACCGGCGCGGTGTCGAGCGTCGTCTACGAGAAGGACGGCCGGACCCACACGGTCGAGGCGAGCGCGCTGCTTCCGGCAACCGGCCGCCGTGCGGTCACGTCGCAGCTCCGCCTCGACGCCGCCGGGGTCAAGACCGCCGCGAACGGGTCCATCGTGGTGGACGAGCACCTGCGCACCAGCCGGCCGCACATCTTCGCACTCGGCGATGTCAACGGCGGCCCCCAGTTCACCTACATCTCGCTCGACGACGCCCGTATCGTTCTGGACCAGTTGCTGGGTGAGGGCACCCGGACCACCACGGACCGCGTGGCCGTACCGCACACCCTGTTCATCACGCCGCCGCTCGCCACGGTCGGCCTGACCGAGACGCAGGCCCGGTCGAAGGGCCTCGACTTCACGGTCGCCAGGGAGAACGTCGCCGACATCGTCGCGATGCCCCGCGCCCACACCGTCGAGGAGACCCGCGGCCTGATGAAGTTCGTCGTCGACGCGCGGACCGACCTCATCCTCGGCGCGGCGTTGCTCAGCATCGACGCCCAGGAGATCATCAACACGGTCGCCCTGGCCGTCCGGCACGGCATCACCGCCACCGAGCTCCGCAACTCGATCTACACGCACCCGAGTTCGACCGAGGCGCTCAACGAGGTGTTCGACAAGGTACTGCCCAGGTAGCCGCCGCTCGCGCCCGCCCCGGCTCGAACGGGCCCGGCCGACGGCCGCGGTACGGCGTCGACAGCCGCACCACACCACACCCCGCACAGCCGCGGACCGCTTTTCGCCGGCCCGTCAATGAGCCCCTGCCGGATCCGTCCGGCAGGGGCTCAGGCGTCCGGGGACCGTGCACGATGGTGCCGGGGCGGGCGATGACGAGATCGCGCCGCGCGGACGGGACGTCCCCTCTTCGAGACGAACAGCCCGCCGCCCTGGATGACGACACCGAAAAGCCCCTGTCGGATCTCTCCGACAGGGGCTTGGTCGTCTGTCTGTGGACCTGAGGGGATTCGAACCCCTGACCCCCTCGATGCGAACGAGGTGCGCTACCGGACTGCGCCACAGGCCCTTGCGACGAGTGGAACTCTAGCACTTTGATCCGGGTGCTCGGAAATCCGTTGTCCGCTGGTCACCGGGGATCGCCGGGCTCCGTCACTCGTTGGCGGCGCGGGGGCGGTCCTCGTCGTCGTACTGATCGAACAGCGGGGTCCTGCCGCGCTCGCGGGCGCGGCGCGGGGCCGGCTCGGGGGCGGGCTGAGCGGGCGGCGGGGCCGGGTCGGCCGCGGTGGAGGAGCGTGCCGCGCTCCACGTCTCCGGGTCGCCAACCTCCACGCCGCTGGGCGCACGGGGGGCCACGGGAGCGGTCACATAGGTGGGCAGCGGTACCGGTACGGGCTCCCAGCTGTCGCCTCGGCCCGGCCGGCGCTCGCGTTCCTGGTCGAGCCACTCGGCGTGGTCGGTCTGCTCCACCAGGGCCCGGCGCCCCGCTTCCTGCGGCGAGACGCGCGGCGCGGGCTGCGGCGCCGGGAGGCCCTCCGCGTCGGCGCCCTGGCCGTGCCCGGCCGGCGCCTGGCGGTGCGAACGGGTCTCGCGCAGCCGCTGGGCCGCGGCCTCGGCCCTGCGGCGGTCCATGGTGAAGGTGAACCGGCGCCGTTCGTTGGAGCGCAGGTGGGCGATGTAGGCGCTGAGCAGGACGGCCGGCGCCGCGGGCGCCCAGAGCAGGTCGAGCCCGCCGATCGCGGGGACGAGCGCGCCGGCGGTGAAGACGAGGAAGAGGAGCACCGTCGTGCGGCGGCGGCGCGCCAGGACCTTCGAGCGGCGCGCGCGGGTGGCGCGGTCGCCCGCCGGCGGGCGGCGGCGCGCGACCGGCGCGCGCACCGGCTCACGGTTCTGCATGCGGTCCTGCGCGCGAACCGGCTCACGGACCGGCTCACGGACCGGCTCGCGCTCGGCCGGACGCTCAGCCGGGACGCGCCTGCGCTCGGCCGGACGCTCAGCCGCCTCGACGACGCCGCGCACCTCGATCCGCGCCTCCGTCAGAGCCGGGGGCGCGGCGAAGGCCCGGACGTCGACGGAGCTCATGGGCTCCGCCCCGCTGTCCGGTTCCGCGTCGGACCCGGGCGCGCCGAAGCCCTCGTTCCCCTCGGACGCCTGATCCACGGCGCGTTCCCGCAGGTCCTTGGCGTATCGACGCTCCATCGCCGCCCGCCCCGACAGCAGCCGGATGGCGGTGGTGAAGCGTTCCGTCGGACGCGCCTCGTTGAGCTCGTCCTGCCTGCGGAGCCACATCGGCACCAGGTAGGCGGCCCAGGCCCCGACGATGACTGCGTAAATGAGGCCGCTGCTGCTCACGCTTCACACCGTAGAGGGATTCGCCGGAGCGGATCGGCCAATTGGACCGGTGTGTCGCACGATCTGGCTGATATCACTGAACTTTTTTGTGATTGTTCGGATCGCTCTATGGTCGGACGGCAGCGAGTCCCGATCAATATCGAACACTTATTTCATTATTCTCGCCCGTCAAAAATTCGAACGAATTTCGAACACTTCTCTTCCGAGTACACCGCCGAATCCCGGCCGCTCATTCGAGGGACGTCCGGCGGCGCCGCGCCTGGTGCCACCGGCGCAGCAGCCCCTCCGGTGCCTCCTCGGCGGTCAGCGCGAAGACGAGATGGTCGCGCCACGCCCCGTCGATGTGGAGATAGCGCGGCCGCATGCCCTCCTCGCGGAAGCCCAGTTTCTCCACGACCCGGCGGCTCGGCCCGTTCTCCGGACGGATGCAGACCTCCAGCCGGTGCAGACCGAGCGCCTGGAAACAGTGGTCGGTCGCGAGCGCCACGGCCGTCGGCATCACCCCGCGGCCGGCGACCTCACTGTCGACCCAGTAGCCGACGTGCCCCGAGCACATGGACCCCCAGGTGATGCCGGCCACCGTCAACTGGCCGACGAGGCGGCCCTGGTACTCGACGACGAACGGCAGCATCCGGCCCGCGGACGCCTCCCTCTTGAGGTGGCGGACCATTTGACGATACGTCGGCCGATGCCCGAGCGGTGCGCCGGGCGACGGCGGCGGAACCGTTGCTTCCCAGGGCCTGAGCCAGTCCCTGTTGCGCCGGTTGACGTCCCTCCAGGCGCGCTGGTCACGCGCTCTTATCGGGCGGAGGGCGATATCCCCGTCCGCCAGGATCACGGGCCAGGCGGGGTTCATCCGCCGGTACGGGGATGGTCGGCGCCGCGGATCTGGTCCACGGCGTGTGCCAGCAGTCCGTCGAGCACGGCGAGGCCGTCGCGGACCCCGCCCGTCGAGCCCGGCAGGTTGACGACGAGCGTCCGGCCCGCCACGCCCGCGAGACCCCGCGAGAGCGCCGCCGTGGGCACCTTGGCCGCGCCGCGTGCCCGGATCGCCTCCGCGATGCCCGGCACCTCGTAGTCCAGGACCTTCCGGGTGACCTCGGGCGTACGGTCGGTCGGCGAGATGCCCGTACCGCCGGTGGTGACGACGACGTCGTAACCGTCCGCGACCGCCACCCGCAGCTCGCTCTCGACCGGGTCGCCGTCGGGCACGACCCGCGGGCCGTCCACGGCGAAGCCGAGGCCGGTCAGTGCGGTGACGATGAGGGGACCGCCGGTGTCCTCGTAGACGCCCGCCGCGGCCCGGTTGGACGCGGTGACCACCAGCGCGCGGGGGCTCGCCTCTCCGGTGCCCGCGAACGGGTGTGCCGCCGTCATGCGGCACCTCCCCTCGTACGGTCCGGGCGCGTCCAGGTGCCCGACCTGCCGCCGCTCTTCTCCTCGACGCGCACGTCGGTGATCACCGCGCCCTTGTCGACCGCCTTGACCATGTCGACCACCGTGAGCGCCGCGACGGACACCGCCGTCAGCGCCTCCATCTCGACGCCGGTGCGGTCCGTGGTCTTCACCGTCGCCGCGATCTCCACCGCGTCGTCTGCGACCGTCAGGTCGACCGTGACGCCGGAGACCGCGAGCGGGTGGCACAGGGGGACGAGGTCCGGTGTGCGCTTGGCGCCCATGATGCCGGCGATCCGCGCGACGGCGAGAGCGTCACCCTTCGGGACACCACCGCCCCGCAGCAGCGCGACGACGTCCGGCGAGACGAGCACCCGGCCGGTGGCACGGGCGACGCGTGCGGTGACGTCCTTCGCCGAGACGTCGACCATGCGGGCCGCGCCCGTCTCGTCGACGTGGGTCAGGCCGCTGCGGCCCGCAGTGCCCTGCTGGGCATCCGGCACCCGGGGTGACGGACCCCCGGGCCCGGGGCGTCCGGGGCTGTCCCCCGGCGGAATCGCGGTCATACGGTGTGACGCTCCCGGTCCTGGCCCGTCCTGGCGGCCTGCCGGACTCCGGCCTGCGCGGCCTCGGCCCTTTGGCCTGTGTCGGCCTGTTTCGGCCTGTGTGGGCAGCCAACGGTACCGCCACCGCGTGGCCTTCGGCCGGTCAGGATGGATCCCGGCGGGCACCCGCGGACACCCGGTAGCCGAAACGCCCGTCCCCCGGCGGCCCGCGGCCCCCTCGCACGCCGCGCTCACCGCGACGCGCCCGCGCGCGGCGGACGGCGTCCGGCCGTAGGCCCGGGCCCGGGATCCACCAGGTCAGGACCCCACCACGGCGGTACCTCAGCCCAGCAGGACGACCTCAAGTTCCGTGCCGGGCTCCACGGCCGTCGTGTCCTCCGGTACGACCAGCAGGCAGTCCGCGTGGGCCAGTGCGGCCACCAGGTGCGAGCCCGCGCCGCCGACCGGGGTCGCCTCGCCCGCGGCCGCGTCGTACCTGCCCCGCAAGAACTGGCGGCGGCCCACCGGCGACGTCAGCGGCCTGCCCGTGGCCAGCTTCGCCCGGACCACCGGGCGGTGGACGTCCGCCACCCCCATCATCGCCCGGATCGCCGGGCGTACGAACAACTCGAAGGAGACGTACGACGAGACGGGATTGCCCGGGAGGGCCAGCAGCGGGGTGTGCGCGCTGCCGATCGAACCGAACCCCTGGGGCTTGCCCGGCTGCATGGCCAGTTTGCGGAAGTCGATGCCGCTGCCCGGTTCGTCCTCGTCCCCCACGGAGGACAGGGCCGCCTTGACGACGTCGTACGCGCCGACGCTGACACCGCCCGTGGTCACCAGCAGGTCCGCACGGACCAACTGGTCCTCGATGGTGGTGCGGAGGGTGTCCGGATCGTCGTCCACGGCGCCGACCCGATACGCGATCGCGCCCGCGTCGCGCGCGGCGGCGGCGAGGGCGAAGCTGTTGGAGTCGTAGATCTGACCCTGCGCCAGTTCCTCGCCGGGCTGCACGAGTTCGCTGCCGGTGGACAGGACGACGACGCGCGGGCGCGGCCGTACCCGCACACTGCCCCGGCCGATCGCCGCCAGGAGCGCGATCTGCGGCGGCCCGAGGACCGTGCCGGCCTCCAAGGCGAGATCGCCCGCCGCCACGTCGCTGCCGGCGGCGCGCACATGCGCGCGGGGCTCGGCCGTGCGGTAGACGCGGACCTCGCCACTCGCCCCGTCCGCTCCCGTGCCGACCGGCAGCATCGAGGCGACGGCCCCGCCGCCCGCGCCCCCGTCGGTCCACTCCACCGGGACCACGGCCTCGGCGCCGGGAGGCAGCGGTGCCCCCGTCATGATCCGCGCGGCTTCTCCGGGCCCCACCTCCGGGAGGGTTCCGCTGCCGGCCGCGACATCGCCGACCACCGTGAGCACGGCCGGGAACTCGTCGCTCGCGCCGCTGAGATCGGCCGTACGGACCGCGTAACCGTCCATCGAGCTGTTGTCGAACGGCGGCAGGGACACCCGCACGACGACGTCCTCCACGAGGACGCAGCCCTGCGCGTCGGGCAGGGGCAGGTCGATGGGCTCAAGAGGGCGGATCGCGGCGAGGATGTCCGCGATGTGCTCCTCGACTGTCCACAGCGGTTCGCCCTGGCCTGCCGGTGCCGACTCTGCCGTACTGCTCAAGATGCCTGCATCTCCTCGATGACATACCTGCGGAGCCAGGCCCGGAAGTCCGGGCCCAGGTCTTCACGTTCGCATGCGAGTCTGACAATGGCACGCAGAAAGTCCCCGCGGTCCCCCGTGTCATAACGGCGTCCTTTGAAGACGACGCCGTGCACGGGTCCGCCGGTCTCCTCGTCGGCGGAGAGCTGCTGGAGAGCGTCCGTCAGCTGGATCTCACCACCACGGCCGGGCTCGGTCTGACGCAGTATGCCGAAGACCGCCGGGTCGAGGACGTAGCGGCCGATGATCGCGTAGTTGCTGGGCGCCTCGGCCGGTTCGGGCTTCTCCACCAGGTCGTGCACCTTGACGACGTCGGCGTACCCCGTGGGCTCGACCGCCGCGCAGCCGTAGAGGTGGATCTGCGCAGGGTCGACCTCCATCAGGGCGATCACGCTGCCGCCCTCTCTCTCCTGGATCTCGACCATGCGCGCGAGCAGGGGATCGCGCGGGTCGATCAGGTCGTCGCCGAGGAGGACGGCGAAGGGCTGGTCACCCACGTGCGGCTCCGCGCACAGCACGGCGTGACCCAGGCCCCGGGGGTCCCCCTGGCGCACGTAGTGCATGGTCGCGAGCGCGCTCGGCTCCTGCACCTTCGCGAGGCGGCTGAGGTCACCCTTGCGCGAGAGCACCTCTTCGAGCTCGTAGTTGCGGTCGAAGTGGTCCTCCAGCGGACGCTTGTTGCGCCCGGTGATCATCAAGACGTCGGACAGTCCGGCTGCGACGGCTTCCTCGACCACGTACTGGATCGCCGGCTTGTCGACGACGGGGAGCATCTCCTTGGGCGTCGCCTTCGTCGCGGGCAGGAAGCGGGTGCCGAGACCAGCCGCGGGGATGACAGCCTTGGTGATCCTGGGGGGAGGCGAGTAGATCATGCCGCGCACCCTATCCACCCCACATGGGCGGAAGATGACCGTTAGATGAACTTGATCCTCATATGGTGCGATACGAGAGGTTTATAACGACCCATGAGATACGGGGACGAAAACGGGGACGCCCAGGACAACCCGGGCAGCGGCAGCGGAAACCGCTACGGCGACGGGGATACCGACGGTACGGGGACCGCCGGCCCAAGCAACGACGCGGGTCCCGGCGCGGACCGCCGGAGCACCGGCGCGAGCCGGCGCCCCGGGGCGGGCGGGCGACGCGGTGCGGGCGACGGCGGCAGCGGTGGCGGTGGCGGTGCGGGAGACGGCGGCGGCGGTGCGGGCGACAGCCGGGGCCTCGGGTCCGACGGCGGCGGTGCGGGCGACAGCGGCGCGCGGCGCGAGAGTGCGGGGGACAGCGGCGCGCGGCGCGAGGGTGCGGGGGACGGTCGTCGCGGCCGTGCGGAGCGCGGGCCTGATCCGGCGAAGACCGCCCTGCGGAGCGAACTCCTCGCCGCACGGGCCCTGCTGTCCGCCGACGACCGGGTGACCGCCGCGTCCGCCCTGGCGGTGCGCGCCCTGGAGATGCCGGAGATGTCCGGAGCCGACACGGTGGCCGCCTACGTCTCGGTAGGGCGTGAACCCGGCACGCGCGCGCTCCTCGACGCTCTTCGCGCCCGGGGCGTGCGCGTACTCCTGCCCGTGCTGATGCACGACAACGATCTCGACTGGGCAGCCTACGAAGGGGAGCACCGGCTGGCGCGGGCGGCGCGGGGGCTGCTGGAGCCGGCGGGCGACCGACTCGGCACCGGAGCGGTGCTGGACGCCCGGGTGGTCCTGGTGCCCGGACTCGCCGTGGACCGGCGCGGGATGCGCCTGGGGCGCGGCGGCGGCTCGTACGACCGGGTGCTCGCCCGGCTCGCGGCGGCCGGCGCGAGCCCGGTCCTGGCGGTGCTGCTGTACGACGGCGAGGTGATCACGCGAGTCCCCGTGGAACGGCACGACCGCCCCGTCGATGCCGCGGTGACGCCCGGGGGCGTGCACCGCTTCGACGGAGCGGCCGGCTGAGGAAGGGACGCGTCCCGCCGCCTCAGCGCGGCGGGACGGCATGGTGACGGTCGTGACGGGGGGCTACGGCTTCAGCGTGAGCTTGTCCTTGGTCGCCTTGTTGACGGCGTCGATTCCGAAGGCCCAGGGAAGCAGATCGCCGTCCTCCCACTTCTTCGTCTGGTCGGTGTAGTGCGCGCTGTACGCGTGTCCCGACTCACCGGTCAGGTTGATCCACCGCGACTTGTCCCAGTCCCCGACGTTGACCACCATCCGCATGGACGGCACGGTCGTCACGGCGTAGCCGCCCGCCGCGTTCCAGCTCGTCGCGTCGACCGACGACCCGCCACCGCCCAGGTTGAACGGGCCACGGTTGAGCAGCGACTTCAGGAAACCAGGACCACTGGTGCCCAGCGTGCTGTTCGTCAGCGTCAGCTGGTGCAGACGGCCCCAGCTCCAGGTCGACATGTCCTTGCCGAGCTTCGCCGTCAGCTCCCAGCGCGCGTCCTTCATGGCACGGGCGAACAACTGGTCGCGCGTCGTCGTCGCCGCGTCCCTGCGGTTGCCCACCGAGGTCCACCAGCTGTTGTGGTCGTCCTTGAGGATGTTGTCGACGACCTCGAACCAGCGGTCGCCGCCGTCCGGCTGCGCCGTGTCCGCCGAGCGCTCACCGCACTCGCGCACGAGCTGGTCCGTGTCCGGCGGGCCGGTGCTGTCCGCCGGCCGGACGTCCAGGCACTGGCCCTTGACCCGGACCTCCTTGGGCAGCTTGTCGCCGAAGGCCAGCTCCAGGATGTTGCGCCAGACCGCGTTGAAGTAGGCGGCCGCCGCCGAGTCCGGTTCCTGGGTGTAGTCCCAGTTCTCCAGCAGCTTCTGGGCCTCACGGATCTCCGGGTCGGGGACGCCGTTCTTCGCGAGGTCGTTCTTCAGCAAGTAGGGCACCAGCAGCTTCGCGATCTCGCTGGTGTTGTCCATCTGCATGTCCTGCATGTCGTCCGTCGAGATCTTGCCGCCGTTGCGCGTCTTCGACTCGATCAGATCGCTGATGCGCTGGCTGCGGGAGCCGTAGTCCCAGTCGGTCGTCAGCAGGTAGGGGTACTTCTTCGTGTCCACGACGGCCTGGTTCGCCGTCACGATGTAGCCGCGCTTCGGGTTGTACTCGTACGGCATCTCGTCGAACGGTATCGGCGTCTTCCAGTGGTACGCCGGGTCCCAGCCAGGCGCGGGCATGGAGCCGTCACCCGTGTTGCGCCGCGGGATCTTGCCGGGTGCCTGGTAGCCGATGTTCCCCTGCGTGTCCGCGTAGACGAGGTTCTGCGAGGGCACCTCGAAGTTGCGTGCGGCAGCCCGGAACTGCGTGAAGTTCTGCGCCTTGTCGAGCGCGAACACCGCGTCCATGGTCTTGCCGGGCGTCAGCGCCGTCCACTCCAGGGAGACCGCGTAACCGGTACCCCGGTCGGGCGCCAGATTGGGCACGGGGGCCTGCTGGCCCACCTTCACCAGTTCGTCGTCCCGGTCGGAGACCACCGGGCCGTGGATCGTGGAGCGTACGACGATGGTCTTACTGCCCCCGCCCGCGATCTTGATCGTCTCCTTGCGGGTGGTGAACTTCTTCCGCGCGTTGCCGTACTGATAGGTGTCGCCGTCCACCTTCTCCAGGTAGAGGTCGGTCACGTCGGCACCGAGGTTGGTCATGCCCCAGGCGATGTCGGCGTTGTGGCCGATGACCACGCCCGGCATACCGGAGAAGGTGTAGCCGGAGACGTCGTACTGGCAGTCGGGCGAGACGGTGCGGCAGTGCAGGCCCATCTGGTACCAGATCGACGGCAGGCTCGGCGACAGGTGCGGGTCGTTCGCCAGCAGTGGCTTGCCCGTCGTGGTGAGGTTGCCGGAGACGACCCACGAGTTGGAGCCCACGCCGCTGCCGCTGCCACTCGGGCCGAACAGCTGCGGGATGTCGTCGATGGACTTCGACAGCGAGCCGAGTTGGGAGTCCAGCGACTCGGTCGCGCCCGAGGCGGAACTCGCGTCGTCGACGTAGGAGGCGTCGTCGGCCGAGACGCTCGAACCGTTCGCGGCCAGTCCGCTGCTCGTACCGCCCGTGTCCGTGCCCCCCGTGCCGCTGCCGGAGCCTGAGCCGGTTCCGTCGCCGGAGCCGGCACCGAGGCCGGTGGTGCCACCGGACGTCGTGGGAAGGCCCTCCCCACTACCGGAGCCCGCACCGGGGTCGGTGCCGCTGCCCCCCTCGTCCGAGGTCGCCTTGGGATCGAACGTGCCGTCGACGACCGCGCCGCCCTGCACGATCGGCTTGTTCTTGCTCGTCGGATACGGCGGGTACAGCTGGTCGATCTGCTTCTGGCTGAGCCTGCTCGTCATCAGGGAGCGGTCTATCTCGTCCTGCATGTTGCCGCGCAGGTCCCAGGCCATGGCCTTGAGCCAGGCCACCGAGTCCACCGGGGTCCACTGGGCGGGCGTGTACGTGCCCGTGAGGTTCAGCGCCGCGTACTCGACGGAGATGTCCTTCGCCGAGCGGCCCTTGAGATAGGCGTTGACGCCGGCCGAGTACGCCTGGAGGTTCTTCTTCGTCTCCGGCGAGAGCTCGTGGTCGTACTCCTGCTGCGCGACGCCGTGCCAGTCGAGCGTGCGCAGGAAGGCGTCCGTGCTGACCTGGCTCTTGCCGAACATCTCGGAGAGCCGGCCGGACGTCATGTGACGGCGGACGTCCATCTCGTAGAAGCGGTCCTGCGCCTGCACGTATCCCTGGGCACGGAAGAGGTCCGCGTCGCTGTTCGCGTAGATCTGCGGGATGCCGTAA
This sequence comes from Streptomyces sp. NBC_01497, assembly GCF_036250695.1. Lineage (NCBI taxonomy): Bacteria > Bacillati > Actinomycetota > Actinomycetes > Kitasatosporales > Streptomycetaceae > Streptomyces > Streptomyces sp. NBC_01497. The sequence continues at coordinate 4,927,343 of NZ_CP109427.1, read as the reverse complement.
CTGTCGCGCTCGACATCCACCGGGCCGCTGAGGCCCTTGAGCTGGAGGGAGCCGGTGGTCTGCGGAAGGGAGGCACGCACGGTGCCGACGCCCCAGTACGCCCCATACCCGATCCCCGCGACCAAAGCCAGGACCAGGACGATCACGACCAGCCGGGCGCGTCGCCCCTTCTTCTTGACGGGAGGGGGAGCCGTGTTGGCGGGCATCGCTGTCCTTCGCGGGGCAGGGTGGTCCTGAAAACGCTGCAGCCACCATAGGCGCAGTAGTCAGATCACTCGGACGCGGAGTCCGCTTCGGCCAATTCAGTGATCGCACACACACTCGAACGCGTCAAGAAAACGTTAAAGATTAGGTAAGGTAACAAAGTACCGGCCTGCCGGAGGAACGATCCGGCACGCGTGCGAGGGAAGGATCGGCCCCTGACTGTCCACCAGCTCAACATCCTGTTGCTCATCAGCTCCCTGGTCCTGCTCGTCGCCGTCGCGGCCGTACGCATCTCATCCCGCAGCGGGCTCCCCAGCCTGCTGATCTACCTGGGCATCGGCGTCGCGATGGGGCAGGACGGCCTCTTCCACGTCCGCTTCGACAACGCCGAACTCACCCAGGTCATCGGCTACGGGGCCCTCGTCGTGATCCTGGCCGAGGGCGGTCTCGGCACGAAATGGAAAGACGTCAAGTCCTCCCTGCCCGCCGGCATCGCCCTGTCGACCGTCGGGGTCGGCGTCAGCATCGGCGTGACCGCCACGGCCGCCCACTACCTCGTCGGGCTCGACTGGCGCCAAGCCGTGATCATCGGCGCGGTGGTCTCCTCCACGGACGCGGCGGCCGTCTTCTCCGTGCTGCGGCGGGTCCCGCTTCCCACCCGGGTCACCAGCGCCCTGGAGGCGGAGTCCGGCTTCAACGACGCCCCCGTGGTGATCATCGTGGTGGCGCTGTCCTCGACGGGACACGTCGCCACCTGGTACGTCCTGGTCGGCGAGATCCTGCTGGAACTCCTCATCGGCGCCTGCGTGGGCCTCGCCGTGGGATACGTCGGCGCCTACGGACTGCGGCGCGTCGCGCTGCCCGCGTCCGGTCTCTACCCGATCGCCGTCATGGCCATCGCGGTCTCCGCCTACGCCCTCGGCGCCACCGCGCACGGAAGCGGCTTCCTCGCCGTCTACCTCGCCTCGATGATCCTCGGCAACGCCCGGCTGCCCCACTCCCCGGCCAACCGCGGCTTCGCCGAAGGGCTCGGCTGGATCGCCCAGATCGGCATGTTCGTGCTGCTGGGGCTGCTCGTCACGCCGCACGAGCTCGGCAAGGACTTCTGGCCGGCCGTCATGGTCGGCCTGGTCCTCACCGTGGTGGCGAGACCTCTCTCCGTGCTCGCGAGCCTCACGCCCTTCCGGATCCCCTGGGCCGAGCAGCTCCTGATGTCGTGGGCCGGCCTGCGCGGCGCCGTGCCCATCATCCTGGCGACCATCCCGGTGGTGTCCCAGATCGAGGGCAGCAGCCGGATCTTCAACATCGTCTTCGTGCTCGTCGTCGTGTACACCCTGGTCCAGGGCCCCACCCTGCCGTGGCTGGCGAAGGCCCTGCGACTGAGCGGTTCCTCCGACACCGCCGACCTCGGCATCGAATCCGCCCCACTGGAGCGGCTGCGCGGACACCTGCTGTCCGTGGCCATCCCCCCGCGCTCGAAGATGCACGGCGTCGAAGTCGGTGAGCTGCGGCTGCCGCAGGGCGCGGCCGTGACGCTGGTCGTACGCAACGACCAGAGCTTCGTGCCACAGCCGTCCACGCTCCTGCAACGCGGCGACGAACTCCTCGTCGTGGCCACGGACCCGGTGCGTGACGCGACAGAGGAACGCCTGCGCGCCGTGGGCCAGGGCGGCAAGCTGGCGAGCTGGCTCGGCGGAAGCGGACAGCGGTGACGACCCGCCACCCGCCCCGCCACCCGCCCCGGGGTGGGTGGCGGGGCACCTGCCCTGGGGTGCCGGGTCCGCACTGCCCCGGGGCGCTCACGTAGGGAGCCGAGCGCCGAGCGGCCCGCGGCCCGTCCCGTCGGGAGGCGGTGCCGACGGACGCGTGCGGACGGGACGCGGTGCATACGGGACGCGGTGCAAGCAGGCCCCCGGCTGTCCCCTTGGGACAACGAGGCCGCAATGGGCGCGGACCGCGCCGTCGGGGTGCCGTGAGCGCACGGGCCTGCGCACCGTCCCCTCGGGACAACGAGGCCGCAAGGGGCGCGGACCGCGCCGTCGGGGTGCCGTGAGCGCACGCCTGCGCACCGTCCCCTCCGGGTGCCGTGACCGCACGGGCCTGCGCACCGTCCCCTCGATGGCGTTCCCGTCGGCCCATGGACCGCTTCGCGGCCACCGCCAGGCCCGGTCCCCGGTCGAGCGCTGCCCGCGGCACGCGGACCGACGGATCGCGGCGATTCCGTACGTCGGCCGGCCGTCCACGCGCGAATCAAGGAGGATCGTCCGCTCCTCCATCCTTTCGCAGGGCCTCCACCCCGTAGGCCTGTACGATCGTTGAGCCTTGGTCCCGCTTCGGCATCACATGCCACGACGGCCAGGGACCGATCCCTCCGGATCGTCTGATCCTTCACGACAGTTGTTCTCGACTCCGTCTGACGCAGGGCTGGTGCGGCCGTGCACGCCGCGCACAGCGGACAGCCCTCGGCCGCCCCGCCCGCGGGCCGTGTCACCAGGCGGCAGAAAGGCAAGGACCGTGTCCCACACGGTCGACACCGAAACCGCCGGCCAGCCGGCCACCACCCGCCCCGGATACGGGCAGCTCCTGCGGACACCGGGCGCCTGGACCTTCCTGGTGCCGGGTTTCGCCGCGCGTCAGCCCTTCGCGATGCTCACGATCGGCATCGTCCTCCTCGTCCAGCACACGACCGGCTCCTACGGCACCGCCGGCGTCGTCGCCGCCGTGACCGGGGTGGCCATGGCGCTGTGCGCCCCGCAGAGCGGCAAGCTCGCGGACCGCTTCGGCCAGGCCACGGTGCTGGTGCCGGGCGTGCTGCTGCACGCCGCGTCCGTCACCGTGCTCATCGCCCTGGCCCTGGCGCACGCGCCCCTGTGGGCGCTGTTCGTCGCCGCCGTACCGACCGGCGCCTCCGTACCTCAGGTCGGCCCGATGGTCCGGTCACGGTGGGCGACCGTCCTGACCGGCTCGCCCGGGGCGTCCGCGCTGCTGCCGACCGCCGCAGCCTTCGAGTCCGTGACCGACGAGTTCACCTTCGTCATCGGTCCCGTGCTGGCCACCGCCCTGTGCACCGGCGTCCACCCCGCGGCGGGACTCGCCGCGGAGGCCGCCCTCACCCTGGTCGGCGGCCTCATCTTCGCGGCACGCCGCGCCACCCAGCCCCTGACCGTCAGCACCCCGGCCGGCGGTCACGAAGGAGCTCGGAGCGCCTCGGCGCTGTCCATCCCAGGCGTACGTGTCCTGGCTGTCTCCTTCCTCGGCATCGGCGCCGTCTTCGGTGGCATGCAGGTCTCCCTCACCGCGTTCGCCCAGGAGATCGGCAGCCCCGGGGTGAACGGCCCGCTCTACGGTGTCTTCGCGGCCGGCAACATGCTGTCCGGCCTTGTCTTCGGCGCTGTCACGTGGAAGACCGGGCCGCGCCGCAGGCTGGTGCTCGGCTACACGGGCCTCACACTCGTCTCGGCCACGCTGTGGGCCGTCCACTCGGTCGCGCTGTTCGCCGTGCTCGGCCTGCTGGCAGGACTGTGCATCGCCCCTGCCCTGATCAGCGGCTACACCCTGATCGAGGCCCTGGTGGAATCATCTGCCAGGACGGAGGCGTTCACCTGGCTGACAGGTGCTGTCGCGCTCGGCCAGGCAGCGGCCGTCACGGTGGCGGGCCGACTCGCCGACACGCATGGAGCGCGGGCCGGATTCCTGGTGCCGCTCATCGGCACGGCTCTGGCCTTGGCGGTGCTGCTCCCCCTCCAATCGAGGCTCCTCCCCCGGGGTCCGGGGCGGGGAGCGATACGTGCGATGGGTCACCGCGAGACGACGGCAGTGGACTGAACGCTCGGAATACGTCAGTATGGAGCGTCGTTAGCACTCATCGAGTGAGAGTGCCAGGAGGAGCAAGTGCCGACCTACCAGTACCAGTGCACCGAATGTGGCGAGGGCCTTGAGGCGGTGCAGAAGTTCACCGATGACGCCTTGACCGTGTGCCCCAACTGCCAGGGACGCCTCAAGAAGGTGTTCTCCGCGGTCGGCATCGTGTTCAAGGGCTCCGGCTTCTACCGCAACGACAGCCGCAGCTCGTCGTCGAGCTCCACGCCCGCGTCGAAGTCGTCCTCCACCTCGTCCTCCGAGTCGAAGGACTCCAAGGACTCAAAGGCGACCGCTTCGACGTCGACGTCCTCGGCGTCTTCTTCGTCTTCGTCATCCTCCGCTTCGTCCTCCTCGGGCTCCGGCTCGTCGAGCACGTCGAGCGGTTCCTCGGCGGCCTGAGACCCCCGGCTCCGCCCTGTCGGGCCACGATCAGTCTCCTTTCCAGGGCCCCAGCTCGTTGTCACGGCTGGGGTCTTCGGTCTGCCTGCCTCCTGATCTGCGACGACGGTTAGGGTGACGGCCATGGCGAACGCAGAGATCGGCGTGATCGGTGGATCCGGCTTCTACTCCTTCCTTGAGGACGTGACCGAGGTCCAGGTGGAGACGCCGTACGGGCCTCCGAGCGACTCCCTCTTCCTCGGCGAGGTGGCAGGCCGGCGAGTGGCCTTCCTGCCCCGGCACGGCCGCGGCCACCATCTCCCGCCGCACCGCATCAACTACCGCGCGAACATGTGGGCCCTGCGTTCCGTGGGCGTCCGGCAGGTGCTGGGTCCCTGTGCCGTGGGCGGTCTGCGTCCCGAGTACGGCCCCGGCACCCTGCTGGTTCCCGACCAGCTGGTGGACCGCACGAAATCCCGCCCCGGGACCTTCTACGACGGGGTGCCACTGCCGGACGGCAGCACGTCCAACGTCGTCCACATCTCGCCTGCCGACCCCTACTGCCCCGAGGGGCGGAAGGCAGCGATCGCGGCGGCACGCGGACAGGACTGGGAGCCCGTCGAGGACGGCACGCTGGTGGTGATCGAGGGGCCGCGCTTCTCCACCCGGGCGGAGTCCCGGTGGCACGCGGCGATGGGCTGGTCAGTGGTCGGGATGACCGGGCACCCCGAGGCCGTACTCGCTCGTGAGCTGGGTCTTTGCTACACCTCCATGACGCTCGTGACCGACCTGGACGCGGGAGCCGAGACGGGCGAGGGCGTCTCCCACGAGGAGGTGCTGAAGGTCTTCGCCGAGAATGTGGACCGGCTGCGCACAGTGCTGTTCGACGCAGTGGGCGGACTGCAGCCGAGCGAGACCCGGGACTGTCTCTGCGCACATGCCCTGGACGGAATCGATCCTGGGATCAGGCTGCCCTGAGCGTCGGCCGGCCAACCGCCGCCGCCTCGCTCGACCCCACAATCACCCTGGTGAGTGAGCGAGTTGTCCACAGGCCGGGTCGGGTCGACGGGGTTGTCCACAGGCCCCGGCAGGATCGTGCGGAGCCGGGCATGGTGAGTGTGCGTCGACCGCACCCGAGCGGTCGAGCACCTTCACACCAGGCGGTGGTTCGCCATGTCCCGAGCATTCCCGTCCGATCCGCGTCCGGCTCCCGCGGACCTGTCCACTCCGTCCCTTCCCTCCGTGTGCATGCGCCACAGGCCCGCTCCAGGAACGTCCGTGCCCGAGCCTCGGGGTGTGCCCGCTTTCGATCCGGTGCGGGTGCGCGGGCAGCGGGACCGGTTGCGCCGGGCGGTACTGCGCCGGCGCCGTGTCATGGCCGCCGGCCTGGCGGTGACCGCCGCCGCGTTCGCGGCGACGGGAGCCGGAGGGGCCACGGGGTCCGCCGACCCGCTTCCCACGGGCCCGGAGGCGAGCCCTCGTCCGAGCGCCACAGAGAGTCCCCGCAGGGCCACAGGCGCGCCCCCGACCGATCGGGCCGCGGGGCGGACCGTCGCCGCGCCGGTGCGTGTGGCCGACGCGGCGACGGTGGGGCTGCTGCAGCCCGGCGACCGTATCGACGTCATCGCGACACCTGTCCCCCCGGCGAGCGCGGTGGACGGCGCGCGTCGGGAGCAGAAGGCCAGGATCGTCGCCACCGGGGCCCGCGTCGTCGAGATCCCGGACACGGACACGGACGCCTCGATCGAGGGCGGAGCACTGCTCGTACTCTCCGTGACCCGGGCCGTGGCCGCGGATCTGGCCTCAGCCGCGGCCGTGTCACAACTGACGGTGACGCTGTGCTGAGCCGCCTGGAAACGGCGGTGACGCTGGCGTTGCAGGGTCAACCCAGGGCTCCCGCGGATTGGACAGCGAGACCGTGTACTGACGTAATTTGCGAGGCAGGTTGCGACTCCAACGACACGGGCGAAGAGAGGCTCTCTGGTGAGCAAGGAGAAAGAGAGCGTGCTGGCGGGCTTCCGAGCCTTCCTGATGCGCGGAAACGTCGTCGACCTCGCGGTCGCGGTGGTCATTGGCGCGGCGTTCACCAACATCGTGAACGGGGTCGTCAAGGGCATCATAAATCCGGTGGTGGGCGCCTTCGGCACCCAGGATCTGGACAAGTACCACGCCTGCCTCCAGGCGCCCTGTATGACGGACAAGGCGGGCGAGACGCACGGGATCGAGATCCTGTGGGGGGCGGTCCTCAGTTCCACGTTGAACTTCGTGATCACGGCGGCCGTCGTGTACTTCCTGATGGTGCTGCCGATGTCCAAATTCCTCGCCAGGCGGGCCAGGCTGATGGCGGCCAAGGAGCAGGTCTCGGTGGACGAGGTCGTCCTCGAAGCGAGCGAGCTGGACGTGCTGAAGGAGATCCGGGACGCTCTGGTCTCCCAGCGTGCCCCCAGCAAGAACGGATCGTCTGTCCCGCGGAGCCGCTGACGACGATCCTCGGCCGGCCCCTTCAGATGTGGTGGGGCGGCTTCTCGTCGAGGAAGCGGGCGAGGTCGGCGGCCGTACCCGAGTTCACAGCCGGACGCTCGCCCCAACCGTCGTCGGAGTCGTCCGCGGACCGCTGGTCCAGGGGGTCGTCGAAGACCAGACCGGGGCGTGCGGGCAAGGCTGACGACGGGGACGCCGACGCGGGCGACGCCGGCGTTCCGGCCCGCCCGGTGCCGCCGGGCTCGGACTCGGGGTCGGGGGCTGTGCTCATGCCTCCAGCGTACGGCGCCACCGGCGACGGCCGGGCTGGGCAGGACACGCGCGCCGCTTCGGGCCGGCGCCGGAGTCTGATGTGCTTGGTCCATGACCTCGCCGGATCCAGGAAACAGGACATCGCGCGTCGTGCGGCGGATGACCGCACGCGGACGGGACGAGGAGCATCGCGCCTCGACGCCCTTGGAGCTCCTCTTCGATCTGTGTTTCGTGGTCGCGGTGGCCCAGGCCGGAGCGCGACTCGTGCACACGCTCGCGGAGGGCCATCCGGGCAGCGGTGTCCTCGGCTACCTGTTCGTCTTCTGGGGCATCTGGTGGGCCTGGATGAATTTCACCTGGTTCGCCTCGGCCTACGACGTCGACGACGTGCCCTACCGCGTGGCGACGCTCGTGCAGATCACCGGTGTGCTGATCTACGCGGCGGGCATCCCGCGGGCCTTCACGGACAACGACTGGACCGTCGCCGTCATCGGCTACCTCGTGATGCGGCTGGCGCTGACCGGGCAGTGGCTGCGGGCGGCAGCCTCCGAGGAAGCGGGGAGCGCGGCGCGGCGGACGGCTCTGCTGTACGCGACGGGCGTCACGTTGTGCCAAGTGGCATGGGTGGGGCTGCTGTTCGCGCCGGAGGATTTCCGCCGGTGGCTCTTCCTGGTCGTGGGGGTGGCCGAGATGCTGGTGCCGATCGTGGCGGAGCGCCGTCAGCAGACATCGTGGCACCCGCACCACATCGAGGAGCGGTACGGACTGTTCACCCTGATCGTGCTCGGCGAGACGATGTCGGCGGCCACCGTCGCCGTGCAGTCCGCACTGGACGAACACGAAGCACTCGGGCGGCTGCTGCCGATCGCCGGCGGTGGTGTCCTCATCGTCTTCGCCGCCTGGTGGATCTATTTCTCGGTGCCCGCGCACGAGCGGCTGTGGACCGACCGGGAGGCCATCCCCTGGGGCTACGGCCACTTCGTCATCTTCGGGTCGGCGGCAGCGATCGGGGCGGGCCTGGAGGTCGCGGTCGAACACGCGGTGGGTGAGGCGCATGTCTCGGCGCGAGCGGCGGGGGCCGCGGTCGTGGTGCCGACGGCGGTCTTCCTGATCGCCGTGTGGCTGTTGCACGCGCGGCGTTTCAAGGGCGGCCTGGTGCAGCAACTCGTACTGCCGGTGGCCTCGGTGGCCGTTGTCTGCTGCGTCTTCGCCGGCGACTGGGCGGTGCCGGCGGCGGGGCTGGTGGCGGCGGCGACCGTGGTGGTCGGTGTGACGCTGGCCGCCAGGATCCCGGAGACCGGGCCGCCTCATGGCGGCGGTGGCGCGAGTTTGTCCGGTGTGGCCGGTGCGACGGAGGGAGTTTCCAGTGACTGACGGGGTAGGCCGCGGCGCGTTGACCGATGTGGCGGGCCTGCGGGTCGGACACGCGCAGGTGGCGGGCGAGCACGCGCTGACGGGCACGACGGTGGTACTCGCGCCGGAGGGCGGAGTGACGGCCGCAGTGGACGTACGGGGCGGGGGCCCGGCGACACGCGAGACGGACGCCCTGGATCCCCGCAACCTGGTCGAGCGGGTGGAGGCGGTCGTCCTGACGGGCGGCAGCGCCTACGGTCTCGACTCGGTCTCCGGCGTCATGGCGTGGCTGGAGGAGCAGGGCAGGGGCGTGCGGGTCCCCGACCGGCGGCATGTCGTGCCGGTGGTGCCCGCGGCGGCCATCTTCGACCTGGGACGCGGCGGGGACTGGAAGGTCAGGCCGGACGCGGCCACGGGACGGGCGGCGGTCGAGGCGGCGGCCGCGTCCCGCGACGGTGCGCCACTCGCCGAGGGCGGCGTCGGCGCGGGTACCGGCTCGCTGGTCGGCCCGCTCAAGGGAGGAGTCGGTACGGCCGGCACGGTGCTGGCCGACTCGGGGATCACGGTCGCCGCGCTCGTCGTCGCCAACGCGGCGGGGTCGGCGGTCGATCCCCTCACGGGTGTGCTGTACGGGCGCTACTACGAGGGACGTACGGCCTACCCCGCACCGGAGGTCCACGAGGCGGCGCGGGCGAGGCTGGCCGCCCTACGCGAAACGGCCGGGCCGCCTCCCCTGAACACCACCCTGGTGGTGGTCGCCACGGACGCGGACCTGAGCCGCTCGCAGGCGCAGAAGATGGCGGGTACCGCGCACGACGGCATCGCGCGTGCGGTACGGCCCGTACACATGATGAATGACGGGGACACGGTCTTCGCTCTCGCGACCGGCGGTTTTCCCCTGGGGGACGGGCCGTTGGCGCTCAATCCGGTACTGGCGGCGGCAGCCGACGTGGTCACCGGCGCGATCGTCCGGGCGGTCCTCATGGCGGAGAGCGTCACCGGGCCGGGCGGAGTGTTCCCCTCGTACCGAGAGCTGTACGGACCTGACAGCGCGTTGGGGGTTCTTTGACGAAGCGGGGATGAAATTCTTCGAATCGCGCCACATTTCCCAAAACTCTGGACGTGATCTCACCCCAAGGGGCTACGGTATGCGTTCACAAAGTGACACCTGGCGATGTCGGGGAGATCCCTCTTGAACGGTCCGTACGAGACGACCGAGACGCACATCCAGCGCCTTCTGGAACGCTCGCTCAACTCCTTCGTGCTGCCCGAGGATCTGATCGGGCGGCTCGACTCCGCGCTGGCGCACGCCAGTTCACTGTCCTCCGCGCATCACAGCAAGGGACAGCACCGCGAGACGTACCGGCACACGTTCCTGCTCTCCGACAGCAGTGCGCTGACCCTGTGGGAGGTGGTGCACACCACCGGCCGCGACGGCACACCGCTGCACGAGTTGTTCGTGGCCGAGACGGACGCCCGGCAGGCCGCCACCGAACTGTTAGGCCAGGAAGCCCGGCTCAGCATGGCGGAGATGTCGGGGCCGGAGTTCGAGGCCCGGATGTCACCCGAAGAGGTGCTGGCGGCATCGCCGTCCTCGTTGCCCCGGCTCTACGTGAACGACAACTCCGTCGATCACGCACGCCGGGTGCTGCGGCGCGCGGAGAACGCGGACCGCCCCGGCGAGGAGACCGGGCGTCTCCTGCGCACGGCCTTCGCCCACCACATCGCCCAGGTCTTCGGACACTGGTGCCATCTGGATGAGGGGAACGCCGGGTTCATGCTGTACGAGCACGCATTCTTGCTGATCGACGGCACCGAGACCAGCCTGTGGGAGATCGAACACACCGCGACGCCCGATGGCCGGCACATGTGCGAGGTGTACGTCGACGAGGCCGCGGCCCGGGCCGCGCTGGAGCTCAGGGCACGGGTGCGCTGAGCTTCCGGAAGCAGAGCCGGCCGGTACCGCGCGGGCCGGACGAACCCATAACCGGAGCCGTACCGTGCCGTGCCATGTCATGCCGGAGAGCGGCAGCGCCACCGCAGCGCCACCGCCATCGGCACCTGATCACGACCGGCGGTCGTGGTGCTTCGACCTGCGCGGCAGCACGTACATCATCAGGAACGTCAGCCCCAGGACGGCCATCACCCACCACATGGCGTGCTGGAAGCCCGCAACATACGCGGGACCCACGTCCGCCGGAGTGTGGACACGCCCGTCGACGGGTCCGTAGAAGACGACCGCGACAAGTCCGAGCCCCAGCGCGTTGCCCATCTGCATCGTGGTGTTGATGAGTCCCGAGGCCGAGCCGGCGTGCTCGCGGGGCACGTCAGCGAGGACCGCGTCCGTCAGGGGCGCCACGATCAGGCCCATGCCCAGACCGGCGACGGCGAGCGGCAACGCCATCTGCCACGAGTGGATGGCCAGGCCGTAGCGGCCGGCTTCCCAGACGTAGACCCCCAGGCCCGCGATCATCGTGAGGGCTCCCGCCTGAAGGACTTTGGCGCCGAACCGGGGTACGAGCGTCTGTACCGAGACCGCCGCCGCGCACGAGACACCGACGGAGAAGGGCACGCCCGTCAGTCCGGACCGCAGGGGGCTCCAGCCGAGACCCATCTGCATGTACAGGGTCCACACGAGGAAGAAGATGCCCATCACCAGACCGAAGGTGAGCTGAACGGCGATGCCGCCGGCGAAGCTCTTGATCCGGAACAGGGACAGCTCGACGAGGGGAGACCCGTCCCTGCGGGACTTGTGACGCTCGTAGGCGACGAAGACGGCGAAGACCACCAGACTGCCCGCCATGCAGAGATGGCCCCAGAGCGGCCAGCCCAGCTCCCGGCCGCGTGTGAGGGGGTAGACCAGCATCAGCAGACCGAGAGTGACGAGGACGACGCCGACCAGGTCCAGGCGCAGCGCCCGCGGCGCTTTCGACTCACCGATGAAGCGGCGTCCCAGCAGCAGGCCGGCGAGCCCGACGGGGAGGTTGATCAGGAAGATGGGGCGCCATTCGAGGCCGCCCAGGTTCCACTGGGTCAGGAGCGCGCCGAGCAGCGGCCCGGACACCGCGCCGAGACCGACGATCGCCCCGAACATGCCGAAGACCTTGCCGCGTTCGTGAGCGGGGAAGGTCGCGTGGATGATCGCCAGTACCTGGGGGACCATCATCGCGGCCATGGCGCCTTGCAGCAGGCGCGAGCCGACCAGCATCTCCGGGTTCACGGCGAGACCGCAGAGCGCGGACGCGGCCGTGAAGCCGCTGATGCCGATCAGGAAGAGGCGCTTGCGGCCGAAGATGTCGCCCAGCCGTCCGCCCGTGATCAGCGCGGCCGCGAAGGCCAGGGCGTAGCCCGCGGTGATCCACTGGACGGCGCCGAAGGACGCACCGGTGTCCCGTTCGATGCTGGGGATGGCCACGTTGACGATCGTGGCGTCGACGAGATCCATGAAGGCGGCCGTCATCACGATCGCCAGGGCGAGCCAGCGACGGCGGTCCGCGGGGGCCTGAGCATCTGGCGTGCGGGCGGTGGAGGGAGCGACAGGTGGAGATGCGGGCGGTTCGGCCGGGAGCTGGGGCACCGTTGTGTCCGGGATGGTCATGCGGACGACGCTAGGCCGTCACTAGGACAGAACCTGTCCTCATCGACGGGCACGATGAGTCTCATGGCGGACACACCGGCACGACTCCTCTCGCTGCTCTCCCTCCTCCAGACCCCGCGCGAGTGGCCGGGCAGTGAACTGGCCGGACGACTCGGGGTCAGCCCGCGCACCATCCGGCGCGACATCGAGCGGCTGCGCGATCTGGGCTATCCGGTCGAGGCGACGAAGGGGGCGATCGGCGGGTACCGGCTCGTCGCGGGCACGGCCATGCCGCCGCTCGTCCTGGACGACGACGAGGCGGTGGCCATCGCCATCGGTCTGCGTGCCGGGGCGGGCCACGCCGTCGAGGGCGTCGAGGAGGCCTCCGTACGGGCTCTGGCCAAGCTGGAGCAGGTGCTGCCCTCACGCCTGCGACACCGTGTCTCCTCCCTCCAGCACGCCACCATCCCGCTCGCCCGGGGCGACGGCGCCATGGTGGGTCCGAAAACCCTGACGACCATGGCCTCGGCCGTGACCGCCGCCGAGCGGCTGCGTTTCGGCTACCGCTCGGGCGACGGCGCGCGATCGAGACGCCACGTGGAGCCGTACCGTCTCGTCTCCACGGGCCGGCGCTGGTACCTGGTCGCCTACGACCTGGGACGGGAGGACTGGCGGACGTTCCGCCTCGACCGGGTGGATGAGGTCCTCGCGACGGGCGCCCGGTTCACGCCCCGGGAACTGCCCGCTGGGGACGCGGCCGAGTTCCTCGCCGATTCGATGGCCAGGCACCGCCCCCGCGTCGAGGTGGACGTGAGTTTCGCGGTGTCCGCCGACATGTTGGCCTCCCGGCTGCCCGCGTATCTCGCGGAGCCCGAGCCGACGGGGCCGGACACGTGTCGGCTGCGGCTGGAGTGGAACGACTCCCTGGAGTGGCTGGCTGTGCGCTTCGCCATGCTCGGCCACGAGTTCACCGTGCGTGCTCCGCAGGAACTCGTGGCGTGCGTGGCGGAACTCGGCGGCAGGCTCAGCCGTGCGTCCCGGACCACGACGGGCTGAGCTCCGCGCACCGACGGATCGTGGGAGGCACAAAGCGTCCGTGCCACCCGGCTCCGGCTCGCATCCGGGCCCGAGCCCCGGAGCTCGGCCCGCGGGACGCCTGAAACGGGTGCCCGGGCCGGGCGCTGCCGCGGGCGGCGGCATCCAGGCATGGGAGAGCCCCGGCGCCTGGGGGGGTTGGCACCGGGGCTCGTTCTTGGGGGCGGCGAGTGGGCCCGCCGCTTCGTAGGTGACCCTACGGGTATTGGGCCCTTGCGTCACGCCGCCGCGTCGAAGCCCGTGTCCCTCGCCATTTTCTTCAGTTCGAGCAGCGCGTGCTTCTCGATCTGGCGGATCCGCTCTCGCGTGAGGCCGTGCTCCTTGCCCACCTCTGTCAGGGTACGCTCGCGGCCGTCCTCGATGCCGTACCGCATCTTGATGATGGACGCCGTGCGCTGGTCGAGCCTGCCGATCAGGTCCTCCAGCTCCTCGCTGCGCAGCAGCGTCAGCACGGACTGCTCCGGGGAGACCGCCGAGGTGTCCTCCAGGAGATCACCGAACTGCGTGTCGCCCTCGTCGTCGACCGACATGTTCAGGCTCACCGGGTCGCGGGCCCAGTCCAGGACGTCGTTGACCCGCTCCGGCGTCGACGCCAGCTCGACGGCGACCTCCGCGGGTTCGGGGTCCCTGCCGTTCTCACGGTTGAACTCGCGCTGGACGCGGCGGATCCTGCCGAGCTCCTCCACCAGGTGCACGGGCAGCCGGATCGTCCGTGACTGGTCGGCTATCGACCGGGTGATCGCCTGCCTGATCCACCACGTCGCGTACGTGGAGAACTTGAAGCCCTTCGCGTAGTCGAACTTCTCGACCGCTCGCACCAGTCCCGCGTTGCCCTCCTGGATCAGGTCGAGCAGGGGGAGGCCGCTGCGCGGGTAACGCCGCGCCACCGCGACCACGAGGCGGAGGTTGGAGCGGATGAAGACGTCCTTTGCGCGCTCGCCGTCGGTCACCAGCGTCTCAAGCTCCTCACGGGACGCACCGCCCGCGTCGCTCGTGATCTCGCCGTCGAGGATCTGACCTGCGTAAACTCCTGCTTCGATGGTCTGCGACAGCTCGACTTCCTTTGCGGCGTCGAGCAGCGGCGTCCGCGCGATCTCGTCGAGGTACATGCCGACCAGGTCGCGGTCGGCGATCTCCCCGCCAGTAGCGCGAACACTGTTCGCCTGGGTCGTTCCGCGCGAGGCAGTGCGACGGGCGACGGCACGGGTTGCCATGCGAGCTCCCTTGCTGGACTGAGTGGGTCGCGACACCCGTTCGGGTGCCCTGCTTCCGACGGTAAGAACGCGTGGAATCCGGACAGAATTCCCATGCCGTCCACCATTTTCGTGATCATGCAGTACCCTGTCGGGCTACGCTGGGGTCCCCGAGAGGGGGAACCATGCTCAACGCATCACCAGAGGTGCAGGTCAGGCCCGGCATCGAGGCCGACATTCAGGCACTCGTGGACATCTACAACCACTACGTCCTCGACACACCCATAACGTTCGACACGGTCACTTTCACTCCCGAAGGACGCATCGAATGGCTGCGCTCCCATCCTGAAGACGGACCGCACCGGCTGCTGGTTGCTCAGGATGCCCTGTCTGCCCGAATTCTCGGATACGCGACGAGCAGTCCCTTCCGCCCGAAGGCCGCCTACTCCACGTCCGTGGAAGTGAGCGTCTACTGCTCGCCCGAGGCGAAGGGACGCGGTATCGGGACGCTCCTGTACGAAGCCCTCTTCGAGGCGCTCGCGGGCGAGGACCTGAACCGCGCGTACGCTGGCGTCACCCAGCCCAACGAGGCGTCGGTGCGCCTGCACGAGCGGTTCGGGTTCCGGCACGTCGGCACGTACGAGGAAGTCGGCCGGAAGTTCGGGACGTACTGGGACGTCGCCTGGTACGAGAAGCCCCTCGGCGAGCGACGAGGGGACGCGACGGCGGAGACCGCGTAGCCCGGTCAGGCGTGCCGGAGCCGCCCCGTCAGGGGTGGGCGGGGGTGACGCCGACCCCCGGCCCGGGCCCGGGCCGCGGGCGTCCGCTCCGTCCGCTCCATGCGCTCCGTCCGCGACGTCCGCGCCGTCCGCTCAGCCGTACTGGACCGAGCGCTTCGCCAGGCCCATCCAGAAGCCGTCGATCACGCTGCGGCCACTGCCCAGATCGTCCTCGGCCGCGCCCAGCGTCACGAACAGCGGCGCGAAGTGCTCCGTCCTCGGGTGGGCCAGCCTGCCCGCGGGCGCCTTGTGTTCGAAGTCGAGCAGAGCGTCGATGTCCTGATCGAGGAGCGCCCGGTTGCCCCAGTCGTCGAACTCGACGGACCAGGAGGGCAGACCTTCCTGCCGCAGCGCCGCGAGGTTGTGCGTGAAGAAGCCGCTCCCGACGATGAGCACGCCCTCGTCGCGCAGCGGCGCGAGCCTGCGGCCCACCTCCAGCAACTTCCGCGGGTCGAGGGTGGGCAGGGAGATCTGGAGCACGGGGATGTCGGCGTCCGGGAACATCTCCTTCAGCGGTACGTACGCACCGTGGTCCAGGCCCCGGTCCGGCACGTCCTGTACGGGCATCCCCGCGCCGCGCAGGAGTTTGCGGACGGAGTCGGCGAGGGCGGGTGCGCCCGGAGCTCCGTAGCGCACCTGGTAGTAGCGCTCGGGGAATCCCCAGAAGTCGTAGACCAGCGGGACCGTGGTCGTCGCGCTGAGTGCGAGCGGGGCTTCCTCCCAGTGCGCGGAGACCATCAGGATCGCCGTCGGCCGGGGCAGGTCGGCGGACCAGGCGGCCAGCTCACGAGGCCATACGGGGTCGTCTGCGAGTGGCGGCGCGCCATGCGAGAGGTAGAGAGCGGGCATGCGCTCGGCGGCTGTCGTCATGGATGTGCTCCCTCTCGGGGGATACGGCGGATTCGCCGGGATCCGATGGAGGCCGACGGTCCGGATGGAGCCGGGGGCGGCCCGACGTTCGAGCCGGGGGGCCGAAGTGGCGATCGGGACGCACTGTCGTGGTTGCACGACGTCGGGACCGTCTCAGGAGGTGCCACCCGGGCTCAAGTCTTTGAATCCTCAAGTAATGCGTCAGATTAGCGCCATCTGGTTCAAGATTCAAGAATGGGTAGGCTCTTGTTCATGACGACCCCATCCGCCCCGCAGGGTGACGAAGGGCCACGCTGGCTCAGCGACGAGGAGCAGCGGGTCTGGCAGTCGTACCTGCACGGCACGCTGCTGCTGGAGGACCATCTGGACCGCCGGCTGCAGCGGGACGCCGGGATGCCCCACATCTACTACGCGCTGCTCGTCCACCTCTCGCAGGCGCCGGACATGGCGCTGCGGATGACCGAGCTGGCGAAGGGCGTGAAGATCACCAGGTCCCGCCTCTCGCACGCGGTGGCCCGGCTGGAGGCGAGCGGATGGGTCGGCCGTGAGGAGTGCCCCTCGGACAAGCGGGGCCAGATCGCCCGTCTGACGGAGAGCGGACGGGAGAAGCTGCGTGCGTCGGCGCCCGACCACGTATCCGCCGTACGGCAGGCCATCTTCGACCGGCTCAGCCCGGAGCAGGTCACGCAGCTCGGCGAGATCATGCGGGTGATGGCCACGGGTCTGGAGCCGGAGGGTACCGGCGCGGACCTCCCCTGGCGCCGCTGAACCGGACGCCCGCCCGCACACTCGTGCCGGGCATCTGGCATCCGCCACCTGGCACCTGGCATCCGATCCGGCATCCGGGTCGGAGAGCCTGCTTTCCCTGGCCGCCTGCCGCCCGCCGGCTGCCACCGGCCGTCTCCCCTGCGGATGGGCAGCGCGGGGGCGGCGGGCGGGTGTGCCGGGCCCCGGTCCCACCCTCCGCCGCAGCGGATCCCCCTTCTGACATGCTTCCGCCCCGGCACCGCGATGTCGCGGTGCCGGGGCGGATTCTCAGCGGCGGGTGTCCGTCCGTTGCCACCCTCGGGTGCGGACCCGGCGCGCCCCCCGCCCTTCGGCGCGGCCGCCGGGTCCCCTGTTCTCCCGAATCCCCTTGCGGGTCAGCGGGTCAGTGCATGGCGACCGGCAGCTGCACCTCGTCCTCGGTCAGGCCGTCGGCGTCCTTGCCGGAGCCGGTGGAAGTGACCGTGGTCATGTTCGGACGTCCCGCGTTGATCGCGGTGAGCGCGATGAACGCGGCCACGGCGAGGATGGCGACAGCGACCCAGATGGCGGACGTGTACCCGTGCACGAGGCCCTGCGCCTGGACCAGCTTCTGGCCCGCCGCACCGGCCGCGGCAGCGGCGTGGTGCGAGGCGAGGAACGTACCCGTGGCCGAGGCCGCGATCGTGTTCAGCAGCGCCGTACCGATGGCGCCACCGACCTGCTGCGACGTGTTCACCATCGCCGAGGCGACGCCCGCGTCACGCGGCTCGATGCCGTAGGTCGCGAGGGACATGGCCGGCATGAACGCCGTACCCATGCCGAGGCCGAGCAGGATCATGCCGGGCAGGACGACGCCCGCGTACGAGGAGCCGACTTCCAGGCGCGTGAGCAGCAGCATGCCGACCGCCGCGGCGACGAAGCCGGGGCCCATCAGCACCCGCGCGGGCACCCTGTTCATGAGCCGGGCACCGATCTGCGTGGAGCCGGTGATCATGGAAACGACCATGGGCAGGAACGCGAAGCCGGTCTTGACCGCCGAGTACCCCTGGACGACCTGCAGGTAGTAGGTCAGGAAGAGGAACAGCCCGAACATGCCGATGATGGCGAGGCCCAGCGAGGAGTAGACGCCGGCACGGTTGCGGTCGGTGATCACACGCAGCGGCAGGAGCGGGGCCTTGACCTTCGACTCGACGAGCGCGAAGGCGGCCAGCAGGACGACCGTCGCGACGAACAGACCGATGGTGACCGGGTTGGACCAGCCGCTGGACTCGGCGCGGGTGAAGCCGTACACCAGCGAGACCAGGCCCAGTGTGGCCAGGATGACGCCGGGGATGTCCAGCGGGTTGCGGTTGCGGCCGCCCGCGGGCTCCTTGATCACGAAGAACGCGCCGAGCGCGGCGATGATCGCGAACGGGATGTTCACGAAGAACGTCCAGCGCCAGTCCAGGTACTCGGTGAGGAAGCCGCCGAGCAGCAGGCCGACGGCGCCGCCGCCGCCCGCGATGGCACCGAAGATGCCGAACGCCTTGGCGCGCTCCTTCGGGTCCGTGAAGGTCGTCGCCAGCAGCGACAGGGCCGCCGGCGCGAGCAGCGCGCCGAAGACGCCCTGTGCGGCACGCGAGCTGAGCAGCATCGCCTCGTTGACCGCTGCGCCACCGATCGCGGATGCCGCGGCGAAGCCGAACAGACCGATGACGAAGGCGCGCTTGCGTCCCCACAGGTCACCGATGCGCCCGCCGAACAGGAGCAGGCCACCGAAGGCCAGCGCGTAGGCCGTGATGACCCACTGCTTGTTCGCGTCGGATATGTGCAGGTCCACCTGCGCGTGCGGCAGGGCGATGTTCACGATGGTCGCGTCGAGCACGACCATCAGTTGGGCGAGTGCGATGAAGACGAGCGCTTTCCATCGGTTGGACGCCGCGCTCGCGGCATCGGAAACAGAGCGCGAAGGCCCGGTTTCAAGGGTTTTCGACATGGAGGTATCCACCTAAGGATGCGGAAGGACGGAGCGCACGTAAGTCCTGGCGACGCTGCCGCGCTTACGAGGTATGTGGTGTCGTCACCGGTCTGCGGGTGACGTGGTGTTCGGAGTGCAGGGCCTTCGATGCCTGTCGCGCTCACACGCGCGCACAGCCGCCTGGGCGCCCGGCCGACCGGCGCGGAGGAGGACCGTGCCGGGTGCCGAGCCGCCGGGGCCGTACGGGCGGATCGGTACAGAGGTCGTACGTCGGACAGGAAGTAGCTGGGAGTGCCTCGGCGCGAGGCCTGTTCGGTTCGCTTCGTGCGTTCGCTGAGTTTCTGGGTCAGGGCGCGTCAGGGGTTGGCGCGGCGCAGATCCTCCAGAGTCGCGGGCCTGCCGGGCAGAGCGGACCGGGCAGGAGCTTCCATGCCGTCCAGGAACAGCTGCAGGTGCCGGTGGGTGAACCGGTCGGTGTTCAGGCAGCCGGAACCGGGCAGCGGGCGGGAGAGCTGTGCGAGCGCCACCATCAGATCGCCGTGTCCCACGTCCGCACGCAGCCTTCCGGCCTGCCGGGCGCGGTCCATCATGGCCTCGACCGTCCCCGTCAGACGCAGCCGCTCCACGTCCACATCCGCACGGTGCGGTTCGAAGTCGCCGGAGAGCAGGGTGCACAGGGCGCCGATCCGCTCGTCTGCCGCCTCGTGCACGAAACGGCACAGCGCGGCGAACGGATCGTCCTCCTCCGCATCCGCCCGCTCGGCCGCCTCGGCCGCATGGGACATGACGCTCCGCACCACCTCGACGAGGAGCGCGGACCGGTCGGGGAAGTGCCGGTAGAGCGTGGCATTGCCGATGCCCGCCCGGCGGGCGATCTCGTCGAGCGGGGCATCAGGCCCGAACTCCACGAATATCTCACGGGCAGCCGACACGATCCGCTCCCTGTTGCGCAGGGCGTCGGCGCGCGGCCGCGTAACGCGGTGCGCCTCGGCCTCTGTGCCAGGTCGGGTAGCGGTCTTCATGTCTGCCTTCTTCGTCAGTCCCGGCCCGGGGGCCGGGGGCGCGATCGTGGACGTGCTCACTCGCCGTTCACTCTCTGTATTCCGCTGGTAAATGGGGATCGCCTCCCCACTTGATGCGGACACACGTGCAAACGGGGAAGGCCTCCCCAGTTATTTCCCTGTGCATTTGTGATCTGGGTCACATCGGCAAGAAACCCACGATCGGCGCACCCAGCGAGCGGCGACACGCCGAGGGACGGAGGGTGATCGAACAGAGAGCAGTCAGGACGGCCGGCTGCCGCGGACCCGAAGGGCGACCGCATGCAGCACAGGCGCCGGATACGAAGGCCGCGCATATCCAACGGGCACCACACCCCCCGTGAGCAGCACGGATCACCTGAACTCTCCTCGCATCGAGCGCCCAGCACGCACGCGTCACAGGAGCCGGCCGAAACGGACGGGCCCCACGACGCCGGCGATCCACCCGAGCATGACGGGCCACCCGGGTCGCGCGAGGCCTTCGGGGGACACGCGGACTCCGCTTCCGGCACTCCCCCGCCCGGCGGTCGTTCCCGTCCGGGTTCCGGCGGTGGCCTCCGCGCCGGACCGGATTTCGGCAGTGGGCTCCGCGCCGGACCCCACACCGGGGCGACTTCCGCCGGGCACCGCTTCGGATCCCGCGGGCGCCGCGGCGCCCATCGCCTCACCCACCGCCACCGTGCCGGGGTCCTCGCCGGCCTGACGGCGCTCGCGCTCGCCGCCCTGACCACCGCGAGCGGGTCCCCCTTCGGTACGCGGGCATCGGCCGGCCCCGGCTCCGCGCAGCGCGACGCGATGCTCGGCCCCTGCCGGATCAGCTCGAAGGCGGGCAGCGCGGTACAGATGTCCGAAGGCCTGCCCACCAACACGGGCTACGCCCACTCGACCGGGCAGGTGCGGGCGCTGAACCTGATGATCGACTTCCCGGACGCACCGGGCACGCACACCGCGATGGAGCGGTACCACGAGTTCTTCCCGCAGACCGCCGCATGGTTTCGCACCAGCTCGTACGGCCGTCTCGACTACCTACCCGAGACGCCCATCACGCACTGGCTGCGCATGCCGAAGGCGTTCAGCGCGTACGGGATCAACCGGGGTTCCCCGTACGAGCCCGGGTACCACCACCTCGTCGACGACATCGTCAAGACGGCCGACCCGACCGTGGACTTCAGTAAGTACGGCCTCGTGAACATCCTGGTGACGCCGAACGCGGGGCCCTCGGCGCTGGACACCGTGCTGTCCGTGACGTTCTCCGGCAACAAGGACGCCCCGCACGCGGACGGGGTCCCGCTGTCCAACACGTCCTTTGTCTACAGCCGCCAGGACGACGGCTCGGGGTCCTACAAGAAGACGGGTTTCAGGGTGCTGCCCCACGAGAACGGGCACATCTTCGGACTGCCCGATCTCTACACCACCGCGGGCGGCGGATCCGTCGGCCACTGGGACATCATGTCCGAGGACTGGGGGGCCGACAACGACCTGCTGGGCTGGCACAAGTGGAAGCTCGGCTGGCTCGACGACGACCAGGTCAGCTGCGCCTCCTCGAAGGGGACCCTCGAACGGGAACTGGAACCGCTGGAGACTCGGGGCGGCCGAAAGATGATCTTCATCCCGGTGTCGGGGCAGTCCGGGTACGCAGTCGAGGTACGGACCCACGCGGGCAACGACGACGCGGTGTGCCGGCCGGGTGTGCTGATCTACCGCGTGGACGCGTCGGTCGACACCGGGCAGGGGCCGGTCGCGATCTCCGACAGCACGAAGAACAGCGGCGGCTGTACGAGGCTGCCGAACGTGCAGGCCGAACTCTCCGACGCGACGTACGAGCCGGGCCAGAGCTTCACCGACAAGGACGACCACCTCACGGTGTCGGTGGAGTCAAAGGCGGCAGGCGGGAAGTACACCGTGCGCGTGACGCGCTCCTGAGGACCGGCTGCGGCCCGCCCGCAGCGGAGCCGATTCGCCCCCGCGTACGGGCCCAACGGTCGCCCGTAAGTGGAAGACCGCCGCAGCCGCGCGCACGGAAAGCGCGCACACGCGCCGCGCCGGCCGGAGCCGCCGTAGACGCAGGAGCCGCCATGCACGCCGTAGAGACCAGGCGGACAAGAACGGGCCCGGCGACGACGGACGCCCCGGGCCGCGGCCTTCCGAAGAGGCCCGTTACCTGTTCCCGGCCAGCGAAGTAACCCAGTCGTCCACAGACACGACGTCCGCCTGGCGGGGGAAGATCTTGCCGGTCAGCACCTGGTGCACCTCGGGATCGTTGTCCAGGCACCCGTCCTCCAGCACGGTCAGGCCGAAGTCGTAGTCGGCGGCCTGCCGGAGTGTGGAGAGCACGACGCCGCTGGTGGAGATGCCGCTCAGGACGAGGGAGTCGATTCCCTGGGCCCGCAGCACCATGTCGAGGTCGCTGCCCGCGAACGCGCTGATCCGCTTCTTGACGACGACGACCTCGCCGTCCCCGGGCGCGAGGTCCGGGTGGATCCGGGCGCCGGGATCTCCCTCGGTGAACCCGCGCGTGCCGCCCGCGGCCGCGTTGGCCGCGATCTGACCGAAGGACTTGTTGCGCGGGCTGATCTCGGGGTGCCCCGCGCGGAACCCGACGACGACGTAGATCACGGGGATCTTCGCCGCACGCGCCGCTTCCACGGCCTTGCGCAGGCGCGGCAGGTACTCGCCGTCATCGGCGAACCGCCGCACGATGTCCTGCTGTACGTCCATCACGAGGAGGGCGCTTTTCGGCATGCCGGCTTTCCTTTCTCTTTCTACTTGGAGGGGGACTGCTCGTCGTCGCGCTGGTGGCGGCCGCGCAGCACCGAAGCGACCGCGGAGACGAGTGCCATGCCCGCGGCCACGCTGAAGACGATCGCGAGCCCGTGGTGGAAGGGGCCCGAGACCAGTCGCGGGAAGAAGCTGTGCCCGGTGAGGGTGTGCCGCTGAGCGGCGGTCACCCGGTCCAGCGCGCCGCTCGGCGCGAGCAGGTGCTGGATGGGGTTGTTGCCGAGGAAGGTCGCGAACAGCGTGCTGACCGGCGGCAGCGAGGCCACCTGATGGGCCGTGCCCGCCGGTACCCCCTGGCCCTGGAGCCCCGCACTGAGCGTCGTCGGCAGCTTCGCCGCGAGGCCCGAGACCATCAGCGAGAAGAACACGCCGATGGACAGGGCCGTGCCGGAGTTCTGGAACGTGGATCGCATCCCGGAGGCGACACCCCGGTACTCGGCCGGCACGCTGCCCATGATCGACGACGTGTTGGGGGACGAGAACATGCCCTGTCCCAGGCCGTTGAGCAGCAGCAGCAACGCGAAGGCGTAGTAGGTGAAGTCCACCGGCAGCATGAGCAGGCCGAGGAACGACGCCGCCACGAGGACCAGGCCGGTCGTGGAGAACAGCCGCGCTCCGAACCGGTCGGACAGGTAGCCCGATACCGGTCCGGCGACGAGGAATCCGCAGGTGAGCGGCAGCATGAAGATGCCGGCCCAGAGAGGCGTGTCCTCGAAGTCGTAGCCGTGCAGGGGAAGCCAGATCCCCTGCAGCCAGATGATCAGCATGAACTGCAGGCCACCGCGCGCGATCGCGGTCAGCAGCGCGGCGAGGTTTCCCGCCGCGAACGCGCGCACCTTGAAGAGCGCGAGCTGGAACATCGGCTCCTTCACCCGCGTCTCGATGAAGCAGAACAGCGCGAGCAGGAAGACGCCGCCGAACAGACCGCCGAGCACCATCGGGTTTCCCCAACCGGTGGCGTCACCGCCGTACGGCTGGATCCCGTACGTGATGCCGGCCAGGAGGATTCCGGCACCGCCGGCGAACGTGAGATTGCCCCACCAGTCGATGCGGCCGCGCCTGCCCGAAGAAGTCTCGCGCAGGCTCAGGTACGACCAGATCGTGCCGGTCACGCTGATCGGCACGCTGACCCAGAACACGGCGCGCCAATCGATGACCGCCAGCAGACCACCCGCGAGGAGGCCCAGGAACTGCCCGGCCAGCGCGGTGATCTGGTTGATGCCGAGTGCCATGCCGCGCTGCCGCGAGGGGAACGCGTCGGTGAGGATCGCGGCCGAGTTGGCGGTCAGCATCGAGCCGCCGAAGGCCTGGACGATTCTCCACAGGATCAGCCACAGCGCTCCCCCGCCGCCCTTCAGAGGGTCGAGCGAGAGCGCGATCGACGCGAAGGCGAAGATCATGAACCCGAGGTTGTAGATCTTGACGCGGCCGAACATGTCCCCGAGGCGGCCAAGGACCACCACGAGGACGGCCGAGACCAGGAGATAGCCCAGGATCATCCACAGCAGGTAGCCGATGTTGCCGGGAGCCAGCGGATCGAGGCCGATGCCCCGGAAGATGGCGGGCAGGGAGATGATCACGATGGAGGCGTCCATCGTGGCGATCAGCACGCCCAGTGTGGTGTTGGAGAGGGCGATCCACTTGTAGTTGGAGGGGACCGGGGTCCTGCCCATGCGCTCGGCGCGCGTGAGGCGCGGGGCACCCTTCCCCGGACCGCCGGAACCACCGGAGTTACCGGAACCACCGGAAGCACCGGAACCGCCAGAACCGCCAGAACCGCCAGAACCAGCGGAAGCGTTGGCCCCACTGGAACCACCGGACGCGTCGGCCCCACCCGACCCCGAACCACCCGAACCCGAGCCACCCGCGCCGCGGGCACCACTGCCGCCGCTCACAGTCGCTCCGCCAGCCGGTCGAGCAGAGGAAGCACGGCGACGAGCATGCTCCGCTCCTCGGGCGTGAACTCCTGGTCGAGTACGTCGGTCATGCGCTGCACCGACTCGGATCGCCGGTCCATCAGCACCTTCCGTCCTTCGTCCGTGACGGTCATGACCGACCGTCTGCCGTCGGCCGCGTCCTGGGTCCGCCGGACGAGGCCACGCTCCTCCAGCGAGGCGAGCGTGGCGGCCATCGCCTGCGGGCGTACGCGCTCCAGCTCGGCGAGTGATCCCGGCGAGTCCGCGCCGTCCCTGCTCAGCCTGGCCAGCACGGACCCTCCCGACGGCGTCACGTCACCGACGGCGTGGGTCTGCCTGAGGCGCCGGGCGATGCGTGCGACGGCGAGCCGCAGAGCGGCTCCCGCCTGTGCGGCATCCTCGCCGTTCGGCGCCGCGATCCCTTCTTCCATATTTAGTAACAATAGACTTATCAAGTGGTCGTAACTACCTGCTCGACTCCTCGATCGCATCCCCAACGCCTGGGGAAAACCGGGAGCGCAGGGGACCCGGCAGGGGCTAGGGTCCGACGAGTGGTTCTCACCGATGCCCTGCCCCTGGTCACCGAACGGCTCGTGCTGCGGCCGTTCACGCTGGACGACGTCGAGGACATGCACGCCTACCAGGGCCTTTCCGGAGTCGCCCGCTATCTCTACCGTCCGCCGCGCACCCGCGAGGAGTGTGCGGCGGTCATCGCCGGCTCATCGGCCCCGCCGGACTGGCGGACCGACGACGACCGGCTGCTGCTGGCCGTGACACGAGCCGGCGAGCCCCGAGTGATCGGCGAGACCGTGCTGAAATGCGCGAGCGCGCACGCGCGGCAGACCGAGATCGGGTGGGCCTTCCATCCCGACTACGGCAATCAGGGGTACGCGACGGAGGCGGCACGTGCGCTCGCGGCCCTGGCGTTCGACACGCTGGGAACGCACCGCCTCTTCGCCCGGCTCGACGTGGAGAACACCGCGTCGTCCCGGCTCTGCGAAAGACTCGGCATGCGCCGGGAGGCGCATCTCGTCGACAACGATCTGGACGGCGAGCGCTGGGGCAGCGAGTACGTCTACGCGGCACTCGCGCACGAGTTGCGACGCGGCCGACCGGATGCCGGCTGATCCGCCGACCGCCCGATATACCCGCCGATCCACTCGCGCCGGACGCGCCGGCCGATCCACTCGCAGCGGACGCGCCGGCCGATCCGCTCGGCCGGCGACGCACCGGCCGGGCCGAACGGCCGGCCGGGCCGAATGGCCGAGCAGCTGCGGGGCCGAGCCGCTGACCAGCCGCGCGGCCGGTGCGTGATGAGGGCTCGTCCTGGGTCACGGGCCCGGGTGTGACCGCGCGGAACCCGCAGACGCGCCCATTGTCAGTGGCGCATGTCACCATTCGTATATGGCACACGACAGACCGTGACCGACGATCCCTCCGCAGAAAACAACTTTCACGACTCTTGTGGCCGCTTGAAGGAATCCTTCACCCTGGCCTGGCGCCATGCTCCTTAGCTCGCTCAGCCCCCACCGGCGAAGAGGACCCCACCATGGACACTCCGCACAGCGACAACCCCGCCAGCCGCCGTACCGTACTCGCCGCCGCGGGCGCCGTCGTCGCCTCGATGGCGATCGGCGCCGTTCCGGCACGGGCCGCCTCCGCCCGGCGCCGTGGCCTGCCCGGCGACGGACGCCTCCCACTGCCCGACCCGATCGCGCAGCTCACCCCACGTCAGCGCGCGGGACAGCGGATCATCTACTCGTACCCCGGGCTGACCCCGCCGGACAGCCTGCTGACCGCGATCCGGAGCGGTGAGGCAGCGGGGGTGATCTTCTTCGGCGAGAACATCACCGGCACGAGCCAGATCGCCGCCGTCGTTGCCCAGTTGGTCGAGGCCAACGAGAGCAGCCCGGTGAAGGCTCCGCTCCTCCTGATGACCGACCAGGAAGGCGGCCAGGTGCGCCGCCTGCCCGGGGCCCCGGAGCTGTCGGAGAAGCAGGTCGGCGAGGCATCCGATCCGCGGTCGGCGGCCCGCGACGCGGGCACCGGAGCCGGGCAGAACCTCGCGGGCGTGGGGATGAACCTCAACCTGGCCCCGGTCCTTGACGTGTACCGCGAGCCCGGCGACTTCTCGGACAGCCATCAGCGGTCGTACGGTACGGACCCGGCCGACGTCGGCGCGCTCGGCGGCGCCTTCGTCACCGCGCAACAGCGCACGGGCGTCGCGGCGACGGCGAAGCACTTCCCGGGTCTCGGCGCGGCCTCGGCGAGCGCGAACACCGACCTCGGCCCCGTCACGCTCGATCAGTCGCTCTCCGAATTGCGCGATGTGGACGAGGCGCCGTACCGCGCGGCGCTCGACGCGCACGTGAAACTGGTCATGCTGTCGTGGGCCGTCTACCCGGCGCTGGACGCGACGCACCCGGCGGGCCTCTCCTCGACGATCATCCAGCAGGAACTGCGCGGACGGCTGGGGTTCACCGGGGTCACGGTGACGGACGCACTGGAAGCGAAGGCGCTGAGCAGTTCGTACACCACCGCGAACCGGGCGGTGCTCGCCGCGGGCGCGGGCATGGACCTGCTGTTGTGCTCGGCACGCGACATCGGCCAGGGGCAGGCCGCGACCGACGGACTGATCGACGCATTGGCCGACGGGACGCTGTCGGGCGACTCGTTCGACGCCGCCACGCAACGGATCGCCGCGCTGCGCGCGAGCCTGACAGGGGTGGGAACCACGAACTGAGCGAGGCCGGAGCGGCGACCGGGCAGCGGGCCCGTTCGTCCCCCGCCCCACCGCGAACACCCGCCCGTCCCGCACGGCGACGTACTCGGCGCCCGACCCCACTCCGTTCACCACATGGACGGGTCCTCCCGCCAAGACAAGATCGGCGAAGGACCGCGTCCCGCTCGCTCCCACCACTGCGCCACTGGACCGGGATCCAGCACCTGCCCCTGGCCGGACACCCCCGCGATGCTCCCCAGCGCCGCCCGACAACACCCCGCGTCCACCGGAGCACCCACTACCGCGCTCGCCGGGCCGGAGCCGCACCCGAGAACCCGAGCGTCTCCGTGGCACCAGATCCGCTACCCTGTAGCTGCGCCTTCGTAGCTCAGGGGATAGAGCACCGCTCTCCTAAAGCGGGTGTCGCAGGTTCGAATCCTGCCGAGGGCACCAGCCAAAAGGCCTCGGACCGAACATGGTCCGGGGCCTTTTGACGGCCCCGGTCGACGGCAGCCTTCCTTCACGCGCCCGGCCGGCGACGGGATCGGTGGACGTTACGGGGCGCCACCGGCCGGACGTTGCTCGTCGCGAAAGAGCTCTCCGCCCTCGTACCAGGAGATGCCCGAGGCCGCGAACATCTCGCACTGTCGGAGTCGGTGAAGGGCGGCGGCGCGATGCGCGGCGCGGTCCTCGGGACGACCCCGCGCCGTCGGCTCCTGGGGTCGTCCTCGTAGAAGGCAGATGGTTGCGGCCTCGGCGTAGTGGTCGGTGCGGTGGGAACCCGGCCGACCGCCGCATCCGGAGGCGCGGGTCGACCGGGTGACGCCGACTCAGATCAACTGGTGCGGATACTCCTCGGCGCGGTGCTGAAAGGCCAGGACCGCCGGGTTCTGGACCGTACCGCCGCGGATCTCGATCGCTCGTCGGATCGTGCGGTCACCGTCCCAGCCGTCCGGTCCTTCGAGTACCGGCCGCAGAAACGGGATCAGCGCCTCGCTGTTCTCCCAGGTGGCCGCGTCCCACAGGTAGGAGGGGCTGTGGTCCACGCCGTAGTAGCGAACATTGTCGCCGACGGTGAACATCGGGTCGTTGAAGGTGGTCGGCCGGGCCCAGGCGAATCCCATGCCTTCGTCGCAGGAGACGTCGATGACGAGGGTGCCGGGTGCGAGCTTCGGAATGTCCTCGTTTATGAGGAACATCAGCGGCGCCGCGGTGTCCTGCAACACGCAGTTGACGATGATGTCGTGCCCGGCGAGGAACGCGGCCAGCGGCTCCGGTCCGTCCTCGGTGATCGCGACGCTGCGCCGCGGGTCGAGGGTGTCGTCGGCCTCGTCGTGGTCGAAGTGCACGATCCGGGCTGCGTGGATCGGTGAGCTGACGGCGGCGATACCGCGCGCGGTCAGCACGTCCACGTCGTGAACGCCCAGTGCCTTGAGTGCGGTCACCGCCCCTCGCGCGGTGGCGCCGAAGCCGATCACCACCGCACGCCGCCGGCTCCCGTAGTCACCGGTCGCCCCTATCAGCTGCATGGCGTGCAGCACGGACGAGTAGCCGGCCAGCTCGTTGTTCTTGTGGAAGACGTGCAGGTTGAACGAATCCCCCCGGGTCCAGTGGTGCATCGCCTCGAAGGCGATCACGGTGAGCCTGCGGTCGATGGCGGCCTGCGTGACCTTCTCGTCCTGCACGCAGTGCGGCCACCCCCACAGCACCTGCCCGTCCCGCAGCTCCGCCAGGTCCTCGTGCATCGGTTTGGCGAGCAGGATGACATCACACTCCGCGATCAGCTCCTGACGTGAGCGGAAACCTGCGACCAAGGGTGCGAGCTGACTGTCCGGGACGCCGAAGCGCTCTCCGTAACCGGTCTGCACATAGATGCCGGCCTGGAGATCCACGTCGATGCGTTCGAAGTGCGCTGGGTGGATCGGCAGGCGATGCTCGTTCTCTTTGCGGCTCTGCGACATGATTCCGAGCTTGAGCTGTTGCAAAATGCCCCTTTGATTACTCCCTGTTTAACACACCTCCCCGAGTCGGGAGCCCGACGGAGAGCGCTCCCGTGGCCGAGCGTCCCGGGCGGCCGGCCCCGGCCCGGGTCATTGCCCTGAAGCCGGCGAGCGCCCGATCCGTCTCGTCCGCCCGGCACCCAGGACGCCCGCCGACACAGGTCGGCGACGTGGTCGACGGACCGGGCGGGGGCTCGGGTTCTGGCCCGGGCTCGGGGACGGCACTTCGCACCTGATCACCGACGAGGACTCGCACGACGCGTCGTAGCGGCGGGAGAGCGGGCGCCGTGTCGCCACCTTCCATCGGACCGGATCGATCAGCGCGGTCTCACGGTCACGACCGCTGACCACGCGCTGATGGATCAGCGTCGCCAGGACGTGCTGTGCCCCGTCCTGGCCATCCGCTCACGCGGGCTCGCACCGAGGCGGCGAGGGTGTTCACCGTGCGGCGAAGATCGTGACAGCGGACGTCCACCGTGTCGCCGGTTTCTTCCTGGCCTTGATCGAGCCCCCGCCGCGCTCCGCTTCGCCGGGACCGCTCGTGAGGAAGCGTGACACGCCCTAGCGTGGTCCGAGGCCGGTTCTGCCGTCGAGGAGTTCGCGCGCGGCATCGAGGTGGCCCAGGTGCCGGGCCGTCTCCTCGATCATGTGGAGAACGATCCGGCGCAGATCGGTGACCTCGCCGTCGAGGTCACCGCCGTGCCGCCCGACGGGCGTGGCGTCGAGCGGTGTGGCGGCCAGCACGGCATTGCCCCGGTCGCACTGGTCCCGGTAGAAGGCGAGGACGTCCGCGGTCGGATGCCTGGAGATGAACGCCCGCTCGCCGTCGTCGTCCTCGGCCCACGGCAGGTCCACCGCGCTTCCGCACGCCACCGACTGGAACCAGTGGCGCTCAGCATCACCCAGATGCTGGATCAGCCCGAGAGGCGTCCACCCCGACGGCAGGACCGAAGTCCGCAACTGCTCGTCTGTGAGCCCGTCAATGATCGCGAGAACACTGGACCGTTGGGCGTCGAGGAAGTGCTGGAGGGCGACTGCCTCCACGGTCATCGTGTTGGTGTCAGCCATGATCGTCCTCTCGGGCATCCAGGAGCGGCCTGACAGGGGCCGCGGACCACGCCCCAGGTGAGCCGTGCGGGGAACGGGCCGCAGGCTACCGACGCTCTACCACCAACGCCAGGGAGGGAAAGGGAGGGAAGGGGATGGGGAATGAGCGGTGGGGAAGTGGCGTTGCACAAATGTGAGTGATTCGTCCCGCAATGCCGGTCTGCCCTCGGGTGAGGAGGGCTCCGTTCGCGCGCGGCTGGGCGAAGAGCGGGTGACCGTGCGCGAGCAGATCACGGCGTTGGAGCGCGAATTCGAGGGGATCGTCGAGGCCAACACCTTGGTGGCGGTGGACGACGAGCACGATCCGGAGGGGGCCAGCACCGCGTTCGAGCGCGCGCATGTCGCAGCGCTGCTGGCGCGGGAGCGTGAGCATCTCACCGAGGTGGACCGGGCCCTGGAGCGGCTGGACCGTGGGGACTTCGGCCGCTGCGAGGAGTGCGGCGAGGCCATCCCCGCGGAGCGGCTGGAGGTGCGCCCGGCGGCCACCACCTGCGTGCACTGCGCCGCACAGGACCCTCGGCGGCGGCGCCGGGCGGGCTGAGCTTCCTCCTTTTGCTCCGTGGGCCGCGCCGGAGCCGGGTGGGCCGAGCCTCCTCCCCCTCCGTCCCCCGCGGCTCTGGTCCCCTCCCCCTCCGTCCCCCCGCGGCTCTGGTCCCCTCCCCCTCCGTTCTCCCCGCCGCCTCTGGTCCCCTCCCCCTGCGCTCCCCAACGCCTTCTGCTCTCCGGCTCTACTCCCGGGCGTCCCGCCCTCTCGCCGCGCCTCAGTGCGCCGTCGCGTCCGGTAGGTCCGTGTCCGGTAGGTCCGTGTCCGGTACGCCCGCGCCGCGCCCGTCCGCGTCCGGTACGCCAGCGTCCCGTACACCCGCCTCCTGCACACCCGTCGTCCCTTCCGAGGCACCTGGGACGTTCGGTACGCCCGTCGTGGGAACCGCGCCACCCGTCGGGGCCTCCGTACGGTCCGTACCGTCCGGCGCGTCCGACGGCAGGGCGAACCAGCGGAGCAGTACGGGGCAGGTGTCCGGCGTCGCGTCCTCCGGGCCGCGGGAGAAGCGGCCCAGAAGCTCCAGGTACGCGTCGTGGAAGGCGTTCAGCTCGTCCCTGGTCAGGTGACTCATGCTCCGCGAGCCGCGCAGCCATCCCTCCCCCGTGGCCTCCTCGGCGTGGAAGCGGTCGAGGAGGGCGCGGTCGTCGGCGGCGCGCAGCACGTCGAGTTCGGCCGCCGCCGTTCGCTCCTCCGTGCTCGCCCCGGCGCCGGGGGCTCGCCTGATGTCCAGCCCGCGCACCGCCCGCCACCAGCGCTCCCGGCCCGATGGGTGGTCCGGTGCGTCCTCGATGAGTCCGCCGCCCTCAAGGCGGCGCAGGTGGTAGCTGAGCGTCCCGGTGTTCTCCCCGAGCGCCGCCGCGAGGGTGGTCGAGGTGGCCGGGCCGTTGGTCGAGAGGTGACGCAGGACGCGCAGACGCAGCGGGTGGGCGAGCGCCTTCATGGTGACCGTACTGGTCTCCGTCGCGGGGACCGGCGAGGGACGGGGCGATCGCCGCAGCTCCGGCCCGTCCGTCGCCGCTTCCACCTGTGAAGGCCCCGGGTCCGTCCCGCCCGCCGATGAGGACGGTGGGGCCACTGCCCTGGCCGATGAGGAGTCCGGGGCCGCTCCCCGAGCGGATGAGGACCCGGGGGCCGCCGCTCCGGTCGATGAAGGCCTGGGGGCCGTCGCGCGCGGCGCGGCCGGGTCGGCCGGGGCCGGGTCGGGCTGCTGCGGGGGGTGCGTCATGCGGTTCAGCCTAGAGGCCTTGCGTCAGATCACAGAATTTTCTCTGCAGACCTTTCTCTGCAGAGAAACATCTGCGAGGCTCGAAGCTCGAAGCTCGGGCCCCGGCCTCCCGGCGCCCCCAGCCTCCCGGCGCCCCCGGGTCGGCCCGTCCGTCGAACGGCCGGACCCTTCCGGGGCCGGTCCCGCCGTCCTCTCCTGGAGTCGCCATGTTCGTGACCACCGCACTCGCCTACGCCTCCCTCGCCCTCCTCGCCGGCGGCCCCGTCGGTCAGGACCGTCCCGCCGCATCCCCGTCCGCATCCCCCGCCGCGTCGTTCGCGGCGTGCCCGCCGCGCTCCGCCCTGCCCGCCGGGGCCGACCCCGCCGCCTGGCGCTGCGAGGTCATGTCCGCCACCGGGCACCTCACCCTCGGCCGGATCGACGTGCCGATCGCGGCACCCATGACCGTCACCCACGCCGAGGGCACGGTCGACGGCCACCACGAGCAGGTGTGGGGCGGCCTGTCCGCCACGCCGATACGGGTGGGGAGGAGCCCGTTCACCCTCACCGCCCGGTACGCGGGTCACTTCGACTTCCTCAGCGACGCCACGCGTGTCGGCGAACTGGATCTGACGTTCACCCTCTCCGGCCCCGGGCTGCCGTCCGGGTGCCGCGCGGGCGACGACGCCGACCCCGTACACCTGGTCTTCCAGCCGGCATCCCCGGACAGCACGACCGCCATCGAGGACGTCACCTTCGCCGCTCCCGGCACGCATGGCTGCGGCGTCCTCGGGCCCCTGCTGGACCGGGCCGCCGCGCTGCCTTCTCCCCCGGGACGCAACAGCATCGTGCTGAACGGCGAGCGCTCCGCGCGGTCGTACGCCGACCCCGCGGCCTGAACCGGCACCTCACTCCTGCGCCGGTCCGCCCCCTCGGCGCGGCTGTCCGACCGCAACGACCGGCGGGTGCCGCGCCCCCGCCGCGGCTGTCCGACCGCGACAACCGGCAGGTGCCGCTCCCGCGCCGCGGCTGTCCGACCGCGACGACCGGCAGGTGCCGCTCCCGCGCCGCGGCTGTCCGACTGCGACAACCGGCAGGTGCCGCTCCCGCGCCGCGGCTGTCCGACTGCGACAACCGGCGGGCGCCGCTCCCACGTAGCGGCTGTCCGACCGCGACGACCGGCGGGTGCCGCTCCCGCGTACCGCACATGGGTGAGGGGCGTCCCGTCGGGACGCCCCTCACGCCTGAAGCGAGGTCAGCCCTGGCGGGCCTTGAACCTCGGCTCCTTCTTGTTGATCACGAAGACCCGCCCTCTGCGGCGCACGACCTGCGCCCCGGGCTTGGCCTTCAGGGACTTCACGGAGTTCCTGACCTTCATCGGCACCCACCGCCTTCCGCTCGACGCCTTCACGCCCCACAACCGGAAGGCAATGGTTTTCATTCCCAACGCGGCACTGCGGTCCGGGCGCGTCACCCGTTCCGGTCGAGGTCCCGGCAGTACGGGGGATTCGGCTCGCGCTCCGGTGGAACATGCACGTGATCGTCCGGCGCCCCCCGGGCACCGACCGGCCCCCTACGTGAAGGACCGCTCCTGTGGCTCCGCCGTCCCCCTCTTCTCCACTCCGGCTCCCCTGCAGGGCCGCACTGCTGTCCGCCGCGGCCCTCGCCGCCGGGATCGCCCTCGCCGCCGCGCCGGCCGGGTCGTCGGCCGCAGCACACGGGTCCGGGCCCGAGGCGCTCGCCGCGGCCGCGTCCCTCGGGTCGGCAGGATCGCTCGGCCCCCTCGGACCGCTCACCGAGCTGGCCATCCGCCGCATCCAACTCGGCAGCCAGGTGGCCGCCGCCAAGCGCGGTACGGGATCGCCCGTCGACGACCCCGCCCGCGAAGAGCAGGAACTGGCCAAGGTGCGGCAGCAGGCCGAGCAGCTCGGGCTCGATGCCGGCACGACGGCACGGTTCTTCGAGGACCAGATCGCGGCGAGCAAGGTCGTACAGCGCGGCCTGCTGGCGCGGTGGAACACGCATCCCGGCGAGGCGCCGGCGGAGCGCCCGAGCCTCGCCGCGATCCGTACCGAACTGGACGCGATCACGCAGCGGATCCTGCGGGAACTGGTGGCGACGGACCGGGCGAGGAGGCCGTCCGCGCGCTGCGCCGCCGCCCTGGCGGAGGCCGCCGCCTCGGGCGCCGCCGCGCACCGCCTCGACGCGCTGCACCGCGAGGCGCTGGGGACGGCGCTGCGGTCGGTGTGCACGGCGGCTACGGAGTGACGCGGGCCCGGCTCGGCCGCGAGGGGTGACCAAGTCCGGGACGCACGCACCGGCGAAGCCTCCCGCCCCGGCGTGCCGCCCCGGCCTCGTCAGTCGCGCGGCGCCGGTGACATGTCCTGCGTCCCGATGGCGGCCAGCAGCGCGAACTGCTGGGCCGTCCGCGATCCGGGCGGCGCCGAGTACACCGCGATACGCAGGTCACTGCCCGGGACGGTGAGCGTGTCGCAGTCGACGCTCACGGGTCCGAGGTCCGGGTGGTGGACCGTCTTGTGGTCGGCGCTGTGGAAGCCGACGACGTGCGACTCCCACAGCTCCTCGAAGCGCGCGCTCACGCGACGGAGGTCCGCGATCAGCCGGCGCAGCTCCGGATCGTCCGGGTAGCGGGCGGTCGAGGAGCGCAGGTCGGACACCAGGGCCGTCTCGAAGCGTTCCCGCTG
This sequence comes from Streptomyces sp. NBC_01497, assembly GCF_036250695.1. NCBI lineage: Bacteria > Bacillati > Actinomycetota > Actinomycetes > Kitasatosporales > Streptomycetaceae > Streptomyces > Streptomyces sp. NBC_01497. The sequence continues at coordinate 4,892,580 of NZ_CP109427.1, read as the reverse complement.
ATCCGGCTCGTGCGTGACGCGTCCGGGCAGCTGGGCGAAGTGCCGCCAGGCGACGCTGCGTTCGCGCCCCCGCAAGGCGGAGGGATCGCCGACGAGGGCCGCCCACAGCGGGTTCCACGAGACGGTGTTCCAGTAGGCGTCGTGCACGGCGAGCGGCGTCCTGCCCAGTTGGTCGAGGAGGCGCTGCACGGTCGGCGGGATGTACGGGGACACCTGCCCGTCCGGCGGTGGGGCCTGGCCGGCGAGCAGGAACAGGTGGTCCCGCTCGGTGGGCGTCAGCCGCAGGGCGCGGGCGAGGGCGTGCAGGACCTGGGGGGACGGCGAGGTGGCGCGCCCGCGTTCCAGCCGTACGACGTAGTCGACGGAGAGCCCGGCGAGCTGCGCGAGTTCCTCGCGGCGCAGGCCGGGGGCCCGGCGGGTGCCCGAGGTCAGCCGGGCGGGCAGGCCGGCGTCGTCGGGGCGGGTGCGGTCGCGCCAGTGCCGCAGGGCGCGGCCGAGGTCACCGTGGCCGGTCCCGGCGGCGGTGACCCGGGCACTGTGCGGTTCTTCGCTCACCCGTCCAGTATCGGCGGCCGGAGCCGCGACAGCCTGGTACTGCCGGTCCCCCCGCTGCCCGGTCCCCACGCCGAAGAGGTCTCTGTCGGGGGGCGGCGGACCGGCGGAGTGTGGACGCCATGACCGACCACACCAGCAACATCACCGTCATCACCGGAGCCAACAAGGGCCTCGGCCACGAGAGCGCCCGCCTGCTCATCGAGCGGGGCCACACCGTCTATCTGGGGGCACGCGACGCCGAGCGCGGGAAGCGCGCCGCGGCGGAACTGGGCGCCCGACCGCTGCTGATCGACGTGACCGACGACGCTTCTGTGCGCGCCGCCGCCGAGGTGGTGCGCGCCGAGGCCGGACGTGTCGACCTCCTCATCAACAACGCGGGCATCACCGGCGCCGTCGCGGGCCCCGACGAGTCGGCGGCGGACACACTGCGCCGGGTCTACGAGACGAACGTCTTCGGGCCCGTACGGACCATCCACGCGTTCCTGCCCCTGCTGTCGGGCCCCGGCGCGGTCGTCGTGAACGTCAGCAGCGGGCTCGGTTCCGTCGGCCTCACGGCGGACCCGGAGCTGCGCACGGCTGTGCCGGGGTGGGCCCCGTTCCCCGCGTACGCCTCGTCGAAGGCCTCCCTGAACATGCTGACACTGCTGTACGAGCAGACCTGCCCCGACGTCAGGTTCCGTGTCGTGGACCCGGGTTACACCGCCACCGACCTCAACGGGCACCGGGGCTTCCGGCACGTGACGGAGGGGGCGTCGACGATCGTGGGGGCGGCCGTGGACGACCGCGCGCCGGGCCCCCGGTTCGTCAGTGCGGAGGGCGAACTGCCCTGGTGATAACGGCTTCTGTTCGCCGCCCGCACGGCACCGGGGAGTTGACGGCAGCCCAGGACGGCTGAGCCCGTACGCCCCGGTGGCCTCCGCCACCGTCCGTCAGGGCCCGCTCAGTTGGTGGCGGCGCCCGCGCCCGTGGGGGCGGGCAGCGCCGGCCGCGTCCCGTGGGTGTGCTGGTCCGCGTGCGGCGGCTCGGCCGGCTGGGCGGGCCGCACCTGGTCGAGCAGTGCGGCCAGGGCGGTGTCGACGAGGCGGTAGCGCACGATGCGGCCGTCCCTCGCGCCCGCGACGACGCCCGCGGAACGCAGCAGTCTGAGCGCCTGGGAGACGGCGGGGTCCTTCATGCCGGTGGCGACGGCCAGGTCCGACACGGCCATCGGGCCCACTCCCCGCAGGGCGAGCAGCAGCGCGAGCCGCCCCGGCTCGGCGAGGAGCGAGAAGCGGTCCGCGGCCGCGTGGACGTCGTCGGGCTCTCCGATGGCGGCGATGGCGTCGCAGACGAGGTGTCCGTCGATGATCCGGTGATCCGCGCGCTCGGCCGGTACGAGATGCATGGGGCCGATTGTCTCAGCCGCGGGGCGCGCGCCGCTCGCCCTTGTGATCTTCCACACCTGCGCATCTGTGCAATCTTGCAAGCGATCTGCGCGAACCGTACTGTGGCCGGGCCGTGGTGCACGGGAAGACCGGTGAGGACCAGTGAGGTCCGAGGCCGGAGCGGCCCTCGCCACTGTGATCGGGAAGCTCCCCGTCCGCGGTACCCAGGCCACTGGCCGCCCCAGGGCGACCGGGAAGGCCGGACGGAGAGCGTGCCTGCGTACGCGGTGCTGCCGCGCGCGCCGGCGGACCCGTCAGCCAGGAGACCGGCCACGGCATCTCACGAGTTGATCCACGAGGTGCTGGAGCGTGACCGAGTTGAGCGTGCCCACGTCCATGTCCGCCCCGAGGGACGCGTCCGCGCGGACATCGGGGCCCTTCGCCTGGCGGCGCGAGGACACCGTCCGCACGGCGGGCCTGCTGGCGGTGATAGCCGCGCTGCATGTCGTCGCGTTCGGCGTCCTGTTCCTACTGGTGGTCCCGCACCACTACGAGGTGGGTTCGCAGGCCTTCGGGATCGGCCTCGGCATCACCGCGTACACCCTCGGCATGCGGCACGCGTTCGACGCGGACCACATAGCCGCCATCGACAACACCACGCGGAAACTGATGGCCGACGGGAAACGGCCCGTCTCCGTGGGCTTCTGGTTCGCGCTCGGCCACTCCAGTGTCGTCGTGGCGATGGCGGCGCTCGTCGCGGGCGGCGCGCACCTCGCCGGGATCCTGATGGACGACGACTCCGGCACGCACAGGACGCTGGGCACCGTCGGCACGTCCGTCTCCGGCGGCTTCCTCTACCTGATCGCGGCGCTCAACCTGGTGGCGCTCGCGGGCATTCTGCGGGTGTTCCGCGCGATGCGCGAGGGCCGGTTCGACGAGGCGGAGCTGGAGGCGCACCTGGACTCGCGCGGCTTCATGAACCGCATCCTCAAGCGCTTCACCCGCTCCATCACCCGGCCCGGCCAGATGTACCCGCTGGGCTTCCTGTTCGGACTCGGCTTCGACACGGCCACCGAGGTCACCCTGATGGTCATGGCGGGCAGCGGGGCGGCGGCCGGGCTGCCCTGGTACGCGATCGTCAGCCTGCCACTGCTGTTCGCGGCGGGTATGAGCCTGTTCGACACGCTCGACGGCACGTTCATGAACTTCGCCTATCAGTGGGCGTTCGCCAATCCGGTCCGCAAGGTCTTCTACAACCTGGCGATCACGGGCCTGTCGATCGCGGTGGCGTTCCTCATCGGCACGATCGAACTCGTCGGCGTCCTGCACGACAAGCTCGGCCTGCGCGACGGGGTCACCGACTGGGTGGCGGGGCTCGACCTCGGCAACGTGGGCTACCTCATCGTCGGCCTGTTCGTGGCGGTCTGGGCGGCGGCGCTCGCGTACTGGCGTTTCGCGAAGGTGGAGCAGCGCTGGGCGGTACGGGCCGCCGGGGCGGCCGGAGCGGCGGCGCCGGACGGCGCGGAGAACCCGTCACCGGAGGCCTGACGTCCCGGAGTCGGCCGGACTCCGGGGGCTGACGTCCCGGAGTCGGCCGGACTCCGGGGGCTGACGTCCCGGAGTCGGCCGGACTCCGGGGGCTGACGTCCCGGGGTCGGTCGGACTCCGGGGGCTGACGTCCCGGGGTCGGTCGGACTCCGGGGGCTGACGTCCCGGGGTCGGTCGGACTCCGGGGGCTGACGTCCCGGGGTCGGTCGGACTCCGGGGGCTGACGTCCCGGAGTCGGCCGGACTCCGGGGGCTGACGTCCTGGGGTCGGTCGGGCCCGGTGGCCCGGCGCCCCGGCGCACGTACCCACCCCCCGGAAACGGGAGTTCGCCCGCGTGCCGCGCGGGCCGGGTGCTGGACGCGGCGGGCGTCAGGCCCCCGCCGCCGCCCGCACCCGGGTCAGCTTGTCGGGGTTGAGGACGATGTAGATGCCCCGCACCACGCCCCCCTCGCCGATGTCCAGGGTCAGGCACTGCTGCCGGTCGTCCGCGCCGAGCCAGAGGGCCGGGGCGCCGTTGACGTCGACGAGCGAGTCCACCGAGACGGTGTGGCGGCCCGCGAGCGCCGAGAGGAACGCGACCACCTTCTTGCGGCCCCTGATCGGCCGCAGCGCGGCACGCACCCGGCCGCCGCCGTCGTTCCAGGAGACGACGTCCTCGCTGAGCAGAGCGGTCAGTTGGGAGAGGTCGCCGCTGGTCGCGGCGGTCAGGAAGCGTTCGAGGAGCCGGACATGGTCCTCCCGCGACGCCGTGAACCGCTTGTCGTCCCGGTCGAGATGGCCGCGCGCCCGGTGGTACGTCTGCCGGCAGCCCGCGACCGAGCCGCCGACCACCCCGGCGATGTCCTCGTACGGCAGCGCGAACGCCTCCCGCAGCACGAACACCGCGCGTTCGGGCGGCGAGAGCCGCTGGAGCAGGTGCACGGTGGCGTACGAGACGGTGTCGCGCAGCTCGGCCGTGTCGAGCGGCCCGAGTTCACCGGTGGGTACGGGTTCGGGCAGCCACGGGCCGATGTACGCCTCACGCGTGACGCGGGCTGAGCGCAACTGGTCGAGGGCCAGCCGCGAGGTGACGGTGGCGAGGAAGGCGCGCGGCTCGCGGACGGTGGCCGTGTCGGTGCGCGTCCAGCGCAGGTAGGCGTCCTGGACGATGTCCTCCGCGTCCCACATGCTGCCGAGGAGCCGGTAGGCGAGCCCGGTCAGGAGCGGTCGGTACTGCTCGAAGACCTCGTCGTCCCGCGCCCGTTCGGGGCCGGCCGCGTATCCGCCGGGCCCGCGCTCCCTGCGGGGCCCCCCGCCCTCGGGGCCGGAGTCCGGACGCGTCGGGACGCCGGGGGCCTGCCGGTTCTCCGGGACGGGTTGCGGGGACTGCGGGGACATGGGAGGGCCTTCCGTCGCTGCGGGCAGGGACCGGGGGCCATTGTGTCCTCCCGGCGCCGCCCGCGCGAGGTCGCGGGGCGTCAGCAGCGCGGCGCGCGCGTACGGGCCGCAGGACGATGAGGCATGTCCTGCGGCCCGTTCGGAAGTACGACGGAACGACGGTGAACGACGGCGGAGAACGCGCGGGGACCGCGAAGGTGCGGGAAGGACGTACGGGCGGCCGGCGCTCAGCCCGCCGGCCTGCCGCACAGCCGGCCGTAGCGGCCGAGCGCCGGCCGCAGCCGGGTGTCCAGGCTCCAGGACGACCCGGCGAACGCGTA